>NZ_KB907717.1 GCF_000382165.1 Arsukibacterium perlucidum DSM 18276 | reverse complement strand
CCCCTCATTCGCTCGACTTGCATGTGTTAGGCCTGCCGCCAGCGTTCAATCTGAGCCATGATCAAACTCTTCAATTAAAGTTTTTTCGAGACAAAAGTCTCAGCTCAGCATTACTGACTAAATCTTACATTTGGTCACTCATACTGATTTTTTTCGTTTTACACGAACATCATCATAAGTGCCCACACAGATAATTGATTGCTAATTGTTAAAGAGCGTGCTTCAAACTCGTTTGAAGCGGGAGGCGTATGTTACACTTCCCAGATTTTAAGTCAAGCGTAATGATTTATCTTTTTATCAAAACACTTCATGACGCTTGACTCTTTCTAGCTAACTTCTCATTTCAGGGCTTTCGTTACCACCTTGAAGCGAGGTCGCCATTTTAGTGATTTAAACCTGACTGTCAAGGGTCTTTTTTAAAGATTTTTGCAATCTGGTTTGTTTCACCTGCAGCCTGCTTAGCGCAGCCCCCCTCGGCATGGCGCGCATTATAGGGGGTTTTATAATAGGCGCAAGCAGTAACTCACTAAAAACCTGCTGTAACGAGTCGTTCGCATATAAAGCAGGCAATTTAGCCAAAATATCTACAAAACCTGACTGATTTTAATCCACTCCAATAATAACCGCCGCCTTCAGGCGCTTTTTGCCATAGCTAAATGCTTTATTAAAAACTTTATACTCTATTGGAATGTATTGCCGTTCAGCAGTCGATAACCAGGGAATATCAGCAGTATCCGGATCATTAATATAAATAAAGTGATCATCCGCAGCACAAAGTACCACCCAGTGCGGTGCCTTGCTTTTGTCAAACTGCCAGGTGCTAATCAGGGCAATGATTAATTTACCTTGCTGGAGGTGTTGCCTGATAGCACTGACAGTGAGCTCTGCATGGTGAACGGTTATCTGCTGCTGCTCTGTTTGCTGCTTAAAAGATTCATGCACCCGCTGCAATACCGCTTTTTTTACTTCACTGCGGACACTATCACCAAACAGCAGACCATCATTATTAACATAAACCTCTACTGCAAAGCCTCTCCGATTAGCAGCAAGAGCAAGTCCACGCGGCCCACAACCGCCATGGCCACTTGTCATAAAAATGGTAGTTGCCTCACGCCATAGTTCAATTTCTAACTGGTAAGGGTCGAACGCGCCTGGCTTAAAATAATTAAATGCCATTAGTAAGCTTGCCGGGCCGCAGGTAAAGGGTGTGGTTTGCGATATATATGGGACCTGACGGGAGACAGAATCGCTATTAAACTGAATAATCTGCTTCTGCATACAGATAGCATCTGAGTGATCTTCATAAAAGTCATGCTTAATGGCAAACTCGTGGTATTGCAACTTTTGATACAGCTTTATTGCCGCATTGTTGTCTTTACGTACTTCTAACCTTAATAACGCACAGTGTCGACTGGCAGCCAGCTGCTCAGCTTCAACCATGAGTTTTTCAGCAATGCCCTGCTTACGAAATGCAGGATCTACCGCTATAGAATATAACCGTGCCAGGCTGGTTCCCCGCCGGTAAATAAGCAAAAAATAGCCGGCAAGCTGAGAATTAATCTCCAGGACTGTTAAATCGCTGCGTTTTTCAGTAATAAAACGACGGAAGCTACGAACACTAAGACGGTCAGAAGTAAAGCATCGCTGTTCTAACAATTGTAACATTGGAACATCAGCCAAAGCTGCAGGTCTCAGGGTGATACCAGAAGCCTTTTCTAACTTAACTAACGGCGCAGACATTAATTGTTATCCTTTAAACATCGGTTGCCAGTATTAACTGGTAGTTACATCACAACAGTTATCCAATTGAAATGCCAGTAAGAAATTCTGATGCTATGCTGAAAAATAATTTGCTGTCATTCAAGGCGATAATCAGTCAGGCTGGACACGCTAACAGGAGGATACATGGCGAAACTGATAATAATAGTAGATAAAGCTCAGGACTGGGCGCCTTTCCATCAATATGACGGTGTAATGAGTTTACCCGCATATTTAAAATGGTCTGCAAAACAAAAACAACGGGTGCGGGTAATTAACCTCTGCCGCCAGTCACACTATCTGGGCAGTGGCTATTATTGTTCATTACTGGCTGAGGCGCGTGGTCATAATGTTATGCCTTCGGTGCGGGCTTTTAATAAGTTTAACCGTCATGAAATTGCAGATATCGCCGATGAAGTGCCTTTAGCACTGCTACAGCAGCTTAATAAGGCTCTGGCGGACGAAACCGCCAGTCAGCTGACTTTTAATATTTACTTTGGCGAGACTGAGCATAAAGCGTTAAAAAAAGTGGCCTCCTTCCTGTTTGAAGCTTTCCCGGTACCGATATTACGGGTTGAGCTACAAAAGAAAACCAGCTGGCAGGTGAAAACGCTGAAAATCGGCAGCGTGAACAGACTTACCGAAACTGAGCAAAGCCTGTTTGGTAATATTCTGGAAAAATACAGTCACAAGATCTGGCGACTTGAGCCCGCTAACCGCAAGTTTAAGTATGACTTAGCTGTGTTAGTTGACCCCAAAGAGAAATTTCCGCCGTGTACACCAAAGTCACTTGAACTGTTTGTCAGAGCAGCAAAGAAAGCAGCGATGGACGTTGAACAAATAACCGCTAAAGATATTCATAGAATTGCTGAATTTGATGGTCTGTTCATCAGGGAAACGACTGCAGTTAACCATCATACTTTTCACATGGCACAAAAAGCTGAGCGTGAAGGTTTAGCCGTGGTAGATGATCCCAGCTCTATTTTGCGTTGTGGTAACAAAGTTTATCTGCATACATTATTTGAACAACATAAAGTGCCAATGCCCGATGGCCTGATGCTATTTAAACAGGACGAAGATAATCTGGAGCGTGCCGCCGACAACCTGGGACTACCACTGGTATTAAAAATACCGGATGGGAGCTTTTCCCGAGGCGTGATTAAGGTTAAGACGCTCACCGAGTTTCGCTCTACTCTGGCGACGCTATTTGAACAAAGCGCCATTATTCTGGCTCAGCGCTATACCTTTACAGAGTATGACTGGCGTATTGGAGTGTTAAACGGGCAGGCTATTTTTGCCTGCAAGTATTTTATGGCTCGCAATCATTGGCAAATATATAAACATGGCAAGGCGAAAACCGAAAGTGGTGGTTTTAGTACCTGTGCCGTTAATGAAGTACCGGCCCACGTATTAGATGCGGCTATTCGTGCCTGCGCACCAATCGGTGACAGCCTGTATGGGGTAGATGTAAAACAAGATGGCGATAAGGTCTATGTTATCGAGGTGAATGACAACCCGAATATTGATGATGGTGTGGAAGACTTGCACCTGGGTAATAAGCTGTACGATATCTTAGTAGAAGACTTTATCCGCCGCATCGAACTAAAACGGTAAATTGCAGGCGTAAAAAAACCGGCCTTGGCCGGTTAATTTGGTGCAGATGGAGAGACTCGAACTCTCACGCCTTTTGAGCACAAACACCTGAAGCTTGCGTGTCTACCAATTCCACCACATCTGCATATGTTTAACACCAGGTGCTGAACATGGCGAGCAGTATAGCGATTCAAATAAACTAGTCAACTACTGAATTCAACTATTCTGCTCGTTTTTATCCATTCGCTTATTTGCTGAGCAGAGCTCGTTTTACTTAGCTTTTTTCAGCAAACCAATCTCTTCCAGCCGCTGCATCAAGTAGTCGTTGGAGTTAATTGGTTCCGGATAGCGATTGGGCCGCTCCTCGCTGATACACGTATCAAGCGTTTCGATTACATAGTCCGGATTCGGGTGCATAAAAAACGGAATAGAGTAACGTGGCTCACCCGCTGCCGCTCCCGCCGGATTCACTACCCTGTGGGTAGTAGAAGGAAGTACATGGTTCGTCAGCCGCTGCAGCATGTCGCCAATATTAACAACGATAGTGCCTTCAATAGTGGTTACCGGTAACCAGCTACCGTCACGACGCAGGATTTCCAGACCGGCTTCATTTGAACCAACCAGCAAAGTAATCAAATTGATATCTTCATGCTGACCAGCGCGGATAGACTCAGTAGACGTATCCTTTATCGGCGGATAATGAATGGGCCGCAATATAGAGTTGCCATAATTCACTTTATCAGCAAAATAGCTTTGCTGCTGCCCTAAAAATAACGCTAAGGCTTCAAGCACGCGATTACCTAACGCCTCTAACTCAGCAAAAAGAGTATAGGTGGCATCCTTAAAACCGGGCACTTCAGCAGGCCAGATATTAGGATATAAACTGGGATGTGGTGCAGGGCCATCAAGCTCACGACCGACATGCCAGAACTCTTTTAAATCAGGGTGATTAGAGTCTTTGGCTTTCTCAACCCCAACTGCTGTATAGCCGCGTGCACCACCCTGCCCTGGCTTGTGGTACTTTGCTTTTACCTCATTTGGTAACGCAAAGAATTGTTTAATTGCATTGTAAGTATTTGCTACCACTTCATCTGAAATACCATGACCACTAATGCCACAGAATCCAAACTCAGTGTAGGCCTTGCCAATTTCGGCAACAAAGTTATCTTTGTCGGTGGCAAACCGTCTTATATCTAACGTTGGAACTTGCTGTGTCATATAAAAGACCTGTTTTTTAGCCTAAGGAAAAAAAGAACCCTGCTATTGCAGCGCTCATTAAGTTAGCCAATGTTGCAGCAAGCAAGGCTTTTAAGCCCAACTCAGCAATATCGGCCCGGCGACCTGGAGCCATACCGCCCAGACCACCTAATAAAATAGCAATTGAAGAAAAGTTAGCAAAACCACACAAGGCAATTGTTACTATCACCTGGGTATGCGCGCTTAACTGATCTTTCACCTGCACAAAATCAAGGTATGCGACAAATTCATTAATAACCAACTTCTGGCCAATAAAGCTACCCGCCATTCTGGCTTCGTCCCACGATACGCCCAGAATAAAAGCCAGAGGTTGAAACACATAACCGAATATTAGCTGTAACGTCAGGTTCTCTATACCAAACCAACCGCCAACTCCACCAACAATACCATTTACCAGCGCAATTAAACCGACAAAGGCTAACAACATGGCGCCCACATTCAACGCCAGCTGCATACCACTTGAGGCCCCTGCAGCTGCAGCATCAATAACATTAGTATGCGGCTTTTCAGTGCTTATTTCAGTCAACTCGTTTTTAGGTTGTTCAGTTTCCGGCAATATTATCTTTGCCATTAAAAAGCCGCCTGGAGCAGCCATAAAACTAGCAGCAATAAGGTACTTCAGCTCAATACCTAAACCGGCATACCCCGCCAGCACTGAACCGGCCACTGACGCCAGGCCACCCACCATTACTGCGAATAGCTCTGAACGGGTCATTGTCGGTATAAATGGCTTAACTACTAACGGCGCTTCCGTCTGACCTACAAAAATATTAGCGGCAGCTGACATAGATTCCGGCCGGCTGGTACCCAGTAACTTTTGCAAGCCACCACCAATTAACCGAATAACCCAACTCATCAGGCCGATGTGATACAGCACAGCAATTAATGAAGAGAAAAAGATAATAATAGTTAACACATGAATAGCGAAAATAAAGCCCTGAGAAAAACTGCCCAAGTCGCCGAATAAGAAAAGTATCCCTGCATTAGCATAGCCAATTACATTAGCGACAACTTGCGATACGCTGTAAAGCACGTCCTGGCCAAAAGGCACATATAGAACAAAAGCACCAATTGCCAACTGGATAGCAAATGCGCCACCAACAGTGCGCCAGTTAATCCGGCTGCGATGCGCTGAGGCAGCAATAGCCACCAGTAACAAGGCAAAAATGCCCACTATTCCCATCATACGTTATTCCCTGATTATTATTATTCTGCCAGTAGCTGGCGAATTTTTGCTTTTATAATATCGATAGCAATCTGGTTTTTACCACCCCGGGTAACGACTAAATCAGCATGTTGTTTAGAAGGTGCGATAAACTCAAAAAAAGCCGGACGCACTGTCGTCTCGTATTGCTCGGTAACCGAAGCCAGGCTTCTGCCACGATCTTCCAGGTCACGCTTAATTCGCCGCAACAAACAAATATCTAATGGTGTATCCATAAACACACTGATATCAAATTGCTGACGTAACTTTTCGTCGTTAAGTAACAAAATACCTTCCACCAGAATGACTTTTGCAGCCTGCACTTTAATAGTCTCATCCAGCCGGGTATGCAACTTGTAACTGTATTGCGGCATCTCAATGTTTTGTCCGGCCCGTAAACGCTGTAAGTGTTCGACCAGTAAAGCATGTTCAAAAGCGGAAGGATGATCGTAATTAGTTAAAACGCGCTGATCGAAAGACAAGTGACTTTGATCGCGGTAATAGGCATCTTCAGATAAAATTGCAATGCGCTCGCCACCTAACTCAGCAACCAACTCCTGATAAACTGTTGATGCGAATAAACTTTTACCGGATGCCGAAGCCCCGGCAATAGCAATAATAGTATTTTTAGCCACAACATCGCCTACTTTCTAGAAAACAGCTGGCGATTATCGCTAATAATGCTGCAGATAGAAATAAAAACAGCTAAAAAAAATGCCCGCTTTAAGCGGGCATTTCATTTACAGCAGAAACAATTATCAGAACTTGTATTCAATACCTACTGTCATGCGCCACAGCGACGGTGTAGCTACACGACGTTGAGGGTCACGATTAGTAAACTCATTGAACACGTATTGGCCTTGGGCATTAATATCGGCATCAACAACTGAAGCAGTTTGCGGGAAGCTTGCTTCGTATAAGACGCCCCAGTCATCGTTTAACAGGTTAGTCAGGTTATCAATAACAAAGAATGCTTTAGCTTTGTGACCTTGCATGAAACCAGGTAACTCCTGCGTTACCCGTAAGTCAAACTTAGTCCACCAATCGCTGTAGAACTCGTTACGATCTGCAATACCACCAGCATATTTGCTTAAGCCACTGTTGTTAACAAAGGCGAAGAACGCATCTGTATCAAATGCTTCACCATCTTCGTTTGCACCCCAAACGACGTTTGGATCACTTACGCCGGTAGGTACATATAACAGTTGACGACCTGTTGACGTATCACCTGCGATTCTACCTTCAAAGGTATAACTGTATGGACGGCCTTTGTTATGCGAGCCTAACAGACTAACTGAAGTGGTATAGCCTTCAAAAAAGTCATGCTTGTAAGTCGCTCTGAACGTAAAGCGATGCGGTGTTTCGTAGTTTGAAGTAGCAGTTCCAGGATTATTAAAATCGCTGCGTGCATAGTTACCGAAGTTAGAACCAGCAACCGAGCTGGTCATTGGGTTCGAATCTTCAGACTGAATATAGGCATATGCCAAAGTCATATCCAGGCCGAAATCGAAACTTTTGCTGGCAGAGGTGCTAAACGAGAACTGTTTGGCGTCTGAACTGGCATTAGTTAACAGGTAGTCACCTGAGCGATTGCCTTCAACACTTGAATATACCGGACGACCGTCAAACAAAGTACCTGTTTGTACTTGTGAGATATCACGTACAATAGACTGGTCTTTCGACACGGTGTACATCATATCAGCCATCACTACCGTACCTTCATCAAAGGTATAAGTAGCGCCAAGTGCATATTTCCATTCTTTCGGCAGGCTGAAGTTTGGATCAACTGCGTTTACAGCACTGTCACCAGAGGCATCAGCCACTTCATCAAAGTAAGACTGCGGAATATCAAACAACGGACGACCTGAACCACTTAACGGCACGTCAAACAGGTTGATACCAGGTGAGCGATCAGTGATCTGAATTTGTGTAACACCATCGTTCTGATAACCGTTAGCTAACCATACATTCGGGTTACCACCAGAGTACAAGCCAATACCACCACGAACTTCCAGTTGGTCGTTAACATTCCAGTTGATACCCAAACGTGGTTGAATTAAGCCTTCACCATCGAAAGTATTGTCGTTAGAAAAACCGTAACGATTAACAAAATTATCGTTTACCCGTGGCTTGTCGCTGCTGCTATACCAGTCATAACGCAGACCGAAAGTAACGGTCAGGTCGTGATCATAAAAGTAATATTCGTCCTGAGCGTACAAGGTATGAACTGCGTAGCCAAAATTGGCTGCTGCATCTGCCGGGTTATTGGTGCCGGCACCACTACCGTAGTAAATCTCGTTTGGTGTGCCGGCTTCAAACGCATCGATTGAATAGAAGCGGTATTCACCAATTGAATGCTGCACGAACAAGTTAAACACGTTGTACTCTTCGAATTCATAACCAGCATAAATCAGATGGTCACCCACCGAATAAGTACCAGCCAGTTTCAGGAAAGTGGTATCGTAGTTTAGTTTGTTAGACTGACGCGAATCATCTACACCCATAAATACAGTTGAGCGCGGGTTGCTGCTGGCACGAACCTGAACTTCACCTAAGCCGCCGGGGCCTATGTTAACCTGACGGTTATCAAGCTCTGAGTATCCTAAACGTAATTCAGTTGAAAACTCGTTAGTCCAGTCAGAAAACACCTGAGCAACATATGATGTAAACTCTGCGCCACGATCATAGTAGTGGTCAGAAAATTCATAGTTGAACGCCGCGCCATCCGACTCACGCACCGAACCACCATCGTTGTAGTTGTAAGTTAAAGCTGCACGATGCGCATCGTTGATATACCAGTCAAGTTTTACCAACAGTTTTTCATCTTCAACCGGTGACGAACCGATCGGCGCACCAACGTTGTAACCGTAAACATCACGAGCAATTTGCGCAATACGGTCTAAGTTAGCCTGCGTTAAACCCGCAACTGGCGTGCCGGCATTGGTATCTGCAGGACCACGGGTAAAGGTATCAGCACCTTCATACATCTCGTAAGCAGCAAACAAGAACAGCTTGTCTTTTATCAGAGCACCACCAAGGTTTATACCGTAGCGCTTCTCATCAAAATCATCTTGCTCCAGCGAAGTACCTTCAAGTTTATCACCCTGCAACGATTGGTTGGTAAAGTCGTAGAACACTGAACCTTTAAACTCATTACCGCCTGATTTTGTTACGGCGTTGATGTTACAGGCAGTAAAACCACCGTATTTTACGTCAAATGGGGCAAACTCAACTGCGACCTGTTGCAATGCATCGTAAGAAAACGGCATACGCTCAGTCGGATAACCATTGCTGTTCAAACCAAAGTTATCATTCATTTTAACGCCATCAACAGTTAAGCTGTTGAAGCGTGGGCTGGCGCCATTACACTGAATACCACGAGAAAAACCAGCATCGATATATATGCGCGGGTCTGCAGCGACGACATCAGTCAAGTCACGGTTAATGGCAGGCAGAGATTCCAAATCATTTAAACCGAAATTTGCAACAGGGCTCTTACTACCATAGGCAGAGTTGGTCATTGCTGAACCAGTTACAGCAATCCGCTCAACATCAGCTTGTTGAATAACGACATTCAGGTTTTGAGTTTCACCTAAGGTCAGAAAAACATTATCAATATTTTGAGTACGGCCAGTAGGCCCTACTACTGTTAATAAGTATGGTCCGCCAACTTGCAAACCGCGGGCAGAGAAAGTACCTGTTTCGTTGGTAGTCACTGTTCTGGTAGTACCGTTACGTTTATCTGTAACCGTTACCGTGGCGTTAGCTACTGTTGAACCGGCCTCTGTCGTAACAACACCACGAACAGCTGATGAAGTTTCCTGTGCCATTGCGATATTACTTGCACCAAGTGCCAGTGTTACCGCAAGCGCTATACTCTTTATTTTCATATCGTTTTCACCTGGTAGTTGATAGTTGTGTTCTAGTCCGTTTGAATACATATGATGTTTTCAATCTGGGGCTAAGTGTAGCGAACCAATATGTCATTTTCGTTACACGACAATTTAACTGGGAACTTTTAAGCTCTTCTATAGTCAAAGTGCGCCTGTCATGCAAGTGTAACATGGCTGGTCAGAGTTGCGAATGCTCGCACCTTAAATTGGTTAAAAAATATCATTTTTCTGCATAAATCAGCGTTATGCTGGCGTTTTAATAATTGCCCCGTTATGCTGAGCCACCTGATTTACGACTAATACGAACTATGCTTAAACCTATATTTTTTGGCTTACTATTGCTTACGCCCGGAGTATCTATGGCCGAAAACGCCACTAAGATAAAAGTTGCTACCTTTAATGTCAGCATGGAATCTAGTAACTACCTGCCGCGCGGTGAAACCGGCGACAACACGGTGTTAGCGAAAATTCTGGCCGATGGTAACAACCCACAGGTAAAAAACATTGCCACTATTATTCAGCGGGTCCGGCCCGATGTAATGCTATTAAATGAGTTTGATTACATAGAAAACCCGGAATCTGGTATTCTGGCCTTTATTAAAAACTACCTGAATAAACCTCAACAAGGCAGCCAACCAATAGACTATCCCTACTTCTATTACTCAACGGTCAATACCGGCCAGCCCAGCCCGTTTGACCTGGATAATAGTGGCGAGGCAACTGGCGTCGGCGCAGATGCCTGGGGCTACGGCTTTTATCCCGGCCAATATGGTATGGCTATTTTATCTAAATACCCGATTGTTCTTGATAAAGTTAGGACTTTCCAACATTTCAAATGGCGTGATATGCCTGGCTTTATGCCAACTAATAAACAGGATGGCAGCCCCTGGTATAATCCTGAGGCCTGGCAGCAAATGCCATTGTCATCCAAATCGCACTGGGATATCCCGATAATTGTTGCTGGTAAGACAATACATATTCTGGCCAGTCACCCGACCCCACCAGTGTTTGATGGCCCTGAAAATCGCAACGGCATTCGTAACCACGACGAAATCAGGTTCTGGCTTGATTATCTGGATCCTGCTGCTGCCGGATACATATATGACGACAACGGTAATAAAGGCGGTCTGGCAGAGCAAAGTCGTTTTGTGTTATTGGGTGATTTAAACGCCTCAGCTGATGGTGATGGCGATGCTATCAGTAGCGCAATAACAGCTCTGGTTAATCACCGCAGCATAAATCAAAGCTTCACCCCAGCTAGTTTGGGAGCAGCAGAAAACACGCCCGAACTGGCCCACGCTAAATACCATACCGCCAGCTGGCGGATGCGGGCAGACTATGTGCTGGCCTCTGATTTTGGTTTTAATATTAAAGAAGGTGGTGTGTTCTGGCCGGCGAAAAGCGAGGCAGATTATCCGCTGGTTGGTGCCCGCGGCGCCAGCTCAGACCATAGGCTGGTCTGGCTGACGCTTGAATTAAGCGCTGATTAATTCAGCTCTCAATTCAATGAAAGAAACGCTTAGAATTTCAACACCAGGTTCTGCACATGTACTGTAACTTCTTCACGGTCATGGTACAGATGCTTAACCTGTAAACGGAATTTAATATCAGCATCTACCAGCCGCTGCTCCAGCTGAGCCAAAATCTCGGTTACAGTTTCATAGCGTTTTTTCATCGGTAATTTTAAGTTAAATATTGCTTCCTGACACCAGCCATTAATCAGCCAATCGCCCATCCGCTCGGCAACCCGCTGTGGTTGCTCAATCATGTCGCAGACGACCCAATATACGTTTTTCTTTTGGGGTTCAAATTTAAAACCATCTACCATTAAATGCTTGACCTGGCCGGTTTGCATTAGCGATTCCGCCATGGGCCCGTTATCAATAGCGGTCACCATCATGCTGCGCTTTACCAGTTGATAGGTCCAGCCGCCAGGGCTGGCGCCTAAATCAACTGCATTTAAGCCACCGCCTAAACGCTTATCCCATTCATCCTTAGGAATAAACTGCAGAAATGCTTCTTCAAGTTTTAACGTGCTCCGACTAGGCGCTTCGTTAGGGAACTTCAATCGCATAATACCATTTTCCAGCGGGCTGTTATTTTCTGGATAAGACAAACCAACATACCCTTGCTGACCACTAAGTAACAACACGTGCAAAACCGGCGCTCGTTTTTGCTCTTTTTGCAATAATACGCCTGCTTTACGCAAAGACTGGCGAAGAGGTACAGTTAATTTACGCGCCAGGGTTGACAACGTTTTACCATCGTTTGTTTCAGGATATTCAACACGTAGATCACCACAGCCGTTTAATTCAGCAGCAACGAGAGCTTCAAGTATGGGCGCAATTCGATCTTCAGACGGCAATTCAAGCAGTTCAGCCTGCAATAGGCACCATTGGCGGATGAAAATAAAATGCTCAAATGGATAGTCCCGATAAAACTCTGCCAGGCTATCTGCATCATGAGATTCGAAAATAACAAAGGCTGAATTCGCCGTTAGTTTACAAAAACCAAAAACATCAAAGCTCCCGGCTTTATCCTGAATTTCTGCTGCGCATTCTTTCTCAAAACCGGCCCGGCAGTACAGTAGTAGTTGTTTCATTTAACATCCTTTCGCCAGGCGCTTACCACAAGCAACAACCAGCCAATAATCAAAATTTGTCCACCAAGCGGAGCCAGGGCGGAATAATAAAACGGCAGCGCCAGCACGCCGGCAAACAAGGTCCAGCAAAACAGCCAAAGCCCGATATGCCAGAGCAGCACCACTAACTTTAGCAGTTTTGAGCCGGGCGACTGCCGGCCAATTATCAATATTGCCAGCGTATGAAAAGCCAGCATACTGATGGCACTTAACAGGCGGCCAAATTCATTGTAATCGAGCCCGCTCCACAAGTGCATCAGCGCAGCAGCCAGTCCCACTACCGCAGCGCCATAAAGGCCTGTCAGGCTATTACTGACCGGCCAGAAGTATTTCATCTATTACCTCACTGCAATATGTTGCCGCTGCACTGATAAGTTGTTTTTGCTGCAGACCACTGGCTTTGGTTGGTTTAAAATCATGATCGGCTGCCGTTAGCCAGTGCACGCTGACTTTGGGCCAGTTTAACGCAGCCAGCTCGGTACGTTTACCAAAAGGGTCACGCTCACCCTGCAAAATGTACAACGGCGTGGTAAGCCTGACAAAGTGCTCAGTCCGCCATTGGTTTTTAGCTGGTGGATGAAACGGATAGCCAAAGGCGAATATGGCTTTAACCTGCAGTGCTTCGGGCAAGTTCAGCATGCTAGCAACCCTGCCACCCATCGATTTTCCGCCGATAAATAGTGGCAAACCTGGTTTAACCAGGCCTATCTGCTCCATAAAATGCTGCTGCAACAACGCCATCTTATCTGGTGGTCTTTTAATGCCCAGTTCAATACTGCGCTGCATGTAAGGAAAATTAAAACGCTGCACCTCAATGTTGTGCCTGGCCAGCGCCCCGGCTAGCATAATCATAAAAGGACTGTCAGATGGCGCGCCGGCACCATGCGCCAGAATTAAGCGGGCTTTGGCGTTAATCAATGGCGACAGCATTAGTAAATTGCTGCTCGGTGAACAGCAGTTGCTCAGCTGTTACCATATCGACCATCCATTGACGAAATGCGGTAATTTTACCCAGCTCTGCCTGGCTTTCCCGGCATACCAGGTAATAGGCATCTTTACTGATTAACACATGGTTAAATGGCACGATTAAACGGCCTGAATTAATATCTGGCCGGGCCAGCACGTTATGTGCTAATGCTACTCCCTGACCATGAATCGCAGCCTGCAGCACCATCGAAGAGTGGCTGAAAATCGGCCCCTGATTGACATTAAACTGCTTAAAACCCTGGCTGGTAAACCAGGCTTTCCAGGCACGCCGCGAGCCATCATGCAGTAAATTATGCTTTGCCAGATCAGTAGGTTCGTTCAACGGCTTGCCGCTATTTAGTAACAATGGTGAACACACTGGCAACAGGTACTCTGTATGCAACTTATCGGCATGCAAGTTACGCCAGTTACCACGGCCATAATAAATGGCAACATCAACGTCGTCAGTTAACGAACCTTCGTCTAAATCAACCGCTTTGATCCGGACATCGATATCAGGATGCTGCTCACTAAACTGATTTAAACGTGGTACCAGCCACTGAATGGCAAAGCTCGGCTGCAAACTTACAGTTAATGAACCTTTGGCGCCTCGTGCCAGCAGTTTTTCTGTCGCTTCGTGTAACTGCAGAAATATTTCTTTGATATCCAGAAAGTAGCTTTGGCCCTCTTCTGTCAGCAACAGCGAGCGGTTTTTCCGCATAAACAGCTTTAAGCCGAGGTGATCTTCGAGCGCTTTAATCTGATGACTAATGGCAGCCTGGGTAACATACATTTCTTCAGCAGCCTTAGTAAAACTAAGGTGCCTGGCCGCTGTTTCAAAGGCTTTTAATGCATTTAAGGGTGGCAGACGACGCGCCATAAATTCGCTTAACTCTCTAATTTACTGACAGGATAATTAACTGGCTGGCGGCTTGTAGCCTTCAATTTCAATTTCCTGGCCCTCGAACAAAAAGGCTTCCATCTGTTGTTCCAGAAACTGCCGGTGTTCAGGGTTCATCATATTCAGTTTCTTTTCGTTAATCAGCATTATTTGCTTAGCCTGCCACAGAGCGAAGGCTTCTTTGCTAATCGAGTTAAAAATCCGTTTGCCCAAATCACCAGGGTACAGCTGAAAATCCAGCCCTGCGGCATCTTTTTTTAAGTATTCGCAAAATACGGTTCTGCTCATAAAACCTTGCTCCTCATTTCCGGGGCTGTAATGCCTGCAGCTGTTGCAACAGGATTTTTGCAGGTGCTGATAATCCAACCTGCGGTAATTGCGCTATTGTAAACCATTGTGCGCCAGTTTGCTCCTGCACACTGCCTGGTTTTGTCTCAATCTGCACCAGCTGCGGTGTTATCCATAAATGAAAATGACTGAAGGTATGCCTGAAAGCCGGCAACTCGAGGCTTGCTGTCACTTGCAACTGGTTTAATGACAAAAAGTCTGAGCGCAATTGTTCGCTGCTAAACTCAATAAAACCGTACAAGCCACCCCACAGGCCACTGGCCGGCCGTTGCTGCAGTAACACCTGTTGCTGATGTTGCAGCATTAACCAGAAACTTTGTTTTTCAGGCAGGGTTTTCGTAGGTTTTTTACCGGGATAAACCGCCTGCTCACCAGTCAGTGCAGCGCGGCAATTCAGCTTTAGCGGACACTCAGCACAGCGGGGTTTACTGCGGCTGCAAAGCGTTGCCCCCAGGTCCATCATTGCCTGATTAAAGGCCATTACGTCCGGGCTACCGGGAGTCACCTGTTCTGCCAGTTGCCATAGCTTTTGTTCAACAGCTTTGTTGCCGGGCCAGCCTGCTACCGCAGCAAAACGGCTGAGTACCCGCTTACAATTGCCATCTAAAATAGGGTAATGCTGGTTAAGTGCTAATGACAATACAGCTCCAGCGGTAGAGCGTCCTACTCCTGGCAACGCCAGAACCTGTTCAAACTCAACCGGAAACTGCCCCTTGTGCTCAGTGGCAATAATTTGGGCAGCCTTGTGTAAGTTGCGGGCCCTGGCGTAGTATCCCAAACCAGTCCACAAGTGCAGCACTTCGTCCAGTGGCGCTGACGCCAGGCTGTTTACGTCGGGAAAACGTTGGATAAACTGCTCAAAATACGGAATTACCGTAGCAACCTGAGTTTGCTGCAGCATCACTTCGCTTAGCCAGGTTTTGTAGGGGCTTTTGTTGATTTGCCAGGGCAGGGTTTTACGGCCATGCAACTGATACCAGCTAAGCAGCTGATCTGAAAACCAATTAGCAATATCTTTTTGCAACAGCCGGCTCCACTTACTTGACAACTTACTTCACAACTTTTGGCCAACTTCGCCAATTGCAGCGCAGTATAAGCAGCTTGTGCCTGAAAGCCAACGCAAAACGTCAGTTGAGCTTAGCAGCTAATATCCGCATAATGTGCGCCGCAGTTTGATTACGGAGCCAACAATGAGCAACACCCCAGTGCAACCTGAACCACAGCAACTGCCTGCTGAACCAAGCGAAAGCGTGCCATATATGCGCAAAATCCGCTCTTTTGTGCTGCGCGAAGGCCGGCTGACTAAAGGCCAGCAAAACGCACTTGATAATCACTGGCCGGCCTTTGGCTTAAATTATCAGGATAGCCCACTGAATCTGGAACAGGTATTTGGCAGCAGCGCGCCGGTGGTGCTGGAAATTGGCTTTGGTATGGGTAAATCGCTGGTGGAAATGGCCAGTAATGCTCCTGAAAAAAACTTCATTGGTATTGAAGTTCACAAGCCTGGTGTTGGGGCCTGCCTTGGTGATGCCGCAGCAGCCGGCCTCAGGAATTTACGTTTATTTGAACATGATGCAGTTGAAGTGCTAAATGACAGTATTGCAGATAATAGTCTGAGCACTGTTCAGTTATTTTTTCCGGATCCATGGCATAAAAAGCGTCACCATAAACGGCGGATAGTGCAGAGCGAATTTGTGCAGCTACTGCGACAGAAGCTGCGGATTGGCGGCGTGTTTCACATGGCGACAGACTGGCAAAATTATGCCGAGCATATGTTAGAGGTAATGCAGGCTGCGCCGGGCTTTACTAACTTGTCAGCCACCAGCGATTATGTTGAGCGGCCGGCAGAGCGGCCATTAACCAAATTTGAGCAACGCGGACAGCGACTGGGCCACGGTGTCTGGGATCTTATGTTTGAAAGGATAAGCTAATGCTAGCCAATACCAGCCAGATGCTGCTGCGTAACATCTCTGATTTAACGGGAAATATTCTAATTGTAGAGCCGCCAGCGGATGAGTTGGCCCGCAGTCTGCTGCCAGAATTACCAGCGCCTACTAAACTTAGTTGCTACACCAGCAATGCCGCTACAGCCCAAAGTTGGCAAATACCTGACATCACTTGCTATTTCAGTGCGCTGCCCGAGTTTCAGCAGCAATTTGATACGGTAGTTATTTACTACCCTAAAAGTAAAGAACAACTTAGTTTAACACTGGCAGCTATTGCGCCAGCATTAACGGATAGCAGCCAGATATTCCTGGTCGGCGATAACAAAGGTGGTATTAAAAGCCTTAGCAGCCATGCCGAAAAGCTGGGGTTGCAGGCCCATAAACTTGATAATGCCAAACATTGTTTGTGGTATTGTCTGAACGGCTCGTTAGCAGCACTAACAAAACCGCGGTTCAGCCAGCAACAATTTACTATCAATCACACAACTCTTAATGTCTGTTCTATTGCCGGGGTGTTTAATCACGGCAAACTTGACACCGGTACCGCGTTATTGCTTAACCATTTGCAGCATATTACTAAAGGTTCCGTGTTAGATTTTGGTTGTGGCAGCGGTGTTATTGGCGCTTTTCTGAAAAAAAATAATAGCGCAATCAATCTTTATTGCTCTGATGTCAGTGCCCTGGCAACTGAGGCCACGAAGCAGACCCTGCAAGCCAATAACCTGCAAGGTACGGTAATTACTGCAGATGGTCTGCCGGCAAAACCAGCTTGTTTTGATCATATTGTCAGTAACCCGCCATTTCATACCGGCATTAAAACAGACTATAGTATTAGCGAAACATTTATTAGCCAGAGTAAGGATCGTTTAAACCCCGGTGGTAGTCTGACTCTGGTGGCCAACACGCATCTGGCTTATCAGACACTGTTGGAACAAACTTTTGGTAAAGTGACTGTTCTGGCGAAGGCTAATGGTTTTGTTATTTATCAGACAATTAAAAGGTAAGGCGATGAAATTGCGGTCAATATTGCTGGCAATTATTATCCTGGGTGTAACACATGTTATGCCCGGAATAATGCTGGCTCAGGCCGCAGTTCCTCAGCAGTGCATCCAGCATAAAAAGCGGGTTAAAGCTTGCCCACATAAATTGTATCGGGCAGACAAATTACCTTCGCAAAATAAAAACCAGCTGCTTTGTATCTGCGTCACAGATTTTCAAGCGTTGTTGCAGCAGCCCCGCAACGAGCAGCAACAAATACAACAAAACATGACCCGGCGCCAGTATGAAGCTGAGTATGGCGATGATTTGCCAGTGATCCTGGCAATCCTTAAACGCCAGCGTTAATCAGCCAGTAAAATTACCCTGCTTGCAAATAAGCCAAGATATTCTTCAGCTTGCTGATAGAGCACAGGTACCAGATACAGCTTATTTTGTTCTACCCAGTAAATAGCGTTTTGCTGTAATTCACGACCAAGCTGCAACGCTTGTGTTTTATCGCAAAACACTATCCAGCTTTTTTCCTGAAAACTTAAATCTGCTGATGCACCTATCACCGAACGAAACGGGATCCGGGCTTGCTTTAAAACCCCCTCAAACCGTTTGTCGAGACACAAATTTAAATGTGGATTTGTTAATTCACCTGCCGGATTCTGGGCACTGATAATGGCAAAATCCAGTTGGCTTGCCAAACCTTGCCGGCAGATAAAGACACTGTCTCTATACGCTTCCCACAACGACATGTGATGCACCTGCTAAAAACAATCATGATAACTATACTCGTCCACAATAAAAACACCAAACAGGTTTGCTAAAACATCATTAACTGCATAACATCAATAAATAATCTGGAGCAGTTGCAGCAATGTCAGCTAAGAGTGAGCAATGCATGAGAGCAGTAGTCAACACCAGTTCAAAAACCAGTACTATCAGAAGTACCTTATTTATCGGTGTAATGACAATATTCAGTCTGACAATCTGCGTTTCAATGCTGGCCTCAACGCTGCAAGACATCAAGCAACAACGTCAGGCTCTTATCAATGAGCTTAAAAGCTACGCCAGCATTATTGCCTCTAATGCTCAGGCTAGTTTTGCCGGGGCAGAAAAAGCAATATTACAAACCGATGCCGGTTTTGCAGATGAGCGGGATAATATATACAACGACTTTGCCCATACTGAAGAAAGCCGTCTGCACTCTTTTGCTGCGGTACCTATGTTTCACAACATTCATATATACCGGCTGCAGCAATCGACAGGTAATTTAGTACTTTACTCGATATATAACGCCCGCGGCATAGGCCCTTATCCGGCCCAGTTAGAAAAAGTATCCTCTTTTATCGAACCGCAGTTAAGTGATAATTATATTGAACTGAGTCAGGAAATCAGGCTTGACGATGCACCCGCTGGCTATGTTTTTATCAGAGCAAGTCAGCAGGAATTGCAAACCTATATTCAAAACAGAATTTTAATCGACCTGTTAATTATTTTATGTGCCTTAATTGTGGTTTATTTTCTTACCCGCAAGCTGGAGCAACGTTTTACCACCCCGATAAACCAGCTGCTGCAATTAGTGCAAAGCGTAGCAAAAGATAAGCACTATCATTTACGTGCACCACAAAACAGCATTGAAGAATTTAACGTTTTTGGCAAAGCGCTCAATACCATGCTTGACAAAATTGAGCGGCAAATAATCAAACAACAGCAAACCGAAACAGAAATACGCGAGCTTTATCAGGGCTTAGAACAAAAAGTAAATGAACGAACTGAAGCGCTGAAATCGTCAAATCAGGAATTACTTAATACTCTGGCTACTTTGCATCAATATCAGAATCAGATAGTTGAAACCGAAAAAATGGCCAGTCTGGGTCAGATGGTGGCGGGCGTAGCCCACGAAGTAAATACGCCTATCGGCCTCGGCGTGACCGCATCAACATTATTGCAGGATAAACTTACTATTATTGAACGGGCTTTCACCGAGAAAAAACTAACGTCATCACAGCTTGGACGCTTTTTAAATGAAAGCAAAGAAAATCTGGGTATCATTTATCGCAACCTGGAGCGTGCAGCAAGTTTAATCAGTAGTTTCAAACAAGTTGCAGTCGACCAGTATAACGATAATCAGCGTAGTTTTAACATGGCAAAACTTATCAATGAAGTGTTGCTGTCTTTGCGACCGAACCTGAAGAAAACCCGTCATCAGGTGTTGGTGGAGTGTCCGCCGGACTTGATGATTGAGAGTAAACCAGGGGCGATCAATCAAATTCTGATAAATCTGATAATGAATAGTCTGATCCATGCTTTTGCTGATAACGATCCGGGCGAAATGCAAATTTCGGTAAAAATAACTGGCACGCGCTGCCAGCTGTGTTACAGCGACAATGGCGGCGGCGTACCTGAAGCGATAAAAAAACGAATTTTCGATCCCTTTGTCACCACTAAACGTGGCGAGGGTGGTAGCGGTCTGGGCTTACACCTGGTCTATAATCTGGTTACTCAGGCGTTAAATGGCAAAATCAGTTTCGAAAGCACCCTTGGTTTTGGAGTTAAAGTACTGATTGATTTCCCGGTGATTAATAACAGCCACAAAAACTCAAAATAAGCTTATCCCTTGAATTAATTATATTTTCCAGAAAAAATAAGTTTTCGCTAATTAATAATGGCCAATTGTTAACAAAAATCTTGTTAACAATTGGACAGCCCGCTATAATTACGCCAGTATTTGACATGTCCACAGCAACTATAGTAACTAGTACGCTATACTGTTCACAAAAAACACAAAAGGTTTAACTCTAATGCAAACACCTGTGATTCTGATCGTTGAAGATGAAGAAGTTACCAGACTAAATCTGGTTAATCTGTTCCAGGGTGAAGGCTATGATGTCATCGAAGCAGTTAACGGCGAAGAGATGTATCAAAAGCTGGAACAAAATCCGGTTAACCTGGTGGTCATGGACATAAATTTACCAGGTAAAAATGGTCTTATCCTGGCTCGTGAGTTGCGCCAAAAAGAAAATATTGGCTTAATTTTCTTAACTGGCCGCGACAGCGAAGTAGACCGGATTTTGGGTCTGGAAATTGGTGCAGATGATTATCTGACTAAACCATTTAACCCACGTGAGCTGACTATCCGTGCCCGTAACCTGCTGGGTCGCACCGTTGCCCAACCCGTGGTTGAAGAGCACAAAAGCATTGTTAAATTTAACGGCTGGACGCTTGATGAAAACAGCCGCAACCTAACCTCACCAAAGGGTATGGCACGCCGTTTACCAAAAGGCGAATACCGCGCACTACGTTTAATGTTGGACACCCCAGGTAAAATATTTACCCGTGAACAATTGATCCGCCATATGACTGGCCGTGAACTGCGTCCAAATGATCGTACTGTTGATGTAACCATTCGTCGCATTCGCAAGCATTTTGAATCAGATATCGACAGCCCTGAGTTAATCAGCACCATTCATGGTGAAGGTTATCGTTTTGTGGGCAAGATAGATAAATAAGTTATTTAATAACCTGCCGTGCCGGGTTATTAATTTGCTTCAATAAAATCATACAGAGCAGCCAGGTGCTGCTCTGCTTTTAAATGATAATCAACTAATTGCCGTTCCAGCCCATGCCAGGCAAAGGTTTCCTGCTCAAATCTTTTTGCTTGCTGTTGTACCCATAACAAACCCACCGAGGCTGCAGCACCCTTCAGCTTGTGGGCAGATTCTTTGAAATCTTGCGGATGCTGCTGCACAGCGGCTTCAATCATCTTATTAATGTACCCAGGCAATAAGCGGGCAAACAATTGCGCACTTCGTTTCATCGCCTCTGGTCCCAGTGACTGCATGTAGTCTTGTAAGGTAGCCAGATCCAGGATCTGCTTATCATCATTGTCAGGTTTTACCGGACTAAGCTGCTGTAGCTTTAAAGCACTTGGTGAAAACAGTCTGGCCAGCATCTGATCAAGCATATTGGTATTAATCGGTTTTGCCAGCGCGCCATCAACCTGAACATCAGTCAACTGCTCTTCAGCTTTTCTGACGTTAGCACTGAGTACCACTATCGGAATGCTCTGCAAATGGCTTTCACTTCTCATGTACCGGGCAATCTGATCGCCGTTCATATCAGGCAGCTGCATATCCAGCAAAACCAAATCAATATCATCTTCGGTTTCCAGCAGTGCTATAGCGTCTTCTCCAGTATCGGCGTGAATAACCGTATGGCCTCGCTGCTCTAATAGCGCCGTAGCTATTTCAGCATTAAGAGGCACATCTTCAATCAGCAGTATAGTAAGCTCGGGACAACTTATCGGATTAACACTTGGCGCGGCAACCTGCTCGGTAGGTAACCGAACACTGAAGCAGCTGCCCTGACCCGGCTCACTGGTTAGGGAAACTTTACCGCCCATAGCCTCAACCAGCGCACGCGAAACCGACAAGCCAATACCAGAACCAACAATACTTAAACGACGACCATCGGTAGACTTGTAGTACATATCAAAAATACGTTCCTGCTCATCATGGGCGATGCCAATACCGGTATCCTGCACTTTGAACAATAATTCTGCAGGTTTCGCCGCGGTAGTTGTAAGCACACACTCCAGGGTTATTTGCCCTTGTGCAGTGAATTTAACCGCATTGTTTAGTAAGTTCCACAGTACCTGACGCAGCCGGGTGGCGTCTAATTTAAGGTATGAATCCAAATCACCCTGGCTGCTCATTTCAAAATTCAGGCCTTTCTGCTGGCATATAAGCTCAGCAAAATTAGCAATATCATTCAAAAAGCTCTGAATATGAATACTGTGAAAGACAATATCTAAATCCTGACGGTCAATTTTATCTAAATCGATAATATCATTAAAAATATTGCCCAGTGTTTCAGCACTACTAAAGATAGTATTGGCCCAGCTATGCTGCTCTGGCCTTAAAGTACTGTCCAGCAAACGCCGGCTCAAGCCAACAATGCCATTAAGCGGCGTTCGTAGCTCATGGCTGAGGGTTGCAATAAACTTACCTTTATCCTGATAGGCTTTTTCCAGCGCCTGTTCAGCTAATTTACGTGAGGTAATATCGCGACCAAATCCCAATAAGCCGATGTAGCGCCCCTGACCATCGTAAAATGGTACCTTACGCATTTCAAACCATAGCAACTGACCATCTGGTTTAACAAATTCCACATCCAGCGTCAGTTCGGTTTGCTCGGCTGCTGCCTCATACTCGGTTAAAATTGCCGCCTGGGCACTATCTTCGGTATAAAGCTCTGCGGGATGATAGCCAATCAGCTCTTGCGCTGATTTACCCATAATAATTTCGAACATTTTATTACAGCTTGCCAGATGACCATTTTCATCGCGGTAGTAGAATAAGTCGGGGGAGCTGTCGACGATAGAGCGGATCAGCAAACTTTGCTCTTCCAGTTCCTGTTGAGTTTTTTTGCGTTCAGATATTTCCTTCCGAAGCTCATCTACTGCACGTCGTTTTGCCTGAAAAGCTTTTTTCCGCTCTTCAATCTCGAAATTAAGCTGGCGGATACTGTCCTGCATATTCTGGTTAAGCAGACGTTCCTGATGGGCAGAATCTTTAAGATAAAGTAAGGCTGCATCAAGATGCAGCACCAGATAAAGAACAATCAGAATAACAACAGGACTGGCAAGCATGGCGAGTATCAGCTGAGCTTGCAGCATCGGCCAATCGACCACTACTGCAAACAACGCCGCATAGGTGTAATGCACCAGTACCAGCATCGCCAGTAAACTGAGCCACAACACCACGCCCAGGCGTAACTTACCCCAGCGCTTGATCAATGCAGCAAAAGCTTTAACCTTTGGGTGCACCGGACTTTGCATTATGCCCTACCCTTTAGCAGGTTGTTAGCCAGAACCACCTTAATTTACAGGTTGCAGATCAACCATCATATTTCGATATGAACAATAAGTAAGCTCTTCACCCTGCTGTCTGAAACTGCCCTGACGGGTATAAGAGCTATGATCTTTATAGACAGTAACCGCATAGCCCTGTCCTACCTTAACAGCACGACCTTCAGCCTGACGGGCCTGAGTCATACAAAGCAAATGGCTTAACTGTTTATAGTTATCACGCTCGAAAATATCACCTGAGGTAAGTAACGGCTGTGCCAGATTATTTGGCGCAAACTTCCAGTCAGCAAACCGGCTACGCAACTGGTTTGCGTTCAACTCCATTTCATCACCACGGGTCAGGTAATGAGTAACCACGTTGCGCAAAGTTAAAGCACTACCTTCGCCACTACTGTTGGCTGTGTTCATGTCAACCACATAAACCCCTGCCTCACCAACTACAGCCATCCGAACCCCTGGTTCTTCGGCACTGCGGCCAAAACCAACCAGTAATCCGGTATTTTCATCAATACCAAAACCATAGCGGCTCTGAGTATCATGTAACAAGCGGATAAGCCGGCCCTGACGGCCCCGTTCAGAAAAATGGGTATCAAGCACACCCCAGCGGAACAGACCAAGGCCGCCGGCGCCGCTGTATGTCAGGTGGTTTTCAGCCAGGCCATTACTACAACTCTGATCTTTATCACAGCCTACTGCTGGCGCCGGTAAATCAAAGGCACCAAATTGCATAGCGTTAAAACTATCACCATTAGTAATCATTGGCGTACGCTGACCATTAAAACTGGCGCCTGACATTACCGCAGTACCAGCACTGGTACCGGCTATCACTATTTGACCGGCCTGCAGCATCCGCTCTATTTGTTGCAGTTCGGCTGACGCAGAACCATCATTCAGACGCAGGGCCCGCAACGTTAAACTTTGGTCGCCGCCATTGAAAAATATCGCATCTGAACGGCGAATTTGTGCCACTGCAGCTTTACTACCCGCCGCACAAAATTCTGCTTTCTGAGCCATTAAATCAGGGTAAACCCGCTGCCGCTGATAGGTGCCGTGTTGCTCTGCAAGATGTTTATCCAGCTCCGCACAGCTATTTTTGTCGCCAGTCTGCCATGCAGCCTGATAAGCAGCACTTATCGGTAGCCAGCTGACTTCAGCGCCGGTTTCGGTAAACAAGTTAGTGTAAAAGTCTACTGCCGCAAAAGGGTCGCGGGATGATGCGGTTACTACCAGGATCCTCGGTTTGCGCTTATCACCGGCAACTTGCCGGGCCATAGCGACAAAACGCTGGTGCAGCTCAACCGTAAAATTATTCTTCGTATTGGCTAAATCTGCAAACTCCCGGCTACGCGGGCTGCTGCGGTTGGCCCTGTTGCCAGCCATTACGGGCACTTCCAGCTGGTCCAGCACAAAATTGAGCTCGCGGGCGCTTAAACCTGCGTAAACGTTTCGCCCTGACACCCAGATCCCATCAACTTCAATCTCAGCACTTCGCCATAATCTCAATAATTCGCGCTCAGAAACGATTTCGTTCGCCAGCTGACCACGTAAAAACTCCAGGATTGCCAGCGTTTGCTGCTGTTCTATAATGCGATCATCAGACCAGAATCCCGCACTATTAATAGCTTGCAGATGCTCAGTACTCAATTGATATTGATTGTGCTTTTTGGCTGCATCAGAAAACACGTCATCACTCAGACAATACCTGCTACTCGTTGAGCTACAGGTAGCAAGACCACCGCCCATTAATAACATCGAGTATTCAGGCATGGTTTTATTTTCATCATTGGCACTAAGAGTAAAAACCGGCATTGCCATTAAAATGACTGATAAACATGTAGTTATTTTTTTCATCGGCTCTTTCTTATTGTTTTTCAGGCCGTCAAAGCCTGCAGACTACTGATAATGCGCCAGGCGCCAACCCAATATTTACTGGTTGTAGATTATCCTGTATTGACATCTTTGCCAATTAGAAGTAGAAATAAGATTGTTTTTGGCGCCGTTTTCTACTGTGTCCGACTGCAAAATTTAAAAGTTTTTCCTGGTAACTAACTATTTAAAGTAGCGATATGTTAAAGAAAGCACTAATGCTCGGCTCATATCACTATTCGTCCTACTACCTTTCCGAGTGGTTTAACGAATAGAAACATATCAGGCAACTGCGGTTGACCTGAGGTTTTCTATTTTAACAAACCCAATAAAGCAAAAATAAAGCAAATAACTGGTGTGCCTGATCCTTAGCTGATCATGTACCCAAATAATACACAGGTGTAACTATGCGTAAATTAAACCCGCTGGCGCTGGCTATTGCTGGCAGCTTACTCACGTCTCCTTTTAGCTATGCACAACAGGAAACGGCTAAAGAAGAAGAAAAAGTCGAACGAATTGAAGTAACAGGTTCGCGGATTAAAGGCGTTGATCTGGAAGGCACCCAACCTCTGGTGGTTATCTCTGCCGATGATATTAAAAATTCCGGCGCCAGCTCAATTTATGATCTGCTAAAAGATTTAGGTCAGGTGCGGGGTGGTAGCGGTACTTTCTCCACATCTGAAAGCGGCGCGACTTCTACTTCAACTCCGGCGGGCCAGGCGGCTGCCTCGTTGCGTGGTTTAGGCCCCTCTTCGACCCTGACCCTGGTAAATGGCCGGCGCATCGCCGCCTCGTCTTTTGCGGCTGGCACCCAGAACTTTGTTGATGTGAACAGCATTCCGCTGGCGGCAATTGAACGGGTAGAAGTTCTGGCAACCGGTGCTTCTGCTATTTATGGTGCAGACGCCGTTGCCGGGGTAATTAACTATATTCTGAAAACCGACTATGAAGGTGCAGAGGTTAATTTATCATACGCTAACAGCACTGCATCCTCTGATGAAGGTAAGATAAACGCTAATATCCTGCTTGGTACTGAACTGGCCGGTGGCAACTTAACGCTGTTTGCAGATATCTATGATCGCAAAGGCTACACCGCACAGGACCGCGAGTTTACCCGCAATCCAAGCTTAGTAAGTAATTACTCCTATTTACCTAAAGGCGTGCCAAATATTTATTTCTGGTCTGCGGTAGACGGCAATGAAATCGCCAGTCCGGGCTGTACCAGCCCTTTGGTAACCACTGAACTTGGCGAACAGATTTGTGCTTATTATCCTAATCAGGATGACGTACTGGAAACGCCTTTTGAAAGTGCTTCTGCCGGTTTTAACTTTCGCAAAGAGTTTAGTAATGACCTGGTCTGGAATACCGATTTCTTTTACAGCAACACCTCGTCGGTTTCTTCATCCAGCCCGGCTCCAATTAATCAGGTAAGCGATGAAGAAGGCCCATGGGTTCAGGAAACCGCACTGGATATTTTCCCGGACGTCATTCGCGATTCCCTGCTTGATCAAATTTATATAGATCCTTTTACCAGCGAAGCGGGTCAGCGCTTGTGGGGTTTCAGGTTTGATGCCCGTTTTAACACGCCAAGAACTGTCGAGGTAACCACCGATTCATTCCGGCTGGTTAGCAGCTTAGCCGGCAGCACAGATAACTGGGACTGGGAAACTGCGGTATTGCTGTCGCGTTCAGAATCAGAGCAAAAAGCCATAGCCGGCATTTACAACCGCTATAAATATCACGCCGCTATTGCCGGCGAGCTGTGTCAGGATGGCAGCATTGCCAGTTATGACAACGATACTGACACGTTAAGCTGTAGCAGTGGCGCTGGTTTAGCCGGTGTATATAACCCTTTCTTAGCTAATGATGCAGCCAATGAATCGTTGTTAGGACTGGCTCAGGAAGTACCTACCCGTGATGGTGTCAGTACTGTTTATGGTTGGGACGCACGGGTAAGTGGTGATTTGTTTGAATTCAATGGCCAGCTGGTTCGTTCAGCCTTTGGCTTGGAACTGCGTAAGGAAGAAATCACCGATACGCCATCAGCTAATGCCCAGGCAAGTGCGGCCAACGATTATCTGGTTGACGTATTTGGCTTTGGTTCCAGTCTCTCTGATGCAGACAGAACCCAGATGGCAGCTTTCGTTGAAATTTACGCGCCGCTAAGTGATACCATTGAGTTACAACTGGCTGGCCGATACGATCACTATGATGATTTTGGCAGCACCTTTAACCCTAAAGTCGGCATTACCTGGCGACCTTTAGACAGCTTGGTCCTTCGAGGCTCCTGGGCCACGTCGTTCCGTGCTCCTTCGCTGACTCAGGCGGGTGTAAAGCTCAGAACCACTACTGCGACCTTTGATTGTAGCGCCAATCAAACAGTATCAGATCTATATTGTGAAGGTGCTGGCTTTACCAGCAGCCCGAACGTTCTGGAACTTGGCAACGCAGCACTGCAGGCAGAAACATCAGAATCCGTTAGTTTAGGTTTTGGCTGGAGCCCGACCCAAGACACAACCCTAACAGTTGACTACTGGCAGTTTGAACACAAAAAACTGGTTGATACCGATATGACCGCCATGCTTGCCCGCACGGCAACTGACGCCAGTGTTCGTCATTGCGGTCTGGTACCAGATGGTGAGCTGGGTATTTCTTACAACCCGGATCTGTGTGACGTTACCGACTTAGCAGGCCTTACTGTTGAAGACGAAGGCGCCAATATGTCAGAGATTCTTGATGCCTGGGTCGACTATGACAATCCGCGTTTTGCGGAGTTACCCTTGTTCCGCGACCATGTTATTCAGCTGGACAACGTCGGTCGACAAGATGTCAGCGGTATTGATGCCCGTTTCAGCCATACATTAGATTTAGCGGGTGGCCGCCTGGGACTTGATCTGGACTGGACCCACTATCTTGAGTTTGATCGTAATAAAGCGGGTTCAGATGAAATTGAAGCACTAATTGGTACTTTCCGTTACCCGGAAAATATTGGTAGTGCGCGTATCTCATGGAGCGGTGAAGCACTGTATCTGGGGTTGACCGCCCTCTATACATCATCGTATATGGACGATACCGCCCGCTTACGTAGCCGTAACCTGGACGAGCTAGACGAATTAGGCCTGATTGATGCTGATGGTAATCGCGATGTGTCTGCATGGACCACATTGCGGGCCAATATCGGTTATGACTTTGAGCATGCGTCGATAAACTTCACCGTCGATAACCTGCTCGATCGTGATCCGCCTGCAGTGTACGGCAGCACTCGCGGTTTCGACTCAATTAACCACAACGCCTATGGCCGCAACTATCGTGTATCCTTTAGCTATTTCTTTTAATTAGCAAAGACGCGGGCGTGATAACTGCTGTTAATATCACGCCCGTAAATTACCGATAGCTACCATAAGGCTTAAACTATGGCTAACGAAACAAAAAAACCGGTGTCGATGCCGGATGCTTTTGTCATCCTGTTTTTTGTGATGATTCTTGCTGCAGTTGCATCACATCTGGTACCTGCCGGCTCTTTTAGCTTAATCGAGCCTGCACCGGTGGCCGAAGGGGCCGCCAAACTAAAAGGCAAGATAGACCCAAACAGCTTTACCCTTGTAACAGATGCACAACAAGGCGTACCACTGTTTGCAGAGGGTGGCGGCATTGGCTTTTTTAACTATGCCTTTGAAGGGCTGGTATCCGGCGATAAGTGGGGGTCAGCCATTGGTGTAGTGGCTTTTATTCTGCTTACAGGTGGTGCTTTTGGCATCATTATGAAAACCGGTGCTATCCATAACGGTATTCTTGCACTTATCGAAAAAACCAAACGGATGGAGTTCGTATTTATTCCACTGATGTTTGGTTTGTTTTCACTGGGTGGTGCCGTATTTGGTATGGGCGAGGAAGCAATCGCTTTTTGTATCATTTTACTGCCCCTGATGCTGGCGCTGGGGTATGACGCCATAACTACGGTACTGGTCACCTATGTTGCTACCCAAATTGGCTTTGCAACCTCCTGGATGAACCCGTTTAATGTCGCTATTGCGCAGGGCATTGCTGAAATACCATTGATGTCAGGCAAAGACTTACGCATTGCTATGTGGGTGGTTTTCACCTTATTTGGCATGATTTTCACCATGCGCTATGCCGCCAGAATAAAAGCGCAACCAGAGCTGTCGTTGAGTTTCAATACCGACCAGAAATTACGGGCACAGCAAAGTGCAGAAGCAAAAAACGAATATAATCAACTGGATAGCGTTATTTTATTGGCCTTCTTTGCCGGTCTGGTCTGGATTATATGGGGTGTAACCACTCGCCAATACTATATTCCTGAGATAGCCAGTCAATTCTTTACTATTGGTATTGTTATCGCCGTTATCGCGGTGCTGGGTAAACGCTTAACCATGAATGAAGCCGCCGACGGTTTTAAACATGGCGCTGCAGAGCTATTACCAGCCGCACTGATTGTTGGTATGGCCAAAGGCATAGTGCTGCTGCTTGGTGGCGATGAGCCCAATTCACCGTCTGTACTAAACACCCTGTTGTATTACAGTGGTCAGGCGCTGGGCGATTTACCCTCCTACTTGTCAGCCTGGCTGATGCTGATTATTCAGTCGGTAATAAATTTCTTTGTTGCTTCGGGTTCAGGTCAGGCAGCGCTAACTATGCCACTTATCGCGCCATTGGCCGATTTAGTCGGACTATCGCGTCAAATTGCGGTATTAGCATTCCAGCTTGGTGATGGTTTAACCAACTGTATTATTCCGACTTCGGCGGCGTTAATCGGTTGTTTAGGCGTGGTCAGGGTTGACTGGACAGTCTGGTTCCGTTTTGTCTGGAAATTACAGCTGTGGCTGTTTGCTCTGGCCAGTAGCTTTATGCTTATCGCTGTTGCAATAGGATATCAATAGCAGCTATCCGGCTGTTCGAGGTTAATATTTTGAATTCAATTATACTTATAAAAAATGCCGAGCTGTTTGCGCCACAGTCACTCGGCAAAATGGACGTAGTGATAGCCGGTGGTAGTATAGCGGCCATCGGTAAAGACTTTAATCTGGCTGGCAGTAATTTACCGGTTACGGTTATCGACGGCAGTGACTATTACCTGACACCAGGTTTTGTTGACTCACTGGTACACTTTATTGGCGGTGGCGGCGAAGGCGGTTTTGCGACTCGCACGCCGGAAATGCAACTGACCGATGCCACCTTAGGTGGTGTTACCACTGCCATAGGCGTGCTGGGAACCGATGCAACCACCCGAACGTTAACCAACCTGCTGGCCAAAGCACATGCATTAGAAAGTGAAGGCATCACCACTTACTGTCATACCGGCTCTTATGAAATTCCCTGCCGTACTTTAACCGGCAGTATTACTGATGATTTAATCTTAATTGATAAGTTTATTGGTGTAGGTGAAATTGCGATAAGCGATCATCGCTCATCACAGCCTACTATTGATGAAATCCGTAAGGTCGCGGCCGCCGCCAGAGTGGGTGGTATTTTGGCAGGCAAGAGTGGTGTCGTCAGCGTCCACATGGGCGCTGGCGAACGTATCTTGCAACCGATCTATCAGGCTGTTTCCGGCACAGAATTAACCTTAAAGCAGTTTTACCCGACCCATATGAACCGTAACCGCAGGGTTTTCGAGGCAGGCCTTGAGTTCGCTAAGAAAGGCGGCGTTATTGACTTCACCACCAGTACCACAGAGTACGATCTAAAACATGGCGAAGTTGCCGCTGCGGCAGCTTTAGCTGAGGCGCTGCAGGCCGGAATTAACCCGCTGCAACTTACCCTAAGCTCTGATGGTAATGCCAGCCTGCCCATTTATAATGACAATGGAGAGTTGCTGGGGCTGCAAGTTGGCCAAGTAAGTACACTGTATCAGTCGGCACGTGATGCCATATTAAGCCACAAGGTCAGCATTAGTGATGCCATCTGCGCTATAACCCAGTCGCCGGCAGCAGTGTTAGGACTGAAGCAAAAAGGCCGGCTGGCCAGCGGATTGGACGCCGATCTGGTATTGATAAATCGTGACGATTTGGCCATAAACCAGGTTTTTGCGAAGGGCAAACAACTGGTCGCAAACGGTAACGCTACCGTAAAAGGTATGTTTGAGCGATAGTTTGCTCAACCAAACCTTTTAGCATAAATATATGCAAAACCATTGTTAACCTTCCCCCTGAAAAGCTGCTTCTGCAGCTTTTTTTTATGCCAAACCGGTATTGATGGCGGAAATATCGCCAATTCATGTAATTTATTTTCATTTTCAGACCACTACATTCAGCTTCAAACAGACGGCCAGACGGATAAACTCCACTTGCTTTTTCGGCTTTTTCTTAGTATACCTGTTCAGCTTGGTCGATTTAGACGGCCAAACAAGTTAGAGCAAATACACTACAGCGCATTGACCACTGAAAGCATACTCGTTATTTTCTTTCAGTTACAAAAAACCACATAAAAAGAATAATAATTCATATTTTATAAATAATTATACGTTTTCAAGGCAAGTTTGGAGGTAAGTCATGGCGTTGTATCATCACAGTCAGGCGCGGGAAAATTGTGGCTTTGGCCTGATAGCACACATTGAAGGTGCAGCCAGCCATCGGATTGTCAGAACCGCCATTAATGGGTTAGATCGGATGCAACATCGCGGCGGTATTTCAGCCGACGGTAAAACCGGCGATGGCTGCGGCTTATTAATGCAAAAACCAGACAGTTTCTTCCGGGCGATTGCTGAGGAAAATGGCTGGAATCTGGCAAAAAAATATGGCGTGGGTATGATATTCCTCAGCCAGGATCCGGTTAAAGCAGCTGAAGCCAAAGCGATCATTAATAAAGAGATCGCGCGCGAAACCTTAACTCTGGTGACCTGGCGTACAGTGCCAACTGACAGCAGCGTGTTAGGCCCGCTGGCACTGGAATCAATGCCGCAAATTGAACAGGTTATTGTTAATGCGCCGCATGGCTGGGGTGACCACGATTTAGAACGCCGGCTTTATATGGTGCGCCGCCGGGTAGAACAGCAGCTGAGCGCCGACCCGGATTTTTATATTCCCAGCTTCTCGTCGCTGGTAACGGTATTTAAAGGCCTGATGATGCCGGCCGACTTACCGCGTTACTACACCGATTTGGCCGACATCCGGATGGAAACCGCCATTTGTGTATTTCATCAACGTTTCTCAACCAATACCATGCCACGCTGGCCATTGGCCCAGCCGTTTCGTTATCTGGCACACAATGGTGAAATTAATACTATTACCGGTAACCGGCAATGGGCCCGTGCCCGCCAGTACAAATTTGCCTCGCCGCTATTACCCGATTTACAGGACGCAGCACCCTTTGTTGGCCAGACCGGCTCTGATTCCAGCTCGCTGGACAACCAGCTTGAGCTACTGTTAGCCGGCGGCATGGATTTATTCCGCGCTATGCGGTTACTGGTGCCACCTGCCTGGCAGGGCAACCGGGTAATGGACGACAATTTAAAAGCGTTCTATGAATTTAATTCCATGCATATGGAGCCGTGGGACGGCCCGGCCGGCATCGTAATGACTAACGGTCAGCATGTCGCCTGTAATCTGGATCGCAACGGCCTGCGCCCTGCCCGTTTTGTAATTACCCGCGATAAATTAATCACTCTGGCATCAGAAGTTGGCATCTGGGACTACACACCGGATGAAGTGGTCGAAAAAGGCCGGGTTGGCCCCGGTGAAATGCTGGCAATAGATACCACTACCGGCCAGATCTGGCGCTCGGATGAAATCGACACCGATTTAATGGCCCGCCATACCTACCGCAGCTGGCTCAACGATAACGTCCAGCGGCTGGTGCCTTATGAAAAATACGAAACCGACCTGATTGGCAAAAGAGTGTTCGATGACGACACCATGCAGGTGTATCACAAACTGTTTAATTACAGCTATGAAGAAATTGAGCAGGTAATGACGGTACTGGCCAAAGATGGCCAGGAGGCAGTCGGCTCAATGGGTGACGATACGCCAATGGCGGTGTTATCGCGCAAACCGCGCAACTTATTTGATTATTTCCGCCAGCAATTTGCTCAGGTGACTAACCCGCCTATCGATCCGCTGCGCGAGTCACACGTAATGTCACTGGCCACCAGTATCGGTCGCGAGCATAACGTATTTAAAGAAACTGCCGGCTACGCCCGCCGTATTCAGTTTGAATCGCCGGTAATGATGTACTCTGACTTAAAACAACTACGGCAGGCGGATGAAAAATACTATAAAAACCAGGTATTCTCGTTAAATTTTGACCTACAGCAGCAAAATTTAGAGCAGGCGACCCGTAGTCTCTGCGACAAGGTGGTCAGCGCGGTGCGCGATGATAACGTGGTACTGGTGATCCTGACAGACCGGCGCATCGAGCAAGGCCTTATTCCTATCCCGGCCGCCATGGCAGTGGGTGCAGTGCAAATGGCGCTGGTTAACGCACAGCTGCGCTGTGACTCAAACATTATTATCGAAACCGCCAGTGCCCGCGATTCGCATCATTTTGCCGTGTTAATTGGCCTGGGCGCCACCGGTATTTACCCGTTTCTGGCCTATGAAACCGTCGAGCAACTGGTTGAAAAAGGCACCATTAACTTAAGTGCCCGTCAGGCGGTGCTGAATTACCGCAAGGGCATTAATAAAGGCCTGTTTAAGATTATGTCGAAAATGGGCATCTCGACTGTCGCCAGTTACCGCTGCTCTAACCTGTTTGAAGCGGTCGGCATTAATAAGGATGTAATGCAGCTGTGCTTTGCCGATTTACCCTCCCGGATTGGCGGTGCCAGTTTTATCGACTTTGAGCAAGACGTCCAGCAACTGGCTAATATTGCCTGGTTAAAACGCAAACCAATGAACCATGGTGGTTTATTAAAATACGTGCACGATGGCGAGTACCATGCCTATAACCCTGACGTAGTGACCAGCCTGCAAAAAGCGGTGCGCTCGGGCAAATATGAGGACTATCTGGTTTACAGTAACCATGTTAACCAGCGGCCGGTCGCCCATTTGCGCGACTTACTGCAGCTGGCCACCGACACTGACGGCGTGGCACTTGCTGAAGTAGAAGCGGCGGAAAATTTATACCCGCGCTTTGACAGCGCAGCAATGTCGATTGGTGCGTTAAGCCCGGAAGCCCACGAAGCACTGGCAATTGCGATGAACCGCTTAGGCGGGCGCTCGAACTCCGGTGAAGGCGGTGAAGATCCACGCCGTTTTGGTACCGAGAAAAACTCGAAAATTAAACAGGTTGCTTCTGGCCGCTTTGGGGTAACACCACATTACTTAGTTAATGCTGAGGTTATTCAGATAAAAGTCGCTCAGGGCGCCAAGCCCGGTGAAGGCGGCCAGCTGCCCGGTGAAAAAGTTACCGCAGAAATTGCCCGGCTGCGTTACTCGGTGCCGGGTGTTACGTTAATATCGCCACCGCCGCATCATGACATTTACTCGATTGAAGATTTAGCCCAGCTGATTTTCGATTTAAAACAGGTTAATCCAGAGGCGCTGATCTCGGTAAAACTGGTTTCTGAGCCTGGCATCGGCACTATCGCCACCGGCGTAGCCAAAGCCTATGCCGATTTAATTACCGTATCGGGCTACGATGGCGGCACCGGCGCCAGCCCGCTTACTTCGGTTAAATATGCCGGCAGCCCGTGGGAGCTGGGCCTGGCAGAAGTACACCAGGCACTGGTAGAAAACGGCCTGCGCGACAGGGTTAGGTTACAGGTAGATGGCGGCTTAAAAACCGGCCTCGACGTGGTAAAAGCAGCCATTTTAGGCGCCGAGAGTTTTGGTTTTGGTACCGGCCCGATGGTGGCGCTGGGCTGTAAATTCCTGCGGATCTGCCATTTAAATAACTGCGCGACCGGGGTAGCGACTCAAGATGAAACCCTGCGCCGCGACCACTTTACCGGCCTGCCGGAAATGGTAATGAACTACTTTAAATTTCTGGCCCGTGAAGTGCGCGAGCTGATGGCAGAACTTGGCGTTACTGAGCTTACCCAGTTAATTGGCCGCACCGATTTACTTAACGCCAAAGCCAGCGAAACCCAGAAACAAGCAAGGCTGGATCTGACCCCAATATTACAGGCCAGCGGTGTGACATCTGACAAACCACTGCACTGCGTTAAAAACAACACGCCATTTGACCCCGGCGCCCTTAATCAGCTGTTGCTGCAGCGCTGCGAGCAAATGGTGATTAACAAAACTGGTGGCCAGTTAAGCCTGCCTATCCGCAATACCGACCGTTCGGTTGGCGCCGCGCTGTCGGGCTTTATTGCCCGCAAGCATGGCAATCAGGGTATGGCCACCGATCCTATCCGCTTACGCTTTACCGGCACCGCCGGCCAGAGCTTTGGGGTGTGGAATGCCGGCGGCCTGCACTTAGCCCTGCAAGGCGACGCCAATGACTATGTTGGTAAAGGCATGACCGGCGGTCAGATCGCTATTTTTCCGGCGAAAGGCGCCAGTTTTGCCAAAAACGGCTTCGCCATTGCCGGCAATACCTGCTTATACGGCGCCACCGGCGGTCGTTTTTATGCAGCCGGCCAGGCCGGTGAACGTTTTGCGGTGCGTAACTCCGGCGCGTTGGCGGTGGTAGAAGGCACCGGCGATAACTGCTGTGAATATATGACCGGCGGCGTAGTGGTTGTGCTTGGCGGCACCGGGGTTAATTTTGGTGCCGGTATGACCGGTGGCTTTGCCTATTTACTGGACGAGCAGGATGACTTAGAGCTGCGCTTAAACCCGGAGCTGGTAGAAGCGCTGGACGTCAGCACGCCAATATTGCAAGAGCACTTGCGCAGCCTGTTGCATCAACACGTAGAGGAAACCGGCAGCGACAAAGCTCAGCGCATCCTGTCTGATTTCAATAATTACTTAAGCAAATTTAAGCTGGTTAAACCAAAAACCAGCGATGTAAATACCTTGCTGGGACACCGCGCTCGCTCTTCTGCCGAGCTGCGGGTTCAGGCGATGTAAGGGCAAAGGAAACGTTATGGCACAGAATGTATATCAGTTTATTGACGTCAAACGGATTGATCCGCCAAAACGCTCACACAGCGAACGCACTATAGAGTTCGTGGAAATTTATCAGCCGATGACCAACACCCAGGTGGAAGGCCAGGCCGACCGTTGCCTCGATTGCGGCAATCCATACTGTGAATGGAAGTGCCCGGTGCACAACTATATTCCACAGTGGTTAAAGCTGGCTAACGAAGGCAAAATTATTGAAGCAGCCGAGCTGTCGCATAAAACCAACAGCCTGCCAGAAGTATGCGGCCGGGTCTGCCCGCAAGACCGGTTGTGCGAAGGCGCCTGCACCCTGGATGAAGGTTTTGGCGCGGTAACCATCGGCAGTATTGAAAAGTATATTAATGACAAAGCCTTTGAAATGGGCTGGCGACCCGATTTATCGGCGGTAATAAAAACCGACCGCCGGGTAGCGGTAATCGGCGCCGGCCCGGCCGGCTTAGCCTGTGCCGATGTACTGGTGCGTAATGGCGTATCACCGGTGGTGTTCGACCGCTATCCGGAAATTGGCGGCCTGCTCACCTTCGGTATTCCGCCTTTTAAGCTGGAAAAAGAAGTACTCAGCCGCCGGCGCGACATTTTTGAAAGCATGGGTATTGAGTTTCGGTTAAATACCAATGTCGGGGTTGATGTCAGCTTTGACAGCCTGCTGGATGAATACGACGCGGTGTTTTTAGCCCTGGGTACTTACACCCCGATGAAAGGCGGCCTGGTCAATGAAGATGCGCCAGGCGTGTATGAAGCATTGCCGTTTTTAATCGGCAATATTAATAACCTGATGGGCTGGCAAACCGAACATCCGTTCGTCAGCTTAAAAGACAAAACCGTGGTGGTACTGGGTGGTGGCGATACCGCAATGGACTGTTTACGTACGTCCATTCGCCAGGGCGCTACTAAAGTAAGCTGTGCCTACCGGCGAGATGAAGCCAATATGCCCGGCTCGCGTAAAGAAGTACAAAATGCCCGCGAGGAAGGAGTTGAGTTTTTATTTAACCTGCAGCCGCTGGGTATTGAGGTTAACAGTGAAGGCCGGGTGTGTGGCGTAAAAGTGGTAAGCACCGAGCTTGGTGCCCCCGATGCTAAAGGTCGGCGCAGCCCCGAGCCCATTGCCGGCTCAGAGCAGGTACTGGCGGCTGACGCGGTCATTATCGCGTTTGGTTTTCAGCCCAGTCCACCGCAATGGTTAATTGATATGGGTGTAGAGTTGGATACCAAAGGCCGGGTTATCGCCTCAGAGCAAAGCCCTTACGCACTGCAGACCAACCAGCAGAAAATTTTTGCCGGTGGCGATATGGTATTAGGCTCTGACTTAGTTGTAACCGCCATTGCCCAGGGCCGTAAGGCTGCAGAAGGCATGCTGGACTACTTACAAGTGTAATGCAGCAAGTATAACCAACAGATTATGCTGCAAAATTGGCACTTATCCGGATAATAGCTCCATTTGGGGCTATTTTTATAGCTGCCGCCATAGAGTGTCAGACCAGTTTGCGCATCTCAGGCTTTAGATATACCCTTGCGCGGATTAAAAACTGAGGTTGCCATGGATCAGATACTTACCGTTGTAAATTTTTTTATTGCCAGCCTGCAAAAGCCCACCTTAGGTTTTTTGCTTGGCGGTATGCTTATCGCCGCCATGGGCAGCCGCTTAAGCATTCCCGAGCAGGTTTATAAGTTTATTGTCATTGTGTTACTGCTAAAAATTGGCTTGCAAGGCGGCATGGAAATTCGCAATGCCAATTTGGCCGAGCTACTGCTACCCGCATTTTTAGCTATGGTCGCGGGTATTGCTATTGTTGGTATTGGCAAGTTTACCCTGGCAAAATTACCCGGTGTCAAAGAAGCCGATGCCATTGCCACCGCAGGGCTGTTTGGTGCGGTATCTGCATCTACTTTTGCCGCTGCAATGCTGCATCTTGACGATGTGGGCATGGAATATGAAGCCTGGGTATCGGCACTTTATCCTTTTATGGATATACCGGCGCTGGTACTGGCTATTGTATTGGGCCGCCTGGCCAGCGAACGCGATAAAACCAAAACCGATAGTCAGACAACTCCGGGCACGGCTACCAAGCACAGTGAGCGCAAGCCGGTAAAAATTAAAGACATTATCGTTGAGAGTTTACAAGGTTCGGCTTTATCGGCCTTGGTGCTAGGCTTATTTTTGGGTTTATTAACCAAACCAGAGCCGGTATTTGCATCGTTTTATGAGCCGCTATTTCGTGGCTTTTTATCAATACTGATGCTGATCATGGGTATTGAAGCATGGCAGCGTTTAAGTGAACTGCGCCGGGTGGCCCACTGGTATGCCGTGTATGCCGCGGTCGCACCAATACTGCATGGTTTTGTCGGGTTTGGTTTAGGCATTATCGCGCATTACTTAACCGGTTTTAGCGCTGGCGGCACTGTATTACTGGCTGTAATGGCGGCATCCAGTTCTGATATTTCCGGCCCGCCAACCCTGCGTGCCGGTATTCCTAAAGCAAACCCGTCAGCGTATATTGGTTCATCGACCAGTATTGGTACCCCTGTCGCTATTGCCATTTGTATTCCGCTTTTTACGGCGCTGGCAGAATGGTTTTTCAACACCCCGGGAGTGTCTAAATGAAACACAGTGCTTACCAGGTTAATATTTTGGCTGAAAAAATTCTTGAAGAAGACATTATCGCCATGCTTGATGAAGAAGGTGCAAAGGGCTATACGGTGTTAGAAGCCGGTGGTAACAGCGCCTTGCATTTGCATCCGGCGCAGCATGCGTCCTTGATGGATGCCCTGCACATTATGAAAATTGAAGTTATCGTGCGCGAGCTAGCCAAAGCTGAGCATATTGCCGAACGCCTGATGGACGAATTCTTTAGTGATCAGCCAGGTATTGTTACCCTGTCAGAGGTTTGGGTATATCGTACGCAAAAATTTTAAAACGGTGGTAAACATGACAGCCTTCACCCTCCCCGACTTATGCGACGCCCATGCCGACTGCATTCGCGTCGCCGAACCCATTTTCACCAACTACGGCGCAAAAGCGTGCTTTGGCGGTGAAATTGTTACCGTTAAATGCTTTGAAGATAACTCCAAGGTAAAGCAGCTGGTAGCAACCAATGGCCATGGCAAAGTGCTGGTGGTAGATGGCGGCGGTTCAAAACGCCATGCCCTGCTGGGTGATATGCTGGCCGAACAAGCAGCAGCCAACGGCTGGCAAGGTATTATTATCAATGGCTGTATTCGCGATATCGACATCATCCGCCAAACGCCACTTGGCGTGCAGGCACTGGGTATTCACCCAATGAAAACCGACAAGCGCGATTTAGGCGATATTAACCTGACCGTGACGTTTGCCGGGGTAGATTTTATCCCTGGCCAGTATGTCTATGCCGATAATAATGGCGTGTTGGTAGCGACTAAGCAGTTGGTGTAAGTAATTACTTTAACGCGTTAAGCCGCGCCAAAACCTGCGCCCTTGCATCGTTATTACTAACACCAGCACCTGAAGTTAGTTGTGCTTCGGCTATTCGCAACTCTTCCAGCAGTTCAATCTTTTCCTGCATAGCCTCATATTCGGCGACATCAAGCACAACGGCCACACCAGTACAAAATATCGTACAAGTAATATTGCAGCAGGTGCCACATAACAAGAAAGCCTTTTTACAATTACATACCTGATTGAACCAGCTGCTTTATCTTCAGGGCTTTTTCGCTTAGCTCAATTTTAGGGTACAGTTTTTATCTATTAATAGGGCGTTAGGCGCTGGTGTTGCTGATCTACGTGCTTACGTAAGTCGTAGTAACACGTCTATATTTCAGAATTGAGGGTACACAAATGTTGAAGCAACACAGAATAATCATGGCAGTGATTGCGGTATCTTTGGCTGGACCGACGATGGCGCGTGCGGGAGATATCGGCTTTACCTACATCGAGGGTGGTATCGTCGGCGGCTTTGTCAACGACATTGAGACATCCGGAGCGGTTACGGGGGGCGTCCCACTAGATCTTGAAAGCGATGCTGATGGCGGTGAATTTATTGGCGGGGCGTGGCAGTTCAGAGATCAAATGCACCTCTTTGGAGAGTATGCATCACTTGGCCAAGAACTTGAAATACGCAGCGGTACCAGCACTGTAGCAGGTGAGTACGACGTGAAGCGTTGGCGCATTGGTGTTGGTTACCAATACCCTGTCTCGGAAACGTTGGCTTACTTCGGTCGGCTAAGCCTTGACCAGCTCGAGTTCAAGGATGCGCGCGCTGACGGTTTCAATCTGGATGTCGACGCTGACGATAGCGGCATCGGTGCGCAGATTGGCGCTATCTGGGCAGCAACTCCGACTTTGCATCTTCAGGGCCATGCGCGTTACACCGCGGTCGGTGGTATCGCGTCCAGCGGTTCAGATCCCTTCGAATCCGACGTACTGATCGGTGTGAACGGACGCTGGCATTTCCTTCCCAACATCGCACTGGTCACAGGCTACGAGTACGGAAAAATCACGACGTTTAACGTGGGAGTGCGCTTATCGTTCTAAGTGCTTCCAAATCTCCAATGTTAGATAATTTAAAGCCGGAATCTAAATTTTCGCTATGGGAAATGTAGAGACACAGCTTAGGTTCGAGATTGTTTAAGATGGTTACGCAAGCACAAATCGTCGAACAAACTTGATATTAGGTAAAGCAGAGACCGCTATTAACTGCAAAGTGGTCTTTGCTGATTGCCCAGTGATATTTCCGCTTTTGACACACTGCGGTCATACCCCTTTAGCGCAATTCCAATTGCGCCACCGTATCCGATTTGGCTAACATGCCTTACCTTTTAAAAACTACAGGCAGCATGCCCGCGCCGATTTTGTTTCAGCAGCCTGCGCCAGGCGCACCGCAGCTGAGGGATAAAACCGCTGCTGTTTTTTCGCCAACCACAGTAAAGCGGCTACTGAGATAATTACCATCACAATGGTAACAACAGAATCTTCCGGCCCTACCACGCCGCCGGAAAGCCAGTTTGGGCCGTGATAGACACTTTGCAGTGGCGCCATTGCTTGCCAGTCGTCCAGGCCGGATAACGGTAACCCGGTTAACACCACGGTAAAATTCCAGGCGGCATGATGCGCTGCCACCACCCAGATATTGCGCACATAAACATATATCACTGTCCAGAGCGCGCCAATTAGGGTGCCGGATATTACGGTAATAATTAACGCCTGCAGGTCCATCTGGCCATCGATATTGGCGATATGTAGTAAGGAGAAAATCAGCGATTGCAGCCAGAGTGCCGTTACTGTGCCCCACTGGTTTTCCAGTGCCTGAAACAACACCGCCCGGAAAACAATTTCTTCAATAACAGCGGCCACCAGAATTACCAGGGCGATATCGGCTACGCCGCTTTGCCAGCCACGGTAAGCGGTTACTTCGTATACACCACCAGCAAATAAAAGTGCTGACACCAGGACAATCATCCCAGCACCAGCCAATAAGCCAACCGCGACCTTGGTAAGTGGAAATTGCAATTCGGTAACAGGCCGCTTTTCGCCATAGCGCACATATACACCATAGGCCAATAACATAACCAGTAAGATACCCACCCGGCGCAGCAGCGCGGTAGTTGGCTCATCAAGCTGAAACAGCCACTGTAAAGCCGGTAGCAGCAGCCAGCGGTACGCCATCACCGCCAGCGCGATGATAGTGATCGCCAGTAGCAATTTAGCCAAAACCGCTTTAATAGATAAAATAACCGGCAACCACCACTCCTTAACGCTGCAAAGAACATCACAACCATACATGGCGTTATGCCGCAACGGGTTTTGGGCTAAGCGCTTGATAACACTAGCAGGCATGATATGAAATAAAAAATATTATTAGGTAACAAAAGATGTCTACAAACTGTTGTAGCAAAGCAGAACCTGAGGCAGAAACAGCCTGGGGTCAGAGCGATTTAAGCAGGAAAGTGCTCTGCCCTCTTCAATTCTGCGAATCCGGTGATCTGGAAAGCTGAACGTTTTACCGGGTTCGCTGCGCCCTCGCCCACGACAGTATGCCAGGGTTTTAACTGCCAGTTTGTAACCAAGCCATTGACTGCGTAAGGGTCGTCTTTTTATCACCCCAAATGCTGGCGAACGTATTACAATAGCTTTCCGGCCGGTTTAGCGTAAATTGACTTTTTTAAATGGCAGAGCAACATTATTATGAGTCTGCACCAGTTTGATGGTAATGCCAGTATTACGGAAGTGTCTGCGGGAATATATGTGGACCTTAATGGCCACCAGCTTTCACCGAAGCAAGTACGCGAAGTGGTTACCCCGCACGATTTCACGGTAGCCAATGCCCTGGTAGGTCGCTCCCTGGCAAAGCCTTGGCGCCGTGGTGTGGCAATAGCCCTGGATGGTGTGCTTATCGCTTTACTTACCTCCGGTAGCTTCTTATTCCTGCTACCTGTCGCGGCTTATCTGGCTTATCGCTGCCATTTACAACATAACAACCGGCGCCGGAATATTGTCATCGCCGTCGCGCTGTTATCGTTGTTTTTATTACCACTGATCCCGGGGGAAACCGACGAGCGCAGCGACTACAACGTTAAAGAAGGTGTACTAATTACCGCCAGTGCCATTGCACTTACCAGCACAGACTGCAATGCCGAATGCGCTGATAAGCAGTTAGAAAATATCAGCGAACAGTTACGTGGCAGTAAGCTTACCGACGATGAAATTAAGAGCATGATTACAGACTTGCTTGAGGATTCAATACTGACACCGGCAGAGCAAACAGTGGCGCTGAACAAAGCGATGAGCAATATTAAACAGCATCGCCAGCAAGCCGCGCAGCAGGCTACCGATAAGTTAATTGAAACAACCACCCAGTCCGAAGCAGACTCCTCCTGGTGGCAAAAGTTAGCCGAATCCGATCACAGTGTTCTTAAATGGCTGCAGGGCATTTTAACTGATTTGGGCATTGGTTTTGGCTGGGCAGTGTTTTATTTCACCCTGTTTGTCAGCTGGAATGGTGGCCAGACGCTTGGCAAAGCCTGTATGGCGATAAAAGTGGTGCAGCTAAATAACACACCGCTTACGCTGTGGCAGGCATTTGGTCGCCAGGGTGGCTACAGCGCAGGCTTTGCCACCGGGCTGCTGGGTTTTATTCAGATATACTGGGATCCAAACCGGCAAGCTATTCAGGATAAAGTAGCCGACACCTTAGTACTCAAAATTAGTACTCAAAAGTAAGTACTCAAAAAAGTAGTCAAAATAAGTACTGAAAATATAAGCTGAAGATACCAATTCCTGGTAAACCCATGGCAATAATCTGGTTTACATTGGCCGCCCCTGTCTTTACATTAAAACCCTATACGTTAAATCCCTAAATATTGAATACAGTGTAATAAAAATAATAAAACCCTGAGGCTACCATGAAACTAACAATGATCGTCACGGTTGCAAGCTTAGCTTTACTAAGTGCGTGCAACCCTGCAGATACCGCAAAGCAGGCTAATCAAGAAATGCAGACACCCATGACAGCAAGCACTGGCGACGCACCGCTATGGTTAGAGGAGGTTGAAGGCGAACAGGCCCTTGCCAAGGTAACCACCTGGAATAAACGCACGCTGGACAAACTTACCAGCGACCCGCGTTTTAGCCAGTATCAACAAGCCGCGTTAAATATCGTCAATGCCACCGATAAAATCCCGTATGGCACCTACCGCAACGATATGGTGTACAACTTCTGGCAGGATGAAAACCATGTCAGAGGTGTGTTACGCCAAACCAGTCTGGCCGAATACAGCAAAGCGCAACCGCAATGGCAAACCCTGCTGGATATTGATGCGCTGTCTGCCGCTGAAGGTAAAAACTGGGTGTTTAAAGGAACTACCTGCGCAGAAACCAATCATAACCTTTGCATGGTGTCGCTATCTGATGGCGGCAAAGATGCAGTAGAAATGCGCGAGTGGGATCGCGCCAGCAAAACTTTCGTTGATAAGGGTTTTTATCTGCCGGAAGCAAAAACAGCCCTGAGCTGGAATAACCCCGACCGCCTGCATGTTGGCACCAACTGGGGCGATGACTCATTGACTGACAGCGGCTATCCCTATGTTATTAAACAACTGCAACGCGGCCAGTCACTGGATGAAGCCGTAACGGTGTTTAGTGGTAATAAAACCGATGTCGGCGTATTTCCTTATGCGCTGAAACACCAGGATCAGCAGTTAAATATGGTGGTGCGGGCCATTACGTTTTACCAGTCTGAGCACTATTGGTTACCGGAAAAAGGCGACCCGGTTCAGTTACCGATCCCCGACACTTCGAGTATCAACGGTATTTTTAAAGGGCAACTCATTTTAAGCCTGAAACAAGACTGGACCCCGGATGGCAGTGCCACCTCCTTTAAAAGTGGCGACTTAGTGTCTTTTGATATGCAAAACTGGCTGCAGAATAACAACATTGGCGCCGTGCAATTGGTGTATCAGCCGGATGAACGTGCCACGCTGGATGGGGTATCGATTACCGCCAGCAAACTGGTGCTTAATCTGCTGGAAAACGTGGTCAACAATATCTATGTGTATGACTTCGATGGTAACTGGCAGCACAACAAGCTGGCGTTGCCGGATAACAGCACGATGTCGGTCTCTTCAGCGAATAACGACAGCGATATTATTTTTGTTAATCAGGAAAATTTTGTTTCGCAAGACACCCTGTATCAGGTCAATGTCAGCAACGCTGATATTGTAGCGATTAAATCCACACCGGCCCGGTTTGATGCCACTGATTTGGAAGTGCAGCAATATTTCGCCAGTTCCACTGACGGTGAAAAAATACCGTATTTTGTGGTGCACAAACAAGGCATCACCCTCGACGGTAGCAACCCCACCCTGCAATATGCCTACGGTGGCTTTGAAGTATCAATGAAGCCCAGTTATTCCGGCATTCTGGGTAAAAACTGGCTGGAACAGGGCGGTGTTTATGTGCTGGCCAATATCCGCGGTGGTGGTGAGTACGGTCCGGCCTGGCATCAGGCGGGGTTAAAAACCAAGCGTCAGGTTATTTTCGACGATATGATTGCGGTAGCAGAAGATATTATTGCCAAAAAAATCACCTCGCCACAGCATCTGGGGGTAATGGGTGGTTCAAATGGCGGCTTATTAATGGGCGTTATGTATACCCAACGGCCTGATTTATGGAATGCCGTGGTGTGTCAGGTGCCGCTACTTGATATGTTGCGTTATCACACCCTGCTGGCGGGCGCGTCATGGGTAGGCGAATATGGCAGCCCGGATATCCCGGAGGAGCGCGCTTTTCTTGAGAAAATATCACCGTTACACAATATTGATCCTAAGGGCGAGTACCCTGCCATATTCTTCGTAACGTCCACCAAAGATGACCGGGTGCATCCGGCCCACGCCAGAAAAATGGCTTATATGTTAGAGCAGTATGGCCACAATTTTGAATACTATGAAAACATTGACGGCGGCCACTCTGCGGCGGCGAACCTGCAGGAAACAGCCAAAAGAACGGCGCTTGAGTACACCTTTTTAAGCCAGCAGTTAATGAAGTAACTATTAATAAAGTGACTATTAATAAAATAACTGCGTCACGGTCCTGAAAGAAGATGGTTACAGCCCTGCTATAACCATCTGTTTTATTTTCTGCGCTTTCTCAAAATGATCCAGGCGGTGAGTTTGAATCCACCAGCTTGCCGCTTCCATCAGTAGCTCAGGGTCGTCATTTTTATTGGCGAAAAAGGCATAAAACGACACGCCTACTGTTTCGCCCTTGGCGAGGATTTTCTTATCACATACCGCAATAATTTTTTGTCTTAAGGTGTCGCGCATAGTTAAGAGTTCCAGTGGCGTGATTAAATTGGCCCCTTATTTACTGGCCGATAAATATTCGCTGCCATCATTATCATATATGCCAGTATTACCCCGACGAGTGACGGCAGATAGGTCGATAAAATGACCTGTGAAAGCAACAGAATAATAAGGGCGGTTAGACTCCCCCAAAGCCAACCTCGACGTTTTTCATATTGAGCAACCCGAAACATCAAAACCGCTGCACAAATGATTAAAAATATACCAATATACATTCACTTATCCTGGACTAATTGCGCGGGGTTAGCGGATTTACGGTAAAGTACGCAGGCTAACGGGAAAGCACCAGGAGCTTAGCCATAGTTTTTCCTTAAATCTAACAAAGTTTGCCTATTCCAGCTCACTGGGTTGTAAGGTGGCAAATGTAGTCATGCCAAAGGCTTCCAGCACGGCGGCATCAAACGGTTCTGCTGCCGCGTTATGGGCCGTTACGCCAAAATCAAGCCCGACTACACTGCGAAACGGCCGGCTGCCTGCAGGCATGTCAGCCAGCGCTATTATCCGCTGCACCACTAAATCAGGGTCGGTAGGCGCTGCAGGGTCATTTAGTATACCTTCAAAGGCAGTCGCTAAAGTCGCCAGGGTTTGCTGTGCAACAACAGGGTAGCTCGCTACTCTGGCATCAGCATCTTCCGGGCGCAGGCTACTGGTAAACAGTGAAGTGGTAAATGGACCAGGCTCTACCAGCACCACATCTACGCCGGAACTGGCCAGTTCACCGCGCAGTGCCATGCTATACCCTTCCACTGCCCATTTACTGGCATGATACACCCCGAAAAAAGGCGCGCTTAAGCGCCCGGCAACTGAACTAATGTTGATAAAAAGCCCTTTGCCCTGCTTACGCATCGCCGTTAAAAAAGCCCGGTTAACCCGGTGTATACCGACCACATTAATATCCAACTGACGGGTTAACTCTTCAGCAGTAAAAGATTCGGTGAACCCGATATACATCTGGCCGGCATTGTTGACAACCACATCAGGCGCGCCGGATTCGGCCAGCACCGTTTTTGCCGCCGCATCCACTGAGTGCGATGAAGTAACATCCATTTCCAGCACCCGCAAATCCAGATTTTCTGCTTTTGCCAGTGCCCTAAGCTCATTAGCAATAGCTGCGTTTTTATCCCCGATACCACGCATAGTGGCATACACCCGGTCGCCACGGCGGGCAAGTTGCTCCGATACCTGGCGACCAAAGCCAGAACTGCAACCGGTTACTACTATTATTTTCTGTGGATCTGAGTTATTAGCCATGGCTGCTATGCCTGCAAAGTTAAGCAAATACTAAATTGAAAGTATTTAAACATAGCTGGCAGCAGGCAAATTTACAAACTAAGACTTAGTAAACAGATGAAGGCTGTGATACCCGGCAATTTGCAAGCATTGTATCCGGCAACAAGATCTGGCAGGGTTTTACAAAGCAAAATAATGAACAAAGACAACCAATGAAAAAAATTTTACAACGCGCCCTGCTAACTGTGTCAGCCTTGATGATTCTGACAGTCGGCTATCTGTGGCTGACTTTTGCCAGCCCGTTTGGATATCAGCCAGGCGTCGAATTGCCGGCGATTGATGATAATGCCAGCTATTCGGTTTTTGTTTACGGTACTCTGAAAAGACCCTGGGTGCGCGCTCTGGTGATGGGCCGCGCCGGCACAGGTTTGCCGGCCACCCTACCCGGCTATCAGCAAGACGCGCTGGATATAAAGCCTGAACCCGGCGCGGTTACCGAAGGCCTGGTTATTACCGTAACTGGCTCTGAGCTTAGAGCCCTGGACAGATATGAGCGGTTGGGTGTGCGTTATGAGCGGCTGGAAGTAACTCTGCAAAATGGTGAGACAGTCTGGGTTTACCGGCTAATAGACCCACTGATGCAGGAGCTTTCAGACGAGCTGACTAATTAAAGTTTCACATAACCGGGAGTAAATAGTTTCCGGCCCGGTTTAGCTCGGTATAGTGCCGGATATAAAAACGCCTAATCGACCCATGCCACAGGCGGGCCAGCAACAAGTAACTGGCATAGACAGACATTTCTGTGCCAAGTACACTGGGCCAGAGTTTATTAATTAACAAGGCAATGCAAGTGAGTACAGAAACCTTAACCGAACAGCGAATAGCGGAAATAAAAAACGATTTCGAGTTTTTTGACCGTGATGGCAATGGCCAGATTGATATTGCTGAATTTATTGAGCTACTGACCGTGCTGGCACCGAAAACCAAAGCCAGCCATGTTGAAGAAGGCTTTAAGCTTATCGACAAAAATAATGATGGTTTTATCGATTTTGCTGAATTTCTGGAGTGGTGGCAGCAGTGTTGGTGGGAGTATTAAGCAACAGCAAGCCCACTCTGTCTTTTAAAGTATTCAGATAATGCTGATAGCCTGCTTCGCTAAAAGCCTCTGAAGAAGGGTTCATAAAGCCGTGTTTGTAAGGGGTTTTCACCGCGCTGACTGTCGGTTTATCTGATAACAGCTGTAGCATGCTATCGACCTCAAAATGCGGCTCACTGGCCCCAAATATTATCGTCGTCGGTATATCAGGTGTCAGTTGCAGATGCTGATAAATTTGCCCCGGATAAAACAACACAGCTTGTTTCACGTTGGCCGCAGCCGATGAAGATAACGCCCGCCACAGGGCGCTGGCACCGGCGCTAAAACCAATCGCTAACTCAACCGGTTGCTGGATGGCACTGACAACCTGGCTGACATAACGATCATGACCGCAACTTTGGCAATACGTTGCATAGGCCTGCTGCTCATTGCTAAAACTCTGAGGTTGCTGCTGGTAAGGATCGATAAGGGTTATGGTGTATTCACCGGCTAAATCCTGCGACAAGCGCTCGACCCCGCTGCAGAGTCCAAAAATGTCGGTAATAATTGTAATATGTCTGGGCATTACCACTCCGGGATTAAAAAAACCGCGACCATGACAAGAATGCCGAGACACCAGTATCACGATCGGTTAACGGGCTATCGCTGATACTGTCGTCGTACCAATGGTGTTCAATACCGAGCCGCGTCATGCCGCCAAAAAAAACAGGGGTGCTTAACGATATACCGGCATTATAGTTTACGGCAGAGCCCGCGCGGTAGGCTGAGCGACTGGCAGTGGCTTCCTCGAGCCGCACGCCATAGTAGTAGTCGACCAACTTGCTGTCTGAATGGCTTACGCCTACCTTAGGTTCGAGCTGCACCGGGCCAAAACGCAAGCCATAACCCACAGCTAGCTTAGCCTCCTGCCCCTTTGAATTACCCAGTAAATCGTGCAGGGTTTCAGCTTCAACCAGCCAACCTTGTTTACGCCATTGCACCCCAAAACCACCATCGAGCGAATTTTTGCGCTTCGCCATACCAGCAAAAACATTGCTGTCAGACTCATCAAAACCGGCGAACCTAGGTGCTAGTTTGGCACTGAAACTAAAATTACCCTGCTGCAACAACTGATAACTGACAAAAGGACCATAAACCGACAGTTTTTCGCCGCGGTAACCAATCAAAGGCAGTGGAATAGTGCGACGTTTATAACCGTGGTAAATTTCCTGATTAACGCCGATACCAACCCCGTACAGAAAACCCTGCGGTGGTTGTTGGGAATTGGCTTGCTGACCTTGCTGAGCCAGCACCGAACAACTTAGCAATAAGCCGCTGCCAAGCGCAATTGTGGTGAAATATTGACGAAAATTATGCATTTGCAAACCTTAGAGTCTTTGTTTACCTGAACTTGCAGCCTATAACACTGTCAGGCTTATTACTGTAGTCTGTTGTAATCCGATCAGTCCGCAAGCCATAGCCAACGCTGGCCGGCTGGCATTTTGACAGAAACGGCAGCATTTTATATGGCTAAATTGCAGTTGCGCCCTGTAAACTAGGGGAAAATGCCGCAATTAAGCCAGCACATTCTGCTACATTTTGATTAGTATGCACGCTTGCTTGCGTACCACCTCATCGGCTAGTGCACTTAGGGTCAGCCTCCATTTTGTTAAGGGTTAATTATGTTATTTACTGGTGATTTAACTACCGAATGTCCAATCAGACAGAAAATCCGTGACTACTACCGGATAGATGAAAATCAGATTATTGACATGTTATTACCGCTGGCCGAAGTGGGAGTGAAAGCGCGAAGCCGGGCATGGGAGCGAGCGCGGCAAATTGTGTTGAATATCCGCAAAGATCAGGATGGCCAGGGTGGCGTGGATGCACTGCTGAATGAATTTTCGCTGTCCAGCGAAGAAGGCGTGGTACTGATGTGCCTGGCCGAAGCGCTGCTCAGAGTGCCGGATAAGAAAACCCAGGATGTGCTTATTCGCGACAAGCTGGCCAAAGGTGACTGGAGCTCGCATTTAGGCAGCAGCGAATCTCTGTTTGTAAATGCTTCATCCTGGGGCCTGTTAGTTACCGGTAAAATGGTTAACTACTCTGATCAAAGCAAAGCTGAGCAGTTCGGTATTCTGAAAAAAACCCTGGGCCGTCTCGGCGAACCGGTGATCCGTAAATCGGTTAATTTTGCCATGAAGATTATGGGCAAGCAGTTTGTGATGGGCACCACAATTGATGATGCCATTGAACGCGCCGCTGACACCGAGAAAAAAGGCTATGTGTACTCATACGATATGCTGGGCGAAGGCGCCCGCACCATGGCCGATGCCGATCGCTACTACCAGAGCTATTTAACCGCTATTCATGCCATTGGTAAGGCCGCCAAAGGCCGTGGCCCAATTAAAAGCCCGGGTATTTCCGTTAAATTGTCTGCTATTCACCCGCGTTATGAGTTCAGCCACCGTGAACGGGTAATGACCGAATTACTGCCCAAGTTAAAAGAGTTAGTTCTGGTAGCCAAAAAATATGATATTGGTTTCACCGTTGATGCCGAAGAAGCTGACCGGCTGGATATCTCACTGGATATTATTGAAGCCATTTTCAGCGACCCGGATTTAGGCGACTGGACCGGTTTTGGTCTGGCCGTGCAGGCGTATCAAAAGCGCGCCATTTTTGTGATTGAATGGCTGACTCAGCTGGCCCGCAAAGTTGGCCGCCAGCTTATGGTGCGGCTGGTTAAAGGCGCCTACTGGGATACCGAGCTCAAAACCACCCAGCAAGATGGCCTGGACCACTACCCGGTTTTTACCCGCAAAGCCTCGACCGACGTATCTTACAAAGCTTGTGCTATTAAAATGCTGGAAGCACGCGATGTATTGTACCCGCAGTTTGCCACGCATAACGCTTACACTGCAGCGACTATTTTAGAAGTTGCCAAAGGCGATAACACCGGCTTTGAATTCCAGCGCCTGCACGGTATGGGCGAGTCGCTGTTTGATCAGATTGTTACTGAAGAGAAAATTCAGTGCCGGGTATATGCACCGGTTGGCGAGCACGAAAACCTACTGGCCTATTTAGTGCGCCGGCTGCTGGAAAACGGCGCAAACTCCTCTTTTGTAAATGCTATTGTCGATACTACCAAACCGGTGGAAACCTTGCTGCCAGATCCGGTAGAAACGCTGCAGGGCCTGCGCAACAAATATAATACCCAGATTAAAATGCCGATAGATTTATACGGTGCAGAACGGGCGAACTCCCGCGGGATGGATTTAACTGACATTAATAGTCTGATGCCGTTTAAAGCTAACCTCGACCGCTGGTTTGAAGAGCATTTAACCAGTGAAGATAAACTGCCTGAAGGTGCTGTTGCCGTTAAAAACCCGGCTAATCATCAGGAGATTATTGGCCATGTCACTATGCACAACACCGAGCAGATGCAGCAGTTGCTTAGTAATGCCGATGAAGCCTTCACTAGCTGGTCACAAACCCCGATTGCTCAGCGCGCTAATCTGCTGAGACGGATTGCCGATATTTTAGAACGTCACCACGACGAGCTGGTGGCAATTTGTATTAAAGAAGCCGGTAAAGTTGCCCAGGACGGCATCGATGAAGTGCGTGAAGCAGTCGATTTCTGCCGTTACTACGCCGCCCGCGCCGAAGAGCTGGCTAAAGACGAGCGCTTTGAGCCACGTGGGGTAATTTTATGTATCAGCCCATGGAATTTCCCATTGGCTATCTTCCTGGGCCAGGTCGCTGCCGCTATTGTTACCGGCAATACCGTTATCGCCAAACCAGCCGAACAAACCAGCTTAATTGCCCTGCGTACCATCGAGCTGATGCACATTGTCGGTTTACCTGAGCACGTGGTGCAGGCCGTTATCGCCCGAGGCAGTGACGTGGGTAAAACCATAGTGCCTGACTCACGCATTCAGGCGGTGATGTTTACCGGATCAACCGACACCGGCACCCTGATTGCCCAGACCCTGGCTAACCGTAATGATATTCAGGTACCGCTGATTGCCGAAACCGGTGGCCAGAATTGCATGATTGTTGACTCAACCGCCCTGCCCGAGCAGGTGGTAGATGATGTAATAAGCTCCGGTTTCCAAAGTGCCGGCCAGCGCTGTTCAGCCTTGCGAGTACTGTTTATTCAGGAAGACGTGGCAGATGGCATTATTACTATGCTAAAAGGCGCGCTGGAAGAAATGCACGTTGGCGATCCGGCGCTGTTAAGCACCGACATTGGTCCGGTTATTGATGCCAAAGCGCTGAAAAACCTGGAAGAGCATGTAGAGTATCTGCAAGACAAAGCCACCCTGCATTACCAGTGCGGCATACCGGATAACAGTAAGAACGGTGCTTACTTCTTTGCGCCGCGCCTGTACGAAATTAAAGACTTATCGGTACTAAAGCGCGAAGTGTTTGGCCCTTGTGTCCATATTATCCGCTTTAACGCCAAAGATCTGGACAAGGTTATCGATCAAATTAATGGCACAGGCTATGGTTTAACAATGGGTATCCACTCGCGGATTGAAGAACGCTGTGAATATCTGGCCAGAATGTCGCGCGCCGGCAACGTTTACGTTAACCGCAATATGATTGGTGCTATTGTTGGTGTCCAGCCATTTGGTGGCCGTGGCCTGTCTGGTACCGGCCCTAAAGCGGGTGGCCCGAACTATCTGCTGCGCCTGGTAAAAGAACAAGCCTCACCTGAAAACGTGCAGATGACCAACCTGACCCCGGACGAGCTGGATTTACACCACAGCGCCGATGCCGACGCCCAGGTACAGCAGCTGATGGAAAACTCCCTGCGGGATGAGAAAAAATGGCGCAACACCAAACTGAATGACCGGGTGTCAGTGGTCCGGCAGTTACTGGCAAAAATTGCCACCGTTGATATTATTGATGAACTGGCAGACGATTTAGGCTCTACCCTGTCGGATGCCCGCGCCCAGCTGAACCGGCTGGAAAAACATATGCGTAAAGCTATCGTGTTACCAGGTCCTACGGGCGAGTCAAACACCCTGCACTATGAACCACGAGGCTGTGTGGTGTGCTACGCCGATAAGAGCACTTCGTTTAATTTCTGGACGCTGTCGATTATCACCGCCCTGGCCGCAGGTAACACGGTAATTACCGTGGCGTCAGAGCTGTTTTATGAAGAAGCCCAGGCGTTTCGCGATAAGTTTATAGCCACCGGCGTTGCCAAAGGCGTATTCCAGGTAGCCCGGCCGGATCAGTTGCAGGCCATTCTGGCCCACCCGCATTTAGCTGGTGCGGTGGTAGCAGCGCGCTCATCACGCCTTGGCTACTTCAGCCAGCAACTGGCTAAGCGTCAGGGAGCAATACTGCCGGTAATCAGCGCCGAGTACTACGACACGTTGATTAAACGGTTAATCACCGAGAAAACCATCAGTATTGATACCACGGCCTCGGGCGGTAATACCTCGCTGATGACCATGGTGGAAGACGACGAGTCATAGAAAAGATCCTGTCCCTGATATGAACTCAAGGGGCATGGTAGCTGGTGTGCTTACGTAACAGCAGCATGGATGCTGCGCAGGCTGAAGAGGCACAGGGATGTGCTCCTTGAAGCCGGTGAAGTAAGTATTTCCAGCTACCCTGCCCTTGCACCAGCCCCCTGCCTTTAAAAGTCCTGCTGTTAATTCATCTACACTATTACTACAACCAGACTATTACTACACCCAGCTTACTTCAATACCTGCAATAAATTGCTGCGCTGATCTGTCCAGCTAACGTCGCGGTTAAGCGCCGACGGCCACGGACTTAACGCCTGCTGGATAATTGGCTGATGCACAAAACGCTGATTACCGGTTATTAACACCCATTCTGCTGCCGGGTTGGTGCCTTCAGCTTTGCTTGCAATAAAATAGGCTTCAAGGCCCAGACTAGCCGCCTGGTTACGCAGCAAGCTGGTTAAATCCAGGTAATTATTTGAAACATGCACCGCCAGCACACCATCACTTTGCAAATGCTGCCAGTACAGCTGCATTGCTTCAGTGGTAAGCAGGTGCTGTGGAATACTGTCGCTGCTAAAGGCATCCAGCACCAGCACGTCAAACTGGCTACTGCCCTGTTGCTGCAGCTGGGCCATTAATGTCAGCCTGGCATCACCCGGTACAATGTCCACGGCAGCAGCGCTGTCACTCAGATAGCTGAAATACTCAGTCGCCACTTTAATTACTGCCGGATTCAGCTCATAAAACAACATGCTGTCGCCCGGGTTGCCATATACCGCCAAGGCCCCGGCACCCAACCCTACCAGGCCGAAATGTCTTTGCTGCAACTGATTAATATTGCGGGTTATTGCCGACGGCAAAAAATGCTGCATCGCTAATGCTGCACCAGTGCCCGACCGGTAATAACTTTGCGCCTGGCCGGAAAGTGGCGACTCAAGATACTGCGCACCATGGCTGGTGGTACCGTCTATCAGCTGGCGCTGGCGCTGCTCAGCAATCACCAGATCACGCACTACCAGGCTGCCGTAAAAATTACGTTCGCTATACACATTATGCTGGCCTAACTGCCATTCCAGGCCTAACACGCTTAAGCCAAATAACAGGCCGCCGCTTAACCATAAGCCTTGCTGCCAGCGGGGTTTACCGCCTCTGTCAGGCCACTGCAGCAACAGATAAATCGCCAGCAGTACCAGTAAAAACTCCCAGTGCTGGCTAAACAGCATCGGTGCCAACAGGTTAACCACAACACTGCCCAGCACACCACCGGCTGCCAGTAACAGATAAAAACCGGTTAAATACTGTGGCTCAGGTTTTAAGCGGGCTAATTCACCATGACACAACATACAGCCGCTAAACAAGATGGTCAGATACAACAACAGCTGTGAGATCAGGTCAAACTGCCGGCCCAGATAAAACAGCAACAAGCCAAACACCATACTGAGACAAAAAACATATAGCCAGAGTCCACGCTGATACCAGGCTGGTTTGTTAAATACCACAATATAGCTGACTAAATATAAGCATAGTGGCAATACCCATAAAAACGGCACCGGCGGCACATTCTGGGTAATTTGCTGGGTAACGGCCAACAGCAACACCACGCCACAGGCCGACAGCCCCAGCCAGCGCAGGGCATAACGTTTATTCAGGCGGGCACTTACCGCGCGAATAGCCGGCGATAGCTGGCCCAGCTCGCGCCACATCAACAGCAAACAGCATAGGGTAAACAGCACAAAGCCCAATACCCAGTACTGGCGTTGCTGGCCCAGGCTAAATAACGGCTCCAGCAAAAACGGATAAACCAGTAAGCCGCCCAGCGAGCCTAAATTAGACAGCGCATACAGCCGGTAGGGCGATCGAAACGGAAAACGGCCGGCAAACCAGTGTTGCAGTAACGGCCCGGTGGCCGACAGCAGTAAGTATGGCAAACCTACGGTCAAGCTTAACAACAATAAAATAGCAGCCAGCGGCGAGGCCAGTACGTCAGGCTGAATATTGGCTCGCCACAGTAACGGCAAACTAGCCAGCGCCATTAACAGCAAACTGCTGTGCACCCAACGCTGTGACTTGGGCGCCAGATAACGACTTAGCAAATGGGCGTAGCCATAGCCTGCCAGCAACAGGCTTTGAAAAAACAACATGCAGGCAGTCCAGACGGCAGCACCACCGCCGAAATACGGCAGCAACTGTTTGGCCAGCATCGGCTGCACCAGAAAGAGTAAGGCGGCACTTAATAAAATTGTCAGCGCAAACAAGGCCAAGGCAGGCTCCACAATCAGCAATAGCATCTAAAGGCGCCAAGCCTATACAAAGGGCGGCCTGCAGGCAAGTAGCACAGTAAGCAAGTACACAAAAGTCAGATTTGTGATGCAGCCGCGCTTGGGGTAGACTCCAGTGCTTTTAATCAGAATAACGCTGCGTAAACCGCACATTTGTTAATCAAGGTCTTATTTATGGGAATGTTAAGCCATGGGCAAATTTAAAGTACCTCATACCCTCACCCTGCTATTTTCAATGATGGTGTTGGCAATGATCGCCACCTGGATAGTGCCGCAGGGTTCATTTGAAATGCAAACGCTGGAGTCTGGCCGCCAGGCGGTGGTGCCAGGTACTTTCACTCTGGCTGAAGATAAAAATTATATGACGCCGTGGCAGTTACTGACTGCGATACCTCGCGCTTTTGCCAGCGCCCAGGATGTTATTTTCTTTGTGATGATTTTAGGCGGCGTATTATCTATCGCCCGTGCTACCGGCACGGTAGATGCGTTAATCGGCCGGATGTTGGAACGTTTCGGTGATAAACCACAAATTCTGATTTTTATGGTGGTGTTCTGCTTTGCCATGGCCTCCAGTTTTATTGGTACCGCTGGCGAATATATTCCCTTTGTATTAATTCTGGTGGCGCTTTGTAAAGCAATGCGGCTTGACGCCATGACGGCAGTTGGCATGACAATCGCGGGCTATGGTATTGGCTATGGTATCTCTGCAGTTAACCCCTTTACCGTGTTAATTGCTCAGCAAATTGCTGAAATCCCACCGATGTCTGGTAACTGGTTACGATTTGCTATTTTTTTACCCTTTGTGTTAATTGGTTTTCATCATGTCTGGAGCTATGCCAAAAAAGTGCTGGCGGATCCTGCCAATTCTATGGTGGCTGACTTACCCTGCCCACTGGGTGACAGCAAGGCGGTCGATTATCCGAAGCTGGCTTTAAAACATAAACTGATCTTAGCCAGCTTTGTTGCCACTATCGGCTTAGTAGCTTATGGCATAAAAGCACATGGTTGGTACCTGTATGAGTTGAGTGCATGTTTTATTGCCTGGGGCCTGTTAACCATTGTTATCAGCCGGCTTGAAGCTGATATTGCGGCCAAAAAGTTTATTGATGGCGCCATGGAGTTGACCACTACTGCTATTTTAATCGGGGTAGCGCGGGGCATTTCGCTGGTCATGGAAGATGGCCAGATTTTGCATTCCCTGGTGCATGGTATGTCGCTGCCATTATCTTATGTCGGAGCTGAAGTTGCTGTTGTAGGCATGCTGATTATTCAAACCTTGCTGAATTTCTTTATTCCGTCAGGCAGTGGCCAGGCCTTTGTTACTATGCCATTAATGGTGCCGCTGGCCGACTTGCTGGAAATTCCGCGTCAGGTGGCAGTGCTGGCATACCAGTTTGGTGATGGTTTTTCTAATATGATTATTCCGACTAACGCCATTTTAATGGGCATTATCGGTATCGCCGGGGTGCCATATGGCCACTGGGTTCGCTTTTGTCTGCCGTTGATGGCTAAGCTAATGTTGGCCGCATCGCTGGTGCTGGTGCTGGCAGTGTTTTTTGGTTATGGCAACGATGTCCAGCCAACGCTGACTCAAAACAGCACCACAGCCGTTAACTAACCTAAGGTTCAAGCAGGTATCAGTTGATATCTGCTTGAACCTTGACAACAATTGCCTCTAAGCCTAACGTAAAGTTAACTTTATCTTTCAGGCTAATTATCTTGCTGATTTTCATAGTGATGTTGATGCTTTTTTCAGCATCAGCATTTGCCGCCCCAAGCCCTGCCGATACCAAGCCACCCCAGCTTAACAACAGCGGGAATGAGAGTATTGCAGGTAAGCCAAATACCATAACAGATTGTGGCCTTAATGAAGCCGCCCAGCAATTGGCGCTGCTGATAATCCAGGATCCTTTGCAGCAAAGAATCCAACTCAGCTGTCATCCATTGCTGGCGCAGGCTGCAGCAGACAAAGCCAAAGTCATGGCGCAAAAAGGGATCGTTAATCACTATGTCGGTGGCCTGGGCGCAAACCAGCGTTTAAGGATGCTAGGTTATCAACTACCGCCTTTCTACAGCGGTGCCATTGGCAATCAGGTCGAAGCCGTTGCTGGCGGTTTCAGTACGGCTGAAGAGGTCTGGGCCGCATTCAAAAGTTCAACAGCTCATCGCAGCCACTTACTTGGCGAACTGCCATTTTATCAGCAACAACTTCATATAGGAGTTGGCTTTCACTACCAATGGTCAAGCCCTCATGTCGAATACTGGACGGTATATATCGCCAGAGAAGCAGTGGCTGAGGATGCCCATGTAACGTGCTATGATATTGGCTGCATACCACCATAACAAGAATTATACCTATGGCCGGCGCCCAGCAGATTGCTGAAATTATTTTAAAAGGATTTCGTAAACACTTCAGGCTGTTTCAGCAGGTCACTGCGCGCGCCAGACATCGCTTTGAACAGGCAGACTGGCTCGCTTACCAGCAGGACAGCTCTGAACGGATCCAGTTTTACGATATGCGGGTAAATGAAACAATTGCCGAACTGCGCCAGCAATTACCCGCAGAGTGCCTGAACGAACCGCTGTGGCAACAGGTGAAACAGCAGTACTTACAGTATTTGTTGTTTCACCCTCAAGCAGAACTGGCAGAAACTTTTTATAATTCAGTGTTCTGCCGCTTATTTGCCCGTAAGTATTACCATAACCAGAATATATTTGTTGAATCGACCCTTAACCTGCAGCATTTACCTGCGCCTATATCATCGGTATACCAGAGTTACTTTCCGGCGCAGGATGGCCTGAAACAAAGCATCCGGCAAATTGTCGCCGACTTTGCTTTCAGCACGCCTTTTATCAATCTGGAGCGGGATATCCGCTACATAGTAAAAAGCTTTATCGCCCAGTCGCCGCATGGCCGCTACCCGGTTTATCAAATCCGGTTCGACATGCTTAAATCGGTTTTTTTTCGGAATAAAGCCGCTTATATCGTCGGCCGGGTGGTCACCCCCGATGGCCAACAACCTTTTATTATTCCGCTGTTGCACCAACAAGGCGCCGGCTTATACCTCGATACCCTGCTGACCGATCCGCAGCACATGAGTATTATTTTTGGCTTTTCCCGGGCCTATTTTATGGTGCAGTGCCCGGTACCGTCGGCGCTGGTTCATTTCTTACGCGAGCTACTACCGCATAAAACCCTGGCCGAGTTGTATGCCAGTATTGGCCTGCATAAACAGGGCAAAACCGAATTTTACCGCGAGCTGCTAACCCATTTAACCAAAAGCAATGATCAGTTTGTGGCCGCGCCCGGTATTCGCGGCATGGTAATGATGGTGTTTACCCTGCCCTCATTTCCTTATGTGTTTAAAGTTATTCGCGACAAATTTGCGCCGAGCAAAGAATTTGACCGGACCACCGTCAAAGCGCGTTATCTGCTGGTAAAAAAGCATGACCGGGTAGGCAGAATGGCCGACACCCTGGAATATTCTGATGTTGCCTTACCGAAAAACCGCTTTACCGCTGAACTGTTACAAGAGCTTACTGAAACCATTGGTCAGTCGCTGCAGGTTGATGATGAGCTGGTTGTCATAAAACATTTATATATTGAGCGGCGGATGGTGCCACTTAATATTTATCTGGAGCAAGCCAGTGACGACGAAAAAGCCATGATTATGCACGACTATGGCAATGCTATTAAAGAAATGATTGCTGCTAATATTTTCCCCGGCGATATGCTGTTGAAAAACTTTGGGGTAACCCGGCATAAGCGGGTGGTGTTTTACGACTACGACGAGGTGCAGTATTTGCTGGATGTAAATTTCCGCTCTTTTGCCAAAACCGATAATTTTGAAGACGCTATTAATGCTGAAGCAAACTGCTGTGCCGCACCGGGCGATGTTTTCCCGGAGCAAATAGCTACTTTTGTTACCCCACAACCGCAAATCCGTCAATTACTGTTCAGTAGGCACCCTGAACTATTGGACGCAGGCTACTGGCGGGCTAAGCAGCAGGCCATCAGACAGGGGGTTGTCGAAGATATTTTCCCCTATCCCGACAACCTGCGTTTCTGTCTGCGCTATGCTAACTATGATATTAGTCCTGAAACTAACAACGAAAATCAGCATAAAGCAGCTAATGATAATGAGTAGCCAATGCCTAGCAATGCCACAACAACCGAGTTATATCCGGTAGATAGTCGCCAACAACAATCCTTATATCTGGCTGAGACTGTGCGCCAGCTGGAGCAACAGGCAATCACTAAACTTGGCAGCGACGGTGGTTTTCTTTTAATGCAACGGGCGGCGGGAGCCTTGCTCCAGTTGCTGCAGCAGCATTGGCCGGCACCGTGCAATATTCTGGTGTATGCAGGTAATGGCAATAATGGTGGCGATGGTTATTTACTGGCCGCCCTGGCCCGGGCCTGTGGCTACGAGGTGCGGCTATACCAGCATGGTGATCATGCTAAGCTTGGCAAAACAGCGCAATTGGCCGCAGCTGCCGCTGCCAAAGCCGGCGTTCCCCTGGTTGCTGAGTTTGCTGAAGCTGAATTACTGATTGACGCCCTGTTCGGCATTGGCCTGAACCGGCCGCTGGATCAAACCACTGCTGAGCTGATCCGCCATATTAACCAAAGCGGCAAGCCGGTATTGGCGGTAGATATCCCCAGCGGCCTTAGTGCTGATAGTGGCGTAGCTATGCCTGTAGCAGTAAAAGCCAGTTGCACTCTGAGCTTTATTGGCCTGAAAGCCGGTTTACTGATGCAAGACGGTCTGGACCATTGTGGCCAGCTCTGGTTAAGCTCGCTGCAACTGGCCGGCGAGCTTGCTGGCTTCGCAGCAGCCTGCCATAGTCTGGCCGCTTCTGATGTTGGCGGGCTGCTGCCAGTGCGCCGGGCTAACTGCCATAAAGGTCACTTTGGCCATGTGCTGGTAATAGGCGGTGACCATGGCTTTGGTGGTGCTGCAATTATGACAGCGCAGGCTGCAGTAAATTGCGGCGCCGGCCTGGTCAGTTTATACAGCCGCAGTGAGCATGCCAGCGCAATGTTAAGCCGCCAGCCGGAAGTCATGGTTAGCAGCAACGACTGTTGTCATCTGCTGCAAAAAGCCAGTGTTATTGCCATCGGTCCTGGTCTTGGCAAAGCAAGCTGGGGCCAGGCGTTAATGGCTCAGGCTCTGGCTACTGACAAACCCCTGTTACTGGATGCCGATGCCCTAAATTTTATTGCCAGCCTGCCTGATAGGCAGCAAGCCAGCCTAAAAAGGCAGAACTGGGTATTAACGCCGCACCCGGGCGAAGCAGCACGTTTGCTCAACTGCAGCAATAACGATATTCAGCAAAACCGGCTGGCTGCAATTGCGCAGTTGCAACAGCGTTTTGGCGGTGTCATTCTGCTAAAAGGCGCCGGCACCCTGATATGTGATCAGCAGGGCGAGGTAAGCTTGCTGGCAGCAGCGCATCCGGCACTGGCCAGCGGCGGTATGGGCGATGTACTGACGGGTATAATTGCTGCACTTCTAGCACAAGGCCTTAGCGGCCGCGATGCTTGTCAACTCGGGGCCTGGTTGCATTTAGATGCCGCAGCTGGCTTTGTCCGTCAACAGCAGCAGCCCTGGTTGGTTGCCACCGATTTAATACCGCAATTAAAACTACAGTTAATTAATTGATTTTCAATAAAAACAGTCGTAAATTTAACTCACTCCACTATTACTGTGAGTTGTTATCCTTGGCGTATCGTTTTCTGAAACAACTTGTTCTGCTCCTGCTTTGCAGCACAACTTGCCTGATACAGCTGGCAGTACCAGCAATAGCTGAGACGGACCCCGAGATTGCGGCTGCTTATTTCCCGCCCGCCAGTGAGTTTTTTGTCCGTATTACCGACCGGCAGCATATTCCCGATAATATTGTTACCAGACTGGCACAGGATAAATATGGCCGTTTATGGATTGGTAGTGCCGGCGGCTTGATCCGTTATGATGGTTATCGGTTCCGGCCTTATTTAAAATCCGATCAGCACCAGCAAAGCAGTAGCCAGCGTAAGGCGTCGATAGCCGGTAATTTTGTTCGTGATTTACTTCAGACCAGTGACGGTACCTTATGGCTTGCTACTGCACCAGGTGGTATTCAGCGCTATGAAAGTGCCAGCGATAATTTTTATCAACCGAAAATAACCGCGCCGGGGATTGCTGACGATTTTGGCTATCAGGTGCAAACAATTACTGAAGACAGTAAAGGCAATATCTGGCTGGCAGGCAATCAGGGGTTAGCCCTGTTAGATCAGAACAACCAGGTGTTGCAGTTTGTTCCGCCCCAGCCTGAACTTCAGGACGTAAGAGCCTTACTGGCTGATGAGCAGGGTAACTTATGGATAGGTAGCCGCAGTGGTTTATTTTTGTTGACGCCCGGTAGTGCCGGGCCACAACAGATTAAAAACTCTGACAAAGAGCTGGGCCAGGTGCTTACCCTAGCCAGGGTTGCAGATCAAATCTGGTTGGGTACTGACAGGTCGGGTGCTTTTGTCATTAATCCGAACCATAGTCTGACTGCTTTACCACAAAATTTAACTTCCGGGCGGGTATCTGGCCCGGTTTACGATATTCTGCAAATTAGTGATGATGAGGTATGGCTGGCAGGGTTTGCCGGGATAAACCGGCTGGCCGTCAGTGACAAACGCATGTTGGGTCATTATCAGTATGATATTTCCAATCCTTTCAGCCTGAAGCATCAGGATGTACGCACCCTGTTAAAAGACAGCGCCGGCAAAATTTGGTTGGGCGGCTATGGCGGCGGTTTACAGCGATTTGATGGTCAGGCCGGTTTTAGCACGCTGCGTCCCAGTCTGGCAGATAGCAACAGCCTCAGCAGCAGCGATATCAGTAGCATTCTTGAACTGGCAAATGGTCAGATCTGGTTGGGCAGCCGCGGCAGTGGTATCGATGTCATTGATCCGGCTCTGGGCATTATTGAGCGGCACCAACCGCAAGCTGATGTGCCGGGTAAATTACAGCATGGCTGGATAACAGCGATGACAGAACAGGCAGATGGTACCATCTGGCTGGGTGTCAATCCGGGCCAGCTATATCGTTTTCATCCGCAAACCGGCCAGTTTAGCTTGCTGGGTCCTGAACAGGGGATCTGGCGAACCAATGTCCGCAGCTTATTTGTCGATAGTCAACAGCGCCTTTGGCTTGGCAGCAGCACTGGTGTAGCCTTGTGGCAGGAACAGCAACAACGCTTTGTCAGGATCAAGCAGGACAATGGTGAACCGTTACAGGATTATATTAATGCGATAGTTGAAGACCAGTACCGCAATATCTGGCTGGGTACCGGTGCCAGCGGACTTTATCTGATTGAAGCTTCAGCAGAGGTGACACCTGCCGCTCAAGCAGTGCCGGCTGAGCAGATAACCAGCGTTAACGGGCTGCTTCATGATAGCCAAAACCGTCTGTGGCTTGATACACCTGTCGGCTTATACCAGATTAATTATCAGCAGTACCTGCAGCAAAGCACATCGCAGGCTCCAGTTGCTGATATCAGTTCGGCGCTGACTAAAGTGACCTTCAGCAACAGCAGCTTGAGTGAAGATTTTGGTGCCAATTTACTTGAAGATAACCAAGGCAATATCTGGACCGCTAAATTTCACTATAACCCAGGCAGTGGCCAGCTTTATCAGCTTACGCCGGCTGATGGCGTTGATATTGGTAGCCCCTGGTATCGCTCATACTATAAAACCCGCCAGGGTTTGCTGCTATTTGGTGGCACCAGCGGTTTACTGGTCATTAATCCTGCACAGTTCAGCCCCTGGCAGTATCAGCCAGAGGTGTTACTGTCAGAATTAAAGGTGCAGGGTCGTAGCCGGCAAATAGCACCAGACCAGCAAACATTAACCCTGAATGCTAATGAGCGCAGTTTTAGTGTTGAATTCAGCGCCATGGATTTATCTGCACCACAACAATTGCAATACCGTTACCGGCTGGAGGGCTTTGACCAGGACTGGCAATACTCTGACGCCAGCCAGCGTATTGCCAGCTATACCAACCTGTGGCCGGGTAAGTATAACCTGCAAATTCAGGCCACCAATCGCACCGGCCAATGGAGCGAAAAACAAACCGAGTTGCGACTGACAGTAATCCCTGCATTCTGGCAACAATGGTGGTTTGCATTATTGTTAGCACTAAGCCTGGTGCTGGCGGTTTATTTGTTGGTGAAAGTGCGAACCCGGGCAGCGCAGCGTCAGGCACGAGAGTTGGCGCGGTTGGTAGAAGAGCGCAGCCAACAGCTGAAACTGGCACAACAAAGTTTGCTGGAAAATGAAAAAATGGCGGCGCTGGGCCAAACAGTGGCTGGGGTGGCGCATGAGATAAACACGCCAGTGGGAGTCAGTATCACCGCCAGTAGTGCTCTGTCAGGAAAGTTAGCCGAACTAAAACAGCACTTTGACAATAAAACACTTAGCAGCAAAGCGTTTAGCCAGTTCATTACCGACAGCGAACAACACCTGCAGTTGATTAGCTTCAACCTGCAACGGGCAGCCGATTTAGTCACCCAGTTTAAACAACTGGCGGTAAATGAAACGGTGACTGATACAATAAGTGTTAAGCTTAAACCCTGGTTACAACACCTGGTAGCAAGGCTTAATCCGCCCAATGCTGCTATTAGCATAACTTTGCAATGCCCGGACAATCTGACATTACAATTACGTGCAAGCGCTCTTGCTACGGTGTTAACTCATTTATTGGAGAACGCCCTACTGCATGCGTTTGGGCCGGATGACAGTGGTGAAATTAGACTGGAGGTTCGAACCGGTAAGCAGCAGCTGCTGCTTAAAGTGTCCGATAACGGCAAGGGGATAGATGAAAGTGTCCGGGATAGTGTATTTAACCCTTTTGTTACCACCCGCCGGGCAAGTCAGAGTAAAGGGCTGGGCTTGCACCTGTGCTACAATCTGGTTACTCAGTTGCTCAACGGCAGTATTGAGATGAACACTGCTGCTGGTAAGGGCTCTGAGTTTACGCTGATTCTGCCAGTAACAGCTGATAAAAGCGTTAATAAACAATAAACCTGAACAATTTAAGTGAGTAACACAATGAAGATCTGGGTTGATGCAGATGCTTGTCCGGTCGTGATCAAAGATATTTTGTTCCGGGCTGCCGTAAAACGTCAAATCAACACCATTCTGGTAGCGAATCAGTTAATCCGGGTGCCAGCCTCGCCATTTCTCAGCAGCCTGCAGGTGGCGCATGGTTTTGATGAAGCCGACAATGAAATCGTCCGCCGCTGTCAGCCGGGCGATTTGGTGATTACTGCAGATATTCCGCTGGCAGCCGATGTATTAGCCAAAGGTGGCCGGGCACTTAACCCGCGTGGTGAATTATATAACACTGATACTATTAAACAAAAACTAACGATGCGTGACTTTATGGACACTCTGCGTGGCAGTGGCGTGCATACCGGCGGCCCACCGCCGTTAAATCAGAGCGATCGTCAGGCTTTTGCTAATCAACTGGATAAATTACTGCAACAGCAGCAACAAACCGGTTAACTGCGCAAATTACAAAGTAGCTGCTTGCCTACCAAGCCAGGCACTAAGTAACTGCTTACTACTGAAACATTGGGTTTGGCGGGTTAGTGGATCAGTAAAGCTAAGTTGCTTTGCCAGCAGCTGCAGCGGGGTTGCAAACTGCGGCGGCTGTTTCGGTTTTAATTCAGGATAGTAGTTGTCATGCAAAATAGGCATGCCCAGGCTTAACATATGCAGACGCAACTGATGGGTTTTACCAGTATGCGGCGTTAACTGAAATAAGCCCACATCATCTTGTTTGTTTAGCAGACTGATATCTGAAATCGCATTCACCTCACCCGCCACTATGGTATTAATAAAACGTGGGGAGCTTTTCTCAATCCGGTTTTCAATATGCCAGTGCTGCGGCATTGCTGCTTGTTGTGCGCCAGCGGTTAATCTGGCAACCGCCTGATATTGTTTTTGGATAACACCTTGGCTGAACAGCTGATAATAGGCGGGCCGGCTAACCGGGTTAATTGAAAACAACACCAGCCCGGCAGTGTCACGATCGAGCCGGTGCACCGGTACCATGTCGGTTATGCCGGTTTCAGCCTGCAAACGAGCCAGTAAGCACTCATTAACATACTCACCACCCGGGGTTACCGGCAAAAAGTGCGGTTTGTCCGCCACAATAATATGCTCATTCTGAAAAATAATACTGTGCGCCAACGGAATAACAGGCTCTGCTATTACTTCGCGGTAATAACACAGGCGTTTGCTCGGCGAAAACGGCGTTGCCGGGGTAACCGGCTCACCATTAAACCAGTGCACCTTACCTGCTGCCATGCGCTGACGCCACAATGCCTCGCTGATAAACGGAAACTGGCTGCATAAAAACTGCAGCACCGTGTTCCAGCCAGAGTTGTCAGCTGGCAGGGTAATTTCAGAGGCCTGGCGGGCAATCGACACAAAGTTTTCCAATACAAAAGTGTTAGATTAGCATAGCTGCGCTATGAATACCGCTATTTGCTCTGCTAACCAGTGGGGATCATCCAGGGCAATGTCGTGGCCGGCCCAGCTATGCTGGCAGTGGTTTGCCTGAAAATATTGCGCCAGTGCCAGCGAGCATGCGGGATTTACCAGCCTATCGCCTTTACTACTGATAATCAGCGCCGGACAGTCAGGTTTAGCTGTTAAACGGAACCGACTGGCGGCCAGTAATTGGCGCAGTGCGTTAGCCGCAGATACCGGCCGCTGCCGCTGCCAGGCTTGCCACTGGCTAACGATTTGTGGGTTTTGACAGGCGCGTGCTGTGGTTAGTTGCAGAATACGCTGCTCCCGCTGGCCAGCCGATAAAACTAGCAGAGCAGCCAGCGCCGGATAGTTCTGCCAGCGTAACCGTTGATAAAATGGCGCCAGCGACCTGGCACTGCTGTTAATCAAGGTAACGGATGCGACTTCAGCAGGATATGTCAGTGCCCAGTCTGCAGCTAACATACCACCTAACGATAGTGCTACCAGATGTACCTTACCGTTAAACGCAGGATGCTGTTGCAGTTGGTAACGAACAGACTGACGCAATGCGCTAATATTGCAGGGCGAGCGCTGTTGATATAGCTCACCGGTGCCGGCAAAGTCAAAGCTTAACAGAGGGTTAGCAAGCCTTTCAGCCAGCATTGGCCGGAACAGGCCCCAGTGGCGCTGCTCGCGGGTTAAACCGCGAAGCAGCAGTACCGGGGCCGGATCTGGTGTTATTGGTACCATAGCTTATTAGCTGCACTATTTAACTGGTCTCGATTGGCTAACGGTAACCAGTTTTGGTAGGACAAGGAAGCGTTGATTAAAAAATTAATCAGGATCAAGTGGCTGCGCAGCACCCGTTTTACCCGGTGCGGCTTAACCGGATGAAACATGCCAAGGCTGGATAACAACTGAAACGGATTTTTCCGCACCCAGTTCCACGAGCCCATTTCAAGAGTAAGCGGCAGCATAGTCGTGTGCTGCGCCAGCGCCTGGTCATACAGATAATCCCATAAATCGCCATGACACAAATAATGCTGTGATTGCGGTTCAAAAATATAATTCTGATGCGGATAAGTCTGCAAAAACAACTGGCGCAACCGGTATATTTCAGCCAGATGCGCAATAGGCTGCCGGGCACTTTTAGCGTACGGAAACCAGATGCGGTCAGTGCGGCCAAAGCCTGAATGACAATCTAACACCAGCGAAAACGGCCTGTGCAACAATTCGCGGCTAATAAAATCTACTAACGCCTGACTTTCGGTTTCCATGTGATCCGGCTGGCCACGATGCCAGGGTATAGTCCGGCTGAATCGATGGCCACCGACCATCCAGGCCGCGCCCTCTTCGCACTCAACTGGCGCATTTCTCATCAAATCAACGCTGTTGTCATTAGAGCGCCAGCCATTCGCCATACCAGCGGGGTTAAGCAGCGGGATAAAATAAATACAGCAATGTTCCAGAGTATGCTGCAAACAGCTGTCCCACGGTAATCGTTCCAACAGTGTTTGCAGATATGCCAGCACCACCTGAGTGCCAATGCGTTCCAGGCCATGCACGCCGCCTACCAGCACCACTGCCGGCAATGCCGGATCAGGGTTGCCCAGCGACAACGCATATAACGGTAATTGCTCAGCCATATGTGGCACTGTTGCCAGTATTTCCGTGCGAAGCGCCTGTGGTGCGCTGGCAATCAGCTGCTGTAATTGTGCCAGCTCAGGTAGCATATCCTGCAGTTGCAACCAAACCTCGTAAAAACACCAATAACATTGATGAAACAGCATATCTGATGTCTGGCGCGTAAACATGGCAGTTTTATGAAGATTTGTGCAACCAACTCCTGAAGAATCAGCGCGCAGCCATTAAAAAGCCGCTACAATAGCTGCTTTTTAATGGCTGGCTGATTTTAGAAGATGTCGCAACCTGCAATGCCACAACACAATGCTGTACTGGCCCTGCGCACAGAGCAGCTGGCGAAATCGCGGCGGGTATTTAATGCCCGTGGCAGTAAAGTAGTGCGCTGTGAGCAATGTCTGCTGCCGGCGGCACAATGTATTTGTGCCGCCAAGCCCAACCCTGCCGGCAACTGTGCATTTTGCTTTATTATGTACACTGGTGAGTGTTACAAACCCAGCAACACCGGCCGGCTGATTTGCGATGTAATCGCCGACAACCATGCCTTTGTCTGGGATCGCACCCAGCCCGATCCGGCTTTGCTGGCGCTGTTAACCGATAGCCGCTATGCACCGGTGTTGGTGTTTCCGCAGCAATACGCCGTACCAGAACGCTGCCTGCAAGATGCCAGCCAGCTAAGCCAGGCCACAGCCGGCAAAATTCAACTTTTCGTGATGCTGGACGGTACCTGGCGGGAAGCAAAAAAAATGTTTAAAAGCCCCTATCTGGCGGCTATGCCGGTATTGGGTATTCAGCCTGAGCAGGCCTCGCGTTATGCATTGCGTGAAGCGGCGCATTTACATCAGCTGTGTACGGCGGAAGTCGCGATAGCAGTATTAACAATGGCTGGTGAAACAGCAGCAGCCAGCAACCTGGCAGAGTATTTCAGCCAGTTCCGCCGCGCCTACCTGGTTGGTAAACCACACTTGAATTTTAGCGAGCCCGCTTAATTAAATGACTAAAAGGCCACAAAAATGAGTAGCAACAAACGTGAAGTGATCCTAAGCAAGCAACCGGTAGAACTGTATAAAATTTTAAAATTTGAAGGCTTATGCAGCAGTGGCGGCGAAGCCAAAGCGGCAGTTGAAGCTGGCCTGGTTAAAGTGAACGGCGTAGTGGAAACTCAGAAGCGTAAGCAAATGAATGCTGGCGACACCCTCAGCTTTGGTGCTGACACCCTGCTGCTTAAAGTAGAGTAAGAGTAAAACTCAAACACTGGCGGCAGCTAAACTGCTACCGCTCTTAGTTGCAGGTATTAATACAGTCACGGCCATCTGATTTTGCCCGGTATAACGCTGTATCAGCAGCACACAACAGTGCCAGACTGGTGCGGAACTGACCGTTAATTTCGGTGGCAATCCCCTGACTTACCGTTACATTTAGTGTCGATGGCAAACCAATATCGGTAAACGTCAGTTGGCGCAGCGCCTGTTGTACATTTCTGGCAACTTCCAGCGCCATAACTGGGTTATGTTGTGGCAGGATCAAAGCAAACTCCTCACCGCCATATCGGGCAGCCAGCCTGGCTTCCACTGGCATCGCCTGCACTATGGCACCAGCCACTTTACGCAGGCAGGCATCCCCCTGAATATGGCCATAGCGGTCGTTAAACTGCTTAAAAAAGTCGATATCAATAATCACCACACTAAGTGGCCGGCGAGCATCAGTGCAAAGCTGCCATTGCTGCTGCAGCTGTTCATCAAAACCACGGCGGTTGGCTAAGCCTGTTAAAGCATCGGTGCTCGCCTGTAACCGCAATTGCTGACACTCGGCTTTGTAGCGGGTTAAATCGCGCATCACCAGCACTAAACGCGCTTCAGGCTCTGGTATAAAAGATACCGACAACTCGATGTCTTTTACCACACCGTCAGCGCAGCGCAGCGCCATTTCTGTCGGTCCTGCCTGTAACGATAGCACCCGTTTAGCTACCATCTTAACTAAGCCATCATATTGCTGTTGATAACGACTCGCTAAAAACTCCGGCCACTTTCTGCCAATTAACGGTGTACCAAGGCAGTTTAACAACAGCGCTGCCTTAGCATTGGCACATTCAATAGTGCCATCAGGGCTTACAATCAGCACAGCCTCGACCAGATACTGCACAAAGCTGCCAATATCCAGGCCGCTGGCCATGCCATTTTCATCACTCCACAGGTTGTCATCATTCAGAGCCAGCGCTTGTAGTTTGGTTTTATTATGGGCAGTTTTCATCGGCGTCGTTCACTCAGTTGGCTTAACTGCTGCCAACTTTAGCCTTTACTACGCGCAAGAACCTTCTGCCAACCTTCTGATTTAAGCTATTGTATTTATTAAACTTCCCATGGATAAGTTTACTAAATATAAAAAGCCCGCCAACGGGCTTTTTATATTTACCTGCTAATCTCAGCTGTTATTGTGGTGGTAAATTTTTAACTTCAGGGTCCGGGCTTAAGATCATCAGGGTGTTTGTAGTGTTTGTCAGAACAAACTGGAATTTACTACTGCCAGCTGTGTGGTCAGTATCAACCATTTGCAATTGCATGCCATCAGCTGACACGGCAACACTGTCGATCACACCATCAAAAGGTGTGGTAAAACCGGCACCGGCAAATTGCAGGCCTTTACCGGTATTATCAAGCAGCTGATAAGTTATGGTTTCAGCCTGTGTCACAGTCACATCACCATCAATTGGCTGCCCGCTACTGTCTAAATAGCTGAATTTAGGCTCACCGTTTACCAGGTTAACCATAACCTGAATTAATTCTGAAGCCTGTGGATTGACCATATGTTTTTTCCTTTTTTGTGATTTAAAGTTAAGCTTTAAAAGTTAAGATTTAGTATGCCATGTTGCTTTAATAGCATTACAACGCCGGACTGTTTATCCAATGTTCCCTGACAGTCAAGCGCTTTAACATAGGGAATGGTAAATTCAGGCTCTTTGTTCTTCTTGACGATATCTGCAAGATCGACCAGCGCATTTTGACAATACGTTTGCGCTTCCTGCCAATCGGTCTTGGACAGCGCTTTTGCCAGCAGCAGATAGCTATTTGATCTGGCAACAATAAAACGAAGATTACTGCTATTTTCTCTGATCAGCTCCTGGTACGCGGCAAGCGCTCGCTGACCATAGCGAATACTTAATTGAACATCACCTCTGGCAAGTAACAGTTCTGCAGCAGTCAACCATTGCCGGGCCAGTATCAGTCTGTCTGTCAATGTAGACAAATCTGAGCCGTCCTGTTGTAACAACTCAGCCAATTGTGCCGGACTTTGCTTAATATGTTGCACAGAGTTATCCGACGAAAACTTCAGTGACTGATAAAAAGCGTAGTATTTATTGTTCCGCCAGCGACTGCTGTCGGGGTCTTGCGCCAGTGCTCTGTTAATAATCACAGTAGACGCCTTAACATTGCTTAATGCATCTGAATTCTGCCCCAGAAAGCCCAGTAAATTAGCGGACAGTTGGTAACTACTGACTAATATCTCTAATAAATAGAGTTCTGCATCATTGCCCGCATCCAGCATCGCTTGCTGAATATCGTTATGCACAGATACCGCAGCAGTAATATCGCCTTGCGCCAGCGCCGCACTGGCCAGCCAGGAACGGGTATTGGCAATATCTGCCACCAGTTTTTTATTGTCAGGCTGCCCTGCTTGTACCAATAACCGCAACCGTAACGACTCCTCAAAATTCTGCTGCGCAATATCAAACTGCTGTCGTTCCATTGCCAGCGATCCCAATGAATTGGTGGCATAGGACAACTCCATAATGGCGTCTAAATCATCTGGCGCTAGCTGGTACATCCGCTGGCTATACTGGTAATAACGCTCAAACTCCGGCTGGGTAGCCTGCCAGTTGTTAGCATCGTAATGGATTTGCCCCAGCCAGAAAGCATTAGCACCGAGGGTTTTAAGCAGCTCTAAATTATCCGGTTGCTTGCTGAGCACCGCTTCTAACTGCACTCTGGCAGCTCGCAGGGCAGCGGTGGCTTCATCGGTTTTACCGCGCGAGTAGGCCACCTCACCCATCGCTTCTAATGTCTGGCCATGCTGCAACAGCGCTTCGATGCTTAAACTGCTGTCATCGGCGGAGTAATCAGTAAAGTACTCCAGCGCTTTATTGCTGATCCCATCGAGTAAGTCCATCCGGCCGATGCTGCGCAGCTTATCGGCAAACTCTCCTACCATAAAACCCAGCAGGTTTTCGGCGGCAAGGCGTTTTTGCTGCGCCTGTTGCTCAGCATTAAAACTGCGCACACTCATCGTAATAGCGGTAACGGTAAGCAGGCATAGCATGGCCAGGGTGGCGCGGCGGCTCCAGCGTTTTAACCGCACTTTGGCGCTTGATGCCTGTATAAACTCGGTTTCTTCCCTATCCAGCTGAAACAGCTGGTTTTGCTGCAGCGACAGCGCTTCCTGCAGCGGCTTACCTTCGGCCAGCAGATAAGCGCTGTTTTGCTGTTCGCTGCGCCAGCGCTGACTTAAATGCAGCAGCCGGCTTTTTACACTTAAGCTATCAAAGTGTTCACTTATCCAGGCAGTGGCGCGCGGCCAACGCCGTAACAATGCCTCGTGCGCTATGCTAAAGCAGGGCTCGCCCTGTTGCAGGTGCGAGACAAACAAACGCTGCTCAACCATGGTATTTACCAGGGCACGCTCAGCATCGGTTTGCAGTTGCGCTAAACGGGCGCTACGGCTGGTAATGCTTTGTTCGTCTTCACGCAAGGTTACCAGTAACGACAACACCCGTGGCAAACTGTCTTGCTCGGTTTTGCTTAAGCCTTTAATGGCCTGCTCGGCGTTTTTACCAATAGCGCCTTCAATACCGCCCAGCGCTTTATATACCGATAGCAGCAGCTGGTTGTCGCTACTGCGCTGTAAATACAATTGCTGCAAGGTATATTGCAGCATTGGCAGCGCATCGGGGTTGCTGGCGGCTTCGCTACAGAGTATTTCATCCAGTGGCATAGCGGTGGCAGGATCCGTTGCAAAGCTAAGGCCAGCGGCCAGCGCCGGTAAACGGATCATTTGCAGCAGCTCAGCGCGCCCCGGCGCGGCTAAGTCAAAGTGCGCACCACGCGCTTTACCCGCCATTAAGCTCGGGTATGCCACTAAAGATGGATAAAACTCATTCCGACAAGCACTTAACACCAGTACCGCGCCACTGGTAGCCAGTTGCTCCAGTAGGGCGACAAAGTCTGTGCGCTCTTGCTCGCTAAAAAGTGGCGAAGATAACAGTACCTCTAAGCGATCGACAAAGAGCGCAAAGCGTCTGGTTTGCTGACGGCTGTTGCCCAGAACCGCAATGCAGTGGGCGCATAACTCAGCACTGTGTTGCTGTAACTTAGCCGCCAGACTGATAGCGCTGTCGCCGGCAAACACGGGGGTCTCCTCATGCTCTGAAGCCAGCTCCCAGTCAAGCAAAGTACTGGCCAGGCTGCTCAACAGCTCGCCTTTAGCCACATCGGCTAAATCGAGGCTGCTGTAAGACACCACTTCAATACCGTTGTAACCGCCGCTTTGCATCAGATTTGGCATCACACCGGCATTAATCAGTGACGATTTACCACTCCCGCTGGGACCTAATAGTAAATTAAAGGCACGGCCAAACTTCACTTGCTGGGCAATGCGTTGCAATAAGGTGGTGATTTGGGTGCCCCGGCCAAAGAATACCGTGGCATAGCGCGCATCGTAAGCTTGTAAGCCCGGAAAAGGTGAACCTTGCTGCCAACTTTGGCTGCTGGCACTTTGCTGCTGCCCCAGCGGAAAGCGCACCTCAGCCACAGTGCGGTAGCCGCGCTTGCGGATGGTTTCCAGATATCGGGAATTAGTGGCACTGTCGCCCAAAGCCTTGCGCAGCTGGGTAATCACTTTATGCAGCGGATTATCGCCGGTGTCGGTGTCCGGCCAGCACTGGCTGACAATCTCGTCACTGCTGACTACCTCACCATGTTGCCGGCACAATAGTAGCAATACATCCATGGCTTTAGGTTCAAGCTGTTGCAGTAATTTACCCTGGCGCAGGGTATTAGCTGCAGGCTCTACCTGCCAATCACCAAAAAAGAAAGTGTTACTCATCGTCAGGTTATGTCGCCAATGCGTATATTGATTAATGCTACACAACATACCATGCTAAAACGTATTAGTTGAAGAAAAAAGGCAGCCCTGAGGCTGCCTGAGGTCAACTGACCACGTAGCGAAACTGTTTAATCAGTTAAGGTGTCAGAACTGATTCATGGTGTTGTGTTTACCACCTGCTTTTAATGCAGCCTCACCAGAGAAGTACTCTTTGTGATCATCACCGATGTCAGAGCCTGACATATTCTGGTGCTTAACACAGGCGATACCCTGGCGGATTTCTTTACGCTGCACTCCGGCCACATAACCCAGCATGCCCGCTTCACCAAAATACTCTTTAGCCAGGTTGTCAGTTGACAAGGCTGCAGTATGGTAAGTTGGCAAGGTAATCAGGTGGTGGAAAATACCGGCCTCGCGCGCCGCATCGGCCTGGAACGTCTGAATACGCTTATCAGCTTCCTGTGCCAGCTCGGTGCTATCGTAATCAGCACTCATTAGTGCTGCACGATCAAAACTACTGACATCTTTACCTGCTTGTTGCCACGCATCGAATACCTGCTGGCGGAAGTTTAAGGTCCAGTTAAATGACGGGCTGTTGTTATAAACCAGCTTGGCATCAGGCACCACTTCGCGAATGCGGTTAACCATTTCGGCGATCTGGCCAACGTGTGGCTTCTCAGTTTCAATCCACAGTAAATCGGCACCGTTTTGCAACGAGGTAATACAATCCAGTACTACCCGGTCAATACCACTGCCCGCTTTAAACTGGAACAAGCCACTGGCTAAGCGCTTTGGCTTTAACAGCTTGCCATTGGCTTTTACTACCACATCGCCATTGGCAATATCGTCAGCGCCGCTTATTACATCGCCGTCCAGGAAGCTGTTATATAAATCACCTAAATCGCCCGGCTCATTAGTCACGGCAATTTGCTTGGTTAAACCGGCTCCCAGCGAGTCGGTACGGGCGACAATAATGCCGTTATCAATACCCAGCTCTAAAAAGGCGTAACGCACAGCATTAATTTTTGCCAGAAAATCGGCATGTGGCACTGTTACCTTGCCATCCTGATGGCCGCATTGTTTCTCGTCCGATACCTGGTTTTCAATCTGAATGGCACAGGCACCGGCTTCAATCATTTTCTTGGCCAGTAAGTAAGTGGCTTCAGCGTTACCAAAGCCAGCATCGATATCGGCAATAATTGGCACCACATGGGTTTCAAAGTTATCTATTTTTGCCTGAATTTCCGCTTTTTTAGCAGCGTCGGTTGCGTCATCTAACTGGCGGAATAAACCACCCAGTTCGCGGGCATCGGCCTGGCGTAAAAAGGTGTACAGCTCTTCTATCAGCGCCGGCACTGAGGTTTTTTCATGCATTGATTGATCAGGCAGTGGCCCGAACTCTGAACGCAGCGCGGCAATCATCCAACCTGACAAATACAGGTATTTTCTTTTGGTAGTGCCGAAATGTTTCTTAATGGCGATCAGTTTCTGCTGGCCAATAAAACCATGCCAGCAGCCCAGTGACTGCGTGTACTGGCTGCTGTCGGCATCGTAGGCTGCCATGTCAGCGCGCATAATGTCGGCGGTGTACTGGGCTATATCTAATCCGGTTTTAAAACGGTTTTGCAGTTTCATCCGCGCGGCATATTCCGGGCTGATGGCATTCCAGGCAGAACCGGCCTCTTTACATACATTGTCGAAGTGTTTGATATCATCTTGATAAGCTGTCATTGCCGTTTCCTCTTGCTAAAACTGTTGTGCAGGTTGTTGTCATTCACTATAGATAACAAAACAACAATTCATATAGCTGATTTTAATGATGCTCACCATTTTCCCAGTGAATACCAATTTGCGCTTGACGGCTATCCTCTTGCCAATGTTATGATTCAACTAAGTTATAGATAAAGCCCAAGGCATTTTGCAGATGAATATTAATAAGATGGATTTAAACCTGCTGGTTTATCTGGACGTGTTGCTACGTGAGAAAAACGTCACCCGCGCTGCTAATCAACTCAATATCACCCAGCCGGCCATGAGCAACGGCTTAAAACGGCTGCGCGATTTACTGAATGACCCGATTTTGGTGCGCACTTCAGATGGCATGGTACCGACCGAGCGGGCCCGTGAGCTGGCGCCGGTAGTACGTGGTGTATTACTGACGTTAGAAGAAACGCTGCAACCGAATAAAGATTTTGAGCCATTACACAGCCAGCGGGTTTTCCGGATTATGGCCAGCGATTACGCAGCGTCAACGCTGATACCGGCATTGTTGAAGAAGATGCGCGTACAGGCACCATTAACCAGCCTGGATATTATGACGCCATCAGATGTGACCTTTCATGATGTCGAAAACGGCAAAGTAGATATGGCGATTAACCGCTTTGATCAATTGCCGCAGTCGTTTCACCAGAAAACGGTATGGCGTGACAGTTTCTCATGCCTGATTAATGCCAGTAATCCGGTAGTTAACCACTTCAATTTAGACAGTTATTTAAAAGCACAGCATATCTGGGTAAGTAAAACCGGCTTTGGGGTCGGCGTGGGTATGGATCCGAAAGATGTGCAGAAACTGGGCTGGGTAGATGAAGCGTTAGCCAAGCTGGGTAAGCAGCGCAGTATTTCGGTATTTACCCGTAACTACCATGTAGCGATGCACCTGGCGGTAGGCATAGATTTAATTGCCACCCTGCCCAGCCGTGCAGCCAAGTTATATGAGAATGACCCGACCATGGCCATTATGGACCCACCGTTTGCCATTCCGTCGATTGAATTGAAAATGATCTGGAGCCCGCTGCTGCACCAGGATGCCAGCCATATCTGGTTCAGACGGCTGATTGTTGAAACAGCAGATGAGTTAAACTAACGCGGGGTGTTACAGCTGTTCTCCCCACATACCGGATACAACACTCTTCCTCACTCGCCGGGGCAACTCGCCCGTTGCCTTACGGCAGGGGCTCAGACACTCCCCGGCTCCTTCAAAAGAGGTTCTATCCTCTATTCGTTAAATCAATACCTGAAAGAGAACGGCTGGAACCCCGTTTTGGTCGACGCAGAGTGTCTGAGCGAGCGAAAGCGAGAGAGTTGCTGTGGCGAGCCAAGGCGGGTGTTGCAGCTGTTCTCTCTACATGACAGATACAAAAAAGGCGCTGTCAGCAATGGCAGCGCCTTTGGTTTGGTTTACTCAGGTTAATCAAGCAGCTGGTAAGCCGGTAAGGTTAAAAACTCTACCAGTTCGTCAGCTGTGGTAATGTCCAGTAGCAGTTGCTTTGCCCGGTCAAAATTTTGACTTTGCCAGGTATCACTTCCTACTTCCTGCAACACTACTTTTGCCTCTTCCTCTAAAAAGTCGGCAAACAGGGCCTTGGTAATTAACTTACCGTTGCTTAAACTTTTTCCATGCTTAATCCACTGCCAAATCGAGGTGCGCGAAATTTCCGCCGTCGCGGCATCTTCCATTAAGCCATAAATAGGCACGCAGCCTTTACCGCTGATCCAGGCGGCAATATATTGTAGCGCTACCCGGATATTAGTGCGCATGCCCTCTTCGGTGCGCTCCCCCTCGCAAGGCGCCAGCAGCTCTTCGGCGGTAATCTCTGCATCCTGCTCGCGGCTAACATCAAGCTGGTTAACCTTGCCACCGCTTAAATATTCAGCAAACACGCCATTAGCAGTCGCTGCCAACCCAGGGTGGGCAACCCAGGTACCATCGTGGCCGTTGCTGGCTTCCAGCTCTTTATCAGCAGTCACCCGGGCCAGAATTTTCTCGTTTTCGCCAGCGTCTTTCGCCGGAATAAAGGCCGCCATGCCGCCCATCGCCAGCGCACCGCGTTTATGACAGGTTTTAATCAATAAGCGCGAGTAAGCGTTTAAAAATGGTTTAGTCATGGTAACCACTTGCCGGTCTGGCAACACCCTATCGGCATGGTTATTTAACGTTTTGATATAGCTAAAAATATAATCCCAACGGCCACAATTCAGCGCTACGATATGATCTTTTAAGCTATACAGAATTTCATCCATTTCAAAGACGGCAGGCAGGGTTTCAATCAGCACGGTGGCGCGAATAGTACCGGTTGCTACTTTAAATTTCTGCTCGGTAAAACTGAACACATCATCCCACCATTTGGCTTCAGTATGGCTTTGCAGTTTTGGCAGATAATAGTAAACACCCGAGCCATTGTTCAGGCGGGTTTGCCAGTTATGATAAAAATACAGCGCAAAATCAACCAGCGAGCCGGGAACCTGGGCACCATCAACCAGCAAGTGTTTTTCCCATAAATGCAGGCCGCGCACCCGGGCAATCAGCAGCGCCGGATTGTCTTGCAATGTATAGTGCTTGCCGCTTTGCGGATCGGTGTAACTAATAGTGCCTAAGTTGGCATCCCTTAAATTAATCTGGCCTTCAATAACGCCGGCCCAGCTTGGTGCCTGCGAGTCTTCAAAATCTGCCATAAACACTTTTACATCAGCGTTTAGGGCATTAATAATCATTTTGCGGTCAACCGGGCCGGTTATTTCTACCCGCCGATCCTGCAAATCAGCCGGAATAGGCGCTACCTGCCAGTCAGAGCCACGAATAGTTGCCGTTTCAGGCAGGAAATCGGGTAAAGCGCCATTATCAAACTGTTGCTGGCGGCTTATTCTGTTAGCCAGTAACTCAGTTATCCGGGGCCGGAACTCACGTACCAGCTCAGTAACAAAGGCACAAGCATCTGTCGTTAAAATTTGTTCATAGTCGCTGTTCAGCGGGCCGGTTATGGTTAAACCGGCCCGGGTAGTAGTGTCAGACATATCCAGCCCCTTTATCGTTGTCGCTGTTAGTAAGCTAACTATAAGCGCTTTCGCATTATAAATGCCATTAATGACTAAAATGCTTAGCATCACCAAAAACAATGCCTTAATTGCCAGAAATAAGAAATTTATGGCACGGGATGTGCTTTAAGATTTAAGTATAACTGCGTATGTCAATTTATCGTCGGAGGTGGGCATGGAGATTATTATGTTGTTGCTGGTAGCACTGGTTGTGCTGGTAGCTATGGTTGCCAGTCGCTTTATTGATAACAGCAATCCGTTTCAGGTGCAAAGACGCAGCAGCTTATTCAGCCCGGTCGAGCGCTCGTTTCAGAACTTACTAGAAAAAGCGGTTGAGGGCGAGTATAAAATTTTAAACCGGATAAAACTTGCCGACTTAATTGAAGTTAAAGAAAACGCTAACGAAAAAGCCAGGCGCAGCACCCAGGTAAAACTCAACGCCAAATATCTGGATTTTGTTTTATGTGCAGCGGATGATCTGCGGGTTGTTGCAGTACTTGATCTCGTCAACAACAGCAATAAAGACGGCCATAAAGCGGCACCAGACTGGTTTGTCAGCGGTGCGCTGGAAGCAGCGGGCGTGCCTTACTTACGCATTAAAATTAAAGCGGGCTACACCTCAGCCGATTTACAGCAGGCATTAGCTAGTCGGTTAGGCAAGCCAGCAGTGAAAGCCGAACCGATGTATAAAGGTTTGGTAAAAAAAGGCCCAACCCGGCCGGTGCGTTCATACAAACCTGCCCAGCCCGTTGGTACCGCCCTGACCCCAGCGTTGTCGCACTCCCAAATTAAAGCGCAGCAAACTGCACTGATCCAGGCTTCTTAACGCGTTGTTGCAGTAAACGCTTTGCCGTACTGAAAATGTCACAGGATCAAATGCCACCCTATGCTTTGGGCGGCATTATTCTACAAATAAAAAAGCTCAAGTTTTCGTTGCTGCAGTCGATATAGTGCTGACGTATTGGTAATAGGAGGAACTATGAGTCAATCCGTTGGTGCGATGGCATCTGCTCAGAGTTTTGAAATACTGGGCGCCGTAATGGCGAAAAAGCAGCAAACTCAGCAAGCACAAATGGTAAATTTGTTAATGCAAAGTGCGATGCAAACAGTAGAGCAAATCACTGCCGCCTCGCCGGTAGGTAATATTGGGCAGAATATTAATATCAGCGTTTAGCTGAGTTATGCTTAGAAAAACCCAAGGCCAGCATCTGCTGGCCTTTTATTTCACTGGCTGATTGGGCCAGCCCAACTGGCAATAACTTGCAATAGCTTCATTAGCACTTAAGCTTAAACCATTAGTTGTATTAACGATTTGATATAGATCTTTAATACAAAGCTTGCTCCGCAACTGTCATAACCCATTTAAAATGAGGCCTCCATCATGTCTGCTATTTCAACCCTCACCCAAAATCTTAGTGTCCGGGCAAAATTATTTACTGGTTTTGGCCTGGTGCTACTGATTCTGTTCATTAGCTCTGTCGTTAGCTATAACGCTTTAAACAATATGAGTAGCCGTTTTGCTGTCGTTAACGACGTAAGAGAAACCAATCTGCTGATTAGCGAAGCCAGGCATCAGGATAAAAACTTTTTGTTACGCAGTGATCCACAATATCTGCAGCAAGCGCTGGAAATCAGTAACCAGGCTAAGCAGCTTGGTGAGCGCAGCCTCGGCTCATTTACCAACGAGCAAAGTAAAGCGTTAATGCGCGAGATGCTGAATAACATCACCAGCTATCAACAGCAACTGTCGCAGTTAACCAGGCTTGATCCCCAAACCGATCAAGCTCAAATGCAAACTATCGAACAACAGATGGCAACGTCAGCTATAGCAGCTGACGAAGCAGGTACACGTTCAGTTGAAAACCAATTAAAAATTCTGGAGCAGGAAACTAATCAACTGGAGTGGTTAATTATTATCGCGGCAATTATTGCCATTATTATTGGTATTGTCGCCGCTGTAATCATTACCCAAATGGTGGTGGCGCCCCTGCAGCATGCAGTAATGGTGGCAGAAAAAATTGCTGCTGGCGATATTACCGAAGACTTGCCAACCGATCGCCACGATGAACCGGGTCAGCTAATGCAGGCAATGCAGAAAATGAGCGTCAGTTTGCGGGCATTAATTAATAATCTGACCTCTGGTATTGGCCAACTGGCCACAGCTACGGAAGAGATGGCGGCCATTTCCGAGCAAAACTCAGCCGGGGTCAATCGGCAAAAAGAAGAAACCGAGCAGGTTGCGACGGCGATGAATGAAATGTCTGCCACGGTACAGGAAGTGGCCCGCAGCGCCGAGGAAGCCTCAACTGCTGCAACAGAGTCTTCAGAGCAAGCTACCGTTGGCGAGCAGGTCGTGCAAAAAACCATAAAGCAAATTAAAGCGCTGGCCCATGAAGTTACAACCTCCGCCAATTCACTGGGCGAGCTAAAGGAGCAAAGTAGTAATATTGGCTCAGTGCTGGATGTAATTAAAAGCATTGCCGACCAAACCAACCTGCTGGCACTGAATGCTGCTATTGAAGCAGCTCGCGCCGGTGAGGCGGGCCGGGGTTTCTCGGTAGTCGCTGAAGAGGTACGAGCCCTGGCATTTCGCACTCAGGAGTCAACCGGTCAGATTGAACAACTGATCAGCGCCCTGCAGCAAAAAGCTGAAGCCGCTGTTAGTAATATGCATAAAAGCTCTGGCCTGGCAGACAATACCCTGGAAAGTGCTGATGACGCCGGCGATGCCATTCTGGCTATCAACGCCGCGGTAACCAGCATTCAGCAGATGAATCAGCAGATAGCTGCCGCCGCTTTGGAGCAAAGCACCGTTGCCGAGGAAATTAACCGCAGTATTTTCAGTATCCGCGACGTAGCCGAGCAGTCGGCTACCGCCAGCGAAGAAACCGCTGCCGCCAGCAATGATTTAAGCCGGCTGGGTACTGAGTTACAACAACTGGCCAGCCAGTTTAAAGTTGCTTAGCCATAATGCATTGCTTAGTCAGAATGACACGCTGGTGCAGGCAGTTAGCGTTTGAACCGCACTACCAACTCGTATAACTCCCTGGCAATTTGTTGCAACTGACGGGTAGAGCTGGCTGAACTGTCAGCTTCCGTCAGGCTACTGTGGGCCAATGACGAAATGTTTTCAACCTGACGGTTAACGTCTTCGGCGACATGCGCCTGCTCTTCCACCGCCGCAGCCATTTGGGTAGACATGTCAGCAATCGCACCTACGGCATCTGAAATACCATTTAACATTTGTTCAGTATCTTTTACCTGCTGCAAACCCGCATCGGCACCATCCCTGCCCCGTTGCGCCACTTCCACTGCAGTATTGGCCCTGGCAGTAAGCTCAGTAATAATGCCATGAATTTCTTTGGTTGAATCCTGAGTACGGCTGGCCAGGTTACGTACTTCATCGGCCACCACGGCAAAGCCTCGGCCCTGTTCACCTGCCCGCGCCGCCTCAATAGCAGCGTTCAGCGCCAGCAGGTTGGTTTGCTCGGCTATCTGAGCGATAATTTGCGCCACCTTAGCAATTTTTTGAGTTTGCTCCGCCACTTCTGTAACGGAGTGGCTGATATTACTGACGGTATCGCGCAAGCTCTCTATCGATTTACGGGTGGTGGCTGCTGTTTGCCGGCTGCGCCCGGCTAATTCGTTTGACTGCTCTGCCCGCTCTGCGGTTTCCTGAACATGAGATGATACATCAGCGATGGTGGTGGTCATCTGGTGCATTGCTGTTGCAACTTGCTCAGTTTCCATTTGCTGCTGCTTAATTTTTGATGAGGCAGCTTCAGCCTGTACCAGGCCCTGTTTAGCCTGGCTGGCCATGTTGCTGGCTGCATCTTCTATCCGGGTTAACACCGTTTCCAAATGTGCTTTGGAACTCTTAATAGCTACCTTCAGCTCACCAATTAGCGGCTTATCATCGGTAAAGGTCATCACTGCCAGTTCATGTCTAAACGCATTACTCAGTAAGTCTTTCACACCCTGTATCGCCTGAACACGGCTCATATGACTAAATACAGCATAAGCTAGCAGAGTAGTTAACAGCGCCAATGCCACCCAGCCAACTGAACTCACAACGAAAAGCAGGCCGCTAAACAATAAACCTGCCAGTAACAACCAACTGTCCGCCCCCAGTTGCCAACGTTGTTTTTTAACTTTGCCAGCATTAATAGCCTGATACAATTTCTCAGCCCGTTTAATATCAGTGCGCTCCGGACAGGATCGTACTGATTCATAACCTACAACCTTGCCTTGCTCTGTTACCGGGGTTATATATGCATCCACCCAATAGTAATCGCCATTTTTGCTGCGGTTCTTTACCAGTCCCATCCAGGGTTTACCGGCTTTTAAGTGCTGCCACATAATCTGATATGCCAGTGGCGGCATATCCGGGTGACGTACTATATTATGCGGTTGCCCAATCAGTTCTTCTTTCTCAAAGCCGCTAATCTCTATAAAAGCATCATTACAGTGCAGAATATTGCCGTCTAAATCGGTAGTTGAAATCAGTTTGACGTTTTTACTAAAGGTTCTTTCATTATTTGTTACTAGGGCTTGTTGATCTTTCGTGATGGATTATTAGACAGCATGATGGGCTGGTATAATTACTTTCGCCAAAAACTAACCATGACAACCCATCATGCCAAGAACATTGTTAACAGACGAGTACTGGTCAAAGCTAATCAGATTGATGCTTAAAACGGGCCGCGTATATGACAAGCCGGAACACAGAAATACTTTCGAAGGCATTTTGTATCGGATGCGGGTCGGTTGCCCTTGGCGCGATGTGCCAGAAGCTTTTGGAGATTGGAGCGCCATCTACCGGCGTTTT
>NZ_KB907716.1 GCF_000382165.1 Arsukibacterium perlucidum DSM 18276 | reverse complement strand
GAGGGTGTTCAATATTCTGTGTCAGCCTGATCACAGGTCAATATGAGCGTCTAAACGCCCCTCGAAGTGTATCGACAGCTGTGACAGCGTCAGATTCCAGTTTTGCACCGGGTGGGTCCAACGCTCAGATGCCTGCAAGATACCGGCATAGAGCAGCTTAAGCAAACTGTTTTCATTGGCGAATCCGCCCTTGGTTTTGGTCAGTTTGCGGAACTGGCGATGCACGGCTTCTACGGCATTCGTAGTGTAGATGGCAGTTCTAACGTAGTCCGGGTATTTAAAATAGGCTGATAGCGTCTGCCATTTATTACGCCAGGATTTAATCACCACCGGATACTTCTCTCCCCATTTAGCCTCAAGCTCGTCCAGTGCTGATTCGGCGGCGTTTAACGTGGTGGCTTTGTACACGCACTTTAAATCCGCCATAAAGGCTTTCTGGTTCTTGCTGGCCACGTACTTAAGCGAGTTACGGATTTGGTGAATAATGCAGTGCTGTATCTCGGTCCTGGGATAAATACTCTCAATCGCTTCAGGGAAGCCTTTGAGGCCATCAACACAGGCGATGAGGATGTCTTTCACACCGCGATTATGCAGGTCTGTCAGCACGCTTAACCAGTGATGTGCACCTTCGTGCTCAGACAGATACAGGCCCAGTAATTCCTTTTTGCCTTCTACATTGACCGCCAGTATGGTGTAAACGGCTTTGCTGATGTAGCGGCCATTTTCTTTGATTTTGTAGTGGATGGCATCGAGCCAGACGATGGGGTAAATCGGGTCTAGTTCCCGCTCACGCCAAGCTTGCAACTCAGGTAACAGTTTGTCGGTAACGGCGTTGAGCGTTCCGTTAGAGATACTGATACCGTACATTTCTTCGATGTGTGCACGGATATCCTGATAGCTGGTGCCAAGGGCAAACAAGCCGATGATTTTACGCTCCAGCTCGTCGGTTAACTGGGTCTGGTGCTTTTTGACGATTTGCGGTTCAAAGCTACCGGCACGGTCTCGCGGCGTATTTAATTCAAAGCTGCCGGAGGTACTTTTCATGGTTTTGGCTGAGCTGCCGTTCTTGCGATTAGGCACTTCACCTTGCTCAAGGTGCTGTTCTAACTCGGCCTGCATCGCTGCTTCTGTCAGTTGTTTAATTAACGGCGTTAAGATACCGTCTTTACCGGACAAGCCTCTGCCATCACGTAATGCCTGAATGGCCGCTTGCATATCGAAAGTTGGGTTGGTCATGTGTCATCTCTTTTTCGCTTAGTTTAATGAAATGACACAGAATTTTGAACACTACCAGCAGCAGCCTCTGTCAATTCTGCGGTAGCTTCCGTGCTAACCTTTACCTTCAAGCTCAGCTCCTAATCCGGCTTCTGGCGCGCGAAATGGCTTCATCAGCATCTAGCAGTTCAGCTTTGCCTGATTTAATGTCTTTAATCCGACGGCAAACCTCAAGGTCCCAGGCCTCTGCCACACTAGGATCGGCTGGACCATCTAAACTCGCAACCAAATCATGTGCAAGTTTAGCGCGCTCTTTCTCAGATAAGGCCATAGCGGCAATAGTGATATTCTCAAGTTGCACTGTTTCCATTACATCACCAAAAAATTTCAAAATAGCGATGAACAAATGATGCACCAAAATTACCCCCATAACAAGGCCAAGCAATGCGGCAGCCTTATATCTATCGGAGGGTAAACAGAAGGAAAGGAACTTAATTTGACCGGAAATAATAAAGCGCTTAATGAGTAAAAAAACTTAAAGCAAGCTGACCCTATCGAGAATAAAAATACATCAGTTTAGTTAATCGAAGATGTCGCCGGCAAAAATCTGGTTTGTCGGCGCAGTATTGTTAAGTAGTGCTTGTGCTAGTTCTGATGCCCTAACACATTTTTTTCGTTTTTCTTCGACGATTTAGCCGCTTTCTTCTCTTTGGCGGTTAATAGTGGTTTCTTCTTCACGTCTTTTTTACTGTCCTGGCCTTTGCTCATTTTAATCACCTGTGTTGTACGTAAGGGCCCGCGGCGCCATACGTTTAGCAGTATGGCCCTAATTACCCAAAGCGCAATAGCCGGCACTCAGGTTATTACTTTATTTCAATTAGTACTTCGTTATGGCGCAGCATTGGTAAGGTTAACGGGCCGTTATAGCCTGCTTCTACTGGCTCACTAATGGCGGTGTAGCCGTTTTCGCTAATCCAGGCCGTTAAGGTTTTAGTGTGTTTAGCAACATTGCGCTTGCTCAGGGTACCGCTGAATTTAATAGCGGCAACTTTATAGTTGTTAAGCTCAGTAACCTTCACCTCAGGGTTAGTAGGTTTAGGTGTGGTTTGCAGGGTAAAGTCTTTTGGCATCACAAATGACATCATGGCTTCGCCGGCCCTGTTATCCATAAATACCGGTGCTGTCATGGCAATTTCAGTACCCTTGGCGTTGTCCGTCGCCGTAGCGTTGTCCATAAACACCGGTGCTGTCATCGATATTTCAGTGGCGCCTTCGTTCTCACCACCGATATAGCGAAACAGTTTGCGAAAAGCGCTATTGCGGCCCTCGCCCGCCATACTGGTGGATACCAGCACCATAGCGTCATAATTGCGCACTTCAATATTGTTTTCAGCATCAGCTTTTAGCAAGGTATAGGGAGCAGTTTCCACGTTGCTCTGGCCAAATACCGAGCAACCGGCTAACAATACTGACGCAATAACAGAGAGTAAAAATTTCACGGTATGTCCTTAAATTGTTTGATGATAAGGCTTATACGAAGAACCGGACAAAATGTAGCATTTCTCGGTGAATTTTCATTGCGGCACCTGCCAGCCCTGCTCTGCCCTGGCAGCACACACCGGGTTACCCTCTGCCACCAATGACTCGGCGAAAAACCATTCCTTAAATACCTGCCACTGGTCATTAATCGGGCTTTGGCACTTGCCGTTGGCCTGGCTGGCAAATAAATCTTCTGTGCATTGCGGCGTATCAGGCAAGCTGCCACGGTAAGCGTAAGCATATACTACCTGGCAATGGCTGCTGACATAAGTACGAAACACCACCAGCCAGCCTTGCTGATAGCGTACCAGACTAAAACTGGGGATCCGGTGTTGTACCGCTGTGGCGATAACATCGGGCGCCTCGGCTTGCTCCAGCAAAACCAGCTCGCCATTCTGGCGCTGCCTTATCTGAATTTTTTCACCACGGCGCCAGGCAAAGCCATCATATTCCGTAGCCGCGGCTACAGTAGTCAGCGCATTTAAGCCCTTAACATCACGGCTTACTTCCTGGCGGATAGTCCGCTCAATTTGCTCGGCTTCAGACAAGGTTTGCATCTTGTCGCAAGCGGTTAACAGCACTAAAGCTGCAGCAGCAATTAAAAGTTTCAACACCATGCCCACCTTAATTCGACGATCTTAGCCTGTTGGCTCTGGCGCCAAGCGTTAAACCTGCCAGGCAGGCCAGCAACCAGAGTAATAGTGACAAAACAACATAACCCGATGCCAGCAGTATCTGCCCGGCCTGTAGTAATTGCATAAACTCCAGGCTGAATAGTGAGAAGGTAGTAAAGCCGGCACAGACCCCGCTTAACATAAACTGTTTTTGCCAGGCTGATACCTGCCAACGGCCATCCGGCCCGGTCAGGCTGACATAGCAGCCAATCCAGAATGAACCGAGCACATTCACCAGCAAGGTGGCTAGCGGTAAGCTGCCATCAGGCGTGGCCAGCCACAGCGAACAAGCAAACCGCATTAAGGCCCCTATTGCACTGCCAAGGCCTACTGCAACATAAAATCCGGGCCTTACCATATCAGGTTGCCCAGGCTAAAACCGGCGCATACCAAACTTAAACATAAGCCAAATGATAAGCCAATATTCAGCAATGCCTGGCGGTAATGGTGGCTCTGCCACAAGATAACGGTTTGCAGGCTGAATGATGATACGGTGGTATAGCTGCCTAAAAAACCGACGCTGATAACCAGGCCCCAATCAGAAAAATCGGGCTTTGCTAACACCAATGCAGCGATAAAGCCGATTACCAGGGCGCCACTGCTATTAACCAGTAAAGTACCCAGCGGAAACTGCACGCCCCAAAATCTGGCAACAGTATTGGCCACAGCAAAACGCAGCATGCCACCCGCGGCGGCGGCAAGCGCTGCTGGCAAAACTAACGAACCGGACAAGATGATGTCGTTCAAGCGCAAACTTAAATTGATGTTTGGGAGAATGCTGCAGACACTAACCGGCTGACCAGGGCCTGTCAAGCGGCTACCGGAAGGCAGTTTGTCCAAACATCTTGCGGTATATCAAATTTTTAATATGGTTTATTAATTGGGATTGTTGCTACTTTACGTTACAATTACGTTATTAGCGCCAGCAAACTTTCAGGAGTTAAAGTGCTACAGCAATTTTTACAGCAACTGCTGCATGCTTTAAAAAACCTGTTACCGATAGTGTTGGTGGTGTTGTTTTTTCAGTTCGCTATTTTCCAGAGCCTGCCCAGTGATCCTATAAGCATTATCATTGGTTTATTTATTGTTGCCATTGGTATCGCGCTTTTTTTACTGGGGCTGGAGCTGAGTATCTTTCCGGTTGGTAAAAACCTCGCCAACCAATTTGCCCGCAAAGGCTCTTTACCCATTTTAATGTGCTTTGGCTTTGCTATCGGTTTTGCCGCGGTAATTGCCGAACCGGCGCTGATTGCCGTAGCTGAGCAAGCCGAGCAAATCAGCCAGGGCCGGGTTAACGGCTTAACCTTAAGGCTGATTGTGGCATTGTCAGTTGGTGCCGTTATGGCGCTGGGTGTATTGCGGATAATTTTAGGCTGGCCTATTCACTGGTTAATGATTGGCGGCTATATCATCGTCTTGATGGTAACCTTTTTTGCCCCGGCCGAAATTGTCGGCCTGGCGTACGACTCGGGTGGCGTTACCACCAATATTGTTACCGTGCCCTTGATTGCAGCGCTGGGATTGGGCCTGGCCAGTTCAATCAAAGGCCGTAACCCACTGACTGATGGCTTTGGCCTGGTAGCACTTGCAGTAATGGTGCCGATGATCAGCGTTCAGTTGTATGGTATCTGGGTATATAACGTTAGCAGCGCCAGCGTCATCGACCAGATGGCCGCGGTACAACGTGAGCTGCACTGGTTAGTGCAAGCCCTGCTCGATTTAGCCACCATGATTAAAGATATTCTGCCAATGATTTTGGTGGTGCTGGTATTTCAATACCTTGTGTTAAGGCGGCCGCTGGCCCACCCGGTAAAAGTTATCGCTGGTTTCACCATGGTATTATTGGGCCTGTATGCTTTTGTACTTGGCCTGAAACTGGGGCTTTTTCCGGTAGGCAGCCTGATGGCAGAACAGCTGATTAATAAAGGCTATAACAGTTTAATTTTGCTGTTTGCTTTTATGATTGGCTTCGCCACCACTATGGCAGAGCCAGCGTTAATTGCCATTGGCAACCAGGCAGAACAAGCCGCCCGCGGTAAATTGCAGGGGTCAGTTATCCGGCTTATCGTGGCCTTTGGCGTAGCCATTGGTATTACCGTAGGCGTGTACCGCATCATCAGCGGCGATTCTATTCATTACTACATTATGGCTGGCTATGTGTTAGTGGTATTTCTCACTGCCCTCGCCCCTAAATATATTGTGGCGCTGGCCTTTGATTTAGGTGGTGTTACCACCTCTGAAGTTACCGTGCCTTTGGTAACCGCGCTGGGTATTGGCCTGGCCAGCTCGATTGAAGGCCGCAATGTGTTAATTGATGGCTTTGGCTTAATTGCCTTTGCCTCTATTTTTCCAATCATAACCGTAATGTTGTACGCCATAGTGGTGGAGCGGTTTAGCCAAGTCAGGAGTGATCCAACATGAAATTCTCAGCAATAGTGGTTATTGCCCCGGATGAGCTGGAAGAACAAGCCATCAGTCAGGCCAAACAAGCTGGCGCTACCGGTATTACTATTTTGTCAGGCCGTGGTATTGCTGCGGATAACCGCAAAACCTTTTTTGGTATGACCTTTGAAGGCAGCCAAACGGTGCTGTTGATGGTGGTAGCCAAACAATTATCGCTACCTATCTTAAAGAAAATGCAAAGCTTACTGCTGGATGATGGAGATTCACGCGGCATTGCCTTTACCGTGCCGATTGATCATTTAACCGGGCTGGATATGAGCCAGGTAATGAAGTTTGAACAACACTTGCGCGAGCAACATGATTAGGAGTTAACAATGGCCACAAAACTGGTAAAACATCTGATGGTAGCAGATGTGATCTGCATTTCGCCCTTTAGTACCCTGCGTGAAGCACTGAGCATGATGAAAAAGCATAATGTTAAGTGCCTGGTAGTCGATCGTCACAGCCCGCATGATGCTTATGGCTTGATTACCTACACCAATATTTTAAAAACCATTATTGCCGAAGAAGGCGATATCGATTTAATCAATGTCTACGACGTGTGCATTAAACCGGCCATTGCCGTTAGCCAGGAAATGGCGGTAAAACATGCTGCCGATTTAATGAGCCAGCATCGTTTAAAACGCTTGCTGGTCACCAGTGATAACCAGCTGGTTGGCTTGCTGACCATGGACGATATGATTAGCGATATCTTGCGACTGATTGACTAGCCCTGCTTTGCCAGAAGCGCTATCAGCTAAGGGCTAAAGATTAAGCAATAACAGCAATTGATTGCGCTGTGATTCGGCATCCTGAGCGTCAAACGGCAGCACGATGTCGTCTTTACCATTACCGGTTAAATCAGCCACCAGCACTTTACGGGCATCGCGTGGCAGGGTAAGTTTCAGCCGCTCCGATCGTTTGCTGAACAAGCGGCCCGGTTCCGGGCTGTAAAATCGTAGTTCATCGCCGCCCTCACCGACAATAAGACTTTTCTGGCCACTGCCATCCAGGTTTGCCAGCTCAAACAATGGCATATCGTAACGCAGGTTACTGATACTGACATCGATAGTGGCATTCTGTTTAAAATCTGCACTGCTGCTGTACTGCCGTTGTTCATTTAACAAGTAAAAATCGATATCAAGGTTAGCACTGCCCCGCAGTAACACCCGCACGATAGTGCCAACGCCAAAGTGAGTGCTGGGAATATAAAAATCTTTACGGCCATCGGCGTTAAAATCGTCAATCACTACCGCTATCGGCGACGTGTCAGTGGTGATCCGGGTATCCGGCTCTGCATTAAAGTTTAAGCCGGTAGCGGTTTTTTTACCAAAATGCACCCGAAAGCTGTTGTTACGCTCCAGCGCATCGGCCAGTTGCTCGCGGTTGACCACAATATCGGCAATACCATCACCATCAATGTCGGTAATATCCCGCAAACTATCTATATTCTGACCGCTGTAGCTTCGTCCGGCGTCATTACGCTGGTCGGCTTCCTGCTCGGTCGACAGGGAAACAGGCCAATTCTGGATTACCGGCTCAGTGTTAAAGCTACCATCAGCCAGTTGGTAAAACACCTGAAATTTACCACCGGCAACAAAGGCTAAATCGAGCCGGCCGTCTAAATCGACATCAACAACGAAATGGCGCCGTGGCTCATAACTGGGGCTGTCACGCCAGCTGGTTACCAGCGGGCCAATATTCAGCGAATATTGTCTAAAACTACCATCAGGCTGCTGCCGGAATAAATGGCTGTGATTAAAATCTGGCACCAGAAAATCAGCTCTGTTACTGCCAAGCTCCAGCACAAAGTCGGCGCTGCGTAGCCGGTTTTTGTCCAGCACCCGGTAAATAGAAGGGCTAACAACTAATTGCTCAAGCTGATTGCGCTCAGGGTTATAGGCGCTGATGCCATCCAGGGTAAGAAAAACCAGCGCCTGGCGGCTAAGCGGCTTGCTGTTTGTTGCCTTGCTGTTTGTTGCAGAGTCCTGCAAAACAGTAGCCTGATTAAAGTACTGGGCATTGCCAGGAATAGCCACTTGCTGTACCTGATAATCCGTCAGATTAACCAGGCTTAACCAACGCTCAAACTGGCTGAAGCCAGATACCGCCAACAGCTTGGCCTCATCCAGATGCACCATATTGCCATTGGCCGGATGCCCCAGCGCTATGGTGACCTTGTCCGGCTGCTTGGCAGCGAGCGGCGCACTGATTAATGCTAACAGTAAAAACCGGTAAATTGGCATAGCCATCCCTGAATTATTAAGCTAGTAGAGCGGCCACTCAATGGCCATCAAGTTAATCTGAACCAGGTTAGTGACTGAATACTATCAGCAAAGCAACCTGGATCAATCCGTTCCAACAGCATTAACAGCAGTTGCTGCTGTCAGGATCTGGTTAGGCAATGCAGGGCTAGTTACTCTGCTTTGCGAAATAGTCAGACAGCGCCTTAAAAAAAGTATATTCATCCAGCCCCACCCGGTACAGCGGCTTTGGTTGTGCCGCCCACTGCACCACTACCAGGTTGGTGTCAGGATCAACAAACACATACTGGCCAAAAATGCCTTCAGCAGCATAACTGTTGTCGTGCATTGGCCACAACATATAGCCATAATTAACCCTCTTGCCGCCTACTACCTGGCGGGTGCTGGCCGCTTGCATCCAGCCCTGTGGCAAGACACGAAGTTGCTGATTATCTTTGCTGATCATACCCTCATTTAGCATAAACAGCCCAAAACGGCCGTAATCACGCAAGGTTGCCGACAAACCACTGCCCCCTACCTCAAGGCCATCCGGCGATTGCAGCCACCAGTTAGCATTAGCTTCCATGCCAAGCGGCGCCCAGATTTTCTCTGACAAATACTCCGCCACCGGCTTACGGGTCGCTGCCCTAACCAACGCCCCGGCCAGCTGGGTTTCGCCGGTACTGTAATTCCAGACACTTCCCGGCGCGGCAGCACGTGGCAGTGAGGCCATTAAATCCAGCACCGCGCCTCGCTTAGCACTAATTTGCGCCTCCAGCATCCGCCGCCGGTCTGAGCCAGGGTCAGTGTAAGTTTCATTCCAGGCCACGCCCGAGCTCATCTGCAGCAGGTGTTTTACCGTTACCCCATCGTAAGCCGTGCCCTTAAAACCTGGCAGGTAGTCGGTAATTTCATCATCGATACTATTAATATGGCCGTCATGTATCGCCGCACCAATTAAGATGGCGGTTATCGATTTTACCACCGACATCGACATCCAGCGGGTATGCTGATCATTACCCAGCAGGTATTTTTCGAACTTAATTTCGCCGTTATGAATAATCAACATGCCACTAACCCGGTTCATCGCCAGCACGTCGTATAAATCGTACGTCTGATCAGCAACGGTATAGCTAAATTCCTGCAACGGTGTGTCGCTATGCGGCAACTTACTAACCCAGTCGCCCCGCGCTACCGTGCGGGTTGGAAATAAGCGGTCAATATTGCGAAAGGTGTTTACCTGAATATCCGGATACAGTTTGCCATCATACACCTGGCGCACTGTGCCGATGGGTTCATTTGCATGCCGATAGGCTGGCTCTGTAGTGACGTTTGTTTCTGCAGAGATTTCACTACAACTAAAGATTAGCAAGGTAATTAAAGTGGAAAATTTCAAAAGTTGGAAGAAGGACATTTAGCGTTACTCCTTGTTATGCGTTACTCATAGTGGCTCCAAAGCCGGAGAACTTTAACCACTCGCTCCTGTTCCAACACCTGATATACCAGGCGATGCTGAATATTGATCCGACGTGAGTACGCTCCGGCAAGATCGCCAACCAGCTTTTCAAACGGAGGGGGCTTAGCGTATGGATCTGCGGAAATGAGTGTCAACAACTCTTGAGCTTTGAGCTTAAGGCCACTGGCGGCCAGCTTTTGGGCGTCTTTTTGAGCTTGCCTGGTATACACCAGTTTCCAACTCACCAGCCCAATTCCTCAACGCATTCTTTTACCGGGGTACTCATTCCCTCCCGAATAGATTCGCGCATACCAGGGACAGAAAGCAGATAAAGCGTTTCCTGTACTGCCGACCAGTCTTCTTCTGAAATCAATACCGCGTTGTTACGTTTGCCCATAATGACAACGGGCTGGTGTGACTCAGCAGTTTCATCAATCAACCGGTAAAGATTGCTACGGGCTTCAGTTGCGGTTATTCCAGTCATAACGCACCTCTTGCAGGGTTAACTTACTGTCGATTGTACGCCTTTAGGTACGTACGTCAAGACGCTCGCTTTTAACACCCTTACTTTTAACGCCAGTGCTTTGCACAAATCCAACATAGTACAAATACTACGCTCAGATACAACAAGGCCAGCGATGTGCTGGCCTTAGTAAAAGTGCATGTTGCTTGGTGTTAATGTAAATTAACGGGCATTAGTACTTTCAAAAATTTTATCGGCTGATGCGGCAACAAACCCGCTGTATAGCATACCGTTGCTTAATGGGTAACGGCGGGCGAACTCGTAAAAGCAGCTGGGGATAGTTGCTACCGTATCGCTGAACTGCACCTGGTGTAAATCAGCCAGGGTAGAGGACTGCTCCAGGTATACATCCGGAGTGCCTTTAATTTCACCGCCAGAGGTATTCAGTAAAAAGCCGGCTTGTTTCAGCTCGGTGTTTACCTGCTCTAAGCTTTCAAAACTGGCCAGCTCGTTTACGCTAACGGTAAAGTGGTTGGCGCGGTAACCCCAGGCAGCAACCCAGGCAGCGTATTCACTTTCAGCCAGCAGCTTTTCATAAGTGGCCTGGCTTACCTGCCAGTGCGTGCCGCTGTATAAAAAGTTATCAGCCGTTACTGCTTCATCTGGTATTTGCGCAACTAGTTCGGTGATGGTGTCACGTAAAAAGGCTGAACATTGATCCAGCAGCAATTCCGAGATAAACACTTTAGGCTGGTTGCGATCCGGGTGCTCAAAATGCTTGGCATAGAGCTTTTTCGCTGCAAAGTGATACTCACCGCACTCTTCGTAACCCAATGCCAGAAAATGTGCGGCCAGTTTGTCCAGGCCTACTTTTTCCAGGTTGAAAGTGCGCAGGGCAATATGGTCATTTATCACATCATCCTGTTGTGACGAACCCAGCAGCTGGTGCACTTTTTTAGCCGACGGCGTTACCGCTACATAGTCTTGCCATAAGTTGGCGAACAGGGCATTTACATCAGTGTGCATATCTACTCCGGTTTAGGTCTAATCACAATGTTTAAAAAGTTAACTTAATAAGGTTTATTTAACGGCGCGCATTATACAGCAATCGCGGCTTATCAGACCTGATCCAGATTAATAAAACGCGCCATACCGCCATCACTTAGCTGCAGAACTTCTGCCAGCTGCGGGCTGATGATTAAGCTATTGCTAACCTCATCATAACGGGCGGCTTTGCCAAAGCTGGCCCGAAAATCCCGGATTGCAGTATTTGCCACCGCCAGCGTAAACTCGCCCTGGGCATCTTCTGCTGTAGCAGCCACTTTTACCGGCACTTTCCTGCTGGCGGCGACTGATTTTATCTGGTGCAATGGCGCTTCAACCGTCGGCCCTGCATCGAATAAATCGATATAACCGCGATGGCTGAAGCCTTCTTTTTCCAACATCCGCAGTGCTGGCTTGGTGTTTTCATGCACCTGGCCAATTACCGCCTGAGCACTTGCTGGCAACAAGCCGACATAAATCGGGTGGCGCGGCATCAGCTCAGCAATAAACGCTTTTTTACCTACCCCAATCAACTGATCGGCAGTCGGGAAATCGATGGTTAAAAACAGCTTTTGCAGCCAGTGCCAGAATGGTGGCTGGCCATCTTTATCGGCGGCACCGCGCATTTCGGCAATCACTTTACTGGCGAAACGCTGGGGGTGCTCGGCCATAAATAAAAACCGTACCTTAGATAAAAAGCGCCCGGCATGGTTACGGCGGTAGCTTTCGCGCAAAAACAGCGTACAAATTTCCGAGGCACCAGTGTAGTCATTACACAGGGTCAGGGTACGCAGCTGGTTCATCACGTTCAGCTCAGCACTGTGGTGAATAACGGTGTTTTGCTGAAAATGATACAGTGGGGTTTGCAAGCCAACGGCGGCTTCAATACCGGTAGTCCCGACTATTTCGCCGCTAGTGGTATCTTCCAGCACAAACAAATAACCCTGATCGCCAGGCGCAGTTACGTCGGCATTAAAGCTTTGCTCGGCATGCTTAATTTTTTGGGTTAAGCGTGCATCATGCACCGGCAAGGAGGTAAAGCCATGGCCGGATTCAATGGCGATTTGTTTTAATGCCGCAAAATCAGCGGCAGTAATAGGCCTGATAACCAACATAATTTACGCCTGCTTTGCTGCGGCGATCTGAGCAATCGCTTGCTCAAACCGCGCCATGCCTTCAATAATATCGGCATCCGGAATAACTAAACTTGGCGCAAAGCGCACTACGTTCATCCCGGCAACCAGGGTCATTACCCCGTGCTCAGCGCCCGCCAGCATAATATCCCGCGCTTTACCGGCATAATCAGCATTTAATACCGCACCAATTAATAAGCCCATACCACGTACTTCACTAAATACCTGGTATTTATCGTTGATCCGCTGTAATTCCTGCTTAAACAGCTCTGCTTTGGCCTGCACGCCGTTAAGTACTGCCGGGGTATTCACCGTGTCCACTGCCGCCAGCGCCACCGCACAAGCCAATGGGTTACCGCCATAGGTAGAACCGTGGGTGCCGACCACTAAGTGCTTGGCAATCTCGGTGGTAGTTAACATAGCACCAATCGGGAAGCCGCCACCCAGCGCTTTGGCTGTGGTGAGAATATCCGGGGTAACGCCATAAGCCATATAGGCATACAACTGGCCGGTACGGCCGACGCCGGTTTGCACTTCATCAAAAATCAGCAGCGCATTGTTGGCATCGCACAGTTCACGCACACCTTTAATAAAGTCGTGAGTAGCTGGTACCACACCGCCCTCGCCCTGCATCGGCTCAACCATTACCGCACAGGTATTGGCACTGATCAGCGCCTTTAAGCTATCCAGGTTATTAAACTCGGCGTGCTCGATGCCTTCCGGCTTCGGGCCAAAGCCATCAGAATAGGCAGGCTGGCCACCAACCGTGACAGTAAAGAAAGTACGGCCATGAAAGCCCTGTTTAAACGAGATGATCTGGTCTTTATGCTCGCCATACTTGTCTTTAGCATAACGACGGGCCAGTTTCAGTGCAGCTTCGTTGGCTTCGGCGCCTGAGTTGGCAAAGTAGACTTTTTCCGCGAAGGTATTATCGACCAGCGCTTTGGCAAGCAGTAGTGCAGGCTCGTTGGTTAATACATTAGATAAATGCCACAGCTTATCGGCCTGATCTTTTAAGGCAGTAACTAAAGCCGGATGACAATGGCCCAGACAATTAACAGCAATACCACCGGCAAAATCGATATACTCTTTGCCCGCCTGGTCCCACAGCTTCGACCCCTGGCCTTTTACCGGAATAATCTGCGCCGGGGCATAGTTTGGTACCATTACTTCATCAAATAAACTTCTGCTTACTACCATTTTTATAACCTCTGTCTTTTTGCCAAAGCCCCGTCAATGTTGTTAGTGTTAGTTGGGGCGGAAATAATGCCATTATTATATTGGCTAACCTTAGCAATGTGCAGTATCATTATTGACAATTTAATAGGTAATTACGCCATTTTAACGGGTAGATTTAGCAAAATGTCAGAAAGCTCTATTAAAAGCTCAATTACCAAAGAAGATGAAAAACTATTAGCGGTGCTACAACATAACGCCCGGGCCAGTATTTCTGATTTAGCCCGTCAGCTCAACGTGTCACGCTCTACCGTGCAAACCCGGCTGCAAAAACTGGAATTAAGTGGGGTAATTAAAGGCTACACGGTAGAGTACGGCGATGCGTATTTAGCCACCTTGGTAGCAGCCCATGTCAGTATCAAAGTGCGTCAGAAACTAACCGCCCGCACCAATATTGAGCTTAAGCAGATTCCTCAGGTGGCGGCACTGTATGCCATCAGCGGCGAATATGACTTAATTGCCATAGTACAGGCGCAAAATACCGAGCAGCTGAGCCATATTCTGGATGACATAGGCAACCTGGAAGGGGTGGAACGCACCACGTCTTCGGTTATTCTGGAAACCAAGTTTAAACGTTAAGGAACGTCTGATGTCAGAGCAGCAAACTCAGGTCAGCCTGCGCGAAGCATTCTTGTACTGGCTGAAACTGGGTTTTATCAGCTTTGGTGGCCCGGCCGGCCAGCTTGGTATGATGCACCAGGAGCTGGTGGAAAAACGCCGTTGGCTATCAGAGCAACGTTTTTTGCACGCCCTGAATTACACGATGCTGCTACCGGGGCCGGAAGCACAGCAACTGGCTACTTACATCGGCTGGCTGCTGCATGGCAAACGCGGCGCTTTTATTGCAGGTGGGCTGTTTATTCTGCCATCGTTCTTCATTTTATCTTTATTAGCCTGGCTCTATCTGGCGCATGGCGACTTACCGCTGCTGCAAGGCGTGCTGTATGGTATTAAGCCCGCCGTTACCGCCATCGTGTTATTTGCTGGCTGGCGCCTGGCAAAGAAAACCCTGCATACCCCTACCCTGGCAGCGTTAGCGCTGTTGGCATTAATTGCTATTGCCGGCTTTAATGTGCCCTTTCCACTTATTATCTTAATTGCTGCATTGGCAGGTTGGCTATTAATGAAGTGGTGTCCAGCGCAGCTGAAGGCGCCAGCTGCCCAGCACTCAATGACAGCGCAAGCCGCCAGTGCTGCGCAAACTACAGCTATTATTAATGACGACAACGCACCAACCGCTGCACAACGCTTTAGCTGGCGCAAACTGCTAGTGGCAGTGACAATAGGCATCGCCATCTGGCTGGCGGCGATTGGCTTGCTAACGGCTATTTATGGCTGGCATAGCACCCAAACCCAACTGGCCTGGTTTTTCACCAAGGCCGCATTGCTCACCTTTGGCGGTGCTTATGCGGTATTGCCTTATGTGTATCAGGCAGCGGTAGAGCAATATCAGTGGCTAACGGCGCTGCAAATGATTGATGGCCTGGCACTGGGCGAAAGCACCCCTGGGCCGCTGATTATGGTAGTAACCTTTGTTGGTTTTGTGGCCGGCTGGAGCGAGCAGTTATTTGGCCCGGATAGTTTATTCCAGGCCGGGTTTATGGCGGCGGCCATCGTTACCTTCTTCACCTTTTTGCCGTCTTTTCTGTTTATTATTGCCGGCGCGCCTCTAGTGGAAGCCAGCCGTCAGCAAGCAGCTTTTACCGGGCCATTAACTGGCGTTACCGCCGCTGTAGTCGGGGTAATAGTTAATCTGGCGCTGTTTTTTGGCTACTATGTGCTGTGGCCAGAGGGGTTAAGCGGTAAGGTTGATATTATCTCCTTGCTGCTGGGCCTGGCAGCCGGCCTGGCGTTATTTAAATTTGAGCAAAGTATTATGCGGGTATTGGCAGCAGCAGCCGTGGCCGGCATGCTGCTTAGTCTGGTCCAGGGCCTGCTCTAACGCCTGTTAAGGGTAACGGTAGGTTGCCGTTGTTGTTGCCACAGGGCTGGTGTGGCTTTTAAATAATCGATCATCGCCGCGGCAGCCACCTTGCAGTCGTTGCCCGCTACTTTACACGGCAGGCCACCGGCCTGCTGATACTGCGGCACAAAAGCCTGCTGGCCACTGCTGTCAGTAATCGCTGCTACCCGGTTAAGCGGATAAATGGCCAGTTGCTGCTGTTCAATAATCACGTCAATCCGATCGGTACTTTGCTGCTGTACCTGCTGTAACCTTTGCCAGCCATCGTTTCCATTAGCTAAATAACTGGTAGTTGCCAGGCGGTATGTTGCCTCCGGCTCAATATCCTGCCAGCGCTCACCCTGCAACCATTGCAACTGCTCCAGTACTGCCTGACCATTTTCCGCTTCACGGGCGATATAGCGTAAATGGCTGGCATATGGGAATTTGCCGGCATGGGCGCCCTCTGGCAAGGTGGCACTAATCACCTGATGCAGCAATTCACTAAGCTCAGCGCCGGTTACCGTCAAAATACTGAGTGGAGTATCAAAGGGTAATACTTCTAAGCGGATATGGCCTTCATAAATGGCACCGGCTTCCAGATTAGCGCGGATATTACCGGCGCCAATTAAGCTGAAATCGACCTTGCGGCCGGTTTTAGCCCGCACCGCCGGCTGATTTAACCAATAATACATGGCATCGCTAATATGGCCGGCCAATACCGAGCCATGCTGATCACTGCCACCCGTGCCCGGCAACCGCACATGATTAATCGTTTGCTCGGTAGCACTGATTTGCTCACCATAGGCTTTACGCACCGCGGGCAAGTACACCTCATTTAACACCTGACGCAACTGTGAATTCTCTTCAGTGATAGCAGTACGTTTAAGCTGGTTAATATAACTTTCAGTTTTGGCCTGCTCCGAGGACGCAATCCGGCTATTTTCACTGCGCAGCGCCAACCTGAAATAGTCGCGGCTGGCCAGTAAGGTGTTTTCGCCCTGGCATTGGTTTAAGCGGCCAGCATTATCAAATTTAAGCTCTGCCGCCCCGACTGCCTGGGCAAACTGACCGGCCTGCACAATACAGGTCTGGCCGACACCATCCGGGTTGGTTAACAGCTCCGCATAAGGCGGCTGTTGGCCCAGATACCATTGGCGAAAATCGCCGAGTAAACTGTGGGAATGGCCGCCGACAATCACGTCAATACCACTAACCTGCTGTGCTAATCTCTGATCTCGCTGATGCCCTAAATGGGTCAGCGCAATTATGTGGCTAATCCCCTGCGCCTGCAGATAATCGACAGTTGCCTGGGCCGATGCCACCTCGGCGGCAAACACCAGCTCGCCGGTACCGGGTACCATACTGCGCATATCTTCCAGCGCTAAGCCAAACACCGCAACAATAGTTTTACCTGCCGCGTCGGCCTGGTTACTAACCCGGCTAAAACGAGTGCCGTCAACCGCAAACAACTGATAGCGTTTTAAGTTGCTAACGTTAGCCAGCAACTGCTCGGCAGTGGTATCGACATTAGCAGCCAGCAGCGGGAAGTTAATATTGGCGGCAAAATCGGCCAGTTTCGCCAGGCCAATATCAAACTCGTGATTACCGAGTGCCATCGCATCCAGGCCCATCCGGTTCAGAATATCGATATTAATTTTTTGCTCAAATAGTTCGAAATAGGCACTGCCTTTAAAGGCATCACCACCATGCAAAAATAATGAGGCTACGCCGTTGGCGCTTGCCTGTTGTTGTAATTGCTGTGCCTTGGTTAACAGCCGCGGATGGCCACCAATAAAAGTATACAGTGGCTCGCCATCTGGTCCCTGCACTTTGGCTGGGGTAGCATCAAACTGAGAATGAGTATCGTTAATATGGACCAGAGTCAGACGTAAGCCATCGGCAACATTTACGCCAGTGCTAACAGCATTCGGGCTGCTGCAACCGGCTATAACGCCTGCAATTGATAACGACAGAGAAAGCGCGATAACACGTTGGGAAAACAACATAAACAGGTCCGTTTTACTGAAAACTAAAACAAACCGCTACCATAGCAAGGTATCGGTTGAATGGCATTAACCGGCAACATAGATCTACCGGATTTTTAGCTATAAAGCCAAGGCAATCTTTGCTGCCAGCGCTTTTATTTTTTCCATGTCACCTTGCTCGGCGCCATGGCGTTTAAGCTGGGATAAATGGGCTGGAATAAGATGAAAATGCAAATGCCGCACCGTCTGGCCGGCACCTTCGCCGTTAAGCTGCATCAGCACGACGCCTTCCGCACCCAGTTCTGATTTTTGCGCTGCCATCACTTTCTGGACGGTGGTCATGGTATGGGTAAGCTGGTCAGCCGGAATCTCCAGCAAGGTGGTGGCTGCAAATTTAGGGATCACTAAGGCATGGCCGTCAGCCTGCGGCATAATGTCCATAAACGCCAGGCTATAGTCGTCTTCATATATTTTAAAACAGGGAATTTCACCACGCAGAATTTTGGCGAAAATATTATTGGTATCGTAGCTCATGCAATACTCCTTGTTGCGGGCCGTTACAGCAAATGTAGTTGATTATGCCAGTACCGAAAGCAAAAATGCCAGAGTATGGTAAATGAATACATATAAAACGCGGGCTGGAACCCGGCATAACCCGTAAACTCAAAAAGAAAACTAGCTGCAACACCCGCCCCGGCTCGCCACAGCAACTCATTCGCTTTCGCTCATTCAGACACTCTGTGGCGACCGAAACGGGGTTCCAGCCGCTTTTCAGACTTAAGTTAGTTTACTAAATATTTTGCGTGAAAGCGTAAGTGCTGCTCAATAAAACTGGCGATAAAATAATAGCTGTGGTCATAACCGGGTTGCAGCCGGATCTGCGATTTAGTGCCGCTTTGCTCTGCCGCGGCAATTAAAGTGTCGGTGCGCAATTGCTCAGGGTAAAAGTTATCTGCTGTACCCTGATCGACCAGAATTGGCAATTCCTTTTCCGTTTTAGCCAGCAACTCTGAAGCATCATAATGAACCCATTGGCTTTGATCATCGCCCAAATAGCCGCTAAATGCTTTGATACCCCAAGGGCTTTTTAGTGGGTTACATATTGGCGAAAAAGCCGAAATTGAGCGATAACGCTCAGGATTACGCAAGCCAATAACCAGCGCACCATGGCCGCCCATAGAGTGGCCACTAATGGCCCGCACTGCTGATACCGGCAACTCAGCCTCAACCAGTGCTGGTAATTCACTGACGATATAGTCATACATCTGGTAGTGTTTTACGAAAGGCTCACGGGTAGCATTGACATAAAAGCCGGCACCTAAACCAAAATCGTAGGCGCCGTCTGGATCATCCGGCACGCCTTCGCCGCGCGGGCTGGTATCCGGAATAATCAAAGCTATGCCCAATTCGGCTGCTACCCGCTGGGCGCCGGCTTTACCTGAGAAATTCTCATCGGTGCAGGTCAGGCCCGATAGCCAGTACAGCGCGGGTACCTTGCTGGTTTGTGCCTGAGGTGGCAGAAATACCGAGAACTGCATTTCGCAGTTGGTTACAGCTGATTGATGTTTAAAACGAAGTTGTTTACCACCAAAGCAAAGTTGTTCGCTAACTTTGGTTAAAGCTGAAGTTGTCATAAAATGTCTCGTTTAGTGTTAAAGAGACAGATTACAACGCCCGCCCTGGCTCGCCACAGCAACTCGTTCGCGCTTGCGCGCTCGCTCAGACACTCTGTGGCGCCCAAAACGGGGTTCTAATCCGTCTCTGTTCTGACATTATCTTTACGCAAAATACTTGGGTGTACTGAGCCAGAATAATTAATTTTTAAAAGTGAATTACAGTCCGGATTGACTTACCTTCATGCATTAAATCAAAGGCTTCGTTAATCCGCTCTAATGGCATAGTGTGGGTAATAAAGGTATCCAGCTCAAACTCACCTTTTAAATAACGCTCGACATAATCCGGCAGTTCGCTGCGCCCTTTTACGCCACCAAAGGCGGTACCACGCCATACCCGGCCGGTCACCAGTTGAAACGGCCGGGTTGAAATTTCCTGGCCAGCACCGGCCACGCCGATAATTACCGACTCACCCCAGCCTTTGTGACAGCACTCCAGCGCTGAGCGCATCACATTGACATTGCCAATACATTCAAACGAGAAATCAACGCCGCCGTCGGTCATTTCAACAATAACATCCTGAATGGGCTTATCGAATTTCTTTGGGTTTACCACATCGGTTGCGCCCAGTTTTTTGGCGATATCAAACTTATCTTCGTTAATATCAATGGCAATGATCCGGCTGGCTTTGGCCATTACCGCACCAATAATCGCCGATAAACCAATACCACCCAGGCCAAATACCGCAACGGTATCGCCCTCTTTTACTTTGGCCGTGTTCATTACCGCACCCATGCCGGTGGTAACACCACAGCCCAGCAAGCACACTTTTTCCAGCGGCGCTTCTTTATTTATTTTCGCCAGTGATATTTCCGGCAATACGGTGTACTCCGAAAAGGTTGAAGTACCCATATAGTGATAAATTGGCTTGCCGTCTTTGGAGAACCGGGTAGTACCATCCGGCATCAGGCCTTTGCCCTGGGTGGCACGAATCGCCTGACATAGATTGGTTTTACCCGATAAACAGAACTTACATTTACCGCACTCCGGGGTATACAGCGGAATGACATGATCGCCCACTGCCACTGACGTTACGCCCTCACCTACTGCCTCAACAATACCACCGCCCTCATGGCCTAAAATGGCCGGAAAAATACCCTCAGGGTCTTCACCTGATAAGGTAAAAGCATCGGTATGGCATACCCCGCTGGCAATGATTTTTACCAGCACTTCGCCCTTTTGTGGTGGCATTAAATCGACTTCTTCAATCGATAACGGCTGGCCTGGGCCCCAGGCGACGGCGGCGCGGGTTTTGATCATCTTCATACGGAGTCCTTAATTTATAATATTGCGAATTGCTTAGCGGTTATCACTATAACGCGGTTTTATTATTTTCCATATCAGGGTTGTTGATCTCAGGTTTGGCCGTAACTTATTTTTTACGGCTAAGCTTAAAAATAGGCGCTTTGACGCAGGCTTGCTTGTACTTATTATTAACTATGTTAGCGTTCTGCTTAAATTTGAACAGCGAGAGTGCAACCTAATGACAACCCTGAAAATAGATTTGGTATCGGATATTGCCTGTCCCTGGTGTGCGATTGGCTATGCCAGATTAGAGCAAGTTTTAGCGACATTGCCTGAACTTAACACCGAACTGGAATGGCACGCATTTGAGCTAAACCCGGATAAAAATGCACCGCAAGAGCCTATTTTGCCGGCGCTGAGTCGCAAATATGGCCGCAATGAAGATGAAATGCGCGCTGCCCAGGCCAATATGATGGATATCGCTGCCGAGCTTGGCCTTAATTTTACTAAGATGCAGCAGCGGTTTACCTGTAATACCTTTGATGCCCACCGCCTGGTGAAATGGGCGGCCACCGAAAATAAAGCAACAGAAATGAAGCTGGCACTGTTTGATGCATATTTTGGTGAAGCAAAAGATGTTGCTGACAAAGCGGTGTTAGCGGCTTGCGCGGCACAGGCTGGTATGGATAGGACCGAGGCACAGCGGATCCTGACAGGTAATGACTACGCTGATACTGTGACAACAGATATTGCCAAATACCAGCAGGCCGGTATTTCGTCGGTCCCCGCCTTTATCATCAACAATAAATACCTGATTTCCGGCGCACAGGAGCCAGCGCAACTGGCCCAGTCACTGCAACAAATCGCCAGCGAAAGTGCTTAAGCGCCGGCAAACTGTAGCGCTATTGCAACGACTCCAGCAGCAGCGCTATACCCTGGCCGCCGCCAATGCACATGGTCACTAAACCATAGCGGCCAGCCGTGCGCTTAAGCTCGGCCAGCAATTTAATGATTAAAATAGAACCGGTTGCCCCTACCGGGTGGCCCAGCGCGATAGCGCCGCCATTCGGGTTTACTTTTGCCGGGTCCAATCCCAGTGCCTGACTTACCGCCAAGGCCTGGGCAGCAAAAGCTTCATTTGACTCAATCACGTCCAGGTCCGCAATATTTAAGCCGCTTTGCGCTAAAACCTGTTTTACCGCCGGTATCGGTCCCAGGCCCATTACGCCGGGTGCTACCCCGGCAAAACTGCAGCCTAGCAGGCGAGCGCGCGGCTTTAAACCGCGCCGGTTGGCCTCAGCCACACTGGTCAGCACCATAGCAGCCGCCCCGTCATTTAAGCCTGAGGCATTACCTGCGGTAACAATACCATCTTTTTTAAATGCTGGTTTTAACTTAGCTAAGCTTTCAATGCTGGTATCCGGCCGGACATGCTCATCCTCGGCAAATACGCTTTCAGTGCGGCCAGCTTTAACCGTAATCGGCACTATTTGCTCGTTAAAATAGCCTTGCTGCTGCGCATACGCGGCCCGGCTATGGCTTTGCGCAGCAAAGGCATCTAAATCTGCACGGCTTAAGCCATACTGGTCGGCAATGGTTTCGGCAGTAACACCCATATGGCCACTACCAAACGGGTCGGTTAAAATACCCAGAGTCAGATCGATAGTTGTAGCATGGCCCATCCGCAAGCCACGCCGCACGTCGGGCAGTAAGTAAGCGCCGTTACTCATGCTCTCAGCACCGCCTGCCAGGGCTATGCTACTTTGCCCCAGCTGAATTTGCTGCGCGGCTGAGATCACGGCCTGTACCCCGGAGCCACATAAGCGGTTAACGTTAAAGGCAGCAGATGAAGGCAGAATGCCGCTGTTAAGCGCTATATGCCTTGCCAGATAGGCATCTGCCGGGCCAGTAGTAATAATATGGCCAAACACCGCATGATCAATATCTGCTGGCGTCACAGCGCTACGGCTTATCGCCGCTGTCGCGGCCGCTGTGCCCAACTCTGCCGGACTTAAACCGGCCAGGCTGCCACCAAAGCTACCAATAGCTGTGCGGGCACCCTCTAATATCACTACATCCGTTAAGTTCAAAATAGTCATACCCAGTTCTCTACCGTCAGTCCTGTCACGCGATTAAACTCTCGTGTGTTATTGGTCACCAATATAGCGTTTTCAGCCAACGCATGACTGGCGATCCATAAATCGTTAGCGCCTATTGGTGTGCCAGCAGTTTTTAAACGATTAAATTGCTCAGCATAGTGCAGACACAGTGCAGCAGAAGATTGATATAAAACTGGAATTTGCCGCGTCAATACAACAAGTTTTCGCATCACTTCAGCGCTTTTACTACTTCGCTGCGCCCCTTTCAATAACTCTGCATAAGTAAAAAATGACATTCTTAACTGGGCCTCTGCAGGTAAGGTGTCAATATGTGCAGCAACAGAGGGCGGGTTGTTTTTTAACAGGTAGATAAGAATATTCGTATCAAGCAGATAGATCACAGTTCTTCCCTTTCTTGCATCAAAGGCTGAGCCTGGTATTCTGCTTCAAGTTCTTCAACAAAGTCTTGATCAAAACCACCCAGTGCAGCCATCAATGCTTCGCCACGCTTTTGTGGCAAAGGATGAATAACCAAGTCTCCCAGCTCGTTACGACTGATTTCAACCGTATTTGTATCCAAACGAAACTCCTGCGGGATACGTACAGCCTGACTATTGCCATTCATGAAAACTCGACTTATTGTTGACATAGGCACCTCAACGTACACACTGGGCTGTATGTATTTTGGGCTTGGCACATGGCATTGTCAAGGCAGGCATCGTGGATTTTTTAAGCTATTGAACCCGAAATAAATACCGGTCTTTTCGCTTTGGGCAGGCTTTTGACGATAAGTTGATAAGAGTTGTCTATCTGCCGTTTAACTTCGTTGTCCGGCACGCTGCAATCGAGTAACACTGTATTCCAATGCTGTTTATTCATATGATAGCCAGGGCTGACCGCGGCAAATATATCGCGCAGTATTAAGGCCTCTGTCGGGTCGCACTTTAAATTTACCCGCGCGATGCCCTGCTCTTCGCCTAAGATTGCAAAAATTTTACCCGCAACTTTATAAACGTAGGCATCCGGCCCAAAAGGAAAATCTTCAACACTTTGCAGTTGCATCAGGCAATAATCACGGCATTGTTGAAAGTTGAACATGGGACGCACTCCTTTAATTGAAAGGCAGGAGTCGGATTGCTCTAAGCTGACCGTTGAAGCCCTGGACGGGCGGAAACGAGCCCCCAGGGATGGGTTTACGGCGTGTCAGCGTGAGCAAACCGACTTCTGCAGTAACCGGAGTCATGGTCGTTTACTGCTGTACATTTCTATTATTTAGTGTACTTCTCCAGCCATTCAAACACTTCACCGTACCAGCGCACCCGGTTATCTTTATTTAAGATCCAGTGGTTCTCATCCGGGAAAATCACCAGGCGCGAATCAATACCTTTGCGTTGCAGGTTGGTAAAAGCCCCCAGCCCCTGGGCATAAGGCACCCGGTAATCTTTTAAACCGTGAATAACCAGCATCGGCGTTTGCCATTTATCAGCATGCGCTGCCGGGTTAAATTTCTGATAATCACTGCCTTCCTGCCAGGCGGGTCCACCTAAATCGAACTCCGGAAACCAGAGCTCTTCGGTGCTGCCATAAAAGCTTGGCATATCGTATAGACCGGCGTGGTTAACCAGACATTTAAAGCCCGTTGGCCAGTTACCGGCAATCCAGTTCATCATATAACCGCCGTACGATGCACCCAGTGCGCAGGCACGGTTACCGTCAATCCACGGTTGAGCTTTGACGATATACTCAAAGCCTTTTTTAAGATCTTCTAACGGCTTACCGCCCCAATCACGACTGATGGAATCGGTAAACGCCTGGCCATAACCGGTAGAGCCATGAAAATCGACCATTACCACGGCATAACCTTTAGCGGCATACATCTGAGCATTCCAGCGCTCGTTAAACATATTGCCAAAACTACCCTGCGGCCCGCCATGAACTAAAAACGCCATTGGGTATTTTTTGCTGGCATCAAAGTTCCACGGTTTAACCAGATATCCATATACTGTGGCATCATTGGCGCCTTTAAAGCTGAATTGCTCGTAGTCACCAAACTGCACTTGCTCCCGCCATTTAGCATTGATATCGGTTAGCTGGGTTAGCTGGCCGCCATCGTTAGTAATTGCAAATACTTCGGTGGGCATATCTAAGCGGTGATTGGTAAACACCAATTTGTCGCCAGCCACCTGTAAATTACCAGCGTAGCCGTTACCGTATACTTTACGCACATCGCCAAAACTGGTGTTAATGGCAAAAATACTGTACTGACCGACATCCTGGCTGGTGACATAAATAGTCCGGTTGTCGCTACCGAACTGATAGTCACTGACTGAACGGTCAAAATCTGCTGCCAGCTCTTTGCGCTGTCCGGTCACCATATCCAGTAACATTAAACCAAAGCGATCAGCTTCAGCACCTGGTTTGGTCATGGCTAAGTAAGCCATAAAGCGGCCATCTGCCGAGAACTTTGGTTTGGCATCCCAAGCTTGATTGTCAGCGGTTAAGTTTATTTTCTCACCGCCATTAACCGATACCTGATAAATATCAAAATTAGTGTGCCAGGCCTGATCCTTACCCGGTGCTTTAGCACTGAATACCAGATGCTGATTATCCGGGGTGAAAGCCACCTGTTCGATGCCAGCAATATCGGTATCCCAGTCGCTTATCAGGTTTTTAGCATCGGTCACCATGCCATCAGCAATAGCCGCAACATGCAACTGGCTGCGGTAAGGTGTGCGCCAATGGTCCCAGTGCCGCACCATCAGGCTGTCATACGCCAGCGCACTGTCTTTGCGCTCTTGCTCAGCGGCTTTTGCATCTACCGTACATTTTAACGTGTCGCAACCCGGCAATACCGCCAGCGACAGCGCCACTGTTTTACCGTCTGCCGCGACTTTAAAGCCCTCAACCGGTAGCGGTAAATCGGTAAGTTGCAGCGCTTCGCCACCGCTTAGCGGCAAACGCCATACCTGATTGCTGCCACTACGATTGGCAATAAAATATAAGTGTTGGCCATCATGGCTAAACGCCAGCGCCCGTTCACTGGCAGTACTTTGGGTTAAGCGTTTAGCCGGGCTGTCCTGGCGCAAGTCTTTTAAGTAAATGTCAGTGCTGTGATCAGCCGGAGCGAAACCGCCGTTGCTTTGCACATACGCCAGATAGCGGCCATCGTTTGACAGGCTAATGGCATTAATCTTATTAAACTGATTCAGGTGTTCTACCGTTAACGGCGCCTTCGCTGCAAGTGGCGCCGCCAGAGGTGCTGCCGCTAAAGCAGTTAACAGCATCAGTGAGTATTTCATTGTCGCTCCCCTTCAGGATATCAATATCAAAGCAAAGCGCCGGTATAAACCAGCGCTGTTATCGTATTATTATTTTGCTTTTAGCTTAGCGTCCAGTTCAGCGATATTCGCTTTCCAGATTGCCGGGCCTTGTTTATGGACGTTATTGCCGTTGGAGTCTACCGCTACCGTAACCGGCATATCTTCTACTTCAAACTCGTAAATGGCTTCCATCCCTAAATCGGCAAAGGCCACTACCCGCGATTTCTTAATGGCTTTTGACACCAGATAGGCCGCCCCGCCCACTGCCATTAAGTACACCGCTTTGTGCTTTTTAATACTTTCTACTGTTAAATCACCACGCTCGGATTTACCAATCATCCCCAGTAAACCGGTTTGCGATAACATCATTTCGGTAAACTTATCCATCCGGGTGGCAGTTGTCGGGCCGGCTGGGCCTACTACTTCGTCCCGCACTGCATCTACCGGACCGACGTAATAAATAAAGCGGTTACGCAGATCGACCCCTTCAGGCAAGCCTTCACCTTTATTCAGCATATCGGCAATCCGTTTATGGGCAGCGTCACGGCCGGTCAGCATTTTACCGCTTAACAGCACGGTTTCACCCGCTTGCCAGCTTTGCACATCGGCCGGGGTAATGGTATCGAGGTTGACCCGCCGCACCTTACTACCCAGCTCCCAGGTAACCTGTGGCCAGTCTTCCAGTTTTGGTGGCTTAATATCGGCCGGACCACTGCCATCTAAGTGAAAATGCAAATGGCGGGTAGCGGCACAGTTGGGGATCATCACCACCGGCAAGCTGGCAGCATGGGTAGGCACACTGTTAATTTTTACATCAACCACAGTGGTTAACCCACCTAAACCCTGCGCGCCAATGCCCAGTTTGTTTACTTTTTCGTACAGCTCCAGGCGCAGCTTTTCATCAGCAGTTTCAGCGCCCTTAGCAATTAACTCCTGAATATCAACCGGCTCCATCAGTGCTTCTTTAGCCAGTACTGCGGCTTTTTCCGCTGTGCCGCCAATACCGATGCCAAGCATGCCCGGCGGACACCAGCCGGCGCCCATTTTTGGTAAGGTTTCCAGTACCCAGTCGACAATAGAATCAGACGGGTTCAGCATGGCCATTTTCGTTTTGTTTTCTGAGCCGCCGCCTTTAGCTGCAATCATCACTTCGACATGATGGCCGGCAACTAAATCGATATGCACCACCGATGGCGTATTATCTTTGGTATTTTTCCGGGCACCAGCCGGGTCGGCAACGATAGAAGCACGCAATGGGTTGTCCGGATTTAAATAAGCACGACGGGTACCTTCGTCGACCATCTGCTGCACGGTCAGGTCGGTTTTATCCCATTGCACATCCATACCAATTTTGACAAAACAGGTAACAATACCGGTATCCTGACAAATTGGCCGGTGACCTTCCGCCGACATCCGCGAGTTAATCAGGATTTGGGCAATAGCATCTTTAGCCGCCTGATTCTGCTCTTTATGGTAAGCCTGCTCCAGCGCCTGAATAAAATCCAGTGGATGATAATAGGAGATATACTGCAGTGCATCTTCAATACTCTCGATAAAGTCTTGTTGGCGAATTACCGTCATGCTTACTTTTCCTTTAATGTCTATACTGACTAGTATCAAAATCAGGGGCGCCATTAACTATTGGCTACTGTGCTGGTATGATAGCGCGCATCGAAAACAGCGGCTAGCTCTTCTATGCAGCAGTATTTAATTCCAGACATCGCGCCAGAGGATTTGGCTGACTATTTTGCTCATTTTGCCAGCAAGCCATGGGCGATGTTGCTTGATTCGGCCGCCAATGGCCACCCTAACAGTCGCTACCAAATCATGGTAATCCAGCCACTGGCTACCCTGACCGCTGCCAGTGGCGTAACGACATTACGTGATGAACACGGCAACCATGATTACCAACAAGACCCCTTCACGGTTTTAGATTGCGCCCTACAGCGCTATTTCCCAGCACCTGCCGCCAGTGAACTGCCGTTTAGCGGCGGCGCTCTGGGCTATTTTGGTTACGATTTGGGCCGCTACCTGGAACGACTGCCGGTGCAAAGCGAGCATGATATTCAATTACCGGATATGGCGATAGGCTTATACAGCTGGGCGCTGGTACTGGACAAACAGCAACAGCAATTATGGTGCGTCGATTACCATAACGATGCCGAAGCGCACTGGCAGAAATTGCAGCATCAGCTGGCGCAGGCCATAACAGCAATGCCATTTCAACTAACCAGCGACTGGCAGGCTAATATCAGCCAGCAGCAATACAATCAACGCTTCCAGAAAATTCAGCAGCACTTACTTAGTGGTAATTGCTACCAGATTAATCTGGCGCAACGTTTCAGTGCGGGTTTTCAGGGCGATGAATGGCAGGCCTATCTGGCGTTGCGTGAAGCGAATGCCGCGCCTTTCTCGGCCTTTATCAATCTGGAGCAAGGCGCAGTGTTAAGCATTTCGCCCGAGCGTTTTTTGCAGTTAAAAAACCGCCAGGTTGAAACCAAACCGATTAAGGGCACCCGGCCCCGCCACCACAACCCGCAGTTAGACCAGCAAGCCGCTGCCCAGCTGCAACAGGCAGAAAAAGACCGGGCCGAGAATGTAATGATTGTGGATTTACTGCGCAACGATTTAGGCAAGGTATGCCGTATCGGCAGTGTTGCGGTGCCGGAGTTATTTGCCATTGAAAGCTTTCCGGCCGTGCATCATTTAGTCAGCACCGTTACCGGCACTTTAGCTGAGCAATACAGCGCCTGTGATTTACTGCGTGGCGCTTTCCCCGGTGGCTCTATTACCGGCGCACCCAAGGTAGCGGCAATGCAGATTATTGAACAGCTTGAGCCACACCGGCGTTCAGTATATTGCGGCGCTATTGGTTATATTAATAACAACGGCGATATGGACACTAATATTGCGATTCGTACTTTGGTTTGCAGTGAAGGCGTAATTCATTGCTGGGCAGGTGGCGGTATTGTTGCCGACTCTGAAGCGGCCAGCGAATATCAGGAAACCCTAGATAAGGTAAACAAAATTTTGCCGGTGTTGGTTAAGCTGAACAGAGCTGAGGAAATAGCTGATGCTGGCTGAGCAGTTTTGCAGCCGTTTTATATTAACCCGCAATAAACTGATGGCGGCTAGCCCGCTGCCAGTGCAACAAGGCCCGGTGCCTCTGGCTGACAGCCCGAAAAGCACGTCTCAGCATGCTGCTGTACTGGTACCCATTGTCGACTACGGTCATCAGCTTAAAGTGTTATTTACCCAACGCGCCTTGCATTTGCGCCATCACCCGGGCCAAATCAGCTTTCCGGGTGGCCGGATTGAACCAGGCGAAAGCAGCAACCAGGCAGCACTGCGTGAGGCACAAGAAGAAATAGGCCTGGCACGGACTGAAGTCACCCTGCTGGGCCGCCTACCCGCGCAAGACACCACCACCGGCTTTATTATCGAGCCCTGGGTTGGCCTGCTTAGTCCCCAGCGCAGCTATCAGTTACAGGTATCGGAAGTGGCAGCGGTATTTGAAGTGCCGCTTAGCCATTTCTTACCACAACATAACCGTCATCAATTATCACTAACGTTGCGGGGTAAAACCCGGGATCTGCATTTTATGCCGTATCAGGATAAGTTTATCTGGGGCGCCACCGCCGCCATTATGCATCAGCTCTGTTTGCAACTGGCTTAATGTAAGATTTAGTTTACGGAAAGTAAGGTACACAACATTGAATACCCAATGCATAGACTAAAATGAGTCGAACCGGTTTGTTCACGCCAACACGCCGTGAACCCATCCCTGGGGGCTCGTTTCCGCCCGTCCGGGGCTTCAACGGTTGGCTTAGAGCAAACCGATTCTCGTCCGAATACCCTTCCCCAAAGTTCTGGCGCCTTTACAAGCTGTAATAACACCCGACCAGTTACCAACCCGCTTACAGTAGTGGCCCGCTTCCGTTACAATGGCCGCAATTTCATAAAGTAAACTAATAGATACCCAATATGATTATCAGTGCTTTTGACATGTTCAGTATTGGCATTGGCCCTTCCAGTTCGCACACTGTGGGCCCAATGCGTGCCGCTAAAAAATTTACCGATAACTTGAGCGAAGCCTCGTTGCTGGAAAAGGTCGCCAGTATCAAAGTAGAACTATATGGCTCGCTGGGCCAGACCGGCGTGGGCCATGGCACCGGCAAGGCGGTGATTCTTGGTTTGTCGGGCTATTTACCGGAAACAATTGATCCGGACACCATCGACGGTTTATTAAAGCAGGTACACGACAGCCAGCAGTTGCAACTGGCCCAAAGCCAGAGCGTTAAATTTCCGCGTGAAGGCGCTATTGTATTTCACCGGCGCAAAACCTTAAAAGAACACTCCAATGGTATGGAACTGGTAGCCTTTGACAGCAGCAAAAATGAACTGCTGCGCGAAGTGTATTTTTCGATTGGTGGCGGCTTTATTGTCAAAGCCGAAGACTTTGCCAAAGAAAAAGAAGCGGCCAGTCAGTTTGCTGCTGATAACCCGCCGCCCTTTCCATTTGAATCCGGCGCCGAGTTATTGGCACTGTGCAAGGAAAATGGTTTATCAATTTCCGGCTTAATGCTGGAAAACGAAAAAGTACTGCGACGCCCGGTTCAAATTGAAAGCGAGCTGAACAATATCTGGTTAACCATGCGCGCCTGTATTGATCGCGGTATTAAAACCGAGGGTATTTTACCCGGTGGCTTAAAAGTTAAGCGGCGGGCACCGGCGCTTTACAAACGCCTGATGTCAGAGAAAAGCAACGACCCGCTGCAGGTAATGGACTGGGTTAACCTGTTTGCCCTGGCGGTAAACGAAGAAAACGCGGCTGGTGGCCGGGTGGTTACTGCCCCAACTAACGGTGCTGCCGGCATTATTCCAGCCGTGTTGATGTATTACGATAAATTTATTCAGCCGGTCAGCCCGGAAATTGCGACTCGCTATCTGTTAGCAGCAGCTGCTATTGGCATTTTATATAAGAAAAATGCCTCTATCTCTGGTGCCGAAGTCGGTTGTCAGGGTGAGGTGGGCGTAGCCTGCTCGATGGCAGCGGCGGCGTTAACTGAAATTCAGGGTGGCACACCACTGCATGTTGAAAATGCAGCGGAAATTGGCATGGAACACAACCTGGGGTTAACCTGCGATCCGGTCGGTGGCCTGGTGCAGGTACCCTGTATTGAACGTAATGCGATGGGCTCGATTAAAGCGATTAATGCCTCACGGCTGGCACTGCGTGGCAGTGGTGATCAAAAAGTATCGCTGGATAAAGTAATTAAAACTATGTGGGACACAGGCCGTGACATGCAAACCAAGTATAAAGAAACATCACGCGGTGGCCTGGCGGTAAATATTATCGAATGTTAAGTGGAAGTGCCCGTTCTAAAAACGATTTATTTCTGAAATCTATTTATTTCTAAAAGCTATGTATTAAGAAGACTCTGATGCCAGCAGCGGATCGTCCGGTTCGCTGCTGGTTTCGCCGTTTTGATATTGGCTAACAATGCGCTCCGCCTGTTCGATATCGTCATCCTGTACCAGAATATTGGCAATACCCAGCGGCGCCACATCTCCGGCGGCACCCTGCAGATAGTGGCCGCCAACATGCGCCTCAATGCCGTAAGATTGCAGCATACCAGCGACAATGTGCGCTTCTAAAATATCGTTGGCTTTATAAATAATTTTCATATTTACCTTATAACTTTATTGTATACCTATACCTTACATCATTACCCTAAATCATTACCTTAACAGCAACCATGCCACACTACTGGCCGCTAAACAGTAAAATAGCATCGGCCACAACGTATAGCGAATGATATCCCCCTCCCGACCATGCAAGTTAACGACACTGGCCGCCGCGACCACGTTAACCACACAAATCATATTGCCGGCATTGGCACCAAGCATCTGCAATGCCAGCGTTAAAGTCAGTGGCAAGTTAGCTTCAGCGGCCATTGCTTGTTGAAAGCTGCCAAACATTAAATTTGAAAAGGTAGCTGAGCCGGCAATAAATGAGCCCAAAGCACCGACAAAAGGCGCGATCCACAACCAGCTATCGGCTAAATAACGGGCCGCCTCTGTTGCCAGGGCGATTGGCATTGCCGGCAGCCCGGCAGTATTCACATCAGATTGCAAAAAAATCCGCACCATGGGTACGGCACCGGCCAGGGCAATAGCCGAGGGCAACAGCATCTGGTAGCTATGCCGGCACGAGGTTAGCAACATGCTGGTTGAACCCCTTAGCAAATAACAACTGAGCAGTGCCACTAATACAAACAAGCTGCCGGGCAAATATAACGGACTTACGGAAACGCTAAGTTCAGTGCCAAAAATCGCCGGCCAGTGCCAGGCGAATTGCTGTAAGCCCTGCTTAAACGGCAAGCCAGGGATCCGGCTCAGCACCAGCAATACTGCCACTAACCCATAAGGCAGCCAGGCGCGCCATAATGGCATGGTGGGTATGGTAACTAAACGCGACTGAACGGCTGCTTCGGTTGTGATGTTATCCGCATCAAATAACCAGGGCCTGGCTGGCAGCAACACCCGGTAACGGGCGGCAGTGCATATAATGGCTAAGCCAATAAGTGCGCCCAGCACCGATGGAAACTCCGGGCCCAGTAATAATGCCACCAGATAAGCCGGCAGCGTAAACGCTAAACCACTTAACAGGGCAAAGGGCGCAATAGCCAGGCCATCCCGCCAGCTGCGCTTGCTACTGAAAAAGCGGGTTAACATCACTACCATCAATAGCGGCAACCAGGACGCTACAGCGATATCAATACTAATCGCGGTAAGGGCTACCTGCAGCACAGTATCGGCATCAATACCCGGCACCCCCTGAGCTATACCAACCAGTACCGGCGTACCGACCGCCCCAAAAGATACCGCACTGGAATCGGCTACCAATGCCAACACTACTGCGGATAACGGCGTGAAACCAAGCGCGACTAACAAAGGTGCAGCAATGGCCGCCGGGGTACCAAAACCGGCAGCGCCTTCTAAAAAGCTGCCAAATAACCAGGCAATAATAATCAGCTGCACTCTTTTATCAGGGGATATAGCAGCGAATCCGGCTTTAATAACGTCGATAGCACCGGTCTGCCGCAGGACATTAAGCAGTAAAATGGCACCAAACACTATCCATAAAATAGTAGCAGCTATCACCAGCCCTTCCGCGGTGGCTGCCGCCAGCTGAACTACCGGCATTTGCCACACCAGATACGCCAACAGCCCACAGATAACAAAACTTAACGGCATAGCCCGGCGCGCTGGCAGCCGCAGCAGCACCAGCAACACAAACACACTTAACAGCGGCATGGCCGCTGTTATCCATTGCAATGCAGTCATTCGTTCTGGTTAACGCCTCCAGTTGTAATGGTTCTGTTTATTCACTATTTTGCCAACATTTCGCCAGATGCATGGGCTGTAGTATATCCGGCGTTGTCCCGGGCGCTTTTACCACCGAATAACATTAATACCAGCAAAATAATAAAGCCAAGCAGTGGAATAAGCAGCAACAATGCCCACCAGCGGCTGAATTGTAGATCTACTAACCGGCGGCAGATTGCCGCAGCAAGCGGTAAGGTCATAGCAATTAAATACGACATGCCAATAACGCCGTTAGGCAACAAGCCGATAGCAGCGACAATAGCATCGATGATCAGCAACAGCAGTAACAAGGCGATATGCACCCAGAAAAACTGCCAGAACTCACGGCGGCTATCGGCCTGATTAAACATGGCATAGCTGCGGATTGCCCGGCTGAAACTGCTGATGGCCTGCGGCACGGTTTTTTTAGTATCTTCCAGGATCACATACAGCGCCGGTATTAACACCAGGGTAATTACCGTCGCAAACAAGATACCAAATGCCAGTGAAACTGCCATTGGTACCACAATTTTGGCTTGTAAGCTGCGCTCAAGTACTATTGGCGCCAGGCCAACAAAGGTGGTGAGCGAGGTTAGTAATATTGCCCTGAAGCGCTGGGTACCCGCTTCAACCACCGCCTGCTTAATAGCGATGCCCTGCGCCCGGGCCCGGTTAACAAAATCAACCATAATCAGGCTGTCATTTACCACTACCCCGGCCAGCGCCACCAGGCCGAAAATGGACATAATACTCATGCTCAGCCCCAGCAACATATGGCCAACGACAGCACCTATCAGGCCAAATGGGATTACACTCATAATAATTAACGGCTGACTGTAAGACTTAAGCGGAATGGCCATTAGTGCATAAATAGCAAATAGCGCCAGTACCGCCGCTTTCATTAAATCTACCCTGGCATCAACTTCGTCCTGGCTGGCGCCGTCTAACGACCCGGTTACGCCAAGATACTTTTGCTCCAATTCTTTAATCACTTTAGTTTGTACTTCACGCACCACCACGCCCGGCTCAATTAAGGCTTTATCCGCAGCAGCCGTAATAGTAACTGCCCGTTCGCCATTCACCCGGTTAATCGCGCTAAAGCTGGGTTGCATGGTATAGCTGGCGACACGGGAAAATGGCACTTCACCACCATTGGCGGTGCGGATCCGCATATTTTCCAAATCACCAATTGAGCGCCGCTCTTCCCGCGGGTAGCGCACCATAACCTTGATTTCTTCACCGTTACGCTGCAGGCGCTGCGCTTCAGCACCATAAAAGCCATAGCGCACCTGGCGGGCTAAATCAGCCAGGCTGATCCCCAGCAAGTCAGCTTCAGGTTTCAATGCCAGCACAATTTCATCATTGCCACCGAGTAAGTTATCTTCGATATCAAACACCCCAACATACTCTGCCAACCTGGCTTTCAGCTCTTCGGTAGCCAGCTGCAGGTTTTCCAGATTGGTACCGCGCAATTGCAACGCAATATCAGCGCCACCGCCTCCCATGGTAGAACTGTTAATTTTAAATGATTTTAAACCCGGAATTTCCGGTACCTGCTCACGCCAGCGCCGGGCAATTTCAAAGCCATCAATTTCGCGGTTTTCGCTTTTCTCAAGCTCAACCACCAACTGGCCTGCGGTATCACTGTTTAAAAATACCAGGCGATGTTTAATCACATCTTCATTATATTCACGGCCAAGCTCAGTGTTAGCCCGTAGTAATGCCCGCTCGATTTCCTGCATCGCCAGCACGGTAGCTTCGTTCGACGCCCCTTCTTCCATTTGCACATTGGCCTGGATAAAGTCACTTGGGATATCCGGAAAAAACACCCAGGGCACAAAACCACCCCGTAGCACACCAAACATTAAAATCAGCATCGCGAAAAAACAGGCCATGGTCAGATAGCGCAGCCGGATACAACTTTCGATAAAAGGCTTATACGTATTATGAACAAACCGGAACAGCACGCGCGACACGGCTTCCCGTACCCGTTTTAAGGTGTTGCTGCCAAAGCGGCCAAGCGCATAAATGCCGCCTTTTTGCGGATCCCATGGTTTGGTATCCATATTGGCAATATGGGTAGGTAAGATCAGTTTTGATTCAATAATTGAAAACACCAGACACAGTACCACCACCCAGGCAATGGATTCCCAGATAGCAGACATGCCACCACCCACCATTAACATGGGTACGAAAGCCGCAATGGTAGTTAATACGCCGAAAGTAGCCGGCATTGCGACTTTTTTGGCGCCGGCAATAACTGCTTCAGTCGATTTACCGCGTTTCTCTATTTCGGTGTAAGCACTTTCACCGATAATAATGGCATCATCGACCACTATTCCCAGCACCAGAATAAAGCCGAATAAGCTAATCATATTAATTGAAACGTCGAACATCGGCAGCGGTAGCATGGCAAGGGCGCCCAAGAAACACACCGGGATACCAACCATTACCCAGAATGCCACCCGGAATTCCAGAAACAGGGTTAGTGCCAGTAGCACCAGCAGTACACCATAGACCAGGTTACTGGACATTAAATCAAGCCGGCCCTGCAGGTAATAGCTGGAGTCACCCCAGTAATCTAACTGCACGCTGGGCGGCAAACTGGCTTTTTTGTCTTTAACGTATTGTTTTACGGTATCAGCAATTTGCAGAGTATCATCTTCGCCTACCGCATCAATTCTGATAGAGACACTATTTTTGCCATCAAAGGTTGCCAGCCGGCTGCGTTCAATAAAACCATCATTCACGGTGGCAATGTCACCCAAAGTCAGCCGGCTGCCGTCGGCAAATTTAAGCAACACAATATTGTCAAAATCGGCCTGATTATAGGCCTGGCCTTTGGTACGCAGCAAAATATTGCCACTTTCGGAGCGAATAGCCCCACCGGGTAAATCGACCGAACTGGCCCGGATTGCTGCTACTACCTGATCCAGGGTTAAACCATATTCCTTTAATTTAAGTTCGGGTACCTCTACTGCCACCTCATAATCCCGCGCGGCCACCACGTCGACTTTGCTGACACCCGGCTGCTTTTTAATTTCATCCCGGATATCTTTAGCCAGCTCTTTTAACGTGCGCTCAGGCGCATCGCCATACAGCGACAACCACATTACATTGCTTTGAAATCTAACCCGGTAAACCACCGGCCGCTCTGTTTGTTCTGGCAGGGAGGAAATAGACCCGACCTGGGTTTTTATCTCGTCCATCACTTCCTGCACGTCATAATTTGACGCAACTTCTGCCCGAATCGTTGCCAGGCCTTCAACTGCCGTGGAACGAATACGCTTAATGCCATTCACCCCACGCAGGCTTTGCTCAATTTTATCAATAACGCCGGTTTCTACTTCTTGCGGCGCAGCGCCCAGATAAGGTACGCGGATATTGACCACTTCCAGCTCAATTTCCGGAAAGGCCTGCTTCTTGATAGTTAACGCAGAAGCAATACCTGCCACCAGAATAATTGCCATCAACAAATTAGCGGCAACACTGTTGCGGGCAAACCAGGCGATAATACCTTTATTGGTATCCATATTATTGCCCCTTTACACTGTTTGTTTCCGCTTTTTTGGCAGCGGCATCAGCCAACTGAGTTGGCTCTGCGGTTTCGTCATCAGCATTGTCCGCCCCGGCTACCCGCACTACAGTACCCGCCAGTGGGTTTGAAATAGCGGATAACGCCAGTTGGTCGGTTGCGGCTAAACCCGCCGCAATATAAGCAAACTCGCTGGTGGCCCGGTCGACTGTTACCTGACGAAACTGCAGGGTGTTGTCTTTATCAACTACCAGTATCTGATTGCCTGGCAATAATAAATGGCGGGCTATTTTTACCACCTGCTCTGCCTGGGTACCAACAATACTCGCCGCAACAAAACGACCAAAGTTCAATACCTGCCGGCCCTGGTTTTTCCGTTGATATGGGTCAGTCACTTCGGCCACCACGTAAATTACCCGGCTGCGCTCATCCAGCATGCCTTCAGTTCTCACCAGTTTTGCCGGCCAGGTTAATTGCTGGCCTGCTACGGTACTGCTCAGTGTCACCTTGTTGCTATCAGATCCATCAGCATCAGGCATCGCTAAAAAGGCCATGTCGGTATCAGTTAGCGGTAAGCGAATTTCAGCCACATCAGTGCCAACGATACTACCTAACACAGTACCACGGCTGATGAATTGCCCCAGATTGGCAGCCCGGCTGCGCACCATGCCATCGTAGGGTGCCCGGATTTCAGTGCGGGCCAGGTCGCGTTTTGCCCGCTCAAGCTCTGCCTCTGCTGACTGGACACTGGCCAGAGCACTGGCTAGCTGCGGCTGACGTAAGCCCAGCGCCGGCGCGCTACCATCGGTAAATGAACGCCATTCTTCCTCAGCTACTTTCACCCGGGCTTTTTCTTCAGCCAGCATGGCCTGAGCATTAGCCAGTGCTGCCTGGGCAGCTTTGACGTTAGTTAAATAATCACTTTGCTCAACCGTGACCAGCACGTCACCTTTACTGAAAAAACCACCGGCAACAAATTGATCAGCAACGGCAACAACCCGGCCGTTAACTTCAGAAATTAAGCTGGTTTCCAGTTTAGGCGTTACCATTCCCTGAGAGCTGACCTGGTAAATAATGTTGTCCGGCATGATAGCGGCCGTATTAACCAGAATTGCCGGCCGGCTCTCATCATTTTTTTCAGGTGGCTGGCGCAACTGTGATAACCCGACAGCGCCGGCTATCGCAACCATTACAACTAATACCGGCAGTATTACTTTTACAAAGAAAGACGACATTACTTACCCACCTGTCAAATTTAACTAGCTACATCATAATAGTTACAGCAATAAATGTATGCCGGCGACTGTTAATCTTTGTATCCTGATATAGCCACGTACCGCTTGCGTTTTAGCTTCGCTAAATTAATTTAAAATCATTCCACTACGCTACACGCCATTAATAACAGGGCTTAGCGCTTCATATGTGGTAAACCTTCGGTACAGCTAACACGCACCAGGCTTGCTATGCTATTTATATTTCGAAATGTTTTGTTACAAACGCCAATAATTAAAACAACCGTTTGACTGCCAGTTATAACACTACAACTTAAAGTTATTTGCCGATTGCCCCACCCTGTTTTATGGTAGCAACAGTGATCTGATTGGTCATTTTTCAATCATAATTTGCGCGTAGTATTTACAGTCACAAATAGCGTACAGAATTCACTATCGCACCGTCACTGTGCTTAAGCAGGCTGACAACGCAGCCAGATTGAGGGAATCAACATGAGTATCACCAAACAGTATTTAAAATCGAAACCCGTTTGCAAAGTCACGTTTAAATTGAGCGCTGAGCAATTAGCTGATGCTGAATCAGTCGCTCTGCTTGGCGAGTTCAACGATTGGGACCCCAGCGCTTTACTGATGAAAAAAAGTAAGAAAGGTGATTTCAGTGCCAGCCTGACTCTGGATAATGATCGCGAATATCAATTCCGTTATCTGGTTAATGGTGGAACCTGGCTAAATGATGATGCCGCTGATGCCTATCTACCGTCGCCATTATCGTATGACCATAACTCGGTAATCCGGGTATAACGGGTCTTAAATATTAAAACGTCAGGCAGTGGCTGATTTGGCTACTGCCTGCACGCTTTCCTATCTGATTTAACAGTTTATGCTGGCTTAGCAACGCTGCAGGATCAGGCATCCCACCGAATAGCCCGCGCCGAACGAGCATAGTACGGCTTTATCACCGCTGTTCAGCCCGGTTTTATTTTTGTGAAACGCAATGATAGAGCCAGCCGATGCGGTATTGGCATAACTATCAAGTACCAGCGGTGCTTCTTCTGGTAACGGATCCCGCCCCAGAATTTTCTTGGCAGCGAAAATATTCATATTAATATTGGCCTGATGCAGCCACAGCCGCTTTAACTGATCCGGGCTGATATGCAGCGCCGCCATTTCAGCCTGAATAACCTCAGCCACAATCGGCAATAATTCTTTAAACACCTTACGCCCCTGCTGTTTAAAGAACGGTACTTTAGGATCAGTTTGGGCAAAGCAATGTTCTGTATAACCGATATCACAACGAATATTATTGGAAAAACTGGTTTTCAGACGCATACCCAGAATAGTAAAGGCATTATCGGCAGTACAGCTGCTTTGTGCTTCAATAATGGTTGCGGTACAAACATCACCGAAAATAAAATGACTGTCCCTGTTTTTATAATCCACCTGCGGTGAAGCAAATTCAGGATTAACCACCAATACCACTTTGGCGGTACCACCCCGGATAGCATTTGCGGCATTACTAATGGCAAAAGTTGCTGAAGAACAAGCTACATTCATGTCATAAGCATAACCCTCAACCCCCAATATTTGCTGCAACTCAATTGAAAGTGCCGGATAAGGCCGCTGCATATTGGAAGCCGCGCAAATAACTAAATCAATGTCAGCTGCAGTCTTATTAGCTTGTGCCATGGCTTCACGTGCTGCGCTAACCGCCATTTCTACCATTTCAGGCGGGGTATTTTCATCACGTTTCTGAAAAACCGGGTGCATTATATCCGGGTCAAGAATGCCCTCTTTGTACAAAACATGCCGCGCTTTAATACCGGAGGCTTTTTCAATAAACTCGGAGCTGGAATATTCCAATGCCACACATTGCCCGGCACTTATTTCGTTAGCATGCTGCTGATTAAACAAGTCGACATACTGATTATAGCTGGCAACCAGCTCTGCATTGCTGATGGTAGCGGTGGGTGTAAACAACCCTGAGCCACTGATTACAATATTTTGCATTAAATTACACCTTGTCCGGTTGCAACGATCTTATTATCGGATTGTCATAACTCAGCGGTTGTTTGCTATAGTTTTATCTTAGTTACGTTGTTACCGCCGGGCTTATCTGGCGCCTAGTATAACGAAAAATCCAGATTAGGTTTAGTAGATTACCCAAACACTGGCCAATAACAGGGTCGTTAAGCCAGGATCCGGTAAAGACGGTATACACTGTCATTCGTTGTGCGTCATAATAGCATTTCTCACAGATAAACAGCCTCACACCCACAGGTGCATTTGTTAACAGGATATCAGATTAACCGCATGTCGCTATTCAGAAAAATAATTAGTATGTTATTTCTGACAAGTTTCAGCATTCAGGCACAAACTGAACTGAAAGTACTTGGACTTAGCGATGAACTGGAAAAAAACGTTAAAAATCATCTTGCCGGGTATACTGCAACGGATATTTCAGGCTCTCTGCGTTTTCAGATGCAATTACAGCAAGATATTGAAACGGCATTGCAGGCGCTTGGCTATTATCACAGTGAAACAGAATTTACCTTATCAGAAAGCTCTGGTAAATCGACGCTGCAGGTTAACGTGTTACCTGGCAAGCCAACCCGGATAGAAATCGCTGACATTCAGCTGAGCGGTGATGCCACCAAAGATCGGCAGTTCAGCAGATTACTGCGACAACAGGCACCTGAAACGGGCGAAGTACTCCATCATGGTAAATACGAAACGTTAAAACGCGAATTACGAAGCCTGGCTTTGCGTAAAGGCTATTTTGATGCTGAATTCAGTCGCAGTACCTTAGAGGTTATTCCGGAACTACACCAGGCTAACATTCATTTGCATTTTGCCAGTGGTAACCGCTACAAATATGGCAAAGTAAGCTTCAGCGGCCAGCAAATACGTGACGAATGGATGCAGTCACTAATCCCGTTTGAACCAGGTCAGCACTACCTGGCCAGTGAACTGGGCGAGTTTAACCAAACCCTGGCTAACACCAACTGGTTTTCGTCAATCTCAATAGAAGGTGACGTCGAGCAAATAGACGACTATACCCTGCCTGTCCTGGTGAAACTGGAACCAAGATTACGTAATAGTGTGGAAACCGGTATCGGCTACTCTGATGTGGTAGGCCCACGCCTGAAAGTTAACTGGTTAAAGCCTTGGCTCAATGATCGCGGTCATAGCCTGCACAGTCAATTTGAAATATCAGAAGTTGAGCAGACCGTTGAATCAGCGTACCGGATGCCACTTAGCACTGCCGCTACCGATTATTATCAGTTGCAGGTGGGTTTTCGCAACCGGGATAATCTGGATACCCGCAGTAAGGAAGTTAATATTGCACTGGAGCGACACTGGCTGCTCGGTAATGAGTGGTATCGTACCGCTTCTGTGCGCTGGTTGTATGAAGATTATATTCAGGCGGATCAAGATGCTAACTCAAGCCTGATCATGCCCGGGATCAGTTACAGCCGTTCCAGACAAAGCGGGGGCAATATGCCACGTTCAGCAGATCGTTTACTGCTGGGTGTTGAGCTTTCTGAACCGGCCTGGGCATCCGATACCCCTTTTGTAAGGCTGCGTGGCAGGGCCGGCTGGATTGGCAGTTATGATCGTAATCATCGTTTTGTAACCCGGTTGGATGCAGGTGCCGTGGTTATTGACGATATTACTGACATCCCACCATCGCTGCGTTTTTTCGCTGGTGGCGATAATAATATACGCGGCTACGGTTATGAAACGATAGCGCCCGTTAACAGTGAAAATGAACTGATTGGTGGCCGTTATATGGTCGCCGCATCCCTGGAATATCAGTACCGGGTTAAAGGCAATTGGTGGGTCGCCAGCTTCTTTGACTATGGTAGCGCCTGGAATGACAGCCCGGACTTTAAACGTGGCGTGGGCCTCGGTATTCGTTGGGGCTCACCGGTTGGTCCGGTGCGGCTTGATTTTGGTTACGGTCTGGACAGCGGTCAGCGCAACGCCTTTCAAATCCATTTTGCACTTGGCCCGGAATTATGAAGAGTAATGTAATCAAAAAAGTGCTGAAATGGCTGAACTGGACGTTACTGCTCCCCCTGTTAGTCATGGTGTTGCTGCTGGTTATTTTGCTCTACACGCCAACAGGTCTGAAGCTGGGCTTATGGCTCGGCCAGAAATATGTCCCAGAATTAACAGTAACCGCGCATCGCGGCAGCCTGCTGGGAGGCATGACACTGAGTAATATCAGCTGGCAGAATGAAACCAGTAACATGCAGCTGGCTCAGCTAAAACTTGATATCGACAATACCTGTCTTTTTCAGCTTAAAGTATGTATCTCAGACTTAACTGTAAAGGATGGAGTGGCTGAATTTGGCCCGAGTACCGTGCGCTTTACCCTTTTTACTACCTCGGTAGAAGCCTGGGGGCGGCAGGTGCAGCTTAACGATAGTCAGTTACAGCAGGTACGCATTGAACTTGCCACAGCCAGCGAGCCAGCATCAGAACCTTTTAGCTATCAGCCTCCACAGCTTACTGATATTACCCTGCCAGTCTCGGTGTTTGTTAACGGTTTTCGCCTGACTGATGCCAGCCTGCTGCAGCAGGATAAGCACACTGCGTTACCTGATATTACCTTCAGTCTGCAGGCCCGCGAGCAGAATATCCGTTTGCTCGACTTACAAGCCAGCCATACCCTTGCCCATTTAAGTGCTACTGCTGAAGTGACACTGCAAGGCAATTATCCACTCAGTGGCCGGCTTAGTACCGCACTGCACCAGGCGCCGCTTGCAGAACAACAACTTAATCTCAGCCTGAGCGGCAGCCTGGCTAATTTAGCAATATCCGGCCGTGCCATAGGCACGATTAATGCCACTGCCGAGGCTGAACTGGCAGTATTGACTGCTCAGTTACCGCTCAGCATGACCCTGCAATATGATGCCTTTAACTGGCCGCCTGCAGAAAGTGAAGCCTGGCAACTTAGTGATGGTAAAGTAACGGCCACTGGTGATTTACAGCAACTGCAGTTTGCTGTCGATGCCGGTGTGGCACACCGATCCGTCCCGCCCACTGAACTCAGTGCCGGGGGCGAGTTTCAGTTAGCAGAGTCGCTACTGACGATAAGCCGCTTTAACATTAAAACGCTGGATGGCACTATCGCTGGCGACGCCCGGCTTGAACTGGCGCCGTTACTGCACTGGCAGGCTCAACTTAAGCTGGATGCAATTGAACCTGCCACATTCTGGCCCTCGCTTAACAAAGAGCTTAGCGGCGAGCTGAATGGTCAACTGGTCAACAGCGGGTCTTTCAGTAGCGATGGCAGCTGGCAGACCGAATTAAGCCAACTGGCGATTAACGGCAGTTTAGGCGATGAAATTATCAATATCGGTGGCGATGTAACGGCAAGTTTTGATCAGCCCGCTAACCGCTATCAGTTCAGTAGCGAGCAGCTGATAGTGCAACATGGTGCCAACCAGATCACCTTAACAGGCTCGCTGGCAGAACAGTGGCAACTGGATGCCAAAGTTGCGGTGGCGGATTTAAGCAGCAGCTTGCCCACAGCCAGTGGTGTTATTAATGCGGATATTGCCATTCGCGGCGCGCAACGTCAGCCGGAATTAACCGCCAGCATTGTTGCCGATACCTTGCAATATGGCGCAGAACGGCTGAAGCAGCTGAGCGTTGAGTTACAGCTTGCGCTGCAACAGGATCAACAATGGCAGGCCACTGTTGCGGTTAACGCCAGCGATGGCCGTTTGCAGGGTTATAAATTGCAACAGCTGACTCTTAGTGCGTCGGGCAGCGAGGGTCAACACCAGTTTGAGCTGGCTTTGCAATCGCCGCTGTCCGATATCAATCTTCAGCTTAGCGGCCAGTTAACAAATCGTAATAGCTGGCAAGGCCAGTTAAGCAGTGCCGATATTGGCAGCCCGCTGGGCAGCTGGCAGCTACAACAAGCAGTCGACATCCTTTACCGTCATCAACAACAGCAACTGCAGATCAGCCAACATTGCTGGCTACAAAACCCGGGCTCGCTCTGTTTAACAGAAGATGCCAGCCTGAGCGCACAACGCATGGCGGCAAATATTGAACTACGGCAATTAAACCTGGCCAGTCTGAATGAATTTATGCCGCTGGTCGTTAGTTTAAGTGGTGAATTGAGTGCCAGTGCCAGTGCCAACTGGCAGCCAGGCCAAAGCCCCCGGGTTGAACTGACAATGCAAAGTAGCAGTGGTGCCCTGACCGAACAAACTCCCCCCCCTATTGCTCTGCAGTGGCAGCAGTTAAGCCTGAGTGGCACATTACAGGACGACCAGCTTAGCGCAAGTCTGCAGGCAACCTTGAATCAACAGGCGCTGTTGACCGCAACCTTAGGTATTACCGATGTCAGCAGCAATAACCGGCCGTTAAACGGCAGCTTGCAACTTACTGACTTTACTCTGGAGTTTCTGCAACCGTTGCTGGACGAATACAGTGAGTTAGCTGGCGTGTTAAGCGCTGATATTAACGCTGACGGCACGGTTGAAAGCCCGATGCTGGCTGGACAGCTGGCCCTGCAGCAATTGCGGGTGAAAGGTAAACTGGCGCCAGCCGACATCAACGACGGTAAACTGCAGGTAAATTTTAAAGGTGAACAAGCGGACTTACTGGGTGACATTGTGACGCCACAGGGTAATTTAAATTTAACGGGACGAGCCGATTGGCAGCAACTCGATGACTGGCGGGCCCGGTTAGCCGTGAAAGGCGATCCGTTAAGTATTCAGTTGGCACAAGGCAGCTTACAGGTTAAACCTGATGTTGAAATAACCGCCAGCCCTGCTCTTACTAAAGTAACCGGTAAAATCGAGATTCCCAGTGCCAGGCTTAGTATCGATGAGCTACCGCCAAATGCCATTGGCTTATCAAATGATACGGTTATTCTGACTGCTGAACGCCAGCCGGTAACAGAGAAACAGGCAATGGCCATTCCGCTGCAAGCGGATATCAGGGTGCAGCTGGGTGAAAAAGTTCAGCTTGAAGCTTTTGGTCTGGAAACCTTGCTGCGCGGTAGCCTGCAGGTTCGGCAGCAACAAAATAAACAAACCATTAATGGTGAGGTGCGACTGGTAGACGGCACCTTTCGCTCCTATGGCCAGGATTTACTGATCCGTCAGGGTAAAATGACCTTCACCGGCCCGCCTGACCAACCCTATCTGAACGTGGAAGCGATTCGTAATCCTGCCAATATGGAAGACAACGTGGTCGCTGGCATCCGGGTTACCGGCCCGGCAGATCGGCCGCAAGTTAACATTTTCTCTGAACCTGCTATGCCACAGGCCAATGCCCTGTCCTACTTACTGGTTGGCCGCGATCTGGACAGCGAATCAGGCAGCGCCGCCAATGCCGTTACCACCAGTCTGATTGGCATGAGCATTGCCTCCAGTGGCAGTCTGGTGGGCGAAATTGGTGAAGCATTCGGGGTAAGTGACCTGACCCTTGATACGGCGGGTGCCGGTGATAAATCACAGGTTACCGTAAGTGGTTATTTAAACCGGGATTTACAAATCAAATACGGCATCGGTATTTTTGAGCCAATTGGTGAATTCACGCTGCGCTACCGCTTAATGCAAAGTTTGTATCTGGAGGCCGTATCCGGGCTGGATAACGCGGTAGACTTACTGTACCGCTTTGAGTTCGACTAAAATCACAGTCTGGTCAGCAACAGGTGGGTATATCGCCCCAGCGAAGCATAGGGCTCTTGCCGGTTATATTTCAGCTCCAGCTCAAGCAACTGACTAAAGTGGCTTTGTTGCATACTGCGGTTTTGCAGATAATCGTGAAAACAGCGTACCCCGGTTTTGCTGATTACGCTAAACCCAGCTTGCTGATACCACTGCTCGACCAGCAGCGGCTCCAGCGGATTTTGCGGGCTTAAACTGACTTTCTTTTTTACCTTAAAATCGGCTGCGACATAGTCAAAGTTACCATACAGAATATTACTAAGCCGCTTAGCATCTTTGTTGTAGTACATCAATGACAATACCCCGCCTGGCGCCACCAGCTGGGATAGCTGATTTAGCGCCGCATCTGGCTGGGCCAGCCATTCCAACATGGCATGGCATAACACCAACGGATACTGTTGCTGACTATCCCTGCTTAACTCCGCCAGGCTTAACTTACTGAACTGCAGTTGCGCCGCCGGCCCTGATACCGCCAGGCCCTGAGCAGCAGCCGTTTCAGCAGCCATGGCCAGCATTTCAGCAGAGATATCGGTTAAATGAACACTATGTCCCATGTTCGCCAGCGCCAGACTTAGCTGGCCCTGGCCTGCACCCACGTCCAGTATCTGACAGGGCGCCTGCAGCATAGCTAAGCTGGCTAAATCACGCAGCAGCACCTGCTGGCGGATCTCGCCTTTACTACTTTGGTAAATGTTGCGTTGAAACTTGGCGGCAATGCCGTCAAAACTGCGATCGGTATCTTTATTCATGCCGGGTTATCGATATCAATAAACTTAACCTCTACCGGATAATTAGCGCCCAGGTATTCGCCCAGGGCCTTAACACCGTAACGCTCGGTGGCGTGATGGCCAGCGGCAATAAAATGAATATTGAGCTCGCGCGAAACATGAATGGTTTGTTCAGACACTTCACCACTGATAAACAAATCAGCGCCGGCTGCGGCCGCTTGTTCAATGTAGCCCTGGCCACCACCGGTACACCATGCCAGCTTGCGGACGATTTTATTAGTTCCGGCATCGTGCGCCAGCACCTCACGGCCCAGTTGCTGCTGCAACAGCACTGCCACCTCACTTAAACTTCTGGGCTCAGGATATTCACCCTGCATCAGCACTCCAACCGGTTCAACGGTTACTAACGGCGTTATTGACTCAGTGTTCAACAATTTGCCCAGCTGGGCATTGTTACCAAGCGTCGGATGAATATCTAATGGCAGATGATAGGCAAACAGGTTTATGTCATTGGCCAATAACGCCTGTAACCTTTTTTTCTTCATACCGGTTATCTCTGCTGCTTCGTTTTTCCAGAAGTAACCGTGGTGCACTAAAATGGCATCAGCGCCCCACTCAATTGCCGCATCTACTAATGCCTGGCTGGCCGTTACCCCGGTAACTATCCGGGTTATATTCTGCTTGCCCTCTACCTGCAAGCCATTAGGACAATAATCACGAACCCGTTCGGTTTGCAGCAGCTCTGCTAACAGGCTGGCCAGTTGTTGCCGTTGCAACATAAAATACTCCGGTTTAAATCATCCATTAATGGCACTATTGTACTTAAAAACTGTTAAAAAGCAGGCAGATTTGTCTATTACCCGTGTTTTGATGTATAAATAGCTGGCAACGATTAATTTTCACGCACAGGTACCCTAAGCATGACAAAATTGGATAAAGATCAGGTAATCGCTGATTTTACCGCAGCTTACAAAGCAAAATTTGGTAAAGAGCCCGAGCTGGAGCAAAAGCCAGGCTGGTTCAGTGTTGATGGCGGTAAAAATATCCGTCTGGCTGAACTGGCAGAATTAGCTGAAAGCTATGGTAAAGGCGCTAAAGCCAAAACTGCTGCGGCTAAATCAGAAAAACCTGCTAAGGCAGAAAAGGCTGACAAACCAGCTAAAGCCGCTAAACCAGCTGAAAAAGCTGCAGCCAAACCAGCGGCAAAAAGCAAAACTACAGCCGCTAAACCGGCAAAAACCAGCCCCGGCGCAGCTGCTGCTTTCTGGGCTGATAAAATAAACGATAGCAAGCAACGGCCACCTCGTGGTTCGCGTTAATACTATTACCTTTTGTATTAACAGTTAGTTATTCGTTACCCGATACTGGCGCAATTTGCGCCAGTTTACTTTTTACCTCTATCCACTGGCCCATAAACTTGGTACTGCGATAAGCATGATGCCTGAGCATCAGCCCGGTAAAGTTTGCCTGACGCTGTTTATCTAAATCTGCCCGTACCTGTTCAATCTGCCGCCAGACCCGCAACGCCTGCTCCGGACTAAAACGCCGGGCGATGATCTGAGAACCTTGTTGTTGTGCCAGCTGCCAACGTGGCTCGTCCTGATAAAGTGCTACTGCAGCACTGGCAATAGCAGCACTATCATTAGCAATAGCACCGCTCCAGCCGGTGTCGATGCTCATGCCCTCGGCGCCAATATCAGTGGTAACACTGGGTGTCCCCTGACACATAGCTTCCAGCAGTTTGCCCTTTAAACCCGCCCCAAAGGCCAACGGTGCCAAACAAACCCTGGCCTGGCGCATAACCTGCCTGCTGTCGGCAACCCAGCCTTTGACTAAAAAGCCCTGCTGCGGGTTATCCAGCGCAGTTGCTTTCGGTGGCGGATAAGCACCGTAAATATGCAGTTGAGCGTTAGGTAGCTGTTTACGGATTTGCGGCCAGATCTGTTGTTTTAACCACAATACCGCATGCCAGTTGGGGGCATGGCGAAAATTGCCAATGGCGATAAAGTGCTGGCGCTCATTGTATCCCGGGCTGTTGATTGGCGGCAGCTTATCCAACCAGAACGGGCAATAACACAGCAGCGCCGCCGGCACGCCATAGTGCTGTTGCAAGATCTGCATTTCTGCCTCTGAGATAACCAGCGTAAGATCACAGCGATATATGGCCGCAATTTCCCGTAGCGCCAGCTCAGAGTTAAGCGCCTCAGCGCCAACCGGCCGCTGCTGGGTGTGGCACTGCTGTCTGGCCTGACGCAGGGCATGGCAATCTTCCATATCCAGAATACGCATGGCCGCCGGGCACGCCTGCTCTACCCTCCAGCCAAATTGCTCTTCCAGCATAAAACGGTCAAACATCACCGCCTGCGGATTTTGCGCAGCCAGCCAGTTATCAAAACTAGTGCAGTTTAATGTAATTTGCTGCTCAGCTACGCCAAGTTCGGCCAGCCTATACCGATGCGGGCTCAGTTCAGCCGGGCTGGCAAACTGCACCTGCCAACCATAGCTCAGATAAAGCTTTATAAGGTTGAGCATCCGGCTGCCCGCAGCAGATGAATTAGGTTCGGGCCAGACATAACCCAGGATAATAAGTAGTGGCATAAGGCTAGCTTTGCTTAGTCGGTTTTGCGAAACCGGCTTTACTAAAAAAGCGCAGTGTAACGCTGCTGCCCGCAAATACCAATGCTTTTACCGCTTAGTGTCAGGTTGTTGTTTACCTGAGGCCGGTTGTTGTTAAGATACGCAACTGAATGACGCTGTTTAACTAACAGGCCCGGTAAACCCTATGACCAGTATAAGCCGTTATACTCCGCTGGAAGAACAGCTGCACGCGTTAAGTCACGCCATTGGCGCCGTACTGGGCGTAATTGGCCTGGTACTGATGCTGCGGCTAAGCCTTAGTTTTGGTGACAACTGGCAACTGGCCAGTGCGATAATTTATGGCAGCAGTATTATTCTGCTTTATAGCAGCTCGGCGCTGTACCACAGCATTCATAGCCCGCTTATCAAGTACCGGCTGCGCCAGCTGGACCATGCGGCTATTTTTATTCTGATCGCCGGTACCTATACGCCTTTTACGCTGATCAGTCTGCGCGATGACTGGGGCCTGACCTTATTTACAATAATCTGGCTTATCGCCATTACCGGCGTGATTTTGGAACTGGCTACCGGTCTTAAGTATAAAAAATTATCTTTAGCGCTGTATCTGGGATTAGGCTGGATAGTCGTGGTGGCGATTAAGCCGATGCTGGCAAATGTGCCCGCTCCGGCAATGTGGCTGTTACTGGCCGGCGGCCTGGCCTACTCCGGAGGCGTGCTGTTTTACATCTGGCGCAGGCTGTACCTGCATCATATGATCTGGCACTTATTCGTGCTGGCCGGCAGCATATTGCACTTTTTAGCGGTGTATTTGTATGTGATGCCACATGCGTAACGCAATGTCATAAATGGCGTAAAACCTATAAAAAAGGGCTGCTTACGCAGCCCTGATAACAACCTTAGCGGGTGTTTGTTACAGCTTAGTACTGGTAGCTGTACGTTACGCCACTAAAGGCCGTGTAGGCACGGATACCAACATGCCAGGTGCCGGCTTGCGGGTTGTTAATGGTGCAAACTTCGTTATTACCATTTAAGTAAGGCCGACAGGTGTAGGCACTGGTGCTTGGCTGGCTGCCATAACGTACATACAAGTCGGCATCACCGCTACCGCCCGAGATCTGGAAGGTAAGTTGCGATACGCCTGATGGGATCTGATAGCTGCCCCGTAACCATTGGCCGGTTGAAGCTGACAGGTTCGGGAAGGTAGCGCCGCCGCCCGGAGGGGTAACACCACCACCGCTGCCGTCACAGCCATTGTTGGTTATCCAATCATTCGCCGCTTTAGCTTGCACTATGCCCCAGCCGTAAGAGTTATCCCGGCCGGCTGTACCGCGATCTTGTGCGGTTGCATTTAACGCATTGCGGATTTGTGGTGCGGAACATGACGGGTGGTTACTCCATACCAGCGCGGCAACACCCGCTACGTGTGGTGAGGCCATAGAAGTACCGCTGATACTGTTGTAGCCACCATTACGCCAGGTTGAACTGACATTCACCCCCGGTCCGGAAATTTCTACCTGCGAGTTACGCTGCGAAAAACTGGCCACATTCCGGTTTGAATCTACCGCTGCCACTGATACTACTGAATTATAGGATGCAGGATAAGACAAACTGGTGTTACCGCCATTTCCCGCTGCCGCCACCAGTAACATGCCGTCATTATAGAAACTGTTCATGGCATTGTTTTCTGTCTGGTTAGATGAGCCGCCACCAAGGCTCATGTTAACCACTTTGGCACCGGCATCTTTACAAGACTGGATGCCCTGGATCAGATTGGAGGCAAAGGTCCAGTTACCTGAATCGTTGAATATTTTAACGATATGCACCCCGGCCTGACCCGAGCCGATAACGCCGACTACACCAGAGTTATTGTCCAGCGCTACCATGGTGCCGGCTACATGAGTACCATGACCATTGCCATCAGAAAACCAGTTGCCAGTGCTGGAAAATGCAAAACCGGTAACGCCTGAGCTTTGTAAATCTTCATGGCCAGAGGTATAGCCGGTATCAATTACACACACTTTAATATTGCCGGCGCTGCCATCACTCACCTGATTAGCCTGCACCATATTGATGCCGTATGGGGTCGACTGCGCCATCGGGCTTATTACATCCATCAGGTAACGTTTAGGATCTTCTTCTACATACTGAATATTCGGGTTAGCCTCTAACGCTTTCCGCTGGCCTGGCGTTAATTTTGCCACGCTGGCGTTTGCTGATTTTAAGTGCATCATGGCGTTAACCCGATGGCCACGTAATACTGATTCAGCCTGCTGCGTATTAAATTCACTCTGGCCATTATTGCTGCTCATAACCGCTGCGGTTGGCTTAAACTTAATAATGTAGCGGCCACTGTCGTCGCTGGCGTCAACCAGTGTTTCGGCTACAGCCTGAGAGGTTAAGGATAAAGCGAAGCAACTGCTGACACCAAGGACGATGAGGGATTTTGTTGTTTTCATTGTGGCACCTTTTTATAAAAATTGATTATTTTTAATAATATGGTTGTTCAATTATTAATTCTCAGACATCCTGTACATTAAGCTGCGTCCTGCGGCTTCTAACTAACCAGCTGCTCATAAAAACAACAATTACAAAAATCTTACAAATTGATTATAAATAAAAACACCCACCCTATTTCAGAAAAAGAAACCAAATAATAGAAACAAATATACTTTTTCAGGGAAAGTTACCAGGCTTCATATAACTAAACCGTCTTACTTATGCGTTTTAGCAATAACAGTTTTGAGACGAAAGTTTACAGCCAGCACCAAACTAATTCGTTGCCAGATCTTTCTATGGTCATTGCATTCTTTTAGAATCGTCCCCATTGCGTTTTCACTTAGTCGTTTTTTTGGAGTAAAAGATGTCAAACAGCAAGCATTGCCGGTTACTAATTCTGGGTTCAGGCCCGGCCGGATATACGGCCGCAGTTTATGCTGCCAGAGCTAATTTAAATCCGGTGCTGTTAACAGGTATGCAGCAGGGTGGTCAGCTGACCACTACAACCGAAGTTGAAAACTGGCCGGGTGACGCCCATGGCTTAACCGGCCCGGTGCTGATGGAGCGGATGCAGGCACACGCCGAAGCTTTTAATACCGAAATTATTTTCGACCATATTCATACCGTGAATTTAGAGCAGCGGCCTTTTACCCTGACCGGTGATAACGGCAGTTACACCTGTGATGCCCTGATTATCTGCACCGGTGCTTCTGCCAAGTATCTTGGCCTGCCCTCAGAGCAGGCTTACAGTGGTCGTGGCGTATCAGCCTGCGCTACCTGTGATGGTTTCTTTTACCGCAACCAGAAAGTAGCGGTAGTGGGCGGTGGTAACACCGCTGTTGAAGAAGCCCTGTACTTATCGAATATTGCCAGCGAAGTGCATCTGATCCACCGCCGCGACAGTTTTAAAGCAGAGAAAATTCTGGTTGACCGTTTAATGGCCAAAGTTGCAGCAGGCAATATCGTGCTGCATACCCACTGCGTATTGGAAGAAGTATTAGGTGATGAGATGGGTGTCACCGGCGTACGCCTGGGTTCGACCAAAGGCGAAGCAGCAACCGAACTGGCGTTGCAAGGTGTATTTATTGCCATTGGCCACTCACCTAATACCGATATTTTTAAAGGCCAGCTGGAAATGAATGGCGGCTATTTAAAAGTCGTCAGTGGCACTGAGGGTAACGCTACGCAAACCAGTATTGAGGGCGTCTTTGCCGCCGGAGATGTGTCTGATCATATTTATCGTCAAGCCATTACCTCTGCCGGTACCGGTTGTATGGCAGCACTGGATGCCGAGCGCTATCTGGATGGTCTGGCCAAATAGTGTCACAAGCTAAACAAGCCAGTTACCATGGCCATCTACTTACCTGAGCTCGACCCTGCTCAACTTTGGTTTCCGCCGGTTGAGCGGGCGCTCGGGCAGCCTGACGGCTTACTGGCAATGGGCGGCGATTTATCGGTTGCCCGCCTGACGCTGGCTTACCGCAGCGGCATTTTCCCGTGGTTCAGCGATGGCGACCCGTTGTTATGGTGGAGCCCGGCAACCCGGGCTATATTTGCGCCAGCCAGCCTGAAGTTTAACCGGACCCTGCGGAAAACATGGCAGCGCTCAGCACTAAGCCTGACCCTTAATCATGCCTTTGACGAGGTAGTACGGGGTTGCGCTGCACCGCGCAAAAACCAACCTGAAACCTGGATATTACCACCGATGCAGCAGGCCTATCAGCGCCTGCATCAGCACGGCCATGCCCACAGTATTGAAGTGTGGCAGGACCAGCAGCTGGTTGGCGGCCTTTATGGTATTGTTGTTGGCGGTTTATTTTGTGGTGAATCAATGTTTAACCGGGTACCCGATGCAGCGAAATTTGCCTTACTGGCCCTGCAACAACATTTAAGCCGGTATGCAGCAGGCTGGATTGACTGCCAGATCCCTAACCCGTTTTTACAGCAATTAGGTGCCGGGACTATCGACCGGCCACACTATTTGAGCTTGTTACAACAACAGGCAAAAATTAGCAGCCCGCACGATCACTGGCAGCCAAAATGGCTGAGTTTAGCTAATGGCTGAGCCTTTGCTGCCAACAAAACTGCCATTACGCTTTGGCATCACCCAACCCGGCCCGTGCAGTTACTTAGCCGGCCAGCAAGAGCAGTTAGTAGTGTTAATGCCGGACGAGCCCATCAGTGCTGAGTTATATCAGCAATTACTGGCAGCTAATTTCAGGCGCAGTGGCGAGCAAAGCTACACCCCGCACTGCCCGGCTTGTAAAGCGTGTCAGTCGGTACGAATTCAGCCGCAACAATGGCAGCCATCACGCAGCCAACGCCGGTTACTTAATAAAGCCCGGCGAGCAGGTTTGCAATACCGGCTGGTAACCAAAGCTGATTTAGCCGGCTATTTCAGGCTATTTGCCGCATACATCGCCTTTAAACATGATGATGGCATTATGTTTCCGGCAACCACAGAGCAACTGAACAGTATGCTGGAATGCAGCTGGCTACCGGTGCGATTTCTGGAAATATATGATGAGGAGCAACTTGTCAGCGTCAGTATTATTGACGAGCTTGCCGACAGCTATTCAGCGGTTTATACCTTTTTTGCTGAGCAATACCAGCAGTTGTCGCCCGGTAAACTGGCAATTATGTATTTGCTGGAGCAAGCCAGCGCAGACCAGAAAGCTTTTGTTTATTTAGGATATCTGGTCGCGGCCTGTCAGAAGATGGCATATAAGGCCGAATTTACCCCACAACAGCGATTTATTCAGGGACAATGGCACTCTTTTGCCTAAAAAAGCGCTTGCTGCTTTACTTATTGCTGTGATTTCGGCACAATCTGCGCAGTTTTTTGAAGGTTGACCCCAAATTTATAGAGGCGAGTACGCTGAATGGCGAAAGAAGACGTAATTGAAATGCAAGGTACCATCCTGGATACATTGCCAAATACCATGTTCAAAGTTGAACTGGAGAATGGTCATGTGGTTATCGCTCACATTTCCGGTAAGATGCGCAAGAATTACATCCGCATCCTGACAGGCGATAAAGTTACCGTTGAATTAACGCCTTATGATTTAAGCAAAGGCCGTATCGTATTCCGTCAGCGTTAAATCAGCTTTAGTAACAAAAAACCCGGTAATTACCGGGTTTTTTGTTTGTTTGCTGAAAATACTGACCTAATCCATTAATGCCAGATCCTGCTCCGTCTCATAGTCAAAAATCAACGTATCATTTTTCAGGCTGACTTTAACATCACCACCGTGCAGTAAGCGACCAAATAGAATTTCATTGGCCAGCGGTTTTTTCAGATGTTCCTGAATAACCCGCGCCATAGGCCTTGCACCCATTGCCTGGTCATAACCCTTATCAGCCAGCCATTGTCTGGCATCTGCGGTTAATTCCATTGATACCTGTTTCTTATCTAACTGCACCTGTAAATCACAAACAAACTTATCAACAATTTGCAGAATAATATCCTCAGCCAGGTGTTTAAACCAGATAATACCATCCAGCCGGTTGCGGAATTCAGGGCTGAAAGTGCGGTTTATCTCACTTAACGCATCGTGGCTGTGATCCTGCTGTTTAAAGCCAATCGATTTACGCACCGTTTCCTGCACCCCGGCATTGGTGGTCATCACCAGCACTACATTCCTGAAATCCACCTTACGGCCATTGTTGTCTGTCAGGGTGCCGTGGTCCATGACCTGCAACAAAATGTTGTAGACATCACTGTGGGCTTTTTCAATCTCATCCAGTAGCACTACTGAATATGGGTGTTTAGACACAGCGTCAGTGAGTAACCCACCCTGCTCAAAACCAACATAGCCTGGCGGTGCGCCTATCAGCCGGCTGACAGCATGCCGTTCCATATATTCCGACATATCAAAGCGCAATAATTCGACACCCATAACTTTGGCCAGCTGTTTGGTTACTTCAGTTTTCCCTACCCCGGTCGGGCCGGCAAACAAAAAGTTACCAATCGGCTTTTCTTCATTACCCAGGCCAGAGCGTGACAAGCGGATGGCCGCGGTTAGCACCTCTATCGGTTCATCCTGACCAAACACTACCAGTTTAAGATTGCGATCCAGATTTGCCAGCACGTCTTTATCGGAGGCCGATACTGATTTTTCCGGGATCCGGGCCATTTTGGCGATAACATGTTCTATCTCAGCAACATTAATCACTTTTTTCCGCTTGGATGCCGGCAGCAGCCGCTGGCTGGCACCCGCTTCATCAATAACGTCTATTGCCTTATCCGGTAAATGCCGCTCATTAATATATTTGGCCGATAACTCAGCTGCGGCCCGAATAGCTTTCTGGGTATAACGCACATTGTGATGCTGCTCGTAACGCTCTTTTAAACCCATCAGTATCCGGGTGGTATCTTCCACGCTTGGCTCAGTAACATCAATTTTCTGAAAACGCCTTACCAGAGCGGTGTCCTTTTCAAAAATACTCTTAAATTCCTGATAAGTAGTCGACCCCATGCAACGTAAGCGGCCACTCGACAGTAACGGTTTAATCAGGTTGGAGGCATCCATCACGCCGCCAGATGCGGCACCAGCGCCTATTACCGTGTGAATTTCGTCGATAAATAAAATGGAATCTTTCTCTTTTTCCAGCTCTTTTAACAACGATTTTAAGCGCTTCTCAAAGTCACCACGATATTTGGTGCCTGCAAGTAAGGCGCCCATATCAAGCGCATAAATGGTGGCATTGGCTATCACTTCAGGCACTTGCTGCTGTACGATGCGATACGCCAGGCCTTCGGCGATGGCTGTTTTACCTACCCCGGCTTCACCTACCAGTAACGGGTTGTTTTTCTTACGCCGGCACAATACCTGCACCGCCCGCTCCACTTCCCGGTCCCGGCCAATTAACGGATCAATATGACCATTTTTAGCCTGCACATTTAAATTGCTGGTAAAGTTCTCCAGGTATTTACTTTCTTCCGCTATGGTATCGCTCAGCTCTTCCTGCGGACTGTCATCTGTCTGTTCGAGTTTTTCGGTTTTAGTAACACCATGGGAAATAAAATTAACCACGTCTAGCCGGGTAATATCGATTTTTTTCAGCAGGTAAACGGCCTGAGACTCCTGCTCACTGAAAATAGCGACCAGCACATTTGCACCGGTAACTTCAGATTTTCCTGACGATTGCACATGAAATACCGCTCGCTGCAGTACCCGCTGAAAGCCCAGCGTTGGCTGGGTGTCACGTTCAGCGTCACCGTCAGGTAACAGCGGTGTGGTCGAATCAATAAAACTGGCCAGCTCCAGCCGCAGTTTTTCAATATTGGCGCCGCATGATTTTAAAGCATCACCTGCCGCAGGATTATCCAGCAATGCCAGCAGTAAATGTTCAACCGTCATATATTCATGCCGGCGTTCACGCGCAAACCGGAACGCTAAGTTCAGCGTCAGTTCCAGATCTTTATTTAACATAGCTCACTCCCAATACCCCTGAGAACCACTTCCAGACCATGCCAAGACATACCTAAGCGCGCTCCATTGTGCACAAAAGCGGGTGCTGATGCTCTTTTGCATATTGCTGCACCTGCTGTACTTTAGTTTCTGCAATTTCAGCAGTAAAAATTCCACATACTGCACTGCCCTCGTAATGTACCTTCAACATTATTTCACTGGCTTTTTCATACTGCATATTAAAAAAACGGGTGAGTACATCGATCACAAAGTCCATAGGAGTGTAGTCGTCGTTGTGTAAAATAACCTTATACATTGGTGGTGGAGTTACCTTTTGTCGGGTTAACTCTGCCAGGTCATCGTGTTTTGTATCTAAATTTTGCTTACCGCTCATAAACTATAGCCATGCCTGCGCCAACCAGCAAAGACGCTTTATTAAAAATTAGTAAAAAATTCGCACTATTTTTGCAAATAGCTTGACTGTTTGCTTAAATTATCTACATTAGATGTTGGGGCTGGATATGTCCCCTTCAAGTACACTCTAGAATACAGAATATAGCTAACTTAGAGAAGGAAGTAAGTAGTATGGCTACCGGTAAAGTAAAATGGTTCAATAATGCCAAGGGATTTGGGTTTATTCGTGAAGATGGCCGTGATGAAGATATCTTCGCGCATTATTCTACCATTAGCATGGATGGCTACCGCACGCTAAAAGCAGGCCAGGATGTGGTGTTCGATCTATCTGAAGGCCCGAAAGGGCTGCATGCTGTTAATATTAAGCTCCCCGGCGAAGAATAACTTTTCCATCGTTGTACCGACCTGGCATCGGCAAGTACTAATAAAAAAGCAGGCATTACGCCTGCTTTTTTTATTTAGCGACCAATTAAGCCCGTTTACAACGCCTGTAAGGTGCTGTTCAACGTGCTGCTTGGACGCATCGCGTCACTGACCAGCTTATCATCTGGCCGGTAATAACCGCCAATCTGAACTGGCTTACCCTGCACACCATTCAGCTCAGATAAGATTTGCTGCTCATTAGCCAGCAAAGCCTCTGCCAGCGATTTAAAGCGTGCCGCCAGCACTGTATCAGTAGTTTGTTTTGCCAGCTCCTGTGCCCAGTACAGCGCTAAATAGAAATGGCTGCCACGGTTATCCAACTCTCCCGCTTTTCGCCGCGGCGATTTATCATTGTCGAGGAAAGTTGCAGTGGCTTTATCCAGGCTGTCAGCCAGCACTTTAGCAGCACTGTTACCGGTAACCTGAGATAAATGCTCCAGCGATGCAGCTAATGCCAGGAATTCGCCCAGTGAATCCCAGCGTAAGTGGTTTTCCTCAACAAATTGCTCAACGTGTTTAGGTGCTGAACCACCGGCACCGGTTTCAAATAAACCGCCACCATTCATTAATGGCACCACAGACAACATCTTAGCGCTGGTACCCAGCTCTAAAATCGGGAATAAATCTGTCAGGTAATCGCGTAGAACGTTACCGGTTACTGAAATAGTATCCAGGCCTTGCTTAATCCGGGCCAGAGTATGGCGGGTCGCTTCTACCGGGGCCATGATTTGAAGATCCAGACCGCTGGTATCGTGATCTTTTAAATATTGTTCAACTTTTTTGATCAGCTGGGCGTCATGCGCCCGCTCGCTATCCAGCCAGAACACTGCAGGTGTGCCACTTAACCGCGAACGGTTTACCGCAAGTTTTACCCAGTCACGGATGGGGGCATCTTTAACCTGGCACATCCGCCAGATATCGCCCTCTTCAACCTGATGACTGAACAGAACATCGCCCTGGCTGTTAAGCACTTTAACGGTGCCTTTAGCAGCGATTTCAAAGGTTTTGTCATGCGAGCCATATTCTTCTGCTTTTTGTGCCATCAGACCAACGTTAGGTACTGAGCCCATGGTACGTGGGTCAAATGCACCATTTTCTTTACAGAAATTAATGGTTTCCTGATACACACCGGCGTAACAACGATCGGGAATTACTGCTTTGGTATCTTTTAACTGGCCATCCGGGCCCCACATCTGGCCGGAGCTGCGGATCATCGCCGGCATAGATGCATCGATGATCACGTCACTTGGCACGTGTAAGTTAGTGATACCTTTATCTGAATTTACCATTGCCATTGCTGGCTTTTCAGTATAGAGCGCAGCGATAGCGTCTTTAATTTCCTGCTGCTTTGCTCCGGGTAAGCTGGTAATTTTGGCATAGACATCACCCAGGCCATTGCTGACATCAACGCCAGCTGCGGCAAACTCAGCAGCATATTTGCTGAAAATTTCCTGATAAAACACCTTAACCGCATGGCCAAACATGATTGGGTCAGACACTTTCATCATAGTGGCTTTTAAATGCAGCGAGAACAGGACATCTTTCGCTTTAGCATCGGCAATTTCAGCAGCATAAAACTCACGCAGCGCTTTGGCGCTCATGGTGGCGGCATCAATAACTTCATCTGCCAGCACGGCTACCTTATCTTTTAATACACTAACCGCACCATCAGCCTGATGCAGCTCAATCCGCAGCGTATCGGCTGCCTGCAGCGTAGTAGATTGTTCTGAACCATAAAAATCGCCGCTGCTCATATGGGCAACATGGGAAGCAGAGCTTGCCTGCCAGGCCCCCATACTATGAGGATTTTTCTTCGCATATTGCTTAACTGACGCCGGAGCCCGCCGATCAGAATTACCCTCACGCAGTACCGGGTTTACCGCACTGCCTTTAATTTTGTCGTAGCGGCCTTTAACATCACGCTCTTGCTCGTTTTTTGGCTCAGCAGGATACTCTGGCAACCCATAGCCCTGGCTTTGCAATTCTTTGATAGCCGCTTTCAGCTGCGGTACTGACGCACTGATATTTGGCAGCTTAATAATATTGGCTTCAGGCGTTTTGGCCATTTCACCTAATTCTGCCAGGGCATCATTAATCCGTTGCTCTGGCTTTAAAAACTCCGGAAAGCTGGCGATAATGCGGCCTGACAATGAAATGTCCCGGGTTTCAACTGCAATGCCTGCGGCTGAAGAGAATGCCTGGATAAAAGGCAGCAGAGAATGAGTTGCCAGCGCGGGCGCTTCATCAGTGATGGTGTAAATGATTGTTGCACTTTCTTTCGACATGTTAGTTCCTGTATTGTAATCGCGGAATGTCCACGGAAGCCCGCGGTCCCTATGGGAAGTGCCGCGCTAACACTGTAAAACTCAGATTATTGTTTAAAACGCAGCAAAAACAACGGTGATTAGTATATCAGCATCAAACTGATTAAAACAGGCGCAGCATTGCCAGCCGCGTCGCTGACATCGCGCAACGCTAAGAGACTCATAGGAAATAGCTTTGAAACAGCCAACGCCTTATCGCCACAGGCAACATAAGCCAATTAACGGAAAAAACAATAGGACCAAGGTCGACACTCCATTATTGGTATTGTTCAATAAACCTTACGATGTGTTGAGTCAGTTTACTGATAACAGCACACCAGCACGCGCTACTCTCGCTGACTTTATCCCGTTAAAAGAGGTGTATCCTGCTGGTAGACTCGACCGCGACAGCGAAGGCTTGCTGTTACTAACCAATTGTGGTCAGACTCAGCACCAGTTAAGTGACCCTAAACATAAAGCGCCTAAAACCTATTGGGTGCAGGTTGAAGGAGAGATCACCGAGCAGGCTTTGGCACAACTTCGAGCTGGCGTTGTGCTTAAAGATGGTCCTACACTGCCTGCCGTTGCCGAACGTATTATGCCCCCACCATTATGGCCCCGTGATCCACCGGTACGTTATCGGGCAAATATTCCTACCAGTTGGATAAGTCTGACTATAACTGAAGGCCGTAACCGTCAGGTAAGACGAATGACTGCAGCAGTCGGTTTTGCCACCTTGCGTCTGGTACGTAGCCAGATCGGCGCATGGCATCTGAACACGCTGCAACCCGGAGAGTTTCAGGTAGTAAATTTATGAACAGAACACAACTACATTTAACCGTTGCAGCGGTCCTGTACTATCAAAATAAATTTTTACTGGTCGAAGAGATAGATAAAGTAACGGGTTGCCGTGTGCTTAATCAGCCTGCTGGACATATGGAAGCCGACGAAGATTTACTTAGCGCAGTAAGCCGCGAATTGTATGAAGAAACCGGACTGTCACTGGACGCCGACAGCTGGTTAGGCATTTCGCAGCTACACACCGACGGGCTTAATTTTGTACGAATTAACTTTGTATTTGAACCTCGCGAATTACCAACGCATTATAAACCTCAAGACTCAGACATACTGGCACTGCACTGGTTAACAGCTAACGAGCTTAACCGCCATGCACTGCCGGTTCGCAGTGCCCTGGTAACTGATGCAATAAAGAGCTATCTGTCCGGGTTGAAAATGCCACTAAAACTGATTCAGAGCCCGCGATAACAATTTTTTACCCGGCAAATTGGTGCTATACTCCGCGCCTTATTTTTTGTAAGAGCCATGTGGTGTAATGTCAGATAACAGCAGCAAAAAAGTCATCGTCGGCATGTCCGGCGGCGTAGATTCTTCAGTGTCAGCCTATTTATTAATCCAACAGGGTTATCAGGTTGAAGGCCTGTTTATGAAAAACTGGGAAGAAGACGACAATGACGAATATTGCGCTGCCGCTGAAGATATGCACGATGCTCAGCAGGTTTGCGATAAACTGGGCATTGTCCTGCACAAGGTAAACTTTGCCGCTGAGTACTGGGACAACGTATTTGAATATTTTCTTGCTGAATACCGGGCAGGCCGCACCCCAAACCCGGATATCATGTGTAATAAAGAAATAAAATTTAAAGCGTTTCTCGAGTTTGCTGCCGAAGCTCTGGGTGCAGATTATATCGCGACCGGCCATTATGTCCGCCGCCGGCTGCACAACGGCCACTGGCAGTTACTGCGTGGTTTAGATAACAATAAAGATCAAAGCTATTTTTTGTATACGCTGGGCGAAGAGCACGTTGGCCAGACTTTGTTTCCAATAGGCGAACTGGAAAAACCAGCGGTGCGGGCTATAGCCGAGCAGCAAGGTTTAGTAACCCACGATAAAAAAGACTCTACCGGTATCTGTTTTATTGGCGAGCGTAAATTCAAAGATTTTTTGCAGCAATATCTGCCTGCCCAACCCGGTGATATCGTCAGCATTGACGATCAACAGATACTGGGCCGCCACGATGGCCTGATGTATCATACTCTTGGCCAGCGTAAAGGTTTAAAAATCGGCGGCCTGCGTGATGGTAGCGATGACCCCTGGTATGTCGTCGGTAAAGACTTACAGCAAAACCGGCTGCTGGTTGCGCAGGGTCATGATCACCCGGCGTTACTGGCCACGGGTCTTGTTGCCAGTCAGTTAGACTGGGTCGACCGCAAGGGGCCGTTAAGCACATTGCGTTGTACTGTCAAAACCCGCTACCGGCAAACCGATATCAGCTGTACCCTGACCCCACTGGCTGACGGCCAGGTAAACGTTGTATTCGACCAGCCCCAAAAAGCTGTTACCCCGGGTCAGTCAGCGGTATTTTATCTTGATGACGTCTGCTTAGGCGGCGGTATTATCGACAAGGCCATTAAATAATTATGCAAACGTCTTTATCTACTCAAATTATTGGTCTGGCCGGTTTAAGCCAGGCTATCAGTTTACTGCAAAGCCTGGCCCGGCATAACAAACTGGACCAAGAGCTTTATCAAACCACCCTGGCCAGCATTACTAACCTGAATCCAGACTCGCCGCTAGCGGTATATGGTGATGATCTGAACCTGATCCGCAGCGGTTTGCAGAGTGTTATTAGCCAGCTTGGTGATAGCAGCAACAGGGATGTGGAGTTTACCCGTTATCTGGTAGGCGTGCTGGCACTGGAGCGTAAACTAAATAAAAACCAGGCCAATATGGCTGAGCTTGGCAAACAACTAGGTCAGCTGGAGCGTCAGCTACAGCACTTTGCCGTTACTGACGACACCATCGTTGGCCGTTTTGCTGATATCTACAGTGATTGCATCAGTAGCCTCGGCAGCCGCATTCAGGTATACGGTCAACCTGATCTGCTGCAACAAACCGCAATACAACAAAAAGTCCGGGCGTTGCTGCTGGCAGCGGTTCGGGCGGCCGTACTGTGGCGCCAGGCTGGCGGTAGCCGGCTGAATTTCATTTTTCAACGTCGTAAACTTGTTGCTGCTGCCAGACATATGCTGGCACAAACCACACCTTAAACTTCAGGAGTTTTCATGGAACTTAATGCCCTTACCACCATATCCCCGGTTGACGGCCGCTATGGTAGCAAGACGGTTGAGCTACGCCCGTATTTCAGTGAGTTTGGTCTGATAAAATACCGGGTTACTGTTGAAGTACGCTGGTTGCAACAGTTAGCCGCCAATGCTGCCATTACCGAAGTACCGGCACTGTCTGAGCAAGCCAATACATTGCTCAATAACATTGTCGACAATTTTAGCCTGGCCGATGCGCAGCGGGTAAAAGACATTGAGCGCACCACTAACCACGACGTAAAAGCAGTAGAGTACCTGCTAAAAGAAAAAGTGGCCGGCAACAGTGAGCTGAACGCCATCAGTGAATTTATTCACTTTGCCTGCACCTCGGAAGACATTAACAACCTGTCGCATGGCTTAATGTTAAGCCAGGCCCGCAGCGACGTGTTACTGCCGCAATGCGATGCCCTGCTTGCCGCTATTAAACAGCTGGCATACGAACATAAAACCGTGGCAATGATGGCACGAACCCATGGCCAGCCAGCTTCACCTACTACAATGGGAAAAGAAATGGCCAACGTTTACGCCCGTTTAAAACGGCAGCGTGATCAGATCGCCTCCGTGGAAATTATGGGTAAAATCAACGGCGCAGTAGGTAACTACAATGCTCATTTATCAGCGTACCCAACGCTTGACTGGCACCAGTTTGCCGAGCAGTTTGTCAGCAGTCTCGGTTTAAGCTTTAACCCCTACACCACTCAGATTGAACCGCACGATTACATTGCCGAGCTGTTCGATGCCGTAGCGCGTTTTAATACCATCCTGCTCGATTTTGACCGGGATATCTGGGGTTATATTGCACTTGGCCATTTTAAACAGAAAACGGTAGCCGGTGAAATTGGCTCGTCCACCATGCCGCATAAAGTCAACCCGATAGATTTTGAGAACTCAGAAGGTAACCTGGGTATTGCCAATGCCTTGTTTAACCATTTATCGGCGAAATTACCTGTTTCACGCTGGCAGCGCGACTTAACCGACTCTACCGTATTACGTAACCTGGGCATGGGTTTTGGTTATACCTTAATTGCTTATCAGGCAACGCTGAAAGGGATCAGCAAGCTGGAAGTGAATGCACCTGCCCTGCTGGCCGAATTAGATGCTAACTGGGAGCTACTGGCCGAGCCTGTGCAAACGGTAATGCGCAAGTACGGCATCGAAAAGCCGTATGAAAAACTGAAAGAGCTAACCCGCGGCAAACGGATTAACCAGGCTGATTTAGCCCGCTTTATAGATACTTTAGCACTACCTGAAGCGGTAAAAGCTGAGTTAAAACGCTTAACGCCGGCCAATTACATTGGCGATGCGATTGCCCTGGTAGATAAACTGGCGGATTAGCCCTATGTATGCACTTAATTTTGCCGACCTGACCCCGGCACGGTTTTTAGCTGAGTTCTGGCAAAAAAAACCGCTATTACTAAAACAAGGCTTTAAGCAGTTTAGTGACCCGCTGTCGCCTGATGAGCTGGCCGGCCTGGCACTGGAAGAAGAAGTCGAATCACGGGTAGTACAATGTGCCAACGGTGACTGGCAGCTTGAAACCGGCCCAATTACCGATTTCAGCCGCTTTGGCGAGCGCGACTGGACAATTTTAGTCCAGGCCGTTGATCACTGGCATGCTGAGGCAGCTCAGCTGCTTGAGCCCTTCCGCTTTATTCCAAACTGGCGGATAGATGATTTAATGGTCAGCTTTTCTACCCCGGGCGGCGGCGTAGGCCCACATCTGGATCAGTATGATGTATTCATTATCCAGGGCCAGGGCAAGCGGCATTGGCGGGTAGGCATGCCTGACAGTACGCTGCAACAATTCTGCCCGCATCCAAGGTTATTACAGGTTAGTCCTTTTCAGGCCTGTATTGATGTGGTAATGGAGCCAGGCGATATATTGTATATTCCACCAGGCTGCCCGCACGAAGGTATTTCGCTTGAGAACAGTTTAAACTATTCAGTCGGCTTCCGGGCTCCAGCCCAGAAAGACTTACTGACCGGGCTGGCCGATTACCTGATTGACAACGACATTAGCGGCCAGCGCTTTACCGATCCAGAGCGGCCGGTATGCCAGAATATTGGTGAACTGGGCAGCGCTGATTTAGCTCAGGTAAAGCAATTACTGCAACAATTGGTGAGTGACGAGCAAAGCTTGCCGTTATGGTTTGGCCAATACATTAGCAGGGCCAAGCATGAGTTAGACTTGCAGGAGCCAGACCCACATTATCAGGCTGATGAAATTGCTGAATATCTGGAAGAAGGCTCGGTGCTGACCCTGACCGGCGGCTTACGCTGTTGTTATCATCAGGCTGATGTCAATGCTGATATTGCGTTGTTTATTAACGGCGAGCAATACCTGCTGCCAGGCAATGAGCTTGCCACCGCTAAGCTTTTAACCGAACAGCGCCAACTTGATGAACAGCAATGCCGCCATTTTCTGGAGGTGCCTGAGCGCCTCGGCTTATTAGTTCATCTGATTAATCTTGGATACTGGCATTTTTCAGAGTAAGTTCTGAGTTGAACCGGCCAGCTGTAATCTGTGGCGGACGCAAATAAAAAACCGCAGCAACTGCGGTTTTTTTATTAACTGTATGCGCTTCGTTACAGATTAACGCTTGGTCGGCGCCTGCCACAAGGAGTCGTCTTCAAACAATTCGTATAATCCCTGCGCGCGGGCAACCAGCAAATTGGCAAAGTCCTGCTGGGTTTTATCAATTGATTCACTGTTAACAATATGCTCTGCTTTTAACTGCCAGTTTAGTGAGAACGAGCGCATTGCATCACGAGCCGTGGCTGCGGCAGAAAATGGCATATGGTCAGTAGGTAAATCACCACTGATCACCCAGTACGACTTATTATCTCTGGTGTTAAGTTTCCAAACCGCCACCAGTGGTGGTAAATAACAACTTTCCGTTACCGCGACATTATCGGGGATAATTCCTTTGCCAGCCAGATACTGATTCGCCTGCTGATACTGTTTTCTTACCCACTCTGCCCGCTGTTGTTCAGTAGCGGCTTGTTGTTCTTGCTGTTGTACCTGAGTTAACTGCTCACTCATTTTTTACGCTTCCAATTATAATTATCTGTCAGATCCCGGTACTTTAAGGGAGTCTGATCTGACAATCAAGCTGCGGTGTTAATTGTCGACAATTTACTTGTCTTACCAGCTATTATTTTTGGCGAAACATAGCGTAACTCAGGTTGAAATGTTACATTCCGCGGCGCAAAAAAGTGACGTAGTGTCACGCATTAACAGCCAGATTAAACCCGAGGGAGAATCAGAAGTGGCAGTATTTAATCATCCTGAATTCGACAACCATGAACAAGTCGTGTTTTGCAGTGACCAGGAAACCGGTTTACGGGCAATTATTGCCGTCCATAGCACCCGTTTGGGGCCGGCCGTAGGTGGCTGTCGCTTGTGGAACTACGCCACTGATGAAGCAGCCATTGACGATGTATTACGCTTATCCCGCGGTATGACATACAAAAATGCCATGGCGGGTCTGCCGTTAGGTGGCGGTAAATCGGTAATAATCGGTGATGCCAAAACCATTAAATCTGAAGCATTATTCCGGGCATTTGGTCGGATGCTGCATCGGCTGGGTGGCAGTTATTACAGCGCCGAAGACGTTAATATTACCACTGGCGACATTATGCAGGTAAACAAAGAAACACCTTTTGTGGCCGGTTTAGAGGGGAAAAGTGGTAATCCGGGGCCTTTTACCGCGCTGGGAACTTATCAGGGTATTAAAGCTGCCGCTATGCATAAATTTGGTTCGGCTGATTTAGCCGGCAAAACGGTAGCGGTACAGGGCCTTGGCAGTGTTGGCTTTTATTTGTGTGAGCATTTGCATAAAGAAGGCGCCAAACTTATCGTTACTGATATTAATCAGACTGCGGTTGAGCGGGCAGTTAATCAGTTTGGTGCAACGGCTGTCGGCCTGCACGGCATTTATGAAGTTGACTCAGATATTTACGCCCCCTGTGCGCTCGGTGCAACCCTGAACGATGAAACCATTAGCCTGTTAAAAGCCAAAGTAGTGGCTGGCTGCGCCAATAACCAGTTAAAACAAGCGCGCCATGGTGAAATGCTGCGCCAGCGCGGTATTTTATATGCACCGGATTACGTGATTAACGCCGGCGGTATTATTAACGTTGCCTGTGAAATGCGACCACAGGGCTACAATGAAGCGGAGTCAACGGCTAAGGTTAACCAGATTTATCACACCCTGCTGAATATTTTCCAGCGCGCCGATGCAGAAGGCAAACCTACCAGCGACATCGCTGATGTGATGGCTCAGGAAATTATCAGTCGCGGCCAGCAATAAGTTAACTGTTGCCGTTACCTTGCCGCCGTTACCATAAGGTATGGCTATAAAAAAACCGGAGCAATTTACTCCGGTTTTTTTGATGCTTAAGCCCTATTAATATCAGGCCGCATTTTGCTTGTTAATAGTCATTGCTGACAGCACCCCGGGCTTAAAGCTATCAACCGAAATTGATTTAAAGCGTAACCGGTTCATTTCTGTTAACTGCGCGGCTTCAGCCTCAGTGATAACCTGCTGCACCAATGCCTGCGTTATGGTCTCTGCCAGCGGCAGTTTACGGCCAAGTTTGCCGTCACGCTGTGCCTGGTAAATTTTCTTCATTACCGGTTGCGCTTTGTGCATGGCAACAAACGCTGACTCCATCAGGCCGGTGGCATCATCTTCACCCTGACCAATGAAACAGAGGTGGGTTAACCGGTCGCGGATAACTCCCGGCTTAGCCAGCGCGGTGCAAATAGCAATAGCGATATCATCATCCGGCATTTTGTAGCCGATGCCAAACGGGAACACCAGAGTGCGAATAACCCGCGCGACAATCCGGTTTGGGAAGTTCGCCAGAAAACCATCCAGGGCCTTGCCAATTTCAAACAATGAGCGCTGTACACTGTAATGAACAAAGGGTAAATCAGCATGCTGACGACCATTATCTTCATAAAATTTCAACACTGCCGAGGCAATATACAAGTGGCTTAACACATCACCCAACCGGGCAGATAACATTTCTTTGCGTTTTAAATCACCACCTAACATCAGCATCGACACATCGGCACTGAGCGCCAACGCCCGGCTCATCCGGCTTAGCTGCTTATAATAACGAGCTGTTTCACCGGCAACCGGTGCGCTGTTAAAGGCGCCCGCTGTTAAGCCCTGCCACAATGCTGCAAAGGTATTGCCGATAGCAAAACCGACATGGCTTAGCAGCAGTTTATCAAACTGTTTCAGGCCTTCGTCTGCATCAGGGTTAGCTGCTGCTTCAAGTTCTGCCAGCACGTACGGATGGCAACGGGTAGCGCCCTGACCAAAAATCATCAGGTTGCGGGTCAGAATATTTGCGCCCTCTACCGTTATTGAAATTGGGATCCCCATATAGCCGTGAGCCAGATAGTTCATCGGCCCACACTGAATGGCTCGCCCCGCATGGATATCAAAGGCATCATTTAATAAGGTGCGCGACATTTCTGTCATATGATATTTGGCAATGGCAGTTACCACAGAAGGGCTCAGTTTTAAATCAATAGCACCGGCAGTCATCACCCGCATCGCTTCCAGGGTGTAGGTAAAAGCGCCTATCCGGGCCATGCCTTCCTGTACGCCCTCAAACTTACCAATAGACATACCAAACTGCTGACGGACATAACCATAGGCACTGGTCATCCGCGTTGCTAAGTGGCCGGTAGCCGTTGCCAGCGCTGGCAACGATATGCCACGGCCGGCTGATAAACACTCTACCAGCATCCGCCAGCCCCGACCGGCATAATCCGGACCACCAATAATCCAGTCAATCGGGATAAACACGTCTTTACCGTAGGTAGTGCCGTTCATAAAAGCCATATTCATCGGAAAATGACGATCGCCTATTTCCACCCCTTTATGGCTGGTCGGAATAAGCGCACAGGTAATTCCCAGCTCTGCTTTATCACCTAATAACTTTTCAGGATCGAATAGTTTAAACGCCAGCCCCAATACAGTGGCAACCGGTGCCAGGGTAATGTAACGCTTATCCCAGTTAAGTTTGATGCCCAGTACTTCCTTACCTTCAAATTCACCTTTGCAAATAACCCCGGTATCCGGGATGCCGCCGGCATCAGAGCCTGCTTCCGGGCCGGTCAGAGCAAAACAAGGCACATCTGTGCCATTAGCCAGGCTTGGTAACCAGAAATCTTTCTGCTCCTGAGTGCCATAGTGCATTAATAACTCACCCGGGCCTAATGAGTTAGGCACCATTACAGTTACTGCCGCAGTTAAACTGCGGCTGGCAATTCTGGAAACTATGGTAGAGTTGGCAATCGCAGAAAACTCACGGCCGCCATAAGCTTTGGGAATAATCATCGCAAAAAAACCTTCGCGCTTAATGTAATCCCATACTTCTTTTGGTAAATCGCGGTCTTCCTGGACAATTTTATAATCATCCAGCATGGCGAGCAGGGTTTCTACTTGGTTATCCATAAAAGCCTGCTCGTCTGCAGACAGCTCCGCTTTAGGAATACTGTGCAGTTTTTGCCAGTCAGGTTTACCCTTAAACAACTCACCATCCCACCAGACATCACCCGCTTCCATAGCCTCGCGCTCGGTGTCAGATAGCGGCGGTAAGATCTTTTTAAATACCGCAAATACCGGTTTACTAATCAGGCTACGCCGGATATCGGTAACCCCGAGTATCACTACCACAGCCAAAACCAAAATTAACAATATTTCCATAACGGTTTCCTTTAAGTACCTGAGCGCAACTGCTGCTGAGGATGTGAACGAGTATACACCGGCGCGGCAATGCCTGCTGCAAGGTAAGGCAGCAGGCGTTGAATAACGCCTTCAATATCAACTTCTTCGTTAAAATCAGCTTCTGCAATTTCTGCCAGCGCTTCGTTTGACGCCATGGTAAATACCACAGTACCCAGTGAAAAATGTAAACGCCAGAACAGCTCACTGGCTGGCAATTGTGGGCAGGATTGTTGCACCAGCAACACAAACTTATCCAGCACCCTGCCATAGTGATTATTTATAAACCAGCGTAAATGGCCCTGCACATCAGTATAGCCCCGCCCCAGCAGCTGCAGAAAAATCCGGGTGCCGTTGTTATGCACCGAATTAAGCTCCAGTAAGGGTTTCACAAAAACTGCCAGCACCTGTGTCAGGTTATTCGGTTGCTGTGCTGCCAGTAAGCGGTTGAATTCCTGGTCCAGCCGGACCATCAGCACCCTTAAGTAGCGCTGCAACACCGCCTGAATTAACTCTTTTTTAGAACCAAAATGATAATTGACCGCTGCCAGATTAACTTCAGCCAAACTGGTGATCTGACGCAATGACGTGTCATTAAAACCCGTTTCAGCAAACAGGCTTTGCGCTGCGTCCAGAATTTTTTGCTGGGTGTTTTGCTTAGCGACCATATTCACCGCACAATTTAAACAAGTGTTTGAAATGTACGTTTGAATCTAAAACATGTCAAGCAACAACTGGCTCACTGGTCCGATATCTTTAGCCCGAGCGCTATAAAGGCCTATCCCATATCAGCATTTTCTGGCATCGCTCCGGCCAATAACGACTTTCAAAAAAAACGCTTGACATTATTTGGCCACTGAGCGAACTTTGCTGTCATATTAACCAACCGGAGAGTAGCCTGATGCAAAAATGCGCCCGCAATCATTATTACTATTGCTCTCCGTTCTACCTGTCTGAATGGTTCAATAATTAGTTCTCCCTCTGCGTCAGGCAGAGGCTTCCCCGTAGTGCATTTAAAACAATCCCAGCATTTTGCTGCCTTTAAATCGCCTGTGGGGTGTGACTACCCGTTTCTGCTTTGACGCACTTTTCCCTTTTTTTAATCAGATTGCCGCCAAAGGCAACATTTGTAATCCAGAGGAATGTGTATGTACGTTAAAGCAAAAATGAAGCTATCTACCTTAAGTGCAGCGGTTATCCTGGCCGCAACCGGCCAACATGCGCTGGCAGCTGAAGAAACCGTTGCTGAAGAGCAGAAAATTGAAAAAATTCAGATAACCGGCTCCCGCTTAAAAGGCGTGGATATGGAAGGGGCTAATCCGGTACAGGTGTTCAGCCGTGAAGACATGGCTAAACGTGGCTATGACAGTGTCGGCTCTTTCCTGCGTGACCTGCCTCAGGCATCCAGCGCCGGTACTTTTACCGAGAACGGTGGTGTAGGCGGTGCTGATGGCGCCCCAGCCGGCTCATCAGGCGTCAGCCTGCGCGGTCTGGGTAGCAGCTCTACCCTGGTGCTGGTTAACGGCCGCCGGGTAGCTGTAGACTCCTTCACCAATGGTTTTGACTCCTTTGTTAACGTTAACGCTATCCCGATGTCAGCATTAGAGCGGGTTGAAGTACTCACTGACGGTGCTTCATCCGTGTACGGTTCAGATGCTATCGCCGGGGTAATAAACTTTATCCTGCGCAAAGACGTTGAAGGCCATGAAGTATCAGTATCTTATGGTGATGACACTAAAAGCAGCAACTTTGGCCGTACTAACCTGACCTATGTTGGCGGCTTTAATACTGAAAACAGTAATACCACCCTGGTGGTGGACTATTTTGACCGCAATGCCCTGTTTAACAGTGACCGGCCAATTGAAGTAACATTAAAATCCAGCACCCGGGTTACCATCGATGGCGCTGACTATGCAGAACCCTGGTGTGGTAGTGATGTCAGCAATGGTGGCACCCGCTGTCGTTATGACTACGTTATTGAGCGGGCCATTCAGCCCGACACCACGACCATTGGCGCAACCTTGCATCATATTTACCAACTGGCCAATGGTAATGAATTCTTTGCTGAAGCCATGTTGCAGAATAATACCGGCTCGGCATACGACTCTGCTGCCGCCTTTGATGTCAGGATTGCCGGTGACTCAGCTCTGGTGCCACAATGGGCACGTGACATTAATGCTGAAGATGGTGAGGTTAATCAAATCCGGGTGCGTTCACGCTTTCCGGAAACCCGGGTGCAGGATTACGATACCACCAGTTACCGGGTATTAGCAGGTTTGCGTGGTGAGCTGGGAATGTGGTCCTGGGAAAGTGCAGCAACCTATGGCAAAACCGAAAACGAAATCACCCATGTTCAGGGCTATATGGGCCGGGACAAGGTCACTGCCGGTATTGCTAACGGCAGCTTCGACCCATTTAATTTAGGTCGCAATAACGGTAGCAGCGCCATTGCTGCAGTAAGGGAACTGGCGCCACGGGTTGGAGAGTCAGAGGTGTTCTCGGTTGATTTTAATATCGCCGGCGATTTAAACATTGAGTTACCAGCTGGTAATATCAGCGCGGTATTCGGCGGGGAGTTCAGAAGCGAAGACATTTTTGACAGGCCTGCTCTGGTTGCCCAAAGTGGCGGTGTATTCGCGCTTGGCGCCAGCGACGCTGCTGCTGATCGCACCCAATATGCGGCTTATGGCGAGTTTAACCTGCCACTTACCGACAACCTGGATATGATTGCGGCTCTGCGCTACGACCATTACAGCGACTTTGGTGGTGATACTAACCCGAAATTATCGCTACGCTACCGGGCAACCGATGATCTCATTGTCCGCGCCTCTTGGAGCACCGGTTTCAGAGCGCCGTCATTGTCACAGCTGGGTGCTGGCGAATCCTTGGGTTCTGCTTACATTAACTGCGGTGCAGACCAGCCATTTGATGCGTTATGTGGTGATTTTGGCGCTACATTTGGTGAACTGGAGCTTGATCAGGAGACGCTGGGTAATCGTGATCTGAATGCTGAGAACTCTGAAGCAGTTAACGTTGGTTTTTCATGGAACCTGACTGACAATCTGCAAATTACCGCCGATTACTGGCGCTATGAGCATACTGATATCGTCGATGTTGATGCCAATACCACTCTGAAAGCCTGTATTGCCGGCACTGCGCCGACAACCAGCAGTATTGCTGCACTGAACGGTGAATTTGGTTGTGTACTGGATGCTGGCAACGATTTAGTGTTCTTAAGAACCGGTTTCTTCAACGTAGGTAGTCAGGAAACCGACGGCGTTGACGTTAAAATCAACTATCAGATAAATACTGACAGCTTCGGTACATTTAAATTGTTTGCTGCCGGTACTAAAACCTTCTCCTACGAGCGTCAGGTTAATCAGGAAAGTGCTAAAGAAGACTTACTGGGTAAATTAAGTGGCGCTAATGAAATTGCCCGGCCAGATTTTGTAGCCGACTTTGGCACTGACTGGAGCATGAATAACTGGACGGCCAGTTTATCAGCACATTACATCAGTGAACTGGGTGACGGCGACTTTAAATTTGGTGGCAACGAAACTGTCGATGCCTGGCTGGTATTTAGCGGTAGCGTCGGTTATGAGCTAACTGACAGCCAGCGCGTGTTATTGACGGTGCGTAACCTGACTGACGAAAAACCGCCATATGCCTCATCACCAACCAATGGCTATGCCAGTTCGGTACATGATTGGACCGGCAGTTTATGGACGGTACGTTACACCATTAACTTCTAACACACAGTTATCAGAACGCTAAGCGTAGATAACACTGATCTATCACAAAAAAGGGGCTTCAAGCCCCTTTTTCATCAAGTTAAAGCTGGCTAAGCAGCTTGACCTTACATAAACTGGATACAGAATTGTCGTTTCCTTAAACGGAGTAGATTTTGTCTGCGCTGAAAATCAAACCTGAACAAGTTAAATTAGGCTATGCCATAAAACTACCCAGCGGCTGGATGAAGCACCCTTTTCTGTCCAGTAACATGCTGGTCGAAAACGAGCAGCAACTTCATATTATTAACCATCTTCAACTGGAGTATGTCTATTTCTATCCGGAGAAGAGTAAACAAATTGCAGAAAACATCACTGAACGTTCAGACGACGAAAACATAGAATTCAACAGTAAAATGTCTGAAGCACAAGCTACAATGCTGAACGAAAAAATGCGAAGGATTGAGCAAGCAAAAGCTCATCGACGTGATATTCAGAAAACTGAGAAAGCTTTTAACCATTCGTTAAATCAGGTGCGCGACCTGATGAAACAAGTGAGCGGCAGGCCACTGAATGCCATTACCGAAGCTTCCGAGCTGATTAGCCAGTTAGTTGAAACTATTGTCGATGCTGAAAGTCTGGTACTACACTTAATTTCCTCAGGCAACAAAGATCAGGAGACCTTGTATTATCATGTCCTGAACGTTTCGATTGTCAGCATGATGCTGGGTCGCAATCTGGGCTTCTCAGCGGCTGACATTAAAACAATTGGCATTGGTGCGCTGTTTCATGACATAGGTAAACTTAAAATACCCAGCCAGATTTTACGTAAAACGACGCCACTAACGGCGCCCGAACAAAATTTATTAAAAATGCATACCAAATATGGTACTGATTTAGTTGGGCTGGCTGATACCTTCCCATTGGAAGCATGGCCAATAATTGAGCAACACCACGAATACCTGGACGGTACGGGCTATCCGAAAGGACTTAAAAAAGACCAGATTAATAAAATGGCGCATATTGTGGCGGTAGTAAACGAATTTGATAATCTGTGTCATCCGGCAGATCCTGTTAAAGCCCGCTCGCCGCATCATGCTCTGGCCTACCTGTACCGCACGATGAAAAATAAGCTGGACGACACAACCATGCGGGTGATGATTAAGATGATGGGCGTTTACCCACCTGGCACAGTGGTAATGTTAAGCGACCAACGGATTGCGATGGTAATGTCCGTTAATAGTGACAGCCTGCTGCAACCTAATGTAATGATTTACGAGCCCGAAGTACCGAGGCTGGAAGCACCGGTAATTAGCCTGGACAGTGATGAGCTGACCATAAGCAAGGTGCTGACCATCGCCAGCTTACCCGAACGGGTCAGAGAATATCTGAATCCCAGAGCGCAGGTTAGTTATTATGTTCAGGGCAAACCGGGTTAAACTCATACTAAAATTATGAATAATAAAAGCATGGGGAACACCAGATGCATGTTACCGAAGTGAAGCACCCGTTAGTTCAGCATAAAATTGGTTTGCTAAGAGCTGCTGATATCAGTACCAAGCAATTCCGGCAACTGGCAGCTGAACTGGGCAGCCTGCTGACTTATGAGGCAACTAAAGATCTGCCGACGGAAACCACCAGTATCGATACCTGGAATGGCCAATGCCAGATAGAACAAATTCAGGGTAAAAAAGTTACCATAGTTCCTATTTTACGAGCTGGTTTAGGGATGCTGGATGGCGTATTGGATTTACTGCCGAGTGCGCGGATTAGCGTGGTAGGTGTCTACCGTGACGAAACTACCCTGCAGCCAGTGCCCTACTTTCACAAGCTGGCAGCAGAGCTGGATCAGCGTCTCGCTCTGGTAGTGGACCCAATGCTGGCGACCGGCGGCTCAATGATTGCTACCATTGATTTGCTGAAAAAACAGGGCTGTCAGCGTATCAAAGCGCTGGTACTGGTAGCCGCTCCGGAAGGTATTGCAGCCCTTGGCGCAGCGCATCCCGAGATTGAACTCTATACCGCAGCTATAGATACAGGTTTAAACGAGCATGGTTATATTTTGCCTGGCCTTGGTGATGCCGGCGATAAGTTATTTGGCACCCGTTAATCCGGCTTGCCTACCCGTCTGAAACATGGCACTTTGGTGCCATTTTTTTATTATTGAGCGTGATTTGTGGATCTTATTCCCTGGCATTACCTTACTCATTACGGCTTTACCTTACGCGGTTATCATAGTAAACCCAGCGGCAAACCGCTACTGCATATGTTGCATGGTAACGGGTTTTGCAGCCGTACTTATCTGCCATTACTGCAATATTTAACTGATCATTTTGATTTTTTCCTGTCCGATGCCCAGGGTCACGGTGATAGCGATCATGGTGGGCCCTTTTTAGGTTGGAATGTCAGTGCAGAACTGGCTGAAGCGGCATTGCAGGCGCATCAGCATCTTTTCGAAGGCCAGCCTGTGATTGGCGTGGGTCATAGTTTTGGTGGGGTGTTGACCGCACTCATTCACAGTAAAGCTGACAGCCCGTTTCAGCAAACTGTTCTGCTCGATCCGGTGTTATTTACTCCCTCTATGCTGGCGCTAATGCGCTCACTGAATGGTGTAGGCCTGTACCGCAGAAACCCGATGGCCAAAGCTGCGCTGCGTCGACGTCAGCACTGGCCGGATAAGAGTGCAGCTCACAACTATCTTAACAACCGCGGCATGTTTAAAAACTGGCAGCCCGAAGCACTGGCAGCCTATATTGAACATGCATTGGTAAGCTCTGAACATGGCATTAGCCTGAAATGCAAACCGGAACGAGAGGCTGAAATTTTCAGCTCCTATCCCGATAAACTCTGGCAACAATTGAGCCAAGCTTGCCCGCCCATTTTGATCATCTACGGTAGCAGCAGTTATCCCTTTATCAGCAAAGCCGTTAAAAAATGGCAAAATTGTAATCCAGCGGTACAAAGTAAAGTAACTGAAGGGGGGCACTGCTTTATGCAGGAGAATCCAGAAGCCACCGCGCAGCTTATGTTGCAGTACTTAAACCCCAAAGCTGGCTAAAATTGCCGTTATAAATAGCGGGGCTTTACGTTATAATGCGCCAAAATGGAATCAGGGTATGCAGATGAGAAAGTCCTTATTACTAGCGGCACTGGTGTTGGCAGGTTGTAGCCAACTACCAGCCCCTGAACAGGTTTCACCAGACCAACTTAATGGTAACCAGGCCGCACAGCAGGATATGCTGGAAGATGTTGTGCCTGACAGTGAGACCACAAAAGCAATTGCGACTAATTTTGAACAGATTTTTATTGATAGTGATATCAGTTTCACCGGCACCCTGCCCTGTGCTGATTGCCCGGGCATCCAGTACCATCTGAACCTTTACCGCGATGGCCGCTTTGAAGTTCGCCAGCAATACCTGGAACGCGGTGACATTAATATTATTAAAGGCATTTGGTTACTGGAAAAACGCAACCTGCACCTGGTTAACCAGCAACACACCTTGCCGGCATTTTATTTTTCCAACAATAATCAGCTAGCGATGCTGGATTTGGCTGGTAAGCCGATAAGCTCCGCCATGAACTATCAGCTGAAACGTCAAGCCGATTTTATTAAACTCGATACCCGACAGCCGATGCTGGGCTTGTATTTACTGCAAGACAACCAGGCTACCTTCACCTTGTGTCAGTCTGGCGAAAGCTTAACAGTTGCCAACACTCAACATCATTTGCCCATGATGCGCCACTACCAGCAGGATGAACGGTTGCGAAACAAGTCCGTTATTGCCACCCTGGTAGGCCGCAAACAGGACAACAGCCGGGGTGAAACCCAGTTATTAATAGAGAAGTTTGAACAATTCTGGCCCAATGCTGTATGTCCGGACCCCTATGCCCCGGGGCAAATTCAAGGCATTGTCTGGCGCGCTGAAAAACTGGCTGGCCATTACCTGCCGCAGCAACTGAATGTCAGAATGATTTTTGATTCAGAAGACCGCATCTATGGTTTCGCTGGCTGCAACAGCTTTAACGGCAGCTATAAGCAGCAGGCCAACCGTTTGAATGTTGCAGGCATTGCCAGCACCCAGAAGTATTGCAGCGACAGTAGCGACTTCGAACAGCAGTTTACCAGTTCATTGCAATCAGCCGACAGGGCCGAGGTAAATGGCGATAAATTGCAGCTGTTCAGAGACAACAACCTGCTAATAGAATTTAAACCGGCGCTAAACTAAAAAAAATACCCTCATACCAAAGGTAGTGAGGGTATTTTAGCCACGGTCAGGTGGCTTCCGATGCTATCGGCTTATATCAGACTAAGGCTTCTTTTGCTTTAGAAACTAAAGCAGTGAAAGCGGCTTTGTCGTATACAGCGATGTCGGCCAGGATCTTACGATCAATTTCAACAGAGGCTTTTTTCAGGCCTGCGATGAAACGGCTGTAAGATAAACCGTTCATCCGTGACGCCGCGTTAATACGCGCGATCCACAGTTGACGGAACTGACGCTTACGCTGACGACGGTCACGATAAGCATATTGACCGGCTTTAATAACGGCCTGGAAAGCAACACGATAAACACGACTGCGGGCACCGTAGTAACCTTTAGCCTGGTTTAACACCTTCTTATGACGCGCGCGCGCCGTCACACCACGTTTTACTCTTGGCATTTCTGACTCCTGTTAATTATGCGTACGGCATGCAACGGACTAAGCCGGCAATGTCTACTTTAGCGACTAAGGTTTTTGGACCTAACTGACGCTTACGCTTAGAAGTCTTCTTCGTCAGGATGTGGCGAAGGTGTGATTGCTTACGTTTAAAGCTACCAGAAGCAGTTTTTTTGAAACGCTTCGCGGCACCTTTATTGGTTTTCATCTTTGGCATAGTATTTAAACTCGCATTGTTAAGTTACAACGAATAATAAGGCGTTAAAAAACTGCGGCGAGCCGCAGCTTAATAAACTTGAAGGCACTTATTACTTCTTATTTGGGGCCAGCATCATGATCATCTGCCGACCTTCCACCCGTGAAGGGAAAGATTCGCAGATAGCGATATCAGACAAGTCCTCTTTAATTCGAGAAAGCATCTCAATACCAATTTCCTGATGCGCCATTTCACGGCCACGATAGCGCAGCGTTACTTTGGCTTTGTCACCCTCTTCAATGAAGCGACGCAGGTTGCGTAGTTTTACCTGGTAATCGCCTTCGTCAGTTCCAGGCCGGAATTTTATTTCTTTAATCTGGATCTGTTTTTGCTTCTTCTTCTGCTCTTTAAGAGCTTTACTCTTTTCGAACAGGAACTTACCGTAGTCCATCAACTTACAAACTGGTGGTTCGGCTGTCGGGCTGATCTCAACTAAATCATTGCCACTGTCTTCGGCCAGTTTAATGGCTTCAGCAATACTTACTACACCCAGTTGCTCACCTTCGACGCCAATTAACCGCACTTCTGGCAGGTTAATCTCTTCGTTGATCCTGTTAGGACGGTTTGCAGGTAATGTTTTCTTTCCTACTTTAATAGTATGTTCCTCCGAAAATTATTCTTATACGCTTAATGGCTTAAACCCGGCTTTTAATTTCAGTGGTAAGCTTTTCAACAAAAGCGGCCACCGACATTTTTCCAAGGTCTTCACCCTTACGCGTTCTTAAGGCGATATCGCCCGCTTCCATCTCTTTGTCGCCTACGACCACAAGATAAGGAATACGCTTAAGCGTGTGCTCGCGGATTTTAAAGCCTATCTTCTCATTTCTCAAGTCACTAATGGCTCTAATACCGTGAGATTTGAAAGTTTTTACTAAATTTTGCACATATTCGGCCTGATTATCGGTAATATTCATTACCACCACCTGAGTTGGGGCTAACCAGGCTGGAAAAAGGCCGGCGTATTCTTCGATCAAAATACCGATAAAACGCTCAAGCGAACCCAAAATAGCGCGGTGAATCATTACCGGCACCAGCTTTTCGCCACCTTCAGAAACAAAAGTCGCACCTAAGCGACCAGGCAACGCAAAATCTAACTGAATAGTGCCGCACTGCCAGGCCCGGTTTAAACAATCGTGCAGGGTAAATTCAATTTTCGGGCCGTAAAATGCGCCTTCACCCGGCTGCAAATCATAGTCAATGTTGTTGCTTTTCAGTGCTTCAATCAGGCCCTGCTCAGCTTTATCCCAGCTTTCATCTGAACCGATGCGCTGAGCTGGCCGGGTAGACAGCTTTACTTTCACGTCTTTAAAGCCAAAAGTACTGTAAACATCAAATACCATCTGGATACACTTGGTCACTTCAGCCTGGACCTGATCTTCAGTACAGAAGATATGGGCGTCGTCCTGGGTAAAACCACGCACCCGCATTAAGCCATGTAAACCACCTGAAGGTTCGTTGCGGTGGCAACAGCCAAACTCGGCCATTCTAAGCGGTAAATCGCGGTACGATTTTAAACCCTGATTAAAAATCTGGACATGGCCCGGGCAATTCATCGGCTTAATGGCGTACTCACGGTGTTCAGACTGAGTAGTAAACATGTTTTCAGCATATTTTTCCCAGTGACCTGATTTTTCCCACAACACCCGGTCCATCATCAATGGGCCTTTTACTTCGTCGTAGTCGTATTCGCCCAGCTTTTCCCGGACAAAGCTTTCCAGCTCACGGAAGATGGTCCAACCATCGTTATGCCAGAACACCATACCCGGTGCTTCTTCCTGCCAATGAAATAAGCCGAGCGCCTTACCAATTTTCCGGTGATCGCGCTTTTCCGCTTCTTCTAACTGCAATAAATAGGCTGCAAGCTGCTTTTTATCAGCCCAGGCGGTACCATACACCCGCTGCAGCATTTTGTTTTTCGAGTCGCCACGCCAGTAGGCGCCGGCCACTTTCATTATTTTAAAGTGCTGGCAAAACCGCATATTCGGCACATGCGGGCCTCGGCACATATCGATATATTCTTCATGATGATACAAACCGGGCTGGTCGTCTTTACTGACGTTCTGCTCCAGAATTTCCATCTTGTAGCTTTCGCCACGGGCTTTAAAGGTATCAAAAGCTTCCTGCCAGCTGACTTTATGCTTGATTACGTCATATTCGGTTTTGGCAAGCTGCAGCATCCGCGCTTCCAGCTCAGCTAAATCGTCGCTACTGATCGGCTGGTCTAAATCGACGTCATAATAGAAGCCGTTTTCAATCACCGGGCCAATGGCCATCTTCACATTTGGCCACATTTGTTTAATGGCATGGCCCAATAAGTGAGCGCAAGAGTGACGGATAATTTCCAGGCCGTCCTGATCTTTACTGGTAATAATGCTGAGAGTAGCGTCAGTACTAATGGGATCACAGGCATCCACTAACTGACCATTTACCTTACCGGCAATAGTGGCTTTAGCTAAACCGGGGCCGATGTCTTTGGCAACATCCATCACAGAAACAGCAGAATCAAAAGCACGTTGGCTGCCATCAGGCAGAGTAATAACTGGCATGATTTATCCTTTTACAGTGGTGGCCCACACCAAGGGTCACTTGATTAAACACATAAGTTCTTATTTCGTGCGCCTTGCGTGACAGTTGACACCCCTTACCAAGGGCTGTTTGGTACACAACGTGGTACACGTTTTTGAGCATGTTAGTTAGAGACATAAACAGACTCAGGCGCATATCATACAGGAATATTGACGCCTCTGCACGGGTAGTGCTAACGACAAATTGCCAAGCATCCAGTATTGGGGCATATTGGCACCGCGGCGGCCACTGGTGATATATTTATGGCTAATAACCGATGACTTAAGGCTGTTCGTTCTTTATTGAAATATTAATAAGGCTAATAGAAATGAGCAGCAGACCAAATAGAACAGCGACTGATAGAACTTTCGGTTTAGTAGATATATGGCAACTACTAAGAAAGCTGTATTGGGAGATGGAAATCTTAGCCTCAGTGCAAAAAAGTTATCTTCCGCAAGAAAAAAATAGCATTTTTAATTTCAAGGATGTGAAGAGTTATGCTTCAATCAACGTTGCTTCAACTAACGTATCTTTGATCGAATGGCTTTTCTATCGATTAGATAGCGATGACAACTTGAAGCAGGCTTTTATCAGCTTTTACCCTCTTGTTGACTTGAATAATCCCGCAAAATTTAGCAATTCGCTAAGAAGTTTTAAAGTCGAACTTCAGATATGCCATCAGGTTTGTAACGCAAACAAGCATTTTAAGTTACAAAAAGGTTTTGATAATAATGTCTCTGCAATGACTTTCGATATTGTCAAAGTGGATTATGAAGACGAAAAAAAAGTACTAGAAATACACACAGTACATGACTTTTCATTCGTAAGACACTGCTCTATGCGGGGCTATGAAAATCAAACACTTTTTCCAAAAGATATTTTTATAGAGCTATTAAAATGGTGGACTTCCCTACTCAAAAGCATCTCAATTCCGGATCAAACTATTTATTTCCCGGAGTTAGATGCTTGGCAAGATAGTCTGCCAGCTATCTGAAGTTCTCAGTTTTAAAGTCAGGTATAGACCTAAAGCAACCCATTAAAATCCATTGGGTCAATTACCCCATCTTCAAGGGCATGGCCTATTTCAGCCATAGCGCTGCCCAGTTCTTCGCTTACCCGCATTAGTTGGTCGCTTAGTTCTTCGTCACGGCAAACAGTCTCTGGCAGTTTTACAAACACCCCACCACGTGAGTGTGCCCAAGCGTCTAAAATGCCGTTGTCGTTAGCCAATAGCGACAGACAGCTTCACCCAAGGTAAGCTTGTGGAACTCCTGATCCGTGTTCACCTTATTGCCCAGCACATTAGGGCTAACACCCAGCTTGCGGGCTGAGTCGCTAATGTTGTGTCGCTTGCCAAGCAAATAGGACGCTGTTTGCGGGCATAGTGAAATTTGTTTTTGCTTTAACGTGTTATTGCTCATGGGACTGTTATCCTTGAAGCGTGGTTAAGAGGCTTGTTGAACAGCGTTGAGCTGATCAGCCTTAAGGGCGCCATCGGTAATCTTCTCGATCTAGGAACCCCTCAGCTCGGGAATATCTTCCGACCACTGAGAAACAGTCTGGCTTTTGATACCCAGCGCCTTAGCGGTTTTGGTTACACCGCCAAAGTGCGCTATAACATCGTTTTTTTCATTATCTGACCTAAAATGTAAATAATCCTTACTAGAGCAAGAACTCTTACATAATAACGCAAGGATTTTTTTCGGTGATGGAATTACATTCAAGTGGTAAGCTTGCTTACATGAAAATGAAAGATCGTATTTTAAGTAGGCGTATAAGCCTTAAGCTTACTCAGGAAGCCGTCGCTAAGATTGTCGGAGTTAATCGCGTGTCCGTATCCAACTGGGAGACGGAAAGTAAAAGCGGTGGCATGCCAAGCGGAAAGCATCTAATAAATTTAGCCAAGGCTTTAAAAGTAACGCCTGAATGGATACTTACTGGTGAAGAAAAGCCAGATGATAATAATAAAGTCAGCGCTACAGCAGCAGCTTACACAGTTGGTTCGTTCGACCTTTGGGATAGCAAAAGACCGCTGGAAGAAGATGAAGTTGAGATGCCTTTCTATAAGGAAATTGAATTGTCAGCAGGAACTGGTTCAGTAGTACAGCGACTGGATAGCGGGTTTAAACTCCGCTTCACTAAATCAACCCTGCGCCGTTATAACATTCAGCCAGAATTAGCCGCCTGCGTAACTGTTAGCGGTAATAGCATGGAACCGGTATTGCCCGATCAGGCAACCGTTGGCATAGATACCGGTAACACCAAAATTAAAGATGGCGACTTGTATGCTATAGACCACGATGGCCTGTTAAAGCTTAAAAGGCTTTACCGGCTGCCAGGCAACAGTATTAGGTTACGCAGCTTTAATACCGACGAATACCCTTATGAGGATTACCAAACCGACCAGGCCAGTGCCATCAAAGTGCTTGGCCGGGTGTTCTGGTATTCGGTTTTAAGATAAATTAATAATGGTTCATATTTATGACAGATAAATCCGGTACTAAAAGTTTTTGGGATGCAAGTAATGTACTGTTTCTAGTTGCAGTTGCAGCTACTGGTTTTGGCTTTATACTTGTTTCTAAAATCATAGGTCTAATTCCTGACTACTCACAGATAACAGACTCACTAAGATGGTTTTTTTCTATTCTTTTCAAGGAGTTTGGAATTGCAGCAATAATAGCTTCATTTTTAGGATTTTCTGTAGAGAAGTTTTCCAGAGCCAAGCAGCATCAAGAGCAAGCTGAATTTAGAAAGCAGGTTAGTGAAAATGTCCTTAGTGCTGTTTTTGAAAAAATTATTCCGCCAGCAATTTATAAAGAGATAAAAAGCACCGTCATGGAGCAGACTCTTGTCAAAAAAAATGCACACTTAACTTACGATCTGCAATCGTTGCCAGATGAAGTGATCAAAAAGTTAGGTTTGAGTACTGAAGACGCTGCTAACATAGTTTTTTGCAATATTGAAACTAGGCATGTGATTGAAAATTTAAGTGAAAATCCCGATGTTTCCTATGTCATAAAATGTGGTGTTTCCTGTGATCTAGATGGCCTTTTTGGCGAGTATCTAGAAATTAGTTCTGTTGAAATTGAAGGGAAAAAATTAAGCCAAGATGATCTAAATGAATTCGCTAAACCGGCGAAAGATGGAGGCGTAATTGAACTTAAGTATCCTAGACCTCTTGCAGGGGAAGAAAAAATTAGCGTAATTGTTCACTCTCGAACTATTAAAAGATTAGAAGACACTGAGGTATGGACAACGATGGTTCCAACTGAAAATATGACTCTAGAGGTAATACATGAGGGTAATTTGTGCATTGGGGCAAACGCGAATCATTCTAAGAAGTTAAAAGCTATTTCACTCAACCCGAGTATCCCTAAGGCTGTTTTCGAACTACATCACGGTGTATTGCCTCATCAAGGAATTACTTTCTGGTGGCGTAAGTGCAAGCCCATAGCTAAGGCGCCAGTTAAACCTAGTAATGTAGAAGCAGTTGCAGGCTTAGACACTGGCACATCTAAAAACAAGTGAATTTATACTCAAATAGGTTGTCTATTGCTATAGAACAGTTAAACTGCAAGATAATATTAAATTATCACTTAAGTGAGCTGTATTTTTTTAGCCGTCAATTTTGATGGGAATTCGTTAAAGTTATCAACTCAAAATAATAAAAAAATAATAGATAGTAAATTTCATGAAATTGGAGAGTTTAATGATGAAAAATTTAAGTGCTGGTGTTGGCGTGTGGGATGGTCCTGCTCGATAAGTATCTCAAAACCCGCTTAGGCGGGTTTTTTAATGCAAAAAATCCACATCAGCCGAAAGCCATATAGTTTTCACACAGTAAAACATAGATAGATCACCGACCCGCTTCGGCGGGTTTTTATTACCCGCAAAATAATTGTAAGAGAACATATTTACATTAGTAAGCGTCTGGTCGTTACAGGTTGATGTTTAATGCCGATTAATGCACTGGTTATTTGAGGTGCTCTCAGCGCACTATTTTTTTTCAGCAGTGAAACCGTAGAATGCTATTTTGGGGCGCTACTTTATATTACCGTTGTAACGGTAGCATAATTGCAGAATGCCATTTTTTAGCCCTGCTATATATTACCGTTATAACGGTAGCATATTTTTCGCTACACCTTACGTGAGTCCGTGTCCGACGACCTATGTGCATCTGGATGTTCTG
>NZ_KB907715.1 GCF_000382165.1 Arsukibacterium perlucidum DSM 18276 | reverse complement strand
TTAATGTCCCCCAGCAACTGGGGTGAGGTACGGGCCTTTTTGTATACTTTCGTCACCGTGATAAAGGCTTCCTGCCCGGACAGTTGCAGTGTCTGGTTGCCACGAACTCTGGCGATGTAGTGCCAGCCGAGTTTACGTATTTGCTTTAACCACGGCACTTTGAAGCCTGCATCGGTAATAATCACCGGTTTAAAATCTGCCGGTAATACCTGCTTTAGTCTGTTTAAGAATGTCTTGTGTACGTGTGGGCAAGTGTACTCGTCCATTGGTACCACCATTTGATGCAGCGTCAATGGCCGGCCTTCTAATGCCAGACTGGCGCGCAGGATATGATGGCGTTTGGCTTTATCAGCATTGCTCCAATCCACCAGAATGAGGGGCTGTTTGCCCTGGCGCAGTAAGCGGGTCATTGCACCGTAAATTAGCGGTGTTTCAGCCTGGAGTGCCGTATTGCTAAGCAGGCGATCAGCACGTTTAATGCCGTGCTTCTCATTATTTTGGTTCTCATATTCACGGCCAATAGCGGTAACCGTGCAGCAGCCTTTTTTCATCAGGCTTTGTGCAGCAGCACTTAGCGCAGAAAGTCTGGCTTTATGCATACTTTTAGGGGTGACAAATGAGAGAAAATCGGCGAGCATTGTTTTTACATTCATGGCAGCATTCATGGTTAGGTGTTTTTGGCGAAAGATCAGATCGGGAACTGCCATGAATGTTCCCTTCGCCCTTAACTATTTGTTTTATCTATGCCATTCGTGGGGATTCGTCAGCTAGTTTACTTAACCCAAAAGAATAAAATCTTTTAGCGTCATAATCATTTATTTCAAGTGAAGTATTTTTTATCGTGTGTCTAGGATGAACGTTGAATTTTTCGCCTGCTAACTCAACGAAAAATAATGACTTAGTGTAGCATACATTTTTTTTGGACAACCGATTGGTAAAGCTATTATGTAGTTCTTTATTTTCCCAGTACAGGAAGCAATCACGCAATCTGACAGTTGGAACATAGACTACAATGCAATCCGGAAGAGTGTCACTACTTTTTAAAGCTTTCTCTAAAGCGGCATAAAAACTAGTAGAATCTTGCCAGCCTTTATCTCCCAAATATGCGCAAAGAACATCATATCGATGGCCGCTACAATCCTTTTTTGCATTAAAGTAAAATATGCTGTCCACTATCTTTCCTTAATGGTATTAAAATTGAAACGACAGTTCCGCAAGCAGAAGAGAGCTTTTTATCTGTCCAACTATCAAAGTTCATAAGATACTTTGTTTGTTCTTGCTTTGCTTCTGATGAATTTTGATTCTCCCAATAACCGTGTTTTTCACGATCAAAGCAGTTAAATAGACACTGGTTACCAGAGCGAATCCTTATTAAACCCCCGACTTTGCTGAGCTGATTCAAAATAGTTGGATAGCCATTACCGGCCCCACTCTCAGGCTTAGTCGAGAAATTCATTCCAATACACTGTATCAATGCCTCTTTTTCAGAATTTGGATCGATACTTTTACCAAATGCTCTCCCTACTAATCCCGGGCCTGTGTCGAAAAAACTAACCTCCATGCAACGAAGTGTCCTCTTGGTACTATCAGCTGCAATAGTTAGATTATCACTCCAATACTTTGCGAGTCTGGAATGTCCTAAAAAGTCGCTTTCATACTTTTCACTTGGTAGATCTTTCCACGATGCGATCATACCTTCCACATGCGCAATGTAAGATTTTCCATTTTGATCTCTAAGGGCATGCTCTTGAGTATTTTTAAACAACTCACAACCGAAAATTCCGAAAGCGTCAATGAGATCTGCTTCTAAATTGTTAAACTCCCAATTGTTAATTTGTTTAAATATAGCCACCATGGTTTTCTTCATGAGTGAGCTATTTCTAACTGCTTGGCTATTTTTATTTTCAAAAAGGGGAGATAAATACTGGCGTTCAGCTCCACTGATGCAGCAAAGGTCTATTGTTCGTCCACGGACAATTTTGTCATATTGTTGATTGTCAGAAGCTATTATCTTATCTCGCGCATGTATAAGTGCTTCTCGTCTTGAGATTATTTTATTATTTATATTGACTGATTTATTTAATCGAACAGATGTTAAACCTGGCGCATAAGCACATAACTCACTTAGTACTGAATCTGTGTTCGATGAATTTTGAAGTAAAAGGACCTTATCTTCTGAGTTTCTGGCCAAAGTTACAAGGGCTTGCAATCTTGCAGCATCTCTTAATGCGCCGTGAATTTTTGATATGCTTTCTGATGACAGCCTGACTGCCTGACCACTTGCAGATTTATGTATAATATCTTCTATATCGTCTAGCGACTCAAAAGGAGATTCTGTCAATTGTTCCATTCGTAATTCCAAACAAGATCTTATTTCCCTAATAGGTTTTAACCTTAATAAGGTTTCGTATTTGTGCAGGGCAATTACTTAAATTGTCCCGCGACTCTTGTAATTGTTTTCCCACAGAGTAAACCGTTTTTCCCACAATTTGCTAATTTTTTCATCGTATTTCCATTTACGCTCAATCTCTTCTTTCTTAGGCAAATCGACACCTGATAGCTGTTGGCTAAACATCCTTGGTATTACATGGCTGTAGTGGCGCTCAATCATCTCAATACTGGTTCCACATTGACGCGCCAGAACGTCTATTGTCACTTTTTGGGATACTAGTTCCCAGGTGATGAATGAATGTCGGAGAGAATAAAGAGTTCTTTTACCGTATGGTGATTCGTCTAAGCCGATGTCTTTCAGTGCCGCGTTGAATGTCCGGCCTATTTCGTTGGTTGTTGAACCATTAGGCAAGCGAAAGAGCAGGTCAGTAGATTGACGGTTAGGAAAGCGATCAGTCATTCGCAGAATCGTATTTTGTAAGGCTCTTTTGCAGACTACTTCGCGTGTTCCTGTATGGAGTGTTGTTTTGCCTTTGCGAACACTAATAAAAAAGGTGGCTTTGTCATCACTACGCTCGATATGTAAATCACCCCATGTCAGGTTGTCTAACTCAGACCCAGGGCGCATACCCGTATTAATAACAAACTCCGCATAGTCCTGCGTCAGTTCACGTATTTGCCTCGTCACTTCTTTACGACTATTTCCCTCTAAATGGAATAGGTGGTCTTGGATTTTTTCGTATTCTTCCGGGGTGAATGATGCGCGCCTTACGGTTGTTTTGCCGCTATCTGTGTTTAGCACTGGTACTTGGGCAGGAAGCATCCATTTATTGCGTACGGCCTCTTTAAACACCAGCTGCATTGCAGCGTTATGGGTCATCAGGGTAGATTTTGCAGGGTTTCGTTTTAGCTTCTTAGCTCGCCATATGTCGAACTCATACAGTTTTTCAGCATCGATGGAGGTTATATAGGTTCGGTCGAAAAATGGTATGTGGTATTTCTGCAGGCAGCCAATGTAGTCATCGTATATTGCTTTACCGGCTCCACGCTTCTTATCCATTTTCATGGTGGTAATGGCTTTTTCGGCAACGTCGCGGAAACGCTTGGTGGTGGTTAGGGTATTGGTCTTGGCTCTCACCTCATATTCTATTAGAATTCGGTGGGCCATGGCGATAGCTCGGTCTTTGTCTTCTTCTCCAGTGCTTTTGCACAACCACTTCCCATTGAGGCTAAAGCGGCAGTACCAGCGCTTGCTATTGTTCTGTAGGAATACGTATAATCCCTTCGAAACGTCGTGTCTTTCCAGCTGGGTCGTCATCAATATAGTCCACAGAGTGTTTTGCAAAGATTTTGCAAAGTGTCTTTTAGCATAGCTCAAGCGCTATACTTTGTGCGACCAATATAGACGCGTTCTGTTCAAAATCCACCGTTAGAAATAACGTGCCGGTTCGAGTCCGGCCCTAGGCACCAATACTTTCAGTAAGTTACAAATAATCCCAAGTTATGTCCTTGCTGCGTGACAACCGCTTATCACCTCTAACGTTCTAATCAAACAATAGTGCAATCCAATGCCAGCAGAATTTTGCGGGATGCTTGTCGATCTTCTTAATCTCCATCCGACTATGTAACGTGAATCAATCACTGCTATCTTTGCAGCAGCATTTAGCTGTGACAAAGGATTAGTAACTGCAAGGTAATAGATTAGGGAGCAATACGATGAAATTTAACCCGGTAGTGCATTTTGAAATTTACGTAGACGATATGGCACGCGCCAAAGCCTTTTATCAGGTGGTGTTTGATATCCAGCTTGAACAGATGCCATCACCCACGCCGGAAGTTGAGATGGAGATGTGGTTTTTTCCGATGGATAAAGAAAACGGCATGAGTTTCTACGGTGCTGGCGGTGCCTTAGTTAAAATGGACGGTTACAAGCCCGGCGGCGGTGGTACGCTAGTGTATTTTGGCTGCGAGGATTGCACAGTGCAGGCTGAGCGCGCCGTGGCCAATGGCGGCAGCATTCATCAGCCAAAAATGCCGATTGGTGAACATGGTTTTTGTACTGTGGTGCGGGACACTGAGGGTAATTTAATTGGCCTGCATTCGATGTCATAAATAAGCGTTGGCAGCTGGTGTAGTATTGCCCGTAACACTTAACTTAAGGCCATTTGCTGAGTATTTTCTGGTAAACGCCGTTAGCCTGAATGTTAAGCAGTTCCTTATCAAACTGTTGCTGCAAGTATTTATCTTTAATAATTGCACCATAAGATTTGTTGGCAAATATCGGATGAATAGCCAGTTTTTGGTTGGGGTAGTGTTGTTGCATGATATAGCTTAATAATCGTCGCTCATCAATCACCAGATCGGTTCTGTCGTTTACCAAAAGTGTTAATTGTAACTCGCGTTCAGCTACCTCTAAATAATTGGCATCAGTTACCGCCCCGGCAAATTCGTCACCCAGTACTGAACGGGCAAATTGATAGGCTATGACATTTTTACCTTTTAAATCTGCAATGGTATCAATGCGATGTTTGTGTTTTTTCAAAGATACTGCGACATCATGAAACGGCAGATAGCGTTGGGTTAAATGGCCATTTTCAGCGGCGAAGGCTGCGGGGCTGGCCACGTCATACTTACCCTCATTGAACTCTTTGATCAGCCGGCTATAGCCAAGCAGATGAAATTCGGTTTCATAACCCAGCGAAGTTAAAATATGGCGGATAATTTCAACATCTATGCCTGTTACACCGGTCCCTTCCTGATAAAACGCCCAGGGCGGACCAATATTGACTGCCACCTTTAGGGTTTTCGGCTCTGCCAAAGCCTGGCAGGACAAGATTAATATAAAAAACATCATGCGCATGACTGATTTCCGATAGTAGCTCAGGTTGGTGCCTTACATACTCTGTTACGCCCTGCCGCTTTTGCCCGGTACAGTGCCTCATCTGCCTGTTGGATCAGGCTGGCCGCGGTATCGGTTTTCCGATATTGTGCCACGCCTATGCTGGCGGTGCATGCCGGTATACTGCTGTTTGCTGTGGTATATTGCTCCAGTGATATCCGGATGCGGTCCGCCAGTTCAGTAGCACTGTCGATTGCAGTGTCGGGTAAAATAATCAGGAACTCTTCGCCGCCAATTCGGCCAACATAATCTGCTTTTCTAAGCTGATCTGTGCAGCAATTTGCAGCCGTTCTGAGGGCTTGATCACCAGTTTGGTGGCCGAAATTATCATTAATGGCTTTAAAGTTATCCAGATCCAGCATCATTATGCTTAATGCAGTTTGCTGGCGTGCAGCCCTGGAAATTTCTATATCGAGTACCCGCATTGTTTCGCGCCGATTAATCAGGTTGGTCAGCTCATCCGTAGTAGCCATTTTTTCCAGTTGTGCAGTGCGTTTTCTTACCTCGGCTTCCAGCCGCAGATTTGATTGTGCCAGTTGTTGCTCGGCCAGTGTAAGTTCGGTAATTTTAGCTTGCATATTGCGTTTGCTGGGGATGCTAATTGCCTGAGGCAGCAGATACCAGAGTAAAATGGCGGTGGCAATAGAGATTAACCCGGTGGCCGATTTAATAATACCGTGAATAAAATAATAGCCATGCCACACATTAATCAGGCCAAGTAAATGAGTAGCACCGCAGAAAAAAATAAAACCGGCGAACATTAAAAACATCCAGTCAAAGCGCATGTCATCTCTTGCCCGCACCAGCCGGACCAGCGCAATGGGAATAAGCATGTAGGCGATAAATGTCAGCATGTCACCACCAACATGCAGGATCAGTAAGTCGGTACGCCAAAGCAGACAATGGCCGTGGGGCATAAAATCGCCATTGATTAATTCGTTGATAAATTCCATTTCTTCGCCAGGACTTTATGTTTACTAATTAGTTTAGTCGACATTAGTAGACAATATAGCGACAAAAGAAACAAATTACAGCAAGCGGAAATAGGCTGGCGCTTCCACGCCAGCAGCTTACCTTTTATCTCAATGCAAACTCTTTTTCTGTTACCTCTAATAAAGTAGGTAGCGTAACAAAGCCTGGAATTACTTGTTCACCAATCATAATTGCCGGAGTACCTCGTAAACCAAGACCAGTGAAAACAGCCAGGTTACGCTCAATAATCTGTTTGCTTTGAACTGAGGCTGATAAAAAATCAGTGCTGGCGGTTAACTCAGCAATTTGTTGTAACGAGGCGGCAGTATGCAGGCCCGACTTTTTCATGAGCAGCGGGTGCGCCTTGTCAAATTGCGCTTTGTTGCTGCGCCATAAATCCAGCGCCAGCAGTGCCGAACTTGTCCGGGCCCCCGGCGGTTGTTGCTGACGTAACGGCACCAGAATATTGATTACCTGTACTGACGGATGCTTCGTTATCAGTTTTTCAAGTTCCGGTTCCAGCCGTTTACAGTAAGGACAGTCATAATCTGTAAAGACGATAATCTTATGGGTAGCGTCCTGCTCACCGAGAGTGGGATGTACGGGATTATTAAAAAGCCAGTCTTGATTTTCGCTTAGAAGAGCTTCTTGTTTGGTTAGCTGCGCCAGATAATTGTTCAGCCCCTGATGCATACTGCTGATTACTTCAGGATTGCTATTTAACATAGTGTTAATTTCACTGAGTTCCCGTTGTTGTTGCATGGTCAGGTTTTGGGCCTGCAGCGGCGCCATGGCACTAAGTAGTAAAGCGGCCGAGATGCAAAGAGTCAGAAAAAAAGTTTTCATAGATACTACCTTCTGTTAGTTAAAATACTGATAAAACCAAAGACGGGCGTGTAAACCCCATGAAGTTGTAACGCCTGAGGTTACCGAGACAATCTGGCCATTTTCGACCACAGCTATGGTTGGCGTTGCCCCCACTTGCCACTGCGCGGTCAGCTGACCGTCCTGATCGTTGATTACCGGAAAGCTGTAGCCTTTAGCTGTCATATATTGCTGCAATTTCTGGTTATCGCCGGAGCGCAGGGCGATACTGACCACCGGATAATCAGCATTAAAATTGTCAATTATCGGCGAGGTAAGTTGACAAATCGGGCACCAGGTCGCCCAGAAATACACCAGCAGCGGGCCTTGTTGACTAAGGGCCTCCAAGTTATGTTCTTGCCCGTACAGGTCAATAAGTTGCTGATATTCAGGTAAGCGCTCTGGCACCTGTTGGTTTCGATACCAGTCAAGGGCCAGTACCAGCGTGAACATCAGTATCAGGTAAAGTAATGGCTTAACTGCACGGCGGTGCGATGGGTTAGCCTGATTAGTTGGTGTGGTCACGTGCTTGCTCCATAGCTTGTAATACAGCGTCAGTCGTTAACAGGGTGGGTAGGGCAATACCTGCAGGGGCAGCAGGACCATATACTTTGTTAAAGGGTACGCCAAAGGTATTGTTGCTTTGTAAATACTGGCTGACAGCCGGGTTTCGTAATGTCCAGTCACCGCGCAGCCGCAGCACATCGGGTGCTGCCAGGGCGTCAAATACCGGTTGTTGCAGCATGACTCCTATCTTGTTGGCCTTACAGGTAATGCACCAATCAGCAGTAACATCAACAAATACCAGGTTACCGGCCTCAACAGCGGTTTGAATGTGTTGCTCAGACAGTGTTTGCCAGCTGTGATCGGCAGGCAATACCTGTTGCCAGCTTGCTGCAGTAAGCAGCAATACAGCGCCGAGGGCTGCGCCAAGTAATACCAGTGCACTGGAAAGATACAGCATGATCTTAAGACCAAAAGTTCTGGCCATTACTAACAGGGTGAGCAACAGTAAAGCGCTTAACAGCAAGCCAAAAGCTACCTTGCCAATAAAAGGCGTTAGTAAACTCAGTAACCAGATACTGGTGGCAAACATCATGTTTGCAAATATTGGCTTAACCCAGCAGAGCCAGCGGCCTGGTTTGGGCAACCAGCCAGACAGCTGAGGTAAAGCGGCCAGCAGTAACCAGGGCAATGCCATACCGATACCCAGGGCGGTAAAGATCAACAAAATGGTGGCGATATCCGCCGACAGGGCAAACGCCACTGCGGTGCCAAGAAACGGTGCGGTACAAGGTGTTGCCAATACCGTTGCCAGCATGCCTTGCAAGAAGTGGCCGGCATAGCTGTTGTTACCTTTGGTTGCGGCCCAGGTGCCCAAAGAGCCCGGTAAACGTAATTCGAAGGCGCCAGCCAGATTCAGGGTAAACAGCCAGGTCACCAGGATCATCACACCAATAAAGTAAGGGTTCTGAAACTGAATACCCCAGCCAATACTTTCACCTGACCATTTCAGCAGGCTAAGTACGATGGCCAACAGCCAGAATGATGCCACTATGCCCAGTGCTGAAGCCAGGAATTGTTTTCTGATTGTGCTGGTCTGTTGCGGCTTACTAAGCAGCAGACCTTGTAATTTAATGCCGATTACCGGCAGCACACAGGGCATAATGTTCAGGATCAGGCCGCCGGCCAGAGCCAACAGTAAAATTAACAAAAGCGATGGAGCACTGTCTGTAGTCGCTAAAGTTGATGCTGTTAAGGTTACCGGGTATGCCGCAGCAAAATCCTGATCGGTAATGGTGATAGTGAGCGTTTTTCCCGCCAGAGTAGGTAAATCGAGCCAGTGACTGGCGGTGACCATGACACTGAGATCTGCTCCGGACACTTTGGGCACTGCAACCTGGTACACTACATCCGCCAACGCATCGTCGTTGCTGTGAATAAAAATCTCAGGCGTTATCCAGGTATGCTCTCGTGTCATCTTAATGAGGATTTGCCCGGGATTAGCGGTTAACCCAGCCTGCTGTATCTGCACGCCAGCAAGGGCTTTCGGTACTTTACTCATTGCCTGGCTAAACAGAAACACCTGCTCTTCATCGGCTTGTAAGGTGGATAAATCAAAGGGTAAATCTAAAGCAAAGTCTGTTAACAAACATACCGTGGTGCAACTGGGCATCGTCAGCACACCTTGCAATATTCCGCTGGTTGCACCGGAGGCAAGTTGCAGCTGCAGCGGAAAAGTCACGTTTTTTTGATAACCCTGGGTTGCAAAACCTTGTACCATATATCGATACGGTGCAGGCCAGAACCAATCCAGGTTCGTAATACTTTGCGATTCAGACCACTGTAACGACGGCGCAACCCCTCCTTCCCCCGGGGCCTGCCAGTAGGTTTTCCAATCGTCTGCTAACTGCACTTGTAATGTTGCCGGCAACACCCTTGAGGTGGCATCGTACTGGCCGGTAAGGGTTAATTTAACTGATAAATGGGGAGCTTCAGCTGATGTCAGCCATCCCGAACTGGGAGGGCTTGCCAGCGTATTTGCTGTAAAAAGCAAACCGCAAAAAAGCCCAAACAGCAGCCATGGCTTACGCCAGAGCGAATAAAAGTTGTACATATAATTTTCTCCTGAAAAAAGATTAAAACGAGGTGTGAAAAACCGCGTTATCTATTCCAGGAAGCAACAAAACAGTGAGTGAGTGCGCCTTTTCGGGCGCCATTGTGGTTTGAGTTTGAGCGGCAATTGGACATGGTAAGTGGTGCCAAGTAGCACCAGCACGATAATCAGAAATGGTAAAATATCCGGCAAGTCGAGTTGGACTTGTTTAAGCAAACATGAGGTTTTGTCACAGCTGTCTGCTTTTGCCGACTGGCTTAGTCCGGTCTGAGAGGTGTGATTGCTATTATAAGTATCAGCTTGAGAAAGGCTTTCAGCAGTCTCTGCTTGGGCTGCAGCAATACTAAGTTGAGAAAAGCTTTTGCCACTCCATGCATTATGCGCCCAGCACGATAAAAAAATGCAAAACAGCAGTGTCATAAAGACACGACTGTTCTGAATTTTTTGGCTGAGTATATAGAGCATAATGTCTGATCATAAATTAAGTTGCGGCAAGACTAACAGAACAACTGCGCATTTAATACAGATGTGGTTTTTCTATCGGGTATAGTTATGAGGGAAATGCTCGCTGTTTTTACTTAAGCAACATTTTAAGCACGCTGAACAGTTGCCAGCTATGCCGCGCTGCTCAAACGTTCGCTTGTTGTGGTACAACTTATCGTTTCTGATAACACAAACCATGGGTTGGCTTATGTTATTAGTGCGCGGCATTATGAAGAACTGGTAATCATTAAAAATTTACTAGTGATCAACCATGATGGCGACCTTCCCGCACTTCTTCCAGCAGCTTTTTGTTAAAAGCCGGTAAGTCATCCGGGGTGCGGCTGGTAACCAGGCCTTTATCTACCACCACCGGCTCGTCTACCCAATCGGCGCCGGCATTCTTCAAATCGGTACTGATACTGCCAAACGACGTGACCCTGCGACCTTTTAGTACACCTGCTTCTGCCAGCAACCAGGGGCCATGACAAATGGCTGCTACCGGCTTATTAGCGTTGGCGCTGAAAAAGCCCCGAATAAAGTTGATTGCCTGCTTATCCTGGCGCAGTGTATCCGGGTTAATTAAACCGCCAGGAAGCACCAGACCGTCGTAGTACTCCGCTTTAACATCATCGAGAATTTTATCTACGGTGACATCTTCAGCCCAATTCTTACCAGACCAGCCAGTAATAGTGCCTGCCTTTTGCGATACAATATCTACTTTGGCACCGGCGTTGATTAGGGCATTACGTGGTGAGGTCAGTTCACTTTGTTCAAAGCCGTCGGTTGCTAAGATAGCGACTTTTTTACCCGCAAGGGGTTTTGGTTCGTTCATAGTTTATCTCCTGTCGATTTCAGTTTGGTTGTCGGATTTGACAATGTGTAAAACTTATACAAGCCGTGCGGTAAAACTTACCTGCAGAGGTTGCTGAGAATAACGCTTGAGCTTAGTGCTTAAATATCATCCAGCCGGTTAGCAGCTGGCATCATCTGCCGGGCTTGCTGTTGCTCCAGATCATCCAGGACGAAGTGTTAACAAGAGATTATGCAAGGATAGGACCAGCAACTGGCTGGCGCAGTCATTGCTATACTTAGTGGCAGCTACTTATTTTTAAAGTAGGTCAGTCTTGAATGGATATAATTGCGGCATAAGGCTGCCTCAGGATAGTTTTCCGGTATCTCAGCGGTTTCCTGTTCGTGGTGGTAGATCACAAAACCTGCTTTTTGATAGGTAGCCAGTGCGGCCGGATGATCGGCGGAGCAGGTATGAACCCAGATTTTATTATTGCTATCAGTATTGTTACTACCGCCAGTTATGTTGGTAGCTAACCACTGTTGGGCCAGGGCAATAGCCGCTTGCGCCAGTTTCGGGCCCAGGCCGCGGCCGGTAAAGGCAGGCAATAGGCCAAAAAACTTAAGTTCGACACTGGCCGCTGTGTCTGCAGAGGGTAGGGTGAGGTGTTGACCACACTCGTCAACAGGCGGGTGCTGGTTAAGTTCAATAAAGCCGGCTGGGGCGCCCCTCTGATACAAAACCCAGGTACGAACCGATTCTTTACTAAGGTAACTCAGCCATTGCTGATAATCCCAACTAAGCCGGCTGAACCACTGCCAGTGATTACCCACTGCGGTAAATAAAAACTGGCTTAGCTCCGGGCTGGGGATAGTCGCCTCCATTAACAGGCAGTCTGCCGGCCAGCCGGGTAAAGCCTGGGGCGCGCCCTGATAGTGCAGATACCAGGTTGTAATAGCATTGTCTGACATAGCTTGGACTTCTTGATAAAAGACATGCCATGCTAGCAAAGCGGCAACCAACGGTAAATGATCACCGTCGGGGTCTACTACACTTTACTCAAGTCAAATTGGTTGCTAGCCACGTTAAATCCTTCGCTGGCCAGCCAGTCCAGTGCTGCTTGTTGTTCAGTGAACTCTTGCTGGCGATAGGTCGGGCTGGAAACCGGGTTCATTTTATCCAGCTGATACTGCTTCAGCATATTCTCCTGGTACACCTTAGCTGTGCACACCAGTTTGTGCGCCATCGCCCAGTGTGTTAAGTCCAGAATGATGGGTTCTACTTCCGGGGTGCCGAGTATCCAGTCATCAAGTAATAATATGTGTGCCCAGGGTTCGTGGTACAGCTTTTTCACGGTGTCTCTAACGCAGCTGCAATAATCGCGGGCCGTGATTACATCCCAGCCACCAGCGGCATAGGTGAAAATGACCTGGTTGTCCTGCCGGACAGTAAAGTGACCACGATAACTCATAAAAGTACCTCAGGTTGCCTGACAACGTGATGGCCCGGACTATAGTTATAGTTAACTTTTGTCATTTCGAACACTTTAGCTGTTGCCAGAGTTGCAAATAAAGGAGGTATTCAGATGCAAGTAAGGGTAATTTTGGGCTTAGTGTTGGGGTTATCCGGCGCGTTATCTTATGGCCAGTTGCCGCAGCAACCGGTAAAGGTGCTGCAGCCAGCAATGCTGAATTTAATTGCAGCTGATGCTGAGCTGGAAATGCTGGCCGAAGGCTTCAGTTGGGCAGAAGGGCCGGTTGTTGAGCCGGACAGCGGCGATATTTTATTTTCAGATGTGCCCACTAATCAGGTATTCCGCTGGAACGACACGGCTGGGTTAACGGTGTATCTGGCACCATCGGGTTATACCGGCCTGCATCCGGATGATAACCCACAGCAAGGGGCTAATGGTCTTATTTTTAACCAGCAACAACAATTAGTGCTGGCCCAGCATGGTGATCGACGTCTGGCACTACTAACTGGCATTGATGACGGCCAGCCACAGTATCAAACACTGGTAAATCAGTATCAGGGTAAGTTATTTAATAGTCCTAATGATCTGGTGCAGCACAGTGGAGGTGCTTATTATTTTACTGATCCACCTTACGGTTTAAGGGGTGGCGATGCATCCGGCCAGAAGCAGTTGTCGGTAAATGCGGTATACCGGCTGGCCACGGATGGCATAGTCAGTGTAGTAGCGGCTAACCTGAACAGACCAAATGGCCTGGCGTTTTCCCCCGATGAAAAATGGCTTTATGTGGCTAATTCAGAGCGAAGCGCTGCACAGTGGTGGCGCTATCCGGTAAACGCTGATGGCAGCCTGGGGCCGGCAGAGTTGTTGTTCGATGCCACCCGTTACACCAAAACCAGTCGCGGCTTACCCGATGGCTTAAAAGTATTGCCATCGGGCCATATTCTGGCCACCGGGCCGGGCGGGGTATGGGTGTTTAATGCTGAAGGCGTTCATCTTGGTACTATTGAAACCGGGGTAGCGGCAGCAAATGTCGCATTGGCTGCAGACAACCGCTATCTGTATATTACCGCCACCAACTATTTACTGCGAATAGCGTTGCTACCGCAGTAATAAAGTAAATGCAGGGCTTCAGCGTTTAAAGCCAATTCTGAAGCCACCCCAGTGTTTGCCGTTGACATAAATAGGTACTGATAAATCGTGCAGTATTTCGCCGGTGTCACGTTTATAAGTTTGTAATAGCATCTCCTCAGTATTGCTGCCACAGCGGCTACCGGTTCTGTCAGCGAAAATGCGTTTACTGCGATTAGCCAGTAAGTCTTTACTATAGTCACCGCTGAGCGGTTGGCTGAATTTTTTATTGTGGGTTGGAAAATAACCTTTACGATCAACAGCTCCGGCATACAATACCTGGTTATGCCGGCCTAAGATAGGTTCCTGTACCTGCGGAAACACCTGATCAGTGTAGCTATCGTAAGCGGTGTGAAATTTTTGCGGATTAGTATTGGCTATCGGCTGATAGTCTTTGCCAAACAATTGTTGTTCAGTGAATTTGCCACTGGTTATACCTTGCTGCAGCAAGCCGGCTATTGCTGCAGCAGCCTGCCGGGCTTCCTCCAGAATAGGGCTGTAAAAGCTCTGATGCTCCAGCTGACTGAGCTCCCGGTATATGCTTTCAGTTTCCGTTGATAAATCAATAGCCTGGTTGGCAATGCTGTTGCCTTTTTGTTCTATCGCATTCAGGCCGCCGCTAACATTACTGATCGCCTGGGTTATCGCAGTGCTGGTTTGTGCTAAGCGGGTACCAGCGTGCTCCAGTTGGGCACTGGCTGCAGCTGCCTGGCCAATTTCGTTGTTGATACTGGTAAAACCGGTAGTGACCTGCTGCAGTTGTTGTTGAACCTCACTGCTTTTATTAACCAATAAGGCCATTTGATCAGCCGTCTGGCCGCTTTGCTGGCGAATCTCTGCCAGCATTTTAGCAATATCGGCGGTGGCACCCGAGGTTTTGCTGGCCAGCGCCCGCACTTCTTCAGCTACTACAGCAAAGCCACGGCCCTGCTCTCCGGCCCGGGCGGCCTCAATTGCGGCATTCAGTGCCAGCAGGTTTGTTTGGTCGGCGACGCTATTGATCACCTCAGTGATCCGTTGAATATTATCGGCAGAGTTACGTAGTTGCTCCAGTTCTTCTGCAGAGTGACTGACAGAACTGGCCAGCTGCTCCAGACTGATAACGCTACTGCCGAGTTGCTGATCAGCCTGCTGACAGGCACTGGCTGTTTGCTGAATGCTCTTATTCAACGTTTGCAGGCTGTCATTCAGTTGGCTGCTGGTATGACTTAATTCGCTGCTGCTATCGGCAATCTGGCTGCTGTTTTGGGCGCTGAGTTTAATCTCACTGTTCAGGCTGTCAATAAAAAAGGATACTTCAGCTGAGCCAATAGCCAGTTTAGAGGTAGATACCTCAATTTTACTGATATCAAGCCTGGGTTGGGGTGGTGCAGGGGTGGCTGTCGCCGCCGGTCGCAGGCTATAATGCAGCCAGCCAAAATAGCCCAGCAACACCAGTACCAGTACAATACTACTTAATATACTGGCACTGCTTAACCAATAGCCAACAAGCAGGACCAGCAATAATCCAAGGTTAACTAGCAAAAGCAACATAGTAGCTCCGGAATATGCACTATCATTAAGCTGCTTATTACTTAAACAACTTTTTAATAAAACAACTATGGCAGAAATATCGGGCCGGTAAAGCATTACCGGCTATGCTGATACTAAAGTCTAGAATGTTATTTGTACTAATTAGTTGATGTCCGTCAAAACCGGCGGCTACTTTAAGCAGTATTATAATAATCATCAAATGCAGGAGAGTGATTTATGAGTAACTTGAATCGTCGCACGTTTTTTAAAATATCGGCCGGAACAGTCATCGGTATTACCACTGGTGGTGTCAGTCTCAGCGCCTTGGCAGCTGAGCAGCTGAAACTGGATGACCCGCTTGCAGCGGCTATGCGTTACACCCATAAATCAGAAGTAGAGGGGCAAATTTGCGGCAATTGTAATTTGGTCCAGGGTGAAGATGGCAAGCAATGGCGGCCTTGTGCTATTTTCCCTGGCAAACTGGTTGCCAATGAAGGCTGGTGTGCAGCCTGGGTTAAAAAAGTTGCAGCCTAACAGCAGCTGTTAACAAAAAAACGGCCCGCGGGCCGTTTTTTTGTTATTTAATCAGGGCAGCTTTAAATGGCGGCCCCCATCGACGGCAAGCACCCTGCCGGTAATGTACTTGCTGTTCAACAGATACAAAATGCTTTGCAGTACTTCATCAGGGCCCGGTTCAATAGCCAGCAATGACTTTGCCAGCGCTTTTTTACGATAGGCCTCGTCATCGCTTTCATTAAACATTAATAGCGCCGGTGCTATGGCGTTTACCTTAATGTCTGGAGCCAACTGGCGTGCCAGCGACAAGGTCAGATTTTCCAGTGCAGCTTTCGAGGCAGCATAGGCCTGATGTTTGCTGCTGCCGACGCTGGCAACAAAGTCGGTCAGGTGAATAATGTCGGCTCCGTTGGGGCTGGCCAGCAACTTAGGCAATAAGGCACGGTTTAGCAGATAAGGCGCCCGGGCATGGATTTGCTGCATTGCATCGAATACCTGCGCATCCTGCTGCAACTGCTCCGGTAATGATTGTGCTGTTAACTCCTGCTGCATCGGCAAATCTGCTTGCCAGCTGGAAGCATTATGAATAATGGCCCGGATAGCAGGGTAAGGTGCCAGCGCTTTAATAAAGGCGGCCATACTTTCCAGCTCAGTAAAATCGGCAGCGACACAATGTGCCCCGGCTTGTTGCAACGCCGTAATGCCGGCGGTCAGTTTACGGTAACTTACCAGCAGCTGATAGCCCTGCTGTAACAGGGCGCTAGCGCAATATAAGCCGACCCGTTGGCCAGCACCGGTGATAACAATAAGGCCTTTTGATGAGTAAGCTTTGTTCATAAGCAACTTATAGCGTCAAAATAAAACAGACTATACGCAACTGAGCTTAATCAGGTTTGGATTTTCTGGCTTCATTCATTAATTCGGCACTGACATAGCCCAGAAAGTCACTTTCAGGTAATGCTTGGGCCCAGAAAAACCCCTGCCCCTCATCACATCCCAGCAGGGCCAGCTGGGCAGCGGTTGCGCTGTCTTCAATGCCTTCCGCTACGGTTTTAAGGCCGAGGCTTTTACTCATCTGAATAATAGCCCGCACCAGCGGTTCGTCCCGCTCTGATAAGCAAAGTGACAAGATAAAAGATTTATCAATTTTCAGCCGGCTGGCATTAAACCGGCGTAAATAACCCAGGTTAGAGTAACCGGTGCCAAAGTCATCGATGGAGAAGCGGATCCCCAGTTGATGTAAAGCCGCCAGTTGTTTGGCAATATTGTCACCTTCTCCAATAAGTAACGACTCGGTTAACTCCATTTCCAGTGCACGGGCAGGCAGGGCTGCAGCGGTAAGCGCCTGTTGTACTTGTTGCTCCAGTTTGCCATCACGGAACTGGACATATGATAAATTAACCGCGATGGTCAAATCATACCCTTGCTGATGCCAGCGGCTGCAAGCCAGGCACGCTTGCTGTAACACCCATTCGCCAATTTCGACTATCAGGCCACTGCTTTCGGCCAGCGGAATAAACTCATCCGGGCTAATCATGCTGCCATCGGCCTGAGGCCAGCGCAGCAGAGCCTCTGCACCGATGATCCGTTGATCACTTAGTTGCAGTTTGGGCTGAAAGTATAGCTGGAATTCGTTTTTCTTTAATGCCTTGCGCATAAGTTGCAACAGGTTAAATTTGTCAATACTGGCCTTGTTTAATTCATCATGGTAAAAACGATAAACATTGCGGCCATCGGCTTTTGCCTGGAACATAGCCATGTCGGCATGTTTGCATATTTCACTGAACTCCTTGCCATCGTCCGGAGCAATAGCAATGCCGACTGAGCCTGAAATTTCTATCTGATTTTGCATAATAAAAAACGGTGCAGTGGTTTGCTGCAACAAGGCGCTTGCTCTGGCTGCCAACTGCTCGTTACTGCTGAATCCGGGTACCAGCAATAAAAACTCATCGCCACCAAACCGACATAAAATATCGTTTTCAGCCAACTGATTTTCCAGTCGCCGGGCCAGTTGTTGCAATAGTAAATCGCCGGCAGCATGGCCCAGCGAATCATTAACCGGTTTAAAATTATCTAAATCTAGAAATAGTACGGCCAGCCGTTGAGCGTTAGCCAGACATTCACCATACAGACGTTGAAAATGTTGCTGGCAGTAAACCCGGTTCGGCAAGGCAGTAAGCGGGTCGTGTAACGCCAAATGCTCAATATGAGCCTGGCTTTGCTTCACCCGGTGGTTCTCACTCTGCAGCGAGCACATAAGCTGTTTCTGGTCACGATACAATAAATACACGCAACCGCCGGTAACCAGTAAAATAGCGCTAATAAACACGAAGTGCGCGGCACTGATAGTCGGTATAACGGGCGGCACAATGCCACTGATTGCCAGGTATGTCAGCAAAGCACAGAAAGCCAGCATAAAGCTGATTAGTGAAAAGAACAGCTTGCTGTTGCCGAGCATGGCCGCAAATACCAGCACGCCGGGATAGCCCAGCAGGGCTAAATCGCGAATACCTCCGGAAATAAAAGCCAATGCCGACAGCATTAAGCACATCGCCCACAGCAACATATAGGTTGCGGCAACCAGCCGGCGTTGATATGCCAGCACAGCGGCAAAAGCGAGGGCAAAACAGCCGCTCAGCAACACCCACTTAGTGCTGCCGGCTGCAACCGCTACGGCCAACACCAGGCCAAACAAAGTGAGTACTGTTATTTGCAGTAAACGTTTAGTTCGCAGCTTGTCCAGCTGGTTGGGGTGGCTAACAACGGATGTTTGAGTAAGATCTGGCTTATCCGGCATTCAAGTCGATACTACACATTTATCGGGTTATTTTACTGTAGCTGTTTTTTTTAAGTTGTGCGAGTTGCCGGAAAACTTACCTTAAATAGGGTGCTAAGCGTGTTTCGCTTTTGGTAGCGTGCTTGAAATGAACACCGTAACTACCAACATGGCACTGGATACCCACAGGCAAGTTATTAAACCCGCGCTCTGATAAAGCCAGCCCGATAGCACGGTGCCCAATAGCCGGCCCATGGCATTGGCCATATAGTAGAAACCAACATCCATCGATACCCCATCGCTTTTGGCATAGCTGACAATTAAATAGCTGTGTACTGAAGAGTTAACCGCAAACACCGCGCCAAACAGCAGTAGTCCGCCCAGTAGTGCCAATTCAACCTGCCAGTTGGCTGTCAGCGCAATAGCAATCAGTCCCGGAATAGCGCATAGCAGCAGTGCCCATATGGTCACGGTTTTACCATCAGGTATTTTGCTATTACCCAGTAGCAGCGGCGCGATACTTTGGACGCCGCCATAGCCTATTACCCACAGCGCTAAAAAGCCGCCGACAGTCCAGTGGTCCCAGCCCAGCTGGCTGGCAAGGAAAAGTGGCAGGGCAATAACAAACCAGACATCACGGGCGCCGAATAACAACATGCGGGCCGCCGATAAAATATTGATGGCCCGGCTTTTAGACAACATTTCATTGAACTTAGGTTTAGCACTGCTTTTACCTAAATCCTGCTTTAACTTGATTAAACTCAACAGCCAGACCAGCGATAACATTACCGCCATACTCATAATAGCAAGCTGAAACCCAAATAAACTCAGTAATAAACCGCCGATAAAGAAGCCCAGGCCCTTAAGCGCGTTTTTAGAGCCGGTTAGCAGCGCTACCCATTTAAACAAGGTGCCTTGTGCCTCGCTGGACACCAGCATTTTAATGCTGCTTTTGGCGCTCATTTTATTTAAATCTTTGGCAATGCCTGATAATGCCTGTGCTGTCATTACCCAGGGTACAATCAAATACTCAGCGGGTAACAGCAGCATCGACAGAGCGATAATTTGCAAAAACAAGCCAATGTTCATGGTTTTGTTTAAACCAATTCGCGCCCCCAGCCAGCCACCGACCAGGTTGGTAATAACGCCAAAAATCTCATAAAACAAAAACAGCATGGCAATGCTCAGGCCGCTATAGCCCAGGCTGTAAAAATGCAGCACCACCAGCATCCGCAGCGCGCCATCGGTCAGGGTAAAGGCCCAGTAATTGCCTGTTACCAGTAAATACTGGCGTACTGCGGGTGAAAGATTAGCTAGAACCATGCTGTGCTCGGTTTTTCAGGATTATTATCAGCGGGCAGATGCTCAGGCCGTGGCCTGATCCTGCAAGCCCACCATTTTCGCCAGCTCTACTGTGCGGTTGGCGTAGCCCCACTCGTTATCGTACCAGGCATAAATTTTCAGCTGAGTACCGTTAATAACCATGGTGCTAAGCGCATCAATAATGCTGGAGCGTGGGTCGGTTTTATAATCAATCGATACCAGTGGCCGGGTTTCATAGCCCAGAATATCTTTCAGCTCACCTTCTGCTGCTGCCTTAAACATGGCGTTAACTTCTTCGGCCGTCGTCGCGCGCTCTACTTCAAAGACACAGTCAGTTAAAGAGGCGTTAGTCAGCGGCACCCGCACGGCATGGCCATTTAAGCGGCCTTTTAGTTCCGGAAAAATTTCAACAATGGCGGTGGCCGAGCCGGTCGTGGTTGGAATTAAACTGCTGCCACAGGCCCGGGCCCGGCGTAAGTCTTTGTGCGGGGTGTCCATAATACTTTGGGTGTTGGTTAAACTGTGAATCGTGGTAATAGAACCATGCTTGATACCCAGTTGTTCGTGGATCACTTTAACCACGGGTGCCAGGCAATTGGTGGTGCAGCTCGCTGCTGTTACTATCTGGTGTTTGCTTTTATCGTACAGCTGATGATTAACACCCATTACCACATTTAAGGCGCCGGCTTCTTTTACCGGTGCGCTCACTACCACCCGTTTTACCCCTTGCTTAAGATAATCCTGCAGTACAGCAACGGTTTTCATTTTACCAGAGGCTTCAATGACTAAGTCGCAGCCTGACCAGTCAGTGTCGCTGATGGCTTTATTGTGGCTTACCTTAATGGTTTTGCCATTAATCACCATATTGCTGCCCTCGGCGCTGGCATTATGGCGCCAGATACCATGCACTGAGTCAAAATTCAGCAGATGGGCATGGGTAGCCGCATCAGCGGCCGGGTCGTTAATTTGCACAAACTCCAGCTCAGGCCAGTCGAATGCTGCACGTAGCGCAAGGCGGCCAATGCGGCCAAAACCGTTAATACCAACTTTAATGCTCATGTCATGTTCCTTATATAATTTAACAGCAGCCTTGCTCAGCAGGCCGGTTTGATACCAGAGTAAGTTGTTGCTGGCAAGGTGCCAGATAGGACTGGTTTGCCAGTAAAGTTTGTTGCAGTACCTGATGTGCCCATGCCGGTAGCTGTGGGTGCAATGAATAAAACACCCACTGGCCGCTGCGTCTGTCCTGCAAAATATTGGCAGCGCGCAGCTGGGCTAAATGGCGCGAAATTTTTGGTTGGCTTTGCTCCAGCGCGGTCATCAGCTCACAGACGCATAACTCTTGCTGTGTAGTTATTAACAGCAAGCATTTTAAGCGGGTGTCATCGGCTAACGCTTTATAAAATACTAAGGGTGACAGCATAGTAGTCAGAACCAGTGGAGTGAAATATACGATTTATCATATATTCATTTTTTCATATGTCAATCTGCTTAGCTACGGATCAGCTTAACGACAAACTGGAGTGAGTAAGCTTATCTTTACCCCGGACAGGCACAGCGCTAAGATGCCGGGCATAAACATCGCACAAGGAAAATAATATGTCGGACCACAGCCAACAGGGCTTCAGCGCTGAAATGGCACAAGCCAGACATCGCTTGCAGGCTATCAGCAGCCTGGCATTACAACAATTTGAGCAGGCATTAATGGCTTATCGTGATAAAGATGCCGCTCTGGCGCAGCAAGTACTGAGTCAGTTACAACGAGCTCACGATTTTGAGTTGGCAATGGACGACCACTGTCTCGATATGTTGAGCCATACATCAAGCGATCGCGATTTAAGGCTGGTGCTGGCGCTATTAAAAGCGATCAGTGATCTGGAGCAAATTTGTAATCAAAACGCTCAGATTGCGCAGCAGGTGTTACTAAGCTCAGTAACATCGCCAACGGTAACACAGCTGCAGGCGATCAGTACCCTGGCCGGGCCGGTTGGAAATATGCTGGCGCTGACACTTTCGGCATTGCAACAACTCAGTGTTGCGCAAGCTGAGCAAGCGATCAGTCTGGCACCCACAGTTAATCAATGCTATGGCGCTATTTTGCGCAGCAACCTGGCCAGTAGCGACGTTAAGGTACAGCAGATGGATGCTGTATTAGGGGTCAATTGGGTCGCCAGAGCCCTGGAACGGATTTCAGAGCATAGTGTTAATCTGGCCAAACAAGCTGTGTTTATGGCCAGAGTAAGCAGTGGTCAGTCATCGCGGGTTGAACTGCAACCGCGGCGCCCTCGTTAACGCCTGCTCAGGCCTCAAAACTAACAATTAACAATTATGTAAAAAAGATTGCTGTAATATGACAGTGCGCTTATTGCCGACACCTTGAAAATTCCTTTAAAAACAATATGATAAAAGAATAAAAAATTATTTCCAACCTTCACTAAACTGTAATAAAAATATGCTAGACAGCTGACGTTGTGCTGACTATAGTCTGGGTAAGACGTAGCAGGAGTACAACCATGAAAATGAATAAAAAACACCTAGTAACAGCGTTAGCAGCATTTACAATTATCGGTTTAAGCGGTTGCTCGAGCCTGAGTCAGCAGCAGTACACTTATGTGGTAGACAATGATCGGCTGACAGAAGCAAATAGTTTAACCCGCACATCAAAGCACACCGGGCATGTAGTCTGGTTAAATCCGCCAACGAAGCGCGTAGCGGTAATTAAAGATGAAAAATAAGCCTACAGGCTAATTCTAAAAAACCACCAGTCAGGTGGTTTTTTTATGCGCTGGCCAGAGCTCAGCCAATTCTGAATGCAGACGCCCGCGCTTGTCATAAAAATGTCACTTACCGTAGGTACGATAAATCAGTTAATGCTGCCAGGGATCCCGCTATGTTGTCTAAACTGAATATTTCCCAACGTATTTTATTACTCGGCCTGCTACCACTGTTACTGTTGGCACTGGTGCTGGCAGCGAGTTTCTGGGCTGCCCAAACCAAAGATAAATTATTTCATCAATTATATGACCAGCACCTGGTGATCTTGTCTGATGTAATGAGTGCTCAGAAACTTATTCAGCAGCAAGGTTTGATTGAGATCCGTAAGTATCGGACAGGTTGGGCTTCTGCTGAAAATACCCGGACTACCGTATTGGCGCAGATGGAACAGGCGCAGCTGCATTGGCAGAGTTTCACCGCAAAACGGCCACAGCTTGAGCAGGAAAATGGTTACCAGGCGCTGGACGAGGCGTTCGCCAGCTCTATTAAGCAATACGAAGAATGGTTGTCATTTGCTGGCAGTGACGCGTTACTGGTTCGTATTTTAAATGAGTCAACTATTAATGGTGAAATTGAACGCAGGATAACCAGCTTCGCCGATTTGGCTGATGCCTTTATTCAGCAGCAAATTGCTGCGGCCGCAGTAGTGCGTGATCAGTCGGTGAACTTTACTGACATGCTGGTAAAAGTTTACTTGTTTGGTGGTTTATTGTTGCTGCTGGCAATTGCTGGCCTGGTAATAGCAATTCAGCGGTCTGTGGCAGTACCCCTAAATGGTTTACGTAGTTTGTTGCTGCAAGTCGCTCAACAATCAGATCTTCGCTTACGGGCAAGTGACCAGGGTAAAGATGAGATTGCCCAGGCGGCTCAGGCATTAAATACCATGTTGCAGTCTTTTGCGGAGCTAATCCGCAAACTCGGTGCCAGTGCTGAAGCATTAAGTCAGCAGTCAGAGCAGGTCTCTGCCGTGAGCGAGGAAGTCAGCAATGGTTCAGCCCGTCAGACCGAGCAGGTTAGTCAGGTTGCTGCGGCCGTTGAACAAATGAGTATGGCGATTCGTCAGGTTGCAGAAAATGGCCGCAGCGCTGCCAGCCGTGCTGAGCAGGCCGAACAGTATAGTCATGACGGCAGCCTGGTTGCGGCCAGCAGCATGGCCACGACTGAGCAGCTAGAGCAAAAAATGTTGCAAGCCAGTCAGGTTATCAGCCAGTTACAACAGGACAGTAGCCAAATATCCAGCGTGCTGGAGGTGATCCGGAAAATTTCAGAGCAAACCAATCTGCTGGCGCTCAATGCGGCAATAGAAGCTGCCCGTGCCGGTGAGGCGGGGCGGGGGTTTTCAGTGGTAGCTGATGAAGTGCGTATGTTGTCTGCCAATACCCAACAAGCGACGGAGTCAATCCGCACCATGATAAGCCAATTACAACAGCAAGCCGATTCAGCGGTAGCAGCGATGGAGCAAGCTGCAATCCAGGCCAGCGAAAGCGTAGGTCAATCGCGCCAGACTGATCAAATGTTTCAGCAAATTGCAGGTGCGGTAAAACAAATTGTGCAATTAAATGCAGAGATTTCTGTGGCAACGGACGAACAGCAACAGGTCGCAACTGCCATTGCTGACAGCATTACTATGTTGAACGATGACATCCGCCAGCTTAACAGTGGCGCGGAGCGCTCATCAAATGCCAGCGAGCAATTAAACATCTTGGCAAAACAACTGTCACAGCGTTGTCAGGCGTTTAAAGTTTAGCGAATAACCACTTTAGCTGCCGTGGTTAAAGATGATTGTCATATTACTGCAATAAAAGTATCGCATAATGGTCTACATTAAATGCATATCTTTAGCCGAGGATTTACCAAATGAAAATGAATAAGCTAACTAAACTGATTGTAGCTTCAGCCGTCAGCCTGGCGTTTGCAGGCCAGGCCCATGCAAATCGCGATACTGTGCAGGTAGCAGGTTCATCAACCGTACTGCCGTTTTCTTCTATCGCTGCTGAAGAATTTGGCAACAATTTTGCCCAGTTTCGCACTCCGGTAGTAGGTTCTGGTGGGTCGTCTGGTGGCCTGCGTCAGTTCTGTCAGGGTGTGGGTACTAACACCATTGATATTGCTAACTCATCGCGGCAGATTCGCCCGGCAGAAGTGGCAGCCTGTAAAGAGAACGGCGTTAAAGAAATAATCGAAGTTAAAATTGGCTACGATGGTATCGTTTTTGCCTCGCGGATTGACGCTGGTATTTTTAAATTAAAACCTAAACATGTGTTTCTGGCTCAGGCGGCGCAAGTGCCACAAAACGGTAAAATGGTAGCTAACCCTTATACCAACTGGCAGCAAATTGATAAGTCTCTGCCAGACCAGACAATTTTACTGGCCATCCCTGGTTCAAACCACGGTACCCGTGAAGTTTACGAAGAAAAAGTGATTATCGACGGTTGTACAACCTTTGCTGAAGTTCAGGCGTTACCTAAAGCTGAGCAAAACAACTTTTGTTTAGCAATGCGTACCGATGGCAGCGTAGTAGAAATTGCTGGTGACTACACTGAGACTCTGGCCCGGCTGCAAGCTCAGAAAAATGCCCTGGGGGTGTTTGGTTTAAGTTTCTATGAAGCTAACCGCGACCGGATTAAAGTGGCAACTGTTAATGACGTTGAGCCGACAGTTGATAACATAATTGCAGGCGTGTACCCGGTTTCCCGCCCACTGTTTTTCTATGTAAAAGGTGAGCACATTGGTGTTATCCCCGGTTTAAAAGAGTTTGCAGAATACTTTGTCTCTGATGCAGCCTCTGGATTTGGCAGTCCGTTAGAAGCCGCAGGCTTAATTCCGCTTGATGACGACGAGCGTGCGACTATACTGGCAAATATCCGCGCCAAAAAATCGCTGTAACGGCTGCAGCACAGTAATTTAAAGAAGAGGGCCAGCAGGTCCTCTTTTTCTGTTTCAGAAATATGACAGTGATTGTAATAAAACTGCAATATGTGCGCGTTAAGCTTGCGCGGCTTTTAAAGAAGTATATATCCCCGTGGGATAACCCGGATTGGTGAATGGAGCAAGCATGAGTAATTTTTCGTTAATTGTACTGCTGCTGGCATTGATGGCGATAGGCTATCAGCTTGGCATGGTGCGCAGTCGCAAGGTGGCGACAGTTAACCCGCAGCAAAAAATGCACTCCAGGCCTCATCATTACGGCATGATGGTCGGCTTGTGGGCAGTTATCCCGGCTTTCTTCATTCTGGTACTGTGGACACTTTTGTCCCCCGGGGTGATTAACGGTATGGTGGCTGCCCAGTTGCCTGCAGAAGCGTTAGCCGCAGAAGGGTTAACTGCCGATGTGATTATGCGCCGGATCAGCAATCTTGCTACTAATTTTGGTGTGGTGGCAGAAGCTGAGCAGTGGGAGCTGGCCGCTGCTGCGTATATGCAACAATTACAAACGAGTAGTGCGTTACTGTTAACTGGTCTGATGGCAGCGATAGCCGCAGCGGGTTTGTTTTTCAGTTTTAAACGCATTCAGCCTCATTTGCGGGCGCGCCATCAAATCGAACGCACCGTTAAAGCCGTGCTTATAATCTGCTCCACTGTTGCCATTTTAACCACTATCGGCATTGTGCTATCAATGGTGGGTGAAACCATCAAGTTCTTCAGTTTTATACCGCCAGCAGATTTTTTCCTGGGTACGACTTGGAACCCACGCTTTTCGACGACAGGCGTCGCTGAAGGTTCACTGACCGGAAGTCAGGGAAGTTTTGGCTTGCTGCCGTTGCTTTCAGGTACGATGATGATTGCGGGTATCGCGTTGCTGGTCGCAATTCCCCTTGGTTTAATGGTCGCGATTTACCTGGCAGAATATGCACCGGCCAGCTTTCGCGCGACGGCGAAACCCATTATTGAAGTCCTTGCTGGTATTCCCACTATTGTTTACGGCTTCTTCGCACTGGTAACGGTGGGGCCATTTTTAGCCGATTTTGGCGCCAGTATTGGCCTGACTATCCGGGCGACGTCTGCACTGACAGCCGGTGTGGTAATGGGCATTATGATTGTACCTTTTATCTCATCGTTGTCAGATGACATTATTACTCAGGTGCCAAAGGCACTCAGGGATGCATCGCTTGGCCTGGGTGCGACCAAATCTGAAACCATTCGCAAAGTGGTACTTCCTGCTGCGCTGCCTGGCATAGTGGGTGCGGTGCTGCTTGCTGCCAGTCGGGCTATTGGTGAAACCATGATTGTGGTGCTGGCAGCGGGCAACAGCCCGACATTGACTGCCAATCCCTTTGAGGCCGTGTCGACGATAACGGTGTCTATCGTTAACCAACTAACCGGCGACAACGACTTTGCCAGCCCTCAGACCCTGGTCGCTTTTGCATTGGGCTTAACCCTGTTTGTCATTACCTTGCTGCTGAATATTGTAGCGTTGGTTGTTGTGCGTAAATATCGGGAACAATACGAGTAACTTATGACTGATAACAAACTGAGCTCCACCGACAAAGATGTCGCTGTTGAACCGGTGTTACTAAGTAAAACCCAGCAACAAGTGGCGGCGTCACTGGCTCGTCGGCACCGTCAGGAAAAGCTGTTTAAAGGCGTTGGTCTGGGCGCTGTCATTATTAGCCTGACCCTGGTCGCTATTTTGTTTGTTAATATTTTTGCCAAAGGTGTCCCTGCATTCTGGCAGGCGCACATTACGCTTGATATTTACTTTGACCCTGAAGTGATTAGTATCAGCGAAAAACCAGTGCAAGGTGCGGATGAAACAGACAATGAATTTCGGCAGCGTTTTATTGAATGGCAAACTGAAGTGGGCATGGTTAACTTTAACCGCTTAATTCTGGATGGCCTGAATAAGGTCATACCGGAAGCTCAAGAGCGCCAGTATCGTCGTGACGCAGCGCGGATAGTGACCTCAGGTGAGCGCTACGCCGTACGCGATATGGTAATAGAAAACCCCGAAATCATTGGCCAGACCAAAACGGTAAATTTGCTTACTGATGCGAATATTGATGTCTGGTTAAAAGGTAATATTGACCGCAGTCTGCCTGACTCGCAGCAGCAGCTTAGCCCGAAAGTACGGGAATGGGTTGAAATGCTGTCAGCGCAGGGCATTATTGAAAATCGCTTTAGTTTTGCCTTGTTTATGAATCCCGACTCCCGCAGTTCGCCAGCATCTGCTGGCCTGGCGGGTGCTTTTGTCGGTTCGTTATATATGATGCTGGTGGTGATTTTTCTGGCGGTACCAATGGGCGTTGCCGCCGCCATTTATCTGGAAGAGTTTGCGCCCAAAAATAAATTCACCGACTTAGTGGAGGTGAATATTAATAACCTGGCTGCGGTGCCGTCCATTGTATTTGGCTTATTGGGTGCATCGGTGTTTATCGGCTGGTTTAAACTGCCGATGTCGGCACCCATTGTTGGCGGCCTGGTATTAAGCTTAATGACCTTACCTACCGTGATTATTGCCACACGCTCTACCTTAAAGGCCATTCCGCCATCCATTCGCCAGGCAGCTTTAGGGCTGGGGGCGTCTAAAATGCAGGCTGTTTTTCATCATGTGTTGCCACTGGCTATCCCGGGTATTCTTACTGGCGCCATCATTGGTGTGGCCCAGGCTTTAGGTGAGACAGCACCATTATTACTTATTGGCATGAAGTCTTTTGTCGCACAAATACCGGCCGGCCCGTTCGAGCAATCGACCGCCTTACCAGTACAAATATATTTGTGGCAGGGCAATGAGCTTCGTAACTTTTTTGAAGCCCGTACTTCTGCCGCCATTATCGTATTGCTGGCGTTGATGTTGACATTAAACGGGCTAGCCATCTGGCTGCGTAAAAAATATGAAAAGCGCTGGTAGGTCTGACGCGCAGCGCAGCCAACTCCAGAAAATTAACTGAATAAGTGGTAACTACGGCGGATTTAGCGATGACAGCGATTGAGACAAACAGCATTGGCAAGGTAAAAATGACAGCACGTGATGTCAGGGTTTTTTACGGCGACAATGAAGCTATCCATGGTGTTGATCTGGATGTAATGGAAAACGAAGTTATTGCCTTTATCGGCCCTTCAGGTTGCGGCAAATCAACGTTTTTACGTTGTTTAAACCGGATGAACGATACCATTGATATCTGCCGGGTAACCGGCAGTATTAAGATGGATGGCCGCGATATCTATGACCCGTCACTGGACGTTGTACAATTGCGCGCTCAGGTTGGCATGGTATTTCAAAAGCCGAACCCGTTTCCAAAATCAATTTATGAAAATATTGCTTATGGCCCGCGCTTACATGGCCTGGCCAGTCGCAAGTCAGAGCTGGACGATGTGGTGGAGTCCAGTTTACGCCGCGCTGGCTTATGGAATGAAGTGAAAGATCGGCTGGATCAGCCTGGCACCGGCTTATCCGGTGGCCAGCAGCAGCGGTTATGTATCGCCCGCAGTATCGCGGTCAGCCCGGACGTGATACTAATGGATGAACCGTGTTCGGCGCTTGACCCTATTGCAACTTCTATTATTGAAGAACTGATTGATGAGTTAAAGCAAAACTTTACTATCGTTATCGTTACTCACAATATGCAACAGGCCGCCCGGGTCTCAGACCGCACTGCGTTTTTCCATCTGGGTGATTTAATAGAAATTGGTGCCACCAACGAAGTCTTTACCAACCCTATTAATAAGCGAACTGAAGATTATATTACCGGGCGCTACGGTTGAGATCGTTGCGATGTCAAAAGCGCTAAAAAAGGGAGCATTCGCTCCCTTTCTGTTATTTTATTATAGACTTGGCTATCTGACTAAACTGATTAATACTTCCTATAGTGATGGTAGTAGCATGCTGTGTATAGACAGTCATAAAAACATCATTTTAGCGTCATAAAAATGCCACGCTGTCATTAAAGTGTCATTAAGCTGAAATATACTCTCTCGGTAAACATTAGTTACATCTTTAACCTTCAAAAGGAATAGTAATGAACTCAATGAGCAAAATCACTGTTGCGATACTTTCGGCCTCAATTGCCGGAAACGTTCTGGCGGCAGATATTGAAGTAGAACCACGAGGTCGCCTGCACCTCGATGCTGGGTTTGTCAATGATGACCAAACAGAATTTGGTAATGGCGTTAATGTTCGTCGGGGCCGCATGGGATTACAAGGTAATTTCTCATCAGATTGGCGCTTTGTCATCGAATATGATTTTGCTGAAGGTGGTGACGCGAGTGCTACCGATGTAAACCTGCGGACAAAATTCGCCGGTGGTTCATTGACTATAGGCCACCAACGGTTGCCGTTTAGCCTTAATACCCTGACGAGTTCAAACTCTATGACTTTTATGGAGCGGGCAAGTGGTTCAACAGTGATTACGCCTGACCGTAAGTTAGGCGTTCGTTTTGATAAAACCTTTGGTGATATTACTTCAGGCTCGATGGCTTTTGGCAGAACCATGAATACTGAAAGCGATGCTGGAAAGGACGACAGCATGGGCCTGGCGCAACGTCTGGTTTATCACCCCAAAATCGATAATATTCAGTACCACTTTGGTGCGGCAGTGGTGTATCAGGATTTAGGCGACTATAACAGCTTGCGTTTTCGGGACCGCCCTGAGTTAAGAATTGATCCGGCCATTCGTCTTATCGACACCGGAACGCTCAATAACGTTGATAATCTGATCACTACCGGACTGGAGTTTGCAGCAATTAATGGCGCGTGGTCATTTGAAGCTGAAGCATTATCAGTGAATACATCCTCTGCAGTGCAGGATCTTAGCTTTAGCGGATACCACATGCAGGCAAGTTATGTGATAACTGGAGAATCGCGTTCATACAAAAACGGCTCATTCAGTGGTATTAAACCAAGCTCAGCAAAAGGCGCAATTGAAGTTGCCGCCAGATACTCTGTTACTGACCTTAATGACGGTGTTGTTATGGGTGGCGAGCAGAAAAATCTGACCGTTGGCGTTAACTATTACTTAAGTAGTAATATTCGTTTTATGAGTAATATTGTGTATACTGATGTTGATACAGCTTCAGGTATCAATGAGGAGCCTATAGGTTTTGGAGTTAGGGCTCAATATCACTTTTAAAAAATTAACTATTCAGAAAAACCCGGTTTAAACCGGGTTTTTTTCATCTTTAATCATTTACCTGACGTATAACTTCCAACAATAAAAAAGTTTATCCGGAGTATAAGCTCGATGTACCGAAACCGTTTACTACTTTCTTTTGGCTTACTGGTTATGTTTTGTATTGTTCAGGCCGTTGCTGCTTTCTGGACCTCTGGTATTGCCGCTTATCATGTTGAACGCGGCAGAGTATCAAACCAGATGTTGGCAGAGTTTATTGCCCTGGGTGCGGATAAACAGCGTTTGAAGGTTTGGCTGGCACAATACTTACTTACTAATGATGCTCCACTGGCCGAGCGTGACCGATTGATGGCACAAATGGAGCTAATTCTCAGCAACTTACAAACGCTATTGGTTAATGACCAACAATTGTCAGATAGCGAGCAGGATCATCAGGAAGTTAACAAGCAGGTCAGGGCACTCTCTATTCTTGAAACTAACATTTTTGCGTTAAAACGAAGTTTATTGGATAAAGAGTCGATTACCCTAAGTGAAGCAGAGATATGGCGATTACTGATCCAAACTTTTGATAAATTAGAGGGGCTGGATTTAAAAAGCCTTATTGCCGAAGCGATAGAACTGCAGCGGCAACGGGCATCTAAAGCAGAGTCAGCGGCGGTTGACGCGCTGTCAAAAGTAAGAACTATTGTACTGTCGCTGGCCGTATTTGGCAGCCTAACCGCAGTTTTGCTCGCGGTGCTTTTGTTAAGGGCGCTGTATTCACCGATTACTCGTTTACTTGAGGGTACCTCGGCTGTAGCGTCAGGTAATTTTACTCACCGGATAGCCGAGTTGGATGACAAAGAATTCAGAAATGTTGCGACAAGTTTTAACACTATGTCTGCAGCACTGGAACAAGCAAGGCAAGCAGAGCTGCGGCATACCCTTGAAGTAGAGCAGGAAGTGTCGTCCCGCACCGCACAGCTTAAGCATGCATTGGAGCAGTTAAAGCATGCTGAGGCGCAACAAAAGCAATTTTTTGCTGACGTGAGTCATGAATTGCGTACGCCGGCAACCGCAATTCGTGGTGAGGCAGAAATAGGACTCAGAGGTAAAGAGAAATCAGCAGAAGAATATAAAGAGACGCTAAGGCGTATTCTCGATGCTGGCGCCGCACTATCGGGCAGAATTGATGATTTGCTCATGTTAATTCGTGGCGAGAATAGTATGGCGCTGCTCGATGTAAAGTCAGTGCCGCTGGTTGAGGTTGCGACTCAGCTGGTTGGTCAAGTCCGCAGAGAGTCGAAAGTTCAGGGTAGGGAATTACGTCTGCATTTTGACGATGCAATAGAAATGTCAGACCATAGCATTCAAGCAGACGTTGGAAAATTATTACAAGCGTGGCAAATTCTGTTTGACAATGCGTTGCGGTACTCGCCTGCTAACTCCGCGTTAGATATGGTTGTATGCATCAAAGATAATCAATTTGAATGTAGTATTACAGATTATGGTATTGGCATAGCGGATTATGAGCTTGGTAACGTATTCGACCGGTATTATCGGGCAGATAATGCCAGAAAACTCCGGCCTGATGGCTTGGGAATTGGCCTTTCGCTGGTAAAGTATCTGATAGAGCAGCACAAGGGACTGATTCAATTAGAAAGCCGTTTGCATCAAGGTACTACTGTCAGCATTAAAATCAGCATCGAGGGCATGTCCACATGAGTATTGTCATTATTGAAGATGATGTCCGGGTTGCGAGCTTTCTTGAACGAGGCTTGAAAAGTGAAGGGTTTCTGGTTCAAACCTGTGCTGATGGCAAGGGTGCTATTGACCTGGTACTGCAAGTTCAACCCGCGGTAATTATTTTGGATAGAATGCTACCCAATATTGATGGTATAGAACTCTGTAGTCGGATGCGAGCCAGAGGAATAAAAGCCAAAATTCTGATTTTATCAGCGCTGAATGAAGTGCAGGACCGAGTGTTGGGGCTAAACAGTGGTGCGGACGATTACCTGGGTAAGCCATTTGCATTTGAAGAGTTGCTGGCAAGAATTCACGTATTGTCTAAAAGAGATCAATTCGCGCAAGTTGATAATATTGTTCATTTTGGTGAGCTGGCATATGACAAATCCGCGTTGCAGGTTAGCCGGTCAGGCAAGATCATCAAGTTAACAGCAAAAGAGTTGCAGATGCTGGATTTTTTAATGTCTCAACCTGGGAAGGTGTTTAGCCGTGAGCGTATTCTCGCTAACGTATGGGGAATGAATACTGATCCTTTAACCAACGTAGTCGATGTTTATGTCAGGCGCCTGCGTAGAAAAATTGATGAAGACTACACGAAAAAGTACATCCACACATATAGGGGGCATGGTTACAGTCTGAATGATGTTGCTCCGGATGCTGCAATCCAATAGTGCAGCGTTGCTGCACACTATTGTCATGTTCTGTTAATGATAAGGCATGGCGTTCGTTAATCTTATTGTAAAGAAGAATGCCGCACCACAGAGTAATAATGACCTCGCTGATTAAATAACGTAGAGGTTTATATGAAATTCACTTTAACAAAACTATCACTGTGCGCCGCTGCTGTTTTAATGTCTTCCCTGGTTCACGCCGAAAAGATTGTCAACAACAATATTACTCTTGACGAAGTTAAGGCTGCCCAGCAAGCTTGGGGTAATGCATTGATTAATATCAGCAATGCCCACGAGGCGGGTGGAGTAAAGGCGGCTAAATCTGTGGCTAAAAAAGTGTTGGACAATGCATACGGCTACAACTTAGGCGCGGTATTATTCAAGCCCACCCTGGCAAATGGCGAGCAGACATTCCGGACAACTTATGACGGTGCGTTATCTTACTTTGTAGCTGACGACAAAAACTTTGCTCAGGATTCAGGTTTCGCTTTAAAAGGATGGAAGGAATATGCCTTTAACAATGCTGCAGTCTATATCAATGGCGACGTGGCCCTGACCATGGGCCATGTTCATGTTACTGACCGATCAGGCAATAAAACCACAGTAGATAAAACCTGGGGCTTTAAAAAAGCCGCTGATGGTTCGTTGCGAATAGTTCTCCATCACTCGTCACTGCCATACTCGGCAAACTGACCTGTCCCCCCCTTTTTTTGATGAAAAGGGGGTTTTTTTAATTTATCTGAGAAAGAATTATGAATAAAAGCACTAAAACGTTGATTGCCTTTGTTGTTGGCTTTTCTGTTTTTAACGCTCAGGCACAGTGGTCAGTAAACGTTGGCCCAATTACGGTGGCTCCAGATGCCAGTAGCAGTAACCTTAATGTGGTTGAGCAAGTGGCAGCACTGCCTGTAGGTTCTACCTCAGTCACGGTAAATGATAACACTCAGCTTGGCATTACAGTTGATTATGCTTTTAATCGATACTGGTCAGCCAGCGTGGTTGCGGCCACCCCATTTTCGCACAATATCCATGTTGCGGGTTCAGCGATAGATGGTCTGGAAATTGGTAATACAAAACACTTACCCCCTACAGTATTTGCCCGTTTTTATCCGCTAACCTCAACTACTGATTTTATGCCCTTTATCGGTGTCGGCATTAATTATACTCATTTCTTTCAGGAGTCTATTTCTGCTGATTTACGCCAGGCGCTGACTGATCTTGGCGTTGCAAATGCACAAGACAATTTATCTCTGAATTTGGAAGGCAGCCTGGGTTTAGCTTATCAGGCCGGCTTTGACTGGCGGATAAACCAGCAATGGGGAGTACATCTTATGCTTAGCATGATCGATATCGAAACTGATGCAGAAGTGAGATTAAATAATGCAGCGATACAGCAAGTTAGAGTTAAAATTGACCCTTTAGTCAGTATGTTTGGCGTTAAATATTATTTTTAAAAGCAACAAAAAAGCCACCGTAGTTATACGGTGGCTTTTAACGTTCAAATTGCTAGTATTTATAAGAGAAGCTTAAACTGTAGCTCTGGCCTTCAGTGCGCTGCTGCAGAATTTCACCCTGCTGCAAAATTTCCACTTCTTCATCCAGTAAGTTTTTCAAGCCCAGTTTTACGGTCATATTCTCCAGCGGCGTGAAACCATAGGTGAAATCCAGTGAATTAAATGGCTGCTCAAAGGCATCGTCTTTGTCGTTAACCCCAGCAAAGGCTATCCGCTTACCGAATACGTTATAGGTAAGGGTGGCATTATGCTGATCGTCATCCGAGTCATAACCCAACTGGAAGTTAACGACGTGCTTGGAGTGACCACTTAAGCCCCGCGTCAGGTTAGTTAAATCTGCGCCCGGGAACGGCTGAATGCTGATTTCAGATTCACTGATTGTCAGGTTACCGGCAACAAAGAAGTTATTGGCAAGTTTACCTAATTCGCCACTAAACATATCCAGTTGCTGCAGAAACTCTGCTTCAGCACCATACACTTTACCGCTCTGGCCGTTGCGGAAAGACATTAACAGGTTACCGTCAGAGCCTGATAATTCGATAGCTTCAATCGGGTTGTCCAGGTCTTTATAGAACAGGCCAAAACTGTAGTTGCTGCTGTCATAGTACCATTCAAGCCGGGCATCAAAACTGCTGATGTCCGTGCTTTTTAGACCGGAGAAGCCGGTTACTTTAAAGTCGGTTAACGGATCAACATACAATACCGGTGTTACTTCCCGTAAATCGGGGCGTACTACCGTTTTACTGTAGCCAAAGCGGGCCTGCAGGTCATCATCAACAAACCAGGTTAATGATAAAGCCGGGTAGAAGCCATCTTCCAGTAACACCGAGTCAGTAATGTTGCCGCTGACAGCGCCATCGGCAGTGAGTGGCAATGAAATTTGTTTAAAATCTTCATAGCGCACACCAATGTTTAACCGGAACATGTAGTCGTAGTTAATTTCCAGGGCACCGTAGCCGGCATCAATCATTTGCGCTGCCAGGTAATCGTCGGCCTGAGTAGTTACGTTGGAAATTTTAAAGCCGTTAGCCGGGTTTAAAATACTGCTGTCAGAGAAAATCTCCGAGAAGCTGCCTGACAATTGCTCAAGGCTGTAACCTACGGTATCAAAGTTAAAGCGGTCGGTCTGGGCATTACGGCTCCGTTCGAAATAGCTGTAGCCGCCACTGAAGGTCATTTCAGCTTTACCCAACGTCAATGGTAGCTTAGCGTTCCAGCTGAAGTTTTCAGTGTTATCTTTCATATCACTGAAGCTGTAATTCACTGCATTCTGATTACGGCGCAGGAAAGAGAACACTGAGCCATCATCCTGGGTTTCGTTCAGATAGCGATATTCCACTTCGCCCGGCGCGTTACGCCGTGCTTTGGCATCGGTGTACTGCCAGTCAACGGCCAAATCCATTAAATACGGGAAGTTGTGCTTACCACGCAGCTGATTGCTTAGCATGGTGCGCTCTTCATATAAAATACTGGTGTCGGTATTAAAGCGGTTAGTCTCGTTAATAGTTTCGATACTGTCGCCGTTTTTAATCTTTATTTCATCTTTGGTGTCACTCAGATAAATAGTCGAGGTTTCTAACCTGTGATCGATACCCAGTTCTAAACCGAAGTTTAGCATGCCCGACAGCTTAACCTGGTGTTCAGTGCCTTTAACATCATCATAGCGGTTCAGTGGCACCAGATTATCACCTGATACTGAGTAGTAACGCTCGCGCTCGTCGATATTCTGGGTTGAACGGTCGTAGCTAAGGCCAGTCATAACCCCGAAAACCACATTTTTAGCCAGGTCAAAGCGGGTACCAAAGGAAGCGCTGGCGTCAAAGTCTGGTTTCACCGAGGTAGAGCTAATATCGATGTCACGGTTAAAAGCAGTACCAAGCTCACGAACTATGGTTTCTGCCTGTGCCAGGTTTGGTCCGGTAATACCGCCTAAAGCTTCGGCGATATTAATCGGCGTTAAAATACCATACAGTTGTTGGGCGCTGGCAAGCTCTGGCGAAATGCTACGCTGGCCATCGTCTTTGCCGCGCCAGTCATCGCCACCACCGGCATACTCAAAGCCATCAACACTGTTCAGGCTGTTAAAACCGGTGCCCACCGAGACATTAAAGCTGGTTTGCAATGGAATAGCGGTGGTACGGATATTGACATTACCACCACCAAAGGCTGCCGGGAGCTCCGGTGAATAGGCTTTTTGCACGACTAAGCTTTCAATAATACCGGCCGGAAACATGTCCAGCGGGATAACATTCCTGGTTGGGTCAGGGCTTGGCACCATGGCGCCATTTAATAAGGTACTGGAGTAACGCTCACCTAAGCCGCGAACATAAATAAACTTGTCTTTTACCAGGGTTAAACCGGTGACACGGCGCAGAGCAGCAGCAGCGTTGCTGTCACCAGCGCGGGAAATTTGTTCCATACCGAGTACTTCTGCTACATAGGCTTGCTCACGACGTTCTGCAGCAGCAGAGGCAGCAGAGCTCATCAGGCGGCCAGATACAGAAATGCGTTCTACTTCTTCCTGCTCTGCTTGCGTGGGCGCAGGCGTTTCTTGGGCAATGGTATTTAACGACATCATCGCAGTGGTTGTGCCTAAGGCCAGCAGTACACTGCGGCCAACACGGCTGAAACTAAATTTTTGAATGCTGCTCATCTGAACGTTGTCCTATCAGCTTAAAACGGTTACTAGTCTTGATATATCGATTGTCTGAATAAGAAAAGGCACTGCCGGGTTGCCCCGGCAGTGCCGATTTGCTTAGTCTTCTAAGCCAACTGTCCAGCCAGCAGTCCAGTCATTACCTGCTTCTACTGCACCGACGAAGTCAACTGCTTCAAAGAAACTATCAAGCGCAGACATATCTTTTGGCGTGCTGGCATCGATAGTGAAGATACCGTCCAGTACCGCAGCCTGGTTGGCAGCAACGCTGTTACCCTCCTGAGCCAGGAACCATTGCTCGGTGGTTGTACCGTTGCCCAGGTCGCCTTTGAATGGTTCTGCACAAGCGACAACTGAATGCGTCATGGTTAAAGAACCTGCCGCCGCTAAGGCTTTAGTTTCAGCTGAATCAAACTCCAGACACTCGCCCATGCCGTCCGGGCCGGTGATGACGAAGTTAGCCAGCTGGGCATTTGTGCCTGCGCGCAGCAATACACCTTCTGAATCATCATCGCCGTCAAAGTTGTTGCCGATAATGGTCATGTTGGCGATGGTTGGGTTCGATACCGGGGTCGCAGTGAAGTTACCAGACTGGTTATCTGCTTCGATACCGCGGTTCGATTTAGAATCATCAGCACCATGCTTAACAAGAACGAATTGCAGTTTACCGTTCCAGCCATCAGCCCAGTCTACTGAGTCATCACCGTTTGCGGTTAACACTACGTTTTTACAGCTGACGCTACCACCGAACATCTCGATACCGTCATCAACGTTCTGGTGAACCTGGATATTTGCACACTCAGTACCAGAACCAACACCGGCAAAAGTAATACCGTTTAACTCGTTATCCGGGATAACTTCAAAACCAGCATGTTTAACTACCACGTAGTTTAAGGTACCGCTGCTATCTTCTGCATCTGCACCACCGTAAGGTCCGGCTTCGCCTTCTGCCTGAATTTCACAGCTGGCTAAATCAGCCTGGTCACATTTATTGCTTGGCGCGTTACCCAGCAACACTAAACCGCCCCACTGGCCGGCAGCCGTTGGTGAGCCGATAATGTCTTGTACTGAGGTCATTACGATAGGGTTAGCAGCAGTGCCGTTCGCCTCAATTTTTGAGCCGCGGGTAATAACCAGGAAGTCAGCACCTGATTTACCGTAAATCCGCACGCCTGGTTCAACGGTTAAGGTTGCAGCAGTGGTGTTATCTACCCCAATCCGCACCCGGCCGTCTAACACATAGTCTGCACCGGCAGCTAAGGTTACGTTGGCGGTAATGTCACCAGTTAATTGACAGTTTAGACGGCCAGATAAGCTGTTAACTTCGCTGGTGCCGGCAGGGCAGGCCGCTAAGTCGTCTTCCGGATGAATACCAACAGTCCAGCCTACAGTCCAGTCTTCTTCACCATCAAAAGCGCCAATGTAATCAACATTATCAAACCAGCTGTCGACATTGTTCGCTACGTTGTAACCGTTACCCAGAGCTGGTGAATTCGGTGCTGGAATATAGCCACCTAACAGCGCATCACCAATGATGTTACCAGGCTGGGCAAGGAACCATGCTTCAGCATCCAGCGTGACGTTACCAGCATCATCTTTAGTGTCTTTGGTAGGCTCTGCACAGTCAAGAATAGAGTTGCGGAAAATAATTTCACCATTGCCGGTGTTGGTTACTGACTCAGCAGAGTTGATTTCAAAACACTCACCCATACCTGACGGGCCTGTAACAATGAAGTTGTACAACTCGCCAGCAGTGCCAGCGCGCAGTAACACACCTTCTGAGTCATCTTCGCCATCGAAGTTATTACCCACGATAGTCATGTTGGCAATGCGAGGTTTTGAAACCGGGGTAGCAGTGAAGTTACCTGACTGGTTGTCAGCTTCAATACCGCGGTTAGCTTTGGTGTTATTCGGGTTATGGCGCACTAATACGTGCTGCATCCGGCCGCTCCAGCCATCAGCCCAGTCCAGTGAGTCGTCGCGGTTACCGGTTAACACCACATATTTGGCATCAACGGTGCCGCCGAAAAACTCTACGCCATCATCCAGGTTATTATGCACCTGAATATACTCAACATTAGTGCCACGGCCAACACCGGCAAAGGTAATGCCGTTTAATTCGTTATCCGGAATAACTTCAAAACCGGCGTAGCGTACCTGGACATATTTCAAGGCGCCACTGTTATCTTCAGGATCTGCACCACCATATGGGCCAGCTTCGCCTTCTGCCTGAATTTCACAGCTGGCCAGTGCAGCCTGGTCACATTTATTGCTTGGTGCATTACCCAGTAACACCAGGCCGCCCCATTCTGCAGTTGACTCATTGTCGGACAAGCCCAGCATGTCGTTAACTGAAGTCATAACGATTGGTGCGTCGACGGTGCCGACTGCCTGAATTTTTGAACCGCGGGCGATAACCAGGTAATCGGCGCCGCTTTTACCATAAACAAAAGTACCCGGTTCGATAGTCAGGGTAGCACTGTCAGCGTTATCATTACCGACGGTAACTTTGCCGCTTAGTGACCAGGCAATGTCATTGCTCAGGCGGGTGTCACTGGTAATGGTGCCGCTGATTTCACATACCGGCAGGTCAACACCAGCCAGGCTATCGCCTTCAGTAGCAAATGCCGGGCAATCTGAAGTAACTGGTGGCGGATTACTACCACCGCCGCCGCCATTGCCACCGCCAGTATTATCGCTACCGGCATTAACTACTAAGTCGCCACCACAGCCGGCCAGTATTAATGCTGACGCTATGGCGCTTAGTTTTAACAGTTTGCGTAAAGCCATTACCATCTCTCCGTTGAGTTGTTATAGGTGTTGCCAATCAAGTTGCAGGCACCCTACAGCAGGCTAATGACGATTTTATTACAGTAATACGACGCTTAAATGACAGGCGCTGTGACCGCGGCAGGTCGCGCCGACTGGCTGCGGTTTAGCATGAAGTCAGGCAAAAGACCGTCAAAAAAAATTCATATAACTGTCATGCATTCACGTCTCGCCTGAGGTTTTAATGTTGTGATATTTGTTACGTATTTGTGTTTATGGTTGGCAGGTTAGCGCTGGACAAAGATTAACCTCGTGTTTTCATAAAAATGTCATAAACTGCAGTAATACTAGGCGGCAGAGACAGTTAGAACAGTCCGGTTTAACACCGGCTAACGGAATGTGGTGAACCTTATGGCAAGAAAAATCCTGGTGGTGGAAGATGAAGCCCCGATCCGCGATATGTTGTGCTTTGTGTTAGAGCAAAATGGCTATCAGGCAATTACTGCCGAAGATTTTCCAACAGCGGTTAATCAGCTGATTGAACCTTATCCGGATTTGGTATTACTGGATTGGATGATCCCGGGTGGCAGTGGTATTCAGTTTGCTAAAAAGATGAAACAGCACGAGCTGACCCGTAACATTCCGATTATAATGATTACCGCCCGCGGTGAAGAGGAAGACAAAGTACGTGGCCTGGAAGTGGGTGCTGATGATTATGTCACCAAGCCGTTTTCACCCAAGGAGCTTATGGCCCGGATTAAAGCCGTGATCCGCCGGGTATCGCCTACCAGTCTGGATGAAGTGATTGAAGTGCAGGGCCTGAAACTCGACCCGGTTGCACACCGGGTAATGGCAGAGCAGCAGCCACTGGATATGGGCCCGACCGAATTTCGGTTACTGCATTTTTTCATGACTCACCAGGAACGGGTGTATAGCCGGGAACAATTGCTGGACCATGTCTGGGGCACCAATGTCTATGTGGAAGATCGCACAGTCGATGTGCATATTCGTCGTTTGCGTAAAGCGATTTCTGTCGCAGGGCATGATAAGCTGGTACAAACTGTGCGGGGCTCAGGCTATCGCTTTTCTGCTAAGTAGGTTTTATGCGGCCACAGCTTTCTAAAGGGAAGATTTTCAGCAAAATCTTCCTTTTTTATACCCTGGCGGGGCTAGTCGGCTGGCCATTTGGCCAGAGTATGCTGTTTATGTTACTGCTGAGCTTTTATTTGCTGGCATCTAACTATCATCATCTGTTTTTAATTACCAAATGGCTGTGGCACGATCGCAAGCTTTCACCGCCGGAAGGCCAAGGTTTCTGGCAACAGATATTCGATGGCATTTATTACCAGCAACGGCGTGAGCGCAGAAAACGCAAAGAGCTGCGTAACCTGGTGCGGCGCTTTCGGGATGGTGCTGAAGCGTTGCCTGAAGCTGTAGTGGTGTTAACCAGCGACTGGACCATTATCTGGTGTAATAAGCTGGCCCAGATGCTGGTAGGTTTGCGCTGGCCCAGTGACGAGGGGCAGCGGATTGATAACCTGGTGCGTAATCCGGAATTTCAGAGCTTTTTAAAACAAAAGCAGTTTCAGCAGCCGCTGGAAATCAGCGCCAGTGGCAGTAGTAATCTGGTGCTGGAATGTAAAATGATGCCATATGGCAGTGAGCAGTATCTGCTGATTATTCGTGATATTACCCAGCTTAAGCAGCTGGAGCAAATTCGCAAAGATTTTGTTGCTAATGTCTCGCATGAGTTACGCACACCGTTAACCGTGCTGCAGGGCTATCTGGAAGTGATAGACTCCGATCGGTTGCCAGAGCCTGCCATGTGGCAAAAAGCTCACACCGTAATGCTGGAACAAACCAAACGGATGGACGGCCTGGTGCAGCAACTGCTGACGTTGTCGCGAATTGAAGCTTCAGCCAGGGTGCAGTTTGACGATGAGGTCGACGTACCGGCAATGCTTGCCACGCTGGAGCAGGAAGCGCAGGCACTGAACCACGAAAAGCAGCATAAAATAAGTTTTCAGATTGAGCCTGACTTAAAAGTGACCGGCGTAACCGAGGAGCTGCGCAGCGCTTTTTCTAATCTGGTAACCAATGCCATTAAATATACGCCGGCCGGTGGTGAGATCAGTGTTAGCTGGCAGCGCCAGCATCAACGCGCAGTGTTTGCTGTGAATGATACCGGTGAGGGTATAGCACCCCACCATGTCAAACGTTTAACCGAACGTTTTTACCGGGTTGATCAGGCTCGGGCGCGCAATACTGGTGGTACTGGCCTGGGCTTAGCCATTGTTAAGCATGTGCTATCGCGCCATAACAGCCAACTGATGATTTTCAGTGAGCCTGGCCGGGGCAGCAGCTTTTCTTTTACCATCCCGGCCGAGCTGGTGCTGGGCAACAGTAAATCGGCCCCCATTAAAAAGGCTAAATTTAAAGTAAAATAACAACTGCTATACTCAGTGCTCAGTGCTCAGTGCTCAGTGCTCAGTGCTCAGTGTGTGGTTTAATTAGAGGCAGCATCAGCAAAAAATGCGCCCCTTGCCGTTCATCGTCTAGCAAGTCAATCCGACCTTTTAACACCTGCGTGACTAAGTTATACAGAATATAAGTGCCCAGGCCGCTGCCACCTTGTTGCCGGTTGGTGGTAACGAAAGGATCAAAAATTTTATCTTTAATCGACGGATGTATGCCCTGACCATTGTCATAGTAATTGATGATCAGTTGGTTATCTTCGCAATGTGCCTGAATTAAAATACGGCCTTGTTCAATATCGGCAAAGCCGTGGATCAGCGAATTCATAATCAGGTTGGTGAAAATTTGGGAAAAGCAACCCGGGAAGCTATGCAGTTGCAGGTCTTGTGGCACATCCAGTTCGACCTCGTGCCTGGTAAGTTTAAAATGAGGACGTAACGACAAAATAATGCTTTGCAAATACTCTTTTAATAAAAAAGTACGTGCTTCTTCACTGCTTTGATCTACTGCGACCATTTTAAAACTGCTAACTTGTTCGGCTGCCCGTTCCAGGTTCCGATAAATAATGTCGCTACTTTCCTGCACGGTATTATAAAACGTTTGCAATCTTTGTTTGGTCAGGGTCATTGCATGAAACTCACGTTCTGATTGCTGCAAAACATCCCGCAGGTGTGAGCTGGCTGTTACCGCAACCCCAACCGGCGTATTAATTTCATGAGCAACACCCGCAACCAGGCTGCCAAGCGAGGCCATTTTTTCCTGCTCAATCAGTTTCATTTGAGTGTCTTGCAGATTGTTGAGGCTGTCAGTTAGCTGCTGAGTGCGCTCCTTGACCCGCTGCTCCAATTCAAGGTTTAGCTTAAGTATCTGATTTTCGTGTTGTTGCCGTTGTTGAATATTGGTTTCTATCACACCTAACATGGTGTTAAACGAATTAACCAGTTCGCCAAGTTCAGCGGCAAACTTGTGGCTGACCCGTTGACTATAGTCTTTGGTTGAGGCGACGGCAGTGATCACCTGTTTCAGCTGGTGGATGGGCGTCAGCAGGCTACTGCTGAGCCGCCTTGCTAACCAGAAAGTAACTAACAGCGCTAGCAATAACGCGCCTCCGGCAATGATGGCTGCACGATACAATTCCTGATTGATACGGGTTAAGCTTACTTTAAGATACAGTGAGCCGAGCATTTGTTCCTGCAGTTGCACCGGAGCGATTAAGTGCAGATATCCGGAAGTAAACTGAATATGCTGAGTGGAACTGAGCAGAGGTAAGTGTTCGCTCTCCGTTTGTTCGCCATAGCCGGCAAATAAACTGAGGTTGTCATTATCAAGACGAAACAGCATGGCAGCTTTTACATCAGGTGATTCAGTCAGGGCGTTAAGAATTTCACTGGCGCTCTGCGGTTGATCAAATAGCAACGAGGCTGTGCTCATTTCTGCCAGCATCCGCGCCTGGGTCTGGCTGCTAACGGTGAGTTGTTGTTGGAAGCCGCTTTGCATTAACCAGTAAAGCGGCAGCAAGTTTATAAGCATCGCCAGCACCGCAACACTAATCAAACCAACAAAAATTCTTTGCCGCAAGGTACCCATCATGGTATTCCTCCGGGCAAAGGCCGGGTAACGCGCAACAAGGCAGTGTTGATTGGCAGCTGAAACTCAGCTTGCGCTGCCTGGTTATGATAAATAATGATCCTGCCAGCCTCCATACTTAAATCAAACAGTACTGAGCCAGTTACGGCAACGCCAGGCGCTGTGACGCGCAGGATGTCTGGCTTTATTACCAGCAGTGGCAATGGTGAATCAGACGTAAGATAAACCAGCTGGCAGCTTGGTAGTTCGCTGTCAGCGGCCAGCGGATGCACTTCTATCTGGCGCTGTCCCAGCGGCCGTTTCTCAAAGGCTTTGCTGAAGTATGGGTAGAGTTTACTGGTATGTTCACCAAGTAAACATAGCCGAAAGGGCTGTTTTTGCTGATGTTCAGGCCAACTTATAAACTTGGCAATATTAAAAAGATAAGCCGCCTGCAACATCGCGTACTTTTCTTCATCTACAGCCAGTTTTTGCTCGGCCGCAAGCACAACGCTGCTAAGCACTGCGGCAAATACTGGTGCCAATTTCAGAGTGCGCAATAAGCTCACAGGGTTTCCATTTAGATGAGGTGAGTTAACATTATCAGCTTTTTAGCATTTATAAATGTATAGCACTTTCAGCATATTCTGCAAAGAATAAAGTCAAGTTAGCCAGAGGAAAAAGGATTCAATTACGTATAAAAATTAATTTCGACGTATTTAAAAAAAGCGACTATTCTCAGTTGGTGCTTTGATTAAATTGATACCAAAGAGTGAACATGAGCAGCACAACTTGTTTTGTCATAACAGTTTCATAATATTTACATAATTGTATAGTCCTTCGTTTTACATCCGGGGGGACTTTTTTATTGAATATACTTAACTGATTTCAGCGCGCCGCCGCAAATGTTGTTGGTTATTTATCAACGCACTGCTGCAGCAAAGGAGCATTTCTTGATGCGTAGTTCGCCGCTATTTATTGCTTTGGTATGCGCCGCGTATCCCACCGCTGCCGACGATAGCCTGTCGCTGTTTGATCTTGACCTTGAACAGCTGATGCTGATTGAAGTTACGGTACAGCGCCGGGTAGAAAACATTCTCGATGTGCCGATAGCCACTACCGTGTTACGCGGTAACTCGCTGTCAGCACTAAACACCGCCGGCGAAGATATGCGGTCATTAACCTCCCGCCTGCCAAGCCTGCAGGTTGAATCGTCGTTTGGCCGCACCTTCCCGCGTTTCTATCTGCGTGGCATTGGTAATACCAGTTTTGATATCTATGCATCACAACCTGTCTCATTGCTGTACGACGAGGTATTACTGGAGAGTCCTATCCTCAAAGGGTTTCCAATGTTTGACCTTGCCCAGTTGGAGGTTGCCCGCGGGCCTCAGGGAACGCTGTTTGGTCGCAATACACCTGCGGGCGTGGTCAAGTTTACCTCGGTTCAGCCAACTGAGGCCTTTGAGGGCTTTGCCCGATTGGGAGTTGGTAGCTATCAGACCCGGAATCTTGAGGCGGCTGTTGGCGGTGCTTTAGGACGCGGTTGGTCGGCCCGCTTATCAGTTCTTAGCCAACAGCGCGATGATTGGGTGGAAAATGAATTTGCCGGCCCTGAAACGGGCTTTGACGGTTACCGGGATTCAGCCATGCGCCTGCAGTTGCGTTATCAGGGTAAGGATGGCTTTGAATCTCTGTTTAAGCTGCATGGCCGCAAGCTTGATGGTTCTGCGCACTTGTTTCGGGCGAATATCATCGAGCCTGGTAGCAACCGGTTTGTTGCTGGCTTCCGGGCTGATCGCGCGTCTCAGGACGGCCAAAACGTGCAGGAGCTTGAGCATTCTGGTGCCAGTTTACGCCTGGTATGGCCATTGGCGCACTTTGACCTGCATGCGATTACCGCGTTTGAAACTGCGGATGTATTTAGCCGTGGCGATATTGATGGTGGTTTTGGCGCCAGCTATGCCCAGCCGATGGGGCCGGGTTTTATTCCGTTTGACTCTGAGACTGCTGCGGGCCTGCCAAGGCATGGACAATTTAGCCAGGAGCTAAGGTTGGCTTCAAACGCTGCCGGTCAATTCGACTGGCAAGCCGGGCTATTCTGGTTTGACGAGGGACAAAAGGCAGAGAATTTCAACTACAGCACCACTGCTGGCGGTGTGCAAAATGGTTATGCTGTGATCCGGCAGGACAACCAGGCATTGGCTGCCTTCGCTTCAGTTGGTTATGCCGTTAACGAACGCTGGCAGTTACGTGCCGGGCTGCGTGAAACCCGTGATCGCAAACAGTTCAGTGCTGAAAGGCCACAATCGCCAGGTGGTGGCGCCCCGTTGCTGCCTGTGCGTGCTACCAGCGATGCGTCACATCTTAGCTGGGATCTCAGTGCCTTATGGCGGGTTAATGAGCAACATAATGCGTTCCTGCGGCTGGCTGAAGGATTTCGGGCTCCCAGCTTCCAGGGGCGGGTGATGTTTACCGATTCAATATCACAGGCTACTTCAGAAACAGTACGGTCAGTCGAAGCCGGGCTTAAGGCTGAATCGGCTGACCGCCGCTTGCGCTATGCCCTGACTGTGTTTAGTTTTCGGCTTGATGCACCGCAGCTTACCGCGGTCGGCGGCAGTGGTAATGTCGCCCGGCTGCTTAATGCCCAGCGGGCCGAGGGCCAGGGGGTGGAAGTTGACTTTGCCGCGCGGTTGGGCAGCAACTGGAGCCTTGCTGGTGGTTTAAGTTACAACCATACCGCTATCCGGGACAGCAGCCTGCTGGTGAGAGTGTGCGGCGCGCCCTGTACAGTGGTAGACCCTGTGGTGATGGTTGATGGCGTGCGTTTGGCATGGATCGATGGTAATCCTTTACCGTACGCTCCCCGTTGGATAGGGCAGCTAAACCTGCGCTACGAAACTGATTTTGGTTCAGGCAAGGCTTATATGCAAAATGACTGGGCCTGGCGCAGTGGTATGAACTTCTTTCTATATCAATCACTTGAATATCGCACCAGTTCGCTGCTTGAAGGCAGCCTGCGGCTGGGATACTCCTGGCAAAACGACCGCTATGACCTGGCACTTTTCGCCCGCAACCTGACCGATCAGACTGCATTGATCGGCGGTATCGACTTCAACAACCTGACCGGCATGATAAATGAACCCCGGGTTTTGGGCATTGAACTACGCACCAGGTTCTGATTATCGTGCGCAGAGTCGAATGATCATTCAGCGCGCTGCGTTCAGACTCAGACACATATTCAGATGGTCGCAAATAAAACAGAACTGGCGGTAGTCATCATCGTCAATATGCTTAGCGCTTTTTAAACGCTGAGCGCTGATAACGCCTATTATTTTGTCATGAATTTTAACTACCGTAACGGCCATAGCGCCACGTTGCAGCAGCCGGTCCATTTGCTCATCAAGGTAATTGCGCCACTGCGGCTGATTCCGGTCATTAATCAGCAAGGGTTGCGCTTGCTTTACGGTCAGACTGAATAAATTCTGGTCCGGAGCAATGCTGACTGAGCGGCGGGCAGTATTTTGGGTGCCTTCACTGTCGTATGCAGAACGCGATTCCAGCCGGCTTTTATCTGTAGAAAGGATCCAAAATGCACAGCTGTCAAAGGCAAAAATGGCGGCTGTCTGTTGCAGAACCAGGCTAAGCAGTTCATTAATATTGCAACGGCGTAATGTCAGCTGCTGTAATTGTTGGGTCAGTTGCAATAGCGCTGTGTCGCGACTTACCGGTACGCTCAGTGGTGCAGTATCAATAAAATCAGCTTCGGTAGGCAGGTTACGAATATGGCTTAACAGCACGTCAGCGCCATAAGAATGTAACAGGTCAAGCGCCTGCTGCCGTGTATGTTTAATCCGCTCTTTTAGTTGCTTTGGCTCGATTTTCATTAAACGGGCAACATCCTGCAATAACCGGGTAAAATCTGCTTTATTGCGGGGCGGGGTATGAATGGCTGCGCTTAGTTGGTTTGCCAGACTAATTGCCTGCATTTCTACAGTGCGGCTTTGGGGCTCGTCCAGTGCTTTGAGCAACAAGTCTCCGAGGTTCCAGGTCCGGACCAGCCCAATGCTCAGTTCATCAAAACTCACTCCAATTTCATCACGGCAATACTGGTTGAACTCTGCCGGCGGCAGGGCGCTGGCCTGACGGATAAGTTGTTCGCTTAGTGGTGAGTTAATGCTCCAGAACGCGGTTTCACCGATGTGATACAGCATAGCCGCCAGATAGACTTCCTCTTTGGTATCTTCGTGATGTTCAGGTAACATCATTCGAGCCAGTAAACCCGCATAGAAAGCGTTGGCCATTAGCATTAACAGCCGTTCATATACTGGCGGCGACAGGTTTTTTGACTGCAGTAGTGCTTCCAGAATTTTCGATGTCAGACAAATGTTTTTTACTGCCTGGATCCCCAGCACTATCGCCGCGCGCGACACAGTATTAACCCGGCGTACCGCCGCATGGCTGGTAGTGTTTGCCACTTTTAACAAGCAGGAAGATAACGCCAGATCATGCAATATAGCCTGGCTTAACTGCGGAATAGACGATACATCATCGTTAGCAAATTTATCCAGAGTGTTAGCCATGGAGGTAATAGCGGGTAGTTCACTTTTTGCCAGTTGCTCTGTTAATTGGGCAACTTTTGGCCGGTTTGCAGCACTCATATTGTTACTACCTTAATTAACTCTGCTTGTTGCCTTAGCATAGTGCACAGCAGCTAAAATGCGAATTTAAAGCACTGTAAAGCATTGTATTAAGCGGAAAAAACTGTTTGGTATCGCTACGGCATAATTAAAAGTTTTGCCGTTTATGTACTGCTGTCGATAATCGTCGGGACTGTACTGCGCTCTGTTGTGGTATTGGGTTATAGCGCGGTGAGCTGTGTGTGGCGAAAACAGTTAAGGTGATGATCATTAACCATACCGCAAGCCTGCATATGGGCGTAAATTATGGTTGAGCCAACAAACTTAAAGCCGCGTTGCTTTAAATCTTTACTAAAGGCATCCGACTCCGGGCTGGTGGCACGGAAGTCGGCCGGGCCAGCTATGCTGTTTTGCTGCGGCCTGCCATCGACAAAGCGCCACTGATATTCGCTGAAGCTACCAAACCTGGCCTGAATTTCCAGAAAGCGGGTAGCGTTGTTGATAGCGGCCGCTATTTTCAGGCGGTTACGGATAATCCCCGGGTTTTGCAATAATTCAGCGGCTTTGGCATCATCAAAGGCCGCCACCTGCAATGGGTCAAAATTGGCAAAGGCGGCCCGGTAATTGTCGCGTTTTTTGAGTACCGTATACCAGCTAAGGCCTGCCTGCGCCGCTTCCAGCGTTAAAAACTCAAACAGCTTATTATCGTCATATACCGGCACGCCCCATTCGGTATCATGGTAGGCGACATAATCTGGTTTGCTTAAATCAACCCAGCTACAACGGCATAAATCCTTGCTCATTTTACCTCCTGAGCTGCCTGCTGCGGCGGTGCTGCCAGGTAATCCAGGGCCAGGCCGGTTAGCGCCCGTACGCCGGTTATCAGCGCGTCTTCGTTAACATCAAACATCGGTGAGTGGTTAGGTGGCACCTCGTTAAGCGGAGTGTTATCGGGTGAAATGCCTAAAAAGAAAAATACCCCGGGAATTTGCTGCTGATAAAACGAGAAATCTTCAGCGCCGGTAATAGGTTTAATTGGCGCAACGCCGTTAGCTGCGGCGGCCCATTTAAGGCTTGGCATGGCCCAGTCGGTCAGGGCCGGATCGTTCCAGGTTACTGCAGCAAAGTTATGGACATGAAAATGCGCTTCTGCGCCGCTGGCTTTGGCAATATGTTCGCTGGTATGCGCCATCCGGGCGATTAAATCTTCGCGCATCCCGCTGTCAAAGGTGCGGATAGTACCCTCTAATTTGACGTCATCCGGGATAATATTCCAGCGGATGCCACCATGTACCTGACCAAACGACACTACGGCCGGTGCCAAAGTAACATCAATTTGTCGTGCCGGTATCAGGTTAATGGCATTGATCAGCTGGCCGGTAACGTTAATCGGGTCTATGCCGCGCCAGGGAGACGAGCCATGCACCTGTTTTCCTTTAACGGTTATCTGAAAGCTGTCAGCGGCCGCCATAATGCCTTCTGTTTTTACCAGCAGCTGCCCCGGCTCACCCGGCCAGACATGCAAACCAAAAATAGCCGTAGGGGTAGGGTTAGCAAATAAGCCCTCGGCCAGCATCATTTTGGCGCCACCTTCTTCACCTGCTGGCGGGCCTTCTTCAGCCGGCTGAAAGATAAACATAATAGTGCCTGCAAGCTCAGCTTGTTGCTGGCTAAGTACTTCAGCCGCACCCATTAACATCGCGACATGAGCATCGTGGCCGCAGGCATGCATCACGCCGGTTTGCTGGCCATTAAATTCGCTGACAACCTTGGATGCAAAAGGTAACCCTGTTTGCTCGGTTACCGGCAAGGCATCCATATCGGCCCGCAGGGCAACCACCGGGCCGGGCTTGGCACCTTTTAAAATGCCTACCACCCCGGTATGGGCGATACCGGTGCGGACTTCCAGACCAAGCTGCTCTAAATGCGCTGCTACTTTGGCGGCGGTGCGAAATTCCCGGTTTGATAACTCCGGGTGCTGGTGAATATCACGCCGCCAGTCGATGACCTTTGGCATAACGTTCTGAATGTTTTGTGCCAGCTCAGGCCGCTGCTCGGCGATAGCCAGTGGCGCATATAAAAAGGGCAGTATTGACAGGCTAAGCAATGACAGTCGCATAAGAGTTCCGGATAGTGGCTATGTAGTAGTACTACCTTAAGCGCTGCCTGCTAAAAAGCCAAGCCATTCGCTGCTGTTATGATTGGCTTTTATAACCAGGCTGCTATAACCAGGCTGTTACGACCAGGCTGTTACAGCCAGCCCTTGCGTTTAAAAAACCAGTAGGGGGCAAAGCCGGATAGCAGCATCAGGCCTAATGCCCATGGATAGCCCAGCAGCCACTGCAGTTCAGGCATATGGCTGAAGTTCATGCCATAGGCACTGGCCACCAGGGTTGGCGGTAAAAATACTACAGCGGCTATGGAGAAAGTTTTAATGATCTGGTTTTGACGAATGTTAATGAAACCCTGGGTAGAGTCCATCAGAAAGTTGATTTTATCAAACAGAAAAGTGGTGTGTGACATCAGGGTTTCTACGTCACGCATAATTTCGCGCAGGGTTTCTTCGTGGGCTGGCCGGCCTTTCAGATTACGCAGCAAAAAAGAAATATCGCGCTGAGTATCCATTAAGCATAAGCGGATTTTACCGTTACTGTCTTCCAGCCGCGCCATTTTGCTAATGGCCTGGTAGAGTTCTGAGTCTTTCTCTTCCAAGACCAGATGGCTTACCTGTTCCAGCTGGCGATGTAAGTCTTCCACCGTATCGGCATGATTCTCTACTTTTTGTTCCAGAATCGTTACCAGCAGCCCGGCTGGATCAGAGCAGCTAACCTGGCCACGGCGCGCCCGCAGTCTGAGCAGACGAAAGTCAGCAATTTCGTCTTCCCGGATAGTGATCAGGCGCTGATCCTGTAAAATACAGGCAACCGTTACCGTAACATGGCGCCCTTCTTGCGGCGCCAGAAACAGTGAGTGCACATGAATTCCGGCCTGATCGACAAAACAACGGGCTGAGGCTTCAATTTCCTCGACATCATCAGACTCAGGCAATTCAACACTGAGTAAGGTACTGAGCAGCTCACGTTCCGGTTCGGTAGGTTCATGGGCATCTATCCAGTGAGCAGTGCGCATCAGCTCCAGATCATCAGCATCCCTGCTAACCGGAATTTCCCGGATAATGCTCTGGTCAATAGTAAATAAGCGGATCATAGTGCCTCCCTGTAGATGCCAGTATTAATATCTCAGCCAAGTGATTTAGCTAAACCAGTGCCGGGTTTTATTAGCGAACCAAACCAGCGACAGCATTACCGGTACTTCTACCAGTACACCAACCACGGTGGCTAGTGCTGCGCCGCTGTTTAAACCAAATAAGGCAATCGCTACGGCGACGGCCAGCTCGAAAAAGTTAGAGGTACTGATCATACACGCCGGCGCCGCAATGTTATGCGGCAGCTTGATTTTCTTTGCTATAGCATAGGTTATAGCGAAAATACCGTAGGTTTGGATGATCAGTGGTATGGCAATGAGTAATATAATCAGTGGTTTGGCTACCAGAGTTTGCGCCTGAAAGCCAAATAGCAGTAAAACGGTTGCCAGTAAGCCAATCATCGACCATGGCTTGGCTTTGGCCAGAAACCGGTCAATGCGCTGCTCACTGCTACCATTGTTCAGTTTTTGGCGGGTCAGCACCCCGGCAATCAGTGGTAACAATACATAAAGCACTACCGACAACAGTAAGGTTTGCCACGGGATTTCAATATCAGTAACGCCAAGCAATAATGCCGCTAGCGGGGCAAAGGCGAAAATCATAATAATGTCGTTAACCGACACCTGTACCAGGGTGTAATTGGCATCGCCTTTGGTTAGCTGACTCCAGACAAATACCATAGCGGTGCAGGGCGCTACGCCCAGCAATATCATGCCGGCGATATATTCATTGGCCGATTGCGGGTCGACTAAACCGGCAAAGAATACTTTAAAAAATAACCAACCGAGCGCAGCCATGGTAAAGGGCTTAACCAGCCAATTCATTACCAGCGTCAGGATTAACCCCTTGGGTTTTTTGCCGACATCTTTAATAGCACTGAAATCTATCTGTACCATCATCGGGTAGATCATCAACCAGATCAGAACCGCCACTACCAGGTTAATCTGGCCGTATTCCAATGCGGCAATTGCCTGAAATACCGCCGGGAAAATATTACCAAGGGCCACCCCGGCAATGATGCACAATGCCACCCAGACTGATAAATAACGCTCGAAAATGCCCATGCACAATTCTGACTGTAGTGAGTTCAAAGATATAGAGATTAACACAGATTAAGCAGACCAATGACCAGCTTTACTTAAAACGGTATTTATAGTCAGGGCCCGATAGACGACGAGGTCACTTTTACAAACTGGCCAAAAATTGACCTATAACTCCGGTTGTCGCTGTGTTAGGCTACAAAAAGTTAACAGGAGGTACGATGAAAAAGCATATGCAGCTTAAATCGTCCGCACTGGTTGTTGAAGGTGGTGCAATGCGCGGTATCTTTGCCGCTGGCGTACTGGACGCTTTTATTAAGCAGCAGCATCAGCCGTTTCAGTTTGCTATTGGCGTCTCTGCCGGCTCGACTAATTTAATTGGCTATTTAGCTGAAGATCACGGCCGTAGCAGGCAGATTTTATTGGACCATGCCAGGCGAGCCGATTTTATAAATTGGCGCCGCTACCTGAAAGGCGGCCATTTTTGTGATGTCAGTTGGTTATGGCATGCCTCTTTTGACGAAGTACCGCTTAATGTCACTCACTATTTACAGCAACGGGTGCCACTTTATGCGGTAACCACCAGCGTTAGCACCGGCCAGGCCTGCTATTTTGAAGTCACTGAACACAATATGCATAAGCTGTTTCCGGCGTCTTGTGCCATACCACTTATGTACCGTGACTTTCCGCGGATTGACGGTGAGCAGATGACAGACGGTGGCCTGGCGGATGCCATTCCGGTAATTAAAGCTTATGAAATGGGCGCGCGGGATATTACCGTGGTGTTGTCACAGCCCAGCGGCTACCGGAAACGCGCCAGTCGCTTTCCGGTACTAATGAAGCCGTTTTTTAGCCAATACCCCTGGCTATTTACTGCCGTACTGAGCCGGACCGCCCGTTATAATCAGGCTTTAGATTTTATTGCTCAGCCACCTGCCGATTGCCGGGTCAGAGTAATAGCGCCGCCTGCTAATTTTGCTGTGGGCCGCTTTTGTCAGAACCCGCAACAGCTGGAAACAGGTTATCAGGCTGGCCGGGTTAGTGGTTTACAGCATGTCGCGGCCAGCCAGCAAAGGTTGCAGCATTGTCAGATAGCATCGGTTTGAATCGACAATTGCTTTAACAAACACCTGTATTAATAAATAACAGTCTCAAGCAGGCCCGGGCAATCCAGCCTGAAAGCGATTTTCTTTAATGCTTTTTGTTCCAGCTGTAAATCAGCAGACAACACACTTTGCTGGGCCAGCCACGCTGGTGGCAACACTAATTGCAGCTGCTGGGCACTGGCGCTGAGTGTAAACTCAGGTACGAAATCGTCGCGCCGCTTTTGGTTTAGTAATACCGCTAACCGTAACAAGACCAGCAGGTTTATTACCTGAGGCAACTGATACAAACTAAAGATGGGCAGCTCATCAGCCCTGATTTTGCGGCGGTGAAAGCGCACCAGGCAGGCTAGCAGTTGTTGCTGTTCCTGGTTAAAGCCCGGCAGGTTAGCGTTTTGCAAAATATAGGCGGAGTGTTTCTGAATGCCCGAAGAATTAATGTGCAGGCCTATTTCATAAACCCTGCAGGCAAAACTTAGCAGTAAGCCATCGTCGTCAGTCAGTTGCCAGGCGGTCTGCACCCTGGAAAACAGCGCCTCTGCCGTATGTTGCACCCGTTGGGTTTGCGCATCGTCTACGGTGTAACGGCGCATCATGCTACTGATAGTATGCTCGCGGATGTCGTGATGCTGTAACCGCTCGCTCATTTCATATAACACACCCTCACGCAGCGCGGCATCGACATACACCATTTCATCAATTTGCAGCATGGTAAAAGCTGCAATTAAAATGGCCAGGCCAGGGCAAAGCAGCAACTTACGATCGTCGGTTAAGCCAACTAATTCTAGTTCGCTGGCGTGGTTATATTGCAGTAAATGGCGCTTCAGCGCAGTTAAATCGTTCAGGCGAATACTGTTGTTATTCCAGCCAAAACCACTGATCACATCTTTAATGGTTTTAATGGTGCCTGAGGTGCCAACGGCCTGTTGCCAGCCGGCGTTACGAAAACTGCTGACTATCGGCTCCAGCTCCTGCTCGGCCTGCAAGATAGCCCGTTCAAAACGGCGCGGGCTGATTTTACCCTGAGCAAAATGGCTCTGGCCATAACTGACACAGCCCATATTCCGGCTACTTAAACGCAGCGGCTGTAACCCTTCGCCAATGGCAAATTCGGTACTACCACCACCAATATCAACCACCAGCCTTTTAGCGCTGAAATGTTCAAAGTGAGCTACGCCCTGATAAATAAAGCGGGCTTCTTCCTGACCGGATATGACTTCTATCGGAAACGGAAATACAACTTTGGCCCGGCGCAAAAATGTGGCTGAGTTGCGGGCCCGGCGCAGGGTGTAAGTGGCAATAACCCGCACGGCATTCGGTGCGAACGGCTGTAATGTATCGGCAAACTGGGCCAGTACCTGTAAACCGCGCTCAATTGCTTCTTCGCTTAGCACCAGCTCATCGTTAAGACCTTCAGCCAACTGCACTTTTTGTTTCTCGCGATGCAGCAGTTGCAATGAGCCGTCAATTACCCGGGCAATCACCATATGAAAGCTATTGGAGCCGAGATCAACGGCTGCCATATAGTCAGCGTTTGAGGACGCTATCTGTTCAGAATCTGTCAATTGTCTGCATCAACCTGTACCGCCTGTTGTCGCGCCAGAAAATGGTAAATTTCCTGCTGGGAACGCAGATTGCGTTTATTGCCGCGCTTAACATAAGCGTTGGAATGTTTGCCGTCAATAATACGCGCCTTCACGTTATCCCGCCACTGGATATCAAGGGTACTGATAATTTGTTGTTTAATCCGGTTATCATACACAGGTACGCCAACCTCTACCCGCTGATCAATATTGCGGGTCATCCAGTCTGCCGACGAAATATAGAGTGCGGTATCGCCGCCATTATGAAACAAATACACCCGGGCATGTTCCAGGTATCGGTCCAGTACGCTAATGATTTTTATATTCTGGCTTTTACCCGGTAAACCTGGCATTAAAGAGCACATGCCGCGGATGATCATCCGGATTTTAACTCCGGCCTGGCTGGCTTTATACAGCAGTTGCACAATTTCTTCATCGACCAGGTTATTCACTTTCAGGAAAATCTCTGCTTTACGGCCGCTGGTAGCAAAATCGATTTCGCGCTGAATTAAACTGAGCAGACGTGGCCGGCTCCAGGTAGGCGAGACAATTAAGTGCTGAAAATTAAAAGGCCGGTACGAGTACTGAATAAACTCAAATACCTGGTCGATTTCGGTAGTGATTTCGCTATGACAGGTAAACAGGCTCATGTCGGTGTAAATACGGGCGGTTTTCTCATTAAAATTGCCGGTGCCGATATGGCCATAGCGCATGGCTTTGCCTTTTTCCTGGCGGGTAATTAAACACAGTTTTGAATGTATTTTCAGGGTGGTCTGGCCGAAAATGACTTCAATGCCGGCATCGGTCATCCGCCGGGCCCAGTTAATGTTATTTTCTTCGTCAAAACGGGCTTTTAACTCTACCACGACCGTGACTTTTTTACCGTTGCGAACCGCATCCAATAAAGAGTGAATAACCCGCGAGTGTTTAGCCACCCGGTACATGGTCATTTTGATGTGGCTGACTTTCGGATCGAACGACGCCTGGCGCACCCATTCAGTAAAATAACTGAAATTGTGATAGGGATAATACAGCATTATATCGGTGGCCCGGATCGCATCAAAACTGGTAGGGTAATGCTCAAAATCAGGGCTGGGCAATGGCTCCATTGGCGGAAATTCCATACTCTGGTGGCCGAGGTTAGGAAAGCCAATAAAATCTTTAAAGTTACGATAGCGACTACCGGCAATAAGCGCATCGGTAGAACTGGTGCCGAGTTGTTTAGTCAGTACTTTCAACATCTGCTCTGGCATAGCAGCATCGTATACCAGCCGGGTGGGCTCAGATTTTAAACGCTGGCGGATACCTTTGGACATTTTATCAATCAGGCTCTGGTCCAGGGTATCGCTGATGTTGTATTCGGCGTCGCGGGTTAGTTTCAGTGAAAAAGTACAAATACTGTCAAACTGAAAAAAACCATTAAACAAGTCACTGACACAATGGTTAATAATATCGTCCAGCAATAGTATCTGCCGGCGGTAGTGGCCATTCTTTTTGCGGGTATTTAAGTGCAGTGGCAATTCGATAAAGCGCGAAACCTCAGCAGTGGGTACTTCAATAATCGCATAATCGGGTTTGCCGCTACCGGTCATTTCCACCATCAGGTAGGTGGTATTATCTTCCAGAATTTTGCTGAGCGAACTGTCGGTACTGGACAGGATAATCGGTGAAATATGGCGTTTAACTTCGCGCCGGAAAAAGGTTTTAACCCAGTTGGACTGAGCATCAGTCAGTTTGCTGTCGTCAATCAGTTCAATATTATGCTTGCGCAGCTCCAGCTGAATATCCATATAAATTTTGTTAAATTGTTTACCAAGCTCTTTTACCTGCAGCTGAATTTGCTGTAACAGGGTTTCGGCATCCTCATGCTCCCAGGTCTGGTATTTTTTCAGCAGGATCCGCCGTTTCACATCGGCTACCCGAACCCGGAAAAATTCATCAAGATTATTCGAATAAATCCCTAAAAACCGCAGCCGCTCTATTGGCGGGTTGCGGGTGTCGGCTGCTTCCTGCAGTACCCGGCCATTGAACGCCAGCCAGCTTAATTCGCGCGGAAATAACGGGTAGTCAGGGTGCGCCCCGTGATGGTGGTGTTGAGATGCTGGCTGATCCATTCTGATTGCTCCTGCTAACTGCCTGCAAAGCACACTATGGCATTTTTGTGACAATATGATGAAACACGCAACCCAGCGCTTAGCTGGGTGCAGGTTTGCTGATACGTTATGGTGGTGTAATTGAGGGGCAGGTTAGCAGCCTGCTCAGGTTTCCACGTCCACCACAATGTCGGCAGCAATGGCTTCCAGCGCCTTGATAACTTCATCGCGGCTTAAACCAGCCGGTAGCTGCACCGTCGCTTCGGCATGAAACAACGGTACTCCCCAGTTTGGAGCGCTTTGTTTATTACTGGAAAACTGAATAATGTTGGTGCCTTTGTGTTTAATCACTGACGACAATTCACGGACAATGCCAGGGCGGTCGTTACCGGTAATTACAAAACGTAACTGCTGTTGTTTATTCAGCTCGCTTTGCTCACCTTGTTGTACTTTAATATCTAAGTCACTGATTTCACTCAGTGCGGTAACTAAAGTGCCTAAATCTGGTTCGGCCACTTCTATTTGCACTATGCCGGCGAAATAACCCGCCAGGTGGCTTAAGTTACTGGCCATCCAGTTACCATTGTGGTCGTTAACTACTCTGGCTAATTGCTCTACTAACCCTGCTTTATCTTTACCAATAACGGTAAGGATTAACTGCTTCATATGGATATTTCCTTTCTATCACCAAAGGTTAAACTGCTTTGGGTGCGTTAGTTCTGTTTAAGATGAGTTAAAAAGTGTTTTAGAGTGTAGACACAACTTTCTGATTTTAAAACGCTACTTAACAATTTATTTTTGGTTTGCTGTCTTGTCACGTTTTGCTGTTATAAGATAGCAGTAAGTCAGTGAGTACGGGTACAAAACAGATGGCGTTAAGCAGGTGGCGGACATTTTTGCCGGGGATGATACTAATAATCTTTATTGGTAGTACCGGCGTGTCTGAGGTTGCCGCTAAATCTGACAGTACTTTGTCCAGTGTTGGCTCTGATACCCTGCAGCAGGTTATGCAATTGTGGGGAGACGAGTATCGTCGTCGCTACCCTACAGTAAATTTTCAGATCCAAAGCATTGGTTCATCTACGGCGCCGGTAGCGTTGATTGAGGGCACCGCTCAACTTGGACCAATGAGCCGGGCTATGCGCCAGACTGAACTGCAGCAGTTCACTGAGCGTTTTGGTTACCCGCCAACCGCAGTGCCGGTAGCAATAGATTTGCTGGCTGTGTATGTTCATCCCGATAATCCGTTAACCCATTTGAGCCTGACCCAGCTGGATGCCATATTTTCGGTAAACCGGCGCTGTGGTGCACCGGCTGATATCCAGCACTGGGGACAACTGGGCTTAACAGGGCACTGGCAGCAGCGCTTTATCAGCTTATACAGCCGCAATTCAGTGTCGGGTACTTATGGCTACTTTAAACAACATGTGTTGTGTAATGGTGATATCAAAGCCCGCACCAACCAGCTGGCCGGGTCGTCCGCTATGCTCAGAGCGATCAGCCAGTCGGTAACGGGTATTGGTTACTCCGGCATTGGCTATGCTACAGACGATGTTAAAGTACTGGCGTTAGCGACAGCTGACGGCCCGGCATTTGCGCCAACCGCCGCTAACGCACAGGCAGGTGATTACCCTCTGGCCCGCCAGCTCTACATTTACGTCAACCGGGCGCCGGGGCAACCTTTAACCGCAAATGAGCAGGCATTTTTCGATCTGGTGTTATCACCGACCGGTCAGCAGTTAGTGGGGCAGGATGGTTTTTTACCGCTACCAGAAGAGGTCATCAGGCTTTGGCGCCAGAAGCTGGGACTGCCAGCGGAACCGGAGCAATTATGACCATGCAGCGGACGTCAGAGCGTGGCGTTTCCCAAAAACTACAGCGTCGCCGGCGCTGGTATAATCGTCTGCTACACGCGGTAATTGGTTTGTCCGGTATCAGCGTCGTGTTGATGCTGGCAGCTTTATTTATTTACTTATTCAGTGAAGTGGTGCCGTTGTTCAGGGATATTCGCGGTACGGCGTTGCCGCCTGTGGCCCTGGAGTATTTGCCGGACCAGACAACCGTGCCGGTGCCTGATTTGACAAAAGTAGCCATGGCAATTCCAGGCTGGTCTGATCCCGGGGTATTTAGCGCGGTATCTGCCAGTGGCAACTATACCTTGCTGGCATCGGCTGATGGTGCCGCTTGTTTGTACTCGGTAAAGTTTAGCCATAATTGTTTACAACAGTGGCGGCTAACTGAAACCAGTGACACCCTTACCAGTTTACAATGGCTGGCAGCAGATCAGGCAGTACTGGTGGGCTATCAGAGTGGCCGCCTGCAGCAGTGGTTCTTACTGGCAGACAACAGCAGTGCAGCACATTTGCGGCTGGTCAGAGAATTACCCGGCCAGCAGGCAGCAATACTGCATATTGCCGCAGAGCATAACCGACGGGGCTTTGCTACGCTGGCGGCCGATGGCCAGCTGGCGTTGTATTACTCCACCATGGCGAAGCCTTTATGGCAACAAGCCAGCGGGATTACCGGCGCTACTGCTTTGACCTTTGCTAAGGATAACCAGCAACTGAGTGTTGACACCAATACTAGCCGCTACCACTTTGTGTTACACAATCCTCACCCCGAGGTTAACTGGCAAACTCTATGGCATAGTGTTTGGTATGAAGGTTTTGCCCGGCCCGATTTCGTCTGGCAAACCTCTTCTGCAGCTGATGATTACCAACCGAAATTCTCGTTAGTGCCGTTAACGATAGGCACTCTGAAGGCCGCCCTATATGCCATGCTGTTCGCGGCGCCACTGGCTATTATGGCGGCCATTTATACCGCCTGTTTTTTACCGGCGGGGCCACGCCGGCGCATAAAGGGCTTAATTGAACTGATGGCGGCTTTTCCAACAGTTATTCTGGGTTTTATTGCTGCAGTATGGCTGGCACCGGTTATCGAAGGGCACTTGCTGGCGCTTTTACTGTGGGTGGTTATGCTACCGCTGAGTATTCTTATATTCGCAGCATTGTGGCCGCGGCTGCCGGCTAGCGTCCGGCAGCACTGTAGTGGTGGACGTGAAATACTGCTATTAATGGGGTGGCTGGCTTTAATCAGTGGTTTGGTATTTCTGATGGCGAACCGTTTAGATGGCACCTTATTTAACGGTGGTTTGCGGTTATATCTGGATCAGCTGGGCATATACTACGAGCAACGTAATGCTTTAATTATTGGCATTGCTATGGGCTTCGCCGTAGTGCCGGGTATTTTTACTATTGCTGATGATGTATTACATCAGGTACCTCCGCAGTTAACCCGGGGAGCATTAGCGCTTGGAGCTACTCCCTGGCAAACGGTGCTTAGGATCAGTCTGCCACTGGCAGCGCCGGGGCTTATTGCTGCCGTGCTGGTAGGTTTTGGCCGGGCAATAGGTGAAACCATGATTATTTTGATGGCGACCGGCAACAGCCCGATAACTAATTTTAATATATTCGAAGGGCTGCGCAGTTTAACCGCCACCCTGGTTATTGAGTTGCCAGAGGCGACAGTTGGCAGTAGCCATTTCCGGGTATTGTTTGTTGCCGCTCTGGTATTACTGCTCTTTACCTTTGCAGCCAATACTGCTGCTGAAGTTATCCGGCAGCGGCTACGTAAAAAGTATCAGAGATTGTAAGCATGCTCAGAAACTGGTTTCGACACGGTAACCCCTGGATTTGGCTGAACGCTGGCGCAGTTGCGCTGAGCCTGTTGCTGGTAGGCAGCTTGCTGGTCTTTATGGTGGTGCAAAGTATCGGAGTGTTCTGGCCCGCTGAGATGCCGGGGCATGTTGGTGCAAAATTAGTGCAGTACTTAAGCAACTGGTGGCACTTCCTCACCGGTTCTTCAAGTCATGGCGGTATTTTCCCTGCGATACTGGGTACGGTGTTGATGGTGTTATTGATGTCGGTATTGGTGACACCATTAGGTGTTCTGGCTGCAGTCTATTTGCATGAATACGCCAAAGAAGGCCCGTTACTGAGGGTTATCCGGGTGGCAGTGCATAATCTGGCCGGTGTTCCTTCTATTGTTTTTGGGGTGTTTGGCCTTGGTTTTTTCGTTTATTTCCTGGGTGGCAGCATCGATAATCTATTCTATCGTGACAGCCTGCCCACACCGACCTTTGGTACACCGGGCTTGTTGTGGGTGTCATTAACCCTTGCGTTGTTAACGCTGCCAGTGGTAATCGTTGCGACTGAGCAGGGACTGGCGGGCATTCCAAAAAATCTGCGGCTGGGTTGCTTTGCGCTGGGTGCAACCAAGGCAGAAGTAATTTGGAAAATAGTGTTACCCCAGGCTTCTCCTGCAATGGTGACAGCATTGATGCTGGCGATAGCACGGGCTGCCGGTGAAGTTGCGCCATTGCTGTTTGTTGGTGTGGTAAAGTCGGTGCCGGCGCTGCCACTTAGCAGCGAGTTTCCTTATTTGCAGCTACAACAGAAAATTACCAGCCTGGGCATGCATATTTATGATGCCGGTTTGCAAAGTCAGGATGCACAGCGGGCTGAACCTTTGGTTTTTGCGTCAGCACTGGTGCTGATTACGCTGATATTTATACTTAATCTGACGGCTTATCGCTTGCGTAAACGCTTAAACTTGCGTTATCGCAACCGGCCAGTATCAGAGTAATAAAACTGTAACAATTATAAGGTATGATATGACGGCAGAGGTTACAGCAAAACTGGAAGTTCAGGATTTATCGCTTAAATTTGCCGATAAAACCGTGCTGCAACACGTTAATTTGCGTATCCCACAGCATAAGATTACTGCTTTTATCGGCCCCTCCGGCTGCGGTAAATCTAGCTTATTGCGCAGTTTTAACCGGATGAATGAATTGCTGGAAGACACTGTGACAACAGGCAAAGTATTGCTGGACGGCCAGAATATTTATCACTCCGCCGTTGAAGTGGCAGAGCTCAGGCGCAGGGTAGGTATTGTTTTTCAAAAGCCTAATCCATTTCCGCACAGTGTATACGAAAATGTGGCTTTTGGCCTACGCTTACAAGGTATAAAGCAAACACGCCAGCTGGATGAGTTGGTGGAGTCGGCTTTACGTAAAGCAGCACTGTGGGAGGAAGTACGTGACCGGTTACATGAAAGTGCCGTAAATTTATCCGGGGGCCAGCAACAACGCTTAGTTATTGCGCGGGCGATAGCAATAGAACCTGAAGTGTTATTGCTGGATGAACCCGCCTCGGCATTAGATCCAATTTCAACCTTGAAAATTGAAGAACTGATGTACGATTTAAAACAGCACTATACTCTGGTAATAGTGACGCACAATATGCAACAGGCTGCCCGGGTGTCGGATTACACCGCTTTTTTAAATATGGGGCAGCTGATAGAGTTTGATGAAACAAATAAGATGTTTACTGATCCCAGCCAGCGCGCCACCGAGGACTATATTACCGGACGCTTTGGCTAGCGGTTTCAGCAGGCAGCACATTTACTAGCAGCAAGGGTCAGTCGATGGACAAGTTAAATTTATCAAAGCATATCTCCAGTCAGTTTAATGAAGAGATAGAACAGGTTCGTAACCATGTAATGGCTATGGGTGGCCTGATTGAAAGACAGCTGTTTGATGCACTGGAAGCAATAGCCAACAGTGACAGTGAACTGGCGCAACAAGTAATTCAGAACGACTTAAAGGTAAACGACTGGGAACTTCAGATTGATCAGGAATGCACCCGGATTATTGCCAAGCGCCAGCCTGCCGCCAGCGATTTACGGCTGATTATGGCGATTTTAAAGACAATTGCTGATCTTGAGAGGATTGGTGATGAGACCCGTCGTATCGCCAAGGTAGCGCTGGAATCATTTAATAGTGCCCAGCAGGATTTATTGGTTAATCTTGACAATCTTGGCCGGCATGTCGGTCAGATGTTACATGATGTACTGGATGCATTTGCCAGGATGGATGTTGAAGCAGCACTGACTGTGCATAAAGAAGATAAAAAAGTAGACCGTGAATACGAGTCAATCACCCGTCAGCTAATGACCTATATGATTGAAGACCCACGCTCTATTCCAAAAATCATGAATGTACTCTGGTCAGCCCGTTCATTGGAACGGATTGGTGATCGCTGCAAAAACCTGTCTGAATACATTATCTTTTTTGTAAAAGGTAAAGTGGTTCGGCACAGCTCAGAAGAAATGCTGGAAAAGGAAGCACGTAGTTAAGTCTGGCCTGTCAATCACTGTACGCTCAACCTGCTGTAAAATGGGTTGGGCGTACTGTCTTCAGCCTGCAGTCATATTTCATTTTTATTACAGTTAAGTTCAGGGTTATAATGCCCGCCTTGGTGCGCGAATCGCACAAAATTCAATCATAACCAATGACTTCAAGCACTTGAAAATCAATGGCGCTGTTTAAATGACTAAAGGCAAAAACAATGAATTATTCGTTATTTGATTTTCTGCAGTTGATAGGGTCACTCGGTATTTTTATCTTCGGCATGAAGATATTTAGTGAGGGTCTGCAAAAAATTGCTGGCAACCGGCTAAAGGGCATTTTAAGTGGTATGACCCGCAACCGGATGACTGGAGTGCTTACCGGCTTTGCCACTACAGCTATTACCCAATCCTCAACGACTACCACAGTGATGGCGGTTAGCTTTGTTAACGCCGGCCTGCTGACTTTTGTGCAATCTACCGGTGTAATAATGGGTGCCAATATTGGTACTACCATAACGGCCTGGATGGTGGCGTTATTTGGTTTTAAATTTCAAATTACCCCCATTGCTGTAGCGGTGATAGGGTTGTTTTTTGCATTTCTATTTTCTAAAAACAGTCGCTTGCGTAATATTGCCGAAGCCATGGTCGGCTTTGGTATTCTGTTTATTGGTCTGGATTTTATTAAAGGTGCGGTACCGGATATTAACAGTAATCCGGAGATGTTTGCCTTTTTAGATGCCTTTACCGAGTATGGTTACGTCTCTTTGTTGTTATTTGTATTGGTTGGTACTGTGCTGACCTTACTTACGCAGTCGTCTTCTGCCGCTACCGCCATTACTCTGGTGATGTTATTTGAAGGCTGGATTTCTTTCCCGATTGCCGCGGCGATGATTTTAGGTGAAAACATTGGTACTACGGTAACGGCAAATATTGCTGCGCTGGTAGGTAATGTCCATGCTAAACGTGCGGCCAGGTTTCATTTTATTTTCAATGTAGTGGGTGTGTTATGGATGCTTGCTATTATCTACCCGATGCTGGATTTAATGGATTATGCGGCGCAATTTCTGACCGGCAACCCTGTGTCTATTCTGACAGATGAAACGGGTGCCCGGACCAATGGCCCGCTGGCATTGTCGTTGTTTCACACCACCTTTAACGTGGTAAACGTACTGCTGTTATTTGCGTTGGTGCCTTATCTGATCCGTTTTGTTGAGTATATTCAGCCAGACAGAGGCGGCGTTGATGATGAGTTCCACCTGCAGTATATCAGTGCGGGGGCGATGACCTCCCCCGGTTTGGCAGTAGAGCAGGCACAAAAAGAAATTCAGTTATTTGCTTCTGTTATTGATAAAATGCACGTGTCAGTGACTGAGTTGTTGTTTGACCCCGGGCAAAATCGTGAAAAGCTGATGGATAAAATTCATAAATATGAAGAGGCCACCGACCAGTTTGAAGTAGAAATATCCGATTATCTGGTGCGGATCAGCGAAAATACTAACCTTGAACATGCGCTAACCGGTCGCATCCGCTTTATGCAAACCATGATCAATGATATGGAGAGAGTAGCGGATATCTATTATCAAATTTCCAAATTACACGAAAGAATGACGGAAACCGACTCTAAATGGCCAGAACAAGCCACTGCTGAAATGCAGCAGATGATGCTGGCATTAGCCGTTGCTATCAGCACTATGAGTAACAATGTGGCAATGGAGCCGGCAGCTGTGCTGCTGGAAGGTGCCATTGCCAATGAAAATCAGATTGACCGTCTGCGCGACCAGTTCCGCGACAACCATTACCTGCGGCTTGAAAATGGTGACTATGCCCCCCGAGCCGGAGTGATTTTTATTGACATGCTGAACCGGTTAGAGCGGATTGGCGATCATATTCTGAACGTAAATGAATCGGCAGCCGGCCGTCGCCTGAAAGCGATGCGGTTTGAGGGGCACAGAGTATTCCGGCCACAAAACTGATAGTTTGTCTGTAATATTGAATAGTAATAAAGCCCTCGTAACAAAGGGCTTTTTGCTGTTTAGCGGATTATTTCCGGTTTGTGTCGATTGACAAAGCGTAGCGATGAATTCAAATAGACAAGGGGCTGATATTCAGCCCCTTGTGGTTAGCATTGCGTCAGGAGAACAACCTGAGCAAGCTTAGCTGCTTAAGGGTGATATTCACTAATCAGGGTTAAATCTCTGACTGCACGGAAACCATAAATCGACATGTGCCAGACGCCCGCTTGCGGATTAGAGATAACGCAGGTTTCCTCATTGCCATTGCGGTTAGGCCGGCAATCATAGCTGCCCGCAGTTGGCATACTGCCATACTTCAGATATAAATCGGCATCGCCACGACCACCGGTAATGGTGACGCTCAGCTCTGCCATACCTGCTGGTACATCGAGGCTGTAATGCTGCCAGCTGCGACGGCCCACGTTGATATTGGTAATGGTTTCACCGCCAGCATCTGGTAAATCCGGATCATCCGGTTCATCTTCTGCAATAAAGCTGCCGGTCAGGTTGACTCCGGTAAAGGCTGTATAACCAATTATCTTAACGAAGTAAGTGCCTTGTTGCGCCGGGTCAATGGCACAGCTCTCATTGTTACCTGTTAAGTACGGCCGGCAATCGAAGTCGCCCGTGGTTGGTTCTGCCCCAAATTTAACATAAAGGTCTGCATCACCAGTGCCGCCACTCATCGCAAAAGACAAATCGGTAGCCAGAGCGGGCACATCCAGGGTAAACAGCAACTCTTCACCAGCAGCACCAGCCAGGTCAGTCACGGCCACGCCGTTTTCCAGCTCTGTTGCAGCCGGCGGAGTTGGTTCGTCCGGCTCATCACCTGAACCGCTGCAGCCGTATTCAGTAAGATAGTCAACGGCATCTTTAGCCTGTACCAGACCAAAGCCATAAGACGTATCACGACCTGCTGCACCTAAGTCCTCGGCACTTACAGCCAGCGCTGAGCGGATTTGGGCGTTACTACAATCAGGGAAATGGCTCCATACCAAAGCCGCAACCCCGGCAACATGCGGCGATGCCATTGAGGTACCACTCATCAGGCCATAGTTACTGGCGCCTGACACCAGGTTGGCCACGTTGCCCTGTTGCGCCATCAGCATCTGACCGTCTTCCAGTGATACACTGACCGCCGGAATAGTGGCGCTGGTGCCTTCAACCGTGCCGCTGAAATTACCTGATTCGTTGTTGTAAATAATGGCAGCAAGACCACCACCCGCCTGACAAGATTCTACTTTCTGCGAGAAAGCCACCTCACCACGGGAAATTAAACATACTTTTGCGGCAACATCAGTACAAGCGTCAACTGCCAGGCCGCAGTCAGCAAATTCTGCGCTGACATTACCGCTACCTGAACCAGACATTGGGTTGGCATCATAAAATACGCCGCTGACACTCAGCTGAGCTTCCAGTGCGGTACCTTCCGGATACGTTGAGCGAACATCTACCCCCGGGCCTGCTAATTCAACCTGCGCATTACGCTGGGAAAAGTTGGCCAGAGTTTTAGTGTTGTCTACGGCAGCAACTGACACAACAGAATCGTATGAGGCCGGGTAAGACATCGCAGTATTGCCATCATTACCGGCAGCGGCAACTAATAATAAACCGGCGTCAAAGGCTGCTTGCATAGCATTGCTTTCAGTGGCGCTGGGCGCTGCGCCACCTAGACTCATGTTAACAACAGTGGCACCAGCAGAGGCGCAGGCGTTAACTGCACTGGCAAGTGTTGATGAATAACCCCAGCCGGCTGCATTAAACACTTTAATAATGTGCATATTAAGTTGGCCATTCGGCATGATACCTACAATACCAGTATCATTGTTCAGGGCACCGATGGTACCGGCAACATGAGTGCCATGCGGACCGCCAGCATCAAACCAGTTGCCGGTACCCACATCGTTAGTGCCGCTGATATTGCCTGAAGCGAAATCTTCGTGTGGTAAATCCAGGCCAGAGTCAATAACACACACGTTCTGGTTACTGGCAAACTCATCACTAACCAGATCGGCCTGCACCATTGGGAAACCATAAGGAATTTGTTGCATCATCGGATAACGACGTGGATCAACTTCAATTAATTCGATGCTGGGGTCGGCCTTTAATAAATTAACCAGGCCTGGCCGCAGTTCAACCGCAATGGCACCTTGCTCTGCCAGCAAATGATGGACCCGCGCGCCCTGCCGCTTAAGTTTACTGCTATTGTCGTTTAGTTGGGCCAAAATAGCGTCCTTGGTACGCTTATGGTGGCTTAACACAAAATCTTTTTGTTTGCTCAGCCCTAAACTGCTGTCTTTATATTTAATGATATAACGATTATCGTCAGTGCTGCTTTTACCGGCGGCTGCCAGGGCGCTGCTAACGGCAAGTGCCAGTAAGCTACAGCTGGCTATGGCCAGTGGTTTGGTTAATTTGGACATGTTTCACCCTCCTGAGGTGATTTTTTATAATAGGTTGTTCCTTCAAACTGGTTTACGGACTGCCCAACTCGCAACCAAAGGTCAATGTATGTGCGACTTTTCTGTAGTTGAGTAATGGAATGCTCCAGGGTACTAATGCGACACTGCTACAGATACATACAATGAGAACATCAAGCTATAACAAATAGATAACTGTTTCAATTTGTAATTTACAAAATTAGCAAATATTAAATGTAAGTATATGAAAATTAGCTTTTAAAATATTTGCCAGCTAATCGATTGATATTTTTCACTAAAATTCGCACAGATGTTAATTTTTGCTGGTGCTCGACCTTGGGGTAGTGATGGGATATATTCATTTGTATAATCGAACGTATTTTGTTTTTTAATCGGAATTTGCAATGAAAAGACTACCCAGCGTTAAACAGTTGCAATATTTGCTGGCTTTGCACGAACACCAGCATTTTGGTCGCGCCGCTGAAGCCTGCTTTGTTGGCCAGTCTACCCTTAGTGCTGCCATCGCTAACCTGGAAGAGACCATGCAAACCCAGCTGCTGGAGCGTGATCATAAAACGTTTATTTTCACCTCTTTAGGCGAGGATGTAGTGCGCCAGGCCAGGCATATTATTGAGCAATGCGAAGAACTGACTGAGTTTGCCAAGTCGCAGGGCAAACCGATGGCCGGGCCGTTCCGCCTGGGCTGTATTCCTACTATTGCCCCTTTTGTGCTAAGTGAAGTAATGAGTTTGTGTCGCGAACGTTACCCTGATTTACAATTGCTACTGCGCGAAGATACTTCTGATAACTCATTGCATGCACTGGCCGAGGGCCGCTTAGATATGGTGCTACTGGCTTTACCATACGAAACCGGCGCTTTTCATACCGAAGTACTGGCCCAGGATGGCTTTAAGCTGGTCCTGCATAAAGACTGGCTGGGCCGGGGCTTCAATCAGGACATCAATCAGTGGCCGGACGAAAGTATCTTTTTACTGGAGCGGGAGCACTGCCTGACCGGTCATGCGGTCAAAGCCTGTGAGCTGGAGGATAGCCGTAAGGTGAACCCGTTTTTTGCCACCAGCCTGCATACTCTGACCCAGATGGTGAATAATAAACTGGGCGTTACTTTTATTCCGCAAATGGCCATAAACAGCGGTTTACTGGACAGTACGGAACTGGTTACCCAGTTGCCAACCAGCGGTAATGCATACCGGGATATAGGTGTAGCCTGGCGGCCGACATCAAGTAAGGCACGCAGTTATCGTTTAATGACCAGCCTGATAAGCGAAGTTTTACTACAAAAATGTAAGGCAGAATAAGAGTGTGAGGTAAGGTTAATAGTTACTATCTGACATTATTTTGGTAGCAGGTAAAAATCAGCGTATTGCTGATAAAACAGCTGCAACTCGCCGCTTTCGAGCAGAGACTGAAAACGACTGTCCCAGATACACTTCAGTAGCTGGCCGCTGGCATTGTCGGCAAAAGCAGCATAAATATCATCAGTGGCAATCAGTTTCGCTACCAGCGGCGCAAGTTGGTCGGGATGATGTTCAACAACGTAAGCCAGTTGACTTTGTTCAGCCAGAAATGCGTCAATCCGTTGGTTTAAGGTTAATTCGATGCCATGCTCAAGTGATAACACTTCGTACCCTGTATTATTTAACCCCAGGATATTGCCAAAGTCATAAGCCAGATTCCAGGCCAGCTGCAGTGATTTCATATCGTCGATACTATTAAGCTGATGTCGGTCAGGATGATAAATCACCATTATTTTATCCTGGTCAATAGGTTGCTTTGATAACAATAAACCGGTGCTGTTATGACCTGAGACCGCGACTGTCATATCCGTTTTGTGTTGCCTTACCAGAGTTAATGCCCGGTTATAGTTGGTAAAGGTTATTTGCAGGCGGGATCGGTATGGCTGGTAAATCAGGCGGATTAGATCAAAATAAGCACCAGTGTGGTCTGCATGGGTAAACCCATGCCATTGCTCGGTACTAACATGAATAACATCATTTAAATCATTGGATTGCACTGTACTGACAGCAGTGGCCTGACACATTAATAACAGCGGCAATAGCAAGGATGTAAGCATCGTAACCCATCCGGAGTAGATTAGAGATTTAAGTGTAGTTATTATTTGCTAGAATGTCGGCTGTTTTTTTACAGCCGTGCCTCTGGTCGGTAAAGCCAAGGAACCTTTTACCTATGCAAACTGAAACTATGCAAGTTAAAGACTTTTCATTTGAATTGCCTGAACAACTGATTGCCAATTTTCCAAAAGCCGAACGCTCGAGCAGCCGCCTGCTGGCGATGGACAAACAAAGCGGTGCATTAAGCCACCATATTTTTAAAGATTTAGCCGATTTCCTAACGCCTGGTGACTTACTGGTATTTAATAATACCAAAGTAATTCCTGCACGCTTATTTGGCCAGAAAGCCTCCGGTGGCAAAATTGAGGTGTTGGTTGAGCGAATGTTAGATAACAAACGCTTTTTAGCGCATGTCCGGGCCAGCAAAGCGCCTAAGCCCGGCACAGTGTTAGTGCTGGAAAGTTCGGCCGAAGTGCAGATGAACCAGCGCCATGACGAGCTGTTTGAGCTGGAAGTATTAGGGGATGAGACGGTACTGGAGATGCTGGAGCGCTTAGGGCATATGCCGTTGCCGCCCTATATCGACCGGCCTGATACCGAGGAAGATAAAGCCCGCTACCAGACCGTTTATAACGAGAAGCCCGGCGCGGTAGCTGCACCCACTGCCGGCCTGCACTTCGACCAGCCGCTACTGGACAAACTAAAGGCCAAAGGTGTCGAGTTTGCTTATATAACGCTACATGTTGGTGCCGGTACTTTTCAGCCGGTGCGGGTCGATAACGTGCTTGAGCACAAAATGCACGCCGAATATATTGAGGTGCCGCAGCAGGTGGTTGATGCTATTGCTGAGTGTAAAGCGCGTGGTAATAAAGTGGTGGCGGTGGGCACGACCTCAGTCCGCTCGCTGGAGTCAGCCGCGCAGCAGGGTGATGGTAAATTGATTAGCTACAATGGCGATACTCAGATTTTTATCTACCCCGGTTATCAGTTCAAGGTGATTGATGCCCTGATTACTAACTTTCATTTGCCGGAATCTACATTGATTATGCTGGTATCCGCGTTTAGCAGTCGCGAACATGTAATGAACGCCTACGATACGGCGATAAATGAGCAATATCGTTTTTACTCTTATGGCGATGCGATGTTTATCAGCTAGCTTTGCTGTTATAATCGCGGCGCGAAAAAGCCAGACTGTCTTTCTGGCATACGAGGATAGTAATGAAATTTGAATTAGATACCACCGATGGCCGGGCCCGTCGTGGCCGGCTGATTTTTGAGCGTGGCACAGTAGAAACCCCGGCCTTTATGCCGGTAGGCACTTACGGCACCGTTAAAGGCATGACGCCGGAAGAGCTGGCAGCCACCGGTGCCCAGATTTGCTTAGGCAATACCTTTCACTTAATGCTGCGCCCCGGCACCGAAATTATAAAAAAACACGGTGATTTGCACGACTTCATGCATTGGCATAAGCCTATCCTGACCGACTCTGGCGGCTTTCAGGTGTTCAGCCTGGGCGAGCTTAGGAAAATTACCGAGGAAGGTGTCAAGTTCCGCTCACCGTTAAACGGCGAACGGATTATGTTAACGCCTGAGCGTTCTATGGAAGTGCAGCGCGATTTAGGCTCAGATATCGTAATGATTTTCGACGAGTGCACGCCGTATCCCGCTACCGAACAGCAAGCAAAAAAGTCGATGGAAATGTCATTGCGTTGGGCCAAGCGTTCTAAAGATGCCCACGGCGATAATCCGGCCGCCTTGTTTGGTATTATCCAGGGAGGTATGTACCCCAATCTGCGGGATGTGTCGTTGCAGGGCCTGGAAGAGATTGGTTTTGATGGCTACGCCATTGGTGGTTTATCGGTTGGCGAGCCGAAACAGGATATGATTAATATTCTGAACCATACTACCGGCCAGATGCCGGGCCATAAGCCGCGCTATTTAATGGGCGTAGGTAAACCGGAAGATATCGTCGAAGCGGTGCGTCGTGGCATTGATATGTTCGACTGCGTTATGCCCACCCGCAATGCCCGCAATGGTCACTTATTTATCAGTACCGGTGTGGTTAAAATTCGTAACGCCAAGCATAAAGACGATATTTCAGCACTGGATCCGGAATGTGATTGTTACACTTGTAAAAATTATTCCAGGTCATATCTACACCATCTGGACCGCTGTAATGAAATACTCGGAGCCAGGCTTAACACTATCCATAATTTGCATCATTACCAAAAATTGATGCAGGGATTGCGCGACGCCATAGCCGCTGGTACCTTGGAGCAGTTTGTCAGCGAGTTTTACGCTAAGCGTGAGTTGCCGGTACCACCGTTGGAACAGGTTGCCGATAGATTAGATAACACTGAAACAACTGCTGGCACTTTATAGTCCGGGCCAGCTGAAACTAAGAAATAAATTACAACTTAACTATTTTATTAATTTTAAGGGGATAACCATGAGTCTATTTATCAGCAATGCCTATGCCGACAGCGCTGCAGCTGCACCACAAGGTGGTGGCTGGGATTTAATAATAATGTTGCTGGCCTTTGGCTTAATTTTCTACTTCTTAATTTACCGGCCACAAGCCAAACGGGTGAAAGAGCATCGTAATCTGATGTCGGCTTTGGGTAAAGGTGATGAAGTGCTTACCCAGGGTGGCATTGTTGGCCGGATCAGCAAAATTGCTGACGATAAAGACTTTGTGACTGTTGCGCTAAACGATAGCACTGAAGTGACAGTGCAGAAATCAGCAATTAGTGCCGTGTTACCGAAAGGCACGTTAAAGTCGCTGTAAGTGACTGAGTTTATTAAAAGGATATACTTGTGTTAAACAAAAATCCTCTCTGGCGGTATTTGGTAGTGGTGGGAGTGCTGCTGGCAGCATTCCTGTACGCATTACCAAATGTGTACCCGGAAGATCCGGCATTAAATATTAATGCCAGTCGTGGCGGTGTGGTTAGTGAAACCACCCGCGCAGAACTTGAGCAGGCATTTGTTGCAGCCAATATTACGGCTAAAGCAGTGACGCTGACAGAGGGTCAGATTCTGGCCCGCTTTAGCAGTGCTGAAGATCAGCTACGAGCACGGGAAGTGGCCGAGCGTCAGTTAGGCGGCAGCTATATTACCGCTCTTAATATGGTACCAACTACCCCGGGCTGGCTGCGTGCAATTGGTGCCAGTCCGATGAAGCTGGGCCTGGACTTACGTGGTGGTGTGCACTTTTTGATGGCAGTGGATATGAAGGCTGCTATCGACAAAAACATCAACGATTTAGTGCAGGCATTTCGTGCTGATTTACGGGAAGAGCGGGTACGTTACCGGGCAGTGCAAGCTGATTTAGACCGCAGCCAGGTGCAAATTCTGCTGCGTAGTGCTGAAGATGTAGCTGCCGCCCGCGCGGTACTGGGTAAAGGCGATCAGGAACTGATGTTCAGCGACGGTGATACCGAGCATAGCTTGCTGGTGAGCTTAAGTGAAAACCGGGTACGGGAAATTCGCGAATATGCCCTGGAGCAGAACATTACTATTATCCGTAACCGGGTAAATGAAATTGGTGTTGCTGAGCCGCTGGTACAGCGCCAGGGCGCCGATCGGATTATTGTGCAATTACCTGGCGTGCAGGACCCTGCACAGGCTAAAGAAATACTTGGCGCGACTGCCACGCTTGAATTCAGGCTGGTAGATAACGATTCTGATTTAGGCGCAGCCTTAGATGGCCGCTTACCTGCGGGCGCCAGCATATATCGTGACCGTAATGGTATGCCATATTTGCTGGAAAACCGCACCATGCTGACCGGCGATCATATTACCGGTGCTACTTCAGGTTATGACGAATACTCGCGGCCTCAGGTTAGTATTTCACTGGATGCGCAGGGCGGTAATTTACTGTCAAACGCCACCCGCAGTACCATTGGCCGGCAGATGGCTACCGTATTTATTGAATATAAGCCAGGTGAAGAGCGCAATGAAGATGGCACGCCGGTGCTGGTGAAGTATGAAGAAGTGATTAATGCCGCCACTATTCAGGCGCGCCTCGGTCGTAGCTTCCGGATTACCGGCATTGATAACCCCGCTGAAGCGCAAAATCTGGCGCTGTTGTTACGTGCCGGCGCCCTGATTGCGCCAACTCAGATCATTGAAGAACGCACTATAGGCCCGAGCCTGGGTAAGGAAAACATTGATTTAGGTATGACTGCCATTATGTGGGGCATGGTGGTAGTACTAATCTTTATGGTGCTGTATTACAAAGCCTTTGGTTTAATTGCCAACGTCGCGCTGATCGCAAACCTAATCCTGATTACCGGCTTTATGTCGATGATCCCGGGGGCGACATTAACCTTGCCCGGTATGGCAGGTATTGTCTTGACAGTAGGTATGGCGGTCGATGCTAACGTGCTGATATTCGAGCGGATCCGTGAGGAACTGGCAGAGGGGCGCAGCGTGCAACAGGCGATACATCATGGCTACGACCGTGCTTTTGCTACCATTGCCGACTCCAACATTACCACTTTACTGGTGGCGCTAATCCTGTTTGGGATAGGAACCGGCCCGGTGAAAGGTTTTGCCATTACCCTGGCTATCGGTATTCTGACGTCGATTTTCACATCAGTGGTCGGAACCCGCTTGCTGGTTAATTTAATCTGGGGTGGCCGCCGCGTGCAGTCACTGCCAATGTAAGGAGGCGGTGTGAGAATATTTAGCTTTACTGAGCCGCTTAACTTTATGCGGTTTAAAACGCCGGCGCTGATCCTGTCAACATTACTGGTGATTGCCTCACTGACCACTATTACCGTTAAGGGTATGAACTGGGGCCTGGATTTTACCGGTGGTACTGTTATTGAAGTGGGCTATAGTGGTGGTGCTGACTTGTCGCAAGTGCGTCAGGTGCTGGCAGATAGCGGCTATCCCGATGCAGTTGTGCAGTATTTTGGTTCCAGTGAAGATGTCGCAATCAGAATATCGCCGCGGGAAGGAGTAGAACAGTCTGCCATCTCGAATCAGGTGCTCAGTGCGTTGGCAGTAACCTCCAGCGAGCCTATTGAAATGCGCCGGGTTGAGTTTGTCGGACCAAGTGTTGGTGATGAACTGAAAGAGCAGGGCGGTTTAGCCATGTTAGCGGCACTGATCGGTATTCTGCTGTATGTCACCATGCGGTTTGAATGGCGCTTATCAGTGGGGGCGGTAATGGCACTTGGGCACGACGTCATTATTACCCTGGGTTTATTTTCATTGCTGCAACTGGAGTTTGATTTAACGGTACTGGCGGCAATTCTGGCACTGATTGGTTATTCGATTAACGATACCATAGTGGTGTTTGACCGTATTCGGGAGAGTTTTCGCAAGTTACGTGACGCAACCGTACATGAAACTATAAATCATGCAGTAACCTCTACCTTAAACCGGACGGTAGTGACGTCATTAACTACCATTATCGTGTTAATTGTCCTGTTTACCATGGGCGGTGCGCTTATTCATAACTTTGCGACTGCCTTGCTGTTTGGTATCGCTATTGGTACTTACTCTTCGGTGTTTGTCGCCAGCTCGCTTGCTGTGCAACTGGGTATCAGCCGCGAAGATATGTTACCACCGCCACCGCCGGAAAAAGAAGGCGAAGGCACCGAGCCCTTGCTGTAAAAACTATAGTTATATGCTACAAATGCCAGTCTGAGACTGGCATTTTTTTTAACAGAGGCATCACTATGGCTAACCAACATGCGCCGGGCTTTATTGCTCTGGTAAACCAGGCAAAGGCTGAAATCAACGAAATAACAATTAGCGAGTTGCTGCAACATAATCAGCCTTATGTGTTGCTGGATATCCGGGAGGATCACGAGTGGGCCAAAGGCCATTTGCCAGAAGCGATGCATCTGGGTAAAGGCATAATTGAACGTGATATTGAGCAAACCGTGCCGGATAAAAAACAGAAAATTGTGTTGTACTGTGGTGGCGGTTATCGCTCTGCACTGGCAGCGCAAACATTGCAGCGAATGGGGTACCAGCTGGTGCTTAGCCTGGCAGGGGGCTACCGTGAGTGGACAGAGCAGGGCCTGACAATTGACGTACCAGCCTGACGCTTAGTGGTTAAACCAAGGCGCCAGGCGGCTGACGGTATTATTTAGCCAGGGTTTCTGACAGGTGCGGGCGCATACCTTTTACCATGGCTTGCAGCACTTTAGGGCTGGCTGCCACGATATTACCGCTTTTCATCTGGTTAGAACCGCCGGTAAAATCGCAAACCATACCACCGGCTTCCCGCACAATCAGCTCACCTGCAGCGATATCCCATGGTTTTAAACCGATTTCAAAGAAACCATCAAAACGACCGGCAGCTACATAGGCTAAATCCAGCGCAGCTGAGCCGGTACGGCGCATATCGGCGCAGTCAGCAAAAAAGCTGTTAAAGATTTTACTGTAGCAGTCTAAATGGTGTTTTGCTTTAAACGGAAAACCGGTTGCCAGAATGGCGCCTGTCATATCTGGTAAAGCTGTTACCCGGATCCGGGTGCCATTCAGCTGAGCACCGCGGCCACGAGAGGCGGTGAATAACTCGCCGCGCAGAGGGTCAAAGATCACGGCCTGGTCTAATTTGCCCTGGTGTTTTAGGGCTATGGATACCGCGAAGTGCGGAATGCCTTTAATGAAGTTGCTGGTACCGTCCAGTGGGTCAATAATCCACTGGAATTCGCTGTCGCTGTTACCGTAATCGCCATGTTCCTCGCCAACAATGCCATGAGTTGGAAAAGATTTCTTCAAAATTGCCACTATAGCCTGTTCAGCTTCTTTATCGACATTAGTGACAAAGTCGTTGCTGCCTTTTTGCAGCTTTTGCACCATATCTAACTGGCCACAAGCACGAGCGATAATATTACCTGCACTTCGGGCAGCACGAATGGCGATGTTTAACATCGGATGCATAGCGATTACCTTTTTTATAAAGAGCGTTTAAAGACAGCTGAAAACAACTGTATAAAGAACAAACAAAAGAGCGGCGCGTATTGTAGCCGCTCCAGTTAAAAAGTAAAGATAATTGGCCTTAAAATACCCGCGCTTTTGCTTTACATATTCCGTTACATTGTTTAACCGACTTATGTTAACGCTGCGCTAACTATTCAGATAATATTAAGCTTATTTGGGCACAATAGCCAAAACCAACAAGTACTAATTTAGTGAGGCAAGCATGAATATTTTAAAAGTGGCGCTGGCCGGCGCAGTGATAATAAGTCTGGCAGGCTGTGGCGCCTTGCACACCTCGGTTGCCAAACGTAACCTCGATGTGCAAACTAAAATGTCGTCCAGCATCTTTCTTGATCCGGTTGAACCGGCACAACGCACTATTTTTGTTGATGTGCGTAACACCTCTGACAAGCCCGAATTTGATATAAAACCCCAGGTGGTTGCTAACCTGCGGGCTAAGGGCTATCAGGTAATAGACAGCCCGGCTCAGGCACACTACTGGTTGCAGGCGAATGTGCTGCAGGTAGGGCGGACTAATGGCCGCGATGCTAACCGGGCCTTTGCGGCCGGCCCCGGGATGGCAGGTGGCGCAGTTACCGGTTATGCCATTCACCGGGCTACCGGTGGTTCAGGTGCTGCAGGTTTAGGTGCTGCAGTCGCAGGTGCTGCCGCTGGTACTATCGTGGATGCTCTGGTAGAAGATGTGTATTACACCGCTATCACCGATATTCAGATTATGGAACGCTTTAGCGGCACTGTTAGTGAGCGCTCAGAGCATCAGTTGTTGCAAGGTGATAGTGGCAGCACCAGTTCAAGCTATCAGCGCCAGACAGACATGCGTAAATATCAGAGCCGGGTACTTAGCTATGCCAATCAGGCTAATTTGAAGTGGCCGGAGGCAGCGCCGCAGCTTACCGACGGCGTGGCACGCTCGCTGGCAGGATTGTTTTAAATGCGCATCTGGCTGTGCTTACTGGTGTTGTTGCCGTTAACCGGTTGTATGGCGCTGCATACCTCTGTGGCAAAGGGCAAGCTGGACGTACAAACCCGGATGAGCGAAACCATTTATCTTGATCCGGTAGAGCCTGAGTTTCGAACTATTTTTCTGGATATTCGCCAGACTGCGGCTGAATACCAATTACCGTTGGCTGACGATGTACGGGACATGCTGCTTAGCAGGGGCTATCAGCTGGTTGACTCACCGCAGCAGGCGCAGTACTGGTTACAGGTAAATGTGCGGACAGTATTAAAAGAGCGGCCGGAAGTGGTGCTGGCCAGTGGCGAGTACAATATGAGCCCGGAGCAAATTCATCAGTTGTTATACCCGGGCATGGCCTTGCCCGAGCCTGAAGAGACAGTGATGCAAAGGCGGGTCAGCAATGTCGCAGTCTACGCTGATGCCAGCTATGGCACGGATATCGACGGTAAAGATATTGCCAAAGCACTGGTGGTGCTTGCGGCCTGGGCGGGGGCTGAGTATGTTGGTAACCAGTTGGTACAGGATAAATACTATACTATGCTAACGGATATTCAGCTGGCGGAGCGGATTGCGCCTGACAGCATTGGTATGGTGCAGGAGACTAGCATGCACCAACTGCAGCAGGGCGACAGTGGCAACAATGAATTATTGTGGGAGCTGGCAACTGACCGGCGTAAGTATCAGGTAAAGGTGGTTAGTTTTGCCAATAAGGCGAACCTGAGCTGGCGTGATGCCGAGCAGCCACTGCATCAGGGTTTATTGCGCTCGTTAGCCGGGATTTTTTAACGGCTGAGCAGTGCGCAGATTGTACTAACTCAGTGGTGCGTTTAGCCATAGCACTTTGACAGAAGTATTGCCTTATATGACAGCTGACAAAAGCCAGAATACCCGGGATAAGTTGCAGCAAGCGGTGCTTGAACCGATAGCACTGGCAGAGTGGTCTGCAGACTGGGCACAGCAGTTTCTGCAGGAAAAAAGGCGATTACAACATTTGCTGGGGCCAGCTGCAGGCCGGATTGAACACTTCGGTAGTACCGCTATTACCGGGATGCCCGCCAAACCCATTATTGATATGTTAGTAGAGGTGCCCAACTTAAGCTGGGTGCGCGATACATTAGCTCCTGAAATGGAGCCGTTAGGGTATCAGTTGTTCTGGCGGCCGGCCACGCCCGGCGATACTGACGTGAGTTATGCCTGGTTTATTAAACGAGACAGCAATGGCCGGCGCACTCATCATCTGCATATGTTATTGCCTGATGCAACCGACTGGCAAAAACTGCAGTTTCGCGATTACCTGCGAGCGAATCCGGCGGTGGCAGAGGCTTACGCTAAGCTGAAACGCAGGGCAGCCAGCGAATTTGCCAATGACCGAAAGGCCTACAACGCCGTCAAAGACGCTTTTATCAAACCAATTATGCAACAGCTAACCCGCTGCAGTTAGAGTATGCCTTTACTTCCAGTACTGTTCGACCGTGATATTACCGGGGGTACGGCGCAGATTCTTTTTTAACCCCATACTTTCCAGCAAGGTTTTAGTGTCGGTAATCATTTGTGGATTGCCGCACAGCATCACCTGCGATTTAGGGTTCATCAGCTGGCCACATTGTTGTTGCAACTGATGCGATGCAATTAAATTCGGAATACGGTCTTGTAATGCACCGGGATTCGGCTCACGGGTTACAATAGGCTGGTAGTGCAACTGGCCGGGATGCTGTGCTGCAAAGCCCTCAATTAATTCTTTATAAACTAAATCGGCAGCTTTGCTAACACTGTGAACCAGAATGATCTGGGCAAAACGCCGGTAGGGTTCGGCTGTGGCCAGCATCGACAAGTAAGGACCAATGCCGGTTCCGGTTGCAATCAGCCATAAATTGTCACCATCGGGTACTTCATCCAGAATGAAAAAACCAGTGGCCGGCTGGCTTATTCCCAGGGTGTCGCCTGGTGTTAGCTGCTGCAGTAACGGTGATAGCAAGCCATCAGCCACGTTACTTACCAGAAATTCCTGATGCTCACTATCCGGTGGGTTAACCAGCGAGTAAGCGCGCTGGATCCTACCTTCAGGGCCGTCCAAAGCTAATCTGACAAATTGACCGGCAATAAACGGCAGCGGGCCTGTTTTAGCTTTTATGCTGAATAAGTTGCCAGTCCAGTGAATTGTTTCAGATACCGTAGCATTTAACCATTGCGCCATAGGGTTCTCCGGATTAAGTTATGTCAATCATCATAGCAGTTTAGCGCAGAGGGCGTCATGGAAACGATCGGCTGGCAGGATTTTGCCAAAGTAGAACTTCGGGTAGGCACCATTATTGCCGTGGAAGATTTTCCGCAGGCCCGTAAACCTGCCTATAAGCTGCAACTTGATTTCGGCAGTGAACTGGGTATTAAAAAGTCCAGTGCCCAGATAACGACTTTATATACTAAAGAGCAGTTGCTGGGCCGCCAGGTGCTGGCAGTGGTGAATTTCCCGCCCAAGCAAATCGGACCTATACAGTCAGAGTGTCTGGTAACCGGCTTTGCCCGCGAAGACGGCGCCATTGTGTTGGTGGGAGTCGACAGCCCGGTGCCTAATGGTGCAAAACTGGGCTAAAGTCAGCAGTGGGTAACAGGGCTTGCGCCAGATCTTAAATCTGGCGCAGCCATAAATTTTAATTCGCTTACTGACGAGTCAGTACAAAACGACCTGGCCCTTGTAACAGGGTAACCTGAGTGGCCAGACCGGTGGCAGGTTCAAATTCCAGGCTGGCATCAACCACGGTAAGATACAGGCTGCGCTCGCTGGCCGCTTTTAACTCAAGAGCAGGTTGGCCTGCTACCTGAACCAGTAAACTATCACCAGCGTCACTCTGAAAGATTTTCATTTGTAACTGATCTGAAGCATAGTCACCAATCAGAGCCTGCCGCTGTTGTTGGGTTAAGGTAATATCGGCTTTTAAAGATACATCGCCTGTTCGTAGCCAAATTTCGCCTTCGCCGTCACCATCATAAAACATGGTAAGGCCGGTTGCGTTGCCTGCAGTGTCGCGCTGAACGACCAACCTGGTAACGTTATCCGCAAAACCAAAACCGTCGTTACCTTGTGGTATCAACTCAAAGGGCTGACTGCCGGCACGGGTAGAAACCAGTTTACCATCCCGTACTTCAAGCTTGCGAGTGTCGGCTCCTTTACTGTAAACACCGCTGACAGTATGTAACTGGGCTTCAGTTAGCGATACCGGTTTAAACTCCGGATAAGGATTACCGCTGGCAAAGGCAGCAATTTTGCGGCTTAAATAATTTAAATCAGGCCCGGGTCCATCGCTGTTCCGCAGCATGGCCACGGTTACTTCCTGCTGTGGCAAATACACCAACAATGATACAAAGCCATTAATACCACCGCCATGTTGCAGCTCCTGCATACCGCGCAGCCTGCCGAGGCTAATACCAAAGCCATATTTAGCGTCAGCTTCAGCCGCAGCGGCGGTTGGGGTAATCATCTGCTGATAAGTCTCAGCCTTTAGCAACTTACCGCCATGTAACAGCCGGTTCCACTGCCATAAGGCGTCAACATCGGCTACCAGTGCGCCTGCAGCATGTGGTTGGGTCATACTTAGTAACGCGGATTGTTTTACCTCCTGTCCGGGGCGCAGGCTGTAACCGCTGGCCATGCCCGGAATAATGGTTTGCTCGCCAGGGTAAACAACAGTATTCAGTTTATTGGGTTGGAGCAGTGCATCATTAATATACTGGTGCCAGCTTTTGCCACTGATTGCTTCAATTACCGCCCCAAGCAATACATAGCCAGAGTTGTTGTATTTAAAGTCTGTGCCGGGTGCAAAGTCGACTGGCAAATCCTTAAACTCGTCAATCAGCTCAGCTGTGCTTAGCTCACGACGGATTTTATTATGCATATAACCCGGTATGCCGGTATAACTTATTACACCTGAAGTATGGTTCAGCAGTTGCAATAGGGTTATTGCTTCGGCATTCGGGTAGTCTGGCAGGTATTTATTCAGTGGATCTGTCAGTGACGCTTTGCCCTCATCAATCAGTTTTAACAACGCTGCTGCAGCAAATTGCTTGGTAACAGAGCCTATCCGGAATTTATGCTCCGGGCTCAATGGCACGCCAAGCTCAATATTAGCCTGACCATAAGCCTTTTTAAACAGCAATTCGTCACCGCGCGCAACCAATACGGCAACTCCGGGGCTTTGGTTATTTATAGGTTGTTGCTGTAATAGCTGACCGGCATAGCGGTTTACCGCCTGGGCGTCTGGTAATGGGGCAGCTGCGATAACCACGCCGCTTGCGCAGCATAAGGCTGTGGCCAGCCATAGTTGTCTTAACATAATTGTTCCTTGTTTTTTATCAAGTATTACGCAATTGCGGCCTGGCCGCATGCAGTGATGACAAAGCAAAAATAAGGCCATTATGCAAAGCTCTATAAATCAATATGTTATATTTTTTTGCTGACTATTTTAATAACCATTACGCCAAATGATGCGTTTATATGCCAGGCTGTTAGTGGATTTCACAGCAACTTGCTGTCATAAATTTGCCTTAACCTCATGCTATAACTGCGGCCGCTATGAATAAATACTTATATTTTCTTCGCCATGCTACCGCAGAAGTTATCCGGCCTAATCAGCTGGATATTGACCGCTGCCTGATTGAAAAAGGCCGCTTGCAAGCCAGGCGGGTTGCGTTGTTTATGCAGAGGCATAATATTTTGCCTGCAGCCGTGTTAAGCAGCCCTTATCCGCGGGCTATCCAGACTGCGGCGATAGTATGTAAAGAGGCCGATCTTGTGCGGGCTAAAGAGCTCGAATGGTTGGCTCTGGCCACTGATAGCCAAAGCGCACTGAGCCAACTGCAAAAACAGCTGCCAACATTACCGCAGCACACTTTGCTGGTAGGGCACGAACCTGATTTTTCAACCTTGCTTAGTATGTTACTGGGCAGCAATCAGCAGGCATTAATAATTAAAAAGGCGTCGCTAACTTGTATTATGTATTGCGAAACCAGCAATAGTTTTCAGCTGGAATGGTCAGTTCCGGCTAAGTTTATGTAGAATTACCGGCATGCACTCAACTGAGCACTGCTAATGTCAGAATACTTATTTGTTTATGGCACACTTCGCAAAAATGCTCTACGCCGCGCTGCCGGCAACCGCTGTTATCAGTTACTTCAGCAAAACGCCAGCCTGGTTGGGGAAGGACGCTTTCAGGCTAAGTTGTACCTGGTGGATTATTACCCCGGAGTAGTCGCCAGTGAGGACCCTGCCTGGCAGGTAACGGGCGAGGTGTATCAGCTGCAGCAGCCAGAGTCAGTGTTAGCAGAGTTGGACCAATACGAGCAATGCGGCCCCGGCTTCGCCAGCCCCACCGAATACCTGCGGCTGCAACAACAGATCATCCTTGAAAATGGTGAAATGATTAGCGCCTGGCTGTATATCTATAACCACCCAATTGATGTCTTAAAGCAGATAATGTCGGGTGATTTTCTGCATTGTCTTTAAAACTGTCATATTTACCTTGCAACATTTGATAAGTGTAAAGCAATGCTTTACACTTTTTATCATTTCTGGAAGGTAATCAGGATAAAGTATTGGAAAAAATGACACGTTGTCCCAATCATCCGGGGCTGGTTTTTCGTAGCCAGATCCTGGAAGAACATGGCATCTCGGTGACTAAAGCTGCCAAAGCGTTAGGTATATCCCGTACTACTATGAGTAATTTTTGTCATGGTCATATACCATGTTCCGCAGATTTGGCGCAGCGAATTGCCCTGGCAACCGACAGCAATGTGGCTCTATGGATAAACCTGCAGGCAAATTATGATGCATGGCAGGCCGAACATGGCGAACAGCCGGTAGTTGAGAAGTTAGTATTAAACAGCGCTGCATGAAGATACTGTAAGCAGCAGCCGGGATTACCTGCGGGATATCGTATTAAAATAAGCTACGAAGGGCGGCGACTTTTTTTGCGCTACACCAATTTATCAGAATTCCCGCATTAAATTTTTTCGGCCAGAACAGTGCGAGCTTGCAACGTCCCATCTTTTTCATGGCTGTACACCACCACGCACCAAGCGCACTCGGTTATCCTCCCCCATTTGGCTGACGCCGTCAGTTCCGTTACTAAAGCCGACAAAGCGTGGCTTTGGAGCGTACATCGCATTAAGCGAAACAGATGACGACCAAAACCAACTTGGAGGGTTATTTGGCACAATAGTGAGATTACTGGCCGGTGTGTTTGGAAACACCGTAAGGTTAATTGCAGGACTAAAACAAGCCAATTCCAGAATGGAATTCAATTCCTTAAAGTCAGGAACTCGCCAGTCAGAGTATCCTGCAAAATCATGATCTTTAGCGGTTTGTAACGCCTGCGGCCAATCCATATCCATCGCATCGCCAATGCAGGTTTCGCCGTTCCAATCTTGTCCCACAGCGCAGCGCATCCATATCAAACCGGTTGGCAGATGCGTTGTCGTACCGTTTTCATGCAAAACAAAATCACTATCCGGTGTAGTTGTCGGGATATCACTACGGCATAACTGGTCTGGGTATGGCCACTCCTGGCAGATCCCAACATTTGATATAAACAGGCCAGCCAGCATGCTCATTCGCAAAAGTATCTTCATTAACATTCGTCCTATTCTTAGTTAAGCAAAAAATGCTTTCACCTTATTTCAGAACCGCTGCGCACCAAAATAAGTTGATAGTCCCAACCCTTGTTTGATGTTACTGGTGTTGCAAAGGCGAAATCCACGAACCAGGCTTGTTCGCTTTGATGTCGACCATACAACCAGTTTGCGCTTGATGAAGACGACCAATATTGGGTGCGGCTCCAATCAAACACCATATTTGGGAAGTAGTCCGTATCCACTGCTGCTTCTGGCAATATGGAGCCTGGATTAGTTTGGTCAGCCAAGATAACGTTATGATCTATGATTGATAACAACTCTTGCCGGTTCGGCAGGCGCCAATTCTGGGCACCGCACAAACCGTTTTCATTGATGGCCTGCACATAGGCCTGCGTATCGCACTCTATTTGCGACCAGAGACAAACGCCGTCGTTCTGCACCCCAGCATCGCCACCGTTGGTTGTGCTGTCCGGGTTGTACCAGCTGTAGCTATGCTCCCAGTGTTGCAGGTGGTTAGGGTTGTTAACTTTAACTTCCCAAATCAGCCCGGTAACATTGTCGCGCACACAGCTCCAACGGGTACCGTCGGCTTCATTGCCCTGTTCGTTCCAGCTCTGGTGTTGAATAGGCAATACTTCGCCATTGGCTCCTAGCTTAGTAAAATCGAATCCGGCCCGGCCGCCGCCTATCTTCTGCAGCTGCCCGGCGCGAGCCAGTGCATCGCGGCCATGTTCGCCATCCTGGCCGGGAAAGCCTACAGCCGGACATTCGTTTACCAGCTCATTATCCGCCAGGCACGAGTTCAGGCCGGTGTCATTTAAACCGCCAACCGACGAAAAGGGGGCCTGTGGGCGTGCCACTACCTGTTGGGTCCAAGGGCTTTCATGCTCGCCTAGTGTGGCACTAATGGTAGCGTAATAGCTGGTGTAGTTCTCTAACCCGGTCAGCACATAGGGCGAGCTGACCTGCGCCACCCAGGTACCGTTCTCCAACATTGTGAAATTGTCCGGGGTAATGCCAGCCTCGGTGGCATAATATAAATGGTAGGCTTCGGCACCATTTACGCTGTCCCAGGAAAAAGTGACTTGGCCATCGCCTGCTTCTGCCTGAATGTTTCCGGGCGCGGCAATATAAGGTTCAAACCCAACGTTAACCGTGCAGTTTGCTGTAATGGGTCCGGTCCGGTAATTCTGGCCGCTGAGCACGGCATTGCAGCCGCTGACAGACTGAATGCGGAATCCCTTATCAGGTGTTACCTGAAATTCAGCGCTTTGGCCGCGTGTTACCTGTACCTGTGTGGGGGTTACAGCGCCTCCGTTGTATGCAAAAATGCTAACAGTAAAGCTTTGCGTTTCATCACTGCCACCTCCACCACCGCAAGCGGCAAGCCCTGCGATTAATACAACACACAGTAATCGTTTCAGGCACTGAAACATGAGTTGCTCCCTATCTATGAGCCATTTTTCAATCATCAGCCATCCCCTTTACTACCTGCGGCTTTTAGTTGTCACCAGACCATCCTTCGGCAGAAGGTTTCATACTGTGCCAAGACTAGTCGTGGGTGACATACAAACAATTAAAAGTATATTGACATTTTTTTTTTGTAAGGCTACCATGATTGTCGAGATAAATGAAACTGATTCATGTGGTAGTGCTTTTCAATGCTATGAAAACATTTCAAATATCTCGCCTTTTGCTAAAAATAATAATGAAAAAAGTGATCAACAGGAAACACTTCTCTTGCTACAAAGCGTTTACTTATCTGGCCGTAGCCACCGGGCTCGCCCTGAGCTTTAGCCGCGCAGCCGCACTGGACTCAATGCCAGCCTTAGACCCAAAGGCCGTCACCGAGATCCAAAAACAACTGGGACTAAGTGAAGCCGAAACACGCGCTCGCCTGCATGCCGAAGCCCATGCAAATAATATTCACCAACCGCTACAGGAATTTCTCGGTGACGCTTATGCCGGAGCCTGGTTTGATGTTGATCGTATGAAGTTGGCTGTCGCGTATACTGAACCACGCTTGCGCAATTGGATCAAAGTTGCCGGCGCATACCCCGTGCTGGTTAAACACAATCGCAGCCAACTGCTTAACATTCAACAGCAATTGCTTCTCGAAGCTCAAGCAGACCCGCGGTGGCTCGCTGGAGTAAGTAGCTGGTACATTGATGATAAAACCAACAGTGTGGTGTTGGAAGCACTGCCCGAAGACTGGGATTATATTGCCGGGCGTTTGCCGAATATTGGCCGGGCGAACGATGTGCTGCGTTTGAAGCGTTCACATAAAAAGCCTCAGTTAAATAGCGATATTCGTGGTGGAGAATCGGCTAATGGCTGCAGCGTCGGTTTTTCTGTAGTTGGTGGTTTTGTATGGGCTGGCCACTGTGGATTAACCAACGACACAGTTGAGAATGCAAGCGGCCAGGTGATTGGTAGTATCGCATACACCACGGCGCCGTGGGGAGCTGGCACCTATCGTGACCACGGCTGGGTTCAAACTACATCAGGCTGGACACCACAACCGGTGGTTCAAGGATATAGCGATGGCCTGTTGCCGGTAAAGGGCCAGAAAACTCCCATTCAGGGTATGTCCGTTTGTCGTTATGGTGCATCCAGCCAGGCGCCTTTTTGTGGCTCGATCCACTCAACTGCAAATACAATCCCCATAACGGCTACTGCGTCGATAGAAGGTTTAAGCCGGGTTAATATTTTTTCTTTTCCTGGAGACTCTGGTGGCCCTTACCTGACAGCAGCAGGTGATGGCCTGGGCACACATTCTGCATCACTATACGGCCCCACTGATTATCCAGAGTCATACTTCGAGCCATTGTCACACTCACTGACCGCAATGGGACTTACGCTACTCACTACAACAGGCAATAATCCGCCCAATATCACTGGCTTCACCTGCCCGGACTATGATAGCAGCGGCAATTACACGTATTTTTGTAGTGTCAGTTACGCAACCCAAGGCCCGACACAAGTGGCCTGGAGCAGTCTTAGCGGTACCGGTGCTGGTGACGGCTTTTTCGGCTCTTGTTTACAACATCAATGGGTAACCGTATCAGTTACAGTGTCGAATGCTTTTGGTTCATCGTCCCAGCAAAGCTCATTTACTTGTCCAACTGGTATAATTCCGTGAGTTGAGTCTTTCTCATTACTTGCCGGTTCATGATTTAACATGAACCGGGTTTTAACTTTTCACATGTAAAGCAGGTAGTTAGTGACGGAAATGTCTTACACCGGTAAATACCATGGCCATACCGTGCTCGTCTGCTGCGGCGATAACTTCAGCGTCGCGCATTGAACCACCCGGCTGGATTACCGCAGTAATACCAGCGGCGGCAGCAGCGTCGATACCGTCCCGGAATGGGAAGAACGCATCTGAGGCCATTACCGAGCCTTTCACTTCCAGCTTTTCATCAGCGGCCTTAATGCCGGCGATTTTCGCGCTGTACACCCGGCTCATCTGGCCGGCGCCAACGCCAATAGTCATGCTGTCTTTGACATAAACAATGGCGTTCGACTTCACAAACTTGGCCACTTTCCAGCAGAACAGTAAGTCTTTTAATTCCTGCCCGGTCGGCTGGCGCTTGCTCACGACTTTTAAATCGGCAGCGGTGACTTTAGCCTGATCGCGGTCTTGCAGCAGCATACCGCCGTTAACTTGCTTCATATCGAGCGCGTTAGCGGCCTCGCTGAACTCACCACACACCAGTAACCGCACATTGGGCTTAGTGCCCACTACCGCTACAGCCGCATCAGATGCTGACGGGGCAATAATTACTTCGACAAACTGGCGGCTGACAATTTCCTGGGCCGTGGTTTCATCCAGTTCGCGGTTAAAAGCAATAATACCGCCAAAGGCTGAGGTAGGGTCGGTCTGATAAGCGCGGTTATAGGCAGCCAGAATAGACTCACCAATTGCTACTCCGCACGGATTTGCGTGCTTAACGATAACGCAGGCTGGCTCGGCAAATTCTTTTACGCATTCCAGGGCGGCATCGGTATCGGCGATATTGTTGTACGACAATGCCTTGCCTTGCAGCTGCTTAGCGGTAGACACTGACGCTTCCGTAGCGCCATCCTGCACATAAAATGCTGCGCTCTGGTGGCTGTTTTCGCCATAGCGTAAATCTTGTTTTTTAACAAACTGGCTGTTAAAAGTGCGTGGGAACTTGCTAACCGGCTCGGCAGGGTTGTCGTAGGCGGGCAACATGGCGCCAAAGTAGTTGGCTATCATACCATCGTACTGCGCGGTGTGCTCAAAAGCACTGATGGCCAGGCTGAAACGGGTGGCGTGGGTCGTGGCGCCATTATTAGCGGCCATTTCTGCCAGCACAGTGCTGTAATCTTTGGCATTTACCACTATGGTGACATCTTTATGGTTCTTGGCCGCGGCACGTACCATGGTCGGGCCGCCGATATCGATGTTTTCAACCGCATCTTCCAGGGTGCAGCCAGGTTTGGCGACTGTGCTGGCAAACGGATACAGGTTCACCACTACCAGATCAATGGGACCAATGCTATTGTCAGCCATAACGTTTTCATCAACACCGCGCCGGGCCAGAATACCGCCATGAATTTTCGGATGCAGGGTTTTTACCCGGCCGTCCATTATTTCCGGGTGGCCGGTATAGTCAGACACTTCAGTAACCTTAATACCTTGCTCCGCTAACAGCTTGGCGGTGCCGCCGGTAGACAAAATATCTACTTGCAGGGCAGCCAGGGCGCGGGCAAACTCGACGATACCGGTTTTGTCAGACACACTTAACAGTGCGCGGCGAATAGGGCGTAGTGTTGTCATGCTTAAATTCTCTTGTCGCTTGCAAAAATCAGATTTTAACCTATCCAATAAAAAAGCACCCGAAGGTGCTTAGTGGCGAGGCGGGTGCCTCGCGGTGGCATTAACTCATGCCGTATTGTTTCAGCTTCTTACGCAGCGTACCGCGGTTGATGCCCATCAGGTTGGCTGCACGGGTCTGGTTACCGCGGGTGTATTTCATCACCTCTTCCAGTAATGGCCGCTCTAATTCTGACAGTACCAGTTCGTACAGGTCGTTAACGTCCTGGCCGTTTAACTGCTGCAGGTAGTTTGCAACGGCTTTTTGCACTGCGTTGCTTAACGCTTGTGGCTTTTCCTGGGTTTGTACATGGGCATTAGTAATAAATGGCGAAGTAACGTTCGAATTAAACATTGCTTATCTCTTTTGCGTTAGGTTGCTGCTAGTTTATGAAAATAGTCATTTAATGCCTCGAACTGGCGCTCGGCCTGTTCAATAGCATTGAATTCGCTGCGAAACACACCCTGGGCATCATGCTCAGCTAAGTACCAGCCAACGTGCTTACGGGCGATTCGAGGCCCCAAATGCACACCGTACAGCTGGTGTAAGCCCTGCACATGCTCCAGCATGATTTGCTGCACTTCAGCAATAGCTGGTGCAGCCAGTTTTTCACCTGTTGCCAGGTAATGGGCCACTTCCCGGAATATCCAGGGGCGACCCTGTGCCGCGCGGCCAATCATAATGGCGTCGGCACCGGTATAATCCAGCACATACTGCGCTTTTTCCGGCGTGGTAATATCACCATTGGCAATAACCGGCAGGGTTACTGCCTGCTTTATTGCTTTAATAGTGTCGTACTCGGCTTCACCTTTGTACATGCAGGCTTTTGTTCTGCCATGTACAGCCAGGGCCTGAATGCCATTGTCCTCAGCAATCCGGGCAATTTGCACACCGTTACGATTATCGGGGTCCCAGCCGGTACGAATTTTCAGCGTTACCGGTACTGTTACCGCCTTTACCACGGCCTGAATAATTTGTTCAACCAGCTCCGGGTATTGTAATAAAGCCGAACCTGCCAGTTTTTTGTTTACTTTCTTTGCCGGGCAACCCATGTTGATATCAATAATATCGGCACCGATCTCAACATTGTATTGCGCTGCTGCGGCCATTTGAGCCGGATCGCTGCCGGCAATTTGCACCGAGCGGATACCGGATTCCTGACGATGGCCCATCCGGTTTTGCGACTTTTCGCTTTGCCAGACCAATGGATTGCTCGACAGCATTTCAGATACAGCTAAGGCAGCGCCAAACCGCCGGCAAAGCTCACGAAAAGTGTGATCTGTCACTCCGGCCATCGGAGCACAAATTACCTTGTTCGCTAACTGATAAGGACCTATGCGCACCGTGTAATCCAAGGCTCTACCCGTAAGGGGCGCTAAGTTTACGGATTTTTGCCAACAAAGCAAAGGTTATTATTTAAACAAAACTGCAATTAATTTGGCCTTTCAGGGATTGACTTTCGCTAAAAGGCTGAAAAGGCGTGTTTTCCTGCCACTGTCGGCCCGTAAAATATGGCCTGAGCAAAAAGATAATTGTAAGGCTGTTTGTTTTGCCAGCAGTTGCTTAACAGTTTAACTGGCATTTTTACGGGCGCTTAACCGTACCCACTCTTCCTGTTCTGCTATAGGCTCAAAGCTAAATTCAGGCTGGTAAGCGGCCATGACACTTTGGGCCTGACTTTGCAAAATACCTGACAAGGCCAGCAAACCGCCGGGTTTGACATAGCCACTGATTATCTGGCTAAGTTCAGCCAGCGGCCCGGCCAGAATATTAGCAACCACCACGTCGGCTTGTAACTGTGGTTGGTCTTTTGGCAGGTACAGCTCTATCTGGCCGCTGACATTATTGCGCGCGGCATTGGCAGTACTGGCTTCTATTGCTTGCGGGTCAATATCGATGCCAACTACCCGTTTTGCGCCCAGTTTTAGTGCCGCTATACCTAAAATGCCTGAGCCACAGCCAAAATCGACTACTGTTTGCTCAGGTTGTATATGCTGATCCAGCCACTGCATACAGAGGGCCGTAGTAGGGTGGGTACCGGTGCCAAATGCCAGGCCGGGATCTAACATCACGTTAACAGCGCCCGGGTCAGGAATGTCTCGCCAGCTGGGGCATACCCATAGCCGCTCGCCAAATTTTATCGGGTGAAAGTTATCCATCCACTCCCGTTCCCAGTCTTTGTCTTCCAGTTGTTCCAGTTTGTAATCAACGTGGTCTTTAAAAAAGGCCACTTGCTTAAGCTTACTGATCACTTGCTCCATCGGATGCCCGGCATCAAACAAGCCCACCACTACAGTGTTGGTCCAGTAAATCACTTCACCGGGCATTGGCTCGTAAATGGGGGTGTCGTGGGCATCGACAAAGCTTACTGCCTGCGCGCCCCAGCCTTGCAGCATATCGCTGACTTGCTCGGCTTTATCTTCGGTAGTGTTAACACGTAGCTGGATCCAGGGCATCGGTAGTCTCTTGCAGCAATTTTGGCGCATTATAGCAAAAAGGCCGCAATTGCCTAATGCCGATCAGATAAGAGTTTTTCAGATCGGTTGACCGATCCAAGGGCTGGTATATAAAGGCTTACAGAATAAACCCTGTAGGCCTTTTTTATGCACATTAGCCAAGCTCTTGAGACCGTTTTAGTAAACAGCCATACCATTAGTTTCGACAGTCTGTCGGATGTTCTAGACCCTGCACTTATTGAGACAGGACTTGGTATTGCAGGCGTATCAACCATCCGGACCCGTCGGCTGCCTATGGAGCAAATGGTATGGGCCGTATTGGGAATGGCTCTGTTCCGTAATATATCGATAA
>NZ_KB907714.1 GCF_000382165.1 Arsukibacterium perlucidum DSM 18276 | reverse complement strand
TTTTTCAAAAGCTTTACCGTGAATTCCACGGCCAAGCTGGGTAATGGTTAGCTTGTTCTGATGCACTGCACTTTTCACACAGGCTTCAAGCGCCTGTCGGCGCTGGCTGTGCATATTGGGCGTGACGGCTTTCACAAAACGGGTTAGCATTTGCAGAACATTCATGGCGTGTCCTTGATAGGTTTGTTTGGCGATAGATCTGATCACCGAACGCCATGAATGTTCCTTCTGAATTCATCTTTTTGTTTTAGCTAACAATTTTGTGGGGATACCTCAGGGTCAGAGTGATTTTAAAAATCACTCTGACCCTTTTTATTGCTTTATAGGTATTTTTTGCTATGTTTTTTAAAACTTAAATTAACTTAATATCAATATGTCTCGCAGAAAACGATATCTTATAGCTAACATGCCATATCATGTGGTGCAACGGGGCCACAACCGAAACAATTGTTTTTTTGATGAAACTGACAAGGCGTGCTATTTGTCAATATTAGAGAGATGCCTGTCAGTTTATCAGGTGCAGCTTCATGCTTTTGTACTGATGAGTAATCATGTTCATTTGCTAATGACGGCAGGTCAGGATGGAAAGATCTCGAATGTCATGCAGAATCTGGGACGAGACTATGTGCACTATTTTAATAAACGTTATCAACGGGTTGGTACGTTGTGGGACGGACGCTTTAAAGATAGTCTAGTCGATACCGATCAGTACTTTCTGGCTTGTCAGCGTTATATCGAATTAAATCCGGTTCGGGCCAATCTGGTAGCCCACCCAGCAGAATATCACTGGTCCAGTTACCAGACTAATGCCAGAGGCGTACCAATAGGAATTGTTACTCCACATCAGGTTTATCTGAATTTAGCGGATACGCCTGCAAAGCGTTTAGAAAACTACCGGGCACTATTTGAGCAGAATTTTCCGGAAAATGAGTTAAAGCAAATCCGCGACGCTATTAAGCATAACTACCCGTTAGCGAACGAAAGTTTTGTACAACACATAACTAACAAGTACAACATTAGTTTTGGTCGGCGAAACAAAGGCAGGCCTGAAAAAGGGTCAGAGTGAATAAATTATTCACTCTGACCCTTTTTACGATTTATGGGTTTGGGGATTTAGCAGTTACAACCTTAAATCGGCTTCATCGGCGCTGAGCAGATATTTCAGGTCGTAAACGATATGCTCCGGTTTAGCCAGGGCTTTGATGCCTTTGGCACCCATGTCGCGAAACTGTTTGTGGGCGACAGCCAGAATAATAGCATCGTAACTGCCAGCTTCCGGGCTGCTAATAGGCGTTATACCGTATTCATGTTCAGCCTCTTTTGCATCAACCCAGGGATCGAAGACATCAGCCGTGACACCGTATTCTTTTAACTCGTTGACGATATCAATGACTTTGGTATTGCGGATATCAGGGCAGTTTTCTTTAAAGGTTAAGCCCATTAACAGCACTTTGGCGCCGGCAACATGGATGCGTTTTTTCACCATAGCTTTAACCAGCTCGCTGACCACATAGCGGCCCATGCTGTCGTTAATCCGCCGACCAGCCAGAATAACTTCCGGGTGATAGCCTATAGATTGCGCTTTATGGGTTAAGTAATACGGGTCGACCCCGATACAATGGCCACCTACTAAACCTGGCCTGAATGGCAGAAAGTTCCATTTAGTGCCGGCTGCCAGCAATACTTCTTCAGTGTCGATGCCAAGCTTATTGAAAATCACTGCCAGCTCGTTAATCAGCGCAATATTTAGATCACGCTGGGTATTTTCGATGACTTTAGCCGCTTCGGCTACCCGGATGCTGCTGGCCTGATAAGTACCAGCCGTAATGATGCTGGCATATAACGCGTCAACCGTTGCAGCAATAGCTGGTGTTGAACCTGAGGTGACCTTTTTAATAGTGGTAACCCGATGCTCTTTATCGCCCGGGTTAATGCGTTCAGGGCTGTAACCGGCATAAAAATCCAGGTTGTACTTAAGGCCGCTGACCCGCTCAATTACCGGAATACAGTCTTCTTCGGTAGCGCCAGGGTAAACGGTAGATTCGTAGATAACGATGTCGCCAGGGCTGATTACTTTACCCAGGGTTTCGGAGGCTTTAATTAACGGGGTTAAATCGGGCCGGCGGTGTTCATCTATCGGTGTTGGCACGGTGACGATATAAATATTGGCACTTTTTAAGTCATCCAGCTGATGGCTGAATTGCAGGTTAGCGGCACTGGCCAGCTCTTCGCTGCTAACCTCAAGCGTGTGATCAGTCCCGCTTTTTAATTCGGCTACCCGCGCCTGATTAATATCAAAACCGAGGGTCTGATAATGCTTACCAAATTCTACTGCCAACGGCAGACCAACGTATCCGAGGCCGATTATAGCCAGTTTTGCATCTGTTAAAGCTGTCATATCTTTCCTTTTGCCATTATTTGGCTGGCTGGGCAATATACCAGGGCATCGCTACTGCGATACCTTCGTTAATGGTGTGGCTTGGCAAATAACCTAGCATAAGTCGTGCTTTGCTGACGTCAGCCTGAGAGTGACGAACATCGCCAGGTCTGAAATCAGCATATTCCGGCGCATGTGCGTAAGCAATACCATTACCAGCCAGCGCACTTTGAATAGCACTGAATAACTGGTTCAGGGTGGTTCTGTCTCCCACTGCGACGTTAAATACTTCGCTTTGCTCGATATTTGCCAGAGCGGCACGCAGATTAGCCTGCACGGCGTTATCAACAAAACAAAAATCGCGGCTGGTTTCACCGTCGCCGTTAATCACAACTTTCTCGCCGGCGATCATCGCGGCTGTCCACTTCGGGATCACAGCGGCATAGGCACCGTTAGGGTCTTGCCGCGGGCCAAATACATTAAAGTAACGCAAACCAATACTATGAAAACCATAACTGCGGCTGAACACCTCGGCGTACAGTTCGTTGACATACTTGGTGATAGCATAAGGTGATAATGGCTTACCGATGTTGGCTTCAACCTTGGGTAGCGCCGGGTGGTCACCATAGGTAGAGCTGGAAGCCGCATAAACAAAGCGTTTAACCCCGGCATCGCGGGCAGCTACCAGCATATTCAGAAAGCCACTGATATTCACTTCGTTGGTCGTTACCGGATCGGCCAGCGAGCGAGGCACCGAACCGAGCGCGGCCTGATGCAGCACATAATCAGCACCGGCTACGGCTTGCTTGCAATGCTCAGGGTCACGGATATCACCCTCAATAAAGCTAAAGCGTTGCCACTGTTCAGGAGTTACCAGGCGTTGCACTTCATCCAAATTACGCTGATGTCCGGTTGCAAAGTTATCCAGGCCGGTAACCTGTTGGTTAGCGGCAAGTAGCGCCTGCAATAAGTTTGAACCAATAAAGCCGGCACAGCCAGTGATCAGCCAACGATGAGCTCCATCATCGCATTTTAAGCTATTGATTAGCTTGCTAAAATCCATTTCATCTCCATTGCTGTTATTTTTTCTGAGCCTAAAATTAGTTGTCGATAATACCACAGCTGACAAACTGATTTAAACTACTGTTAAGACCGGCTAAACGCTAATTGCTGCTGGCCATTTTTTGTTTAATCGCAGTAACAATCCGCTGGCAAGCCTTTCCATCGCCATAAGGGTTATGTGCAAAGCTCATGCTCTGATAATACTCGTTGTCAGTTAATAAGCGGCTTACCTGCTCAACAATTTTCTGGCGGTCAGTACCCACCAATTTAACGGTACCGGCACTTACGGCTTCAGGTCGTTCGGTGGTGTCGCGCATTACCAGCACTGGCTTACCCAGTGAAGGGGCTTCTTCCTGAATTCCACCAGAGTCGGTTAAGACGATAGTGGCGTTACTCATTAAGTAGACAAACGGCAGATAATCCTGGGGCGGTATCAAATGAACATTAGAAACGTCGCTCAGCAAACGAAACACCGGCTCGCGGACGTTGGGGTTTAAATGCACCGGATAGACGATATCGCAATCAGGAAAGGCTTTAGCCAGCTCAGCCAGGGCGGCACAAATTTGCTCAAAGCCATCACCAAAGCTCTCCCGACGATGGCCGGTAACCAAAATTAAGCGCCGGCCATGCTGACCATAGGGAAACTGTTTGGCGAAGGCAGTGTTGAGTTTTTCGTCCTGACCAATTTTGCTTACTACCTGCAGCAGCGCATCAATTACAGTATTGCCGGTAACCACGATAGTGCTGGCGGCAACATTTTCAGCCAGCAAATTAGCTGCAGAGGTATCGGTAGGGGCAAAATGTAAACTGGTAATTGCACCCGTTAGCTTGCGGTTCGCTTCTTCCGGCCAGGGGCTGTAAATGTTGCCGGTTCGCAGCCCTGCCTCTACATGGCCAACCGCTATTTTTTCGTAGTAACAGGCCAGTGCCGCAGCAAAAGTGGTACTGGTATCACCATGCACCAGCACGATGTCGGGTTGAAAATCGCGCAGTACCGGTTTTATTTTCAATAGAATACTGGTGGTAACGTCATACAAATCCTGGCCGGATTTCATAATTGCCAAATCATACTCTGGCTCAATTGCAAACAGGCTGAGCACCTGATCCAGCATTTCCCGATGCTGTCCGGTAACACAAACCCGGCTGTCAATTTCACTGTCATCTTTTAACAAATTAACCAGAGGTGCCATTTTAATAGCTTCGGGGCGGGTTCCGAATACGCTGAGTACTTTTATCATAATAATCCTTAATCCTGTATATCCATTTTAAGCACTCTGACCCCTTTTTTGTTTGCTAATGCCGAAAAAGGGGTCAGAGTGATTTTATTTATTGGAATTCGTCGAGATAGTCCAGCAGCTCGTCGTCCAGCTCTTCTTCCTCGGGCTGCGGCGGATTACCGTCGTATAATTTAAACTCCTGGCGTTGATAATAAGACTCTTTGACAAAGGCGTAGGGGTCAAGTGAGTCTTCCAGCATTTGTTCGACATTCATCAGTTGTTCGCGGCTGTCCAGGGCGTTGATCGCAAAACGGGTTATGGTCAGTGGTGTATTTAATAAACCAAGCGGAAAGTATAAACCATCGACAATACCACCAGCAGTGCCCCGAACCGTGGTTGGCCCTCGCGCAGGGATCATTAAGTAGGCGCCATCGCCCACACCCCAAACGGCCAATGTTTGGTTAAAATCTTCTTCAGCTTCTGCCAGACCAATTCTAGTCGCTACGTCAAACAGACCAAAAACGCCAACAGTAGAATTTACCAGAAAACGGCCGGCACTGACTGCTGCCCGCCCGGGTTTAGCTTGCAGCAAGCCATTCAGGAAGCTGGCCGGTTCATTCAGGTTTTCAACCACATTAATTAAACCTTTGCGGGCAGGTTTGGGCACGACGGTCATATAGCCGACAGTGACCGGGCGCAGCAGATACTTGTCGAGCACATCGTAGTTAAAATCCCACAAGGGCCGGTTAAGTCGCTCGAGCGGATCGCGGGGGTCGGCATAAGCCGGCGCTTCTGTCTGCGCTGTCTCTGCTGCTTCGACATAGTCGTTGCTGCCATTTGTTGACTGCATCGTTTGTGGTGAGGGCGACTCAGGCTTACTGGCACAACCGCCGATAGCCAGCGCGCTGGTCAGCAGCAAAGTCAGCGCTAGACGATGCTTAAAATTGTTAACTACCATGTCAGGGTTCCAGGGTCAGCGTGACGCTGATTTTTGCATCGTTAAAAGTAAGAACTTCGGATTCTACCTGCAGATCACCCGCCATTTTATCGACGGTACCGGCCTGCGACATCCGGGCAACAACCACAACCTGATCAGCCTGGATCAGGCTCCAGTCAGCCTGCATCGCCATGTTTTCATCCAGTAGCAATTCTACTTCGCCACTGGGCAGCGGGATCCGTTGCACTGCCAAGGGTAAATTAGGGCCATCTACAGCCCGGGCAAACAAAAACAAACTGGCATCCGGGTTGGCTGCAGCCAGTTGCGGCGCTACCGTTAACTTAACCCGGATTTGCCGGCCAATACTGGCTGTGTTATCGACACCCAGCTCACTAAGTTTACTTATCACCAGTGGGTAACGTGGATCAGTTGGTTCAAGTTGCTCTGCCAACAAACTCCAGGCTTTAACTGCCTCTGCGGTATCGCCTTTTTCATGAGCAATTAATGCCATTAGCGACATGGCATCCAGGTTATCTGGTTCGGTCAGTAAAATTCTGACCACCGCGCGCCCGGCCCTGGCCAGGTTTTCATCGCCGCCCACCACAATTAATGCCTGTGAAAAATTTAACAGCAGCGGGATCCGGTTCGGGCTCAACGCCAGTGATTTTTCAAACGCCTCTATCGCATCTTCCATTAACCCTTGTGACATCCAGATGCGGCCAAGTAACATCCAGGCTATCGCATCATCCCCCTCCTCGGCCAGCTTGGTGCGCAGCGCCAGCGCAAATAAGCGGGTTTCATGCTCGGATAACGGCTCGCCCTGCCCCAGTAGTGAACGCTCACCGTAGCTGGCTAAATCGGTTTTGGCTTGCTGCCAGTCTGCCAGTTCGGTGTAATGGCCGTTAAACCGGTATATTAACGCGACCGCAACCAGCACAAAGAAAACTAACCCCAGGTGCCACCCCAATTGCCGCTTAGGTTGGCTATAACTTATTGTTTGTTGCTGTTGCTGGTTAAACTGTTGCTTTAACTCTGCCGCCGCACTGGCAAAATCTTGTTCGGCAAGCTCGCCGCTGTCGCGGGCTAATGCTAGTAATTGCAGCCGTTCTTCAAACAATTGCAGCGGTGTTTGGTTATTAGCAGCACTGGCCTTCCGGGGCCAACTGATAATAATGGCACTAAGCGCCAGCATCATCACGGCGACAAACAGCAACGGCCATAACATCATTTTTTACTCCGGTATTGTTCAATCAGTTTATCCAGCTCAGCGTCCAGGCTCTCTGGTTGCGGCTGCACAGATAACGGCTCGTTAGCCTGCTGCTGGCGACGTTTCAGCTGCAAGCCAACCAGTCCCAGCAGCATTAACAGCGGGGCCAGCCACAGCCATAAGGTATAGCGATTAACGGGTGGCTGGTAATGCACAAAATTACCATAACGGTTAATCATATAGTCCAGCACTTCACCGCGATTACTGCCCTGCATAATCATGTCGTAGGTTTTCTGGCGCATATCTACCGATACCACTGCGTTGGAATCGGCAATATTCTGATTTTGACATTGCGGGCAACGCAATTCTGCAGTGAGCTGCAGATACAGCCGCCGCTGAGCCTCATTTTCAAAGCTCAATACTTCTTCAGTTGCCTGAACAGGCAAGCCAAGCATTAACACAACGATTAACCAAATAAAAATTTTCATGGTTTGGTTCCGTCCTGCTGGCGCCACTGCTGATAAATCGGTGCCAGTTTATTGCGCCAGACCTGCGGGTTAATATCACCAATATGATGCGCCCGCACTATACCCAGGCTATCGATAATAAAGGTTTCCGGCGCACCACTTACTCCCAGGTCCAGTGCCAGGCTACGCTCAAAATCCAGAATATTAAACTGATAAGGATTGCCTTGCTGTTGCAATTTATTACTAACGTCCAGTTGCAGCTCGGTTAAATCAAAGCGCTCGCCCAGCATCGGATCGGCCGGCAGCACGTAGTATAAACCGACAATTTTAACGCCCTGTTGCTTCAGCTCGGTCATATAACTCAGTTCAGCATTACAGGTGGGGCACCAGGTTCCCCATACATTCAGCAAAAAGGTTTCGCCAAGCAACAACTCTGGCTGCCAGCGTTGTTCCGGGTTCATTAAATCAGGCAAATTAAAGGCTGGTAGCGGTTTATTAGTAGTGACCGACTCGCGCTCCATCGGATTGGAAAACAAGCCACTGAATAAAAACGACGCCAGGGCCAGGAACAGTGCCAGCGGCATAAAAAACAGTAGTTTACGCATTGCTGGCCTCCGCTCTGTCAGCTGCAGCCAAACTTGCGCCGCTGCGCCGGTAGCGTTTATCGAGCAGTGCCACCAACGCCCCCAGCGCCATTAACAAGCCACCGAGCCAAATCCAGCGCACAAAAGGCTTAACATACAGCCGCAGCGCCCAGGCATCACCCGGCAGGGCTTCACCCAGCGACACGTATAAGTCACGGCTTAAGCGGGCGTGGACTGCAGATTCTGTCATCACGGTACGCTGAATCGTATAGAAACGTTTTTCAGCATGCAGCTGAGTAAGTAGCTGTCCTTTGCTGTTATGCACTGCTATTTCTGCCGCTTCACCGCCGTAATTTGGCCCATCTAACGGGTACACTTCAAGCAAGGTAAAGTTATAGCCAGCCAGACTAATACTATCATTTACCTGCATGCGTACATCACGCTCAACACTATAGGTTTTGGTCATCGCAACCCCAACCACCAGCACGGCAAAGCCGATGTGAGCGATAGTCATGCCATAGTGGCTGGCATGCAATTTAAAGGCACCTTTGGTGACAGAACCAAACTGGCTCATTCGCTGGTACAGTTCATACAGCGCAGATACGCCCACCCAGGCACCTAACAGTAAGCCCAGCAGCGCTAAATTGGCCTGCACACTCTGCATTGCAGCAAGGGTGCCCAAGGCAAGCACCAGACTGGCAACAGCAATCAGGCTCAGTGGCCCCAGCAATGGCTTTAATGGCTGTTGTTTCCAGCGCACCCAGGGGCCAAGCCCCAGCAGCAGCGCGAACGGAATGGTCAGGTAGTAGAACATCTGGTTAAAAAACGGCTCGCCAATAGAGATGGTGCCAAGGCCAAGTTCTTTATGAAACAGCGGAAATAAGGTGCCAAGAAACACCACCAGAGTAGCCGTTAATAAAAAGACATTATTACCCCACAACATCACTTCCCGCGAAAACAACTGATAGCGGGCCTGACTGCGCACCGAGTTCATCCGGCTGGCATATAATGCCAACGAACCACCGATAACCAGTAACAGGAATACCAGTAAAAAGATGCCCCGATCAGGGTCGGCTGCAAAAGAATGCACTGACACCAGCACCCCGGAGCGCACCAAAAATGCACCAACCAGGCTTAATGAAAAGGCACCCAGTGCCAGTAATACGGTCCAGGACTTAAAAGTACCGCGTTTTTCCGTTACCGCCAGGCTGTGCAATAATGCGGTACCCACCAACCATGGCAAGAATGAAGCATTTTCTACCGGATCCCAGAACCACCAACCGCCCCAGCCCAGTTCATGGTAAGCCCACCAGCTGCCAAACATAATGCCAAGCGTTAAAAACAACCAGGCTGCCAGGGTCCATGGTCGGGCCCAACGGGCCCAGGTGCTGTCAAACTTACCGCCAATTAATGCCGCAATGGCAAAAGCAAACGACACAGCAAAGCCAACATAGCCCATATAAAGCAGTGGCGGATGGATGATCATACCGAAATCCTGCAACAACGGATTAAGGTCCATCCCCTCAACCGGATAAAACGGCAAACTGCGGGCAAAGGGGTTTGACATAAACAAGGAAAAGGCAATAAAGCCGATATTAATTAGCCCCAGCACGCCCAAAATGCGCCCCTGCATTAGCAGTGGCAAGCCTTTGGAGAATATTGCGACCAAAGCAGTCCAGCCGGCCAGCATTAAAATCCACAGCAACATTGAGCCTTCATGTGAGCCAAAGCTGGCCGTGATTTGATAATACCAGGGTAAAATAGAACTGGAGTTGGTCGCGACATTAATGACGGTAAAGTCACTGGTTAAAAAGGCATGAACCAGCGCCAGCTTTGCCAGCAAACAGAAAATAAACAGGCCAATCGCCAGCGGCTTAGCTTGCAGCAAAGCCCTTTGATTACCACTAAAACTGCCATAAAGTGGTACCGCAGACAACAAAAAAGACAACACCAGGGCAAAGGTCAGTGCCAGCTGGCCATATTCAGCTATCATCGCCTCGCCCCTTAATAAGTTGGTTTATCTTTTGGGTTACTGTAGCCATCTGCTACCGAACTTTCGATAACAGGGAAATTCGCCTGTGATGGCGGCACGTGTCTGATACCCTTCATTGCTTCAGCCACTTCCGCCGGCATATATTCTTCGTCATGCTTGGCCAAGACTTCACTGGCCTTAATAACGTCTGGAGCAAGCAATGTACCCTGCGCCACAATACCCTGCCCCTCCCGGAACAAGTCGGGTAAAATACCTTCAAATTCCACCCATACCGTGGGGCCGGTATCAACCAGTTGAAACCGTACTTTTAAACTTTGCGCATCCCGCGACACTGTGCCCTGCACTACCATGCCGCCAATTCGCAGTCGCTGGCCAACCACCGGCTTTACTTTGTCTTTGCCCAGCCCCTCCACCAACTGGGTCGGGGTATAAAATAAATCAATATTTTGCTGCAACGCATACAGCATGGCGCCAATGGCACCGGCTATAAGGCTGATAATCAGTAAAATCGAAAACAGGCGTTTTTTGCGTCTTGGTTGCATTAGACTTGTTGCTCCTGATACTGCTTAACACGTTGCTCACGGGCAATAGTGGCTTTTAGTTGCTGTTTAAACTGCTTGTGCTGGTAAACACTGGCTGCAATTAACCCCGACAACAGCAGGTAGGTTGCACCAAACGATAACCAGACAAAAAAGCCGTAACCACCCATGGCCAGAAACTCACTGAAAGATTGAAAATGCACGGTTAGCCTCCTACCAGCTTTCTGACCCAGGGCCGGTGCTGCTCGTTCACTAAAATGGCAGTACGCAGGCGTAAACAGGTTAGCGCCATCAATAACACGGCAAAAGCCAGTATGCTGATTAACAGTGGCCACAGCATGCTTGGGTCGATCGATGGCTTGGCAAACTTGGTAATCGTTGCCCCCTGATGCAGGGTATTCCACCACTCCACTGAAAAATGAATAATGGGCAGATTAATCACCCCGATTAACGCCAGTAAACTGGATACTTTGGCCCCAACCTGACGATCACTGAACGCGCCGTTTAATGCTATTACTCCTAAGTACAAAAATAACAGAATAAGTTCCGAGGTTAAGCGGGCATCCCATACCCACCAGGCGCCCCACATTGGCTTACCCCAGGCCATACCGGTTATCAGGGCTATCGCCGTATAAATGGCTCCAATAGGTGCGATAGCCAGCACGGCCCAGTGCGCAACTTTAATTTGCCACACCAGCGCCACAAAGGCAGCACTGGCCATAGCAGCATAGGCGCCCATCGACATAATGGCCGATGGCACATGAATATGAATTATCCGGTAGCTGTCGCCTTGCTGATAATCGGCCGGGGTAAAAGCCAGCCCCCAGATATTACCCAGCAACAGCAGAGCCAGCGCGCTCACCATCAGGTAAGGCAGTAACTTGCCGCAGAAATGATAAAGCGTTTCACTTTTTGCGTACGGATCTAACCACTTAAACATATCAACTCACATTAATTCGCAAAGCACTGGTTACAGCCATCGGTACCAGCGCTAACGCCAATAATAACATGGCCAGTAAAATGGCCAACTGCCCCTGATAGCCAAGCCCCATGCTGGCCGCCTCTATCGCGCTGCTGGCAAAAATTAAAAGCGGAATATACAGCGGCAATATCAGTAGCGCCAGTAAAATACCACCTTTATCGGCTGCCATAGTAAGTGCTGAGCCCAAAACGCTTAACAGGCTTAGCAAAGGGGTGCCCAGCAACAGCGTAAGTGCCATTGCGCCCAGCTCCGCTTGCCCAAGCCCAAGCAATAAGGCAACAACCGGTGATAACACCAGTAATGGCAACCCCGTACTTAACCAGTTAGCAAAGGTTTTCGCCAACACAAATGGCAGCAGACTTTGCCGTCCGGCCACCAGCTGCTCAATAACACCATTACGATAATCGTCTTTAAACAACCGCTCTGCCGCCAACAGCACACTGAGCAATGCCGCAATCCATATTACTCCCGGAGCAATAATACGTAACATATTGGGCTCTGGCCCAACGCCAAGCGGAAACAGGCTAAGCACGATAATAAAAAACAGAATCGGATTAAGCCAGTCTGCTTTTTGCCGGGCCAGTAAACGCAATTCACGTTGTAAAAAAACTAAACTCACCATCTGTAAGCCAGCTCCAGCTGTACCAAAGATTGAAATTGCAGGGTCAGGCTTTGGTGGGTGGTAAGAATAATAGCGCCGCCGTTATTCAGGTGATCGAGCATATGCTGCTGTAACAAACCGATAGCAGCCTGGTCCAGTGCAGTAAATGGCTCATCCAGGATCCAAATTACCGCCGGCGTTAACCATAGCCGGGCCAGTGATACGCGCCGCTGCTGTCCGGCTGACAACATACGGCAAGGCACATCTTCCAGCCCGGCCAGGCCAAGCTGCGCCAGCAGGGCCCAATCATCGGCCGGGTTCAGACCTGATGCGGCCCGCCAGAAACCTAAATTTTCCAGGGCGGTTAATTGCTCATGAATGCCGCTTTGGTGGCCGATATAGCATAAGTTGCCACAATAAGCTGGCAAGCTATGTGCCAATGGCTTAGCCTTGTAATAAAGCAGGCCATCGTCGGGCTGAGCTAAACCGGCAAGAATACGCAATAGGGAGCTTTTGCCGGCACCGTTTTTGCCTTGAATTTGCAGGAGCTGACCGCGGTGCAGTTGCAGAGATAATTGGGCAAATAATACCCGGTCTTGCCGGATACAACTTAAATCCTGCCCCTGCAAAATGGGTCCGGCGTTGCTTGCTGATGATGGCTGCGTTATGTTCACTGGCCTCAGTATCGACTGCTGTTAAAATTGCGCGCATAGTAGCATACCACGGCCGGAATACGAATCAGATCCACGTCAGGCACCGTGATTTATCAGAGGAAATATGAACCAGATCAATCTGGACAAATTACTGCAGAATCCGCCAGCAACCACCGGAAATAAAGCCGGAGCCACAGGTGGTGAGCTGAAGCTGTTGGTAGGAGAGTTATATACTGCCAGGCTGCAGATGCTATCCGGTGCCAGCCAGGTGCAGCTGCAAACACCGCAAGGCCCGCTGGTTATCAAGCTGCCGGCGCAACTGGGCCGCCAGCTCAGTCAGCAGTTTGGCCCGCAGTTACAGGTTAAATTAAGCCTGACACCGAACAACCAGTTAAACCTGACGTTGCTGACTATCCCGACAGCAGCCAGCAGCATAACCCTTAGCACAGCCCAGCTACAACCCGTGATTAGTCAATGGCTTAACCAGCAGTTACCACTGCAGGTTCAGGGGCAGGCTATTAACCAGGCGGTTAGCGCGCCGGCTAACATACAGCCAACAGCTGATAAACTTACAGTGCCGCTGCAATTTGATCTCAAAACAGGTCAGCTACAACTAACAGGGACAACTACGGCCAGTCAGGTGTTGCTGACATTAACAGCTAAAGAGCTGGCCGCGTTAATCAGGCTAATCCAGTCTGGTCAGCAGACGTCAGCGCCATCTCAGCAAACCGCGCAGCAGCTGCAGAATATGAGCGGCCGCCAACCCGTAATGCTTAATATTACCTTTAACCAGCCAGCTGCCGCTGTGCAGCTCTCGTTACAGCCTGCCGCCTCTGGTGTCCCGGCACTACCGCTAACTGCAGCAAGCCAGCAACAGCTACTACAGGCGTTAATCAGCCAGTTGCCACCGATACAGCAAGCAATATCGCCCACTGCCGGCAAAATCGCCCTCGGCCAGCTTAGTATCAGTATTCCACCGCACCTTGTAGCTGCAATGGCAACATTAAACAGCAAAAGCCCTGCAGGTAATACCGCAAGCGCTGCTGCCAACTCCAGCAATGCCACTGTGCCAATACTGTTGCAGTTACAAGCACCGGTAACAAAAAGTGGCCAATGGCAACTGATCATGCAACCAGCCGGACACAGCCAGCAACTAACTGTCAGTCAGAGCCAGCTCGACAGACCCATTAGCTGGCAAGCCGCTCCATTAAAAGCTATGTCGACGCTCTTAGCGGCAAAGCATAATCAGGCCAGTGGACATGCCACACAACAGCTGTTGCAACTGGCTCCGGAAGCTAAAGCTCAGGCCTGGCGCAACTTGTTGCCTTTGTTATCGCAGCCTTTAATGCAGCCGAACAGCATGCCTAACCTACCAGCACCCCTGCAGCAGTTGTTCAATCAGATCCAGCAAAGCCTGCCTGAAATCAGCAAACCGCTGGCGCCACCCGCTGTCGCAGCTCAGCTGGCCGCCTTGTTGCAATTTCAACCGTTGCAAAGCCAGCCTAATCTGCAGACTACCGGCGGCACCCTGGCGCTGGCAATCCAGTTACTACTGGGCCATTTAAGCCAGAAGCCGCTAACCCCTGCCAACAACACCCCGGCAAACCGTTTAAGTCAGCTGGTTTCACAACTTGATCCCGCGCAAGCCGCTACAGCACTGCGTCAGCTGGCCAGCTTAAGTAGCCCATTGCAGCAAAGCCAGTTAGCTACCGTAGATGCACAAAGCCAATTACAGCAGTGGCTATTGCAGCTGCCTCTGCAACAGCAAGGCCAGACCATAATGCCGCAGCTGCTGTTAGAGAAACGCGAAGCCGATGGTAAAACCGGCACAGCGGCCCAAAAGCAGTGGCAACTGACCATGAAATTTGATTTGCAGCAATATGGCAATTTGCTGGCAATGGCTAAATTGCAGGAACAAGACTTACAGCTGCAGTTTTATACCGATCACAATGAAGCCCTGCGGCTGGCACAGAAGTTTCTGCCACTGTTAAAAGACCGTTGTACTGCACAGGGTTTGACGGTAAGCGAGGCTAACTGTCAGCTTGGTAAAATACCTGATAGCTTAATCCCACGCCACAATAGCCTTTTAACGGTAAGAGTATGAATAAAAACGACACCTTCAACAACGTCAAGTCAGAAAGCACTGCGCAAAAAAGTGCCACCGCCTTGAAATATGATGGCAAAACGGCACCTACTATTGTTGCCAAAGGGCATGGCGAGCTGGCTGAAGATATTATTGCCCTGGCCAGAGAACACGGTGTTCTGATTCATCAGGATGATGAGTTAAACCGGCTGCTAAGCCAATTGCAACTGGGCGATAACATTCCAAAAGAGTTGTATATTGTGATTGCTGAACTGATTGCATTTTCTTATGTACTTCAGGGTAAATTCCCTGAGCAATGGCAGAATATTCACCAGCGAATCGACTTAAAAACCTAAAAATGGGTCAGAGTGAATAAAAAATTTACAAAAATGGGTCAGAGTGAATATTTAAATCACTCTGACCCATTTTTATTTTTTATCAGGATTTGGCTTGATGCAGGTTGAATAATAGTTCGGCTTCAGCCCGCGGCAGTTCACATTCGCGCATAATTTCTTCTAAATCGGCACCTAGTTGCACCATTTTCATCGCCCGGGTATAAATTTTGCTTTCAGGATCGGTCAGCGACAACGCCTGTTGTTGCTCGGCCAGCTCGGTATAAGCGCTTTGTAGCTGTTGCAGTTCGTTTTCCAGGGATAGTACCCGCTGATCGAGGGTTAAAACCCGTTGCCCCACGCCGATTATACCGGCTCGTAACTCTTCGGTCTCGCTTTGTGCGCTTAAAAGTTGCTGGCTATTCTTTTCCAGCTGCTGCTGCAGCGTTGTCAGTTGGCTACTGCCGGCGTTGTGCTGTCTCAATAACAGCCAGAACAACACGACCAACAGCAAAAAAATAACTATTGCCTGACCCAGCATCCATGGGTTCATCGGGAGTTCTCCGCTCACAAACTATTAATTTCTTCCCACTCTTCATCGTTGAGCAATTTGTTTAAGTCAACCAGGATCAGCAATTCGCCCTCGCGGTTCGAAACGCCCTGGATAAAGCGGGCACTCTCGTCAGTGCCGACATTAGGTGCTGTATCAACCTCTGATTGCTTCAGATAAACCACTTCAGCAACGCTATCGACCAGAATACCAATAACCTGGCGTTCAGCTTCTATAATTACAATCCGGCTATTATCGGTAACGTCGCCTGGCGCCAGGCCGAAACGGGCCCGGGTATCGATAACGGTAACCACATTACCACGCAGGTTAATGATCCCCATAACATAGCCCGGTGCACCGGGAACCGGAGCAATTTCGGTATAGCGCAACACTTCCTGTACCTGCATTACATTGATACCGTATGTCTCTTCCTGCAAACGGAACGTGACCCACTGTAACACCAGATCAGCATTTTCTTTTTTTCCGGCTGCTTTTGCCTGATTATTGCTCATATACCGCTCCTGTAAATTTTGCTGCCTGCTCAGGCATTAATGTCCTGACCACGATTAAGTAAGTTAATCATAGCGTCGACATCAACTAAAGCACACATATGCTTTTTAATTAATCCTGCCATCCAGGGTCTTTTGCCGTCCGTTTCCCGCCACTTTACGTCGTCCTGCTCCAGACTGAAAGTATTAATCAGCGTTTCACAGGTCAGGCCCCAGTCACTGGTGCCAAGCATAATAACATACTGATAGTTTAGCTTTTGCTGTAGTTGTTGATCATATTTTTCTGGCATTACCCAGCGGGCACTGTCCACCACACTTATTTTTTGCTGGCGATATAGCATAACGCCTTTAAACCAGGCTGGCTTGCCGAATAAACTGTTTATTTCATCCAGCTGGTGGATACCACCAAGCTCAGTAAGTGGTACCGCTAACTTTAAGCCGGCAACATTGAAAAATAACGCCTGAAAACGCCCTTGCCGGTAAGCCTTACTGCTTACCTTCTCAGCACTGAGCGCTGGCTGCAATTGCTGGACGGCACCAAGACGCTGAGCAATTGGTACGTCGCGGCTTTGCACCGGAACCTTGGATTCGGCCGGCGTTTTTTCAGCAGTTACCAGTTGCTGTTTCACCGCTGCAGGCACCACTTTCGCCGCTTCGCTGGGTTTAAGTTCCGCCACTTCAGTGACCGGGCTGGCCTGAGCTAACAACCGGTTCAGTTCACGGGTTTTGGCGTCCTCTACCAGGCTGGTTTCAGTCGCACCATCGTCGGTCAATAAGGCAGACAAGTAATTCTGCATAACTTTCTGACTGGCAATTAAACTGCTCATTAAGCCTCCGGCGCCAGCTGCAACAGGTAAGTAAGCAGAGTATTATAGGCAAACACCCCACGCGACGCAGGCGAAAATACATTAGGCGGCGTCTGTGCCTCACTGGCATCACGGAATTTGGTATCGACCGGCACCACAGCAGACCAGACTTTGTCCTGGTATTTTGCTTTTAACTCCTTGTAAGCTTCAAGAGATGCGCGGGTTCTTTTATCATACATTGTGGGAATTATAGTAAAAGCATATTCTTTTTGCTGCGAGCTACGCATCAGCGCCATGGTGGCGATCATCCGCTCCAGCCCTTTCAGCGCCAGAAACTCAGTTTGCACAGGGATCAGTATCCGATCGCAGGCAGCAATCGCATTGACCATTAACACGCCCATAACGGGCGGGCAGTCGAGTAAAACGTAGTCATATTCCTTTTTAACTTTTTGCAGGGCTTTTTTTAAGATAAGCCCCATGCCGCCCTTATTCCCTAACGAACGGTCCAATGTTGCCAGCGCCATCGATGAGGGCAAAATATCCAGATTGTTGACACCACTGGGACACAACGACTGTAAAATTTCTTCCCGGGTGATGTCTTTGCCACGAATAAAAATATCGTAAACGCTGTTTTCCAGTTCTTCAGCATCAATGCCGAAGTAATAAGTCAAGGACGCATGCGGATCGGTGTCAACAAGCAATACCCGCTTACCTCGCTCAGCCAGCAGTCCACCTAAAGTGACAGTAGTCGTTGTTTTACCAACTCCACCTTTCTGATTTGCTATTGTCCAAATTACCACATTCAGGGTTCCTGTTGTTCGGGCAGTGCATCCGGATTATCCTGACGGGTGGTGATTCTTACCCCACCACCTGGCAACGCGATCACTCTGATACTGCCATCTTCCTGAGTAACCTGCTGTATTTGTTGTTGTAAGTCTTCTTGCTGTTGCTGCTGCTCCAGCTCATCAGGCATATAGCCGTAACGTGACAGGGCAATAACTACTTTACGGTTTTCGGCACGACCCTGTGCCGTTTCATTGCTACTTTCAGCATAATACTGACCATAACCCTCTATCGCCATTCTATGAGATGGCGTTTCCAGATCTTCCAGGACCCGCAATACCGATGTTGCTCTGGCCACCGATAATTCCCAGTTTGATGAAAACAACTCGTTATTTATCGGCTGATTGTCAGTATAGCCACGGATCCGGATGAAATTATTTATCGGGTTGATAATACGCGTTATTTCATTCAGTAAAGTACGGGCAGAGTTGGTTGCCGTTGCACTACCACTGGCAAATAACAAACCACTGCTCAGTTCAATGATAAGCCAGTTTTCATCCTGACGTATATCCACCACGCCTTGCTCGATTAAATTGGCAAGCGCCTGATTAAGCTCTTGTTCCAGTGATACCAGCGGACTGCCTAAATGCTGTTGCCGGACATCTGACAACTTACTGGCGTCTGCTACCAGCTCCGGCCCTTCTGCGGGCTCCAGTGAGGTACCAAATTTGCTGAAATCACTTTTCGGCGTGTCCTGCGGCAATAGCCCACGACCACTTGCTCCACTGCCTGTTTTAGACGGACGCTCAAACACATTAGTCAAGGTATCAGCCAAGGCACTAAATTCTTTATCCTTCACTACTGACATCGCATACAACACCACAAACAAGGCAAACATCAATGTCATATAGTCTGCATAAGACACTAACCAGCGATCCAGTTGTTCAGGTTCGTCAAACTGATGTTGCTGCTTATGCCGGTACATAACAATTAACTCAGTCGATATGCAGCGAGCTTACGCTCGATATTGCGTGGATTTTCGCCCTGAGCAATCGATACCAGGCCCTCGACAATCAATTCGTGATACAAGGTATGTTGATGCACCAGGCTTTTCAGTTTATTACCTACCGGAATAAACACCAGGTTAGCAAAACCAACACCGTAAATTGTTGCAACAAAGGCGGTGGCCACCCCCATCCCCAGCAATTTAGGCTCAGAAATATTTGCCATCGCCTGAATTAAGCCCAACACCGCACCGACAATACCAATTGTAGGGCTGTAGCCTCCCATAGCTTCAAAAATACGGGCGCCACGCAGCATGCGCTCACGCTCCAGAGTAAGCTCGGCGTCCAGGGTGTCTTGCAACACTTTCGCCTCAACACCGTCAACCAGTAAATTTAAACCGCGATGTAAAAAGGGGTCGCTTTCTTCCAGTGCTGCAGATTCCAATGACAAAAAACCGTTAGTTCTGGCTGAGGTACCCCAGTTGACGATACGCTCTACCGCATTTTGCATTGGTAAACTTTGCGGCCGTAATACCCATGGCAACATGCTCAGGCCCAACCTGAACTGGGGCAGCGGAGTTTGCAACATCACTGCGCCCACTGTGCCGCCCACTACGATAATAAAAGCCGGTAAATGCAACAAGGTGCTGAGGGCTCCGCCCTCCAGCATAAAGCCGCCTGTTACCGCTATTACCGCCAGTAAAAAACCACTGATTGCCAGTTTATCCATGTTGCACTTCCGTTATCAGCCGGCTGGCCACCTCGTTTAAACTGACTTCGAGATCCATTAATCCTGCGGCTGCGATCGCCTGTGGCATACCATACACCACAGAACTTGCTTCGTCCTGAGCCCAAACCCGGGATCCTGCTTGTTTAAGCATCCTGGCCCCTTCCCGGCCATCAGCTCCCATACCAGTCAATACAACGGCCAACACTTTATCCTGATACACTCTGGCCGCGGTGGCAAAGGTAACATCAACACTAGGTTTAAAAGTAATTCTTGGGGAGTCATCTTCTTTAATCCGCAGCCGGGCCTGACTGTCATTACCTTCTACCAGCATTTGTTTGCCGCCTGGCGCCAGGTAAGCCACTCCGGGACGCAATATGTCGTTATCGGCGGCTTCTTTAATTTCAATCTTTGCCAGCGTATTGAGCCGCTGAGCAAAAGCGCCGGTAAAGGCTGCGGGCATATGCTGGATCAGAATTATCGGCAATGGAAAGTCGGCGGGTAAGTTAGTCAGGATCCGCTGCAGCGCAACTGGGCCGCCGGTGGAAGTGCCAATGGCAACTAACTTATAACTGTGACCACTGGCTTTGAAATTAGCGCTACGGCTTGCGTTGGCACCAAGACGCTCGGTAAGTTGTGGCCTGCCCAGAGCACCGCGGGTTAAACCAGCGCCACTGACCGGCATACTTGATCTGCTACCAGGAGTAGCAGCTGCAGCACTTTGCGAACTATTAAAAGTAGTACGCCCTAACGGCCTCTTGCGGGCCACAGCCCTTACTCTCTCCCGCAACACATTGCCGGCTTCTTCTTTATCACGGGCAATGTCCTCAAATTTTTTCGGTAGAAAATCGACCGCACCGGCCTCAAGTGCATCAAAGGTAGCTTTTGCCCCTTCGTGAGTCAGTGACGAAAACATCAGAATTGGAATACGCTGGCTTTGCAGAATTTCACGTACTGCGCTAATGCCATCCAATACTGGCATTTCAATATCCATGGTGATGACATCGGGTTTTAATGCCAGCGCTTTAGTAACTGCTTCGCGGCCGTCGCTGGCGGTATCAATCACCTCCAGCTGCGGATCTGAATTCAGAATTTCCGTCAACCGACGGCGAAAAAAACTGGAATCATCTACAATCAGTACCCTGATCGTCATGCGACACTCTCTTAAGCATTTAGCTTATTAAACCGATCGAATTTAATTTTGGATTTCTTGGCATAATTTTTCAGTAAATTTGGTACATCCAAAATTAAAGCAATACCCCCGTCAGAGGTGATAGTAGCCCCAGCCATGCCAGGCGTTCCTTGCAGCAAGGCATCCAATGGTTTAATAACGACTTCTTCCTGGCCTATTAATGAATCTACCACAAAGCCAACCTGCTGAGTGCCAATTTGGACAATCACCACATGGCCCTGCTCCCGCCGCAGTTGCTTATTAGAACCTTTAACCAACCAGTGCTCGAGGTAAAACAATGGAATAGCTTTGTTGCGCACAACGATAGTTAGCTGACCGTCAACAATATTGGTTTTTGCCAGGTCAAGATGGAAAATTTCGTTCACCCCGGCCAACGGCAAAGCAAAGGTTTGCTTACCCACCATCACCATTAGCGTAGGCAGAATAGCCAGGGTAAGCGGCACTTTAATTTCCAGCAAAGTGCCTTGACCAAGCTTGGAGTTAATTTGCACGGTACCGTTTAGCTGGTTAATTTTGGTTTTAACCACATCCATACCAACGCCGCGGCCAGAGATATCAGAAATTTGCTCTTTGGTAGAGAATCCCGGAGCAAAAATCAGATTAAAGGCATCGTTATCTGACATCCGCGCAGCGGCATCAACATCAAGAATGCCTCGTTTAATGGCAATACCTTTTAATTTTTCCGGGTCCATGCCTGCGCCATCATCCTGAATGGTCAGCAAGATATGATCCCCGGCCTGAGTTGCCGCCAGTTTAACCAGGCCTACTTTCGGCTTGCCTGCTTTTAACCTGACATCAGGCATTTCAATACCATGGTCAACCGAGTTGCGCACCAAATGCACTAAAGGATCGGCCAGCGCTTCCACCAGGTTTTTGTCTAAATCAGTATCTTCACCCTCGAGCACCAGATTAATATCTTTTTGCAGCGAGCGGGCTAAATCGCGAACAACCCTTGGGAAACGGCCGAATACTTTCTTAATCGGTTGCATCCGGGTTTTCATCACGGCGCCCTGAATATCAGCAGTGACTACATCCAGGTTAGAAATGGCCTTAGTCATTTCTTCATCCTGGGTGCTGGTAGATAAACTGACCAAGCGGTTACGCACTAATACCAGTTCCCCCACCATGTTCATAATCTGATCAAGCCGTTTGGTATCAACCCGCACTGTAGTTTCAGCGGCAGGTGCGGCATTGGCCGCCGCTGCTTTATCTGCCGCCGGCACCGGTGCTGCCGGTGCTGAGGGTTTCGCTGGCTGAGCTGCGGCTGCCGGCGTGGGAGTTGCTGCGGCCGGAGTGGCTGGCTTAGCGGCAACTGAAGGTGCAGGTTTACGCTCTTGCGGCGCTGGCACCTCTACCGGAGCGTTCCCTTTACCGTGCAACTGGTCCAGCAAGGCTTCGAATTCATCGTCACTTATTTCGTCTTTGTCAGCAGAACTGGCAGCAGGTTTAGCCGCTGCTTTGTTTGCCGGGCTTGGCGGCGCCGTACCGGCGCTTTTATTGGTATCAGGCACAAACGACCCTTTACCATGCAACTGGTCAAGGATAGCTTCAAATTCGTCGTCGGTAATATCACTGTTATCGTCGCTATTACTGTTGCTGGCTGGTGCCGCTGCCGGCGAAGATTCAACGCGCCCTGGCGCCCCTTTGCCATGCAACTCATCGAGCATTCTTTCAAATTCAGCTTCGCTAATGTCATCAATATCGCCGTCTGCAGCAGCACTTTGGCTAACAGGCTCAGGTTCAATTGTCACTGCCGGCGCTACTTCGGGCTCTGCAGCAACGACAACCGGTGGTGCTTCGCCTGCACTTTCCGGTTCGCTGTAATGATGCAGCGCATCCAATAAAGCTGGATTAGCAGGGGTAAGTGGCTGGCGTGCCTGCACTTCGACAAACATGGCGTTGATAGCATCCAGCGTTTGTAAAATGACGTCCATCAATTCCGGGGTAACCCGGCGTTTTCCGGTACGCAAAATATCAAACACGTTTTCGGCGCCATGGCAGGCATCAACCAATTCAGTCAATGACAAAAAGCCGGCCCCGCCTTTTACGGTATGAAAGCCACGAAAAATAGCATTTAGCAGATTGGCATCGTCAGGATTATTTTCCAGCTCAACCAATTGCTCCTGCAACAACTCCAGGATCTCGCCGGCTTCGACCAGAAAGTCTTGTAAAATGTCCTCATCCATATCAAAGCTCATGCGCAGACACCTCTGTTAGAAACCCAAACTGGACAGTAAATCATCAACGTCATCCTGACCAGACACCACATCATCACGTTCCGCTGCATCAATAATGGGCCCTTCTGCTTCATGCGCAGCCTTAGCTTTGACTTTGGCTGGCTTGGCTTTAACTTCTGGCAACTCAGGATTGCTTTGACCAAACGCCGTCAACAGGCCAATCAGGCTATCTTCTACCTCACGTACCAGTTCAATCACCCGGCGTAAAATCTGCCCGGTTAAATCCTGGTAATCCTGAGCCATCAGCACGTCAGTCAGCAATGCATTTAAGGTAGCTGAATCAATAGTGGCCTGCTGCATAAAACCGTCGACACCATGGCAAAGCTGCTTGAATTCACTTAACTGAATTTGCCGCCGCATTAAACGCTGCCACTCTGGCTGTAACTGGTTAAGCCGCTGGGTAAGTTGATCCGCTATCGGTAAACAGGATTCAACAGCATCCATGGTTTTATTGGCCGCTTGCTCCGTCATGTCGATAACGTGATTTAAGCGCTTTTTTGCATCTGGAATATCTTCTTCCAGCAAATTATTCAGTGAAGGGTCAATGTGAAAATTTTTCAGCGAATCGTGCAATTGCCGGGTGAGCTTGCCCACCTCAGCAAATAATTCAGAAGAACCGGGTACCGTGATTGATTGCACCAGCTTATTTGCCAGCTGCTGCTCTCCCATCTCCAGTAACTGCACCAGCTCTTTTGCTTGCTCCAGCGTAATATCAGCAGCCGTCGTGTCAGACATAGTGTCACTCCTTGTCAGTTACGGCTTAACCTAAACGCTCAAAGACTTTTGCCAGCTTCTCCTGCAGGGTGGCGGCAGTAAAAGGTTTAACAATATAGCCATTAACACCTGCCTGAGCGGCGGCAATAATTTGCTCTTTTTTGGCTTCAGCGGTTACCATCAGTACCGGGATATGCTTTAACTTAGCATCAGCCCGGATAGCCCGCAGCAAATCGATACCTTGCATACCTGGCATATTCCAGTCAGTTACCACAAAATCAAAATCGCCGTTTTGCAACATAGGAAGTGCTGTACTGCCATCGTCCGCTTCCGACACGTTGGTGAAGCCTAAATCACGCAGCAAGTTTTTAATAATGCGCCTCATGGTTGAGAAGTCATCAACCACAAGAATTTTCATATTTTTATCCAAAGTCCCCTCCGACGAGATATACGCCTGGTATCTCAACTGCTTTAATTTATACCCAAGCCTGCATTCTGGCTTTTAACCGCACAAGTGCCTGGCTATGGATCTGACTTATCCGGGACTCACTGACATCCAGCACTGCCCCAATTTCTTTTAAATTTAATTCTTCATTGTAATACAGTGAGAGTACCAGAGCTTCACGCTCCGGCAAACTGCTAATGGTCGTTACCAGTGCTTTATTAAACGCTTCATTAGCTTGCTGATCATATAACAAGTCTCCGTCCCTATCTTCTGAGGTCACCAGGACATCTTCTGATACGCCGAGATCTTCAATACCGATAATTCTGCCTGTGCAGACATCGGTTAACATATGATGGTACTCATCGAGGGATATATCAAGTTTTTCAGCAACTTCAAAGTCTTTAATATCACGTCCAAACTCTGCTTCAAGTTCAGCAATGGTATCAGCAATTAAGCGGGCGTTGCGATGCACTGAACGCGGAGTCCAGTCGCCACGGCGCATTTCGTCCAGCATAGCGCCACGAATGCGGATACCGGCAAAGGTTTCAAAGCTGGCGCCTTTGCTACCATCAAAATTTTTCGCCGCTTCAATCAGGCCAATCATTCCGGATTGAATTAAATCATCAACCAACACACTGGCCGGCAATCTGGCCAGTAAGTGGTAAGCAATACGTTTAACTAACGGAGCATGGCGTTCAACCAGCTGCTGCATCTGGTCAACTCCACCATATGCGGCCAGCTTACTATTCACACTACCCCCTGATCAGCATGTGGCTGCAAAAGTTGTTCAAGAAAAAATTCCAGATGGCCCGAGGCACTTGCCGGCACCGGCCACTTAATGGCTTTCAATGCCAGGCCTTTTACAGCCATGCTGGCAGGGCTTTTTGGAAACAGATCAATGAAGGCTTTCTGTTTACGGGCTGCTTTGCGGACGTTTTCGTCGTACGGCACCGTTGCAACTAACTCAAGATTAACATCCAGAAAGCGGTCAGTGACCCGGCTTAACTTGGCAAACAGCTCCTGCCCCTCTTTCATATTGCGCACCATGTTCGCAACAATCTTAAACTTTTCAACCCCATGGTCCCGACTAAGGATTTTCATCAGCGCGTAAGCGTCAGTAATAGAACTGGGCTCATCACATACCACTACCACGACATCCTGCGACGCCCTCGAAAAACTCAGCACCATATCGGATATGCCGGCGGCGGTATCAACCAACAGCACATCGACCGGCGTTTTTAACTCGCTGAACGCGCGAATAAGGCCGGCATGTTCGACCGGGGACAACTCGGTCATATTCTGCGAGCCTGATGTTGCCGGTACAATTTTTATCCCAAAAGGGCCATCTACTATCACATCGTCCAGCTCGCACTCACCGGACAATACATGTGACAGGTTTTTTTCTACCCGTAATCCCAGCATTACATCACAGTTAGCCAGGCCAAGGTCGGCATCCAGTACTAATACTTTTTTGCCAAGTTGGGCCATTGCCATCGCCAGGTTCAGGCTGACGTTAGTTTTACCTACGCCGCCTTTACCGCCGGTTATTGAAATTACTTTTACCATCTGCTTATTCATTCTTCTCAGGCCGCTGGCTTGATCGTCAATTAATTCGTGACTATGCATAGGCTGTTTCCGCTCGGGACACCTCATCCTGATACCACTGATGTCCTGCACTACTATGGGTTAGCCGCAATATTTCAGCACGTTGCACTAAATCGGCTGCGTCAGCTACCACTATGTCTTCCGGCACCCGCTGGCCGTTAGTTAAATAACTAACCGGCAATGCATTTTGAATGGCTACGTTAATTACTTCGCCTAAACTTAAGCATTCATCAAGTTTAGTAAAAATACAACCCGCCAGAGAAATCCGTTTGAACTGCGCGACCGTTTCCTGCATTACTCTGGCCTGCGCTGTCGCAGACAATACCAGATAACTTTTTATTTTGACACGTGAATTATGCACTAAACTGGCAAGTTTTTCCGCCAGCCGCACGTCTCGCTGGCTCATACCGGCGGTATCTATCAGAATAAGTTTGCGCTGGGCCAGCTGATTTAACAACAAGGCTAACTCGTCACTGTCTTTCGCCTGCTTTACCGGGCAGCCAATAATACGGCCGTAAGTCGCCAGTTGTTCAAAAGCACCAATCCGGTATGAATCAGTGGTAATCAATGCCACCTGATCGGCGCCATGACGTTTAGCAAATCCCGCTGCCAGTTTTGCCACGGTAGTGGTTTTACCTACTCCGGTTGGGCCGACTAAGGCCACGATGCCGCCACGACGCAGGATATCGTCATTGGTGGTACTCAGTTGCCCGCCCAGCAACTCCATTGCAGTATCCCAGGCTTCACCGGCACTGATATCTTCCGGCATAAAGCAGGCAAGTTGATCGGCTACCTGCTCAGACAAGCCCAGCTGCTGCAAGTGTTCTATTACTAATGCTCTTACGGGCTCCCGCCGGGCTAAGTCCTGCCACATTAAACCTGACACCTGATGTTGTAACAGCTGGCGCATTGACAACATTTCGTTACGCATTGCCTCAAACTGAGTTGCCATCGACTGACTTTGTAGCTGCTGCTGTTTAGTCAGCTCCTGCCACTGGCTGGCTGCGATGCCCGGATTAGTGCCAGAACTTTGACGCTCAAACGCGGCAGCCGGATTGACCGCCGGTTGCCCCGCTGCCGGTGCGCGTTTGCTATTTTGGCCAGCTGGCTCGCGACCTTGCTGTTTAATCATTTGCCGGGCCAGTAATTCACGCAATGAGTCAGCCGGCGCTTCGGTATGCTGATTAGCGGTATTGCTGGCAGCGGCCATTGGCTCGCTGTCATCTACCGTGGTGCTAAACCGGGGTTCGCTGCGTGGCGCCTGTCGAACTGCAGGAGCTGGGGCAGCCGGTTTTGCTGCAGCGGACTTAGCACTCTGGCTCTCCGGGTCAATCGCGGCGACAATCTCAACGCCTTCAGCCACTTTTTTGTTTGATAAAATTATCGCATCTGGTCCCAGGAACTCTTTGACTTCCGTTAAGGCTGTACGCATATCTTTAGCGACAAAGCGTTTAATTTTCATGAGTTACTCCTAGTTTTGCTGACCAATAACGCTGACAATCCGAATTTGTTTATCATCGGGAATTTCCTGATATGACAATACCCTTAAACCCGGAATAGTGTACTTCACGAATCGTGCCATGACTGAACGTAAAATTCCTGACGTTAACATGACGGCACTCTCACCATTCAATTCCTGATTCTGATGTGCCTCCTGCAACGATTTCTGGATCCGATCTGCCAGCCCGGGTTCAATGCCGGCACCATCGTTGCCTGCCGCCTGCATTGACTGATGTAACATTTGCTCAAGCTCTGGCGCAAAGGTTATAACCGGAATTTCAGCCTTACTACCCACCACTTCCTGCACGATTAGCCGGCGCAGCGAAATCCGGCAGGCCGCGGTCAGCACATCGACATCCTGACTTTTACTGCCGTACTCCACCAGAGTTTGCACTATGGTGCGCATGTCACGAATTGGCACCCCCTCCTGCAGCAGATTTTGCAGTACTTTCACAACGGTGGTCAGTTGCAACACATCAGGCACCAGACCTTCAACCAGTTTAGGTGAATGTTTGGCCAGCATATCCAGCAGGTTTTGTACTTCTTCATGGCCCAGTAAGTTGGCGGCGTTGTTAGTTAAAATCTGGCTTAAATGAGTAGCGACCACGGTAGCGGCATCAACCACGGTGTAACCCAGGGTTTGCGCGTGCTCGCGCTGATCTTTACTGATCCAGACCGCTTCCAGTCCAAAAGCGGGGTCTTTGGTTGCCACACCTTTTAGCTGACCAAATACCTGGCCCGGATTGATTGCCAGTTCGTTATCATGACGCAGTTCGCCCTCACCGCTGGTGACACCCATCAACGCCACCCGGTAGCTGTTTGGTTCTAAATCGAGGTTGTCGCGGATATGGACCGGTGGTATCAAAAAGCCCAGTTCCTGCGACAGTTTTTTCCGCACACCTTTAATCCGGTTCAGCAGTTCGCCACCCTGCGCTTTATCAACCAGTGGAATTAACCGGTAACCTACTTCCAGGCCAATAGTATCAACGCCCTGTACGTCATCCCAACCAATCTCTTTCATCGGTTGCACCTGGTTATCTGCTGCAGGAGCAGTGTTTTTAGTAACCAGCTCGGCTTGCAGTCGCACCGCTTTACGCTGCATAAAAAAGGCTGTGCCGCCAATTAACGCTGCCAGGCTTAAAAAAGCAAAGTGTGGCATGCCAGGGACAATGCCCATCAGGGTCAGCACGCCAGCAGCGATAAACAACACATGGGTGTTGTCGCTAAGCTGGGCTGTCATTTGCTCGCCCAAGTCACCTGATTTATTCTGGCGGGTTACGATGATAGCGGTACCGATTGACAATAACAGCGATGGAATTTGCGCCACCAAACCATCACCAATGGTTAACAGGGTATAGATTTCCATGGCATCGCCAAAGCTTAAATCATGCTGCAGCATGCCAATGAACAGACCACCAATTAAGTTGATTACCAGGATCACGATACCGGCGATAGCATCACCTTTGACAAACTTACTGGCACCATCCATCGAACCATAGAAATCCGCTTCACTGGTGACTTCTTCGCGCCGGGTTCGCGCTTCTTCCTGGGTGATAAGACCAGAGTTTAAGTCGGCATCAATCGCCATTTGCTTACCCGGCATCGCGTCAAGGGTAAAGCGGGCCGATACTTCAGCAATACGGCCGGCACCTTTAGTCACCACCACAAAGTTAATAATGATCAGAATTAAAAACACCACTATACCGACCGCATAGTTACCGCCGATAACCACCGAGCCGAATGCTTCAATAACTTTACCGGCAGCATCGCCACCGTTATGGCCTTCCAGCAACACCACCCGGGTACTGGCAACATTCAGCGCCAGTCGCATAATAGTAGCCACCAGCAATACGCTGGGGAAAATACCAAAATCCAATGGTCGCAGGGTATAAATGGTAACCAGTAACACCACCAGCGACAGCGCAATATTAAATGAGAACAGGGTATCCAGCAGGATTGGCGGTAACGGCAGCACTACCATCGCCAATGCCGCCAGAATAAGCAACGGTGTGCCAAGCCCTTTCATAAAAGACAATTTTGATTTATCAAAGTTGTTGAAATACTGAACAAACTGCATGGCGTACCTAACAAATTATTGGCGCATTACGCGAGGCTAAGTCTGTTACAGCAAAAACCATTCCATAACTAACAGCGTTTGTATTAAGTGTTAAAAAAGGGTCAGAGTGACTAGTTTATTCACTCTGACCCTTTTTTAACAAGACACGTTTTAATGGCGGTAATCGGCGGGTATTGGCAATTCCCTGGCCAGATTTTTTGGCCGGCTGCCTTTGCCTTTTTTATACATTTTCAGCTGATAAACGTAAGCCAGCACCTGAGCAACGGCGGCAAACAGTTGTTCAGGGATGGGGTGGTCAAGTTCTGTGGTATAAAATATTGACCGCGCCAGTGCCGGGGATTCAATTACCGGTACTTTATGCTCGTTACCAATTTTGCGGATATGCATCGCTACTTCGTCCACACCTTTCGCCACCACTACCGGCGCCCGGAACTTACCCTGATCGTATTTCAGAGCCACCGCAAAATGCGTTGGGTTGGTAACAATAACGTCGGCAGTTGGCACTTCCTGCATCATTCGTTTCATCGACATTTGCATTTGGGTGCGGCGAATACGGGCTTTGATTTCCGGGCTACCTTCTGAGTTTTTATGCTCGTCTTTAATTTCCTGCAGACTCATTTTCAGCTGTTTAGTATGGTTCCAAATTTGATAAGGTGCATCAACCAAGGCAATGATGAACGTGCTGCTGCATAGCCCCAAAAACAGCCATGCCAGCACATAAAGCGCTGATTCGATATTATTAGGCTCGCTCATCAGTGACAGCGCCATAATGTCCATAAAAAACAGCTTTAGCAGCAAGTAAGCAACAATAACCACCACCGCCACTTTTAAGATGGCTTTACCAAGCTCCACTAATGCTTGCAAGCCAAACATCCGTTTAAAGCCTTGCAGCGGGCTCATTTTACTGGCTTTGGGTCCGGCTGCCTCCCAGCTGAAATTAAAACCACCTAATAAGCAGTTACCAACAAAAGCAGCAACCAGAATAAAAGCAAAAATTGCCGCCAACGGTGGCAGTAACTCTTGTCCCACTTTACCCCAGGCCGTGAACATTGAGTTGGTTTCAAACATGTCTTTATGATCAAGATGCATCATACGCTGGCCGACATTCAGCACCCCCACTGCCAGCATTTTGCCAAACATCAACATAGCGGCTGCACTGGCGATCAAAACAAAAGCCGTACCAAGGTCTTTTGAACGGGCGATCTGACCCTTTTTCGCTGCGTCTTGCAGCTTCTTCGGTGTGGGCTGTTCGGTTTTTTCCGCGCCGGAATCTTCTGCCATGCTCAGCCTCCGTTAACAGCCAACAAGCCGGCAGCTATAGTCTATTGCATGCTGCCATTGCTTATCGTAGTGGAACAAAAAGGTGTCCAGGGTCAGCCACAAAATCACTAAACCTGCCAACATGGTGATAGGGAAACCTATTGCGAAAATATTGAGCTGTGGTGCGGCCCGGGTCATGATGCCAAACGATAAATTGACTATTAACATCGCGACTATTGGCGCCAGGGCAATGGCCAGCGCCGTAGCAAACATCCAGCCGCCAAATTCAATAATGGTCCAGTAGCTGCTCATTTCCCACCATTGGCCATTAATGGGCAAAGTATCAAAGCTGAACACCAGCATCTGGATCATAATCAAGTGGCCGTTAAAAACAAAAAATAACAAGGTAGCTAAAATCAGATAAAACTGGCCGATAGCCGGCACACTCACACCGCTCGATGGGTCAGCCATTGAGGCAAAGGCTAAACCAGTTTGAGTGGCCAGTAACTGGCCGGCCAGCACAAAGGTGGTGATAAACATTTGCGAAATAAAGCCCAGGGCAAAGCCGATCATTATCTGAAAGAACACTTCAACAAACATTGCGCCAGACATTAAATCGGGCGGCGTGACCGGCGGCAGCATTGGCATGGCGACTAACGTAATCATTACTACCAGACCGGTTTTAATCCGCATCGGGATATTTCGCGCTCCCAGCCCCGCCATAATCATCAGCATGCCGGTTACCCGGCACAGCGGCAGTATAAAATCCGCGATGCCCTGCATTAAGGTACCGAGCGGAAATTCCATCAACTCACCACATTAGGGATACTAAGAAACAAGTCATGGGTATACTCCATAATCACCCTTACAAACCAATGACCACCAAACATTAATGCCAGTAAGGTAACTATCAGCCTTGGCAAAAAGCTCAGCGTTTGTTCGTTAATTGAGGTGGCGGCCTGGAACACCGCCACAATTAAACCCACAAACAATGATGGCAATATCATGGCACTAACCAGTAAAATGACGATAAACAGTGCGTCACGCAGCACGTCAACAAAGACTTCCGGGCTCATGTACCTACTCCATAGCTGGTGGCCAGCGTGCCCATCACTAATATCCAGCCGTCGACCAGCACAAACATCATCAGTTTAAATGGCAGGGAGATAATCATTGGTGACAACATCATCATACCCATTGCCATCAGCACGCTGGCCACCACTAAATCAATAATCAAAAACGGAATAAACAACATAAAGCCAATTTGAAATGCCGTTTTCAATTCACTGGTGATAAAAGCCGGAATCACCACCGTCATCGGGTAATCCTGCGGTTGCTCTAATACTTCAATGCCTGCGATTTGCGCGAAGGTGTCTAGGTCTCTTACCCGGGTTTGATGCAGCATAAAAGCTTTTAACGGTACGATGGCGGCGTCCAGTGCCTGCACCGGCGTGATCGACTCATTGAGGTAGGGTTGAATGGCCTGTTCGTTTACCTCTTTAAAGACTGGCGCCATGATGAAAAACGTCAGAAACAGCGTAATGCCAATTAATACCTGATTAGAGGGGGTTTGCATCAAACCAATGGCCTGACGCAAAATAGCCAGCACCACAATAATCCGGGTAAAACAGGTCATCATAATAACTATTGCCGGAATAAAGCTCAGCATGGTCATTAACGCCAGGACCTGCAGCGTTAAGCTGTACTGCTGCGAACCGTCATCATTAGTGGTGACGGTAACGGCCGACAACATGCTGTTATCGGCCAGCACCGCAGGGCTGAGTAACAGCAGCAACAAACACAGCAATCGCAACATAAAAACTTACTTTTTCAGGAATGATTGCAACTGTGTATGAAAGTCTGATGCCAACTTTGTTTCAGGAAGGGAATTTTCTAACTCAAACAGCATATTTATACTATGAGGTGTCACTCCTAGAACCCGCTGTTTTCCTTGTATTTCAATAACTAACAATCGTTCTCGCTGCCCTAGTGGCACTGAACAAATAACTTTAACATGCTGGGTACCAGGCAGGCGCATTGTCAATTTTTTGAATAACCAACCCAGCGCAACGACCAGCAACAACACCGCCGCCAGAGAAATGGCGATTTTGCCAAGGCTTATCCCGCTATTGGCAGTACGTTCAGTTGCAGGTTCCTGCCGCTGAAAAGGCAAACTTTGGCGCGGCACGGCTTGAGAGTCAGCTTTGTCTGCTTGCTCTGCCTGCTCTGCAACAACTTCAGGCTCTGTTCGTTGTTCAAGCGCAGCATCAGCATCAGCTGCAGCGCTGGCTGTTTGCTTTTGCTGCTCAGCGGTCTCAGGTTGCGCAGATGCGCCAGCAGCCGTTACCAGTAATAACGAAATAAATAGCGTAATAACAGTTTTGATAAGTGGCTGCATTAGCGTAGCTTTTTAATCCGTTCAATCTGACTGATGACATCGGTCAGGCGAATACCAAATTTATCATTCACCACTACCACTTCGCCATGCGCGATCAGGGTACCGTTTACCAGCACATCTAATGGCTCACCGGCAACCCGCTCCAGCTCTACCACTGAGCCCTGGTTTAACTGCAGTAAGTTACGGATACTGATTTTTGCCCGGCCCACTTCCATTGAAATGGTAACCGGAATATCCAGGATGGTGTCTAACTTACGCTGCTCATCGACGGTAATACTGGATTTTTCATCCTTTAGCTCTTCCAGATCAACGGCTTTAGCGCCATCGTCTTCGCCCTCGGCCTCGGCCATGGCTGCAGCCCATTCATCCATTGTGTCTTTATCGTCTGCCATAATGTTACCCTCTGTCCCGCTCTGTTAAGTTCAGATCGGCTTCTAATTCTGAAATATCTGCATCGCTGTCCAGGCGCCTGCCACCTTTGGTAAAAACGTGGAGCTCAGATTTAACGGATTCTGGACGTCTGATTTTTTCAATGATTTTCAGTGCCACATTCTCACGCGACCGTCCCAGCTTAGCCCGGTAAGTCGGTAAATCTTCAATTAATACCGTAATATGCTCCGGGATCTCAACCGGAATAATGTCGCCGGCCTTCAGCTCCATCACCTCTTTCAGGGTTAAGTCAACATCAAGCATCTTAGTAGATAAGTCGACTTTAACATCCATAATTTCATCGCGTAGCGCCTTACTCCAGCGTAAATCTGTGTCTTCTTTATCGCTTTGCACCCCGGCATCGAGTAACTCACGGATAGGTTCCAGCATTGAGTACGGCAACGCGACGTGGAAATCGCCGCCACCACCATCCAGTTCAATATGAAAAGAGCTGATTACCACCACTTCGGTAGGACTGACGATATTTGCCATAGCCGGGTTAACTTCCGAGTCAAGATACTCGAATGATACATCCATGACCGGCGCCCAGGCTTCTTTATAATCTTCGAAAATCAATTTCAGCAGCATCTGAATGATACGGCGTTCGGTCGGAGTAAATTCCCGGCCTTCAATTTTGGCATGGTAACGGCCATCACCACCAAAGAAGTTATCAACCAGAATAAACACCAACCGCGCTTCCATCGTAATCAAACCGGTACCTTTCAGCGGCCGGAAGCGCACCATATTTAAACTGGTAGGCACAAAAAGCGTGTGGACATATTCACCAAACTTAATCATCTGCACGCCGTTAATTGACACCTCAGCAGTGCGTCGCATCATGTTAAACAAACTAATCCGCATATGGCGGGCAAACCGCTCATTTACCATTTCCAGAGTAGGCATGCGACCACGGACAATACGATCCTGCGATGAGAAATCGTATTCCATGGTAGATCGACCCCGGCCACTGCCGCCGTCATCTATCTCTTCTTCTTCGACGTCGTCGACACCATGTAACAGCGCATCAATTTCATCTTGCGACAATAAATCGGTCACGTTAGCTCACTCTTATTGCATAACAAAACTGGTGAAAAGCACTTCTTCCACCACCACTGTCCCTGCAACTTCCAGCAAGGCTTGCTGTAAATCACTGAGGGCTTTGTTTTTTAACGCATCTTTGCCTGTGGTTGTTACCATCTCATCGGCACTGGCACTGCTGAACGACTCTAACAAGCTCGCTTCAATTAATGGTATGTGGCGCTGCGCGACCGTCTCATTATTACTTCCCCGCACCAGCAACTGCACTTTTATCTGCACCAGACGATCGCGCGCTGAGCCAGGAACATTGAACACAAAAGGTCTTGGCATCGCCACATACAGCGCATTGCCTTCTGGCCCGGTGGGTCGGTTTTCACCGCTAGCCTGATTTGCAACTGCTTCAGCACCGTCTGCTGACTCAGCACTCTTACCACCAAGAAAATAAAAGTAAGCGCCGGCAGCGACGATCAACACCACGACGACCGCACTGGCCAGTAAAATTATCTTTTTCAGGCCCCATTTGCTTTCAGTAAGCTTTAAATCGTCATCAGCTGCCATTTGTGCTCCATTAATTTTATTAATTCAGGCTATTATGCTCACCAGCCGCCACTAATGTAAATTGTTAATCTGCCGCCGGTACTGCTTAGGTTGCTCAGGCATAGTAGTCGACAATGCGCTCGCTAAGCTTAACGTCTAACTGCACCGCTGTCGCCTGACCGCCTGAATGTTGCTCGGTATCACCCTGGCCGGCCCCTGCATTGCCATCGCGCTGCGCGCTGGCCTGCCCGTTGCCCTGACGTTGCTGCTGCACATTGCCTTCACCTAACTGGATGCCTTGCTGCTGCATCATTTCCCGTAATCTGGGCATTTGCTGCTCTAGCAATTCTTTGGCATGTTGCTGCTGCACAATAAACTGCACTGTTGCCTGATCTTGTTGCAGGTTTACCCGAATTTGCATCTGGCCCAAATCTGCAGGATCAAGCCTGATTTCAGCAACCTGGATATTCTGGCGCACCATCATATTGATCCGCTCTTTTAACTGACCAGCGGCATTTTGTGCCAGTAAATTGACCTGCTTCAATTGCTCGGTTACCGACGTATTGACGCTTTGCGCCTTGGTCCGCTCTGCAGTTTGCAGTGCTGTGGCTGCTGTAGCAGCTGTCGCCGCGTCCAGTCTGGCCAAAATTGCTTCGCTCTGACTTTGCCTTGCCTGGCTGCCGACACCACCAAAACCGCTTAACCCTGATTCAGATCTGACGCCAGCGCTGATTAAACCGGGGTCAACTTTAATTTGCTGACTGCCAGCGTCAGTTTCCACTACCAACGATTTTTTACTCTGACTATTATTTTCTGCCGTGCCGTCACGTTGCTGCTGTTTCGCCAGCAGTACCTCTGCCACTGCTGCAGCGCTGGCCAGCGTGCTGCCTGGTTTGCCATCACTATTAACCACTGAGGTTTTATCTAAACTGTCTGAGTTTTCAAAAATCGTGGTTGCTGCCGATTTGCTGTTAGTGGTTGCCTTTTGTAACTCAATCAGCTCTGCGGCATTTTTCACTGTCTCTGCCATCGGGTTTAATGTTGGGCTCTTTACTGCTGCCAAATCAGCATTAGCTAAGGCTTTTAGTTCAGCCGTTAACTCAGGATCATGGTCGGGGCTAATCATCTCAGCCCGTTGTCGGGCTAACAGCTCTGCTGCAACCCCAGTGGCCTGCTTACTTTGCTCAGTCACCACCGCCGACGCCGGCGCATTCACTGCGGCTGTTAATTTGTCGTTGCTCACTGCAACAAATTCTTGAGCTGACAGTACTTTATTAGCACCTTTAATGTCTGATGTTATTGCATCACTGGCAACAGTTGCAATCTGTGCAGGCGACACAGCTAAATCAACATCTGACGCCTGATTAGCCAGTGCTTGCCGGGCAAGTTCAACGGCCCCGTTGTCATTATGCTGCTTGTTTGTGACTTTATCGCCGCTCGCACCGACTGTTAATGGCTGGCTTTGTTCAGATACCTCAGCAGAATCTTTTATGACCCCACTTAACAACGACGAGACAACATGTTCTGCTTTGGATTGGCTGCTATTAGCAATAGTTGCCGGGTCAGCAAGCTGTTCCGGGTTAACTGTACCTGCTGCCGTTATTTCCGGATACACCGGCAGAATAAACCACTCACCTTTGGTTAATTTTATACCACCGCTAATTCCGCTGGCATCGTCACTGTCAGCAAAGTGAATACTACCGGCGTTTGCTGCAGCCGGAGCATTTTCTGCACCACCAGCTGTCAACAGCAGCCGGGTCTGGCTTGCCAGATCCAGTAATCCCAGCAGGGTACCAGCATTGCTTTCATCTTCCAGACTAAGTTCCGCCTCTGGGGGGATCACCGGTGGGTTAATGCTATCCGGCTGGCCTGCAGGCTGACCTTCCATGCTGGCTGTCTGCTTGCCTTTACCGCTAATAGTAAAACCGGCAAAACTTTGCCTGTCAGCGGTTTGCTGTTGCTCGCCTGATTGATTCAGCAAGCGTCGGAATTGGCTGCCACCACCAGTTTCATCCAATACCGCCGCAGGCTCACGGCTATCAGGCTCAACGCCCATAGCTCCCGGGCCTGAGCTTAAAAACGATACAGACAACAACGGATTCATTTGGATCTCCTGGTTGTGCTAACTATTCACATGCTATGAATTGCGTAAATGTGTACTTATAAAGTTTCGATACAAAAAACGCGCCAGTTTTAAAAGCAATCTAAATTATTGATCCTGAGTGAGTTGCCGCCGGTAGAATTGCTGGCCCGCATATTCATCACTAAGGCTTTGCTGCTGTCGTTCCAACACTTGCAGTGCTGCGCTGTCTGCGCGCTCAACCAATAGCTCCAGCGCCTTACGTTTTGTTTGCATTTTTAGCCAGCTTTGTTTGCGCTGCTCTGCGACTGCTTTTGCCTGATGTACCACTCTGGCCTGTTGGATCAGAGCTTGATCCAACTTCCCAATAAAATTGACATATTGGCTATACTGGCGGCTTTGCAGGCCCTTACTGCCCTCACGCTGGCTTTGCTGGATGTATTCTGTCCGGTAATTTGCCAGTCCCTGATATTTTTGTTCAGCCTGCTGATAGTATTGCTGCGCTTTAATAAACTGCGCCTGCAGATTCTCTTCCCGCTCACGCTGAACTTTTATGATTAAACTAAAGCGGTGGCCTGCCATCAGCCGGCCATTCGCGGTGCAGGCATTACCTGACTAAGCGCCGATAAACTTTCATCATAAGGCACAACATCCTGCATGCCTTGTTGTAAAAATGCGTTAATTTTTGGCATCAGACCAATGGCTTGATCCAATAACGGGTCGCTGCCACGAACGTAAGCGCCAATTGAAATCAGATCTTTACTTTGCTGATAGCTGGCATAAAGCTGCTTTATGCTACGGGCAAGTTGCTGGTGCTCAATGCTGGTAACTGCAGGCATCACCCGGCTAATCGATTTTTCAATGTCAATTGCCGGAAAATGGCCACTGTCGGCCAGGGTTCGGGACAACACTATATGACCATCCAGAATGGCGCGGGAGGCGTCGGCTATCGGATCCTGTAAATCGTCCCCCTCTGACAACACCGTATAAAAGGCCGTTATCGAGCCCTGATGGCCGGTACCGTTGCCAGCCCGCTCAACTAATGCCGGTAATTTGGCGAATACCGAAGGCGGATACCCCTTGGTCGCCGGTGGCTCACCAACGGCCAGGGCAATCTCACGCTGTGCCTGGGCATAACGGGTAATAGAGTCAATTAGCAGCAACACATCGAGCCCCTGATCCCGGAAATACTCAGCAACCTGCACTGCCGTTTCACAACCTTTTAAACGCATTAGCGGCGACACGTCGGCCGGGGCAGCAATAACCACCGAGCGCGCTTTACCTTCCTCACCAAGAATTTCATCAATAAACTCTTTTACCTCACGGCCCCGCTCACCAACCAGGCCAACCACTATCACGTCAGCTGCGGTACCGCGGGTCATCATGCCAAGCAATACGCTTTTACCCACACCACTACCAGCGAATAACCCCATCCGCTGGCCTTTACCCACAGTAATAATACTGTTAATTGCCCGCACGCCCACATCCAATGGCTGCTTCACCGGGCGGCGCAGCAACGGGTTAATTGGTTTGCCCTTACCTTTACTAAATTCAGTGGCGCTGATTGGCCCTTTACCATCAAGCGGTTTGCCAACGCCGTCAATTACCCTGCCCAGTAGATTCAAGGTTAAGGGTACGCCTTTGTATTGCATAACCGGCGTAACCTTAGCGCCAGGTACTACTCCGGCAATATCATCCTGTGGCATCAAAAATAAGCGGTCATTAGCGAAACCGACAACTTCGGCCAGAATAGCGCCACGGGCACTTTCAACCAGACAAGGCTGACCTATCGCCGCCCGGCAGCCCGTGGCCTCCAGCGTTAGACCAACCACCCGCACCAGATGGCCTGATACCGCAGGTAAAGACGGGTGGATGAACTGCTGCTGTTGTTGCAACCGTTGCAGCAAACTGGTGCTGTCAGTCATGCGGCTTAATATCCTTTGTTTGAGTATCCTTTGTTTGAGGAGTATCCGCTTGAGCATCTGCTTGAGCATCCTGGGAAGCAGCAGTATGAGCATTGTTATCTGCTGCATCCGTCGGCTGGGCTGCAATAACATCTGCGGCATTAGCCGCAGCCTCTGTTAATTGCAGAAAATGCTCTAAACTGCTTTGGACCCGCTGATTCAAACTGCGATCGACACTGGAGCTGGTACTTTCAACCAGGCAACCGCCTTGCCCGACCAGCGGCTCGGCCCGCAACTGCCAGCCACGTTCAGATAATTCAGTGTCATTGTAATGACGTTTGACACTGGCAACATCTGCCGGGTTAAGTTTAATAACCAGTTTACTGCTTTGCAGTGGCAAAGCGCTGACTGCTTCTTGTAACGCCTGCAGAATCACTTTCGGATTGGTTGTCACCTCGACGTTGATAACCGCTTTGGCCATCGCCAGGCTCAGTTGCACCAGCTCTTGCTCCACCCGGCTGTCAATTTTTGCCAGTGGTTGTTGCAGCTGATCCAGTAATACACTTAATTCCGCACGTAACGCATCCAGCTCTGTTGCTGCATCCGCCATGCCCTGCTTTTTACCTTCAGCCTGGCCCTGCTTGAAACCATCTTGCTGACCTTGTTCCCGACCTTCACTGTAACCTTTAGCAAACCCTTCTTCTTTGCCCTGGGCCATTCCTTCGTCATGGGCAGCCTGGCGCATTTGCTCAATATCATCAGCAGTTAGCGGTTTAACCACCAACTGCTCCTCGTCCTCTGCAGCCGCAGCGGTTCTGGCCTCGGGCAGGTGCATATTAAGGGCGTTAGTCCGGGTATCCTGGCCCCGGGCATCGGCGGTTAAATCCGGCGTATGCCAATGTTTTACCTGCTCTGCTGCGTCAGGATCGGGTGAATAAGGCCGGTTACGGCTATGCGCGCTTTTAGTCATTGCTAATTCCGTTGCCTGTTTCAGGAAATCTTTTTACAGGACATCTTGTTACCTGAAATCTTGTTACAGGAAGTCTTCACCACCACCACCACCCAGCATAATTTCACCAGCATCTGATAAGCGGCGAGCGGTAGACAGGATTTCTTTCTGCGCAGTTTCCACTTCGCTAACCCGAACAGGTCCCATCGCTTCCAAATCGTCCTGCAGCAGTTCTGCCGCACGTTTGGACATATTCTTCAGGATTTTCTCTTTCAGATTCTCATCGGTACCTTTCAGTGCTTTCATCAACACATCCTGTTGAATTTCGCGCAATAACACCTGAATACCGCGATCATCAACATCAATCAGATTTTCAAATACGAACATCAGATCCTGTATTTGCTGGGCCATCTCTTCATCATGCTCACGGATGGAATCCATCAGCTGACCTTCCATATTGGTATCCAGATAATTCAGGATATCGGCTGCAGCTTTTAAGCCGCCCATTTTCGCTGACTGGGTGCCCGCCTGGCCGGCAAATTGTTTTTCCATAATTTCGTTTAGTTCCTGTAATGCTGCCGGTTGCACTTCTTCCAGATTGGCAATGCGCATGGTTAAATCCAGCCTTACCTTTTCTGAGAACTGCGATAAAATTTCTGCCGATTGCTCTGGCTCCAGATACGACAGCACGATAGTCTGAATTTGCGGGTGCTCGTTGCGAATGATATTGGCCACCTGCTTGGAATCCATCCATTTCAGGGAGTCGAGACCTTTGGCGCCGCCACCTAACACAATCTGGTCGATCAGGTTGGCTGCTTTTTCTTCACCCAATGCTGCGGTCAGCGCCCGTTTAATAAATTCTTCGCTCTGGAAACCAATGGTGCTGAAATTCTGAATTTGCTCAATAAACAAGCGATGCACTGCTGAGATCTTGGCCTGATTTAAATCAGTCATCTGCGCCATCGCCAGGCCTACTTTTTGCACCTGTTTTGGCTCCAGATGTTTTAGGATCTGGGCGGCATCTTCTTCCGATAAGCTGAGCAGCAGAATGGCGGCTTTTTCAACGCCATCCAGCTTACCAACATCAAAGGTAGGTTTACTTTCTATATTATTCATCTTCAGCCAACCAGTTTTTCACTACCAGAGAGGATAACTCAGGTTCATTGGCGACCAGTGCCCGAACCGCCCGCAATAAGTCTTCATCGCCATGCAAATCTGGCAGCATCAGCGTGCCATCTGGTGCAAAGCCTACTGCTTTTTCATCAAACGTCGAATTTAGCATATCTATGGTGTCATCACCGAGGTCTAAACCACTGCTCAGCGCGTTGTCATCATAAGCATCGGCAGTTTGCTCAGGGTAGATCAGTTTTTTCAGCATGGGCCTGACGATACCCAGCATCAGAGCGATAATGATAAGGCCGCCTATCAGCAAGCGCAGAATACGTAAAAACCATTCTTCCTGATAGATAGCCAGCTTTTCTTCTTCAAACAGCGCTTCCCGCACAAAGGGCACTGAAATAACCTCAATGGTATCGCCGCGCTGCGCATCAAAACCGATACCGCCTTGTAATAAGCGACGAATATTGGCCAGCGCTTGCTGAGTACGGGGCTGCAACTCACTGACTCCCTCAGCATTGGGCTCGCCTGGCTCGTAATCTACCGCCACCGACACCGACAGCCGGCGAATAACTCCGCTTTGCTGTGAAGTATGGCTGATAGTGGTGTCCAACTCATAGTTGCGGGTAGCTTCTTTGTGATTACGCCCCGGCATCACCGGCCGGGCATTGCCACCATCAGCCTGTTCCGGAATGTTTGAATTCAGTGGTGGCTGGTTAGACAACGCGCCCGGAATACCACTGCTACTGCCACCAACACTGCTTTCTTCGATGGTCATTTCACTGCGAATGGCCGGCAAATCAGGGTTAAAACGCTTCTGGGTTTGCTCAACCGCAGTAAAGTCCAGCATCAGGTCAACCTGAGCGGTATAGTTACCATAGCCCAGTACTGGCAGCAGAATAGAATCTACTTTCTGGCGGTATTCATCTTCACGGGCTCGTTGCAGTTCATGCTCGCGGCGCGAACGGGCGGCACTGCCATCCTGCGAACCACTATTTAGCAAGCGACCGCTCTGATCACTTACTGTTACTTTACCCGGCTCCATGCCTTGTACTGCAGAGGCGACCAGATCAACAATGGCATCCACTTCGCTGTCACGAATAACGGTGCCACCACGCGCAGTAACTAACACTGTAGCTGAAGGCGATGCGGCCTGGCGGGCAAACACATTTTCTTTTGGAATAGCCAATAATACCCGGGCACGGGCAATACTTTGCAGCTCTTCAATGGTGCGGGCCAGTTGCTGTTCCCGGCTGTGTTTTAAACGCTCCATTTCCAGGCGCTGGCTTACCCCAAAACCACTGTCCTGCATTAAAAACTCAGTACCGCTTGAGGCTTCCTGAGTTAAGCCTGCCCGTGACAAAGCCAGTTTTACTGCCTGATACCTATCTTCTGGCACATAAATAACGTTGCCCTCAAGCTTGTATTCAACTTTTTGAGAATCTAAATGATCGAGGGTTTGAATCAGCTCCTGTGTGGCGTAGGTACCCAGTGGCCGCATTTCCGCCTGCCGGGCCCAGAAAAAAATCAGTACCGCTATTACCAGACAAATAATCAGCGCAATCATCAGCGTAACCTGACGCATTATATCTACGCCGCCAATCGCTCCCAGAAAGCCTGATTTCTGCTCCTGTGCTTCTGAATTATTTGAGCTGTTGAAATCATTAGGGCTTATTGCCAGCTCTGTTGATTGATTATCTGCCACGTGCTACCCCTTAAACCGGCATTGACATAATGTCTTTGTACGCTTCAACCATTTTGTTGCGTACCTGTACTGTTGCTTCGAAGGCCAAGGACGACTTTTGGGCAGCTATCATTGCCTGTACCAGCGATACATTAGGATCGCCCATCTCAACCCGGCTTCTCAGCTCGCCCGCCGCCACCTGGACATTATTTACAGTTTTCAATGCGTCTTTAAATAAGGTACTGAATTCAGACTGACTGGGATTTATCTCTGCCAGTTGATTAACAGGTTTCATTTCGGCCGACACACTGCGGGCCTGAGTGGCCATCGATTGCATTTGGGCGTATAACGCCTGACCTTTAATGTTCATAACGGTACCTTGTTAAATAAGGCCTTGTTTACTAAAGCCTGATAAATGGAGCCTTTTGAATAACGCCGTGTCAATAAATTGCCAGCGGCTGGCTGCAAGGTTAACTAAGCAGGAGTTATGCCACATTTATAGCCTTGTTTTATAAACAAAAAAGCCAGCAAGCTGGCTTTTTATTCTTAATAATCTGCTCTCTCAGGCGGGCAGCTCTATACCCGACTCCCGCATCCTGGCCAGTTTATATCGCAAGGTACGATCACTAATCCCAAGCTTTTCTGCTACCGCTTTGCGCTTATATGCGCACGCCTTTAACGTCGCCAGAATAATCCGGTGCTCTTGCTCGTGCAGTTCTGTTTTAAAGTCTTCCGGTACTGCTGTATCTGTTAAGGTTGCCGGCGCCTCAGCTGCCTGAACTGGCGGGGGCGCTACCACAGAGGCAGCCGCAGTTTGAATGCCAGCTATGGCAGGGTTGGCAGCGCTGGTATCTGCTGATAACAGAATATCTGCCGGGGTAATTTGTTCACCCTGGCATAGAATAAGCGCCCGTTGAATAACATTATCCAGTTCGCGAACATTGCCCGGCCAGCTGTGCTCAAGCAACATCTTGCCAGCGCTCTCACTCAGCGATAATACCGCCCGGCCCTGCTGCTGGCAGTATTTACTGATCAGGTGCATAGCCAGCGGTCTGATATCTTCGCGCCGTTCAGCCAGCGCCGGCCAGTTAAGCGGAAACACATTTAATCTGAAAAACAGATCCTGGCGGAAGCTACCCTCAGCAACAGCCTGCTGCAAGTCGCGGTTACTGGTCGCCAGCACCCGCACATCCAGTTTAATGGTTTTACGGCTGCCAAGCCGCTCTACTTCCCGTTCTTGTAATACCCGCAGCAATTTGGCCTGCAGATTTAAATCCATTTCAGTTATTTCATCCAGTAATAAAGTGCCGTGTTGCGCCTGTTCAAACTTACCTGGACAACCTGCAATAGCACCGGTAAAGGCACCTTTTTCATAACCGAACAAGGTAGACTCCAGCATATTTTCCGGAATAGCCGCGCAGTTTATTGCTACAAAAGGGCCTGAGGCACGGGGTGACTGCTGATGAATATAACGTGCCAGCACCTCTTTGCCCGAACCACTGGGTCCGGAAATCATCACACTGGCCTCTGAGCGCGCCACCCTGGCAGTTAATTCAAGTAAGGCAATGCTGGCCGGTGCAGCCACCACAGGTGTTGCCGGATTAGCCTGCTCAGCCAATACATACCGGCTTACGGTACTAAGTAATACCTGAGGTGCAAATGGCTTAGCCAGATAATCTACTGCTCCCAGCCGGATTGCTTCTACCGCATCCTGCACATTGGCATAGGCAGTCATTATTAGTACCGGCAGCTGCGGAAAATGCTGGCGCAAGGTTTTCAGCAAGGTTAAACCGGAGACCTCGCCCATTTGCACATCACTGACCACCAGTTGTACCTGCTGCTTTTTCAGCAGCAACAAGGCACTTTCGGCACTGTCAGCGCTAAAAACCTGATAATTGGCCAGGCTCAGCGTGTCGCACAGGGCCTCACGTAACCCGGCATCATCCTCTACTATCAGTATGGGTGTAGCTGTAGTCATTCGATACCTCTGCTTTTACAATTAGCTTGCTGGTTGTTTTGTTCAGAAAAATGAACAGGTAAATTAATAACGAAGCAGGCACCACAATCAGGTCGCTGCAAGTATTCGACATTACCCTGGTGCGAGTTAACTACCGCCTGCACGACGGCCAGTCCCAAACCACTGCCATGTTGGCGCCGGCTGAAAAACGGCTCAAAAATGTGCGATTGTAAATCTGCGGCAATACCGGGGCCATTGTCACTCACCGTCAATTTTAAGCTGGCGCCTTCCTGCCGGGCCGAGATGTGAATATGGGCGCCGCTGCTAACAGCCTGAATGCTGTTTTGGATCAGATTACTGATAGCACCGGCCATGCTGCTGAGATTACCCAGTAAATAGCTGTCCTGGCAATGGCTGCTGACAGTAAGCTGAGCGTGATGTTGCTGCAGCAACGTCTCTGCTGCAACGTTAACTTCATGCAGTAAGCTTCGTACGGTAAAAGGTTGCACCGCTTGCGCTGTGCCGGCGCGGGCAAATAGCAGCATATCATTAACCTGCTGCTCCAGATCATGCAGCCGGGCCAGTAATTTCTGCTGAAATTGTTGTTGTGACGCCGCAGTAAGCTTACTGCTCCCCAGATTTTCTGCGTATAACATAGCTGACGATAATGGCGTGCGGATCTGATGTGCCAGGGTTGCCATCATTTTGCCAAGAGTTGATAAGCGCTGCAAATGCGCCAAGCGGCTTTGCAGCTGCCGGGTCTGTGTCAGATCAGTCAGCACAATCAGCTGGCCAGGCTCAGGACTCAGCGGGCTGATTTCCAGTTTAATCCGCCTGCCATCTTTTAATGATACTTCGAGACCATCATCACTGCGCGGGGCGAAGCAACGGTTAATCACTTCCAACCAGGGCTGGCCCAGTAAAGGTTGCCCTAACATAGTGGTTGCTACCGGGTTGGCTTCTGAGACAATGCCTCTGGCGCTTAACAGCACCACGCCGGCAGGCAACACATTTAGAATATGCTGCAGACGATTGTCAGCATCACCATGCAAGCCTGCCAGAGCCTGGCTGACCCTGCTGCTGAGTTCCTGCTGATGAAGCTCATGCTGGCGAAGCTTCGACTGGCTAAGCACATGTGCAGAATCGCTTGAGGTAAAATGACTGATAGCAGGCATAACGCAACTGACCTTGACTACAAATGATATAGTCGATGCAGAGATTATGCCAAGGTTAAGCTGCTGATTAAATTGATAAAAAAATAAATAGTGCCGTCAAAGGCTTGACAGCGTGGCGCTATTCGTCCCTGCCAAGGTTATACTTGCGCATTTTTTCAACCAGAGTAGTCCGGCGTAACCCCAGCACTTCAGCAGCGCGGGCAACCACGTAATCATGGTGTTGCAGGGCATTAGATATCAGCTGCACTTCCAAATCAGCCAGGTACTCTTTTAAGTCAAAACCGTCTTCAGGTATATCACTCAGTTGTGGCAGGCTAACGGCAATGCCATTGGTGCTGGAGTTGGCGCTGCCCGTACTATGCTGCTTATCATCATTGCTGTTACTGATGCCAGTGCTGTCATCTTCGCTATCATCCGCGCTCGCTGCAAAAAGATCATTTAGCATATCACGCTCTAACAGCGCTTCCGGGTACTCAGGCTGATAGCTGTCCACATCCAGATAACAGTATTTTTGCGGTAATTCGGCTACATCCACCACCTGGTCCGGATACATTATCAGCATCCGCTCCAGTAAGTTTGCAAGCTCCCGCACATTACCCGGCCAGCTGTGCAATTTAAGGCTTTCTAATGCCCGCTCGGTAAAACGGATCCGTCCCTGATGCCCCGCAGCTTGCCGGTTAAGCAGCTCCCGGATCAGCAGTGGTAAATCGTCACAGCGCTCACTCAGGGCTGGAGTTTCAATCGGAAATACATTAAGCCGGTAAAATAAATCTTCCCGGAAATGTCCTTCGGTAATCATCTGTTCTAAATTACGGTGGGTTGCTGCAATAATCCGCACATCGGCTTTAATGGTCTGGCTACCACCAACCCGCTCAAAAATCCGCTCCTGGAGCACCCGCAATAATTTAACCTGCATCGGTTGTGGCATGTCGCCTATTTCATCCAAAAACAGCGTGCCGCCCTGGGCCAGTTCAAACCGGCCTTTACGGGTGGAAATAGCGCCGGTAAAGGCACCTTTTTCGTGGCCAAATAATTCACTCTCCAACAGCTCTGCCGGAATGGCGCCACAGTTAATTGGCACAAAAGGCCCCGCAGCCCGGTTAGACAACAGGTGGATATTACGGGCAACCACTTCTTTACCAGTTCCTGACTGGCCCAACACCAGCACATTGGCATCCGTTTTGGCGACTTGCGAGATTAAAAAACGGACTTTTTGCATTGGCTCGGTCTGACCCACCATACCATCAAACTTCAGGCTGGTTTCAGTTTGTCTCTGGCCAGGCAAAAGCCGGTGATATTGCTGACAATCACGCAGCAACTGCGTTAGTGAGTTATATGAAAAAGGCTCAGTAAGCAGCCCCACGGCATTGGGATACTGCAATAATGGTGTGAGTGGCTCTCCGATCAGCAAAAACGCACAACGGGGGAAACGCAATAACAAATCGGCGTGCTCAGTGTCACCAATAGCACCCAATAACACCACTGCAGGGCTATCTATTGTCAGTTGCTGTAACAACGCCTGATTACTAAGCACCTGATAAGGTTCATTAATAAAGCTAAGCACTGTCGTCAACCGTTCGGCGCGACGCTGTTGGGAGTCAACAATATAAAGAGGAGGATTTACTGCCATTTTGCCGCATTATTGTTATTGCTTTGATTTCATTGTACTGCGCTAACCTGAGCTTGCAACCATAACCGCTATTTTTTTGACAGCTGTCAAAAAAATAGCGGTTATGGTTGCAAATGAATTATAGGGTTTTCAGCTCAGCAAGGTTAACGCCTGTTGCTGTTGCATCCGGGCTTGCATCGTCACGCTGGTTGAACTTTGGGTCAGGATATCAGCAGAGGTTTTCTGACTTATTGCTTTAGCGTAGTCTAAGTCTTCAATCCGGCTGCGCCCGGCGGCTTCATTAATTTGCTGATTACTTAAACTGCGCGCCTGGGCGGCAAAACTATTAATACTTGCCCCCGCTTGTGCCTGTAACCCTACCACATACTCAGCAACCCCGGCTAACGTGCTGGCAGCAGCCTGCGCACCACTGCTACTTTCTAAGTCGATATCAAACAAACTCTGAGCATTGAGTGCTGTCGATACATCGGCAACTTGCAGTGCAACGTTACTTTGGCCGGCATTAAAGGTTATAGCACCATTACCAAACAAAGGTTTGCCGCCAAAACTGCTATTTTGCAAGGTGTTGTCAATATTGCTTAGATAGCTGTTGGCCTGCTCCTGCAAGGCGGCGCGATCGGCATCTGAGTAAGCGCCGTTGCCTGCTGCCACAGCCAGCTCGCTCAGCCCGGCCAGATCAGTACTGATATTTTGCAGGCTTTGCTCGTATACCTGCGCCAGGCCAATGCCATCATACAAATTACGCTGGCCCTGGGTCGCAGCGTTGACACTACTGGTCAGCCGGTTAGCAAGCTGCAAGCCAGCAGCATCGTCTGCTGCAGAGTTGATGCGTTTGGCACTGGCCAGTTTTTCAGACTGCGCCTGCTGTGTTTGCAGCAGACCATTTAGCTGTGACGTCGGGGTTGGCTGACCGGTGATTTTCATAAAGAACTCCTGTTGAAACCTGACATCTTAATTATAGCGTTAATTTACGGATCCAGATGTGACCAACCAAAATTTAATCAGATTACTGTTTAAATGCCTGATATAGTTGAGATAGCATCAACTAATCCAACTACAATGTTATTAAGATTCTTGTTACTCTGCCGATATAGTAAGTTATAACACCAGATTCTCGCCATGCGGAGACCAGGACGTGACAGAAATTTTACCGCTGCTAGGGCGCACCAAACCATTATTTACTGAAGATATTGCCGCTTACGATATTGCGCTGTGTGACATCATTGCCAACAGTCGCTTTCTGGTACTGGGCGGTGCAGGCTCTATTGGCCAGGCAGTCTGCAAGGAAATATTTCGTCGACAACCGAAAAAGCTGCATGTAGTTGATCTCAGTGAAAACAACCTGGTAGAGCTGGTGCGTGACATTCGCAGCGCCTTTGGCTATATCAATGGTGACTTTCAAACCTTTGCGTTAGACATCGGCTCGGTCGAATATGATGCCTTTATTGCGGCCGATGGTAACTTTGACTATGTATTGAACCTGTCTGCGCTTAAACATGTTCGCAGCGAGAAAGACCCTTACACTCTGATGCGGATGATCGATGTTAATGTGTTTAATACCGACAAGACTATTGCCCAGTCAGTCGCTAAAGGCGCCAAGAAATATTTTTGCGTGTCTACCGATAAAGCTGCTAATCCAGTAAATATGATGGGCGCATCAAAGCGCATCATGGAAATGTTTTTAATGCGGCGCAGTAAAGATATTGCTATTTCCACAGCCCGCTTTGCCAATGTGGCTTTTTCAGACGGGTCATTGTTACATGGTTTCAATCAGCGTATTCAGAAACGACAGCCCATCGTCGCTCCAAATGACGTTAAACGCTATTTTGTTACGCCACAGGAGTCTGGCGAGTTATGCTTAATGTCTTGTATTTTTGGTGACAACCGTGACATCTTTTTTCCTAAGTTAAGTGAAGCCCTGCATCTTATTTCTTTCGCCGATATCGCAGTTAAATATTTACATCAGGCAGGCTATGAGCCGTATTTATGTGCCAACGAAGCCCAAGCACGAGAGCTGGCAAAAACCCTGCCCGGGCAAGGAAAATGGCCTTGCTTGTTTACCGCTAGTGATACCACCGGTGAAAAAGATTTCGAAGAGTTCTATACCGTCAACGAAGTGCTTGATATGGCAAGGTTCGAAAACCTAGGGGTCATAAAAAATGAAGCGCGGTATCAACCGGAATTACTTGAGTTGTTTGAGCAGGAGATTAACCGGATGAAACAAGCCAGGGCCTGGACCAGACCACAGTTGGTTGAACTGTTTCACAAGCTGATCCCGGATTTTAATCACAAAGAGACCGGTAAATATTTAGACGGTAAAATGTAGGTCTTATTATGAGCACTGCCCTTGTTAATTTTATCCGTGAGTTGTACCAGAGTAATGAATTTATTCCGCTGCACGCACCTTCATTCCGTGGCAATGAACTGCAATATGTCAGCGAAACTATTAAAAGTACTTTCGTCTCCAGTGTCGGAAAGTTTGTTGATGAATTTGAACGAAAAATAGAAGATTTTACCGGTACAGTAAAAGCGGTGGCGACCGTTAATGGTACTGCGGCATTACACAGCGCACTTTATATGGCGGGGGTGCACGCAGGTGACGTAGTGATTACCCAGCCTTTAACTTTCGTCGCTACCTGCAATGCCCTTTATCATATGGGGGCAGAGCCGGTATTTGTTGATATCAGTACCAACACCTTATCCCTGTGTCCGGCAGCGCTGTCGCAATTTTTACAGCAACAGGCGCGCATTGATGACCAAGGTTGCTACCTGAAAAGCAGCGGTCAGCGCATACGCGCTGTTATGCCAATGCACACTTTTGGCCACCCTGCTGCACTGGATGAATTAATGCAGATTTGTCAGCAGTGGCAACTTATTTTAATTGAAGATGCCGCAGAGAGTCTGGGTTCATATTATAAAAACCGGCATACCGGCACTATCGGTCAATTTGGCGCACTTAGCTTTAATGGCAATAAAATCATTACCACCGGTGGTGGCGGTATGTTGTTATGCGCCGGTTTAAAAGACGGTGAACGTGCTAAACATCTTACCACCACTGCCAAAGTGCCTCATCGCTGGGAGTTTTATCATGATGAACCCGGCTTCAACTACCGCCTGCCAAACCTGAATGCGGCACTGGGATGCGCGCAAATGGAGTCTTTAAGCTATTTTCTTGCCCAAAAACGGCAGCTAGCCAGGCAATACCAGGCATTTTTTGCAGACACCGATTATCAGTTTGTGGACGAGCCAGCTCAGTGTCAGGCTAACTTTTGGTTAAATGCGGTAATTTGTCCTGATTTGCGCAGTCGCGATAAATTACTGCACAGTACTAATGATGCAAATGTGATGACCAGACCAGTCTGGCAACTGATGCACCAGTTACCGGCCTTTAAACACGCAATACGTGGTTCGCTAGCCATTGCAGAAGATTTGGCTCAGCGGCTGGTTAATCTGCCCAGCAGTGTACCGGAGGCATTTTAGTGACTAAAAAAGTAGCCGTTTTTACCGGCACCCGCGCTGAATACGGTTTGCTGTACTGGCTGTTAAAAGATATTCAGGCAGATCCTGAGTTGCAGTTGCAACTTATCGTATCTGGCAGCCACTTATCGCCGGAATTTGGCCTGACTTACCAACAAATAGAAGACGATGGCATTGTTATCACCGAAAAAATTGAAATGTTGTTATCATCAGACAGCGCAGTAGGCACAGTAAAAAGTATGGGGCTGGCGCTGATAGGCCTGGCAGATACGTTTGCAAGGCTGCAACCCGATGTACTGGTGCTGCTCGGTGACCGGTTTGAAACGCTGGCTGCGGCGCAAAGTGCCATGCTGATGAAAATACCGGTGCTGCACTTACATGGTGGCGAAATTACCGAGGGCGCTACAGATGATGCGATTCGCCATGCGGTTACTAAACTAAGCTACCTGCACGCGACATCAACCGAAGCTTACCGCCAACGGGTGATCCAGCTGGGTGAAGCACCAGAGCGGGTCCAAAATGTGGGCGCTATCGGTCTGGATCATTTATACCGCAGCACGTTATTAACAAAAGAACAGCTTGCTCAAGCCTTAGATTTTAAAATTACCCGGCCGTATTTCGTTGTAACCTATCACCCGGTAACACTGGCAGATGAGCCGCCACTAGAGAGTTTTAATGCGCTGTTAAGCGCGCTGGATCAATTTAAGCAATATCAGATCATCCTGACCTACCCTAATGCTGATGAAGGCGGCCGCCAAATTATAACGGCCCTGCAACATTATGCGGCTGCGCAACCCGAACGGGTATTGGCCGTAGCCTCTCTCGGCCAATTGCGCTATCTGAGTGCAGTGAAACACGCCGCCGCAGTTATTGGCAACTCGTCCAGTGGCATTATCGAGGTGCCCGCATTTAACATTCCCACCATAAATATTGGTGCCAGACAACAAGGCCGGCTGGCAGCACCATCGGTGCTGCACTGTAAAGCTGAAGCAGGCGCCATAAAAAATACTATGCAACTAGCGCTTAGCAGTAACTTTACTGCAGTAATTAATCCTTATGGTCAGGGTAATGCCAGTGCCAGGGTAATTCAGATGATTAAGCAGCTGCAGTTTAATCCGGTAAAAACATTTTATGACCAGCCAGGAGTCGGACAATGACACTAATTATCGCCGAGGCAGGCGTTAACCATAATGGCGATGAAAAAATGGCATTTGCCCTGGTGGACGCGGCGGTCGCAGCAGGCGCAGACGTTGTTAAATTTCAAACGTTTAAAGCCAGCGCACTTGCAACAGCTGATGCAGAGCAAGCCAGTTATCAGCGACAAAACACTGGTCAAACTGAGTCGCAGCTTGCGATGCTAAGCCGCTTAGAGCTCAGTCACGAGGTACATATAAGGCTGCAGACGTATTGCCGGCAACAAGGCATTGAGTTTTTATCCACCGCTTTTGATGAATTCAGCCTGCAGTTTTTACTCGGACCACTCCAGCTTACCCGGCTAAAGATCCCATCTGGTGAAATTACCAATGCACCTCTGGTGTTGCAGCATGCTAACAGCGGCAATGACTTAATAGTTTCCACCGGGATGGCGACGTTGGCGGAAATTGAGACAGCATTAGGGGTTATCGCCTTCGGTTATACGGCAGCTTGCGGTGCCCGGCCATCGGCGGAGGCTTTTGCGACAGCCTATGCCAGTAAGCAAGGCCAACATGCCCTGCGCCAAAAAGTCACGCTGCTGCACTGCACCACTGAGTATCCTGCGCCAGCAACCGACATTAACCTGAAAGCAATGGATACTATGGCTGCGGCCTTTGGCTTGCCAGTAGGTTACTCAGACCATAGTGCCGGTATCCATATTGCTGTAGCGGCGGTTGCCCGCGGCGCCACTGTACTTGAGAAACATTTCACCCTGGATAAAACCCTGCCGGGGCCTGATCATAAAGCATCACTTGAACCAGATGAGTTGACAGCGATGGTAGCTGCGATCAGACAAGTAGAGCAGGCGCTGGGAGATGGCATAAAACGGCCTGCCCCGTCGGAATTGGCTAACAAAGCAGTCGCACGTAAAAGTCTGGTTGCCGCTACTGATATAACTGCGGGTGAAACCATCACTGCGAAACTAATTGCCTGCAAAAGACCCGGTACCGGCAGTAGTCCTTATCAATACTGGGATTTTCTAGACCAGCCTGCCACTCGTGATTATCGGGAAGGAGAACAGCTTGCAAAATAAAGCTCTGGTTATGCTCGGCGCCGGGGGCCATGCCAAAGTGCTGTTGTCGATTTTGCAACAACAAGGGGTAACAATCGCTGCCGTATGCGCTCCACAGCCACCTGCATCACCGTTATTTAATGGCATTCGCTATTTGGCAGATGACGATGACATTTTGCAGTTTTCAACCCGGCAAGTGGCGTTGGTGAATGGTATAGGCGCGCTGCCAGGTAAATTACTTCGTAGCAAACTGTTCGATAGGTTTGATCAGTTGGGTTATCAGTTTGCCAGCGTTATTGCCAGCAGTGCCATCGTGGCGGATAGTGCACGACTGGCCGCGGGCGTACAGGTTTTACCCGGCGCTATTATTAACGCCGAAGCCCGGCTGGCCGCAAATGTGTTGATAAATAGCGGTGCCATAATTGAGCACGATTGTTTCCTACAAGCCCACACCGTTGTCAGCCCGGGTGCAGTAATTTGTGGTGGCGTAACATGCGGAGTAAACAGCTTTATCGGTGCAGGCGCCACTGTTATTCAGGAATTACAACTCGGCGACAACTGCCTGGCGGCGGCCGGCACTACCGTGGTACATAATTTGCTAGATAATCAGTCTATTTACTGTGCACGGCCATTCATCAAAGGCTAATGAGGCATGACTATGAATAACAGTTGGAAAAAAATTGCTATATCCCCTGAAAGCAGTATCCGGGATGCGCTGATATTGCTTGATAAAGAAGCGCTGAGGATCGCACTGGTAGTAGACGGTGCAGATCAGTTGCTGGGGGTACTTACAGACGGTGACATCCGGCGCGGCTTGCTGCGTAACTGCACACTGCAGAGCACTGTCAGCGATGTAATGAATCCAAACCCTCTAACTGCTGAACAAGGTACGCCACGCCGTGACCTTGTCAAACTAATGACCCGGAAAAAACTACTTTCTATTCCTCTGTTAAAAAACGGCAAGGTTATCGGACTGGAAACTCTGCAAACTGCCGAAGATTCAGTGCAGTATGACAATCCGGTGTTTTTAATGGCGGGCGGCTTTGGCACCCGCCTGAAGCCGCTAACCGATGCTTGTCCTAAACCTATGCTAAAGGTTGGCGATAAACCCATTCTGGAAATTGTCTTAAACAGTTTTATCCGCGCAGGCTTCCATAATTTTTACATCTCGCTGCACTATATGCCGGAGCAAATTCAAGCCTATTTTGGCGATGGCTCCCGCTGGAATGTCAGCATTAGCTATATTTATGAGCAAGAACCGTTGGGAACAGGTGGCGCTCTGGGGTTACTGCCTGATTCCCTGCCAGATTTGCCGCTAATTTTGATGAATGGCGATCTGCTAACCACAGTAGATTTCGAGCAGTTGTTGCAGTTTCATACCAAACAAAAAGCTGATGCAACCATGTGTGTCCGCGACTACGAATATCAGATCCCGTTTGGTGTGATCAATGGCGAGGGTAACAGGGTTATTGCGATGGAAGAAAAACCAATCCAGCGTCTGTTTGTCAATGCCGGTATCTATGTGGTGTCACCTAAGGTTCGCAAGCAGGTAAAAGCTAATCAGCGCATCGATATGCCAACCTTACTGGAGCAAAATATTGAACAGCAAAATGCGGTGCTGATGTTTCCTATCCATGAATACTGGCTGGATATCGGCCGCATAGACGATTATCAGCGGGCCCAAATTGATGTGATAAATCTGGGTCTGTTTTAATGCAGCGGTTTGGGGTAATTGGCCTTGGCAGTATCGGGCTGCGGCATTTACGTAATTTACACAGCCTGTTCCCTGATGCTCAGCTGCTGGCGGTCAGTGCCAGTGGTCGTGCAAACAGCGAAATACCAGCACCGGCAACAACCGTCTCAATGACCCAGCTGCTTAAGTTACAACCTGACTTCGTTGTAGTCGCTTCACCGGCCAGCTTGCATCTACAGCATAGCGCAATGTTACTGGAACACGGTATTCCGGTATTAGTAGAAAAACCTTTATGTGCCACCGCAACAGAGGCTGAAAACTTTATCCAGCTGCGACAACGCTACCCGGATAGTATTATTGATGTAGGCTATTGTTTGCGCTATCTCCCAGCAGCACAGTTGGTAAAATCAGTTGTGCAGTCGCAGCAACTGGGACGTATTTACAGCGTAATTGCCCAGGTTGGCCAGTATTTGCCGCAATGGCGGCCACAGAGTGATTATCGTGATTCGGTATCGGCGCAGGCAGCGCTTGGCGGCGGGGCTTTACTCGAGCTAAGCCACGAGCTGGACTACCTGCAGTGGCTGCTGGGCCCTCTGCAACTTCGGTATGCCCGCAACCGGCAAAGCGGCTTATTGCAGCTGGATGTCGAGGATATCAGTGAATTAGTGCTGGAGAATAATAATCAAACCAGCTGCTTTGTTCATCTTGATTTTATCCAGCAGGCGCCATTCAGGCAGTGTAGTCTTATTGCAACAAACGGCCGGCTGGACTGGGATGTTATTGCTAATACCGTAACGTTACGCCAGCGCGATCAACAGCATCTGCTATATCAGGATCCCAGTTACGATAAAAACAAAATGTACCTGGCAATGCTGCAATCTTTCTGGCAAAAAGTACAGCAGCGCGACAGCAGCCACACTAACTTAATGACTGCTGCGGCGATAGTCAGGCTGGTTTCCCAGGCAAAACAGCAGGCCGAACTGGAGATTTTATGAGTTGCATTGCCTTTATCTTTGCCCGCAGCGGCTCCAAAGGGTTACCCGGTAAAAACATTAAGCCTTTGCATGGTAAACCGTTACTACATTACGCTATAGAAGTGGCAAAGCAGCTACCCCAGATAAATCATATTTTTGTCTCCACTGACTGTGACAACATTGCCAGCTGCGCCAAAGCAGCAGGAGCCGGGGTCATTATCAGGCCTACAGAGCTGGCTACAGATACTGCTCCGGAGTGGGCAGCCTGGCAGCATGCCATTCGCTATGTGCAGCAGCATATTGGCAACTTTACAACCTTTGTCAGCTTACCAGCCACCAGCCCGCTCAGATCGGCAATTGATGTCAGCAATGCAATAACCCAGCTGGAACATGCCCGGGCCGATTTATGTCTGGCTGTTACGCCTGCCAATCGCAATCCTTACTTTAATATGGTCGTGCGCGACGACAGTAATAATGTGCAACTGGTTAGCACCCTGCCCGCCGGCATTCACCGACGCCAGGATGCGCCAGCTGTGTTTGATATCACTACAGTGGTCTATGCCGCCCGGCCAGAGTTTATCCTGCAACAACAAAAGCTGTTTGATGGCGTGATCACCAGCATTGAAGTACCAAAAAAACGCGCGGTTGACATCGATGATATCTACGATTTTATGCTGGCAGAAGCCATACTAAAGGCGGAACATGATGCTGAATAATAAAACTATTTTGATTGCCGGTGCCGGCGGTTTAATTGGCCGCGCCGTAGTAAAAGCCTGTCTGGCACAACATGCAACGGTGATTGCCACCGATCTGGACGAAAACGCGCTGCAACAACAATTGCAGCAAGCAGGCTTTGATCTGCAAAGTGGAAAACTGCTGCTAACAACTCTTAATCTGCAACAGGCCGGCGACATTAGTGCTCTGTTAACAAAGTATCGGCCTGATGGTGCCGTTAACTGCAGCTATCCCCGTACTAAAGACTACGGCAAACATTTTTTCGATGTTAGCCTGCAAAGCTTTAACGATAACTTGTCTTTGAATCTGGGGAGTGCTTTTTTATTTATGCAGCAATGCGCTGCCTACTTCAAACAACAACAGCTGGAGTTTTCGCTGGTAAATCTGGCATCAGTCTATGGTGTGGTCGCGCCACGTTTCGATATCTATGACCAGACAACCATGACCATGCCGGTAGAATATGCTGCCATTAAATCGGCGCTTATTCATCTTAGCAAGTATGCAGCGGCCTACGTTGCTGACAGCCGGTTTCGGGTTAATCTGGTTAGCCCCGGTGGCATAACAGACAAGCAGCCTGACAGCTTTTTACAGGCTTATAAAGCAAAAACCCTGGGTAAAGGAATGCTGGATGCAACTGACGTTACCGGTGCTATCACCTTCTTACTTTCCGACCATGCCCGTTATACTAACGGGCAAAATATCGTAGTGGATGATGGATTTACGCTGTGTGGCTAAGTGGTACAGTTTGCATATTTTGTAATAGATGCAGGCTATGAGCCAGGATCTCCAGCCCGACAGCGCCACTTTTTTCGGGGTGAAATTGAAAACCTATCACATTGCCTTGTTCGACTATTGCACATAAATTCTGGTCGCCATACTTAACGCTGGCAGCCACTACCTCAGGCTGGCGAAAATGACACATATGAAAAGAATGAACAAAATATACATAACTTCCGGCAAAATGCGCAAAACGCTTTGAGTTAACCTGTAACGGCAACCAATTAACATTAGGCGTTATTACCTTTTGTTCTGTTGTTGCTGCTATATGTTCAACCTGTGCATCCACTATAGCTAAGCCGCTATGCTGACCAAACTCCGTAGAAAACTTTGCCATCGCCTGCATACCAACGCAAATACCCAGCAGTTTTCCACCACAGGCCAAATGAGCTTTTAAGGCTGAAGTAAGACCCGTATCCTGTAACGACGCCATGCAGCTGGCAAAAGCGCCAACACCAGGCAGCACAACGACACTACCCGTACGCAACTCCGAAGCGCCAGAAATGACTTGGTATTGATACTGACAAGCTGACAATGCTCTGAGCACATTGCTCAGATTGTTGGTTCTGGTATCTATAACCTGGATCATGATCACATCCTTACGGCAAAGCCATCACTATGTAATTGCTGTTTAATTTGCGCCACGGTAAAACGTCTGTAGTGCAGACCATCTGCAATAGCCAGAGCAGTAACATTCGGCACAGCTGCTGCAGCAGATGCATGCTGCAATTCACCAAAACCGCCGCTGGCGATAATTGGTAAAGATACGCAATCAGAGACGGCCTGTAGCAGTTCTATGTCAAAGCCTTTTCTGGTGCCTTCCCGGTCTACCGAAGTTAATAACACTTCACCGATCCCCAGCTTCTGGGCCTGGGCTATCCATTCCAATACATCAAGACCGGTCTTTTCACGGCCATTGTCTGTATACACCTGCCAGCCTTGTTGCTCTCGCTTGCATTCAACCGACAACACCACCGCCTGAGAACCAACCTGTCTTGCAATCTGTGCAATAAGTTGTGGCTGTTTTACCGCAGCAGTATTAATCGCAATTTTGTCTGCCCCCAAGCTGAGGATTTCTGTCGCATTCTGCAATGAGCGAATACCACCACCAACAGTGATTGGAATAAAAACCTTTTCAACTGCGTGCCGGATAACATCATGCAGACTGCTGCGCTCGTAAAGGCTGGCAACCACATCCATATACAAGATCTCATCAACACCTTGCTGGTAGTAATCGCACGCAAACTGTTGAGGATCTCCCATCACTCTCAGGCCTTCAAGTCTGATACCTTTAATCAGGTTGGGCGCCTTTATATCCAGACGACTGATAACCCTGATCTGCTTTTCGCTCATTTACTATTCCATACAGTATGACGCAGTTGCCATTTGCCATCCTGATACTGCCACAGGTGCGGCGAACGGAAGTTATCTGCCAGCAAATCAAAATAAGCTTGATCCATTATTGGCTGTTCAAACATTTTGGCTGCCTGGGGCAGCTCTTTTTCGCGAATTGACAGATATGAGAAAATTTCATCGGCAAACCGTTGCGGATATTCCAAATCAAAGCGTTTTACCAATGCCACGCCCTCGTCACGGTTAATGTCGCCAGATCGAATTTCCTGTGCAGCGTCATAAGTAGCCCGGCCGATCCCGAATTTAATGCCGGTGGTGTAATAGTGAAAATCGTCAATCTTATCGTCAATACTATTGTATTTGCTGTAAGTGCCTGGTGTCCGTTCAGGTGAAGCTTCAAACCCGCCATGCTCTACCGCATAGTAATAACAGCTTTGCGGGTGCCATTTCAGGTAGTAGCCCAGATAATGTACTTCCATATTCACCCGGTTAACCTCTTCCGGTTGCAACGGCAGATAAGGTTGCAACTCAGAGCGGCGGACGCCAAAATCTTCTACCAGCTCTTTTACCGACACGCCTCCCAGATAGATATCATCGAAGCTTTGCTCGGAAAAATAGCTGACATCACGCTTAGCTTTATTGGCATCAGCGATCGGATTACCGTATTCCGCCTCATTTTCACCATAAAATACCAGCGGAATATTAAATAAGGCTGACATTTTCGGCGCCAGGTTTTTCTGGCCCAGAATAAACGGCTGAAAAGGATGAAACAGTTTTTCAACGGCAAGTCGCGTTAATAAGCTGTGAACACGCCCGTTAGGCGTCATCAGATAGTTATCAAAACCAGCATGGATCCAGGACTGCATATTGCGCCAGCCCCAATCAGTATATTGATGAGGAGCCCAGGTTACGGTCAGCGGATTCATGCCGTATTTATATTTTAAAACATGAGCAGTATAGAAGCTGTCTTTTCCTCCGGACCCAGGTACCAAACAATCATAACTGCCATTACGGCTTCGATATTTTTCACATAAAGCCAGTAATTCGTGTTCACGTTTCTCCCAATCAATCTGCTGGTGTTTATTTTCAGCAAAACGACAAGCATCGCAGATCCCGTCTTCATTAAAAAAGATGGTTTTTTTAACTGAATCACGGGTATGGCGAAACTCGACAGTTGAGTTTGGGCGCTGGTTTGAGATGACGCACTTTTTACAAAAGCAGACCTGAGCAGGTAAGCCGTATTTGGTTGACAGTTGAGGCGCTTCAGGCGCAAAAAGAGACAGATCAACCGCTGACGGCTTGGTAATAATAGGCATAAAATCCTCGCAGGAATTATTGAACTGGCGTTATAAACTATATCGGCGATAACAGCAGAAACTTTACCCTGCCGTTAAAAATTCCATATCCATACCCCAATCACAATTTTTATTCCAGCTCTGGCGGTAATCTCTTTTCATTTCATCAACATAATCACGCCAAATCGCCAATAGGTATGCAAAGCTGTCTAAAGAAAATGTATCGTCCTGATACTGATACAATACCGTCAGCATTGGGCTGTGAAAATACAAAAGAGATCCTTTAATCACATGAAACAAATGACCATGGCGAGAACCTCGGTACGCATACACACAGCGCGCTTGCCGTTTTAGCAAGTCTGACGCTTGCTGGCGGGTGTTAAATGGTTCTGATGCAATAGCATTCAAATGATCACATAACTCATCAAACTGAGTAAATCCGAGCCGCTCAGCGGTAACATGAAACTCATGCTTAACAAAAAACTTTTGCTTTACCTGTTCAATAATCTGCGCTTTATCCACGCGGCCTTTACTGATAAACACATCTTCTTCTTTAACCGGCAAGGCGCCCTCAATAAAGGCGCCTTCGCCAACATTGTATACGAAAACTTTTTTATCCATTTTTAGCAAGCTTTCCATAAACTTATGGGCCAGCTTCAACAGGTTAGTAGACATAACTTCCTGAGTAAGGTTACCTTTAAGCTTATATACAGCTCCTTTATCTATGATTTTTTTATAGTTTTCGTTGCTAGCATAAATACTGTTGGCGGAGTGTGTTTTACCATTCAGATAACCATTGTCCACACCAAATAAATAAATCTCTTTAAAACCCATCGACATTGCATAAGACATGGCGGTATTCGCCACCAGAGGACCCGAGAATGGCAGCGATGGGATCAGCATTTTCTGATCCTCCAACAACAGGATCTGGGTGAATACAGTGGACGCCTCCGGGCCTTTTAATGCCAGACCTGCCCATTTGTACATCGGAATTACATCCGGGTAAATCACATCAACGGCCAGTAAATTTAAGTCCGAGTAGTAGGAAGGATCAAAACTGTCGAGTAAGGCGTCGTAGGTACTCTTAGGGCGCTCAACCAAAACATGGAAGTCAGCTTTAATACCGTGCTTCGCTAATGAACCCAGTGCGGTACCGGCAGCAAAAATGATTACATCCTGTTGAATTTCTCTGAGTATTTCTGCACCATCGTCCAGTGACGGACCATTACCCACCACCACCACCGGCATATCGATATGTTTACGCACCGACGGCAACGTAAAGAAATGGGCTTTGCTCTGATAATTCTTAAGGCAATGCGCTAACCCGGTTATCGCATCATTGTAAAATCCATAACCGGCCTGAATTTCATAGTACCGGTTAAAAAACTCTGCAATCTGCTCGTTCACCTCGACCGATGGATAATGCTGATAGCAAAACGCCCGGATTAATGAATAGGCACCAATGTCCATAGATATCTGATACACCGATGCAAAAAACTCTTTGATTTCCAGACCTATCTGCAAAAACAGTGTATTTCCCGCTTTATCTACCTGCTCGATAATCGCAGCCCAATCGGTGCAAAACAGGCTGGCATAGAATATTTCTAAATCAGGTTCGGTAATAAAAATATAATCAAAAGAATGCTTTTCAAGCAACAGACTAACCACATAACCTAAACCAACGCCGAAAATCATCGCGGTAGGAAAGTGTTTTGGCAATGCACTCAGTGGTTCTGGCTGCTGATCAGCAATACTTTTTATTTTATTGTCCAGTTTAGCCATATACCGACTATGGATCCGCATGTCTTTATTTGACACGCCAAAACCATATTTCGTCAGGCTGTAATAGCCTTTACTGGTGTTTTTCTCCAGCTGCTCTCTGGTTTGTTGTAATGGATTATCCGAATAAATCGGCACTCTGACATTTTTTGGTACAAAATTGCCGTGGCCGCTAGCGGTTACCAATATTTTAAAATCTTTAGAAGGTTGATACTCTTTGATTGTATTGGCGATATCAGGATAATATTTTTCGAAGGCACGAATATTTTCTGCGAAGCGGATACGAGATTCAATAGCAAACTGGCGCTCTCGCTCATTTTGCTCCATCAGTGCAGCAAGCGCACTTTCTGCTTGTTGCAACAGTTGTTCAAGCTCAGTCATAAATTAATCTATCTGGTAGGTTTTACTAATTTTATTACCCGACTTTACCGCAGCAATCTGGCTGATGCTATCCTTTATTTTTTGCTGCTCATTGCTCAATGACGCCAGCAGAACAAAAAATTCATCTACCAATTTTTGTAAGCGTTGACGATGTTCAGCATCTGCATGGGCTAGCTGCCCAAACAGGGACTGCAACTGGTTTTGTAACTGGATGACCTGGTCAGCAGCATCAGTATAGTTTTCCTGAATAATCAGCTGTTTTATGTCAGAGAGTTGTTGCTCAACACCCTGCAAATTATCCAGCATTGGCATGCGCCACCGCACGTTGCGATTCAGCGTGTTGCTGCGCACTATAAGGAATTTCATCCCAGGCAGATTTAATTTGCCGGAATAAATCTGCAACTTCATCAATAGCAGTAGTCGTTTCTTTTTCTACACTGGCATCGATTAACCGGTCAATCATATAGCTATATAATGCATACAAATTTTGACCTAACTCTGGTGATTGTGTTTCATCTAAACAGGAACGCAATGACTCAATAATTACTGACGCTTTTGACAGCGTCTTGGCTTTTGTCTCCAGATCTTTGCGCTGTAACGCTCCCTTTGCTAAAGCCAGATTATCCATAACTCCCGCCATTAACATCTGAATAACTGTGTAAGGAGATGCATCAGCTAACTGGGTTTTAGTTGCCTCTTTCTGATAAAACTTTAGTTTAGCACTACTCATTTTCTATGCTCCTTAACGTTATGCTTTATTGCTGGTAAAACCGGGTAAACTGGCTAGCTGCTGAGTAATATAACTGCCCGAACTTTTCATTTGCGCAATTAATACGTCCAAATTGGCATATTTCGCCCTTAGGCCCGATTCAAGTTGGGTCATCCGGTAATCATGTGATGCCCGATCATTCTCCAACTGCTTTAGCGATTTATTCAGTGAGTCTTCACGAAAGGTAAAGCTACCTTTGGACTCAAGCTGAGTTTCCAGGAAACTTTCAAACGATTTGGCAAAACCGGTCTCACCTGAGAATAATTTACCCACATCAGCATAATTAGACGTTAGCGACTCATTAATACTACGAACCAAAGACGACTTTTCCAATGTGCCCTCCTTGGTTAAACCAATACCGACATCGAATAATGTCTCGAAATTGCCCGCACCGGAAACCACCTTAGACAAAGCACTAAACATTTGATTCTTCAAACCACGCATGGCCGAATCGCCATACAAAGCACCACCGGCTTTAGTATGGTAGTCAATGGTGCCAACAGCATTGTTATATGCTTCTATAAAGCTCTCAATCAGGCTCTCTACACCAGCTTTATCATAGTCAATTGTTAGCCTTGCTGTCTCAGTGCCTTCACTGACTTTAGTGGCGGTAATGGTTAAATCCTGCACCGCGTCTTTAAATACATTGGTGGCGTTACTGATTGCTATACCATCTACTTCAATAATGGCATTTTTAGCCTGATCAGCCACTGCTATATTCAAACCGCCAGCACCGCCACCAAATGCTGTGGTCGAAAGACTGTCCAGCTCTGCGGTGTCGCTTGTGATAGTTAAATCGTTGCCGTCACCAGTTATGCTGGAGCTAATCACTAACTTGGCTTCCGGTGTGGCACCACCGGTATTGATAATATTTACCGACACACCAAAGTTATCGGCCGAATTATTAATAGCGGCCCGCACTTCTTCCAGAGTAGCACCAGCAGCTACATCAATTTCAAAGCTTTTATCACCGGCACCAATAGTTAACCTTCCGCCAGTAGCACTAACCACATCGGTTGGTGCAGTAAATGCAGCATTGGTAGTAGCACGGCTACCCTGAGCTAACTGATTCACTTTAATATTAAAATTGCCAGGTGTGGCGCTGCTGTTTGACGCCACGGAAATAATACTGCCAGACGCTGGCTGAGTAATAGTGTTGGTGCGTTTAGAAAAGTTTTCGGGGTCGGCCAGTTTCTTAATAATATCCTGAAACGCAGATAAGGAAGACTTCACCGCACCCAGGCCGGAAAGCTGAACTGTCAGGCGGGTTTCGGTATCTTGAAACCGTTTCATACGAGGCAAGTCTTCAGCGTTAACTGTCGCCTGGATAATGCTCTCCAAGTCTAAACCTGACCCTACGCCAGCTGAAGTAATCGTTGCCATAATAGCATGCTCCTGTGTCTCAAATCAGGCCTGAAAATTAACCAGTGCGCCTGCCTTAGTTAGATTATCGGCCATTTCACTAAAAGCTTTAGCGACTTTGACTAAATCTTGTGATGGTATTTCCCGGATCAACTCGTTACTGGTCTTGTCTATTACCTTAATAATAGGCGGATCGCCCAGTTCATCAAACTCAAATACCAAACGGGTGTTCGCAATTGGAATTAACTTATTGATCTGCTCCAACGTTTGCCGGATTTGATTATTATCAAATGGTACCGCATTTTCTGCTTGTTTTGCGGCTGCTTTTTCAACTTGTTCTGCAATGCTTAGTTTATTTACATTATCAGTTTGCTGTTGCCGTGGCGTTGGCTCAGTTTGCACAGGTTTGGCTGTGGCTGTTTTGTCCAGCACCATGTCTGCTAAGCGGCTGTCTTTGGTAAGTAATGATTCCACAGACATAAAAACCTCCGAAGTAAAGCTGTTGGCCAGTAAATTACTGGCCAACTAACTATAGCTTATCCCAACAGTGACAGGGCTACCTGCGGCCGTTGGTTAGCCTGGGCCAAAATTGTAGTACTGGCCTGTTGCAGGATCTGGTTACGGGTTAATGCAGCTGTTTCAGCGGCAAAATCTGCATCCTGGATCCGGCTGCGGGCGCCTGACAGGTTTTCCGCAATATTCGATTGGTTCCGAATCGTTGACTGAAACCGGTTTTGCACCGCACCTAACTCAGCACGTTTTTTATCTACTACGGCGATCATCGAGTCCATACTGGCCATTACCAGCTGGGCATTCGCCTGAGTTGATACCGAAACGGCTGTGGCTTGCAGATTGGCGGCACTAAACGCAATATCCGCCAACACAATATCAGTGTTAAGCGCTGACAAGCCTGATACCCCGGCAGCTCCCAAAATAGCAGTTAACGCGTTACCTACCACAGCGCTGGCAATACCCGCCATACCCGACATGGTAAAGCCACCGTTTGCCGTTAAGCTGTTTAAGGTATCACCCGCGGTACCACCAACCTGCTCCATTGAGAAGCTTATAGTTTGTACGGCATCGGCGCCGACTTGGAAGGTCGCTGAGTAAGTACCGTCCAGCAAGTTTTGACCACCGAAAGTGGTGTCTTTGGCTACCCGGTTTACTTCGCTCATTAGTGAACGAATTTCTTCCTGAATTGCCAGACGGTCTTCACCGGTGTTTGAACCGTTTGATGCCTGCTGCGCCAGAGTACGCACCCGTTGGAACATCGAGGTCATTTCTTCCATTGCGCCTTCTGCTGTTTGCGCTAAGGAAATACCGTCGTTGGCGTTACGAATACCCTGGTTTAAACCATTTATCTGACCAGATAAACGATTACTGATTTGTAAACCTGCAGAGTCATCTGCAGCACTGTTGATCCGTAAACCGGATGATAAGCGTTTAAACGACGTGTCCAGCGCAGTACCACTGTTCATCAGCTGACGCTGGCCGTTTAACGAGCTTATATTACTATTGACATATAAAGCCATATGTAGCCTCCAAAATTTAACAGAACTGCTATAACTGCAGCGGTTACCCACCCCTGCGATTAAACAGCATACGTTCTATGAATTAACCGGTCAGTTACCCCACCATCCGGTTAAAACAAGGTCACTAATACAGTTCCCCTATAAGTTGTATCGGCACGAAACTATAAAGCTTTAGCAATTTTTTTATTTATTTTCAGAATTATTATCGCGGCAAGAAAATAACAAAATTAGCTTTATTTATCAGTATTTTGAATAAAGCCACATTAAAACGCAAGATAGTAAATATCAAAAAAGCCTGCAGCATTACCCATGCTGCAGGCCTCCTTCTTCCCACCGGCTCCGCGCCTAGTATTTTATGTGCGATTAGCCCTGCAGCAAACTCAATGCCGATTGTGGCCGCTGATTTGCCTGCGCCAATATTGTAGTAGTGGCCTGTTGTAATATCTGATTACGGGTTAGCATCGCCGTTTCTGCTGCAAAATCAGCATCTTTGATCCGTGATTTCGCACCCGACAGGTTCTCTGCAATATTGGTCTGGTTACGAATAGTCGCCTGGAAGCGGTTTTGCACTGCACCCAGTTCAGCACGCTTTTTATCCACTACCGCAATCAATGAATCTATACTGGCCATCACTAACTGGGCGTTCTGCTGGGTCGATACCGAAATGGCTGTCGCTTGCAGACTGGCGGCACTAAACGCAATATCCGCCAGCGTTATATCACTGTTAATTGCTGACAAACCTGATACCCCGGCAGCTCCCAGAATAGCTGTTAACGCGTTACTCACCACCGCGCTGGCAATACCCGCCATACCCGACAAGGTAAAGCCTCCGTTAGCCGTTAAACTGTTCAGGGTGTCGCCTGCTGAACCACCCACTTGCCTCATCGAGAAGCCAATGGTTTGCACGGCATCCGCACCCACCTGAAAGCTCGCCGCATAAGACCCGTCTAATAAGTTCTGACCACCAAAAGTCGTATCACGGGCTACCCGGTTTATTTCGCCCATTAAAGAGCGGATTTCTTCCTGGATTGCCAGACGGTCTTCACCGGTATTCGAACCGTTTGCTGATTGCTGCGATAACGTCCGTACCCGCTGCAGCATCGCCGTCATTTCTTCCATCGCGCCTTCTGCCGTCTGCGCTAAAGAAATACCGTCGTTGGCGTTGCGGTTGCCCTGACCCAGGCCTTGAATTTGTGACTCCAACCGGTCAGAAATCTGCAAGCCCGCCGCATCATCTGCTGCACTGTTAATCCGCAAACCTGAAGATAAACGTTTAAAAGAGGTGTCCAGGGCGTTACCGCTGTTCATTAACTGACGCTGTGCATTTAACGCGCTGATGTTGCTGTTGACGTATAAAGCCATGGTGTTTCTCCTGATAAACTTTTTTACTCTGCTTATCACAACTTTTATAAAGTATGCTGTGATTTGCCTGATACTTAGTTATCGGAGCTTAAAATGAAAACTTTAAATTTTTTTATAAAAACTTAGAAGAAAGAAGGTTAGCCTGGCTTTTTGTGGCGAAACACCATAAAACTGACATGGCCGGCAAAGAATTGCCGGCCATGTCAGTCAGACCCTATCGGATATAATCAAACAATGAGATGTTGGTTATGCTGCTAAAGGTTTGCTGCACAGCCTGTAACGCGGTTTCTTCTTTTGTCAGATCGGCAATCACTTTAGAAAAATCTACCTCTGCTAAGTCAGCCTGATATTGTTTGGCGAGAATTTCCAAATCAGCATTAGAGCCATTGATGCTATCTAATACATTTATCCGGCCCCCAATCGACGAGCGGGTAGATGCAACACTGGTAGAAGCAGCATCTATCTCACCTATTGCTTTGGCAATTTTACTCTGGTAGGCATCATCTGTCGGGCCAGGTACCCGCAGCGCTGCCATCAGCTCGGATATACTGTTTAAAATGTTGGTTCTTTCGGGCTCAGGTAAATCAAAATCGACTTGCCCGGCGCCGGCAGGACCACTAATAATAATTTCAAGACCATTGAATGAAATAGGCTCTCCGGATGTATAAGCCCCCGTAACCGGCGGCACTAAAGCGACACCTCCCCGGGTAATTTCATAGTTGCTGGGTGCTGTTAGCTCAATATTAAAGGTATTATCAGCCGGGTTTAATTTGTCGTAATTATTCCGGTAAAAATTATCAAACTGGGCCTGATTAACAACATTTATAGTAGCACTGGTGGGGCCAGGCACAGAGATAACTGCTGCGCCGGGCTCAGGCCTGACTTGCACGCTATCAAATACTTTTTTACCACTGTCATTTACCGGTAAGGTAACACCGGGAGATACCTGTAATGACTTTCGGCCATCGTCACCATTGAACACATATTTACCGGTACTGGCATCAAGAGAAAACGCTTGCACGCTGTCCTGAAATCCCGAAAAAAGAAACCCTCCCTCGACATTCCTACTGTTCATCAGATCAAACAACTGCTGCTGGATACCTTCTAACTCATTAGCTACCGCTTCGCGCTCTGACTCAGAATAAGAACCGTTACCTGCAGACAACGCAAGTAATCGGGCACGGTCCATTGCTGTCCGGGCTGAGGTAAGTACCGTTTCCTCGACCCCTAGATTATTCTTAACCGAAATACCATTTTGTTCAAACTGGGCTAACTGCGATAAATTCTGGCCGACGCCTAACACTTTAGCACTGCCAGAAGGATCGTCTGCCGGCGTCAGAATTTTTGTTTGCTTGATCATCTGATCCTGCGCTCTGAGCAACCGACGCTGTGTATCCAGGATACCGTTCAGGCCCTGGTTAAATTTAGTATTAAATGAAATTCTCATTGTTACCTCACAGCCTGTAGCAGAGTGTCAAAAATGGTTTGCGACGTAGAGATAATTCTAGACGCTGCGGCATAGCTTTGCTGAAACCTGACAAGATTGGCCGCCTCTTCATCCAGGCTGACCCCGGATAATGATTCAAATAAAATTTGAGTTTGCGAATATAACGCTTCTGCAGCAGCCTGACCATTGCGGGCCTGAGCCGTTTTATCGCCAACAAAGCTTACCATAGTGCCATATGCTTCGTTAAAACTCATTTGATTATCGGCATTCGGGGTTGTTACAGCATAGCGGCGCATGGTGTCGGTTGTCTGCAAAGCAGCAATTTGTAAACCATTTCTGTTATCGTTAAAGCCACCAGTATTATAGTCTATGGTAAAAACATCGCCTGGTTGCGGTGACCCGGTAATATTAAAATCAAAACCCAGGTTCAAACCTGCCCGATCAAGAATATTGTCAAACGTTGCCGATACTATTGGCCCCGTTGTTCCTATTACAGTGTCGGCATTGTCTCTTACTTCAAATTCATTGCCACCAACATATATAATATTAAACGGCGCCCCAGTGAGCGCTGCCGGAGGACTAAAACTTGAGGTAGCAGGGTCCGTGTCAGTCACTACCAGCTTGTCAACAAGTGCATTTCCAAGATTATCAACGGCTTCGCTGCTTCTTACCGGTGATGCTAATGCAATATCCTCAGCCCGGTTACTCAGCTGCTTTACTTGTCTGGCGGCATCAGCCAGCGGCTTTAACAAAAACCGGTCACCGTCAGCGAAAGCACCTAAACTGGCATCTAACGTTATCTGCAAACCATACAAATCATCATCCGGACTGGATCCGGCGTTTATCGTGGCCGGGAAGCCAACAACTGTTTGGCTGATGGCGGAATTGGGAATGACATTACCAAAACTATCGACCGCCTCGACCGTAAAAGTATCCGGGCTTTCAAAGGTAACCAGAAAATCGTTTGGTGGTATCTGATATGCTCTGCCGGGTTCAATAACTGCCCTGACATTTCCCGCTCCGGTATTTTCGTTGTAATTAAGGCCGTTAAACGATGGCAGGGCAAACAACTCATTGCCTATATCGCCATTAGCTGTCATACCCAGTTTGTTCTGCTCATTTAACGAGTCTGCCATTGCCAGCGCCAGCTGGCCTAACTGGTTTTGGGTAGGAATAAGCGTTTCATCACGAAAGCTCAGCAGCGCACCTAACTGTCCGCCCAGCTGGTCATTGCCTACCTGAACAATAACGTCTGGTCTGGCGCTACTTTGTAACTGCAACTCTTTAACATTGGGGTCAGGATTACCCTGCAGGGTTAAAATACCAAACTCGCCATTTTCAATTACCAGCGACTGGCCTGTCGCCATAAATACCAGCTTTTCGCCGTTGGCCGCATCCAGCACTTTTATCTGTAATTTTTCTGCTAATTGCCGGATGGCTTCATCCCGTTTGTCATATAGATTCAGCGGCACAGGTTTAGAACTACCGGTACCATAGTTAGTAATATTTCTATTAAGGTCTGCCACATTTTTGATCAGACTATTGGTTTCACGCAGATCTAACTCAAGTTGCTGATTGATATAAGTCGACTGATCCAGCACTAAATTGGAAAGCGTGCCAAAACGGTCCAGCAACGACTCGCTGCTGCTGATAATTAATAAACGGGTCGATATTGAGCTCGGATCGTTATTAGCTGTTTGAAACTTTTGAAATAAATCATTTACTGCAGATGAAATACTGTTGGCAGGATTGGAGAACAAGCCATCAATTCTGTTTGCCTCAGAGACATATTGATTAGCGTAAGCCAGGTTGGTGGTATCCCGTCGCAATTGTTGCAAAGTAAACTCACTTACCAGTCGCTCTGTCGTGCCTCTACCCACTCCTAGTCCAAGTTGTTCGGCTTCAAACTCAGTACGCTGCCTGACATAGCCCGGAGTATTCAAATTGGCGATATTATTACTTGTGGTATTCAGCGAGGTAGAGCTAGCCAATACGGCTGAAGTACCAATTCTAAGTAAATTATCTGACATAAGTTGCTCCGTTGCCACGTCGGGTGGCTAACATACTATTCATCGGCGCCAAAATTAAAATCTTGAGCGGAATTGAGTTCGGCCCTTACCTGATTAAAGGTAGGGCTTTGATATACCGCCATAATTTTCTGGGCATATTCAGGATCAGTAGCGTACCCCGCGGCCTGCAATTCATTAAAATACGCTGCCGGTTCAGCCGTACGCTGCAACGCTTGCTGATAACGCGGGTTGTTACTGATAAAACTGGCGTAATCCTGCAGGCTTTGCTCAGGCGAGCCATAAGAGCGGAACCTGGCCTGCTCTTTTTGGGCTACCCCATCCCGAAATTCCAGGGTATCCACCACCGCACTTTCACCCTGCCAATTGTTGTGAGCTTTAATCCCGAACAAGTTAAAACTGTTGTCACCTTTAGCCGTTTTAATCATGCGCTGGCCCCAGCCTGTTTCCAGCGCAGCCTGGGCTATCATTGCCATTGGATCAAGACCCAGTGCTTGTGCCGCCTGTTTTGCAGCCGGTAATAATTTACGGACAAATTCCAGCGGCGAACCAATTTGCCAGTCAGTTGGTGCCAATGGCTCTGGCGCAGTTGCCTGGTTAACTGCGCTATTTCCCCGGGTTAACGACGAAGTTGCTGGCAAATCGGCAATAGCTTGCAAGGTCTGTCTGACACCAATGCTCATCTCACTGCTATGAAACGCCTTGCTGGCATCCGGCCGCTGTGGCAGCGGATTAAAACTGCCACTGCCTGGCATGTTAAGTTCAGCCTGCTTTTTAGGCCGCTTGGCTCCGGCTGTCGGGTCAAGCTGGGCTACTAATAAGTCCGCCAGGCCGAGCGCGCCCTTCTGAGCTAAATCGGTGGCGAGCTGACTGTCATGCATATCCCGGTAAAACTCAGTGGTCTGGCTATTCATCATGCCTTCTGCTTCAAAAGCAGAGTTAGCTTTACGCATACTGGTCAGCAACATACTCATAAAAATTGCTTCAAACTGCTCAGCAGCTTGCCTTAAACCGGCTTTTTCGTCAGCTTTGCCTGCAGTTTTAATATTCTGCAGGCTATTGACATCATGATAAGAGACTTGGGTTTTAGTCAGGCTCATGTTAAATCACCACCAGCTCGCCATGAATGGCACCCGCTTCTTTTAATGCTTCTAAAATGGCCATTAAATCGCCCGGTGCTGCACCCACCGCATTAACGGTGCGCACTAAATCATCCAGGGTGACGCCAGGGTCGAATTTAAACATCCGTGAGTTTTCCCGAGTGACATCGATAATGGTATTTTCTTCAATTGCTGTTACCCCTTCGCCAAACGGATTGGGCTGGACCACCTGCGGGTTCTCGGCAATAGTAACCGTTAAGCCACCATGAGTAACAGCCGCCGGAAACAGCCTGACATCTTTACCAATAACGATGGTCCCGGTTCGCGAATTAATAATAATTTTGGCAGAGTGATCGGCGGGTGCAAATTCCAGGTTTTCCAGGGTCGACAAATAAGACACCCGCTGGGACATATCACGCGGTGCCCTTACCTGCACTGATGCTGCATCCTGAGAATAGGCGGTGTCAGGACCAATAAACTGATTAATTACCTCAGCCAGCCGCTTTGAGGTGGTAAAGTCGGCCTGTTTTAAATTAAAGGTAATAAAATCGCCATTGCCAAACGGCGAAATAACTTCACGTTCTACCATAGCACCATTTGGGATGCGGCCAACGGTTGGCGTATTAACCAGAATGCGCGAGCCGTCCAGGCCCTCGGCGCCCAGACCACTGACAATTAAGCTGCCCTGAGCAATGGCATAAACATTACCATCCAGGCCGGTTAAAAAGGTTTGCAGTAAGGTACCGCCTCGCAAACTTTTGGCACTGCCGACAGACGACACCGTAATATCTATGGTCTGGCCCGGCTTGGCAAACGCCGGTAATTCAGCATGAACAGCGACTGCAGCCACGTTTTTAATCTGGCTACGCTGCCCGGCCGGCATATTAATGCCGAAATTCGCCAGCATGGTACGAAAACTTTGCTCAGTAAACGGGCTTTGCTCGCCGGTGCCGGGTAACCCTACCACCAGGCCATAACCTACTAATTGGTTGGCCCTTACGCCGTCTATATCAGCGACATCTTTGATCCGGGCTGCCTGTACTGGCCCTATTATCAGCAATAGGGGCAGCAGCAATACCAGGTACCCTAGCCATTTTATCCGGAACATAGTCTTACCTCTGAAAAATACCACCGCGAAAGTCTCAAAATAGCTGTTTAAATTCGTCTTTTAAAATGGCCGCATTACCAGAATGGCCATATTTCTTAAAATGGCCACAAGGGGCCATTAAAGAACCGGCTTAACCAGCCCGGTGACTGACCAAAGTGGTGCGCGCCGGTGCCACTGTATTCAATCCGGGCATTGGCTATTTTGTTTGATTCAACAGTATTGTTAACGTCCACATCCTGCGGCCTGATAATGCCGGTTAAGCGGATATACTCTTTACCGGTGTTCAGGGTTAACCACTTTTCACCACGGATAACTAAATTGCCGTTAGTCATGACCTGCAACACATTGACAGAAATATCACCAACCAGGCTATTGCTCTGATCGGCCTTGGCATCACCGGTAAATTCCGAAGTAGAATTAGCACCGAACTGCAATACATTACCGGCCACAGACACAGCACGGCCGCCCAACCCAATCATCGGATCGATAGTAACGCTGCTGTCTTTGCCTGATTCGGTTTTTGCCTGTTTTGATGCCTGAGTACGCTCACGCAGCACCACAGTTATAATATCGCCCTCATGCCGGGCTTTGTTGTCTGAATACAAGCTGTTGGAGTGCTGCTGTGCAAACAACGAACCCGTTTTTAACACCGGCCGCGGTGCAGGCTCAGGCGGAATTGGCGAATAATATGGATCATCAGCAAACGGCTGCTGTGTGGCCGCGCAAGCAGACAATAATACTGCTGCAAATACCGCGAATAACACCGACGAAAAAGTGCGCATAACGCCTCCGCTTATAATTGCTGAATAGCAAAGCCCAGCATCTGATCCACTGAGGAAATAACTTTCGAATTCATCTCGTAAACCCGCTGTGACTCAATCAGACTGACCAGCTCCTCAGTAACATTAACGTTTGAGGTTTCCAGTGAGCCCTGCACAATAATACCCAAGCCTTCCAGGCCAGGAATACCTTGTACCGGGTCGCCACTTACCGCGGTTTCTTTAAATAAGTTCTGGCCAGTCGGCTCTAAACCTGCCGGATTAATAAAATTGGTTACTGTTAACTGGCCAAGAATAGCGTTATCGACCTGACCGGCCAGCCGCACTGATACTTCGCCATCCTGCGATACTGTGATACTGGTGGCATCTGGTGGAATAACAATATTGGGCTGCACCTGAAAGCCAGCGCCAGAGGTCACCAGATTACCTTCACCGTCAACGGTGAACTGGCCATTACGAGTATAAGAAGTGGTGCCATCAGGCATTAGTACTTCAAAAAAACCATGGCCCTGGATCATCATGTCCAAACTGTTTTCAGTGGTAAGCATATTACCCTGGGTAAAGTTTTTCTGAGTTGCGACCACTTTGGTACCAGCACCAATCATTAAACCATTAGGCAACTCTGAGTTTTGTGAAGAGCGGCCGCCAGGCTGATTGACGTTTTGATACAACAGATCTTCAAATACCGCCCGGCTTTTTTTAAAACCAACTGTGCTGGCATTAGCCAGGTTATTTGAAATAACCGAAATATCACGCTGCTTCGCATCTAAACCGGTTTTACTTATCCACAGAGCTGGATGCATCTGCTACCTCCCGGGGCTGTCGCCCATTAATCAGTTAACTAGCCCATGATCCGCAGCAAGGCGTTCTGCTGGCGGTCCATATCTTCGGCACTTTTCATCATTTTCACCTGGAGCTCAAACTGACGCTGCAGGCTTATCATATGAGTCATTTCGCCCACGGCATTGACGTTGCTACCTTCGTAGGCTCCATGTAACAAGCTGACGTTTACATCTGCCACGGCTAACTGGCCATCTTTACGCCGGAACAAACCGTCGGTACCTTTAGTGAGATCTGCGTAGACAGGGTTTACCAGTTTAATCCGCCCCACTTCTTCCAGAGCATTTGCAGGCGCCCCTTGAGGCAACGCACTAATAGTACCGTCCTGACCAATTTCTAATTTAGCCAGCGGAACCGGCAGCTGAATAGGCCCACCATCACCAATAACGGCCCGGCCATTAGCTGTTTCTAGCATGCCCGTCGGGCTAAGCTGTAAATTGCCAGCCCTGGTATAAGCCTCGTTACCATCTGCGTCCTGCACGGCAAACCAGCCGTCACCCTGAATAGCAATATCCAGCTCGCGATCAGAAATGATCATTGGCCCGGCGTCAAAGTTTTGACCTGGCTGTTCAGTCATCGCGAATACCCGACTGGGCAATCCCTCACCAAACGCCTGCATGGCACGAGCCTGCTCAAAATCGGATTTAAAGCCAACCGTATTGCTGTTAGCCAGGTTATTTGCCCGCACACTGATGCCGTGCATATTCTCTTTGGCACCACTCATGGCGATATATAGCAAATGGTCCATAACGCGCTCCGTTAAACGTTTATACTAATCTGAAGCAAATTTGATGCCAGTTAGGTTCAAGGTGAAAAACCTCATAAAAAAACACCACCCGAAGGTGGTGTTTTAAGCGTTTTAAGCCGGGTTAGCTTAACGGATCTGTAGCACTGTTTGTTGCAGGGTACTGTTAACTTCAAGAGCCCTTGAGTTTGCCTGGAAATTACGCTGAGCGCTGATTAAATCAACCAGTTCAGTAGTCAGGTTTACGTTAGACTGCTCCAGTGCTGAGGCGTTAACAGCTCCAAAAGTACCGGTGTTACCCTGGCCGCCTATTGGCTCCCCCGAGGTTAAACTTTGCTTCCAGGAGGTATTACCCACCTGTTTTAAACCTTGCACGTTGGCAAAGCGCACCAGCGTAACCTGTGCCAGATAGGACGAGTCGCCATTGCTATAGGTAGCAAGAACACGACCGAACGAGTCGATATCGACTCCGGTTAAGTTACCAACAGTGGTGCCATCCTGACTTAAGTTATTAACATCAAAGCCAGAAGCATACTGGGTTGGCGTGCGGGTGCCCGAGGCATCGCGGAAATTCACAACAACATTGTTAGAGAATTGCGCACCGTTCGTCAGATAGCCGTTAAGCGGGTCATTCAGATCTGCGAGCGGCAATGAAACTGTAGGCACTGGTACTAATGGAACGAAATTACCACTGGAGTCAAACTCGATATTGTCACCAATGAAGTAAGAGTCAGGATTACGGGTTGCCGGTGCAACCGGTGGTGGCACGTTTGGGTTTGCGGTATTGTCATCCCAAACAACAAAAGTTTGCCATTCACTATTGGCTGGTGGCAGCGTATCAAGTTTACGAAAATAAGTTGTTACTATGTGTGACTCACCCAAACTGTCATAAACTGTGACTGACGTTGAGTGATTATAAGATGCCCGATCGGTTGGGTCGAAAGCTAATGCAGGAGCAGGCGGAACAACTCTGGAATCAACGTTCATGCTAAGAAAAATATTATTGGTTGCTCTGGGCGCCCCGGCAGATGTCGGAATAGCAATAGGCGAAGAGGTACTTAAACTCACTGAGCTGTTTTCTCCGGTGACCGGGTCTACCGTAAAACCCTGCAAAAAGTTGCCTCTGTTATCAACAATAAAATTGTCTTTATTAAGTTTAAACGCACCAGAGCGGGTGTAGGTTAAATCCTGTGACTGCAAATCGGGTGTTGTGGCGAAAAAACCCTCTCCGGTTATCGCTAAATCCAGCGAATTATTGGTAAATTGCAACGAGCCCTGATTAAACTGCTGCGCCACTGTTGAAGTTGCCACACCGTCGCCAACTTTAGTGCGCCCGGACGAGAAAATGGATGTTGCATAGACATCAGCAAACTCTGCCCGCGACTCTTTAAAGCCGGTCGTATTAACGTTAGCAATATTATTTGCTGTAGTGTCCAGATCTTTCTGGGCTGCTGCCAGACCGCTTAATGCTATTTGAAAACTCATAAATCACCTCACCTTAAACGGTTGTTTAACCGTAAGAAACTTCCAGAACATCAGTTAATTTTACTGCCCCTAACCCAACCAGGTTAAGCGTAATTCCTTTGCCATTACCTGCCAGGCTTACACTGGATACCGGCGTAAACACATGCACCGGTATTGACTCATTTTCGCCGGCAAAACTGGCTTCTACCTTAATTTTATAAACACCGGGTGGCATCGGCTCACCATTAGCGTCAGTGCCATCCCAGACAAATTCATTTTTGCCCAGTGCCGGACTGTTAACATCAAAATTAGTAACCAGCTCGCCGTTGGCTTTTTCAATTCGTACCCGCATATTGTCAGCGGGCCGGTCCAGGTTAATATGGCCGCGGGATAGGGTTTCACCGGTAAATACAATTTCATCTGACTGAGTTAGCACACTGCGGCCAACCAGCGACGAAGCCTGTAACGCCTGGTTAGAAGTCATGCTCTCAGCAAAGCCTTTGAAACTGTCATTTAGCGTACCAATACCATCTGCCATGGTAAAATTGGTCATTTGCGCAATCATCTGATCATTCTCCACCGGTTTGGTGGGGTCCTGATAAGCTAGTTGCTGGGTCAACAAGGCAAAAAAATCAGACTGGGTCAGCGCGCCGTTATTTTTTTCCGGCACTTTATTGCCGTTTTCCCAGTACATGCCATCCAGCGCCGGGTTATTGTTAATAGTACTCATTTGCTATTCCTTATTAACTCTGACCCATCCGCAAGGTGCGCATGATCATTTGTTTTGCAGCATCTGCAGTTTGGACGTTGGTTTCATAAGAGCGGGATGCAGAGATCATATTCGCCATCTCTTCCATAATGTTGACATTTGGCTTGTAGATATAGCCATTTTCATCCGCCAGCGGGTGGTTAGGCGCATATTCCACATTTAGCGGCGCATCAGACTCTACAATCCCCAGCACCTTAACCCCGGCGCTGTCTCCCTGCTCTCGCCTCGCCTTGGAAAGCTCTGCGGCAAATACCGGATGCCGGCCGCGGTAAGTTTCTTCAACACTACTGCTGACGCTATTGGCGTTAGCAATGTTACTGGCGGTGGTATTCATTCGTACCGACTGAGCGGTCATGCCGCTACCGGCAATATCAAATACTTTTGAAATGCTCATAATTATTGCCCCGAGCCGGTCAGCGCTTTTTTCAACCCTGAAATCCGACTATTAAGGAAAGTTAAACTGGTCTGATACTCCAGGTTGTTTTGCATAACAGCATTGCGTTCACGATGAATATCAACGCTGTTGCCATCACCTGTGTCAGGTTGGTCCGGGTTACGGAATAAGGTGTCTTTGCGCAGAGTAGAGGCAATATGAAAATGTTGTTCGTGAGTACGACTGGGATCTTGACCCTGGCGGGACTTAGCTATCTGTAACGCCTGCTGAAAATCGACATCCTTAGCTTTATAGCCAGGGGTATCAGCGTTAGCAATATTTTCGGCCAACACTTCAGAGCGTTTTTCACGAATTAATAAGGCATGTGGGTGCATACCAAATGCTTTTTCAAAACTGATTGCCATTTTTTTGCCACCTTAGCTGGAACTATGGCAAATCAAATGCAAAACACAGGCCAGTTTTTCAGCAGCTGAGGTTAAACCTTTTTACGGTAAATAATGCCGGGATTACAGCGTAACATTTCAAAATCATTATTAACGCTGGAAATAGATTCAGAGGCGCCTAAAAACAAGTAGCCTCTGGGGTTAAGTGATTGGGCAAACTGTTTAATAATTTTTGCTTTTAAATCGGGAGAGAAGTAGATAAGTACGTTACGGCAAAAAATAATATCGAATTTGCCTAATAAGGTATAGCTGTCAAGCAGGTTAAGATGACGAAAGTTAACGTTTTTACGGACATAATCTTTTACCCGCATCATGCCATTACCACTTTCTTCGAAAAACCGGCTACGTCGCTCAGGTGATAAGCCTCTGGATAGCGCCAAGCCGTCATACTCTGCCCGCTGACAATGCTCAAGCATGGTATTAGAGATATCAGTACCCAGAATATTTAAACCCAGACTAAATGCCCCTGGCCTGCTTTGCTGATATTCCAACCCGGTCATGGCAATAGAATAAGGTTCTTGTCCCGACGAGCTGGCCGCCGACCAGATTTTCAGAGTACGGCAACTTTTTTCCAGCTCCGGCAAAATTTGTTTTTTCAATAACTCGTAAGGATAAGTATCGCGAAACCACAAGGTCTCGTTAGTGGTCATCGCATCAATCACAGCAGCTCGTAGCTGGCGCTCGAAAGGGCTTAACGTTTTACTAACCAGCTCAGACAAGGTGGCAATATTAAACCGGTGCATCAATGGCCCAAGCCGGCTTTTTACCAGGTACTGCTTGTTGTCACCGAGCACAATACCGCATTGCTGCTCGAGAAAATCCCGAAACAGTTTATATTCGCCTTCCTGTAGCTCTTTATTGGTCACAACTCGCCCTTAGCACTTATTCTGCATGCAGCCACTTTTGCACCGATTCTGCCAGTTCATCTGGGTTAAATTTTGCTATGAAGTCGTTAGCCCCAACCTTCTTAACCATTTGTTGATTAAATACCCCGCTTAACGAGGTATGCAAAATAACATGCAGGTTTTTCAGTTGCGGATCAAGCCTTATCTCAGCTGTAAGGGTGTAACCATCCATCTCTGGCATTTCAATATCAGAAATCAGTAAACCTACTTTTTCAGTTACTGACACTTCGCACTCTTTGGCTACCTGTTGCAAGTAGTTAAGCGCTTCACGACCATTATGAACCAGGTGCATTTTCACGCCCAGCCCTTCCAACGCTTTTTTTACCTGGTTACGTGCCACTGTTGAATCGTCAGCGATTAAAATCAGTCTGTCTCCCAGATCAGCGCTTATGGTTGCCGTATCCACCCCACTGCTTATTATCGTTGGCGAGGGGGAGATTTCTTCCAAAATTTTCTCTACATCGAGAATTTCAATCAGTTCTTTGTCAATTTCCGTTACCGCTGTCAGATAACTTTGTTTGCCGCCGGTGCCTTTTGGTGGCGGCATTATCGCTGCCCAGTTAATATTAATGATGCGATCGACAGAACTCACCAGAAAGCCCTGCACCGAACGATTATACTCGGCAATAATAATAAAGGCGGTACTGAGATCTGCGACCGGCTTACCACCGGTTGCCAGGCTTAAATCGATAACTGAAATAGTCTGGCCCCGGATATGGGCAATACCCCTGACATATTTATTTTGCCGGGGAATAACGGTTAATGGTGGGCATTGTAATACTTCACGTACTTTGAAGACGTTTATGCCATAACGTTGCCGGCCAGCTAGCTTAAACATCAGTAATTCCAGCCGGTTCTGACCGACTAGCTGGGTACGCTGATTGACGGAATCTAATATGCTGGCCATTTGCCACTCCTGTTACTACATTCTGGCGCTATAATTGCAGCAACGTATGTGGCAATTAAACAACTACACAGCCAGAGTAAATTGCTCATAGCACTTAACCGGATAATCTGGTTTTATGCCCGCGCAATATTTTAATTTTCGTTACACCGGCAATAGTATAACTGTTAGCCAATAAAGCATAGCTGAAACCATATGAACAAGTACGATAAATTTTATGCCATTTTCTTTATCTCATTATTTTTAATCAGTAATATGGGTTGGGCTGGGCAATCTGGCATACCAGAGTACAGCCCACAGCAACTGACTGAAATGACTGAGCAATGGCTACAGCAAGAACTTGGGATGTCTGCAGACACTAGGATTGAGCTAAGCATAGTACCACTGGATAATCGGATAGGTAATAAATTATGTGCCGGCGAACCTGAATTCAGCCGGCCACAAAATAGTAATGCCCGCCAGTTTACCGTCAATATCAGTTGCAGCCAGCCAGGTACGTGGCAGTTATACATACCAGTGAAGGTAACCGAAATGGTTGAAGCCTTAACGGTGCGTCAAAATATTGCTACAGGTACTGTGATAACAGCCGATATGTTACAACTGGCAGATAAAGAGCGGCGTTTTGTGCGTGGTAATCTGGTAAGCGACCCACGTCAGATTGTTGGCGCGCGCAGTAAAAGAGCACTGAATAATGGTCAGCTAATCACGATGCAGGATCTTTGCCTTGTCTGTCGTGGGGATGTTGTTACAATACTGATCGATAACAGCGGCCTTAGTGTATCAGCCAGTGGTATTGCAGATCAGGATGGTACGCTTGGCGACACCATAGCAGTGCAGAATCAGCAGTCTGGCAGAAAAATTCAGACTGAGGTGGTTGCTGTTAATCAAGTAAGAGTAAAATTTTAAAAAATAAACTAAAGTTTTTTAAAGCTCAGCCGTTAACCTGAACATAGGGAACTGGTTTAAGGTAAAGAGGTTCTATCATGGCTATAAATATCAATAACCTGCAGAATACATCTCAGGTAAAAAATGACAAAGTTGAGCAGAGTACACAGCGGCAGCAGGCTACTGTGCAACAAAATGCAACTCAACAGGCAACCCAACAAGGTGCTGCGCAGCGCCAGGACTCGGTATCTATAACACCACAGGCCAAGCAATTTAATAAATTGCAGGAAAAAGCTAATGCGGCCAGTGGTGTCGACCAGGAAAAGGTTGATAAAATTAAGCAGGCTATCGCAGAAGGCAAGTATCAAGTGAATGTTGAACAGCTTGCCCGGCGGATTATGCAATTTGAAGGTGATTTGTTTAAAGAATAATGAACAGCCAATTTGAACCTCTCAGCTCCCTGCTACAACAACAGCAAGCGCAATTGGATGCGCTTTTGTTGTTATTACGGCAAGAACTTGCCGCTCTTGCCGCACGCGACATTGACTCCATTAATAGTATTACCATTGATAAGCAAAACCTGCTGACCGAAATTCAGGCGACCGACACTAACATTGCTGGCAGTGAATTGCTGGACATAGCCAGAACTGAGAGTTGGTTTAAGCAGCAGATTACCCAGCTCGAAGCAGCATTAGCAGCCTGTAAACAACAAAATGATGTGAATAAACTTACCCTTGAACAAAGCCAGCTTACCTTGCAGCGCCTGAAAACAGAGCTGTTGTCAGCAAGGGGCAAGTCGGGCTTAACCTATACCAGTAAAGGCAAACCCACTGTTAACAATATGGGAAAGGGTATCAAAGCCTGAGCCAGTCTCCTGGCAGTTTAACCCATGCTTTTTAGTAGTAATGAATGCTTTTAATGGTCTGGCGCGGATAGACGTTTTGGTATAAGTGATATACCTGCTCAAAATCCAGCTCTAACTCCGTTATATAAGCATCATCCAGGGCATAGGTTTTCACAACTCTGGCTCCGCGTATCACCCCCTGCACCGATGTCCCAAACTGATCATTAGCCGCAACCATTGATCTGATACTGTTACTGCTGTCAATTCTTTGACCATACACCTGCTCAGCAAGCTCGCGATAGGCTTCCAGTTTCGATGCCCGCATCGCCAGTAATATTTTCTGGCTATCAGAACCACCGGGTTGCAACGAGATCGGCGCCATACCCACAGCGTGTAGGAGCGGAAAAGCCTCAGGCTTAACCGACGCATACTCAATATGCTTATCAAAAATCTGGCTGCAACTGCTAAGCAGTAGTGCAGAAAATGTGATAAAAACTAATTTCATCATAATGCATCCATAGTCAGGACCTAACCTGAATTTATTTCTGTAATTTTTAGCGTTTCATAGCAGCAATTCTCTAGCAAATTCTGCGCCACCTTCATTAGGCCATGTCAGCGTTTAGCTTCAGCATGATGCTGGCCTGAATTAAACAAAGGCACAGTTTTTGCTACAGATAATAAATGAAGATTATCTCAACTCAGTGTTGGCGACCTATGAAACTACGACTACTAGCCACTGCCTGCTGCGCCCTGTTACTTAGTGCTCCTGTTAGTGCCAATTGGTACGAGATGACAGGCCAGGCATTAATAGAGCAAGGCGATATTGCTAAAGCTAAGCAAACTGCGATAGCTGATGCGCTGGAACGGGCCGCTTTATTTGCCGGCGTCCAGGTAAGCAGCCAGCAAAAATTGGTTGCCGGGGTTATGCAGCAGCATCAGCTCACTCTTGATAGCAGTTCAGAAATTCGTGAAATTCGCTTACTTAGCGAAAACTACGGCAATAACTATGTTACCGTAACCTTGCAAGCGGAAATCTTACCGCAACAGCAAAGTTGTCATGGCAGCCAACAAAAAAAACCACTATTGCTGGCTCAGGTTGAACTGGGTGCCAGGCGTGACGCTGTCCACGGCCAGTTATTTGAGCTGGATAAGAACGCTACGGCCCAACTATCACGTCATCTGCAGGATTACAGCCCGGCGATTGTAGTCAGTGCAGTTGATTACAGTTTAAAACCCGAGCTGATGACTGACAGCATTAACCGCCAGTTGTTTACCGACGGCCAGCAGTTTGCATTAATTAGCAAGATTACTGATTTGTCGCTGGGCAAGCGAACCAGCCGATTCTGGCAGGATGAACACTTTGAGCGCTACTTTGCTCTGGATGTTACCCTGATAGATTTATTTAACAATCAACTGGTGTTTCAACAACAATACCGCACGCAGGCCCAGTGGCACAGCGAGTTAGCTGTTGCCGGCAGCCATAGCCAGCTATTCTGGCAGCAACCTTATGGCCAGAAAATTGATACGGTTTTAAAAGCAGTCGCCAAAGACATTCAGCAGCGCACCCACTGCCAGGGGCTACTGGCACAGGTAAGCCATATTGACCAGCATCAGGTGGCCATAGACAAAGGTGCTCGTCAGGGTTTACAGTTGGGCGATAGCGTAACCGTGATGCAAATCCAGCGATTTGCCGGTAAAGATGGTCTGGAAAAGCTGCATAAAAGCCCGGTTAATCTTAAAATAACTGAAATCAGCAGCGATAATGCCTGGGCTAGTGCTGGCTCCCCCACCTTGTTAAGTCATTTACAAATTGGCGATCTGATAAGTATCAAAACTTCAGGCTTATAAGCCATGGCACAGCGATAAAACAACTGAACAACACCCTGTTTAGCCGTTCACTTAAGCCATTTATTCTGTTAAACTTTCGCGCGTTATTACCCGCGCGTTTGCCCTATAGTTAAATGGATATAACGGCCCCCTCCTAAGGGGCAGTTGCAGGTTCGATTCCTGCTGGGGCAGCCATAAGACAGTACAACCCGGTCTTATATGGTCTGAACCTCCTGAAAAAACCTTTAAATATCAAGCTTTAGCCTTAGTTTTGGTCTTAATGGGTCCAATCCGGTCCAAAGAGAATTTCTCTTTTTGACACCACAGATGACACCACAGACCTAAAACTGCAAAAGCTGTGGTGTCAAAAAGGGTGCTAAGGAGTGGAAATGCCAAAGAAAATCATACCCTTAAGCGACACAATAATTCGTAGCTCAAAGCCTTCTGCTAAACTCTATCTTCTTTACGATGGGGACGGCTTACAAATCAGGATCAGCCCTTCTGGCAGCAAATCTTGGTACCTTAGTTACGTCAGGCCTCTAGTGAAGAAACGCAATAATCTGAAGCTCGGCAACTATCCTGCAATAGGACTTTCTGCTGCCCGAAAAATGGCAGCTAAATACCGGCAACTTTTAGCAGAGAATATTGATCCACAACGCTGGCTGGAGCAGCAAAATAGCCAGGCGTCGGCAGATGCCCTAAATACTTTTCAAAATGCCTGTGAAAAATGGTTTGAGGTGAAGTTTAAAAGTATCAGTCAACGACACGCATTTAATGTTCAGCGTTCTTTCGAGCAACACGTTTTCCCTAAAGCAGGTCACTTACTACTTAAAGACATCAACGCCCAATTGATTATTGAGATCCTGCGCCCACTGGAAAAATCAGAAAAGTTAGAGACGCTTTCCCGGCTTTGCCAACGCATTAACGAGTTAATGACCTGGGCCGTCAACACGGGCTTACTGGAGTTTAACCGTTTAAGCGGCATAAAAGCGGCCTTTAGCTCCCCCAAAAACGAGAACATGAAAACTCTGACGCCAGAGGAGCTGCCAGAATTAATGCAGCGCTTAAGCAGAGCAAGTATTCAATTGTCTACCCGCTGCCTGATCGAGTGGCAATTGCATACGATGGTCAGGCCGGGTGAGGCCGTTAAAGTGCGTTGGCAAGACATTGACTTTGAAGAGGCCATTTGGACTGTTCCGGCAGAGTTTATGAAAAAAAGACGGCCACATCAGGTCCCGCTGTCACTCCAAACCATCGCCTTACTCCAAATCATGCAGCCTATTAGTGGCGAACAAGTTTATGTCTTCCCGTCTGTCAGACACAAAGGCAGTCATATTAATAGAGAAACAGCCAATATGGCGTTAAAACGTATGGGCTTTGCCAATCGTTTAGTTGCCCATGGCATGCGTTCACTGGCCAGTACAATTTTAAATGAAGCCGGCTTTTATGGAGACCTGGTAGAAAGCGCCCTCGCCCACGAAGATAAAAATCAGGTTAGACGGGCATACAACAAAGCCAGTTACTTAAAAGGCCGCAGAGATATGATGCAATGGTGGAGCGACCATATTCAGTCAGCAGCTCAGGGCAATGTCAGCCTGGCCAACATCCCGCTATACAAGCCTGCTGCTTAGCAGGCTTTGGTTAAGGCGTTGTCTAAATCTGCAGCTGATAGGCACTGGATATCGAATTCAAACTCTTTGGCCGGTGCCAGAACCTTTGCGTTAAAAACTGATTGAACATATTCAGTAAATTCAGGCTGTTTATTTTTGCTTAGCTGGTAAACCGTACCTGATGATTGTCGCCATAAAAAGTAGCTGCTAAAGCTCTTTAAATTATCCAAATCATGGGTACCTGATGACAGGCGCCATTCCTCAGGTAAATCCCAACCTGAGAATATTTTATACACTGGAGCACCAAGCTCAGCAGGCGGGGTAATTAATACAACTTGCCAACTATCCGGAGTAACCATTATGGAATTATGGTTTAGCTCGAAATTCGAATCACCCATTAAAATTCACCACATTGCACCCATATATCACGATAATAGCACTATTTTCGTCGAAAATGAAAATCTAGCGGTTATGCAAACTTAATATACACTTCATTTTTTGCATCGTTATTGCTTTTGCCGGAATGCCTCGCGTTCCGGCTCTGCCGCCTTTGGGGTGCGCAGCGCCACAAAGGCGGCCGCGAAAAATAGCAATGATTTTTAACACGAAAAAATAGCCACCATTCTTTTGCCTACTATTCTCGTCAGCCCTTGCCGCCGGCTTATAAATTCAATTGATTTCACAGTTGCAGGTGTCACTTCACTCACCGCAAAATAACTTTCAATTGAATTTAATTTTTGCAAAAAATTGGTGAAATGTAGTGCCGAAAAAAATCCCTCCTTTAAGCGACTTAACCATACGGGCTTGCAAACCTGCTTTGAAAGACATCACTCTATATGATGGTAGTGGTCTGCAACTACGAGTTCTTCCCAGTGGCAGCAAGAACTGGATCTTTCGCTATATGAGGCCCTATCTGAAGACTCACAATAATATCAAATTGGGTAGTTATCCATCGATGGGATTGGCTGAGGCCCGGGAGCGCCGGCAACAATACCGGCAGTTGCTGGCAGCAGGCACGGACCCACAGCGCTGGCTAGAACAACTGAAGTTCAGCGCAGTAAAAGCTGCTAACAGCACCCTTAATTCAATGTTTGAACAGTGGTTCCAGGTAAAATCTAGCAAACTCAGTCAGAAATATGCGTCCAACTTTCGCCGGTCCTTCGAAAATCATTTGCTGCCTACCATAGGCCATCTGCCTATTACGGAAATCACACCAATGCAAATCATAGAGGTGTTAAGACCGTTGGAGAAAGCAGGTAAACTGGAGACCCTTTCCAGGCTTTGTCAGCGTATTAATGAGCTGATGGTGTGGACTCAGAATACAGGTCAACTGGAACACAATCGGTTAGGTGGCATAAAAGAGGCTTTTATCAGCCCTACCAGCACGAGGATGAAAACGATCAAACCACAAGAGTTGCCGTTACTAATGCAACGGCTTTATTCGAGCGATCTTGCGCTGGCAACCCGCTGCGTATTTGAATTTCAATTACATACTATGGTACGCCCTGGCGAAGCAGTTACGGCACGTTGGCAGGACATCGATTTTGCCAATTCAATTTGGAATATTCCGGCCGAATTAATGAAAATGGACCGGCCACATCAGGTACCGCTATCTAAACAGTGCTTAGCCATACTCAGTGTAATGCGAGAATTTAGCAGCGGTGATTATATTTTCCCATCGTTTTATCGGAAAAACCTACACCTGAACCGACAGACAGTTAATAATGCATTACGAAAAATTGGCTATAAAAACAAACTCGTAGCACATGGATTGCGTGCGCTTGCCAGTACGGTGCTCAACGAAAATTCATTTAATCGGGATTGGATTGAAACGTCACTCGCCCATGGCGATGACGATTATATCCGGCGTATTTATAACAACGCAGAATATCTGGCCCATCGTAGAACCATGATGGATTGGTGGAGCGATCATATTGAAACCGCTGCCAATGGCAATCTAAGCACTGTCCATGCCTCTGCGTTACTGAGCCGGGCTAACTGACAAGTATTAACCGCAAATTTAATGACTCTGCCGCCGGCCAACCTCTTAAGCCGAAAGGAATACTAAAATTAAATAATTGTTTTTAAAGGGTTTTCTGTATTAGAAGATTTTACCAAAATACCAACAAATTGAATTGGCTAATTTCATCATTGCGACTGAATTCACCATCACCGAAAATGATTTCAACATAATATGGGGGTATCAAAATGCAGTTATTAAAATTAGTCGACGTGTTGAAAATATTGCTGGTTAGCAAATCACATTGGTATAAAATCCAAGAGCAGCCCGATGCTCCGAAACCAATTAGATTGGGGCCGAAAACCGTTAGGTGGTATCTACGCGATATTGAGCAATGGGTTCAGCTGCAAGCAGGTAAAGATTGGCAGAAATAAATTCTGCCAAAACCTCAATGACACCGTCATTAATAGATAGCAGCCTCTAAATCAGAGTGAGTGCTCGTTATTACGGTATGGTCTGAAAAATGCGGCTACAAACAGAACCACACTGGCGATGATGTTAATCAGTGCACCAAACTGAAATAGCGCAAATATATTCGGGGTATTTCTACCGACCCGGCCATAGCGAAATAGCTCCATAAGATCAGAAACCATATTGTAGTACTGTAAAAATAGCAGTGTAAGGGCAACGCCGGCTAAAACACGGGTGTAGAGCTTTGTTGCTCCACCATAAAAGAGGATTGCCAATACGATAAGCAGAAGGAACGTCAATTTGCCAGTTGCACCAGCAATAAGGCTGACTGAGCCGTAAAGAGGAACCTCAACCACAGAAAAAAACAGTGATATTAAAACTGCCAGTGATGCGAAAAAGCCGAGTTTATTGTGCACGCCATGAGTAAACAGCGCGCTAATTTTCTGCCCGACATCTGAGCTTTGAAAACCGGCAAGTTTGTCGGTCACGTTCCCCATGTTAAGTTGAACAGTACTTTTTATGATAAATATGTCAGAAGCAACTTTATCGCTTGCTACAAAATCTACCTTATCGCCAATACGGGGATTACCACCCGATTTCCAGTCAGCACTGCCGAAATCATATCTGTCGCCACTATCATTTTTGATAATGCCTGTTTTTGTTGTGTCATCATAGTGAAGAACGGTACCTTCCATTTTTTACTTCCTTTCGTTGTGGAATTGATTAGTAAACTTGCGCCGCATTAGCAGCATTACGCCAAACAGAGCGGTAATAAAGCTGAATGAACCACCACTGCTTTCACCAGTATCTGAACCACCGCCTGCACCACCAGAACCGCCTCCCGTGCTTGGTGGCACTTCATCGTCAGTAATGGTAATAGTGGCCGTTGTAGTACCAGCGGTTAACCCCTCGGTTGTGGGGACAATATCTAATGCAAAGGTCCGTGAGCCCTGATAGGTGCTGTTATTGATAATATTAACCATTACCGTGGCTGACTCCTGACCATCGGCAAGAGTCAACTGGGTATCCACAGCGGTGTAGTCAGTACCGGCAATCGCCGTTTGGTTGCGGGTTTTAACGGATACCACAGCTTCACCATCAACACCGTTAGTGCGATTAATGGTTAAAGTCACTGTGCCGGCATTTTCCATCACAGAGTTAGTGCTTTGCGCGAGTGAGACACTACCAATCATGGGCGGATTAGTAGATTGAATGTTGACCTGTATCTGTTCAGTTGAAAGGTTTCCAGCAGTGGCATACATCATTTTTACAGCAAACTGGGTATTAGGGTGCTTACCCTCACGTTCAAGCGCTGTAAACTCAACATCAGCATAAGCCTGATCAGCGGCGAACAAAACTTCCTGCCAGCCAAAGTGGAAATCACGTAGTTCCCAAGCTGTATTGTCAACAGCCATTAAATTGACTGATACCGGCTGAGACAAATCACCAAGCCGTTGCAACTGGAAAGTATGCTTGCCTGAGCCTGAATCAACTACCATGCTGCTCTGAGTGAATTCAAAGTTAGTGCTTACCACAGGCTTATCAGCAACTGCGGCCAAAAGTGGTGCGTTGCTACGAACGGCATCTGAGTTATCAGCTACACCAGCAATGCCGCAAGCGTCACCTTGAACTACAACTTCTGGATCAGAGAAGAATAAGTGCGTTTCACCAGATGCCATCACAGTCCGTTTCTTTAAACTTGAACCCGGCGATAGCTCACCACAAAAATGCGCCTGATGACCTTTTCCATCAAAATCTTCATCAGGGTGGTTTGCACCTAAAACATGACCAACTTCGTGAATTGTAACGCTACCGTACTGCTTCAAATACTTCTCAATGATCTCTTGACCATCACCATTTGCAACCATGCCAGAGACATTTGCAGCGTAATCGTCGTAGGTAGCTGAACCAGAGAAGAAACCACTCAAACCTACGATGCCCGATCCATTAGCACGCGCAGAGCGTAAATAGTGAAACGTATCAACACCACTTCGGCTATACAAATCAAAAGCAGCTTGATAGACCGGCGTATTACAGAACTCTGGCGCAAAATCTAACCAGTCACCGGTAGTGCATTGTGCAATTTCACCGAATTCATCATAAAGGGCATCAGTATTGCCAAGCTCGGGAAGCTGAACGTCTAAAATATGCACGTATGCAACGCGATAGCGAGCATTTACATTGTTTATTTCCATAGCAGCATTCAGTTTATCGAACTGATCTTGTACGCGGTCGTGCATAAACTGCGCACCGTTTTCGATAGGCTTATTATTTTCATCAAATCGAATTGGCGTTGATAAATCATCAATGTATGACGGATGTACGTAAACAATCACATCAATAAAGCTATCTGATGAAGCCGAAAAGTTCATGGTTCGCACAGCGCCATCAGCAAAAGGCGCCGCTTTTTTTGCAAATGCACCATTAAACCGACTTTGGCCGATTTGCTGGAGCACAGGACTGTTAAGTTCATCGTGTCCGCAACTGGCCGAATGTTGATGGGTTTGTGCAAAAACAGTGGCTGAGGTTATCGCCAGAGTAGCCGCTGCTAAGGCAGTTAATTTAAAATTGTGCATATTCAACATTCCGCTAAATTTAAAAAATGAAGCAAAGCGGATGCACGAATTACTTGCGGGGTGCAGCCTGGCAACCATAGGTTTACTACCGTTAGGCCCATAGCTTTGCGTGTACAGTTTTTCAACCGACTTGCCATTGCACAAATCTAAGGAATACTTAGAATATAAGCAAGTAAAATTTCCCGAAAAAGAGCTAATTCTTAATGATGGCTCATGATGATTAACGTTCCTCTATTATTGGAAACGCATTTGAGATTTATAGCCTTTGACCTGGAGTTAACCTGCGAGCGCGACGTGCCGGAATACCCACATCAAATCATTGAAGTTGGCGCCGTTCTTTGTGGTGGGGGAAAAATCATCGACGAATTTCAAAGCTATGTGCAGCCTATGTCAGACTATGAACTGACTCAATTTTGCAGTGAGCTAACGGGCATCACGAAGAAGCAGCTGGCTGACGCACCGACCATCCAGCATGTTGCCGCAACCTTTGGGCAATTTATTAGTGATAGTAAACCTGAGCTGATTATTTCCTGGGGCCAAGGTGACAGGGATATTCTGGCAACAGAGTGCACAGCGGCTGACATCGCGTATCCTCTTAGTGGCTTTGAGTATCAGAACTTCAAAAAGGAGTTTTGCAAACAACGAAAAATTAAACGGGTTGGTCTGAAAACAGCATTGCAAATTTGTGGTATTACCTTGGAAGGCCGGCAACATTCTGCCGTATCGGACGCAGCAAATTTGGCACGGCTTTTCAATTACACACTAAATAATCGAATGAGTTGATGTTATCCGCCGCTAGTTAATTAGTTTAGTTGCTGCCGTGTGCTGCAATAATCTCGGCCAGATCATCCTCTTCGCAGTAGAAATACGCTGTGGGTATCTTTAATATTTTTGCCAGTTTGTGCACAAAATTGTAGTCCGGTGTATGAACCCCATTTTCATACTGACTCATTCGGGCACTGGCTACATGCTCATCCAGGCCAGCAGCGATGCCTAAACTTTCCTGCGTAAGCTTTGCAGCCAATCTTGCAGCTTTCAGGCGTTTAGGTAACGGCAGAACGGATTTGTCAGACATGTTGGCACCAAAGCTAAATCGGTGCCTAAGATTCTCTTAGAAAGCGCGCCACGCTTTATTAAGTAATCCTTAGATTCACTGGGTAAATACCGGTAGTATGAAACGGTTACGCCAACTTTATATAGTGAGCAAAATGAAGCTGCAGTTTTTGAGTGATATCCATCTTGAGTTCGGTGATTTTGAGGTGCCTAGGATAGATGCAGATGTGCTGGTTGTTGCCGGTGATCTGCACACCGGTACCAAAGGCGCTGAATGGCTGCTCGCGCAAAATTTCGATATTCCCGTAATTTACGTATTGGGTAATCATGAATATTACAAACAGACCTACCCTGTTTTACAGGGGAAAATACGTGAGGTATTAGCCGGCTCGTCAGTATACTTTTTAGAAAACCAGTTCGTAGACATTGATGGTGTGCGATTCCATGGCGCGACGTTATGGACCGACTTTGAGATTTTTGGAGACGCCCGGCTAACAGGCTTTGAATGCCAGCAACGGATGAACGATTTCAAGAAAATTAAACGCGCGCCCAATTATTCTAAAATTCGTCCGCAAGACATAGCGGCAATTCATAAACAGTCACTGAATTGGCTTGAAAACTCTTTGGCGCAGTCAACGGTCGCTACCAACGTTGTGGTAAGTCACCATGCTCCCTCCATAAAATCTGTACCTGATGGTGAGCAATCTAATCCGATTATTGGCGCCTACGTTTCAGACCTCGAAGCCACTATGCGGCGCCATAATATTGCACTTTGGGTGCACGGACATATTCATTCCAATGCAGATTATTATGTTCATGGTTGTCGGGTTGTGTGCAATCCGCGAGGATACGCCGGCCATGCCATTAACCCCGATTTTAATGCCGGCGCGGTAGTGATGGTCGCAAATAGTTAAATTGCAGAGTTAGAAAAACTTATTCTCTCTGGACCACTTAATTTGTTAGCAAGGTAAGAAACTTGAACCCTTAGGCACCACAAGCGATGAATCCAGGTTAGTCATAACTGAATCCTGCAAGTTTATAAAGATGATGGGGTAATCTCAGAGGATATTGCTCAAATTGACGATAATTGTGGCAGTCCATTGTTCGAGTAGGGGATCATTAATACAAATCCGGATTTCCAGCATTGATCGCACACCAAGATTAAAACAAGTCAAAATGCCTACTTCATCAATCTCGTAGATACCGTTTTCTCAGATAAAACAGTCACCACTAACATGGCCTTAAGCATCATCAATTGTCTTTATGGGATATGGCTTGACTTTACTACCATAATAATTACTATACGAATAAGGCGGTGGCCTATCGCGGGCGCGGTAAACCCACATACCAATCTCTCAACATACAGCCATAATTGATTCTTAGTGTCAGACATTATGCTATCAGCGCCCAAAAGACTGACTTAAACATGGAATTAATTTTTATGCTTGTATATCCCAAAATGTTAATTTTAGCTCCAAAAGATATCGACGCTAAATTCATCAGTCCCTTGCGTGACAAGACCAAATACAAACTCAATGAATGGCGAAATATATTCGCACAAGCTATTGGTTTTAAGTCATTTATTGAAATGTCGAAACGAGAATCTGTACTGCTCAATATCGATCAAGTTTTAAAAGTCATAGATAGTGAGGCGGACCCTAAACTTCGTAAGTTGATGCTTCAGTCAGCAGCTTGGTATGTGCCATCTCAATATGACAGTTATTTGTGTGTTAATTACTGGGACGACACTGACTACTTTTCATCTACAATATATGAGGATGATGGCAGAGGATTATGGAGTCCCAATGAGAGGTACTTTAGGCTTGGAAAAGTCTGTATCTCTAAAAGCGACAGTGAGAAATTAATCGAAGAACTTAATGACCGGATAGAACATGCTTCCGTCGAAGAGTTGTGCCTTTCAGACTGCATATCAACTTACGATCATGTACAGAGAAGTCATCCGTACGACTACTGGAGTAACAACAATGATCATGAAGGCAGAAAAGCGCTACTAGACTGTAGAACTTTGCCGCAGTTATACGCCGCCGTTTGTGATTTCGCAGGTATTGATGGTGAGGAGTATTTTGCTAGATTTGGTTTTACAATTTCTGATTTTATTGAAGAAATAATGAATGATGAAAATTGCTTAATAGGCCAATTCAGCTGAACTGAGCAAAGGACAGCTATAGAGACATAACCGCCCTACGAAAATGCTTGAACGGCGGTTATAAACGAAAAATAGCTGGAGCTAACTAAAAGTCATCTCACAGTATACACTTCACTATTTACTGTTCTGTTCTTTTTCACAGAACTTTTGAAATCGATCTTCTACTGCGACCTCGTACTTTGGATACTCAGCAAAATGTTTACAGATTAATTCTGGGCATATTCGAGACTATAAAATCTTCTGTGTAAGTGGCTGTTTATCATAACGATACTCGGTCACCGTACATGATCATAAACTGCGTCATGGCAGGCTTCCAATCTCGCAGTGGCATTGTCCACTTTTTAGCAATCTGGTGTAAAGCCAGATACAACAACTTCAGCACTGCATCATCATTCGGGAATGACCTTCTGGTCTTGGTGACCTGACGCAGGCTGGCATTGAGAGATTCGATGGCGTTGGTGGTATAAATGACCTTGCGTAT
>NZ_KB907713.1 GCF_000382165.1 Arsukibacterium perlucidum DSM 18276 | reverse complement strand
TGGATGCTGGAGTTCACGCGCTTTTACAATTATGAGCATCGCCACAGCGGCATAAGATTCGTGACACCGGCGCAGCGTCATAAGCAGCAAGACGAGGCACTACTGGCAAAGCGTAAAGAGGTGTATGAACAGGCGAAATCAGCGTATCCAGAGCGATGGGCTGGCAGAGCAACAAGAAACTGGAGCCCTATAGGGCCAGTAAGTCTGAATCCAAATCGGGAAATCGTGCCGGTTCAGGCAGCAGCATAAAACGGGAAAATCGGACAACTACCTTGAAAAACTCCGTGTTAGTGAGGTTGAAATGAGCATTGAAGCGGTTGTTATACCTGCGGACTCAATTCGTCAGCGTATACAATTTTTCATTAACAATAAGCTTGTACAGCGTACTTTGTTAATACTAATCTTACTAAATGCTGTGACACTTGGTTTGGAGACTTCGGTTCCTGTCATGTCTTCGATTGGCCAATATGTGCTTATAGTCGATGGCATCATTCTTGGTATATTCGTTATTGAAATTCTGCTTCGTTTATTCGTCTATCGTTTTGCATTTTTCAAAGATGGCTGGAGTATCTTTGACTTTATTGTGATTAGCGTTGCTTTGATCCCATCAAACGGCCCATTTGCTGTTTTAAGAGCTCTAAGAGTTTTGCGCGTATTGCGCGTAGTTAGCTTTATTCCATCAATGCGAAAAATAGTTGGAGCCTTGATTCAATCACTAAATGGCATGCTGTCAATCGCTATGGTATTAGCCCTTATTTATTATGTTTCCGCTGTTATGGCGACAAAACTTTTTAGTGAAGCATACCCAGACTGGTTTGGAAATATTGGGGCGTCGTTATACACACTTTTTCAAATCATGACATTAGAAAGTTGGTCAATGGGCATTTCCCGACCAGTTATGGAGCAATTTCCATATGCTTGGGCATTTTTTATTCCCTTTATACTTATTGCTACCTTCACTATGCTAAACCTGTTTATTGCGGTTATTGTCAATGCCGTGCAAACAATTAATGAAGAAGATAACAAGAAAATTGAGGACGAAGAAAAAGCAACTCAACGACAACTGTATAACCAAATGCAAATGCTACAGCTTGAGCTGAATGCTCTGCGCTGCGAGCTTAAAGGAGTTCGAAATTTATAGATGATGAGTGATCTTAAGTTAATTAAACGAGGTGAATATGAAAATTGCAGTTTTAACAATTTCTTTGGTTGTCCTACTGTCTGGTTGTGATAGTGCAAATCAGATGCTCGATAAGGCTCAGGAGACAGCAAATCAGAAAGTTGAATCGCTTCAAAACAAGATAGAGAATTTTGATATTGAAAGCTTTAACAGCGAGTTGTTTAAAAGTGCTCCAGAGCTTGTGTCGCAGCTTAATGCAGCAGTCAATGATGCGCTAAATGCTGATCTGAGTAATATTGCTGAGGTCAACAGACTTAAAACAAGCATCAAAAATGTGTACTCTTGTCTCGTTGCAGCGTCTTCTGCTGATACCGCACAAGATGTAATGCAAAAATTATTAGCGAACATCACAAACGCAGAAATTAGACAGTTAATAGAAAGCGGCATAGAGGAAGGAAAGCCGAACCAAGAGTGTGTAATGTAACGACAGAATTTTTTCAAGCTATTGAGATTGCTCAGAAAAGACTCAATAAAAACAGAGGGAATAAATGGTGCCCGGGGCCGGACTTGAACCGGCACGCCCTTTCGAGCGAGGGATTTTAAATCCCTTGTGTCTACCGATTTCACCACCCGGGCAGAGTTGCGTTGCACTGAAAAGTGCTGGCAGAACGGCGCGCATATTATGTAACCTTGCTGCAATATGCAAGTTATTTTTCGTCAGTTACACCGCAAGGTGCTGAGTATTAAGCTATAAGATACCAAGTTGAAACAACAAGCTGGTACTGGCTATGCAGAAAGTGCAACTACGCGCCTTATATGCCGCGTTTGCTATACCGGCGCTAAACTGCTTGCCGCTGAGTGCAGACGTGTTATGGCAGGACTTTAGTGCCACTTACCTTAACGGCAGCAACTATCGCGTTGACGGTCCGAAGAAACAGGTACTGACTCTGGAGCATGTGGCAACGACCAGCTGGGGTGACAGCTTTTTGTTTTTTGACCACATGCGGGCAGATTACCGCCGCCGCACTAACTATGCTGAATGGTCACCGCGATTTAGCTTTGGCAAGTTAAGTGGCAAAGCGCTGCAGTTTGGTATTGTTAAAGATGTGTTGTTTACCAGCACCATTGAGATGTCATCGGCGCGCACCAATTTTCTGTACGGGATAGCCACTGACTTAACCGTGCCAGGCTTTAACTACCTTAAAATGAATTTTTACCGGCGTAACAACGATGGCGTGGCCGATAATTGGCAGCTAACCACCACTTGGGCAGTGCCGGTTAGCCTGGGGCAGCAGCAATTTCTGCTGGATGGCTTTATTGACTGGAGCAGCGCCAGCGCTCAGCAAAACGCCAGTTTTAATGCTACCTCGCAGCTAAAATGGGCACTACACCCTGTACTGGGGCTGCAAAACAAGCTGTATCTGGGCGTGGAATATGTATACTGGCGCAATAAATACGGTATTGCTGACAGCCCGCAATTTCGGACTCATGAGTCGAATATCAACTTACTGGTTAAAGCGCACTTTTAATCGCAGCGGTACAAAGGCCCGTCAGCGCAGGCCGTTGTGTAGTTCACCAAATTTACCAGTCTATTGATGATGGGATCCGCGGCGATGACAACAGCTTAATAAAGCGGGCCCAGCGCTCGTCATGATCATCAGTTTGTTCAACATACTGTTTTACCAGTTCTTTGCCCCAGTTGTAGTTAATAACATAGGCGCCGTAGCTGTCGAAAAAGCGCAGCCGTTGCCGGGCTTCGGCTTCACTGTTCAGGCTGTATTGCTGTAACAGCGCCACTGCCCGTTCGCCGTCGATATCGCCATTTAAGTACTGGCGGGCAATTTCGTTACCCACATAGCTAAGGCGGGCCATTAATTTCAGGAAAGATGCGTATTGCGCCGCCGTATCCGGATCTAACCCGGCCAGCGGGTACAGGACGTCACGTTCAAATTCCAGTTTCTGCTCGCCCGGAAAGGCCAGTTCAATTCCGTAATTGGCCGTGCCTTCGGCAATTAACGATTGCGGGCTATACAACGGGTACACGCTGAATTCCTGCCAGCCTAATTCATCCACCAGTTTATGCTCCAGCAGTGCATTGTAAGTGTGGTGCCCCGGGTAGCCCTCGTGGCAGCCTAAATCGACAGCGCGGGAGATATCAATCGGCCGCTCGCTGTTAATCTGAATTAGGCTATACGATTTGCCTTTGTACCAGTTATAACCACTCCAGGGCTTATCCTGCACGTATTCCAGACTGAAATCTTCACCGTCAGGCAAGCTGATATAAGCCTGGGTGCGCTGCCGGCACTCACTAATCGCCCGCTGAAAAACCAGATCCAGCTTGTCGGCCGGGATCACAAAGTTTTTGCGATAGGCGACTACCCGCTCGGTTAAATTACCGTCGCCCGGCACAATTGCATCAATACCGGCCAGCACTTCGTCAAAATCTTCCAGACGATAATTGGGCGGCGTAGTGTCGTACAACGCCTGGGCCTGAGCTTCAAAATTGGCTTTTTTGCCGTTGCTTAAGCTGTCGGCATGAAAAGCCAGCGCCTGCAGTTGCTTATCCAGATAATGCAGCCGTAGTTTACGCATCTCATTATCAGCCGCAGGCTGGGTAGCAATTTTTTCAAGCAGGCTTTTCGCTTCAGTAGCAATGGCAGCTGCGCTGAGGCCAAGGGCAACGGCTTCATCCCGTAATTGCTGCGGGCCATAATAGGCATCAACATAATTACTGTCGTGCTCACCCAGTGCCAGCACCAGTTGCATATACTGGCGGGCAATATTATCAGGGTCGACGCTGGCTGCTACCTGCGGCTCAGTCGCTTTACCACAGGCCGTAACCAGCGCCAGACTGGCGGTTAGTAACAGCGGCTTAAACAGTTGAAATCGCATAATCAACCTCCTTAATATGTTAACGAATTTATTGATTTTTATGCAGTTAGCCTAGCGCTTAAGCTGGCAAGCAGCAACTTTTTAAGTATTTCACTTATCTGCCCTGGCCAATAATTTTTTCTGTTTAGCCATCTATACTGTTGCAGTTAAAAAATAACCATGTTATTACTATTGGCGTCTTGCTAGAAAGTAACCAATACGAGCAATCAATGAATTTACAACGTCACGTTTCTATTATCAGCCTCCTCGTGCTCCTCACCGGCGCGCGGGGTGTGGTTTATTGGTAGAAACGTAACGAACCGATAACGAAAAACCCCGTGCCACTGGCCGGGGTTTTTTGCATTAAAGCCCCCGCCATAAGTTGCCACCGACACCGATTAACGGAACAGGAAACACAAGATGAGCGGCGATAATAAAATCTGGATCTTTGATACCACCTTACGTGACGGCGAGCAGGCATTGCGCGCCAGCTTAAGCCAGAAGCAGAAAATTCAGCTGGCCCACGCTATAGCGCGGTTGAAGGTGGATGTGATGGAAGTGGGCTTTCCGGTATCCAGCCCGGGCGATTTTGACTCAGTGCAACGGATTGCCCGCGAAGTAAAAGGCCCGATTATTTGCGGCCTGGCCCGCGCCGTCGCAGCCGATATTGAAGCCTGCGGCGCAGCCTTAAAAGACGCTGAACAGCGCCGTATTCACACCTTTATTGCCACCTCGCCGCTGCATTTACAATACAAATTGCGCAAAACCCTGGCCCAGGCCAGTGAGCAGGCGGTGGCCGCCATTAAACTGGCCAGCCGCTACACCGACGATATCGAATTTTCCTGTGAAGATGCCGGCCGCACCCCGATTGATGATTTATGCTGGATAGTCGAGCGGGCTATTAGCGCCGGCGCCACCACCATTAATATTCCCGATACCGTCGGCTATACCATTCCGAATGAGTTCGCTGCCATTATCAGCACCTTGCGCAATAGAGTACCGAATATCGACAAAGCCCGTTTAAGCGTGCATTGCCATAACGATTTAGGCCTGGCTGTAGCCAACAGTATCAGTGCTATTCAGGCCGGTGCCCGTCAGATTGAATGCACGGTAAATGGTATTGGCGAGCGGGCGGGTAATTGTTCGCTGGAAGAAGTGGCGATGATTATCAACACCCGCAAAGACGTATTAGCACCGCTTTACACTGATATTAAAACTACTGAGATTTACCGAAGCTCTCACTTAGTCAGCCAAATCTGCAATATGCCAATTCAGCCAAATAAGGCCATTGTTGGCGAAAACGCTTTTGCCCACAGCTCCGGCATTCATCAGGATGGCGTACTAAAAGCCCAGAATACTTACGAGATTATGGCACCGGAGCAAGTCGGTATTCGCCAGAACGAGCTGAACTTAACCTCGCGTTCGGGCCGGCATGTTATTCAGCATCGCTTAGCTGAACTGGGGTACACCCATGATGACTACGATTTAGAAGCGGTATACAAAAGCTTCGTCGCGCTGGCTGACCAAAAAGGCCGGGTATTTGATTACGACTTAGAAGCGCTGGTGTTTTTTGAAAACATGCAGGAGCAAAATGATTATTTTGCGCTGGAGTTTTTAAGCTCATCTACTCATACCGGCCATATTGCCAGTGCCACCGTTGGCTTACGCTGCGGTGATCAGGTGTTTACCGAAGCCGCCACCGGCAATGGCCCGGTTGAAGCCGCTTTCAGCGCTATTTCCCGCATCAGCAAGCTAACTATCAAGATGGTCGATTTTAACTTACAAGCCAAAGGCAGCGGCGAAGATGCGCTGGGCCAGGTCGATATTATTGCCGAGCATGAGGGCCGGCGCTTTCATGGCGCCGGTTTAGCCACCGACATCGTGCGCAGCTCGGTGCTGGCTTATGTTCACGTGCTGAATATGATCCAACGTGCTCAGACCATTGATGCCCACAAGCATGCCCGCCAGACCCATGGCCGCGAACAGAACATAGTAAAAATTGCAACAGGTGAACAACAATGAGTAAGCACTACAAAATAGCCGTGCTGGCCGGTGATGGCATTGGCCCGGAAGTCATGGTTGAAGCAGAAAAAGTATTACAGGTGGTGGCCGACAAATTTCAGTTTGGCTTAACCTTAACTCCGGCATTGGTGGGTGGCGCTGCTATTGATGCCACCGGCGAGCCGTTACCGCCACAAACCTTGTCGGTATGTCAGCAAAGCGATGCTATTTTATTTGGTTCGGTCGGCGGGCCGAAGTGGACAGGCTTAGCGCCGGACAAGCAACCGGAGCGCGGCTCGTTATTACCGCTTAGGAAAACCTTCGATTTATTCTGTAATTTGCGCCCGGGCCAGATCTACCCGGCTTTTGCCGATTTATCGCCACTGCACCCGCGGGTCAGCAGCCTGGGTATGGACGTGTTGTGCGTGCGCGAGCTGACCGGCGGCATTTATTTTGGTGAAAAGGGTCGCAGCGACACCGATGCGTTTGATACCCAGCGCTATAGCGTGGCAGAAATTGAGCGGATTGCCCGTGTGGCGTTTGAGGCCGCGCAAAAGCGCAGCAATAAAGTCACCTCGATAGATAAAGCCAATGTGCTGCAAACCAGTATTTTATGGCGCGAAACGGTCGAGCGGGTAGCGCAGGATTACCCCGGGGTAACCCTGGAGCACATGTACATTGATAACGCTGCGATGCAATTGATTCGCAGCCCGCAGCAGTTTGATGTGCTTTTGTGCGATAACCTGTTTGGCGATATTTTATCAGACGAAATTGCCGCCATTGCCGGTAGTTTAGGTTTGCTGCCATCGGCCAGTTTAAATGGCAGCGGCTTTGGTTTATATGAGCCAGCCGGTGGCAGTGCGCCCGATATCGCAGGCAAAGGCATTGCCAACCCTATTGCCCAGATTTTAAGTGCCGCCTTAATGCTGCGCTTCAGCTTTGGCGAAGAAGACGCCGCCCGGGCGATTGAGCAGGCTGTGCAGCATTGTTTAGAACAGCATATCGTCACCCGTGATATTGACCCGAAATCCACTTATGGCACGGCTGCTGTTGGCGCCGCTATTGTTGCCACCTTGCGCCAGGAGCATAACTGATGGCCCACAATTCTTCGACAAAGACGCTTTATCAAAAAATCTACGCCAGTCATGTGGTCGGTAAGTTAAACCCCAGTACCGACTTATTGTTTGTCGACCGCCATTTAATTCATGAGGTGACCTCACCACAGGCATTCTCCGGTTTAAAGCTGGCCAACCGCAGTGTGCGCCGGCCCGACTTAACCTTTGCCACTATGGACCATAATGTCTCAACTCAACGGCGCAGCATAGACGCTGCCGGTGAAACTTCACGCAAACAGCTGGAAGCGTTAGCGACTAACTGTAGCGAAAACAACATTCCTCTGCTGGATTTAACCCATCCTGATCAGGGCATAGTCCATGTTATCGGCCCGGAGCAGGGCTTAACCCAGCCCGGGATGATTATCGTTTGCGGTGATTCGCACACCTCTACCCACGGTGCTTTTGGCGCGCTGGCCTTTGGTATTGGCACCTCAGAAGTAGAGCATGTGCTGGCCACCCAAACCCTGCCACAGCAACAGGCAAAAACCTTAAAAGTTGAGATAAATGGCGAACTAAGTAGCCATGTTACGCCAAAAGACGTAATTATGGCGGTAATTGGCAAACTGGGTACAGCCGGTGGTAATGGTTATGTGGCTGAGTTTTGTGGTAGTGCTATTGCAGCAATGAGCATGGAAGGACGGATGACATTGTGCAATATGAGCATTGAAATGGGCGCCAAGGCCGGCTTGATTGCACCCGATCAAACTACTTTCGATTACATCAAAGACAAGGCCCATGCCCCGCAAGCTCAGCATTGGGACGCCGCCGTACAATATTGGCAAAGCCTTTATTCCGACGCTGACGCGGTGTTTGACCATACCGTCACCATTGATGCCAGTAGTATTACGCCGCAAATTACCTGGGGCACCAACCCGGAGCAGGTTATGGCAGTTGATCAAAACGTACCCTCGCCTGCCAGCTTTAGCGATGCTACCAAGCGCGAAGCCGCCGAGCGGGCGCTGGCTTATATGGGGCTTGAGCCCGGTCAGAAACTGACCGACTGCCAGGTCGATGTAGTGTTTATAGGCAGCTGCACCAACAGCCGGATTGAAGACTTACGTGCTGCCGCCAGCGTGGTGCAGGGCAAGCAGGTTGCTACGGGTGTCCGCGCCTTAGTGGTGCCAGGCTCCGGTATTGTAAAGCGCCAGGCAGAGGCAGAAGGTTTGGCCGATATTTTTAAAAGCGCCGGTTTTGAATGGCGCGAGCCAGGCTGCAGCATGTGCCTGGGGATGAACGATGACAGAGTAGAGGCAGGCCAGCGCTGCGCCAGCACCAGCAACCGTAACTTTGAAGGCCGCCAGGGCCGCGGCGCCCGCACTCATCTGGTTAGCCCGGCGATGGCCGCCGCAGCAGCAATTGCCGGTAAGTTTGTTAACATTGCGGCGCAGGCTCCGGCAGCCGCGACAGTAGCGGGAGAACAGGCATGAGTAAGGTATTTGCAGAGGGTTTAGTTTGCCCGTTAGATAAAAACAACGTGGATACTGATCAGATTATCCCAAAGCAGTTTTTAACCAGTGTCAGCCGCGACGGTTTTGCCGAGGCGATGTTTTTTGACTGGCGCTATTTAGCCGATGGCAGCCCCAATCCTGATTTCGTGATCAATAAACCGGAATATGCCGGCGCCAGCATTTTGCTGACCCGTGCTAACTTTGGCTGCGGTTCCAGCCGCGAACACGCACCCTGGGCCATTCAGCAGTACGGTTTTAACGTCATCATCGCCGAGAGCTTTGCTGATATTTTCTTTAATAACAGTGTTAACAACGGCATGTTATTAATTCAGTTAAGCAAAACCAATATCGACTTATTGTTTAACCGTTGTCAGCAAGGGCCGCAGCATTGGCAGATTGATTTAGCCAGTCAGGAGATTATGTTTGGCAATAATGCTGCTCTGGGCTTTAAAATTGATGCCGATATTAAACAGCGCCTGTTAGCCGGGCTGGATTTTATCGGCAGCAGCGAGCAGCTGAACCCGCAAATTGCTGACTTTGAAAAAAGCCGAAAAGCCAGCCAGCCCTGGCTGGGGTAGTGCAGTACTAAGATTTATTACAAGCGCACTTTAACATTTAGTAGGTGCGCTTGTTTATATCCTCGCCAAATCATTAACCGTTATATATCATCAACAAACCCGGGGCAGGCTAAACAAGCTGATGCATAGTCGACATTAACAACATACAAGGAAGCAATATGCAGCACAGAGCGAAATTAACGTTGGTTGCGCTAGTTGCCGTTATGACCGCAGGTTGCGCCAGTAACAACGTAAAGCAGGCAGCAGACGACTTTGCCAATGGTGCTGTCAGTAATGCAGAGCACCGGCAGCAACACCCTGGTCAGCATGGTAATGCTGACAATCGCCTTAAAAAAGAAGACTCAATTGCCGGCATTTTTAATATTGGCCTGCAAAGTATTGTCAGATTGTTTAAGCCAACCGAAGAGCAGAAATGACCGCTCCTGCAATACTGTTATTGCTGGCCGATACCATTCTGGTTATTCACGTGCTGTTTGTACTGTTTGTGGTGCTGAGCCTGCTTGCCATTTACCTGGGCTATTTTTTGAAGTGGCGATGGGTGGCTAACAAAACCTTTCGGATTCTGCATTTAATGGCCATTGGCATAGTGGTATTGCAGTCCTGGCTTGACATGATTTGCCCACTCACAATCTGGGAAATGGCGCTACGGGAAAAAGCTGGTGCGGCAACTTACGCCGGCTCTTTTATTCAGCATTGGTTGCAATATCTGTTGTATTACAGCGCACCAGACTGGGTATTTATTGTGCTCTATACCAGTTTCGCTTGTCTGGTGTTATTAAGCTGGTATCTGCTGCCTCCCCGCCAATTTAAAAAATAACAAACTTCAGGGCGACAGCACTAAACAGTAAAACGTAAAACCCTTTGCAGAATAACGCATAGTAACTTGTATTTCTGGCTGCAAGCCGCTAATTTGGCCACTTAATTAACAGGGATGCAAACTATGTGGTATAGAGTGTTTTGCGGATTAGTGTTGGCGCTGGCCCAGCCAGCTGTTGCTGATACCGCGCAAAGTGTGTTTAGTAATTATCAGGATGCGCTGATCCAGGTGCAGGTTATTGAAAACCAAACCCAGCGTAAGTCGGCTATCGGCAGCGGTTTTTATGTCAGCGGTGACTTACTTATCACCAACTACCATGTTATCGCCGAGAAAATTCACTCAGAACAGCAATATCAGTTAATGGCCAATCTTGGCAGCGATAATAAACAGCAACTGGATATTATCGCCGTTGACGTGGTTAACGATTTAGCCCTGTTGCGCGCGCCACAGCAACAAAGCCGCCAGTTTAGCCTGGCAAATGGCCTGCCCGCTCAGGGCGAACAGGTGTTCAGCCTCGGTAACCCACATGACTTAGGCATGGTAGTAGTGCCGGGTACTTTTAATGGCTTGAAACAACAGAGCTTTTACCCGCGACTGCATGTTACCGGCTCAATAAACCCCGGTATGAGTGGTGGCCCCAGCGTCAATAGTGACGGCGAAGTTATAGGTGTGAATGTCGCCACGGCCGGCAATCAGATTGGCTTTGTGGTGCCGGTTGCTCAGGTTAGTGCGTTGCTGGCGGCGGCAGGCAATACCGTGCCGGATATTGCCACTTTACAGCAGCAAATTCTGCAGCAGTTGCTGGCCAACCAACAACAAATGCTTAGTCCGCTGCTTAGTAAAGACTGGCAAATGCAGGCACTGGGCAAGGGCCTGGTGCCGGAAGATATTGCCCCCTTTGTCCAGTGCTGGGGACGGGCAACTGAGCAGCAGCAAGAAAATGGTATCGATACCGCTACCGCCAGTTGCGGCCAGAGTGAGCAAATTTACCTGAGCTCAGGCCTGACAACCGGTAAGCTGGAAATGCAATTTGAATGGCTGGATGGCAAAGACTTACACCCGCTGAAGTTTAACCATCATTACCAAAGCCGGATCAGCTACAGCGGTGCCGACAACCGTGCCGGCAAACATGATGTAACCAACTTCAGCTGTCGCAGCGACATCGTTGCGCTGGCCGGTGTGGCAACCCGGGTTATTTTCTGTGTCCGGGCCTATAAAGATTATCCGGAATTATTTGATGCGCTGTACCTGGCTGCTACCGTTGCTCAGCAACAGCAAGGCTTTGTCAGCCACTTTACCCTGGCTGGGGTAACCCGGGATAACGCCAAAGCTTTTGCCCGTAAATTTATGGAGGCCGTGGTATGGCAATCCTGATTGAATTGTTAAACAGCCAGGGCCGGGTTACCGAGCGACATAAATTCAACCAGCCACAAATTAGCCTGGGCCGTGGCTATAACAATGACATTATTCTGCTTGATCCGCACAGCTGTGCCGAGCACGCGGTACTGACCCTGAATGAACAACAGCAATGGCAGCTGACCGATATGCACTCGGTGAACGGCGTGCTTAACCAGCGCGGGCAGCGGGTTAGTCAACAACCTATCAGCCAGTCAGGCCAGGAGTTCACCCTTGGCAAACAACGACTACGCATCCTGTTCAGTGACCATCCGGTAGCGGCAACCCAACCGCTGCACGCCGCAGAGCGCTTATTCCAGCTGTTAAGCTCACCACTTTTGCTGCTTGGCGCCATGTTACTGGTTGCGCTCAGCCTGGGTTACGAATTCTGGTTAAGTGGTATAGGCGAAGACAGTCAGTGGCACAAACAACTGCTACTTATTCCGTTTATTATGCTGATGTTTGCGCTGTGGCCATTATTGCTTGCGGTATTGGCCCGCTTCAGTGGCCGCGAACCACGCCTGCGATCGCAACTTACCCTCACTTTCAGCCTGTTAGTATTGTGGTCTGGCTGGCAAATACTGGCAGCCCTACTTAACTTTAACCTGAATAACAGCTTGCTTGCGGCGGGATTAAGCTATTTGCTGCCAACAGCGTTGTTAGTCGGTTTTTTCTGGTTAAGTTTTGCCTTAATGAGTATTCAGCGCCGCTGGTTACATATTGGCCTTACCCTGCTGTTAAGCAGTATTTACTGGATATACCCATGGACGCAGCAACACAACCAACATTATGCGCCGCAATACCAGCATCAGTTATTGCCGCAGGCATGGTTATTGCGCCAGCCGGCTACCACAGAAAGTTTGCTTGAGCACAGTGATAGCTTATTCGCTGAAACAGCAGCAGAAGCCGAACAGGCCCGCGCTAAGAAAGCAGCAAAACAGGCCAGCATTGATTAGGCAATGTTCGGTGCTTAATAAAAAAGGCAGCTAAGCTGCCTTTTTTATGCGGTTATGTGCCGAAACACAGCATGCCAGTGTTAGTTTGCAACCATTTTCAGGTTAGCAAATTTAATCATTTGCTCTGGTGTTTGCAGCTCGGCCATTAAGGCACCGGATTGCACAGCATCAAAGCTCAGCGGCTCGGCAAAGCTGACGTTTACTTTTAGTTTTTCTGGCTGGTTAATAAAGGTAGTCAGGCTTTCTTTCATTTCCAGTGGCAGGTTTTCATCTGCCGTTACCGCCATTAACGCCATACCTTGCAAGGCTTCCAACGGCGGCATTTGGCCCTGGGCACTACCCATTGCTACCAAACGTTCAATAAAGCCGTTATTCGTTACAACCAGCTCACCACTTTTCAGGGCGCCTTTTACCAGGTTGGCCATGACATCTGCCATGTAGCTGTCAGACATGCTTAGCTGCTGTTGCTCTTCCGGCGTTTTCTCGCTGATATCGCGGGCGAAAGCCCAAAGTTCCTGCATTTGGGCAAAAGAGACATTATAAGCCAGACTGAATTCATCGTTAATCCGGGTATCCTGGCTAAAATACAGCTCACCAGTAGCTGGGGTATATTCGTAGCTGTAGTCGGCATGCAATGCCACGCCCTGCACAAAAGCACTCATATCCGGTGGTAACATTGCCAGCATCGGCTCGGCCACTTTAGCACCAACCAGCTGGGCACTACCTTTATCTGCTAAGCCCTGTGGTTTTAAACCCACAGCGGTGACTTTTTCAATGGTGGCTACCTGGCCCATACCAGCAATGCTGACATCAACACCTGTAACGCTGTAGCTGGAGGTTAACACATTGGCCGACACATCCTGATAGCCAAGGCTAATTGCTGGCATCAGGCCGGTTGCTGCCATTTCTGCATAAGACTTATTTGCCAGCTCAATTTGTTCTTTGATGGCATTTTCAGCTTGCGAATTGGCGTAATAAAAGCCCGCAGCGGCGGCAACCACAACAATACCGGCACCAACAACTAATTTATTCATAGTAATCCTTTATTCACTATTATTTATCAAACGTATTATTTACAAAAGCGTGAAATCGTAGCACAACACTCTGTCCAGCGAAAAGGCAGTCGTTAAACTATTTTATAAGTTGCTGCTACTACTCGAAAACATTTACCTGCTGGCGAAAGCCTGCTAGCGTGCTGTTATCTTTTCCCGGCTTAAAAAAACCGCAACATGACCACTTACTTTTTCTGGTTTGATTTACTGGGCGTTGCGGTATTCGCGGTGTCGGGAACCCTGGCGGCATGGCGTAATCAGATGGATGGCTTTGGGGTAATAGTGCTGGCCAGTGTTACAGCCATTGGCGGCGGCACCCTGCGCGATCTTATGCTTGATGTCCCGGTTATCTGGATAAACAATAATAGTTATTTCTACGCTATTTTTATTGCCGCGGTGGCGACTATTTTACTGGTGCGCAACCGCCTGACTATTCCAAACAATACCCTGCAGATCCTTGATGCTATTGGCCTGGCATTTTTTGTGATTATGGGTACCCAGAAAGCGCTGGATTATGGCACTTCTACCCTGGTGGCCATTATGCTCGGCACTATGAGCGGCGTATGCGGCGGCATGATCCGTGACGTACTGTGCCGGGAAATCCCGATGGTGTTTCGCGGCGAGTTATATGCCGTCACCTGTCTGGTCGGCGGCGGTGTTTACACCAGCCTGCTGGCGCTGGGCGCCGGCCAGTTGTCTGCCATGCTGGCCGGTATGTCAGCATTATTATTACTTCGGCTGGCAGCGATTAAATGGCACATTACCATCCCGGTGTTTAGCAAACACCATAACGAATTAAATGAGCCCTGAATTGCAGTCAGCAAATAATTCTACCAATAACAAGCAACGGCTTATTCAGCTCGATATCATTCGTGGCGTGGCGATATTAGGTATTTTGCTGGTCAATATCTTCGCCTTTGCCAACCCGCCGGATTACTCGCACAGCCTGATCTGGCAACCAGGCGTCAGTAACATGGATATCGTGTTATTTAATCTGCAGACGCTGTTATTCTCCGGCCGCTTTTTAACCCTGTTTAATCTGCTGTTTGGGGTAAGCCTGTGGTTAATCGTCCAGAAATATGGCGAGGCCTACTTAAACCGCCGTCTAAAGTGGCTGGCGGTGTTTGGCCTGCTGCATATCAGCTTTATCTGGTTTGGCGACATTTTGCTCTGGTACGCGCTTACCGGCATGCTGGTATTAAAGCAGGGCTACCATAAACTCGATAGTGCAGCGTTGTGCCGCAAAGGTGCTGTGCTATTTGCTATTTCGCTGCTTATGCCGGCGTTGTTCAGTTTATATCTGCTGCTGGCTACCCCACCACCGCAGCAGCCCTTAACTGCTGAGCTGTTACTGGCACAGCAGCAACTCTGGACCGGCCCCTATCTGGCTCAGTTAACAGAGTTATTATGGCTTAACCTGACAATGCTGGTAGGTTTTGGGTTAAGCCTTTACTGGCTGATGGCGGCGCTGATGCTGTTCGGCATGGCATTGTTTAAAAGCGACTGGTTTAGCCAGGGGTATTCGCGCCGCACAACGACACTGTTATTTCTGGCTGCCTTTAGCATCAGTAGCTGCACGGCGCTGCTCGACCATCTCAGCGGCTATGGTTACGACCTGGCGATTATGCTGCCGTGGGCGCAAATCAGTGCCCTTATGATGGCGCTGGCCTTTGCCAGCGCGTTGATTAATGCCCGGCATAAACTCAAGTTGCAGCATTGGCTGCAACGCTGGCTGGCACCCTGCGGCCGGATGGCCTTTACCTTGTATTTAAGCCAGAGCCTGTTAATGGTATTGCTGTTTAAAGTGTTTAAACCCGACTGGTTTGCCAGCCTCGACCGGCTGGCACTACTGGGTATTGCGGTTGGCACCATCATCCTGCAACTACTATTTTGCCGCTGGTATCTGCAGCACTTTGCGCAAGGCCCGCTGGAGTGGTTATGGCGCAGGTTGAGTAAGCAGCCTGCGGCTACCAGTCAAGCTGAGTAACTATATGAATCTCTATACCGAACTGGCTGCGCCGGTTGAGCATTGCCTGACTGAGAAAAACAGTGAATTCCTGAGCTTTCTGCTGCCGGTTGCCAGCCGTGAGGAGGCGATGATCGCTGTTAAGCAGTATCGCGAGCAGTACCGCGCTGCCAGCCATGTGTGCTGGGCTTATATTATTGGCAATACCCGCCAGCCGGAAACACAGGCCTTTAGCGATGATGGCGAACCCGCTGGCACCGCAGGCAAACCGATGTTGCATGTGCTGACCGAGCAGGAGCTGGGCAATAGCCTGGCGTTGGTGGTGCGATATTTTGGCGGGGTGAAACTTGGCGCCGGCGGTCTGGTACGGGCTTACTCGGCAGCGGTGTCGCAGGCAGTAGCAAAGGCGGCCCGCCGCCAGGTACGGCCACAGTTGCTACTGACAATCCGGCTCGACTTTGCGCTGGAAGCTAAAGCACGCCAGTTATTAAGCGAGCTCGGAGGCCAGCTGCTGAGCACCGCCTATCAGCAACAAGTTCGGCTAACTATTAGCCTGCCGCTTAGCGCTGCAGCGGATTTTCGCCAGCAGCTGCAGAATATCAGCTCTGGCAACGCGCTAATCAGTGAGCTGCCAGCTGCAACCAAAGCTTAAGCCCCTGCCTGGGTTAATCTTGCGCTCACTGTGTTTTCAAACTGGCATTTGCTGCCATTCCATGGATAATAAGCCGGATTAAAATGACCAGAGCGGTGCCCCTGTATGGCGCCGCCGACAGGATGCGCTATGTCTCGTTTACTTCGTATTGTGCTTATTCACACCCACCTGCCTGGGGTGGTGGAATTGCAGTTGGATCAGCACACCAATATTTGCGGCACCAACGCCTCGGGTAAAACCACCTTACAACGGCTGGTACCGGTGTTCTATGGCGAACAACCAAACCGGGTGGTACCGAAAACGCGCAAAAAATTTGACGAATTTTATCTGCCCTATAGCAACAGCTACCTGATTTATGAATATCAGCGCGAAGGCGGTGCCTTGTGCCAGGTAGTGCTGACCCGTAAAAGTGATGGCGGGGTGGAATACCGCTTTGTCGGGGCGCCCTACCAGAGCGAGTTTTATTTAATAGAAAACGACGATGGCGTAAAAGCCCTCAGTTACAGCGACTGGGCAGCCAGTATGCGCAGCCGGCCTGAGGTGCAGGTATCGGCGAAAATAAGCGCCACCAGCGAATACCGCAGCATTATTCAGAACGATGCCGCTGCGCTTAGGGGCAATAACGCCGATAGCGTGAAACTGCGCCGGCTGGCGGCCAGTTTCAGCCTGGTAAGCAGTGGCCATAAACTGCGCCATATTGAAAAACTGGTCAGTGCCGTGCATGCCAAAGAAGGCAAAATGGATACGCTAAAGGCAATGCTGGCCGCCATTTTTGAAGAAGACGGCGTTACCCTGCCTACTACCAAAGTGAAAAACACCAAGGCGCGCGACTGGATCCAGCAAATGCGCCAGTCGATGCGGCTGGATAAACTACAGCAGGATTTTGAGCGCTTAAAACAGCTGGCCCAGCAACTCGATGGCGCCGAAGCGCAGCTCGCCGGCTTATTACCGCTACTGCTGCAGGATGAGCAAAGCCAGAAACAACGTAAAGCCGATGCCGAGCAACAGGTAAACACCCTGCGTGGTCAGCTGCAAAGCATTAAAGAGCAATTCAACCAGCAGCAGCTGGAGCTAAACGGCCAGCTGGCGAAAACCGATGCCGATTTACATGAAACCAGTGCCCGGCTCGATCAGCTGCAGCAGCGTTATGACGATTTCGACAGCCAGGATATGCCCAAACTGCAACGGGATACCGACGCCCTGCCGCTGTGGCGGGAAAGCCTGCAGGAAGCCGCTGAGCAATATCAACTGATGGTAGAGCAACACGGCGATTTAGAACGCCAGCTGGAGCAGCGAAAGATGAAGCTGGCCGAAGCCTTTAACCGGCTTAGCGAGCAACATCGCGCTAAAGCCCGCCAACTGCAACAGCAAAAAGACAGCACCCGCGAGCAGCAAGACAACAAGCTGGCCGCCCTGGAGCAGGCCTTTAGCCAGCGCTTGCAGCAGGCTCAGCAGCAATTTGCCGGCCAGTTAACTGAACTGAGCAGCAGCATAGCGGTACTGCACAGCCAGCTACAGGCACCGATGCAAACTGAAGCCGAACATGACGAGCTACGCAGCGCCGACCTGCGGTTAGAGCAGGCGCAGCAGCAAGCGCAACAACAAGCCCGCCAGCTGCAGCAGCTGCAACAGCAATATCAAAGTGGCCGTAGCGCCCGCGACCAGGCAGATAGCGAGCTGGAAAACAGCCGTAAAGCGCTGCACCAGAGCGAGCAGCAACTGCAACAGCTACACCGCCAGCTAACGCCCGAACAGGGCAGCCTGCGCCACTTTTTACGGCTGCATTACAGCGGTTGGGAGCAAAAATTAGGCAAGGTGCTGGACGAGCGCTTATTAGAGCGGCAGGATTTACAACCGCATTTAGCCGAGCTTAGCGATAATCTGTATGGCTTACAGCTTGAGTTAACAGCCATTGACACGCCGGATTACGCCCAGGACGAAGCGGCTATTCGCCATCGTATTCACTCTGCAGAGCAACAACTGGAACAGGCGACAGCAACTAAACTACAGGCTGAAAAAAACCTGCAGCAACTGCATCAGCAGGCAGAGCTTAGCCGCAGCCAACTGGAGCAGGCGCAGTGGCAGCTTACCCAGTATGAGCAGAACATTGACTACGCCCGCGATGCCCGCAATCGCTTGCAGGCACAGCAGCGCGAACTGAGCGCCCAGCGCCAGAGTAACGTAAAAGCCGAGCTGACTGCCCAGCAACAACAGCTGGTAAAACTGCAGCAGCAACAGCAGCAAGACATTCAGGCATTGCAGAGCGACCACAACAGCCAGAAAATGGAGTTAAAAGCCGACTGGCAGGCTGAGCTGCAAGTGTTCGATGAGCAAATCGACGAGCTGGAACGGCAGCTGGAACACAAGCGCGATGACAATAAAAACCAGATCAAAGAATTGCAGCAGGCGTTTAGTGAAGAGCTGTCGGCTAAAGGTATTGACCCCCGCCGACTGACCGAACTGAAGCAAAAGCAGGAGCAGCTGAAAACCGCCATTAAAGCGGTAGAAGCCCGCCAGGATCAACTCACCGCCTGGCAGCAGTTTATTAAGCTCGACTGGCAACAACTAAGGCCGCAGCTGCTGGAGCGGGAAACCGGCCTGAAACAACAACAGCGCAGCGTGAAGCAGGCACTGGAACAGCAAAAAGCCGATTACAGTGCCAATGCCAAGAAGTTGGATGAACAAAAACGCAGCCAGCAAGAGCTGATGAGCCAGGCCGAGCAACTGCTTAACCAGATAAAACCAGCGCTGCAAAAGCTGCAGGAATTGCATCTGGCGAGTATTAGCCCGGCCAATGTCAGTGGTTCTGCTGATTTAGTAGAGCGCCTGGCCCGCGCCAACGAAGCGTTAGAGCAGCGCGGCAAAGCCGACAGTGCGTTAAAGCAGGCGGTTGGCCAGTTTGAAAGTGTGCTGAGTAAAGACGCCGGCCCGGAATTTTTAGACCGGCTGGAGCATGAAAAACGCAAACTGGCCGAGTACGCTGGCGAGCGCCAGCAACTGCCTATTTTGCAAAACCTGCTGCAGATTTTAAAAGACGCCCAGCAGCAATTGCTGGAGATGGGTGAGAACATCGGCGGCGATCTGAAGAAATTCTTTACCGTGTTCAGTGACATTAACCGCCGGATTGCCCAGCAAAGCCGCCGCTTAAGTGAAGCGGTGGCCGATGACTTGGTACTGGAAGGTATCAGCCGCTCAGAAGTGCGGATTTTATCCACTATTGATGAGCTGGGTTTCTGGCAGCCGCTGAAACATTTCGCCAAACTGTATGATGACTGGGGCAATTCAGGTAAAGCGCTGCCATCCGAGCAATATCTGAATGCGCTGGCTGACGTGGTGGAATTGCTGCGCGCCGATGAGCAGTACAGCATTGAATCCTTACTCCGCCTCGAGCTGCATTTAAGCGAGGGTGGCTCGGAGCTGGTAATTAAGAATGATCGCCAGTTACTGGAGTCGTCCAGCCATGGTATGGCTTACCTGATTTTATGTAAGTACTTACTGGCCTTTACCCGGCTGCTGCGCGGTGATGCCGAGGTAGCCATTCACTGGCCAATTGACGAAATTGGCACCCTGGCCTATCACAACGTCGAAAAACTGTTTGCCGCCTGCAGCAGCAATAATATTGTGATTGTCGGCGCCTTCCCTAACCCGGAATCTGATGTGTTAATGCTGTTCAGCCATCGCTATTTAATTGAGCCGGATCAGCACGAGCCAAGCAAGCGCCGCTTAAAACGGATTCAACCGAAAGTAAGCCGGCTGGCCGAGCGCCTCGCCAGTAAACAGCAGGAGGCAAGCTGATGTTACAACACGGACCTTTACTCGAGCGCCTGCTGGCCGGTGACTTTATTTGCCAGGTAACTGACGAAGATGCCTTTCGCCATTTAAGCAATGAACAAACGCAGCAGGATATTAACCACTACCTGCGACCGCTGAACCGGCGCCTGGTCAGCAACGACGACAATACCGTATTTTTTCTCGGCTACTTTGAGCTGAATAAAGCTGCGCGCGAGCAGCTGAGCAGCCAGTTCTCACTAACAGTGCAATCCTTGTTGCCATTGCTGGAGTGGTTGCAACTGGTGCAGGAAACCCTGGGCCGTGACAGCGCGCTAACGGCCGGCGATACCATTAAGCTGCAGGAGTTTGTGCTGCGCACCGAAGATAATCAGAGTTTGCGTCATCGGCTGAATCAACTGGCCAGCGACCGCTTTTTTAACAGCCAGAGCGAGCAGCTGGATAACCAGGTAAAACTGATTTTCCGCCGCTTAAAAGAGCATGGCTACCTGCTGCAGCCACACCACGACCGCCAGTATTATGTGGTAACCGGTAAAATTGACTACTTAATTGATGTAATTCGCTTTATCCGCGACGAAGAGCATTTGCCGGTAGACGATACCCCAAGCCAGGAGGCGTTGCTCTGATGGCGCCAACAGATAGCGGTATTGCCTCTAACCTGCTCAATATCGGCGCCGAGCGTTTAGCGCTATTGGGCAAGCACCATAAAGCGCTGATGCAGGGTTATCTGGACGGCTTTATTGATGAAACCGCCTTTAGCGAAGGCGCCTTAAAAAAACTGATTGCCGCCCGTATTTTATGGCGGCCGGACGAGCAACATCCGCTGGCACTAAGACCATTGGTCAGCGAGCTGATTGCCAGTATGGTGGCCGATGAAAACCGGCGCCAGATTAACGCCGACGTGGCCGAAAAGCTGGAGCAAATCCGCAACCGGGTGCAGGCCTACCGAGATGCCCAGTTTAAAGGCGATTACAGCGTGGCTGAGCTGCAACTGCAACGCTTAACCGAGCATGTGCATGATCTCAGCGGCCAGTTTGAAGAAGCTATCGACAGTTTATGGCACCGGCTGAACAGCGACTTTGGTTTTGTCGCCAGCCTGGATGATAAAATCCGTGAAAACGAACGGGCGCAAAAACAACTGCGTCGCTTACTCGATGGCCTGGATTTACTCGACTTTAACGAGTTAATTGAGTTATCGGAAGGTAATAACCACCTGCGTAAGCTGCTGGTTAGTCAGCTGCAGAATCAGCTCAGCTCGCACCATAGCAGCCTGCTGGAGGTACAAAAACGCTTAGTCGAACTGCTGGCTAAATTCCGCCAGCAACAGGCGCGCTCGATGCTGATTGCCAATATGGCAGCGTTTTTACGCCAGCACCCGACATACCAGCCGGCCGATTACCCGAACCGCTCTGAGCTACCGAAGCTGTTTAATCAGGCGGCCAGCATAGTGCCGCAAGCTGCCATTGCGCTGGATAACGCCAGCGATCGGCAAAGTCTGGCCGAACTGGTGCGCGCCCTGCCACGCTATCAGCCGGTAAAACTGCTTGATACCGAAAGTGCCAGCTTTAGCAGTGTAATGGTGGATGACGAAATAGCTGCCCGGCAGCAGGCACTGAAAACCGATGTTGAGAACTTTTATCTCAGGGTGATTGACCAGGGCGGTAAACTCAGTGCCCTTGAATATCTTGAACAGCAGGCACTTGAGTGGGACAGCGAGATCTGGCTGTATCAGATCATCGCCGAATACCAGGCACTGCCGCAGGACGAAAAGCAAATGTTCGCGATAGTGCGCGACGAAGCGCCAGCCAGCAGTATGAACCAGCTGCTGCTTATTCGTGATATCAGCCTGCATTTAAAAGCACAGGGACAGGCGGCGTAGTGCGTTACCCGCCGCTAAGCGCCCAAACACTGCGCTACTTGCAGCAATTGCAACAGCGGCTGAATGCCAGTGGCAGCGAGCGGGTCAAAACCAGTGTTAAAGCAGTGCAGCAGGTACTGGCCTGGTGTATTGAGCATGAATTAGTACCGGGTAACAGCCTGAACCTGCCGTACTTTACGTTTAGCCTGACGCTACTAAAAGACATTGCTGCGGTACAACGCAACTTGCAACAAGCCTGTTTTCTGGATGACTTAAACCAGAACAGCCGCCTGGAGAACGCCGCGTACAGCCGGCAAGAGTTAAAAAGCATTGGCCTGCAACCCCGCCAAAACAGGGTGTTGTTGCGGCTCAATAAAGCGGTAGCTACCAATCTTGGCATAACGGCAGATATTATTGATACCGAATGGGAGCAACTGCCACTGGCGCAGTTTGATGCGCTGCTGGTAGTCGAAAACCTCGATTGTTTTTATCAGCTGACAAGTTTTAACTTTCAGCTGCCGTACCAGCAGCCGCTGATTATTTATCGCGGTGACACTCAGTACAGCAAAGGCTGTAAAGCACTCTCCACCGCCTGGCTGAGCAGCGCCAAACCCAGCATTTACTTTGGTGATGCTGATTTAGCCGGGCTTAGCATCGGGCTAAGCTTGCAGTGCCAAAGCATGCTGCTGCCTGCCATTAACGAGTTTACCCAGCACGCCAACCCTGCCATGTTGGCCGACGAGCAACTTAAGTATCAACAACGGCTACAGCAGATGCCAGCCAGCCCGGCATTTTTGCCCTATCAGCAGCTTATCTGCCAGCAACTTAAAGGACTGCGCCAGCAGAATATGCAGCGGATGTTGCTAATGCCGATAGCAATGCTTTAAACCCTAGAATACGTAAATAACTCCGACGCCTATCTCTGCTTCATAGTTGTTGCGTGCTATTGGGCTGTCTGCAATGTCGCTAAGGTATCGCTCGTAGAGTGCCTCGCCGAAAATCCGCCAAGTGTCGTTAATATAATGGCGATAATTGTAGTGAACCCCAATTGAGCGGAAACCGCCGCTCAGCTTGGTTTGGTCCAGTCCTGAGGCAGCAGCCTGCAGTTGCAGCAGGCACAAAGCCGGTTGCGAGGTCTTTGCTATATCTATAAAGCAAGAGTGCCTCAGAGACAGCGCGTTATGACATGGGTGCCAGTATTCGTAAGGTAAGCAAAAGCCCGGATGGTGCTGTCCTTAGCCTCATTACATTAGCATGCGCTACTAAACCTCTAAAGATGTCAGTTTTTTTTACACAAAATTAGAAGTTACTCAATGAAAATCACCAAGCCTATGATTCTAATTTACTTTATATTTTGGCATGAGGCTTGCTGATTGCTTTTAAATTCATTTCGACTATCTACTAAGACCTGGTTCACTAAATAGCAAAAGTTAAACAATCCATAAAATGTATTAGAAGGGATAATAATAATGACTTTAAGAAACATGTTTTCTGCAGCAACAGTAACACTAGCGCTTAGTATGAGTGCGGTTTTTAATTCACATGCCGGCCTGATTACCAGCGGCGGTAACGAAACTTTAAGCTGGACAGCGCGCAGTTTGTTAACTGGTGCAGCACCCGGCGGCACTGCCTCTCCGGAAGCAGGTCTGGCAGGTAACGCTATTTATCACCCTACTTATCCTGCTTACAGCGGCGTGGTAGGCATGTTAATGGATTATGGAAATGGTAACCGTTTCGTCTGTTCAGGCACATTACTAAACGATCGCCGGTCAATTCTAACTGCAGCGCATTGTGTTTCTGATGGCGCAGGCACAGCTAACCCTTTATCGACTACTATCTTTTTCCAGCCCGATGGTGGCCTGGCTCCTGATGCACGGATATATGGTGTACAGCCAGATGTAGTAAGTATTGCGGTTACTGATTATTTCGTTAATGAAAACTACACCGGTGAAGTCATTGATCAAAACGACGTTGCCGTATTGCGCTTAGCTGAGAAAGCACCGGTGTGGGCCATTTCCCATGACATTTATACTGGTAATGACCTTACAGGGCAAAACTTTAACGTAGCGGGCTATGGTTTAATGGGCACTGGTAACGGTGCATTTAGTGGAACTACGGGTTACTTGCGCGAAGGTGACAACAAGTATGACTACGCATGGGGCAATGACCTTTTTGGCGGATTCTTTACAGACAGCTTCTTTGGTTCTGCTGATGTTACATACTCATACGTTTCTGATTTCGACAATAGTTTACTGATCAATGATGCAGCAGGCAGAATCGCCGCAGCGCTTGGCCTGGGTAGCACTTTTGACGATATAGGCCTGGGTGATCGTGAAGTTGGCGTAGCGGGAGGAGACTCCGGTGGTCCTAATTTTATAAATGGTTTAATCTCCGGCATTAACAGTTACGGCTTAAGTTTTGGTACTGGCTTTGGAGATATCGGTGGTGGCTTAAATTCTAGTTTTGGAGAGTTCAGTGGTTTTGTCCCTACTTACATTCATGCTAATTTTATTGGTAGTGCGATGGTTCGGGTGTCAGAACCTGGCATACTTCTCTTGATGAGCTTAGGCTTGTTTTCGATTGGCGCCTCTGCACGTCGTCGCAAAGCTCACTAATCGACACATAGGTCTTTAAAAAGGAGCAAGGGCTAAACCGCTGCAGCGGTAGAATACTTGCTCCTTTTTCTTAGCACTCAGAACGCTAAGGGTCAGATCCAATTGTTAGAACGCTAAGGGTCAGATCCAATTGTTACAACTTTTACCCTGCATTTTCCCCTGTAAATCTTACCTGGGGCGATAACTTGTTACAAAACCATCCTATTTATTTTATGTTCTTGGGCAGGTTTTAAACCTACCTCTCGCCATTTTAGTGGCCTGCGCCGCTTTTCTTTAAACTGGTATCAGTATTGCTTTGTTATCTGCACGCTTTGTTATCTGCACGCTTTGTTATCTGCACGCTTAGTTGCGCAGCAAACAATCAAATTGTCTGAATTAAGGAGATACGCATGAGCAATGAAAAAATAGTACTGATTACCGGCGCATCCAGTGGTATCGGTGCTGCTACTGTTGATAAGGTAGTTGCAGCCGGTCATAAAGCGGTTATCACCGCCAGAAGCGCCGATAAACTAAATAAAATAGCAGATCGTTGGGGCAGCGATAAGGTGTTGGCGGTAACCGCAGACGTATCAAAGCTAAACCAAATTAAAAATGTGGTTGAGATTGCCAGCAAGATAACCTTAAAAGGCTCGGTGTATGGTTAATACGCTGTTTTTTGATGAAGCCAAACCGGACAAACTAGACCCAGGCGACATTGCCGATGCCGTGCTGTTTGCGATATCTGCCAACCCAAGATGCGATGTACGGGAAATTACCCTGATGCCAACCAAATAGCCGGGCTAAACTTACCTTTATGGTTTCAGACCATCGGAAATGACCAGCTTCTGCTGCTCAATCACCTGCCGAAACCGCTCTGAAGTTGTGGCCCAATCGACTAAATCTACTTTCCAGGGTAAATCCGACTCGCTAAAGGCTTCCGCTACTTCGGCCAGCAGAGACAGTGGTAACGGTTGCTCACTGATAATGGCAAGATCCAAATCGGAGTATGGCTTTGGCGTGCCGTTAACCCGTGAGCCAAAGGCCCAGACCGGGTATTTCGCCAGATGGCGCTGCAAAATAGCAACTAGCTGTTGCCATTGCTGCTCAGTAATTTGCAGGGCGTTAGGTTTAACCATTGGCCAGTCGCTGTTGTAACTGGCTGGCCAGAAATTCTGCCTCGCTGATAAAAGCCGGTATACCAGCGACAACCTGCAGGGCGATATCTTCATCATAGGTATGGCTGGTTTTGCTGCGCATATCACGATAGCCGCGCCAGGCCGGCCAGTCACTTTTTAATAAACCTTGCTCATTGGCACTGCGTATTAGATCAGCGAACGGCATCACGTCGAATTGCTCAGGTGACGCAGAACTGTGCTCAAGATAGCGTTTCAGCATTTTATGACTGATTTCATAGGTAAATTCAAAACGCTGCACCAGGCCATCCCGGATTTGAATATCGCTGATATCCAGCTGATAACGCTGCCAACCTTCCTGCAGGCGGGCAATGGCGTTAAGTAACGGGCTGATATCGAATGACATAGGCTAATCCTTTACAGGGCGAAGCGGTTTGCTGCTTAGCTTAACGCAGAGCTGTTGTGCTTGCCAGTGCCGCTACTTAACAACAGCACGCCCAGCCAGATAAACCACATTAATTGTGACAAGCCAAAGGCTTCTTTCAGGTAAGGCGCGGTATGTAACACGGTTAGAATGCCTAAGCTACCCACCAGCAAACCTAACAGATGCACAGCCCTGGGTAACCACTGCTGTTGTAACCCGGCAATGCTAAGCAACAATACCCACAGGCCGCCAACCAGCTCAATGCCACCGCCAAGTGCGTCGGTAAGCAGGCCGCTGCTATGGTAAAGCGCTACTGCCTGCACCACATCGCTACCGGCTAAGCGGAATATTTTATCCAGCCCAATTAATACGACCATGCCAGATGCCATCATCAGCACGACCCAGACATTACCAAAGCGGTCTGCTAAAGCAGCCGTAGCAGCGTGTTTGTTTGGCACTGCCTGCTGTAGCGTTTGCAGCAATATGGCCAGCAGCACACCGAACAGCAGGTAGCCAATACCATAGCCCGTAGCGACCAGCGTATATTCTTGCTGCAAATACTGGATCCGGCCAAGGGTATCAGCCCCCTGTGGCACGGCTAACAGGCCAAAGAAAATCACTGCCACGCTGATATAACAAAGCGCCATGCCGATGGCGGCCCAGCCGCCTGTTTTTAGCAGAGCGACGCCTGATGTTGTACTGTTGTCCATAATATTATCCTTTTTAGAAAAAGTGTCCTGACGATAAATGTCGGCAATAACCTTATGTAATTAATAGCGTTATGTCGTCCGCGACGATAAGCGCGGACAGGCTTTTGCTATTGCAGACCAAGAAAACGTCGTACACTGAGCGCAGCTAATGCAACAGGTTAACCAGATAAATGATTCAAGTGATTGTTAGCGCTACGGCGCTGGGTATTATCGGCCTTACGATACAGCAGCTGATGCCGCAACTGCCGCAGCGCCGCTTTTTGCTACCGCTATTATTCGTATTATGGGCAATGGCGCTGATTATTATTGGCCCGATAATTTTTAACACTTTGCCGGAGCTAACCTTTGTTTATATCGCCAGCTTACCAATTACCTTTCTGGCGCTGCCTGCCAGTTTATATTTATACTGCCGGGCGCTGACTGCCAGCACACCGTGGCACTGGCAGTGGAGCTACCTTGGCCTGTACTGGCCACAATTACTGGCGATACCGCTGGCGCTGCTGATTTATACCCTGCCCACGGCGGAGCAACAGGCGCTGTTTTTTGCAGATGACACTGAGTTGCAAGGCCAGCTGTTGCTCACCGCTGCGCTGTTTTTCATCGCCACCATGTTATGGCTGGTGTTGAGCCTGATGAGCTTGCTGCGTATCACACTGCTAATTAAGCATTACCGGCAGCGACTAAAACAGGTGTTTGCTGCAGACGACGGCAAAAAGCTAGGTTGGCTTGGCGCTTTAATGGTGATATTGCTACTGAGCTGGGGTTATGCCGTTTTGGTTTTTTTGGTTGGTGAGCCGTCGCCCTGGCTAAATGAAACCGGCGTGCTGTTATTGGCATTGCTGTTGGTGTGGTTACTTTGTTCATGCGGCCTGAATCAGCAGCCGGGTTTTGCCGGGCTTGCCGCAACAACCCTGACAGAAGCAGTAGCAGCTGAACCAGACGAGCCAATGACAAAAACCGATAATACAAAGTATCAGCGCTCTGCCTTAGCTGAGGTCCAGGCTCAGCGTATTGCTGCTAAGCTGCAACAGGCAGTGTATAGCGAACAACTTTATTTAGACCCGGCGCTAACCCTATATAAGTTGGCAGAGCATATTGGCGTATCGGCGCAATATTTATCGCAAACGCTGAATCAGACATTACAGCAATCATTCTACGACTACATTAACGAAGCCCGAATTACCGCGGCGAAGCAGCAGTTACAGCACACCAATGCCAGTATATTGACCATTGCCATGGCCGTTGGTTTTAATGCGCGCTCGTCATTTTACAAGGCGTTTAAAACCAGTACTGGCCTGACACCGGCGCAATACCGGGCACAGTACTCAGGGCAATGAGGTACTGACTTAAATGCAGGTTGAGCAACCATTCTGGCTTTTCGCTTCTTACCACAACACCAGCCGTAGCAAGCTGCCAAAGGCAACAACAAACATCATTATATACATTATGGTGTAGGCAGCACGATGGCGGCCCTAGCTTGAAATAAACATGTAAAAAATTAAAATATTAGCAGCGACCATTCCCTGGCCTATACGCACCATCGTTAAACAATTTGATTGTCTGGCATCTGCAGTGTACTTACCACGTATTACTCGCCACTGCATACCAATAATTAACAGCGGCAAGGTGCCCCCTTTCCGGTCATGTTTTATAAACCCCTCCAGAGTTGGAGATTGAGTATTTAAGTCATTGTATATTGCAGGCATCAGCATAAAAAACATATAGAGCGTCAGAACTGGCCAGTTAAATAGCACCAGGACAATGGCCCAGGCTATTTTCTGTTTTGGCCATGCCGATTCACTGGTTGGATAGCTAATAAAGTCTTCTTTCTTACTTTTACTATCTTGCCAAAGTGGCGTGTTTTGTTTAACCAGAAAAATTTGCCAGTAAGCACAGTTGTCAAAACAAACTATTCCCCTGTCAGGCATCAGATATAACGTGAATACTATTCCTTCCGTGGTAGTAGCGCTAAATTCAGTGATCAACGACGGTAGCGAATAATTATGAAAGATTTTCTTTAAAAAATTACGATGCAATATTCTTCGATACTTGTTGCTAAGCTGTTTTGCGGAAACCGTCAAAAAATACACTGAGCTTTCAGCTTTATTGCTCATTTTTAGTGGTTGTCGGGCATAAACATCGAAGGGCTCGTTCAACAAACTTAGCCATGTGACGTCGGTATTTGGTTCAAGCCGGTGACCAAATTTGTCACATGCTAATCGAAGGTGTCGGAATTCAAAAATAAGCGGTAGCGCTGCAATAGCGCCTGCAGGCAAATCAGCGCAATTTGCTGATATGTCGTCAGAAAAGACAGGTAACGATAAGCAGCTGAAAACCATGGCCAGGCAATACGTAACAATGTTTTTTATGACAAAATTCATCTGCTTTCTAAGAGTCCATTCCAGCTAGCGACAATGTGACTTGCTCTATCGGTTAACAATACTTTGTGGTGAGCTAATTAACATCAATACTGCCGTGCTTGCTCTGGGTATACAGGGTGTAAGGCAAAGCAGCGGTATCTGCGACGAAGGAAAAGGTGCCATCGATAATAAAAAACGGCACATTGTTAAAGCTGCTTCCCAGGTTTACCTGACGGCTTGGTTCACCATTAAGCTTACATAAGTTGTAGGAAAAACCGCTGTATATACGGGGTATGCTCTGACAATAGCTTTTCTTGCCCTCGTGCTCAATGCTGACATGGGTAGTGGTGGCGGGCAGTGTCTTTACCGTAGCGCAGCTTGTCAGACTAAGTATTACCATTACAAGTATTAGTGTTTTCATTTCATCATCCCTGCATTAAATCTGGCGCCGAGTTTAGAGTTAAGTAAACTTAAAGTAAATGGAAATCAGGTACAGATTGTTTTTCAGAATCGTCGCTCTACAAGTTATCCGTGGTTATCATTTATCCGAATAAAGTTGTACTACTATCTTAGGTGGTGAATTTAACAAAGCAGAAAAGGAGCGGGAAATGGCTGATTTTTTACCAATTGCCAATTTTCTTGCAGTAATTGCAGCTATCGGCACAGCGTTGCTGGGTATTTTTACTTACCGCCAGCAAAAAGAAATTGATCTTGAATATCACAAGGAACAGCTGGAGCGGGAAGCCGCTACTGAGTATTTGGCCTCGCTGGATACATTGATAAATCATGCCGCTTACTGCGAGGAACATGGCGCTCATGATCAAGCCGATAAGATACTGGCGTGCAAAAAGAATATTAATAAAATATATATCTATGCCCCGGCAGAAGTCGTTGAGGCTATGGATGCATTACTGACAACTGCGATAGAACTGGCCAGTGTTATTTCCAAGATCCCAAATGCTGAGATGTTTGATGAGGATCAAGTGGCACTGTACGCTAACGAACGGGCTAAAACCCAGGATGCCTATTTAGAGGCCGTTAACGTTGCAAGACAACATATAGGCTTGCATAAACAACCCGTTGGCGCTGTCCAGCTACTGTTGCTGGGTAAGAAACGATAAACGCTGTTCTACTTGCCAATAGACAAATATACCGTGTACCTTAGCTTGCAGCTGACCTTGGCATTGAGGTGTAGTGGCTCAACAACAATTAATAATAACGAGATGGCTATGACAAAAAAACTTTGGCTGTTACTGCCGGCACTGGCAGCATTGCATGGCTGCGCCACTATGGATAAATCGCAGTGTCTGACTGCCGACTGGCGGACCATTGGCTTTGAAGACGGCTCCAAAGGCAAACCTGAAACTGAAATCAGCACCTACCGGCAGGATTGTGCAGACCATGGCGTAACACCTGATCTGAATGCCTATCGTCTGGGGCATCGCCAGGGCTCTGAGAATTATTGCACCCAACGTAATGGCTTTGAGGTTGGTATGAGGGGCGGCAGCTACCAGGGTAGTTGTGCAGCTGACCTGGCCGAACCCTTTCTTAGCGGATATCGTGACGGCCAGGAACTTTACGGCTTACAGCAAGCGGTTGCCAGTGCTCGCACCAGTATCGACCGTCTGCAACAGCAAATCAGAACAACAGAAAAGACCATCATCAGCAAAACTGACTTATTAGTCGAAGATGGTCTGGTAAAAGATGAACGTATTCAACTATTAGCTGAAATTGAACTGCTGAAAACCGAGCTGATGGACATACATGACCAGCTACCCCTGTTGCAACAAAACTTACGGCAGGCACAGCGAGCATATCAACAGGCAGAGCAGCGTTTTCTGCCATACCGAAAATAACGAGTAAGGAACAGCGATATGGCCACTGCGTTTAAAGAATACAAAATGATTTATATAGCCGAAGGCGGTTGTGGCACTATTTTTCTTGGTGCATCGGGCTTGCCACTTAAAAAGGTAGAAGCTGAGCTGAATGCCCAAGCAGCACAGGGCTGGCAGGTGGTGTTTCAGTTAATTGAGCAAAAGCGCTTTTGGTTGTTCTGGACCCGCGAGGCCATGGTTGTGACACTGGGCCGCTAAGATGCAACGCCTGTTATTGCGGCTTATTCGTTTCTATCGTAAAACGGGGGGTGGCATACGCTGGTTCGGTATTGACTGCAACTTCGAGCCAAGTTGTTCGGCTTATACTTATACCGCCATTAAACGCTTTGGTGCGCGCAAAGGGGTTGGTATGGGCTGGCAGCGGATTAAGCGTTGCAACCGGCATGACAGTTTTTGTAAATGCATAGAGCCGGTGCCATTTGTGGGAGCACGTAACGATGCTGAATCAGCAACAGGTTGATGCCGAAGAAGAGCAAATTCGTGAGTGGGTTGCAGCCCTGCCGGATGAGCAACGCAAAGAGTTTTATCAGCAACTTAAGCCGTTGCTGCGTGACCCTGATACCTACGCCACGTTAAACTGGTGTTTTTTAGCCGGTTTGCACCATTTTTATCTGGGCCAGTGGGGCCGCGGCCTGGTTAATTTGCTGATATTTGTGGTTGGCGCGGCACTATTGTTTACGCCCTTGGTGTTGGTCGGTATTGCCATGTTGCTGCTTATAACAGGAATAGAGCTCTGGGCACTGTTTCGTGCCCAGATTATTATTCAACACTGGAATAACCAACTAATGCGCCGCCTGTTGCAGCGCTAGCAAACGCTGTTAACAGCAAGGCTTAAAAACGTTCAACCACTTTGGCCTGCATTTCCGGGTTAGCGAAATCCAGCTCTACCGGCTGCTCCAGAATAATCTGGCCTTCAACTACTGCATCGGCTGCAATATGCAGGCTGGGCTTGTTATTGTTACCCCAGCCAAAAAACGACTTTTTCTTACCGGGCTTTTTAAATACCACATTGCCTTTAATCACAGTATTACCAGCAAGTTTAATATCACCGTTAACGGTGCTGATATCCTGCGCTATCTGCGCGCTGTTGAGGGTAATATCGCCGTTTACCGAACTGACATCGCCAGCAACCCGGGCATTATCGTCTGCGATAATTTTGCCATTTACCGTGCTAAGGTTACCCGTTACCTGTAAATTGCGGCCCGCTTCAATGGTGCCGTTAACGGTTTCGGCGCTGTCCAGCTGCACATTGTCCCTAATATCAACACCACCATTGACGACCGATACCGTTTTAGCCCGGCTGTTACTTGCCATCTGCACACTACCATTCACCAGTGAGATATCGCCATACTGCTCGCCACTACCCACCACGGCACTACCCATTACTTTATCGATATTGCCGTACGGGCTATTGGCCTTTGCGCTAATAAAAACACCGCTGAATAATACGGCAGCAGCAACTAACGTAGTCACACCAGCAAATTGAAAGAATTTCATTTTTATATCCTTATTTATTATTAAGCTTGCCACTCAGTTTGCAATTGTTTTGCCAAAAATAAGTTTATGATATATATAAATTTAATGGGAAAGGTGATTAACAGAAGAAAGCAATATCACCAAAATTTAGCGATATTAACTAATTTATTGACCCGCAAGTTACCAGTGCCAGCAAGATGTTTAGGGTTCTATTCTGGCCAGCGCGGTAGCAAGAACGGTCAGTGGCAAAGGAGAATAGCGGCTTTGCCCGAGGCGGAGCTTTAGTCATCCTGGTCCGCGGCGGCGCGGGCCCGGCGCTCTTCCACTTCGGCAAAGGCGGCTTTAATTTGATCCAGCACTGAGTCGACATCAGCGGCGCTTTCGTCGGCCACAAACTCGCCGGTTAGTGTCACATCCGGGTGTAATTCGCCGGCTTCATATAATGCCCAGATTTCGCCGGCATAATTCGTTTGCAGTAGTTGTGGGGCGTACTGGCCGTAATAATCACGCATATTGTTAATATCGCGCTCCAGCATCCATTTAGCGTTGTTATTGGCAGCAGCATCTACTACCTGTGGTAAATCGATAATTACCGGGCCGTAATCATCTACCAGCACGTTAAATTCTGATAAGTCACCGTGAATAAGGCCCTCGCACAACATCATTACCACGTATTGCATCATGGTGGCGTGATCAGCCAGGGCAATATCTTCAGCCATCGCCACATCGCCTAAACGCGGTGCCACCATGCCTTCATCATCGCAAACCAGTTCCATTAGTAGTACGCCATCGTAGCAACCAAAAGGCTGCGGCACCCGCACGCCGGCTTTAGCCAGCTTAAACAGGGCGTCTACTTCGGCGTTTTGCCAGCTTTGTTCCTGCTGGGCGCGGCCAAACTTTGAGCCTTTTTCCATAGCGCGGGTGCGCCGGCTGTTCCGGCCTTTACGGCCTTCCTGATATAACACGGCTTGTTTAAAACTTCGTTTGTCTGCTTCTTTATACACTTTGGCGCAGCGGATGTCCTCGCCACAGCGGACGATATATACTGCGGCTTCTTTGCCACTCATCAATGGCCGGATAACTTCATCCACCAGACCTTCGTCGACCAGTGGCTGAATACGTTTCGGTATTTTCATAGCGCCCTTATACCCTAGTTAACAACGCCAGGGAATATCACGACAGCGCAAATTAAATAAAAAATATTTTACCTCACTTTTATAGCAACCAACCTGCTCTCAGTGCATACAATACTGGATAAACGCTGTTTAAACGAATGTGCAGTATGTTACCAACGGGCGGCACTATGCAGCCAGACTTGCTGTCAAAGCAATTAAAGCCTAGGCTAAATCATCATGTATTTAGCGGATAACCTCATGCGTGTTGTACTTTTTTGCTGGTTGTTACTAATAAAATCGGTGTACGCCAGCGAAGAGCCGATCAGTATTACCTTGTACACAGAACATATGCCACCATACAGCTACCTGGAGGATGGCCAGGTAAGCGGCATCAATGTCGAATTAATGCAGCAACTATGTCAGCGACAAAAGCTAGACTGCCAGATTACGCTACTGCCGTGGCCCAGAGCTTATGAGAATGCTCAGCGACATCAGATGAGCGGTGTGTTCTCTACATCCCGCAGCGCAGCGCGCGAGTCGATGTTTCAGTGGGTTGGTCCGATAGCATCAGACTGGGGTTATTTGTTTCGCTTAAAAGGGCGTCACGACGTAAACCCCGGCAACCTTGAAGAAGCAAAAAATTATAAACTGGCGATAGCGCGCGGCGATGTATATGAAAACTACTTTCTTAACCTTGGTTTTGAATATGGTTTGAATATGCTCGATTTTGCGACTAAATCTGAACCACTACGCCTGCTTATGGCACATCGTATCGATTTAGTAGTGGGTTCAAAGCGTTCGCTGCGTAGCTGGCTGCGTGAACAGCAGCTGCCAGAAGATAGCGCAGAGCCAATAATCATATTGCAGGATGTCGGTGATAATTATCTGGCACTTAATCGTGCCTTTCCGCCAGAGCTAGCGGAACGAATGCAGCAAGAGTTAGAGCTGATGCAGCAACAAGGCGTAATTGATCTGCTGATAGCACAATATGCCGGCCAATAATCTGGTAACCTACTAAATATCATCACTAAATAATAAGGAAGCTGCATGGCTGTATTAAAAACAGTGGCGCGCGGTACCGTTAAACTTTTGCTGGGTTTGTTATTGTTGCTGATCGGGTTATATCTGTTATTACTGGCAATAAACTGGCAGGATGCCAAACCTAACGATGCCAGCCTGCATATGCAAAGCCTGCTGCAACCACCGCCAATCCCGGCAGCGCAAAATGGCTACCAGCACTTTGTTGCCCATCATGCCAATAATGAACTGCGGCTCTCCGAGTCACTGCAGCAGCTTTACCACCAGTGTAACCAGCAAGACTGTGCTGAGGCGCTAACCGCCAAAACTGATTTAGCTAAGCTGATTGCTGAGCATCGTCAACTAATGGAGTTTTATCAGCAATTACTACAATACCCGCAGTGGCAAGAGCCGCCACCCACTCTGCAAGACATCCCACTTTATCAGGGTTTATTGCATGGCCAAAGATTACTACTTTGGCAGGCCTGGCTCGAGGCTCAGCAGGGCAATAACAAACAGGTTAAAACTGCACTGACGGCAGATTACCAGTTCTGGCAAACCGTGTTGACTAACAGCAATAGCCTGATCACCAAGATGGTTAGCACCGCAGCGCTCAAGCACCATTTTCAGTTTGCTCCCGAGATAATCAAGCAACTGCCCAAAGCGCAACGCCCGGCGGCGGTGCCGGCTGCCTGGGCGAGTGCCATTAGTGATAAAGCCTTGAGTCTTGAGCTGGTGATGGCGGGTGAATGGCATTTTGGCGCTGATATTTTAGCTGACACCTGGCTAGATAATCCTGATGAGAGCGAGAATCAAAGCGTTTTTGAGACAGTTTTTGTCCGGTTAGCTCGCCCGCTATTTCTGCTGCAAGACACCAAAAACGTTCATGCACAGCAGCTTTTAAAGCAAGATGAACAGGCGACTTACCCCTGGTACAGCTGGCTGCGCAACCCAAGCGGCAGGCTGTTGGTAGCGTCCAGTGTTCCGTTTTATTCTGACTACAGGCAACGGCTGCAACAACTTGAACCATTACGCTTACAGGCATTACAACAAGCTGATTAACTGACTAAGAGCAACTGCAACTGGCCGCTGCACTAATTTGTTGTTGTAGCTGCTGGGCCAGTTGGCGCAACTGAACCAGCTGATTATCTTCCATTGCCACCTGGCAGCGCAGGGCCTGCATTACACCGCTGACTTTTTGCTGTAATGCTCTACCCTCTGCACTCAGCACCACCTGCTTTACCCTTTCGTCATCCTGGCTGGCCACCCGCTGCAGCAACTGCTTTTGCTCCAGCTTTTTGACTAACGGCGTTAAGGTACCAGAATCAAATAACGTTGCCCGGCCAAGCTTTCCTAAACTGATATTGTCTTGCTGCCATAACGCCAGTAATACCACATACTGCGGGTAAGTAAGGTCAAATGGCTGCAGTAGCGGTCGGTACAGCCGCACCATCGCATTGGAAACACTATACAAGGCAAAGCACAATTGCTGATCCAGTGGCAGGGTTTGGCTCATTTCAGGGTCCGGGTTGGCTTACTAATTGTGTGCAGTATAGCGCCCTGAAATTACACAGTACACAATTAACTTGCGCACAAGATACTTGCATGCTATTTTATTTTGGTGTTGTTAATCATTAAACCTTAATCAGGGAGTTAATTATGGATATTCTTTATAAAGCAGTTGTTACCTCTACCGGCGGCCGTGATGGCGAAGCAAAGTCAGATGATGGCCTGTTAGCAGTTAAACTATCAGCACCGAAGCAACTGGGTGGCAGCGGCGGCGCCACCAACCCGGAACAACTGTTTGCTGCCGGTTATTCAGCCTGTTTTATTGGTGCCTTAAAAGCGGTAGCCGGCAAAAGCAAAACCAGCCTGCCAGATAATTTAAGCCTGACTGCAGAAGTCGGCATTGGCAAAATTGAAGGCGGCTTTGGCTTAGACATTGATTTACATATCAGCTTGCCAGGTATGGATAAAGCAGCGGCTGACCAGCTGGTGGAGCAGGCGCACCAGGTTTGCCCTTACTCAAACGCCACCCGTGGTAATGTTGATGTCCGTTTGCATGTAACGGTATAACAAACTATTTTAACGCCTGAGGTCAGCTGACTTCAGATAATACCATTCGCAAAGCCATACTGGAATAACGTAAACTGCCAGCAAAATAAGTTACTGCAGTCACTATGACCACTATGACAAAATCAGCCAAGCTGCACCCCCGCAACCCGCATCAGGGCCGTTACGACTTAACGGCGCTAAGCAAGGGCTATCCCCCGCTGCTGGTACATCTGACCGTAACGCCTGGTGGTGAGCAAACTATTAATTTCAGTAACCCCGACTCGGTGCAGGCGTTAAATGCGGCGCTGCTGCAGCATTACTATCAGATTAACCACTGGCAACTGCCGCCGGGTTACTTGTGTCCGCCTATTCCGGGGCGGGCCGACTATATTCACTATGCCGCAGATTTACTGGCCGGGCCCGCTGGCGTGCCAACAGGTAAGCAAATCAGCATGCTGGATATTGGTTGTGGTGCTAACCTTATTTATCCAATTATTGCCAGCCGCAGCTATGGCTGGCGCTGTGTCGGCACCGATATTGACCCGCTGGCGTTAACCGCTGCGCAGCTGATTATTGATAGCAACTCAACATTAAAAGGCCAGATAAGCCTGCGCCGCCAGCCTGATAGCAACAGCATCCTGCGCGGTATCATTCAGCCCGGCGATGTCTTCGCGTTAACCGTTTGCAATCCGCCATTTTACAGTTCAGCCACCGAGGCTGCCGCTGCCAATCAACGCAAAAGAGCTAATCTGAAATTGCCTGACAGCCCACAGCAACGCAACTTTGCTGGTCAGCAACATGAATTATGGTGTCCGGGTGGTGAGTTGGCGTTTATCAAACAGCTTATTAGTGAGAGCGTTGAGTTTGCCAGCCAGGTTGGCTGGTTCAGCAGCCTGGTATCACAACAAAGCCACCTGAAAGCCCTGCAGGCTGCTGCGCGCCAGGCTGGTGCAGCTGAGATTAAACCAATTAACATGCAGCAGGGCCAGAAAAGCAGCCATCTGCTGGCCTGGCGTTTTTAAGTTTTTTGTTAGCAGATGCTTTTCCGGTAAGGAGTTTACCAGCGGGCGAAGTGATCTTCTGCCAGGCCCTGCTGGCCGTTAAAATTAATTTGCTGGCCGTCACTAAGGGTTATCGTGCCATGCCAGCTGCCGCAATATTGGCGGAAGTTACTGGCAAGCAGCCCCAGGTTCAACCGCTCTTGCCGTTTGGCCGCCGGAATAAACTGCAGTTGTATCGCACCACAGTGGCTGGTGAGCTGCCAGGGCGTATCTGGTTTAAGCCTGTTAAAACTAAAATGCACGGCTGGCAGTAAATAACGCTTACCATTTAACCAGCAGCAGTTTTCAGTGGCACCGGTTTCGTTAACCCCAGCCGCCAGATTAAAACCAATTTTATCGCTGCCGCTATAGCCACTTAAACTACCCCAGCGCCAACTGGTTTCCCGGCGCATATAACCTGCCGAAAAATCATAACCACCCAGCGCACCCGCCACGTCAACAGGTTGTTGCTGCTGTTGAATATCTCCTGTTACCTGCAACCCGTTATGTTTTTGAGTGTAAGTCCAGCCGTTGTAGCCTGTTGGTAAACACAGAGCCAGCGGTTCGACGATTTTACCGGGGCTTAGCAATAAGTCGGCATTCAGTTGTTTACTTTGCAGAGCCAGTCGCCAGCTATAGCCACAGGGCTCAATCCAGATCCGGTTATTCCCGCCTGTTATGGCCGCTACCCCAGCGGTGGGTGAGCTACTCATCTGGCTATGCCGCCCTAACGGTTGCAGCAGCTTAAACTCGGTTAAACTGGCGGTACTGCTCTGATAAAAGTAGGCAAAGCCAGAGCACAGGTAGCGGATATCGGCAATCGCCGCCGCCAGTATCCAGTCCGGGTGGCTGACGCTGACAAACTGAAACTGCTTGTAATGAGCCCAGCGCGCTAATCTGGATGCCGGTTTATCCATGGCAGTGCGATAATCAAAATCTGCTACACCCAGCTCAGTGGCCGGCTGACCGAAAATGCCAAATTGTGGCTGACCGTCGGCCTGAATAAGCCTGAAAGGTGCGGGTTGCGGGCTGACTTCAGCTGATACAGAGGCGACCATGGCAGTTCCTGAACAAAATATTTGCTGTTTAATCTAAGCTTAAACAGAGGGCTAAGCAGCCATTTATTGTAACAAAACATGTAGTTCAGCGATTTTACCCGATTTTATAGGCGGTTAGCGCCACACTGCAACTTAATTTATTAATTGCCGTTTTGCTACGATTTTGCTAAATTTCAGCCCACTGGAAATTACATTTACCCCGCTGTTTTGTTAACAACTTAACAAGCATCGTGGCCCTTCATTTTTTGACTAATGGTGGTAAGGATAACCATGTTTAAACGCAGCTTGCTGGTCTCATCTGTTATTTTACTCACTGCCTGTGGTGGCGGTGGCTCTGGCAACACCGCTGGTACCGGCGGCACTGGTGGCTCTGGCGGCGGGTCTGGCGTTAGTGCTCCCACCTGGACAGCAGGGGTATTTGCGGCAGAAAGTAACTTTAAAAATTACTGCGCCACACCACGGACCGGCACCGATCCGTATAACGACAACCAGCCTTATCCCGACCGCGCAGGCGCCAGCATGCATGAAAAAATGTGGTTGCGTTCGTGGAGCAATAATACCTACTTATGGTATCGCGAGTTACCTGACAATAATCCGGCCAATTTCAGTACCGTTAAAGCCTTTTTCGATCAACTCAAGACCGACGAACTGACTGACTCGGGCGCCGCGAAAGACAATTTCCACTATTCCGAAAGTACCGCCAATTATCGCCAGCGAACTCAGTCTGGCGTTAGCTCAGGTTATGGTATCAGCTGGTCAGTTGGCAGCACTACGCCACCGCGGTCACTTGTTGTAAAGTATACCGAACCTCAGTCTCCAGCGGCTAACTCCAATATCCTGCGTGGAGCTGCTCTGATAGAAGTTGATGGGGTTGATTTTGTAAATGAAGGCGGTCAAGCAGGTGTCAATATAATTAACGCCGCGCTATTCCCAGAGAGTGCTGGTGAACAGCATGAATTTGTATTTTTAACCAATGACGGTCAAACCCTGACCGTTGCCATGACCTCGGCCGATGTTGCCAGCAGCCCGGTGCAAAATGTTAAGGTACTGGATACCAGCGCCGGCAAAGTAGGTTATTTGCAATTTAACAGCCATATTGCCCTGGCGCAGCCGCAACTGATCAGTGCTGTTAACAGCTTTGCCGATGCGAATGTTACAGAGGTTGTTCTCGACTTACGCTACAACGGCGGTGGTTTGCTGGCGCTGGCTTCGCAATTTGCTTATATGGTAACTGGTGATGCGATTATTCAGGACCGGATATTCGAGAAAACCATCTTTAATGATAAGCACCCGAACCGCGATCCGATAAACAACCGGCCACTTAGCCCGATGCCGTTTTACGGTTTTGAAATTGACTATGAAGGCGGCCTGTTAACCAGCACTCCGTTGCCAGCATTGAACCTGAACCGGATTTTTGTATTATCAACCGGCGATACCTGTTCGGCCAGTGAAGCATTTATTAACGGCTTACGCGGTATCGATGTTGAAGTTATTCTGATTGGCGATAAAACCTGTGGTAAACCTTATGGCTTTTACCCAACCGATAACTGTGGCACCACCTATTTTACTATTCAGTTTAGCGGCGCCAATGCCAAAGACTTTGGCGAGTATGCCGACGGTTTCGTTCCTACCCCGGCACCGGTATTTGCTGCTGATGTAAAGGGTTGCCAGGTAGCGGATGACTTCTCAGCCCAGTTGGGTGACCCGAGTGAAAGAATGCTGGCCAGCGCGCTACATTATGCTGCCAATGACAGCTGCCCTATGGGTGTGGCCAGCCAAAGCCTGAGCCAGCAGCAGCGTATTAGCGATGACAGTGGTTTGAGCATTCAGCGTCAGGATCCGAGGATGAAAGCCTTTCTGCTGGAAAATAAACTTAATCAGCCGATTAAGCCTGCTAAGGACCCGCAATAATGCAGCGTGGATCACTATTAAGCGTCAGCCTGCTGGCTGGCATTAGCGTGCTGGCAGGTTGTAGCATGACCCAGGCTGAGCCACAGCCAGCCCGGCTTACGAATATGAGCCCGGCGGTAAAAGCAGAGTTACAACAAGCTATCATTGAACTGATTGGCGGTGAGCCGGTAAAACTGGCCGACAATGCGTTTGTAAGTAGTCATCAGCTGTTGCTTGAACAAGCCATTTTACGTGACCCGCAAGGCCGGCCCATTATGGGCCGTCACCAGCAGCCAGCTATTTTACTGGAGCTACAACAAGTTGATGAGCAGTGTCTGCTCAGCCACCCGGCCAGCGGTCGCAGCGTGCAGCTAAGCACTGGCCGCTGCCAGCCTAGCGCAGCTGCAGAAGAGTAATTTCACAACAATAGTTGTTGCCAGGCCAGGCTGTTAACGCCTGGCGGCGGCAGCGGAGGCAAAAAACATCAGATAAACCATTCTGGAGTTTTCAAGAGTGGTACCAAAGGATTCCCCCGCCGAGTGCCAGAGCCAGGGCCGCAGTAAAATAAGCCGGTTAAAGCGCATTGGGATCCTATGCGTCATCTCCCACTTCGAATCATCGTTGGTATCAGTGTCCAGCAAGTCTGCAATCCACTGCTTGGCTGAAGGCGCACCAAATCTTTGCATCGACTCCTGATCATTGTAAGGAACACGCTCAGTATTGGTGGCTTTATGCCGGAAGAACTCAGTACCACCTCTGCAATCTTCTGGTCGCGATAAATACAAAATACCAGACCAGTGTGAGCTATCCACATGCACTTTTGCCTTACCGACATCATTAGCCGACGCAATCCGGAATTTGCCATGCGCCTGATTATGCGCCATTGCCATTAGCGGTTCACCAACCAATCTTGACACCTGGTTATTGAGCCCTTCAAGATTTACCCGCTGTGTTGAATTCCTGCCCGGATAATTTCCCTGCACCTCAGGATAAGTTAAGCTAAGGCCTGCGTCGCGCAGCTGATGAGGATTATCCAGAAAATCGTCTACCACAATAAATGATGTCGGCACTTTATAATTCCTTGATTATTTTTTTAAGCCCAGTCTAGGCTGTCAGCCGTTGCCAGATCAACCCGTTTAGCAGGATTAGTGGATCTTACCGGCGATTTGTTCGATTTCGTGCTGCAACTCTTTTCGTAGCCCCAGAATAAAACCAATTTCGGCAACAACAAATAACGGGCCAACAAACAGGCCAACAATATCATCGACAAAAGCCGGCTTTTTGCCTTCATAATAATGGCCGATAAACTGCAGTATCCAGCCCGCAATAAACAGCCCCAGTGAGCTGCCAAGCCAGATAGCAAAAGGCTGAGCCGCCAGCAAGGTTGCCAGAGCAAAACAGCTGCCGCTAACCAGCAGCATTACCAGACCAAAGCGTAAATCAAGCCGGAAGTAAAAAATCGCTGTGGCGATAAACAGCAACAAGGCCGGGGTAAGCATAATATCCGATAGGCTTACCAGCGGTAGTGACAACAAGCTGAATATCGCCACCACTATTAACGGTATGCCAACATAGTGAGTACGGATATTACGCTGGTCGCGATGATACAGCGCATACTGGCTCAGGTGTTCAGTCAGGGTTTTCATGGTTATTTACTCCGGTTAATGCGGGAGTACAGCTTAGCGAAGTGAAAAGCTAAAAACTGTCAGCTAGCCGACATTGTTATTGCTCAGTGTTATTACTCAGTTCTGCCAGTGATTTTAATGCCGCCATATCCAAAATTTCAATTTTGCCGTAAGCACTGCGCACAATATGCTGCTGCGCCAGGGCCTGTAATTGCTGATTTATGGTCTGGCGCGACAATGCCAGCAATTGGCCCAATTGTTCTTGTTGAATAGGAATAAGCCAGCGGCCATCGGCTTGCTGATGCACCCGGCATAACATCAACAGTCGCCTGGCAAGCCGCACCTGGCTTGATTGCAGGCTGATATCTTCCAGCACCTGAAATACCAGCCGTACTTTATTGGTAAGCAACTGGCCAAAACTGCGCCACCATAATGGTTGCTGTAACAACTGCTGTAACGCCGCCGCACTGAGATGCAACAGGATACTGTCAACGCTGGCGGTGGCATCGTGGGTGCGGGGCTTTAAATCAAATAAGGCAATTTCGCCAAACCAGTCGCCCGGCTCAATTATGGTTAACAGCGCCTGCTGTCCATGACGGTTCACTCCTGAGATCAAAATAGCCCCTTCAACCAATGCGTAAATGCCATCAAAGCTGTCACCCCGGGTAAAAAGACGCTGGCCTGCCGCCAGCAGGCAAACGGTAGCCTGCGCAAGCAACTGCTGTTGCTGCGTTTCGCTAAGCGAATTAAACCAGATACTGTGCTGTTTTAACGGATTATGCGGCATGGCTGATCCTGTCGATAAGAAAAATCACTCTGACCCATTTTTAAGTGGTTAATATCACTATAGTTTAGGTTAAGCGGTGCCGCTGTGATTTACTAATAACTGACGACTAAACCATAACCTGTTGGGCGATAACCCAGCTGCCACTCCCGATTGCCGCTGATAAAAGGGTTATCGTGGCCCATATGCTGACGAGTGCGCTGGTTTAGCTGCAACTCTGCCGCACTTACCGGGTCTTGTTTATGCCAGGCCATAAACAGTTGTTGCTGAGCGCGTGACAGCGTCAGGTTATATTTGTCGGCCATATAAAAGTAAGTACGGGCAATATCGCCCCTTACCTGCATCGGGGGCTCGAACACCCGCTGCTTAAAATCGACCTTGACCGGGCAGGCGCCGTGTTGTACCGGCGCAGCAGGCAACACACCAAACCGATAATTACTGCGATCACCATTGACCTCACCTATCGCCGGTACCAGATTGTATAAATCTGCTTCCATCATCCGGAATACGCTGTCTGTCTTCACGCAGTTTTTGCGGCCACCGTTTTGCCAGCATTGACGCTGATGGCCAAAATGATGGGCCGGTACCACATGCTCCCATTCAATCCGGTTTGCCCGCGGGCCGTTTTTGCGTACCTGATAACCACAACTTTTCAGGTCGGGAATGCCCTTATTGCCCTGCCAGCGAATCGGGCAATCGCAGTAAAAGCTGCTGGTCCCGGGCGCGTGGATCAACTGCGCCAGCTTTTTTGCCTGATCAAAATTGGCTGGTGCCGCCTGAATTACAACTGACAACAGCAGCAGTAAGCTGCTGCCAACAAAAGAAAATAACTTCATTCACTACCACTTACTTCAGTGAAACTGCCGGGTGCTTACTATAACCCGAAGCATGCTGAGTTATCACGCGGTTCCATTGCCCGTTTTGCCCTAAGCCGGCTGCCGAACGTTCCCATTATTTATAAACTGTAAATCATTTGTCATTTTGGCGTGAAATAACAATATTTCATGGCAACAGCTAAGTATGCTGAAGTTGTGTTAAAGGGGTCTGGTTGTCACTAACACTTCGCTGGCTATGCTGGCGGCTCATGCACGGATGTCTTGCAAAACAATAAATTACAGGACGAAAACATGCGAGCTTTTACCTTAACTTGTCGCAGTATGCTGCTTGGCATATTGCTGTTTATCACGCCACAGGCACTGGCTGACGTTATTTTACATGCCTTCGACTGGCATTATAACGAGGTAGCTAACAGGGCCGAGGAAATAAAAAATCTCGGTTATAAAGCGGTACTGGTTGCCCCACCATTGAAATCTAACGCCGGTAACTGTGCCTGGTGGCAACGTTATCAGCCACAGGATATTAGGGTTATTGACCACTGCAAAGGCAATAAGCAATCATTTCAGGCGATGATTAATGCACTGAACGACAGTAACCCGGCACGGCGGGTAGAGGTTTATGCCGACATCGTTTTAAACCATATGGCTAACGAGCGCAATGGTGCCACTGACTTCCCCGGCCAGGCAGCGTTAAACAGCTATGCCGGCAACCCCGGCTATTGGAATAATCAGCGGCTGTTTGGCAATTTGAGCCAGGGAATATTCAGTCCCTGGGATTTTAACCCGGCTAACTGTATTCAGAATTACAACGATGTCTGGCAGGTGCAGAACTGGCGTTTATGCGGCGGTGGCGGTGATAGTGGCTTACCCGATTTAAACCCTAACAGCTGGGTATTGCAGCAACAACGTAGCTACTTGCAGGCCCTTAAAACCATGGGCGTAAAGGGTTTTCGGGTCGATGCTGCCAAGCATATGACCATCTGGCATATTAACCAGATTTTCACTGCTGATATCAAAAACGGCATGTATGTATTTGGCGAAATTATTACCAGCGGTGGCGCTGGCAATAATGAATACAGCAGTTTTCTGGCACCTTATTTACAATATACCGATCATAAAGCCTACGATTTTCCGCTATTTGAAAGCCTGCGCCGGGCGTTTAACCCCAGTGGCAGCATGAATGAGCTGGTGAACCCGCTGGCCTATGGCCAGGCACTGGCCAATAACCGGGCGGTGACATTTACCATTACTCATGATATTCCAACAAACGATGGCTTTCGTTACCTGATTATGGACCAAACCGACGAGTACCTGGCCTACGCTTATGTGATGGGCCGGGATGGCGGTAAACCGCTGGTGTTCAGCGACAGCACCGGTACTGACAATAACCGTTGGCTTAATGCTTATCGTGCTACTTTTATGCAGCGGATGATTAATTTTCATAACCGGATGCAAGGCCTGGGTATGGAAGTACTGGCCTCGAGTAACTGCGCTATATTATTCCGCCGCGGCCAGCAAGGGGTGGTTGGCATTAATAAATGCGGGAGTCAGGTCACCTTTAATGTTAACACCAATGGCCGCTTTTACTGGTACCGCACTTACCGCGATGTGCTGAGCGGCGGCGCGACCTTCAGCATTAGCGGCAGTAATCATAGCTTCAGCATTCCGGCCCGCCAGGCCAGAATGTGGTATGCCGACTAACCTTAAGTGGTATTTGCTGGGCTTTTTTCAGGCATTATGGCAGGCTGAAGCAACCAATTTCAGGAGCTGTTATGAACCAAGCCTTAGCCCCCACCAGACGTGTAACATTATTTACTGCAGTAACTGTTATGGCGCTGAGTAGTCTCAGCGCCTGTACCGACCCCACCCCCGATGCCAGTCAGCAGCAACTTACTGCCAATCTGACTGAGCCACAGCGCCAGCTGTTTGAGCAGGGCCAGCTGAAAGCATATAGCTGCGCCTCCTGCCATGGCCGTAATGGTGTATCCAGTCATCCTAATTACCCCAGCCTGGCCGGCCGTAGCGAGCAGGAGTTAGCCAGCGCGTTAGCAGCCTATCGCAGTGGCGAGCGTAAACATGCGCTGATGACCCCGCAGGCCCGCGGTCTGAATGACGCCGACATTAGCGCGCTGGCATTCTATTATTCACTGCAAACCGCACCAGCTGCTGCCGCAACAGCTGATTGATCCTCCAGATTAACCGGCATAAATAATAAGGGCAGCCGATGGCTGCCCTTATCTACTGTTTTATCGCTGTAGCCCAGGCCTATTTAGCCTCACCCATTGTCATCTGACTATGCATAACCACGCCTTGCTCATCAATATCCATATTAACCTGCACCTGCATATTCATTTCGGTTAACGAGCTGAACTCTTCAGGTACTGGCTGGCCAGTGGCTTGCATCGACTCAGCCATAATGCCGAAAAACCGCGCATAATCCATACCAAAACTCAGCATGCCGTTTTTCTCAATCGCCTGCTGCAGCGTGGCTTTAGCCTGAGCTGTGCCTTTATCACCGGCATACACTACCAGATGCGAATCATTGACCTGCAGCATTGGCGTTACCCCAAAGGCATCCAGCATCGGCAGCACGCTGTTTAATGCCAGCTCTTCACCGTCGGCTGGCAGAGTAATTTCAGCCATGCCAGGCACCATACCTTTTAAACCTTCCAGATAACTGCGGGCATTTTTTACCGTTACGCTAAGCACCGCATCAATCGCCGAAACCTGCATGCTGTTTGGGTCCATCGCCAGATCATTAATGGTTATCGACGCGCCCTGCACACTATGCACCATAGCACCGGCCGCCAGCATTGCCATCGGGTTTGCCTGTCGCATTTGCTGCTGCAGCGCTGCCAGTTGCGGGCACTGATATGCCGGCTGGGTTAAACCACGCCAGATTTTAGTTATCGCTGGCGCAAATTCAGCCATATCCAGTCCCAGTGCAAAGCTGAATACTGAGTTATTCACACCGTCAGCAACATGACCTGGTACAAAACCACGGATGCTACTAAGTGCTTTTACCGTATCCTGGTTGCTGGTTGGCACCAGCATTTTGCTGCGCATATGCGTTTGCTTGCCAGCTTTACTGGCAATGTTGCTATCAAGATAAATCCCAGGCCAGCTGTTGGTAATACTGGTTAAATCCTGCTGACACTCGGCAGTTTGCCAGGGTTGCATAGCTGCACTGAGTTGCGGGCTGGCCAGTAATTGCATATCGTTTGCCAGGCGGTTGCCATCGGTTGTGGTCAAGCCGGTTACAAGTTGTTGAAAACTGATAAAACCAATGGCATTTGGGTTCAATTTATAGTCAGACGCCATCTTCGCCAGCTGGTTGTCACTGACAATGCTGCGCTCAGGTTTGGCAGTCAACAAAGCCAGCTGACGGGTTTGTTCACTCTGGGTTGGCAACACCAACGCCATATTACCCCAGCCATCGGTTACCGATACCAGCAGTTCAGCGCTGAATTCTCCAAAGTTGAATTGGTAAGAACGAAAACCGCCGGCAGCTCCGGTAATAGCCTGATGGCTAACGCCACTGGCCTCTTCAGCTCGATTAAATAATTGCCAGAACGCGTCTTCATTGGCCAGTTCAATTCGCATTACCGGCGCCAAACCAACCATGTAGCTAAGTGAGCGCACTTGCGGCTTAATTCCGGTGACGACTTCTAACTGCTCTGGTTGCGCCAGAGCCCGCATATAATCACCAGCTAAACTCAGTAAAAAGCGTAGTTGCGGCTGGTCAGTATTGGCAGCAAACTCCGCTAACTGCTGCTGACTGGCGTCACTGTAATAATCCGGGCTTAAACCGAAAGCATTTAAATAAGCGATTAAATCTACCGGCTCTAACTGTGCTGACAGAAATATGGTATCGGCCGGCACATATTCCAGTTCGGGGTGATCACCCGCTAAGCTGTCCGTTTCGGTGAGTTTGATATAACCATAAATTGCGCCGGCAATAATGGCCACCGCAACGAGTAATTTACGCATCACTGACTCCTTGGTATTGTAATTAAATCCTGATTTTAACTTCTGGGTTGTTAGTTTCGCTTGCCGAATGATGCATTGCACCGAGCAGGATAAAAACGCATCAATATTACATTCTTAACTGCTTAATAACAATGTTACAGCTTCAGCTTTTGCAGGTTGCGGCCAGCGCTATGCGCCGTCAGTTGACAGCTATTCGTCACTGGTAAACAGCGCCAGCAAATCTGCCGCCTCACCCTGCCACAGCTGGCCTTTACTGCCGCCTAACATCTGATCAGCCAGGCCCTGTTTAAAGCTTTGCAATTGTTGTACTTTTTCTTCAACTGTATTGCGGGCTATCAGTTTATAAACAAACACTGCCTTATCCTGGCCAATCCGGTGAGCCCGGTCGGTTGCCTGTTGCTCTGCTGCCGGGTTCCACCAGGGGTCGTAATGAATAACGGTGTCAGCAGCGGTCAGGTTTAAACCGGTTCCCCCGGCTTTCAGGCTGATCAGAAATACTTCAGTTTCGCCATTCTGAAACGCATCAATCTGGGTCTGACGCTGCCTGGTCTGGCCGGTTAACTTGCTGTAGCTGATGCCCATATACTGCAGCTCCTGCTCGATCAGGTGCAGCATACTGGCAAACTGACTGAATAATAAAATACGTCGCCCTTCTTCCAGCATCTCAGGCAGGGTGTCGCGCAACCATTGCAACTTAGCGTTATGGCGCACGCTCTGCGCCTGTTCTATCGGTACCAGCCTGGCATCACAACATACCTGGCGTAACTTTAACAAGGCATCTAAAAATTCGATCTGGCTGGCAGCCACCCCTTTGCGGACAAACAGCTCCCGCACCTTGGTTTCCATAATTAAGCGGATACTTTCGTACAGGTTGCGCTGATCTGCTTCCAGTTCCAGCAGCTGGACTATTTCGGTTTTTTCCGGCAACTCAGTGGCTACCTGACTTTTGGTCCGGCGTAGCATAAAAGGCGCTATTTTCTGGCGCAGGACCCGGGCCCGCTCAGTATCACCATGTTTTTCAATGGGCTTGCGGTACACCTGGCTGAAATGTTGCTCGGTACCCAGCAATCCGGGCAGCACAAAATCAAATAGCGATTTTAACTCGCCCAGATGGTTTTCCAGTGGTGTACCGGTTAACGCCAGGCTAAAGTCGCGGTGCAATACCCGCACGCTTTGCGCGGCCTGGCTGCCGGCATTTTTAATATGCTGGGCTTCATCCAGCACCACCACACTGAACCGGTGCTGGCGATATAAGGCAATGTCACGTACCAGCAACGGATAACTGGTAACGATTAACTGATAATTGGCCATCTCATCAAACAGTGGCCGGCGTTTTGGGCCATATACCTGCAGTACTTTTAAATCCGGGGTAAAGCGGCGGGCTTCCTGCTGCCAGTTACCCAGCAAGCTGGTAGGACAGACGATTAGCGCCGGTTGGTTCAGTTCGCCCTGCTGGTACTGTTTCAAAATAAAACTGAGGGTTTGTAAGGTTTTACCCAGCCCCATATCATCGGCAAGTACCCCACCTAAACCATACTGCTTGAGAAAAGTAAGCCAGTTTAAGCCTTGCTGCTGATAACCCCGTAGCGTGGCCTGCAGCTTATCAGGCAGCGCCACATCGGTTATACCACTAAAATTGTGCAGTTGCTGATTCAGGCTGGCCAGGCGGTTGGCATTTAAATATTGAATCTCTGCCGCGCCCGGTGGTGGCAGAATCGCCGCTTTGTAATCTGGCAGCTCCAGAGTAAGCGGCGCTTTATGCATATTCAGCAGCTCAACAATAGTGTCGATTAGCGGCTGAATTAAGGTCATTGGCAGGGCCAGTTTACCTTGTGGCAAACTAAGCCAGATTTGCTGCTCTGCTCCTGGCAGGCCGTTCTGGCGCAGCCACTGGCTGATCAGCGGCAATAGTGGCACTTGCTGGCCATCAATATCTACCTGAATACCCAGTTCGAAGCCGGTTTGTTTACCGTCTTTTACCTGCAAGTAAGGCGTAGCGGCCAGAATATCCAGATTAAAATCAGTGTCCTGCTCGACCAGCCAGCCATCATCCCGCAAGCTGTCCAGCTGTTGCAGCAAGGGCTGCCACAGTTCAGGGTTATCCGGGCCATCACCTACCCCAAAAGCAGCCTGCCGCTCATTTGGCGCAGGCAACGGTGGCAGGCTTAGCAAATCCAGTTCCAGCAGCACCTCCAGCGCAGCGGTTTCACTGGCCCGGTGTCGTTTTACAAAAAAAGTGCGGGAGCTCTGCTGCACTTCAGTTTGCGATGCCTGTAAATCCAACGGCAACCGTTGTTTATCGTAGTCAAAACTGAGTAAAGCCACCGGTTCCTGCCGACCCTTGCTGTGCCGTGGCAACATTTTTAACTGCAGTACCGGCGTCGGCTTAACATTAATTTGCTCAACGCCCAGCCCGGCTGGCATCGGCAGGCTGATTTTTGGCAATAATTGCTGCAACCGGCCCAGCCGGCTTTGTAATAGGGCAGCCGGCGCTGGTGGCATTTTTGATAACAGTTTTAATTCACGGCCGCTAAGTGGCGTGTTAAGTAAGCCCAGTTGATAATTGTCTGTATCCAGATAACAGGGCGGATCGGTAAACACCAGTACACTGTTATGATCGTCACCAATTTGCCAGCCAAGTTGCTGGCCGGCCTTACTGTTATGCCAGCTTAACTCCAGTGGCCGTTGCTCACCCCAACTCAGTGGATAACGGGCCTCGCTGAACATGCATCGCTCAGTTGCCAGTAATTGTTGCAGTAGCTGGTAGCCCCAGTTGTCTTCCAGCACTGATTGCTCGGCCAGATTATGACTGCGAAACAAGGTTAACAACTGATAGTCACTCTCGCTCAGCCAGGCCGGTGGCTGCGGACTGACTAAATCATATTTGCCGATGGCCTGGCCTTTGGTAAAGCCACCTTTTTTCATCAGCCTTACCCGGCGTGGATACAACTGTAGGCCAGCCTGACCATAGCTCAGCAAATACAACACGGTATCGCCGCTGTCATCACGCGCCGGTTGCTGTAACTGCTCCAGTTCGTTAAACCAGTTATCCAGTTTTAATTGCGGCAGCTGTTTTATCCGCAGCTGCTGCTGGGCATAATCACGCTTTAAGCGCAGTAAAACCGCTAAAATATGTTTACAGCGATGGCCGACCGGACAGCTGCAGCTGTCGCGCAGCGACCAGCCATTGTCGGTTTGGGCCAGCACGATATTTTGCCGGTACGGCGAGAAACCGGCGCCCCATACCTGGGCGCTGACCTGACTTAAATCGTCGCTGTATTCCAGCTTTACCACTTTACCAGCCTGTAAGTAGGCACGGGCCCGGTGCATAGTTGCACTATCAAACCATTGCAACAAGCGGTCTTCATCCAGTGGAAAGGCGTGCTGTTCAGTCGGGCTATTCAAAATATGGTTAACTCTTACGAAAGTGACTTCTGGCGACAACATTAGGCCTGGCGCCAACGAAAACCCCCATGCTAGCTTACTTTGGCAGCAGACCAAAGCGTCTTCGTAACTTGTTGGTAGTTTTTCAATAAAATGGCGGGTTAAAAATAATAATCGAGGCTAAGCTCCAGGTAGTCGTCCTGGCGCAGGTTATACAGCACATCACTGATATCGTCAGTTTGAAACAGCCAGGCATTCAGCCGCAACCGCAGGCTGTTGGTTAAGCGCATCGACGCTTCCAGTTTAGCGCTGCGGCTGCTACTGCGATCTAAATCTTGTAATACACCAAGCAAGATTTCACTGCCAGCCACATCGTTCAGTGCCAGACGCCAGCCAATAAACAGATCGTTCTGGCCGGTAACGGGTGCCTGCAAGCCACGACTGTCATATTGATACTCAGCTATCCAGCCTAAATCCCAACTGCGGTTAAACACCCCTACCCGGGTATATTCATAGCCGGCGGTAGCGGCGACAAACTCCTGCGGCCCACTCTGCCGGTAAATGCTTTCCAGCTTCCATAGCCAGTCACCAGCCACATACTGGGCATCGACGCCAATTTGCTGCATCTGGAAATAATAAGGTTGCAGTTGCTGCGTTGCCGGTTGTGGCAGTAGCAGCGGTTCACGGCTATTACCGGCAAAATAGCTCAAGCCCAAATCAAGCGAACTGAAGCGTTGCGACCAGCGCAGAGCAAAGTCGGGATTGTTGCGCTTATCGCTGGATTCATACAAAGCACTAGCATGCTCAACCGGCCAGGGTGCTGTCAGCCGGCCTGCCGGATCGGCAAACAAGCGTTCACGGAAATAGGGCATTAAGTACAGCTCGAGCGTGCCGGCACTGTTCCAGCCTTTATAGCTAAGCATCGGCTGGCCCAGCCGCGATTCCATTTCCACCCCGCCAACCATATCTACCTGGTTAATCACATCAACCAGCCGCTGTGACTCAGTTACCCCCCAAAACACAATATCGTTACCGGCTTTGAATTCCCAGTTACGGCCAGCATAACGCCAGTAAGCCTGCTGCAAGTCCAGCAAATTGCTGGCACTGTCTCGCTGGTGCCAGCGTAAAAACGGTGTTAGCTGAAAACTATGCACCCCATTGTCATCCTGCCACGACCAGTCTGATAGCAGACTAACCAAAGTATGGGCCCGCGCCTGGCCAGTATTACCGGTCTCAGCAAAATAACGTTGCTGCACGGTCAGCTGATGTTGCTGGCGTAAATTAAAGCCGCCTGACGGCGCGCGCTCTGCTGCCGCTGCAGCAAGCTGTGGTCTGCTGGCTGCAGACGTAGTGCTGCTCTCTGTTCCGGCAGTTGGCTGCTGAGCGGGCACAGCTGCAGCTTCAGAGCCTGCTGTTTCGGGTTGCACTTCAGGGGTTGCTGTTACGGGGGCTGGCACAGCTGGTACTGGTTTAACTGCCGCCTGGCGGTTAACGGGCTGTGCCGGTTGGACCGCTGTCGCTATCTGCCCCCGGATAGCCTGATAATACCAGGCTCTGGCCTCAGTGACGCCGGTGGCCAGCATTTTGCTGCGACTGGGCACCTGCAGCACACTGCCGGCGCGCAACTTGTTAATATCGCCATCAACAAAGGCGGCGGGGTTGCCCTGCCATAGCGCATAAACAACCTGCGGCATACTAACAGCGTCATCCGGCCGGGCCTGCACCGCCAGCCGCCACAGAGTATCGGTTTTCGCTACCGGACCAAGCTCTGCCGCCTGCACCGTACTGCTAAGCGCAGCTGTGGTAACGAGCATGGTTGCCAGCAGCAAAGGGGCAACTGAGCCCCGGATAACCTGATATAGCAACGTTGTCATACTACCTCGGTTTGATTTGTGTCGGCGCTCAACGCAGCCGCTCCAGCACGTTAACATCGAAATCAGCAGCGCTACGACCAACATTAAACTGCAGCTCCTCTACCACCAGATCTGTGCTTTTACCGGTTTGATGATTTTGCATCCGCAGCAACAGCGGCCGCCAGTATTTATCCAGATACAGTTTATAATCACTGGCCAATAAAGTTTTCAACAGACTTTGTTTTTTATCGTAAAACTCAATTTTCTGCACCCGGTAGTGCGCTTTATCGACCCAGGCAATGGTTTTACTGTAGCCAGAGAATTTATCAGTGGGGATCCGTTCAATCACGTAACAGATGACGCCATTCACTTCTTCTTCGCGTAAATAACGGAACTGATATTTCGCCAGTTCAAATGACGACATATCTTCATAGGCAAATTCGCTGGCCATAAAAGGGCCGGATTTATTGCGACTGGCAATGCGCCGGGTCCGGTTTATCGCCGGTAAATATAGCCACTGGTCGTCTTCGGCCGTAGGGTGAGAGTGGCTAAGAAAGGCGGAGCCTCTCACATCCCGGGGTTCATCAAAAATAATCAGCGATTTATCGCCATCGTCGATCACCTCCAGCGCCAGGGTACGCATCCGCCGGATACTTTCATTGCCACTGGAATCGCGCAGTACCATCAGCACTTTGCTTTCGCTGTCCCCCCAGCCGGTATCGCGCTGTTTCTGCTCGGTAGCAATTTGCAGCCCTTTGTCGCTACCGGCATCAGTAGCAGCATGCGCTGGCAAACCCAGCAGCAGGCCAATAACCAGTATTAACATGCCAGTCTGGCTGATATTAAGCTGAGGCATCAGTTTTATACTCCTTTGCATCAAATTTTAGCAGGCAAGCCGGCAGGAACAGAAAATCGATAATTAACGCCACCAGGATCACCAGCGCCGTCAGCATCCCCATATCAGAATTTAGCCGGAAGCCAGACAACATCAATACCGCGAAACCTGTTACCAATACTACCGTAGTGATCCATAACGCCCGGCCTACGGTGGTAAAAGCATAGCGTATTGCCTGCTCGGTTGCCTGCCCTTCCACTCTGGCCGCCCGGTATTTACTGAGAAAGTGCACAGTATCATCCACAATGATCCCAAGGCTCATTCCGGCTACGACCGACAGCGCCAGGTTAATTTCACCACTTAGCAGCCCCCATAAACCAAAAGCGACCAATGCCGGGGTAATATTAGGGATCAGGCTTAGTATCCCCAGCCGCCAGGATCGCAAACTAAATACCAGTAACAGTGAGATTAACACCAACGCCAACGGCAGGGTTTGCAGCATCGACGCCATATTGCGCTCGCCAATATGGGCAAACATCAGCGCGGTACTGGCGGCACTGGCACTATAAGCGCCGGCATGTTCGGCCAGATAGGCCAGGGCGCGGCTCTCAAAAGCGGTAAGCTGTTTACTACCAAGGTTTTGTAAGCTGACGGCCAGCCGGGTAGCGCTTTTATCCAGGTTCAACTGGTTATTTAAGTCCAGTCCAAACGGCAATGACATTTCATACATCAGTAAGTATTGGGCGGCCTGTTGCTGATTGTCTGGCAGACGGTAGTATGCCGGGTCGTCCTGATGCATGTTTTTATTCAGTCGCTTCATAGTGTCAGTAATGCTGTTGACATGCAGCACTTCCGGCTGACGCTGCAGCCACTCCGTAAACCCGGCTACCACCGCCAAAAACTCAGGCTGGTTTACTGCACTGGCTTCATTGCCAGCGATAACAAAATCAACAGTGGTGGCCCCGGTCAGGTTCTGCTCCAGAAAATCATTGGCCTGGCGAAACTCTGTATCGGCAGAAAAATACTTTACCGCTTCATCATTAATCGTATTAAGGCTAATCAAGGCGCTACAGCCAATAATCAGCACGCTCATACCCCAGAACAGCGGTTGTTGGCGGCGGATCACCATATTAGCCAGCCACAACATGGTTTTATCGGCACTTCCGGCCACACTGTGCTGGCGCTGACCGGCGCTGATTGGCAAAAACAACAGCAATGCAGGTAACAATACCAGGCTGAACAAACAGGCGAGCATCACGCCGACGGCCGTCATATTGCCTAAATCGCGCAGAATCGGTACTTCAGAAAAATTCAGGGTTAAAAAGCCAATAGCCGTAGTGGCACTGGTAATAAATACCGGCATGACATTGCGTTTCAAGCTGTATTGTATTGCCTGGAGCCGGCTGTCACCGCGGCGCAGCGCAAACTGCATTGTGGCAATCAGGTGTACTGAATCCGCTACTGCCAGGGTCATTAAAATGGTTGGCACGTTAACGGTGGCGGTACTTAAAAACAGCCCGGCCCAACCGGCCAGCCCCAGGGTGCTGACCACGGTCACCACAATAATCACCAGGGTGGCCAGCGACGCCAACACCGAACGCAGTAGCCAGGCCAGCATTAGCAAAATGGCCGCAAACATAACGGGGATCAGGGTTTTAACGTCGTTTTCAGCCTCATAAGCAAAGGCATAATTCATCGCCACCACGCCACTGACATGAAAGTCGGTATCCGGCTGCGATGCTTTAAAGGTATCGAGCATGCCAGAGACGGCCAGCCATACTTCTTTTACTTCCTGCTGCAGATTGTGCTCGGGTAACTGCAGGGTAATATTAATCGCAGTAACCGCGCCATCGCCGGACACCAGGCGCTGCACCAGCACCGGCTCATTCAGCGCTACTTGTGCTATTTTGTTAAGTTCAGGGCCGGTCAGCCCGAGATCTTCGCCAACCAGATCGGCAACCCATAAATCATCATCTATCGCTTCGGTGTGCTGATAATTACTCAGCGAATCTACCCGGATAGAATAAGGTGTTTGCCAGGCGGCCTCAGTTAACTGCCTTACCAGACTCAGGGTTTGTGCGCTGAACACCTGTTTATCAGCGGGCGCGATGGCAATCAGGATATTGTCACTTTTATTAAATTGTTGCTGCATTTGTTCAAACGCCAGCAACTGTGGATTATCGTCAGTAAAGAAGATCCGGTAATCACCACGAAAATACAAATTGCCAATACCAAAGCCGCTGCCAACAATAAACAGCAGCGATAAGGCCGTGACAAGGCGTGGATAAGCCAGAATATGCTGTAGCCAGCGCTGAATCATCTGTAACTACCTTTAGTTGACGTTAATGGCATGCCGGTTAGCCTCTCAGCTTAGCAGGCAATTACCAAAGCAGGGAATAACCAACTGTATTCATATTGCTTTTGTTAGCTTAGAACACCGAAACTTGCATTAAATTAACATTATGCTAAACATAATGCAGTGTTTATGTAAAAATATCGGAGACAGGATGTCACTGGCTGTTGTCTACAGCCGGGCCCGCCACGGCCTGGATGCCCCACTGGTTACCGTAGAAGTACATATCAGCAATGGTTTGCCTGCATTTCAGTTAGTTGGCTTACCTGAAACTTCGGTAAAAGAATCGCGCGACCGGGTGCGTAGCGCCATGGTAAACAGTGGCTTTGCCTTTCCCGATCGCAAAATCACCGTTAACCTGGCGCCGGCCGATTTACCGAAAGAAGGCGGCCGCTTCGACTTGCCAATAGCCCTGGGAATTATTGTCGCCAGCGGTCAGCTCAATGAACAGAGCACCGGCAATTACGAGTTTTACGGCGAGCTGGCATTATCTGGCGAAATACGGCCAATTCTCGGGGAAATCCCGGTGGCAGTTGCCTGTCGCGATGCGGGCCGGGCCGCACTGATGCCAATGTTAAATGCTCAGCAGGCGCAGCAAGTACCCAAAGCAAAAATTCATGGCGCCGAGCATTTGTTGCAGGTGCATAGCTTTTTACTGGCGCAGCAGGCGTTACCGGCCATACCGCCGCTCCCCGAACGGCCAGTGCAGCATATGCCGGATTTAGCCGATGTCCGCGGCCAGGGGCATGCTAAACGGGTGCTGGAAATTGCCGCCGCCGGTGAGCACAATATGCTGATGCTGGGCCCGGCCGGTACCGGCAAATCGATGCTGGCGCAGCGCCTGCCCGGCATTCTGCCAGCCCTAACCGAGCAGGAAGCACTGGCTACGGCAGCGATCTATTCGATTGCCGGCTTGCAACGCAACCTTACCGACTGGCAGCAGCGGCCGTTTCGCAGCCCGCACCATACCAGCTCTGCTGTGGCATTAGTCGGCGGTGGCTCGGTACCGCGGCCCGGTGAAATATCCCTGGCTCACCACGGGATCCTGTTTTTAGACGAGTTGCCCGAATTCCCGCGCAAGGTGCTGGATGTTTTGCGCGAGCCGCTGGAAACAGGGATCGTTCACATATCACGGGCGGCCCGCCAGGCCGAGTTTCCGGCCCAGTTTCAGTTAGTGGCCGCGCTTAATCCCAGCCCAACCGGCCACCATGAAGATGGCCGCGCTACGCCCGAGCAGGTAATGCGTTATTTAAACCGCTTATCGGGGCCTTTTATTGACCGGATAGAGTTACAAATTGAAGTGCCGTTACTGCCCAAGGGCATGCTCAGTCAGCAGCATAGTTCAGAAGAAAGCAGTGCCAGGGTCAAACAACGGGTAGTCGCAGCACGTGACATTCAGCTGGCCCGCCAGGGTAAGGCCAATGCCCGGCTCAGTGGCAGTGAAATAGCCGACTTTTGCCCGTTAAAACAGGACGATGCCCGTTTTCTGGAAGACACTATTCACCGCTTTAAGCTGTCGGCTCGTACCTATCACAAAATTATTAAAGTGGCCCGCACTATCGCCGATTTGCAGCAACAACCACAAATCAGCCGCGCTCATCTGATGGAAGCGCTCAGCTACCGCGCTCTGGAGCGGCTGCTGAGCTACTTAAAGAACTAATCTACGTGAACAGGTCTATGTGAGCAGGAATCGTTGTACTCTAAGGCAACCGTTGCAGGCCCGGATGGCCGAATCGAGCCCCCAGGGACGGGTTCACGGCGTGTTGACGTGAGTACATCGGTTCGTGCGATTCTGCAAAACTCAGCATTAAATCAATTTCCAGTTAAGGGTTTCACCGGCATAAAACGGTACTATCGGGTTGCCGTTGGGCAGAATAATTTCACTAGGCACCTGCCACTGCTGCTGTTGCAGGGTCACGGTTCCACTGTTGCGTGGCAGGCCGTAAAAGTCGGCGCCGTAATGGCTGGCAAAGCCTTCCAGTTTATCCAGACAACCTAACTCATCAAATACCTGAGCATATAGCTCTATCGCACTGTGGGCGCTGTAACAACCGGCACAACCACAGGCTGATTCTTTGCGGTGCTTTTCATGTGGTGCCGAGTCAGTACCGAGGAAAAACTTCGCCGAACCGCTGGCTACGGCTGCGCGCAATGCCTGCTGATGAGTACGGCGCTTTAACACCGGCAAACAGTAATTGTGCGGCCGCACGCCGCCTACCAGTAAGTCGTTGCGGTTTAGCAGTAAATGCTGTGGGGTAATGGTAGCGGCAACATTACTACCAGCCTCGCTGACAAAACTGGCGGCATCGGCAGTGGTAATGTGTTCAAACACTACCTTCAACTGCGGCAACCGCGCCACGATATGCTGTAGATAGCGGTCAATAAACACCTTTTCCCGGTCGAAAATATCGATATCGTGATCAGTAACCTCACCATGGATCAGTAGCAGCATGCCTTGCTCTGCCATTACTTCAAACACCGGATACAATGAGTCCAGCGCACTTACTGCCGCATTGGAATTGGTGGTTGCCCCAGCCGGATAAAGTTTGGCTGCCACCACACCGGCCGCTTTGGCATCGATAATTTGCTGGCGGCTGGTTTTATCAGTTAAAAACAGGGTTAACAGTGGCTGAAAATTGCTACCGGCCGGGCGGGCTGCCAGAATACGCTCACGGTAGGCGACGGCCATATCAGCGGTGGTTACCGGCGGCACTAAGTTGGGCATTACAATAGCGCGGGCAAACTGACGGGCGGTAGCCGGTACCGTTTCCTGCAGCATATCACCATCGCGAAAATGCAAATGCCAGTCGTCTGGGGTTTGAATAGTTAATTGGCTCATCAGCAGCTCCGGGCAGGTCAGAAAAGATGGGCGTTATAATAGCAAGGAATTGGCACCGGTGAAATCGACCATTGGCGGAAATCGAGCATTGCCGGAAATAGTGGGCCGACCTTTTAATTTTGGTGGCGCCTGGTTTAATTTGGCTGTGGTTGTTTAAACCGGCCCCGGCAATTTGCTACACTGGCTGTAAACAAGCTAATCACCACAACTTGAGTAACCACAACCCGGGCCGCCGGGAATAGGAGCAAACACCATGTCTGACTTAGATTTTGATCAGGATTTCGATTTAAACAATCTTGATTTTGATGGTGCAGAAGCCGCACTGGCCAAACAGCAGGCCGAGGCCGCAGCAAAGGCTGCCGAGCCACAATTTGGTGATGACGATGACGAATGCAGCGGCGGAGCCTGTAAAATTTAGCGTTAACTACTGATAAGGGCTTATACTGTCAGAAAATAGCCCTTGGAAAACAGCATGAAAAAAACCCGTATTATTACCACCGATGACATTCTGCTAACCCTGTGTCAGGCAGTTAATGGCGTTCTGGCAGCAGCCGGCAACCCAACAATCAGTCATTCGCCGATGGTTCAGAAAATTCAGAAAACCTGTTTACGGCCCGATCTGGGCTGCTTTGTATTGTTTGACGGCGGCTTTTCCGGGCTGGTAATTATAAATTTCACATCGCAGGCAGCAATGGAAATTTACCGGAAATACATGATGAGTATGGGCATGCCGGAGGATGAGCTGGCCCAGTTTCATACCTCTGATGAGGTGGGTAATGTGATGGGCGAGCTGATGAATCAGATCGTCGGCGACTTTACCAACAAGGTACGTCAGGATTTACATACCTCAATTAATCAGAGCCAGCCGAAAATGATGGCAATTAACAAGCAGGTGCAAATTCTGATTAACACCCAGCTTGATCAGCCACAGGCCCGTCGTGTCACGTTCAGCACACCGGAACATAATATTTTTTATATGGAACTGGCGATGGATAAAACTGAGTTTATTCAGCTGGAAGAGTTTGAACGTACCGAGCAGGAAAACCCGGACGATATTTTGGCCAATGCTCAGCAATACCGGCAGGAGAATACAGTAGATATTGAACCGGAAGTTGACGACGATTTTCTGAAAAACCTCGGTTTCTGAGCCAACCTTGCGCCGGGCTGCCTATCGGACAGCCTGGCTCTGGCTTAACCGGTAACGGATAAGCGGGAATGTGCAAGCTGGCGCCACAGCTGACTCAGGCCAATAGCCAGCACTCCTGATAACATCAGTACTGAGAACGGCAAAGCATCGCCGGTGTAAAACCATGCCAGTAAAGGCCCGGCCAGGGCCCCACTGCCAAACCGTAAGGTACCGATAACAGCGGTAGCGGTGCCGCTGTTATGCGGAAATTGCATAATAATCATCGCGTCGGCATTGGTCGCCATTAATCCCAGGCTGGCCATCAGCGGTGCTATGGTAAGCACGGTATACCATAACCCCAGACCAAAATAGTTAAAACCCGTTAATAAACTGGCGCAGCACAGTGCCACCACTAAGCCAAAGCGTAACATACGCTGCGGCCCAAAACGCACGACTAAGCGGCTGTTCAGTAAGTTGGCGCTCATCAGTGCCAGCACGTTACAACCAAACAACAGCGCAAACATTTGCTCAGTTACTCCGAAGTAGCCAATGTAAACAAAAGAAACTGCGGTTAAAAAACAGAAAAAGGCGAACGAGGCAAACATCGAGCTGGCAATATCCGGCCATGCCGCTTTATGCCGGAACACTTTGATATAACCACTGAAAAAAGCCGGCCGCTGCTGTCCGGCCTCAGTGCGGATTTCTGGTAAAAAACGCCAGCTAAAACCAACCACCACAGCACCATATAGCGCCAGAAACAGGAATATTGCCTGCCAGCTGGCCAGCCAGATGATGCCGCTGCCCATGGCCGGAGCCACCAGCGGTGCCAGCATCATAATCATCGATACATAAGACATGCCTTTAGCAGTATGTTGCTGATACAAATGGCGGATAATACCCGGCACCACTACTGATGCTGCCGCGCCTGCCAGCGCCTGCACCGCCCGCCAGCCCAGAAACCATTCAATACTGTCGACCTGACTCAGCGCAAGACTGGCCAGAATAAAGCCACTTAAACCAAATACCGCCAGTGGCCGCCGTCCCAGCATGTCAGCCAGTGGCCCGAACAGCAGCATACCTATGCCATAAGCCGCCAGAAAAATACTCAGCGACTGCTGGACCAGACTAATGCTGGTATCCAGTTCACCGGCCATCATCGGCATGGCAGGTAAGTACATATCTATCGCCAATGGGGTGGTGGCAACCACAGCAGCCAGCAACATCAGCAACCAGATTGAAGGCTCGGAACTTCGCATTACAGGTACTCTTATTGGGGAAGCATAGCTTAGCATTGGCCGAAGCCAGCTTAGCTGATTATGCGCTGGCGGCAGATTTTTTTATGATGAATAGCTTAACTTACCGGCAGTAGCAGCTGCAAACTGGCACCACCTAAGGCACTGTCGCTGATAAGCAGCTTACCCTGATGCCACTGCACAATACGTTGGACAATGGCGAGGCCCAGGCCAAAGCCCCCCTCTTCCCGGTTACGGCTTTGCTCCAGCCGCTGAAATGGTTTCAGCACTTCAGCCCGGCGGTCGGGTGCAATGCCGGGGCCATCATCGTTAACGCTGATCTGCCAGTGCCCCTGCCGCGATTTCACATCAACTACAATTCGTTGTCTGGCGTAGCGTTTGGCATTTACCAGCAAGTTCTGAATAGCCCGTTCCAGATAATGAGCATCACAATACAACATCGCCTGTGCCGGCAATTGCAGCTCAATAGCGGCACCGGGCAGCGGGGCCAGTTTCTCAGCAACGTTATGAATGAGCTCTGTTAAGTCAACTTGTTGCTTTTTAAGATCAAGTTGATGGCTTTGCAATTTGGCGTAGTCGAGCATTTCATCTACCAGTTGCTGCAACTCCCGCACGTCCTGCAACATCAGCTGTTTATCGTTTTCGGGCAGTTGTGGCGCCATTTCCAACGCAAATTTCAGCCGGGCAATCGGGGTCCGCAGCTCATGCGACACCGCATGAGTCATTTCCCGCTGCAAGTCCAGCAAAGAGATAATTTGCTGACTCATTTGCTGAAAGCTATCGGCAATGGGCGCGATAAATGAACGGGCAGGTAACTGCAACTCCGCCGGCTGGCCCTTACCAAAACGCTGCAAACCTTGTTGCAAAAACCGGATATCCCGTGCCACCGGCCAGAGCCACAGTGCCACAGCAACCGCCAGCAAGCTGAAAAAAAGAATACTAAACCAGTCAAAACCCGAATGTTCGTTTAATTGCAGCGGGCCAACCAGCCATAATTGCTCATCGCGCAGACCATAAAAAAACACACTGTTATCCTGAAATAACGGTAACAAATGGTTTTGCTGTAATAACTGCCATTCATCGGGCTGCCAGCTTACACTATCAAGCGCCACTGGCTGATAAGGTAAACCAAGGTGACTGGACCACTGCGCCTCAGGCAAGCGCATAACCAGCGACATTTGCTCGGCCAGGGTATCTACCAGCGCAGGCGGCTGACCACCCTGCGCATATTGCCAAAGCTGATCAACCGTCCAGCCTAAGCCAATTAACACCAGAAATAAAAACAGATAAAAGTGCAGAAACAGGCGATGCATAGTTACCAGGCATCAGCGACAAATAAATACCCTTTACCCCAAACGGTTTTAATCCGGAAAGGCACCTCTGCATTATCACCCAGCTTTCGTCTTAAATGTGATATCCGCACATCGACAGTCCGATCAAGGCCATCATATTCACGGCCAATAATTTGCTGATGAATAGCTTCCCGTTTCACGGTCTGGCCGGCATGTCGTGCTAACATCCATAATAAGTCGAATTCATAGCTGGTAAGATCGACCAGCTTGTTGTCCAGCCAGGCTTCGCGCGAACGCTGCTTTAACATCAAACCGCCAAAAGCCAGTTGCTGCTGTTCAGTTTGCGGGCTAACCTGGGTCCGGCGTAGCAGGGCATTAATCCGTGCTAATAATACCCGCGGCTCAACCGGTTTAATTACATAATCGTCAGCACCAAGCTCCAGTCCCAACACCTGATCAATATCACTTTGCTTGGCAGTTAGCATTAATACCGGACCTTTGTACCAGGGGCGGATTTGCCGGCAAACGCCAAAGCCATCCAACCCGGGCAACATCAAATCCAGCACAATTAAATCGGGTTGAAATTGCTTGCATTGCTCGGCAACCAGATCGCCGCGGCTTTGCTGCTGCACGGTAAACCCATGCTGCACCAGAAAACTCTGCACCAGGCCGGCCAACCGGGCGTCATCTTCCACTAACAGGATCTTAGCCATTAAAAAATACTCCATGCGCCGGAGACACGACGTCGTTTTGCCGGTTGCCGGCTTAATACCTGCAATTCGGCACTCAGCAGCACCTGCTGTTGCTGGCGCAAGCTCAACCAACCGGTTTGCCAGTTAACCTGCTGCTGCCATTGGCCGCTGGTTGCTTCCTGCCAGCAGCGCTCAGCCTGCTCCGCCAGATATAAACATACTGTTCTGGGGGTGTCACTAAACCAAATCACCCGCAGCGCAGCTTCACAGCCCTGCTCAAGCTTATCGGTAACACAGACCGTTGGGCTAACCTGCCAACATAGCGGCTCAGTGCACTGGCCGGCAGCAACTTCAGCCTGGCTGCTTAGCGAAACACCAAGTAGCAGGGCCAGGAAACAACATAACAGCCGCATCAGAAAAACCGGTAACTAACGCCACCAAACCAGGTTGTGACGTTATCAGAGCGTACCAGGTAGCTATCAGTCATAGCGCTATCCAGTTGTAAATATCGGAGGAATACCAACACACTCAACCGTTCTGTTAACGGTTTGCTCCAGTTTAACCGAAGTTCTGCCTGCCAGCTATCCCGCCCTTGATATTCCTGGCCTGACGTTACTTCTAATGCCGTTAAACCGTAATAGGTGTCAATCAGCTGGGCACTTTTCCAGTGAAGATGTGCCGATAACTGCCATTTACCATAAGGGCTTTGCCAGCCCCGGCGCGCACCCAGACTGGCATACTGGCCATGGTGTTGCTTACTGACATCGGTCCAGTATGCCAGTTGCCACAAGGTGCCACTGCGGACCGTATCTAATTGCAGCCCGACATCAAACGCTGTAGGCCTTTTATTTACCTGACTAACGGCTATCTGAGAGGGTGCCTGGCGGAATGTTGCAGCGCCAAATTCAGGCCCAACGATGGTATTGGCTTCAAACTGCAGTAAATTGCCACTGAACCATTGCTGAAAATAGCCTTTTTCCTGATTAAACTGACCAATGATACTCAGTTGCGTATCATCGCTGAGGGCAATACTGCTGCCCAGCCGGCCATTGTCAAAAAACCAGTATTTACTGTAGTAATAAATTTCCGGCAATAACACTAAGTTAAGCTTTTTACCGCCATGCAATGGATTACTACGCTGGCCATAGCCTAAGGCCCAGCTTAAATATAGCTTTTGCTCGGCAATACAATCATCGCCCTGACAGGTGGGAGTGCTGGCGGTTGCTGCGAAACCGCTCAGCAACAAACTCGTCAATAACACTATTTTTAACGATTTTTTAATCACAACAGCTTACCTGATTCCAGTGACTCTTTAGTTTAGCAAGGCGCGGCCCCACGCCGAAACAGAAATAACATAGTTTCACAAATTAACCGGAATTATCAGATGCAACAGTGCTGAAACAGATGCTAACGCCAAAATTGAATCTACTAACAAATCCATCTATGATGGGCAGATTATAATTATAATGCGCTAAGCAGATTGCTGCAGTTAACTGCAGAGCTGCGACGCTGTAACAGCAGAGCACCTGATGAAAGACAAAGCGACATCCTTTGATATTGCCTATTTAGCCGGGGTATCGCAGTCCACGGTGTCGAGGGCGCTGCGCAACAGTCCGCAAGTTAATAAAGAAACCCGCGAGCGGGTGCATGCCATTGCTAAACAGCTGAACTATAAAGTGGATAAGAACGCCAGCAACCTGCGTAAACAACGCAGCAGCACGCTGGCACTGTTGTTGTTTGAAGACCCCACGTCAGACGAGTCACTTATCAACCCGTTCTTTTTATCAATGCTGGGCAGTATTACCCGGGCCTGTGCCAAACGCGGCCAGGATCTACTGGTATCCTTCCAGCAACTGAGTGACGACTGGCATGCCGATTACGAAGACAGTAATAAAGCCGATGGCATTATTTTGCTTGGCTATGGCGATTATGTTGATTACGAAGAAAAACTGAAAAAACTGTTAGCCCAGCAAACCCATTTTGTTTGCTGGGGCGCTGAGGTACTCGGTCACCCTGAATTTACCATTCGCAGCAATAACCGCGAAGGTGGCCGGCTGGCCGGCGAGCACCTATTAGCCAATGGCTACCAAAACTTTGCCTTTGTTGGTAATGCTTCTGAGCACAGCCCTGAGTTTTTTGAGCGCTATCAGGGCTTTACAGATGCGCTGCTTGTAGCAGGCATTAAACCGGCTGATATTGCCCAGGGCGATGCTATCTCCACCGAGAACGCCGGCGACCAGGCTATCCGGCAAATTATGCAGCAAGGTAAGGCCTGTGATGCCGTATTTTGTGCCAGCGATACTATTGCCATTGGGGTAATGCGGGCATTGCACCAACTGGGGTACCGTATTCCGGCCGATATTGCAGTAATGGGCTTTGACGATATACCTGTAGCGTCATTTGCTACCCCGGCGCTAAGCACCATTCAGCAGGATACTTCGCTGGCCGGAGAAATGCTGGTCGATAACCTGCTGCGGTTAATTAATAATGAAGCCATCGTTAGCACCCATATTCAGCCAAAACTAATTATCCGCCAGTCCTGCGGCAGCCGCTGAGGCTGGCGCCAGGGCGTCCAGCGCTTCTTTTAAGCTGGGGTAAAAGCGCAACCTGCCGGCTACCGGCTTAACCCCTGCTCTGGCCAGGGTACGTAGCGGCTGAAACTGCAAGTCGGCAATCACTAACTCAGTATGAGTTTTAGCACTTTTACTAATCAGCTTATTCAATGCCGCCAGGCCACCGGCATCCAGTACCGTAACACCATCCATATACAACACTATGCCGCGACATTGGGCGGTTAGCACGGCAATTTCGGCAAAAATCCGATCAGCCGCCGCAAAAAACAACGGGCCGTTAATCTTCAGCACTTTCCATCCGGCCGGCAGCTCCATATCAATCAGTTTTTTATGCTGACTGATATCGGTAACTTTAGTCATCTCAGCAATATCTTTCACAAACAACACCGCAGCCAACAAAATACCTACGGTAATAGCGATAACCATATCCAGCAGCACTGTCAGTGAAAAACAGCTAAAGAACACCAGAATATCACTTCGCGGCGCCGTTCTTAGCAAATGCAGTGCTTTAGGTGCCTCGCTCATATTCCAGGCTACCATCAGCAGTAACGAGGCCAGTGCCGCCATCGGCACATAAGATAACAACTGGGCCAGCAGCACCAGCGCCAGCAGGATCACCAGGCAATGCACCATGGCCGCCACCGGGCTTTGCGCACCAGCTTTAAAATTGGCCGCTGATCGCGCCAGCGCAGCGGTAGCAGTAATGCCGCCGAAAAAAGGCGTAATAATATTACCCAGGCCCTGGCCCAATAATTCACTGTTGGCGCTGTGGCGCCGCCCCGACATGCCATCCAGCACCACGGCACACAGCAACGACTCAATAGCACCCAGCATTGCCATGGCAAAAGCAGCCGCCAGTAAGTCTTTCACCAGTTGCCAGCTAAAGCCGAGCAGTTCATTACCCGGGCCGGGGCGCAGCCAGGGCCAGTCAAAGTAAGGCAGATAGGGCGGAATGCCATTGCCGCTACTGCCATCTGGCGTGCTGTAACTGAAACGCGAGCCTATGGTGTCGAGCTCAGCGCCGACATGGAGCAACAACAGCCCGAGCAGAGTGCCGATAAACAGCGCTGGCAAATGGGCCGGCACCGGGGTTTTTAATTTTGGCCACAACAGCATCACCGCCAGAGTAACTGTCGCTACCAGCAAACTGGGCCAGGCAGCTTGCGGCAGCTGCTGCGCCAGCATGACGATTTTCTCCACATAGTGCTCTGGTAAAGCAGCAATGCTAAGGCCAAAGAAGTCTTTAATTTGCAAGGTGGCAATCACCACCGCTATGCCGCCGGTAAAACCCAGGGTTACCGCTTCGGGAATATATTCAATTAGCCGCCCCAGCCGCATGGCGGCCATCAGCAGCAGGATCACACCAGACAATACTGAGGCAATCAGCAAGCCGCTGAGCCCATATTTCAAAGCAACAGGGTACAAAATCACAACAAAGGCGGCGGTGGGGCCAGAGATGCTGTAACGAGATCCGCCGGTTAAGGCAATAACAAAACCAGCGATAATTGCCGTGTATAAACCGTACTGCGGCGCTACACCACTGGCAATTGCCAGCGCCATCGCCAGCGGAATAGCAATAATGCCGACGGTAATCCCAGCCAGGATATCTTTACTGAATTTATTAAGGTTGTAACCTTCAGCCAGCGCTTCGCGCAGCGCATGGCAAAGGCGCAGGGAAAACAGGTAAGAACGGTGAGACACCACAACTCCGCTACAGCAGAACAGGTGTTGTTAGTTTAGCAAACAGCGCAGCTAACCGATATGCGCTATTAGTCTGGGCTACCAGAAATAAACCGCCGCTGCCACATAGCCGGCGGTTTAATCAGGCTGCTTATTTAGCGGTTTGCAGCACCAGCAGGCCAAAGCCGGCTAACAGATTGCCGTCCAGCTCAAAGGCCCAGCCCGGGGTTAAACCTTCGCGGTTAATGGCGCTGATATCCTGCGCTGAATCAGTTAAGTTCAGCACAAACAGACTTTTGCTGCCGTTTAGCTCACGGCTGATTTGCAGCACGCCATTTTCCAGCTGGCTAACCTGATAACTGCCGGCAGTAGCCAGCTCTGGCCGCTGTTTTTTCTGGGCAATTAAAAATTTATACAATTGCCAGACAGAATCCGGCTGCGCTTGTTGCGCAGCAACGCTGCGATCTTCAGCGCTAAGCTGCTTAGCCAGAAAATCCGGCCACCAGTTAGGGAAGCCATCGCCAAACAGTGCCAGTTGTTCTACCCAGCTGTTATCGCTGCTGGTAAAGCCGGCCTGTTTACTGTTATCCCACAGCATGGGCGCCCGTTTGAATACGTCGTGGCCGCTTCTGTCCTGGGTTAAGCCAATTTCTTCACCATAATAAATGTAAGGCGTACCCGGCGAGCTGAACAACATGACAGCAGCCAGTTTGGCTTTGCTGTCATGCTCTTTTAACTGGTAAGCCACGCGCTCCTGATCATGGTTGGTTATAAAGGGCGCAAAAAAACTAAGCGGCGCTTCCGAATCAATTCGTTGCTGGACGTTTTCGGCCAGCACTGTTGCATCGGCCACCTGCTGCTGATTCGACTGCATAGTGCCAAACTGCGCTTCGCCAGCTGTATCCTGCTGTAATAAGCCAAGAATTTTATAACCTACTTCAAAATCAAACCCCTGGTCTAAGCCTTTGCCCTCGCCAAAATAGCGGGCAGCGATCGGGATATCGACCCAGGCTTCACCCACTAAGTAGGCTTCAGGGTTAACGCTTTTCACAAACTGATTAAAGCTCTGCCAGTAAGCGATGGTCTCATTAGTATCAGCCTGTGCAGCCGGGCCACCTTCCATGGCAAAGCGCACCGCATCCAAGCGGAAACCAGCAACGCCTTTATCCAGCCAGAACTTCGCCATTTTTTCCATCTCAGCCACCACATCGGGGTGGCGCAGGTTTACGTCAGGTTGGCTGGCACCAAAGGCAGCGTAATAATATTGCTGGCGGGTTTCATTCCAGTGCCAGACGGCATCAGGTTTATCGTTGTCACTCCAGGCGTGGCCCCAGCCGCTGCCGGCCGCTGGCATATCGTCACGCCAGATAAAGTAGTCTTTGTAAGGTGCTTCACCCGCTGCAGAGCGCTGAAACCATTCATGTTCACTGGAAATATGGTTAATAACCAAATCCAGAATAACCTTCATGCCTTTGGCATCTGCAGCCTGTATAAAGGCTTCAAATTCGGCCATAGTGCCGTAATCACTCTCTACCTGATAAAACTCGGTGAAGTCATAACCATGATAAGAAGGCGCTTCAAACATCGGGGTTAACCACAGCGCATTCACTCCCAGCTCCTGCAGGTAAGGCAGTTTGGCTGTCATGCCGTTAAAGTCACCATGGCCATCGCCATCGGTATCATAGAAACTACGTGGCCAGATCTGATAGAAAATCGCCTTGTCCCACCAGGCATCACTTTGCTGAGCCACGGCGTTTTGCTCAGCCGCAGCGTTTTGCTGAGCGGCGGCGCTTTGACTAGCCGGGGCCACTGGCTGATTTAGCGAGCTTGGTTCTGGTGCTGGCGAGCAGCCAGCCAATGCAATGGCCAGCGCTATGGCTGATATTGATAATTTAAACATAATTAACTTTCCACTTTTACCGTTTTTACCCGCAACACATACAGTGCGGCAAACACATAAGAACAGCCACCAATTGCCAGGGCGTAAATGGCCTGGCCATTAAAGAAGTAACCAATCAGGCTGCCCAAAATGGCCGCGGCCAGTAATTGCGGCAACACAATAAAGATATTAAACATACCCATATACACCCCCATTTTATGGGCCGGCAGGCAGTTCGATAACAGGGCATAAGGCAGGGATAAAATAGAGGCCCAGGCAATACCGATGCCGATCATGGGTAACCAGAGTAAGGCCGGATCTTTAATCACAAAGAACGAAAACAGGCCGGCTGCGCCAAATAACAGGTTAACGGCATGCGCTTTCTGGGCACCGGTAAACTTAACTAACAACGGTATTAACAAGGCAGCCAGCGCCGCAAAACCATTATAAACGGCAAACAATACGCCAACCCAGTCGGCGCCATCATTATAAGCCTGCGAGGTGGTGTCACTGGTACCATAGTGGTAACTGGTTACCGCAGCAGTGGTGTAGATCCACATTGCAAACAGCGGGAACCACGAGAAAAACTGCACCACAGCCAACTGGCGCATGGTGGAGGGCATGGTAAATAAATCATCGGTAATTTCTACCAGCATATTGCGGTTTGCCTGTTGCTTAAACCAACTGGCCGCCCACTGCATTAAACCAAAGGCCGCGATCAGCCCCCCTAATAAATACAGTTGCTTATCTAAATTAGCGTAGGCTACCACCACCAATGCCATAACACCGATAACCACAGCGGCAGCACCGCTTTTCCAGTAGTTGGCTGCTGGGGTAGCCTGGGGGGCACTGGGGTATGCTGCTTGCTCGGCGGCATCAAAGGCTGCCAGTTGCTCCGGGCTGTATTCTTTGCTGGAGATAATGGTCCAGCCCACCGCTAAAAACAGCACGGCGCCGCCGGCATAAAACGAATAAACTACCGAGTCAGGGATCATCCCGGCCGCGGCCGTGTTCGCTACGCCAAACCAGTTGGTCATCATCCAGGGTAAGGCCGACGCTACCACCGCACCTACGCCGATAAAAAAGCTCTGCATGGCAAAACCGGTTGGCCGCTGCTGTTTATTCAGGTTATCGCCAACAAACGCCCGAAACGGTTCCATCGTCACATTTATAGCGGCGTCTAAAATCCATAACATACCAGCGGCGAACCACAAGGTCGGCGAATTAGGCATTAACACTAAGGCGGCAGTGGTTGCCAGGGCGCCGTATAAGAAGAAAGGCCGGCGCCGGCCGAGCTTAGTCCAGGTTTTGTCACTAAAGTGGCCAATAATTGGCTGCACCAGCAAGCCGGTTAACGGTGCGGCAATCCATAAAATCGGGATTTGCTCCATATCGGCGCCAAGGGTCTGGAAAATCCGGCTGACGTTGCCGTTTTGCAGGGCAAAACCGAACTGAATACCAAAAAAACCAAAACACATATTCCAAATTTGCCAGAAACTCAGGTTCGGCTTTAATTGCATGATGCTTGTCTCTCCAGGCTTTTATAATTGTGATATACCCACGCTGCACACTTTTGGGCTGCTCAGGCTCCCCGAGCGTCTTTGATAACCCCATTTTAGTGCAACCACAAGATGAATACGTATTCAAACGGCTTTTAATGGCAGGTTTTGGTGCAACGCAAGGCATTATTAAGGTAAACAATGCATGTTAAGCAGGCCTACAACTGGGCCAGTTACAGGATGGCTGGCGCGTATTGTCAGCCGTGCCTGGTTAAACTATCCTCCGTTTCTGGCAGGCTGCGGCTTGGTCGCTTGCTTGCGCTGCCGCTCGTACTCTTCATAACTTTGTTCCATACCCCGCATACAATCGTCGTATTCGGTAACAGGCAAGCGTCTGCATTCCTGTTTTTTATTCAGTTGCAGATTCTGGTACACCGCTTTATTGCTGCAACCAGCAGTTCCAGAAAGGACTACCGCCAGTACGACCAGCACAAGTTTCGTTTTCATAATGCCTCGGTTTTGCTATCAAAGTCAGCGATGCGGATCCAGCATAAGGCAGTTTAGCCGCGGTTGTAGGCCTCTGCCAGCCAATGCTTTACGGTTTCATCAATATCAGCAATGCTACTCAGGCGGATACGATGGCTGCACATCGCATTAAAGCTGCCGGACGCTTCCAGTTTACCGGCCGGTTCAACCCCTTTTAAATTCAGACCCAAGTCTACGCGGCTGGCGGTAGAGGGCTGGATTAACGCAAACTGCTTATTGCGACGGGCGCTGACATAGGCTTTTTTCGGGCTCAGTTCAATATCGCTGCCCAGGCTAGCAAGATAGCCGGTAAGTTCGTCGTATATCGGCTGCAACGCTGCTTTGGCACCGCCGTACTGAGCGGCCAATAATTCTGCATGACTGGGTTCACCCCCGGCGGCAGCCTGTTTGGCGCGGTGGGCAATCAGGTTGGCATTGCCATGGCCCAGCGCAAACTCGCTTTTCAGCCAGTTAACCAGTTCACTGTGCTTAGCAAAGCCCTTACTGTTGGCCAGGGTTATCCATTCGGCCTGACTTTTACCTCTGGCTTGCTCCAGATTACGCCACTGGCTTTGTTCAGCTGCATTTAAATCACTCATCACAACCTCCTTGCGTTAAAGTGGCCAGTGCTCGGTACGGGTACGCTTGGGCAGAACAAAGCCCAGTTTGCTGAATAAGGCGTACATAATCCGGATACCCAGGGTCGGCTTGCCGGTTTCAACCACGGCTTTTAAGGTATTAAGGATCATCTTGCTGCCGCTGGTCATTTCTTTAGCGGTACGGCTACCCACTGGCAGGTTGTCAACGATCAGACTTACCTCAACCCCTTGTTCCAGCTGCACCAGCTGATAGCTGACGGTGCATTCCGGGTCGTCATACTGCGTAAAGCGGAAAGTGTGGACAAAACGGTGTGGCGGCTCAAACTCCACCACCTTGCCAATAACCAGCACATTGCGGCCATCGCCGGTGCGCATCTGCAGGCTGGCGCCCGGGATTAGTGCCTGGGTATGCAGCCAGGCATTAAATACGGCTGCCTGAGGCTCGTCACTTTTGGTCAGCTCACGCCAAATCGCTTCCAGCGTACCATTTATCACTATTTTTGAAACCAGCCGGGTTGGATCAATCATACCTTGTCCTTTGCTTTACTTTTAGTTGTTTGCGCTGCAACCTTACTTTCGACCGCGTATTTCAACCGGGTTAGCTGACTGGCCCAGAAGTCACGGTACTGCTCGCTCCAGCGTTCATGGATCAGCTGCAACGGCACTGCATTCAGGTACAGCGGCCGCTGTCGCCCCTGTTTTTCAGCCACTACCAGCTGTGCATCCTGTAACACCTGCAAATGCTTCATCAAACCTATCCGGCTGATCTCAAATTCACCAAGCAACTCACTTAGTGTGCAACCAGGCCTGGCCGCAATAAGATCGAGCAATTGGCGCCGGCTGCTATTCGCCAGCGCCAGAAACACCGCATCCAGTTGTTGTTCGTTCACAGCACCTCCGATAAGTAACCTAATGGTTACCTATAACAGCAAAGCTGTCAAGTACGACCAGTAAGTGACAGGCCAGCCGAACGGGTCTTGGTCAAAAGGCAGTAAAGGCAGGTATAAGGGATTACGGCAAATCAACCTTCAGCCGCAATAATGGTCACACCGGGTATTTCTGTTACGGTTCTGGCATCCGCGCGCTCGATAATTTTTACCAGCACCGACTGGATGGTTTCGTCTTGCCGCGCATCCTGCTTGCTGACAAAACGCTGCTCCTGCGCTGCGGCGCCGGCCTCTGCAACAAAGCCGACCACGACTTCAGTGGCGCAATCTGCGCTGGTGCCAAAATATGCCAGGGTAATTTGTGGATAACCGTCGAAACCTTTGTTTATCTGCTTTGCGATGCGTTTTTTTGCTTTATCGAGGTTCATGCTTTATCCAGTTTCATTCTGCAGGCTTGCAATAATAGTTATCGCAAAACTATAACACCAAACCATAGCAGCAAACTATCGTCAGTCAGTACTATGTTATGCAGCATATTGCCTTTACATCTGGCACGCCGCTGTTGCCTGCACTTTACAACGGGCCTGTACTTCCTCCATGGTACTGCGACCCATACAGAAATCCAGCCTGATCAGCTTTTGTTCCGGTGCATCGGCCGAACCGCTGGTATTAACCCACTTCCAGCTTTTGATGACTTTACTGGCCGGACGGGCAATCACTTTTTCAGGAACTGAACTAACCAGGCTAACATCGGTGGTGTTACCCTTTGCATCGACGCTAATATTAAACACGCCGCAACCGATAATACCTTGTTGGGCCAATTCTAACGGATAGCGGGGCGTAACTTGTTTTTCTCTGCTCCAGATGGCGTCGGCCGCTGCCGGTTGCATATAAGTAATCTGCACATCTCCGTAACCGGCAGCATCAGCCTGAAATACCGCAGTTGTCAGAGCGACAGCAATAATTATCTGTAATTTCATTGGTTTTCCTTGTTATTAAAGCAGGATATTTCCTTTAATAGCCAACAAATGTACCAATTATATTTACTAAATCAACCATTAATTAACTATAGCAGCGCAGGCCAAAAGTTATGAGCCGGCAAATCCTGGCTTATAAGCTTTTCTTCGGTGGCAGCGCCACATTAGCGAAAATAAGGCCGCCAACCAGCGCCATTAAAATCATAAATGTTTGCTGACCAACCCGGTCTGATACCACAAAATCCTGGCCGGAAATCAGCGAGTTTAAGCCAATATAAGTTTTGCTGCCTGGCACCAGCACAATCAGGCCATGCATGGCGACAATAACAGCCGGCGCTTTGGCCAGCCGGGTAAACAGATTACTGTAGATACCCACGGCAAAAGCACCCAGGAAAGCGCCCATGGTGTAATCAACCAAAGTGGCGCCGGTAATGCTGACGCCATAGGCTATAAAGCCGGCGGCAAGGGACCACAGCGTGTACTTTCCGCGGCTTTTAAACAGTACAATCAGCGAGCTGACCAGAATACCCACCGCCAGCCAGGCGAAATGGCGGGAAATTGCTTCGGGCTTAACAAAGTCGACCATGCCAAACAGGGTAAAGCCGATAGCAATGCCCAGAAAAGCCCCGAAATACAGCTTAAACAGCATCATTAACGCGTCCATAATCCGGGCATTACCCGACACCAGATGGCGCGCAGCCAGCTCGGCAAAACCAATGGTAAGGGCCAAACCGGGAATAAATGAAATAATGGCCGATAGCACGGCCAGCCGGATATTGATGCCGGGGTCGATATAACTGCTAATAGCACAGGCTGCAATACCGGCAACCATTGCAACCAGCGGTTCCAGCATATTAGAAATTCTGGGCGAGCGCTGCGCCCACAGCACAAACAGATAAACTAATAACGATAACAACGCCGACCACAGCACATCATTCCAGCTGGTGGCCATTAACATGGCAAAGGCGCCGCCTGAGGCCATCATCGCCACAGCGGTGGCTAACTTATTATAAGAACTGGGGCGGGTGTCGATGGCATCCAGCAGCGCATCGGCTTCAAACAAACCGACATTGCCCTGCAACACCTGATCAACCAGCTCATCAGTTCGCGATAGCGCGCCTAAATCCAGATCGCCAGGGTTTACCCTCGAAGCATGGGTATATTCCTGCTCATGGCCTTCAGTCCACAACACAAAGGTCATAGACGTGGGCGATATAATAAATGAGCCTTTCAAATTAAGATGGGTGGTCAGTTCAGTCAGGTGGGCTTCCAGCCGATAGGCCGGAGTCCCATACTTATGCAGCATCTTGCCCAGTTTTACGATAAATTTCCGTTTATGATTAAAGTCATCTGTATACAAAAGCGGCTTCCTGCTGTGGGTTATATGCGGATAACAATGCTATTAAACCCATTGTAACGTAACAGCTTGCAGATACCAGTACTGCGTTCTGTTTATCAATATCGTGCTTAAGCTTACTGAATATCCAGCAGCAAGGTGCCGCGTGCCGGCACAGTCAGTTGGTTATCCAGATGGATTTGCTGACCGCTGATTACTTCAGTGGCGGTTTTATCTGGCGGCAATACTTCGTTAAAACGGCCTAAATCGAGCGTTACCGGCTGGTGTTGCTTATTCATTACCACCATAACGATTTGCTTATGGTTATACCGGAAATAGGTGTAAGTGCCTCTGTCCGGGGCGAAGTGCAACAACTGGCCGCTATGAATGGCTGTGGCCGTTTTGCGCCAGTTCAGCAGGGTTTTAACCAACTGCTGTGCCTGTTGCTGGCTAGCATTTAAGCCTTTGCCGTTAAAAGCACTAACCTTGTCGCCGGCCCAGCCACCGGGGAAGTCGGCGCGCACTTTGCCATCGTCACGCTGTTTCGGGCTTTGCATCGCTATTTCAGTGCCGTAGAACAATTGCGGTATACCCCGCATGGTCAGCAAGTAGCTTATCGCCATCCGGTATAAGTCCATATCTTTATTTAGCAGCGAGAAAATGCGGGCCGTATCGTGGTTGCCTTCAAAAATCACCAGATTAAAAGGGTCAGAGTAGATATGGTCATTGCTGAGCATCTCATACAGGCTAATCCAGCCACCATTCCAGCTTTCATCAGTAGTTAACGCCCGCAGCAGGGCATCATACAGTGGAAAATCCAGCATGGCCGGGGTATGCGATACATAACCGTCTTTATTTTGCTTGCCCCGCTGCCAATACGAAACAATTAACGGGTTCGGGCTCCACTCCTCACCAACAATATTAAAATCCGGGTACTCCAGCATAATGCGCCGCCCCCATTCACTTAAAAACGTTTTGTCAGCGTAGGAATAAGTATCTTCACGAATACCAGCTAAACCGGCATATTCTACCCACCAGATACTGTTTTGAATAAGATAGGTTGCCAGCAGCGGATGACGCTGGTTTAAATCCGGCATCGTGTCGACAAACCAGCCGTCGGTAAACAGGGTTCGGTCGATTGCTGCAGCGTAGGGGTCCTGAATGGTGCTACGGTTATGATTGGTGGCGATAAATTGGCCACCCGCATCGCCCTTGGGGAAATTCAGCCAGTTTTTTGCCGGCAAATCCTTTAGCCACCAATGGTTGCTGCCAATATGATTGACAATAATATCCTGAATCACTTTTATGCCCTGGCTGTTGGCCGCAGTGACAAAATCACGAAATTGTTCATTGCTGCCAAAACGCGGGTCTACCCGGTACAGATCGGTTGCTGAATAGCCGTGATAAGAATACGCCGGCTGGTTATTTTCTGTCAGCGGCGTCGGCCAGACAGCCGTGATACCTAAGTCAGCTAAATACGGCAATGCCTGCTGCATCCCGGCAATATCGCCACCATGGCGACCATTATCAGCAGCCCGGTTGGCAACCTCCAGCATCGCCGGCACAGTATCATTATCCGGATCGCCATTGACAAAGCGATCGGGGGTCAGCAGATAGATCGCATCAGAGGGGTTAAACCCCTGGCGGGCCGCAGAGCCAGGCTGGCGCGTCAGTAGCGGGTAGTCCAGCTGCAGCAGCTGTTGCTCAGCACGCCACAGCTGCAGTGGCAGCTGACCCGCTACAGCATCTGGCGCTATGGTTAGTTCAACGAACAAATAGTTGGGGTTCTCCGTGCGCTGCACTGCTGAAATACCAACCCCGGGGTAGCTCAGCTTAGGCGTCAAAGCACTAATACCCTCGCCATAAAGCATTATTTCGACCTGGGGATGGGCCATACCCACCCACCAGTTAGCGGGCTCTACCCGCATAATTTCAACAGCCTGTAGCGAAAATATACTACACAGCAGGCCCAGGCTAATTAATAAGTTTCGCATTATTTTGTCACCTGCTGCACTGGCGCTGCCAGTAAGAATGTTAAAGGCTCTGCCAAACGAGCCGCCCAAGAGTTTTCGCTGTGATCAGCGCCGGCAAACAACTCACTTCGCCACAGCGGCGCGCTGAATTGTTTTCGACGGAACAGCTGATCTACCTGTTGCTGCAATGGCGGATAGAGAGCATCCAGGCTTTGATCACCATAATCGAAGTACCATTTATGTTGTCCGGGCGCCGGTAAATGCCCGGCCAGATAGGTTAAAAAAGCTTGCGGCACAGGGTTGTCCTCAACGCTAAAAATACCGGGCCAGTGAGTGGATAATGCCGCCGCGCCACCAAATACCTGCGGGTAGACTGTCTGGGCATACCAGGAAATCAAGCCGCCCATGCTGGAACCCATTATAAACGTCGCGGGCTGGCTGGAATCCGTTGCAAAATGTTGATCAATGTAAGGTTTAAGCTCTGTAACCAGAAATTTCAGGTAATTATCTGAATAAACCCTGCCTGCAAACAATTTGACGCCAGGCGAGCGCTCCAGCTGGTACAATTGCTGCCGGGTGGCAGCAGGCAAACTCAGAAAAGGTTGCTGGGGAAAATATTCACTATGTCTCGCTGCGCCGGCGTTATGCACTGCCACCACAATAAAAGGCCTGACCAGCGCTTGTTGCTGCAGGCGCTGTGCCGTTTCTGCCAGCTGCCAGCTCTGGCCATTCCAGGTCTGGCTGGCATCAAACAGCATCTGACCATCGTGCATATAAAGGACTGCATAGCGCTGCTGGCTGTTATACCCCTCTGGCAACCAGACATCAATTGGCCGTTCTGGTACATAGGCTGATAGCAACGCCGGAAGCCGAACCAGGCTGCCATAGTTCACCTGAGGTAGCGCCGGTGGCGAGCTCTTCTCAGTATTTGTCTGCGTATTCGCCACCGCACTGGCACTGGCTGATAAGTTCAGCGCTGCCAGCCCGGCAAGTAGCCAAAATTGCCATAAACGCATCCGTCAGCCCTTATTTGTTTTAAATCAGCAGCACTCGCCGAATGTTAGGCTAAACCATAAACAGCAGCCTGTTGCAATGCAAGCTGCATACGTTTGCAGTCATATACCCCGGGGTTTGCGTATTAACTGTAGTTGCTAATATTGTGGCCGCGGTGTATCAATAGGGTAGTTTCTGGCAGCGGACAGGCTATGCAACCACAACAACTGATTATTCTGGGCGGGGGCACTGCTGGCTGGATATGCGCTAACTTGCTGGCGCTGGCATTACCGGCCAACTGGCAAATCAGCCTGTTAGAATCCCCCCAGATAGGTACCATCGGTGTCGGTGAAGGCGCTACCCCGCAACTGCGGCTGCTATTTGAAAAACTCGGGTTGGCCGAGACAAACTGGATGCCACAGTGCCATGCTACATACAAAACAGGCATTCGCTTTCAGGGCTGGTCAACTAAAGCGGGTTTTGACCACTATTTTCACCCTTTTCCCAGCGCAATAGACGATGAAACGGCCAAAGGCTGCTATTTCAACGGCGTGCTAAGACGCAAAGGCATGGCGGCCGATGCCCACCCCGACAGCTATTTTCTGGCCAGTCAGCTGGCCCAATTGCGGCGGCTGCCACTAAGCGACACAGCGCCTTTTGCCCTGGATTATGCTTATCATTTTGATGCCGGTCTGTTGGGTAAGTTGTTACAGCAGCAGGCGGTCAGCCGCGGTGTCACTCATCTGGTTAACCAGGTAAGTCAGGTTCGCCTTACCCCCGGCGGCGACATTGCAAGCTTACACTGTGTCGATGGCCTGACTTTAGCCGGCGATTTTTTTGTCGATTGTTCCGGTTTTCATGGCCGCTTACTGCAACAAGCACTGGCCGAGCCTTTTATCAGCTATGCCGATAACCTATTTAATAACGCTGCTGTTGCCATAGCCACCCCGGTAGGGCAGCAACCCAGGCCGCAAACGACGGCAACAGCGATGCAATATGGCTGGCGCTGGCATATTCCACTTACCTCCCGGGTTGGCAATGGCTATGTTTACAGCCAGCATTATATCAGTGCCGATCAGGCGGAAACGGAACTAAGACGTGAGTTAGGCTTACTGGATGCAGATATCAGCACCCGTCATTTGCAAATGAAAGTGGGCCGGGTTGCTAACAGCTGGCAGCGCAATTGTCTGGCGGTGGGCCTGGCGCAGGGTTTTATTGAACCGCTGGAGGCCACAGCCCTGCTGCTGGTACAGGAAACGGTTAACCGTTTTATTCAGCACTGGCAGGCAGGTCAGCCTGCGGCAGGCGCCAGACAGGCGTTTAATCAGTATATTAATGGCCGGTTCGATGGTATCCGGGATTACATTGTCTGCCACTATAAAGTAAACAGCCGCACCGATACCGAGTACTGGCGCGCCAATGCCGCCAATCAGCAGTTGTCGGATTCGCTGCAACAACTGTTAGCAGTATGGCATAGCGGTGAGGCCCTGAGCGATGAGCTTCGTCGCCAGCAAATAGGTCAGCACTATCCGCTGCTGTCCTGGCAATGTCTGCTCAGCGGCTACGGTATCTTTCCCGATGCTGCCAGTTTAAAACCGTTGCCGCCGCAACTGCAGCGTTATCATGCCGGGCATATCGCCAGTCAGCTGCAACAACTGGTGAAGCAACATTTCCCGCAGCAGATGACAACCGGCTGATCCGGCATTAGCCGTTAACCCGTCAACCCGGCAATTTGCTCGCTGGTAACGCCGCATACTTCCCAAGGCTAGCACGCATCCGCCAATGATACCTTTGGAGATTGGCTAACAACACCCCCCCTTTTTCCCGCTGCTTCTGCTAATTTCAGCGATAAACCAGCCCGCCATCAATTAAGGGGGCTTGTCCTGTCATATAGTCGGAATCGGGGCCGGCTAAATAAGAAACGAAAGCCGCTACATCTTCGGGCGTTTGCGCGCGGCCCAGTGCAATGCCACCGACGAACTTTTCGTAGCTTTCGCCGACCTTAGCACCGGTAATCTCGGCCATACGCCGGTCAATTTCTATCCACATATCGGTGCCAACAACCCCGGGGCAGTATGCATTTACCGTGATGCCATCACTCGCAAACTCTTTAGCCGCCGTCTGCGTCAGAGCACGTACCGCAAATTTGGTCGCCGAATACACGCCCAGCAAGGCAAAACCTTCATGGCCGGCAATAGATGATGCGTTGATGATTTTGCCTTTGTGTCCACGGCTCTTAAACTTTGCAGCAGCAGCCTGAATGCCCCACAAAACGCCCTGAACATTAACCTTAAAAGTCTTTTCAACTTGTTCGGGGGTGATCTCAGCGATAGACTGAATACTGGCAATGCCCGCGTTGTTCACCATAATGTCAAAGCCGCCCAGTTCCTGTTCAACATGGTCGATTGCGGCATAAACCTGTTGCCGTTTCGTTACGTCAGCTTTAAAAGTCGTCGCTTTGCGACCGAGAGCCCGTACTTCATCAGCCACCGCGGCTGCCTTTTCGTCGTTAACATCAACAATCGCTATATCCGCGCCGTCGTTTGCCAGACGCAGCGCAATACCGCGACCGATCCCTTGTCCACCGCCTTTTATCAGTGCAACTTTACCGGCAATACTCATATTCAGCTCCTTCAACTTTGCTTATGCCAAGCATACCCAAATTGCTTGCATGGGTATGTTCGATATCCAACAAAGCCAAGAGCGGTGGGGAACGTTTGCGATCGATGGGCTCAGCGGTAGCTAGGGTTATTTATTGAGTATTTACTCAATAAATACGGCTAAACCCTGCGCAGTTTTCTGTAATTTTTCGACATCTCTGACACTGCCCTGCACCCCATCGAAACTGTATACCCGGTCAGTTATCAGCTGTTCCGAGACACTGGTTACAATAATACCATTGGCCCCCAGTGCTGCAGCTTCCGACTGCAGTGCATTAATAATGTCATCAATGGCTGCCTGATCAGCAGCGTTCAGTGAACGGGTATTGGTAGCAGAGACAATGGCTATTTCGCTGAATTTTGCTGGCTGCTCAGTATAAATAGCAACATCGGAGGCTAACGTTGCCGCTCTAACCTCACCAGTAATCACATGCGATGACGGCGCGGCACAGCTGATCACTAATCCACAAAGTAACAGGCAGGTCGCTAATTTAATCATTTTTAATCTCCAATTGTTTAAATTGCAGCTGGTATATTCCCAAGAGTCACAAAAGGTTTTTATTTAAATCAGCGACAAGATTAGTACAATTCAGCCAAAGACGTACCAATAGCTACGCCAAAGCTTAAAATAAGCACGCCGCCAATAAAGGCTGCCAACACAATTAGCCCTCTCTGTCGGGCTTCGCTATTGTTGTTGCTGATAAATATGCTCCTGTATGCTGAGATAGCATAGTTAGTCATACAGCTGACTGCCAAATCGACAGGCAATGGTAGCTTTTTAATTCTTCAGCGAGCTTACTTTTATGCTTCGTCATCAGGCAGTAAAAGTATTCTTTCAGTGCGCCAGACCCGGATCAAGCTGACTACCGAGGCATGTCGCAGGTAGACAATCCGAAACGGCGGATAAATAAGTTCGCGAATTTGCTGTTGATAAAACTCAGGCACTTGCCTGCCAGAGTCTGGCTGATCTGTCAGCTTTTGCGCCTTTTCCAGAATAGTACTAACGAATCGCTGGCCGATTTCCGGAACGCCCTGTGCTGTGTAGTAAGCCTTAATCTCCAGCAAATCGTTTAACGCAGACCGCGCAATAACAAGTTGCACTTATGGCACACCAAGTATCTTTTTAGCCTCATCCAGGCTAACGGTATCGCCTTCCCGGATATCAGCCAAACCTTTAGCTACAGCTTTGACGAAAAGCAGCTCTTCAGCCGTTTTTTCATAATCTTCAATACCTTGCACTACGGCAACACCACGGCCCCGGCTGGTTAGCAGGATAGGCCGATGAGTTTCATTGGCACGGCCCACCACTTTGCCAGGATTGACCTTCAGATCAGAAAGAGGAATAACATCCTCCGAAAATTTGGTTTGCACTTTACCACCCCTTAGTCAACAGGGCCATTAATAGCACCTGTTTAAAGGTGCCGTCAAGAAACGAAAATTAGGGGCAGATAATAATTAAATGCCGGTAAGCCGGCAAATAATATGGTCTACTTCCGCTTTAGTGCGGTTTCTGCGCCCGGCTTTGTGCACACACATTGGATAAACTTTGGCAAAGACCATTTTAAAAACAGGGTGGTCAGCCATGAATACACTTCCTTCATAGCAACAGATGTTAGCTTCTCTTAAACGAAATACGGCCAAATACTAAATCTCTTGCTCCTTCGTTTATACTGAAAGTGGATGGGGTACCACCAACATCTGGAAATACTACATTTGGCAAAGCAGTAAGCAAACTAACATAAATTTTCTGCCAGGACTGTGGTGTGTATTCAATTCCCAAAATCTCGCAAGATAGCTGTTTGCATGTAACACTTAATATATCGAATTCCGCTTTTAGTTGATGTTGGTTTATTAAACTACGGATATCCTGCTCCATAATATAGGCCCAATTTTCATCTATAGCTGGGTCTTGTTTCAGCTCATTATTATTGATATGGCTACTGTTTTTGTTTATTAACAACTTCATAAAGTCAGCAGAATGTTGGGGCATATTCTCATCTACAATCAGAAATATTTCTTTTTTATAGTCTTCAGACCATAACACCAGCTCATATGAGACATTTTTTTCTTGAGCACTTGAACCATTCCCCATTTCTCCGGCCGATTCTGCAGCAGAGTCGACTGACTTTTCGATATCATCTATAGATATAAAAACACTGCTCCCGGTGACTTGCCGACTGTCTCCAGTTGCATCAACTTTAGTTTGCTGCAACTCCAACTCAGCATTAGGCATGTGCCTCACTTCTAAATCGTGGGGACTATCAGAGTTACGCTCCGCTGTATTAAAATATTTATACGCCGAAATTAGAACCACTGAAAACACAATTGCGAACACGACTACTTTCTTCATTCTAAATACGTCCCTTTTTCTCGATTTTGACTTGGACCACCGCCCAGCAGATTGGCGTTGCAGCCAGCGCTTTCTTGCATTTCCGTTCTACTTATAATTTCTCTCAAACATAACAAGCTTATAAGTTTGTCATGCCTACGAATTTATAACGTGTAAATTAAACCTTATTTTTTGTAAATGACGTTACGCAATAAGTTTAAGCAAATCAACATAAATTTGGTGTGATATCTGGTACGGGAAAACGGCAGGACAACTGCCCAAACAACAACCTCAGTAAAAACTCAGGTTGTTGTTTGGCGCAGGTAATTTTTGATCAGGAAGTCGTTGTTGGCTTAACGCACCTGCAGTTGCAGCTTATCGCCTTGCCAGTGGGTTTTAATTTTTAACTGCTTGCTGGCTTTATCGTAGTACGCCACATTTTGCTGGCGGGCGAAGCGCTGGGGTTGGGCTACTATGGCAATAAACTGGCCATTTACCGTAACCCTTTCAGCTTTGCCAGGCTGATTATGCAGTACTACCGTTAGCTCGCGACTATCTGGCTTACCGGTATAATCGCCACCACTGCGAGTAAATTCCAGCTTCAGGCCCGCTTCATGATCCTGGGTATAAGAATCGTCAAGCGCATAGAAATTTAATAACTCATAGTTACCGTTTTCCGTGCTGTTAGCGCTGATGCCATCGTCTTCATACATCTGGCCTTTGCCGCAGCTTACGCTGCTGTCGGCATAATAATGCACAGTAAGCCTGGCTGAGCTGTAATCCTTAGTGCTGGCCATAGGTTCAACCATCGGCACAAAGCTGCCAGCTTTTACCAGTACCGGTATGGTATCAATAGTCACCGGTACTTCTGTCAGCTCGCCGCCCTGATACCGCTTACCGCTGAAAAAGTCGAACCAGACGCCATCCGGCATATTCACCGGCCAGCTGCGCACACCAGGCTGGGTTACCGGCGCGACTAAGAAGGCGTCGCCCCACAGGTAGCTGTTAGTCTCGTCCATATAGTTGGTGTTGCCTTCATCGGCAAAAAACAGCGGCCGCATCAGTGGCATGCCGGTTTGGCTGTGTTGCCAGGCCATGGTGTATAAATACGGCAATAGCTGATAGCGCAAGTTCAGGTACGGGCGCAGGGTGTCGATAACCTGCTTGCTATGAAATACCGGCTCGGGCGCGATATGCTCCTGAGCATGCGGCCGGTACACCGGCTGAAATACACCGTATTGTAACCAGCGGATATACAGCTCCGGGTCAAAGGCTTCGCCCCCGGCAAAGCCGCCTAAGTCAGAGTGGATATAGCCAAAACCGAACAGGCTCATTTGCAGCGCAAGCTCTACCTGCGGCTGCAGGCCACCCCAGCTGCGGTCTACATCGCCGGTCCATGGCACCATGCCATAGCGCTGCGAGCCCAGGCTGCCGGCCCGCATCATAATAAAGGGCCGGGTATCAGCAAAATTACGCTTATAGCCGCGATACACCAGCTCGGCCCAGCGATGGCCATAGGCATTGTGAATTTCATCGGCACTGCCCAGCAGGTGCTGAGTATCAGCCGGATGCACTTCCGGCTCGCCTAAATCGCCCCATACCCCGGCTACGCCCTGCTCGGCTAAATCTTTATAAATTTGCCAGAACCAGTCGGCGGCTACCGGGTTAAATACGTCGATTAAGCCGGTATTACCAAAGTAAAAATCAAAGGTCTGCGGGCTACCATCCGGCGCGGTGGCCAGAATGCCAGCGGCTACCGCTTCCTGCCAGCGCTTCGAGCTGGTTAAAATAAAAGGCTCGGTAACTAAAATGGTTTTAACGCCGTCGGCTTTAAAATCGGCCAGCATTTGCTCTGGCTCAGGAAAGGCCTCGCGGTCCCAGGCCAGATTACCCATATGGCCCTGAATATCGGGGCCAAACCAATATAAATCCAGCACTATCGCATCCAGCGGCAGGCCTGCTTCGCGGTATTTCTGCACCACCGCCCGGGCTTCGGCCTCGCTGCGGTAACCAAACCGCGAGGCATAGCTACCCAGGGTCCAGCGCGCCGGCAATGGCGGCTTGCCACTAACCGTGAGGTAGTTATCAATAAGCTCGGGGAAGCTATCACCAGCCACTACTATATAAGCACTGCGGCCGGCCACTGCGCTGAACTCCAGGGTGTCGGCGGCGGTTTTGCCAAGGTCGATATGGCCACTGGCTGAGTTATCAAACAACAGCATATATTTGTTGCTCGACATCACTCCGGCCAGGCTGAAATACATTTGCTCTGATGCGGTGCTGTAGCCATAGTGCGCTTTGTTATACAGCGGCAGGCGATGGCCACGACGGTCCATTCCCAGCACCCGCTGGCCGGCGCCGAACAACTTTTCCTGCTCGGTTAAGCGGAATTTAAAGCCCAGCTGCCCGTTATCTTTGAAAAAACCGGGCTGCTCTTCGGTGATCAGTTGCTCGCCACGGTAAAAGCTCAGTTTAAGCGGCGATTTGGCGATCTTAATCCGCATTTCTGCCGAGCGGTACAGCAGGTGATCGCCATTATCGGCTACCGTCAGGGTTAATGGTGCCGCTGATCTGCCAATGGCAAACGAAGGTAACTGCTTAACCCCGGCGCTCTGGTAATGCACCTCGGCCACCTGTGGCTGAAAAAAGGTAATGGCCAGCTCACCGTCGCTGGTTGTTAACACTAACTGATTACCAAGCTGGCGGTGCGACTGATAATCAGCAGCTGCCAGGCCAAAAGCAGCCAGTAAGCTAAAAGCGGCCAGTAGGCGGCTGAACGAAACGAAATAGCGCATGTTTACTCCTGATACTGCACGCGGTACACCACTGAGCCCAGCGGCGGCAGGGCAATATTAACCCGACCCACGCCATTTGTAACCCGCAGTTCGGCGGCGCCTTCTGCTAACTCGCTTACCAGGCTATGGTTGCCATCGGCCAGTTGCCACTGGCTAATCAGCTCTGTTGGCAATAACAGTTCAAATTCACTGCTGTGCTCAGGGTTAAAATTACTGACCACAATCAGCTGTTGAGCGTTTTGCTGTTGCGGATCGGTATAGCGGGCAAACGCCAGTTGCTGCTCACCATAAGCCGTGTTGTTAGTAATGTTAGCGCTGTGCAGCTCGAAATAGTTACCCATTAAGGCCGGGGCTGTGGCACTAAAGGCCATTAACCGCACATAAAAGTCGCGCAGCGCGGCTTCGTCAGAACTCAGCGCCCCGCCGTCAAACTTACCGCCATTCATCCAGCGCTGATGATTTGGCACGCCAATATAATCGAAAATACTGGTACGGGTCGGCTTACCAAAACCGGCGTCTTCGGCACCCGGCTCACCGACATCCTGACCAAAATACAGCATAGTAGGCGAGGTGCTGATTAACGCCGACACCACCATTGCCGGCATACCTTTGCGGGCATCACCGGCGAAATCGGGGCTGGCGATCCGCTGCTCGTCATGGTTTTCCAGAAAGTGCAGCATATGGTGTTCAATATCGGCCATCCGTTGCTGGGTTGCCACCAGAGCCGAGGTCGGGCCCTTGCCCTGCATCACCAGCTTTAAGCTGTCGTAAAATTCTACTTTGTCATACAGGTAGTCCATTAAACCCAGTTTAATATAATCGCGATATAAATCAGGTTGATACACCTCGGCCAGTAAAAACGCATCCGGGTTAAGCTGTTTAATATGCGAGTTTAAATAGCTCCAGAATTCTACCGGCACCATTTCGGCCATATCGTAGCGAAAGCCATCTACTCCGAAATCCAGCCAGTACAGGGTGATATCACGAAATTTCAGCCAGGAATCCGGTACATCCTTACCCTGCCAGAACTGATAATGGGCCTGCCAGTCTTTTTCAGCGTATTCCGCTGGCAACGTATCAAAATCGTAACTGCCGTCGGGCCGCACGCCGTAGTTAATTTTTACCGTCTCGTACCAATCATCAAAGGCCGGCTGGGCGGCACGGGCCCCGTTGCCGGTCCACTTGGCCGGGTTTTCAGCAAACTGACCATCAGCCAGCGGGTGAGCCTCGCCAGCTAACACCTGATAACTATCGGGCCAGGCAGGCACCTGAAATGCGTTGCCCGGCACATAGTAAAAGTTATTGTCGCGCTTATATTCAACACTGCTGTCATCATTGGCGCCAAAATCGGTTACGCCCTCAGGTTTGGCCAGCGACTGATAATCGCGCGCCACATGGTTCGGCACAATATCAATCAGTACCTGCATACCGTGCTGGTGGGTGCGCTCAACCAGAGCTTTAAATTCAGCCAGCCGGTTGGCCGGGTCTACCGCCAGATCGGGGTTAACGCTGTAATAGTCTTTTACCGCATAAGGCGAACCGGCGCGGCCTTTTACCACATCGGGGTCGTCCAGGCTGATGCCATAAGCTGTGTAGTCATTGATTACAGCGTGGTGCGGCACCCCGGTATACCAGATATGGCTGGTACCCAGTGCTTTAATGCCGGCCAGGGCGTCATCGGTAAAATCATTAAACTTACCAACGCCGTTTTGTTCAAGGGTGCCCCAGGGTTTATTGGTGGTATTGGTATTGCCAAATAAGCGGGTAAACACCTGATATACCACCGGCTTACCCTGGCGCTCAGTGGTCGTCAGCTCAACTTGCGGCCGGGTTTCAGGCTTAGTGACGCCGATCGGCTTGGCCGGCGCCGACTGCTCAGGTGGCGGCTGACCGCAACTGCTCAGGCTGAGCGCAACGCAAGCCGCCAGTAAAAGATTAATGCGGGGACGAAAAATATTGGATTTAATGTTAAGTTGTATCGTCATTGCGGTTTACCCTGCCACTGTATTAACCCAGTAAGTTACCGCAGAATAACCGTTAATGGTTGCGTTTGATTGCTGCATACGTATGCAAGTTGTCTGACAAGCTTACTATTATGGCCCGGCTAGCTAACCAGAATGCTGTCGGCCCAGCGTACCGCCTGCTGATATACCTCGGCCAGCTCAGCAATACCGTTGATTTGCTGCTCCAGGTTTACTGTAGTTTCCCAGTCACCGCGCTCAAAGGCCAGAGTAAGTTGCAGCATCTGGCCCAGTAAACCACTTTGAGCCAGCAGTGCCTGTTTAATTTCGGCTTGCAGCGGCAGTTGATCCAGCATTATGGGTTGCGGCTGCTCGATAATTTCATGGACGTTGGAGAATAAGCCGGTTAAAAACGCACTGGGTGGGTTATTCGACAGACGTTTCTGCTCGGCCAGTAAATCGCAAAAACGGGCCCGGATTAATGCCACAGTAAGCCTGGCATCTGCTTCGCCATCGGCTAAATTGGCCAGGGCTAATAACGCGATAAACTTTTTCAGCTCTGGCTCACCCATCGACACCATTGCCAGCTTTAGTGAACTGATAGGCTGGCGGGCAGCAAACTGGCTGTTATTAACAAAGCGCAGTAGCTTATACGACAGCCCGACGTCGCGCTGACAGATCCCGGCCAACAGCTCAAAGTCCAGCTCAGGCTTTGATGCTTCAGCAATTAGTGCCAGTAAATTAGCCTTGTTTGAGCTTAGCTGCTTTTGTTTCATCATTTCCGGCCGGGCAAACAGATAGCCCTGAAACAACACAAAGCCCATCATTTTCAGCTTTTCAAATTGTTCAGCGGTTTCGACCTTTTCGGCCAGCAACACCAGTTTATAATCAGCAATGCGCCGCAGATAGCGGCTTATCTGCAACAGATTAAACTGCAGTACATCAACTTTTAAGTAGGTTATGTAGGGTAAGAATTCATCCCACTTCGGATCAAAATCATGGTCGTCCAGCGCCAGCTTATAGCCCTGACTATGCAGGCTCTGGCATACCGCCAGCAATTCCGGGCTGGCGGGTACCGTTTCCAGAATTTCAATAACGGTACTGGCCGGGTTAATAGAGGTTGGAAAGCGATGCAGCAGAGTGTCGGCAGAGAAATTAATAAAAGCAGGTTTATTACCGGTCAGGCTCTCGACACCCAGCAAAAGATGGTGCTGTAATAGTAATTTGCTGGTCGCTTCGTCAGCGTCGATATCCGGAAAACTATTGGCTTCGCCATCCCGGAATAACAATTCAAAACCATATACTGTTTTATCAGCAGCAAAAATAGGCTGGCGGGCAATATAACCGTACATAACAGCAATACTCCATTACTTCCTCAAGTTCAGTATATTCGGATTTGCTGTAATAACAATACTCCGCCCCAACTAATCGCATCATTGCGGGGGGGCGGCTTTAAGGCCGATTTAGCTTAAGTGACTTGGCTTGGCGGGCTTAGCTGCGCGGTGAGCGCCGGCCATCCCGATGTTCAGTTTTAGGTTTCTTCGGCCGGTAGGGTTTGCTGTTCGGGTTACTGTCTGCCAGCTGTTGTACCGGCTCAAAACCAGCAATAACCTGACGTGGGATCTGCTGTTTAGTTAAACGCTCAATGCCAGCCAGCTCTTTAGACTCATCCGCGCATACCAGGGATATCGCCTGGCCAGAGGCGCCGGCACGGCCGGTGCGGCCAATCCGGTGCACATAATCTTCAGCAACATGCGGTAAGTCAAAGTTAACTACTTGCGGCAGCATATCAATATCCAGGCCGCGGGCGGCAATATCAGTAGCTACCAGCACCCGGATAGTACCGGCTTTAAACTCGGCCAGTGCTTTGGTGCGGGCGTTCTGGCTTTTATTGCCATGAATAGCCAACGCGCTGATCCCGGCTTTTTCCAGCTGCAAGCTAAGCTTGTTAGCACCATGCTTGGTGCGGGTAAATACCAGTACCTGGCGCCAGTTGTGCTGTTTAGCCAGCGATATTAACGCCGCGGCTTTCTGGTTTTTATCAACCAGATACACCCATTGCTCAATTTTTTCAACCGTGCTGTTTGGCGGGGTTACGGTAACTTCTACCGGGTTATGCAACAAACCCTTGGCCAGGGTGCGAATTTCATTGGAAAAGGTGGCAGAAAACAGCAGGTTCTGCCGTTTGGCCGGTAATAACGCCAGAATTTTTTTAATATCGCGGATAAAACCCATATCCAGCATCCGGTCGGCTTCATCCAGCACCAATACTTCTAACTGGCTAAAGCGCATGGCGTTTTGCTGATATAAATCGAGCAGCCGGCCCGGGGTGGCGATCAGAATATCCACCCCTTTGCGCAGCGCCATCAGTTGCGGATTAATGCTTACACCGCCAAACACCACGGCCGAGCGCAGTGGCAGGTATTTACCATATACTTTTACGCTTTCGGCAATTTGTGCCGCCAGCTCGCGGGTAGGCGTTAAAATAAGTGCCCGCACCTGGTTAGCCTGTACTTTACGGCCCTGGCTGCTGCCCTCGCTCAGCATTTGTAACAGCGGCAGGGTAAAGCCGGCGGTTTTACCGGTACCGGTCTGGGCGGCAGCCATTAAATCATGGCCGGCCAGTACAGCAGGAATAGCCTGCTGCTGGATAGGAGATGGCGTGGTGTAACCTTTGTCGCTGATAGCTTTTAATATGTCGTTCGACAGGTTTAAATCGGTAAATTGCATGCGTTATCCCGCAATAAAGGCTGCGAGAAAAATCTGCCGCAGCTGCAGTGGCCCTCATTTTGAAGGGCGTGCAGCTTACAGGATCTGCCAGCTTTTAGCCAATATTGCTGCAAACGGCTTTTACAATCGGTAATTAAAACAGGGTATAAATAAAACCAGCCAGTGCCGATTGCTGACTTACCACCACCAAACCACCGAGTAACGCCAGCACCAGAATAATTGGCAGCAACCAGATTTTTTTGCGAACCCGCAAAAATGCCCATAAATCAGTTAAAAATTCCTGCATTAAAACGGATCCTCTAAATCTTTGGCGCTGGGTAGTTTGTCAGGCGCCAGCCAGTAACTGTCGCCAGTTAGTTTATGCTTGTAGCTGTGCTGATATTGCAGCTTGCCAAACAGCCGTAGTACCAGGCCCAGCGGCAATATCATCAGATAAAACACTATCCCCAGCAACAGCCGGGTATTCAGCCAGGCCATTACCTGGGCAAAAGCCATCCACAGCCGGTACGGATAATACAGCCCTGCCGGCCATAGCCAGGCCAGCAGCAAAAATATTGCTGATAATAACAGCGGCCAAACAGGCACCTTGTCAGCGGCAAGCCAGCCGAATAACCAGGGTAACAGTAACGAAAACACCACTGGTACGGCGATGGCCATTTGCCAGCCGAAAGTTCGTAGCCCGCCATGGTCGGTTTTTGACAACAACTGCATTTTGTTTCCCTTAAAATTCCATTAGCTAAGGCAGATGGCTAATCCGCAATAAAACTACGCAGCCGGGCAGCAGCCAGTTGCGCCGGCTGTTGCCCGGCTTTACTGATTAAACAATTGCCCAGCACCAGGTAATCCATATCGGTGGCTAAAAAACCCTGCAAGGCGTCTTCCGGACTGCAGACCGGTGGCTCGCCGCGAACATTAAATGAGGTATTAATCAGTAGCGGTGTCGCCGTCAGCTCGTTAAACGTTTGCAGTAAGTGATAAAACGTCGGGTTACCCTGTTTACTGACGGTTTGCACCCGGGCGCTGTAGTCAATATGGGTAATAGCCGGCAGGCTGGAGCGTTGTTGCGCCAGCTGAGCTAAACCGCAAGCTTCTGGTGGCAGGCTGATACACAATTCCGGGTTCACCTTTGCCACCAGCAGCATATAAGGGCTGGCCACATTGAGATCAAAATACTCGCTTGCCCGCTCTGCCAGTACCGCCGGTGCAAACGGCCGGAACGACTCGCGTTGCTTAATTTTTAAATTAAGAATGCTTTGCATTGCTGCACTTCTGGCATCACCCAGAATAGAGCGGTTACCCAGCGCCCGCGGCCCAAACTCCATCCTGCCCTGAAACCAACCCACCACCTGGCCGGCAGCCAGTAACCCAGCGGTGCTGTGATACAGCATATCGTCAGTTAACTGCTGATACGGTATTTGCTGGCTATCAAGCAACTGGCATATTTCGGCTGCACTATAAGCCGGCCCCAGATAACCACCCTGCATCTGATCATGCAGCTCATCGCTGGCTCTGGGCTGCTGATAATACTGATGCCAGGCCAACATAGCTGCGCCTAGAGCGCCGCCGGCATCGCCCGCCGCCGGCTGGATCCAGATATCAGTAAAAGGGCCCTCCCGTAGCAAACGACCATTGGCGACACAATTAAGCGCTACGCCACCGGCAAGGCAGAGTTTAGACTCGCCGGTTAAACGATGGGCATGCCTGGCAATTTTCAGGACGATCTGTTCGGTAACCTGCTGCACCGAACTGGCTAAGTCCAGATAGAGCTGGCTGGGGGTGGCGTCCGGGCTAAGCGGCGGTGCGCCAAACAGTTGCTCAAACTTGCGGCTGGTCATCCTGGAGCCGACCGGATAGCCAAAATAGGCCATATTCAGGGCAAAGCTGCCATCGGCTTTAACATCAATCAGCTCCCGGTAAATAGTGTCAACAAAGCGTGGCTCACCATAAGGCGCCAGTCCCATCAGCTTGTACTCACCGGAATTGACTTTAAAGCCACAGTAATAAGTAAAGGCCGAGTACAGCAAACCGAGCGAGTGCGGGAACTGCAACTCAAACAACGGGGTTAAGCTATTGTCTTTACCATGCCAGATAGTGGACGTAGCCCATTCGCCAACGCCATCCAGGCAAATTACCGCCGCCCGCTGATAAGGGCTGGGGTAGAACGCCGAGGCAGCATGCGCCTGGTGATGCTGACTAAACAGCAGTTGCGGCAGTTTGGCATTGCGTTCAAGTCCTGCCAGGGCACGCAGCTCGCGGCGTAGTACGGTTTTTAAATACAGTTTTTCTTTCAGCCAGATTGGCATTGCCGCCAGAAAAGAGCGAAAACCCCGTGGCACATTGGCCAGGTAGGTTTCCAGCAACCGTTCAAATTTCAGCAGCGGCTTATCATAAAACACTACGGCGCTCAGTTCAGCGACCGTTATACCGGCTTCGGCCAGACAATAGCGGATAGCGTCAGCCGGGAAAGCCGCATCGTGCTTTATCCGGCTGAACCGCTCCTGCTGGGCTGCGGCCACAATAACGCCGTCGACCAGCAAGCAAGCCGCACTGTCATGGTAAAAACAGGAAATCCCCAGAATATATCGCATAAGCCGGCTCTGCAGCTGCCATCCGTTACTAAACCCTTACCTAAAGTAACCTTAATTGACAATAGCCGGTAGTTCAAATGCGCCAAAACTTGCTGAGTTCAACAACATCGGGTACCGTAATTTTTATTGCACCGGTAATGTCTGATTCAATGCATAACTATCCATCCGCTAAAGCCAACAAAGCAACCAGTAACAGAAAAGTGTTGTTTTACGCTATAGCGCTGGCTATCCCACTGCTGCTATTACTGCTGGCAGAGCTACTGCTACGCCAGACCAGCCTGTATCAGCGCTACCCGTTAACCTTGCCGGTAGCAACCATGCCGGGCTACCTGCAAGCCAATCCGGCGCTGATTAACCGCTACTTTGCCAGCCCCGGCCAGGCCCCGCAGATCAGCCCTGACACCCAGTACTTTCTGGCAGAAAAAATGCCCGGTCAGCTTCGCATTGTGTTTATTGGCGGCTCTTCCGCGGCAGGCTTTCCTTATGGGCGCTGGGGCGCCCCGGCTGCAATGTTGCAGCAGCGTTTAAAACGACTGTACCCCGAGCAAAACATTGAAGTAATTAACCTGGCGCTGGCGGCGGTAAACTCTTACACCTTGCTGGATATTACCGACGAGGTGATTGCCTTGCAGCCTGATCTGGTGCTGCTGTATGCCGGCCATAATGAATTTTTAGGGGTAATGGGCGTTGGCTCAGCCTTTGCCGGTGAATTCAGCCATGCCAGTAAACTACTGTATCTAAAGTTACGCAAGCTGGCGCTGTTTCAGGCGATGCAGCGTTTCACAAGCTGGCTCAGCCCAGCGCCGGCATTTACGCCCGGGCGGACCCTGATGGCTCAGATTGCCCGCCATGCTGAAATCCCCCATAGCTCGGCTATGTTTAATGCGGGTATTGCCCAGTTTACTGCCAATATCAGCCTGTTGCTGGCAGAATATCAGATGGCCGGTATTCCGCTGGTATTGAGCACTATTGCCAGTAATGAAGCTGATCAGCCACCTTTTGTCTCAGCAGAACCTGCATTGGTTAACCCTGATAAACCACAACTGCAACGGGCGCTGGCAAGCAATGCCAATGTCGCCAGCTGGCACTTTCAGCTGGCCCGGCTTTACCGGCAAAGCAGTGAAACTAAACTGGCATTGCAGCATTATCAGCTGGCACGGGAACATGATTTACTGCGCTTTCGGGCGCCGCTGGCTATTAATGCCGCGATTAACGAGCTTAGTACAACCTTTGCCGCACCATTGGTTGATGGTGAAGCGATGCTACGCCGGCACAGCCCGGATGGCATTATTGGCAAGCAACTGATGCTGGAGCATCTGCACCCGAACCAGCTGGGTTATTTCTGGCTGGCAGAGGCCTTTTTACCGGCGATCCAGCAACAACTGAGGCTGGAGCTGGCTGCAGGCAGCGCAGTAACGCCAGAGCAGGCGCTGGCAGATATGCCGTTAACTGACGTAGACCTGGCACTGGCAGAGTTTAAAGTGCGTCAGCTGACTGCAGATTACCCCTTTGTACAAACACCGCAGCAGGTGACGTTTGCTGCCAGCAATAACCCATACAGCGAGCTGGCCCGGGCTCGCAGCAACGGCCTGAGCTGGCTGGAGGCCAGTCAGCGACTGGTTACCCTGTATCAGCAACAGCGCAGGATTAGCGACGCCGCCAAAGTCGCAGCGTTACTATCTGATGCCCTGCCAACCGAAAGCCATCTGGCTTTTGTGGCCGGCCAGCTGTATTTCGACAGCCAGCAACTGCCGTTGGCTGCCCGCTACCAACGCCAGGCGGTGGCCATCGCCCCCGACAACACCGACTATCGTTTGATGCTGGCCCGCAGTTACTACTATCAGCAGCAACTCAGCCTAGCGCTCGCTGAAATACAGCAGATTCTGGCGTTGCAGCCAGAGCACCCGGTGGCCTTGCGCCAACAGCGGCAACTACAACAACAATTACACCAACAACTGGCAACCGGAGACTAAGCCTGATGCGAATTTGGTTATTCAGGGCCATTGCCCTGGCATTACCCCTGCTGGTGTTACTGCTGGCAGAACTGGCGTTGCGGGCCACCGGCGCCGGTGACAACTGGCCATTATTTAAAGTGAACCCGGCCAACCCGGCCTACCTGGTAACCGAAACCGATATTGTAAAACGCTACTTTGCCAATAATACTGCGCTGCCGTCAGTAAAAATGGAGCCAGCCTTTTTGCTGGCAGAAAAACCGGATAACGCTATCCGGCTGGTGGTGCAAGGCGGCTCAACCGCCGCCGGTTACCCTTATGGCGCCGGCGCATCACTGGCAGCAATGCTGGAGCAACGTTTAAGCCGCACTTTTCCAGAGCAACGGGTAGAAGTGGTCAATACTGCGCTGGCTGCAGTAAATAGTTATACGCTGCTGGATCTGGCCGACGAGATTATTGCCATTAAACCAGATGCAGTACTGATTTATGCCGGCCATAACGAATACCTGGGGTTACTTGGTGTGGGGTCAAACTATTTAGCCAGCCAAAGCCCGGCCCTTACCCGGCTGCTGATAAGTTTGCGTAAACTGCACAGCTTTCAGCTGCTGGAACAACTATATCAACAGCTGAACCAACCGCTGCCGGCAGCGGATGAAAGCAGCCGGACTTTTATGGCCCGGGTGGCCCGGGATAAAGATATCGCGCTGGACTCAGCCCAGTATCAGGCCGGGCTGAGTCAGTTTGACAGCAATCTCAGCCGGTTGCTGGCTAAATATCAGCGGGCTGGGATCCCGGTGTATATCAGTACTCTGGTTAGCAATTTAGCCGGCCAGCCACCGTTTAACAGTAAACCGATACCCGAGGCAGCATTAAGCCAGTTACCGGTTGCATCTGCCGCTGGCAACCGGTCAGCCGACGTAACCGTGCTGGACGCACTGGCCGCCCAAGCCGCCGGTGCCGGTTCTGCTGATTTGCATTATTTACTGGGCCAACATTATCAACAGCAGGCCATGCCAGAACAAGCCAGGCAGCAGTTTCTGCTGGCGAAAGAGCACGACTTACTGCGTTTTCGGGCACCCGAAGCGATTAACCAGCAAATCCGCAAGCTGGCCAGCCGTTATAATGCCATGCTGGTCGATACCGAAGCGGCCTTTGTCGCCAATTCGGCGCAGGGCATAGTGGGTAGCAGCCTGCTGCTGGAACATGTGCATCCTAATGTGCAGGGTTATTTTTTACTGGCCGACAGTTTTTATAAAGCGCTGGGTCGCAAGCAGGCGTTGGCCGGCTGGCAGCAGCCAGCACCGGCAACTCTGGTACCGGCAAGTATTGCCTGGCAGGAGCGGCCCATTACCCCGGCCGAGGAATATGCCGGCTATTTACGTATTTTACAGCTGACAGCCGACTATCCGTTTAGTGACGAACCACAGCGAGTGCAATTTCCGGTCGCGCAAACGCCTCAGCAACAATGGGGTCAGGCTTATGTTGAGGGTAAGCTGGATTGGCTCAGCCTGCAAAACCGCAATGCCCGGTATTATCATCAGCAGGGCGATGGCGATATGCTGTTAAAAACCTTAAAAATAATAGCTGATGCGCTACCCCATGACGCTATCGCCAACTTGCAGGCTGCACAAATTCTGCATCAAGCCGGCCGGCACGGCGAAACAAAAAGCTATTTACAACGGGCGATACTAGCGCCACAAACATCGCCACAAGTGCAGCAGCAACTACAGCAACTGCAAGCCAAGCTAGCCATATAATCTGGCCTTATAATCCGGCGGCAGCTTTACTACCCGCCGGCATTGCCACACATTCAAAACCCCAGCCCCGCTGCTTCTCAACAAAGTCTGCAGCCTTTTGCTCGCAATAGCCCGCCTCATTGCTGGCCTGCCATAACACACTGGTTGCGCCATCTTTGGTGTACTGCACTTCGCACGGGAGTTCGCTGCCCTGCGGGTACACCACTTTAATTATCCGCACGGCATCCCCCAGCTGACAATGCATGCTCTGGCCCTGCTGCACAGAGGCCAACAACGGCCCGGCAATCATCCCGATGCTGACTAACAACCCTGACAATAGCAACTTCATTTAGCCACTCCTTTTCAAGTAAAAACTACATTATTAGACATCAGAGTATAGACCAGGTTTCTTGAAAATAGATTCTTGCCCAATGGTATCAAATCAGTAGTATTATCAAACTTTGCCGCAATCGAAGATAATAAGGAGAGGCAGTAGTCGCTAAGAGCAACCTACCCACTCAAGATGTCGGTTTCTTTTACAAAATTCTGAACTTATCACCTTGGTAGCCCGCTAAGCTTTTAATAATAATAGATTTATATTGCTGGCTCTATTTTTGCATGGTCGCGATGCATTAATTGTAAAATCAGGAAAAATAATGATAAAAACTAAAACGCTTTTTCTGGCGCTATTTTTAATAGTTGTCAGTCTGGGAAATACTAATACTGCCAGTGCCGGTTTAATTGACCCTGCTGCCGAAAACAGCGGTTGTTGTAATGGCTTAATACGAGGTTATTGGTTCGAAGCGCCGACAGCGTTCACGATGGACTCAGTTTGGTTAAATACTTTAGCTGGACTATCAACATCTTATCGTCTGGAAATCCTGTTGTTAAATGCCACACCACCTGAATGGAGCGGTTCCACAACGGATTTCATAACATTGGCGTCTTTTAGCAACCTTTCAGGAGTATTTAACGTAAATTTCAATTTTGCGGCTAACAACCTGATTGGTATTCTGGCTTGGGACAATAATCTAAGTTCAACTCCTTATTCAACGGCCTTCTCACAAAATATCGAAGGCAGTCCGGTTACGCTAACCCGCTTTCTCAGACAAAGTTTGACGACTGGTGGCCCAGTTTCATCTGAAGCAGGCGGCCCTATTGGCGCTATCGGCTTTAGTTATAACTCAGCAGTAACTCCACCTGTAGCAGTCCCTGCGCCAGCCACTATTTTAATTTTAGGCATTGGCTTGCTTGGCCTGAGCTTAAGAAGAAAAGCGTAATTTAAGTTCACACATTAATTAAAAGCCCGGTTGCCGGGCTTTTTTTATGTCCTATAAAAAAGCAATAGGGTACTAATTGACGAGTAGCCCGATAGATAAAGATTGCAAGAATTATCGCGTCTTTGTATTCAATAATGTAATTAAGCGGGTATTCTTAGCCTGTTGTTTGTTCCTGAAACTGACCTTGTGAAACTGGTTTTTTTAACCATGCTTATGAAAAATAGACAGTAAGCTGCCACATTATGCTAGCATCAACTTCTGTCAGAAGTGAGAGCTCTTTATGCCAAACTATAGACTGCTGGCTGCCACCTTGTTGGGTTTGCTGTTGTCTGCCTCTGCACCAGCCAGCCAGCCGCTGCAGCAAGGCAGCAATACAGTTTATCTGGCGTCGCTGGAATGGCCACCCTATACCGGTCAGCAGTTAGCTAATGGCGGTAAAACGGCTGAACTGGTTAGCCATATATTTCAGCAAATGGGTTATCAGGTTGTAATAGACTTTTTACCTTGGTCGCGCGCCGTTAGATTCAGCACCGGCCCTGAGCCAAAATATCTGGCCTATTTTCCGGAGTATCCACTGGAACATGATGATTTAAAGCTGTCTGGTTGTATTGGTTACAGTCATGTTGGCCTGGCCGAACATTCCAACGCACCACTGCAGATTAATTCAACGGAAGATTTAAAAAACTACCGGCTTGGCGTGGTGCAGGACTACGTAAATACCACTACCATCGACCAAATGATCGAAGATAAGCTGCTTAAGGTTGAAGTAAGCCTGAACGATAAACAAAATTTGCTGCGGTTAGCTCATCAGCGGCTGGACGCCGCCGTAATTGATTATGATGTACTGCAGTATCTTATTGCCACCGAACCTGAATTAACGCCGTTCAAACAGGTATTACAGTTTAACCACAGCGAATATGAAATGAAAACGCTGCATATGGCGGTGAACATTCACCATCCGGCGGCAATATTGTTAACTGAATTTAACCAAAAGCTGAATGAACTGACGCTACCTTACGATTTTTCTAAAGCTATGACTGCTGACCAGGCTGGTTTATGTAAGCCAGCGGCATAACCCGTAACACATGATCAGCAGCAATCTTTTTATTTTTTAACTACTTAACTGATGCACCAATTGGGCAAAATTTGCCACGCCCTGCTCTACTTCAGAAATACCACTTGTTACGCCGGCAAGCTGTTCCTGGGCTTTCAGCGCCAGGCTGTTAATATCTTCCATCTGAGAATGAATTTTGCTGATTAACTCAGCATTAGTTGTTACCACACTGCCTATTTCTCTTGTTGCTTCGCTGGTACGGGAAGCAAGATTACGGACTTCATCTGCCACAACGGCAAATCCGCGCCCGCTTTCTCCTGCCCGGGCAGCTTCTATTGCGGCATTCAAGGCAAGCAGGTTGGTTTGTTCAGCGATAGCGCTAATCATTGTTACAATCTTAGTAATACTTTTCGATTGCTCACTTAATATCTGGCTGTTACGGTTAGCCTCAGCCACTTGTGAACTGATTTGGCTGGAGGTGGCGACGGCATCACCCAGGATCTCTTTAGCACCAAGAGCAATCTGTGAAGTCTCTTCAGAAGTGGTAGCAGCCGCCGCTGAAGCCGCCTCTGCTGCATTAACGCTCTGCGTTATATCCGACGCAAACTTTATAACTTTAAGTACTTTACCTTTCTCATCGAAGATGGGGTTATAAGTTGCTTCCAACCAGACAGTTCGCCCTTTTGAATCTAAACGTTTAAAGCGACCAGAGTGGAATTTTCCTGCGGCAAGTTCCTCCCAAAATCGGGGGTTTTGTCGATAAAAAGCCGGTTCACAAAACATGCTGTGATGCTTGCCCTTTATTTGTTCGAGGCTATACCCTATCGTCTTCAGAAAATTGCTATTTGCATAAATAATCTCGCCTTTACCATTAAATTCAATGACCGCTAAAGACTTTTGCAGCGCACCGAACAGCGCATTTTTGTTGATTAAATCCTGCTGGTCCCGGGTAACATCAGAAGCAATCTTAATAATCCTTATTACTTTGCCTTTGCTATCCAGCACCGGAAAGTAGGCCGCGTCCAGCCAGATAACCTGCTGCTGTTTAGTCAAACGCTTAAAAGTACCTTTTTGGGAAACACCCCGAGCCAGGTCCTGCCAAAATTGCCGGTATTCAGGCTTTTTAACCATTTCCGGCTCACAAAAAAGCCGGTGATGTGCTAATGCCGGTCAGTTAAGCTGACCGGCATTTTTCTTTCTGACAGGATACTTCAATTTGCTTGATTTTACGCAGCGGGGATAACATCGCTCTCGTCTTCCGGGCAGCAGGAAGTATGAAGCCATTGCCGTAATATCCATTACCACTCGTGGAATACGGCCCGGTGACACATAAGGTAATGTGGCGAGCTGGAACACGATGTGACTGGCAGCCTCCTTGAAGCTTAGCTGGCTTGGCGAGATATCTTTACCTAATGATGCGGCCATAAGAACCATTTGATAGCGAATGAG
>NZ_KB907712.1 GCF_000382165.1 Arsukibacterium perlucidum DSM 18276 | reverse complement strand
GTTTGAAGCGGGAGGCGTATGTTACACTTCCCAGATTTTAAGTCAAGCGTGATGATTTATCTTTTTATCAAAACACTTCATGACGTTTGACTCTTTCTAGCTAACTTCTCATTTCAGGGCTTTCGTTACCACCTTGAAGCGAGGGCGCCATTTTAGTGATTTAAACCTGACTGTCAAGGGTCTTTTTTAAAGATTTTTGCAATCCGGTTTGTTTCACCTGCAGCCTGCTTAGCGCAGCCCCCCTCGGTATGGCGCGCATTATAGGCGGTTTGAGAGCGACTGCAAGCGATAAAACAGTAAAACTTAGTTTTTAGCGATCGTTCGGATAAAGTTTCAACGAAACGCGTTTTTTTAACAGCATTTGCTGCATAATAACTCAGCATTGCCGGCGATTTGGAGATGAAGATGTCGATTAGAGCTTATAAAGGAATACTGCCAAAACTGGCAGCAGGTGTTTACGTAGATGAATCCAGCGTACTGGTCGGTGATATTGAACTGGCAGAAGATGTCAGTATCTGGCCTTTAGTTGCGGCCCGAGGTGATGTGAATTATATCCGGATAGGTGCCCGCACTAATATTCAGGATGGCACAGTGCTTCATTTATCCCGGCCCAGCAATGGCAAACCCAATGGCTGTGCCCTGATTATTGGTGAAGATGTCACAGTCGGTCACAAGGTTATGCTGCATGGCTGCACCTTAGGCAACCGTATTCTGGTTGGCATGGGTGCCATTGTCATGGACGATGCAGTGGTTGAAGATGAGGTTATTATTGGTGCCGGCAGCCTGGTGCCACCGGGTAAGCGTTTACAAAGCGGTTATCTATATGTCGGTAGCCCTGTAAAACAGGCACGGCCCTTAAATGACGCTGAAAAAGCTTTTCTGGCAGAATCAGCGGCTAATTATGTCATCCTGAAGAATGAATATCTGGCAGAGTTGAACAACTAGCTTAGCAACTAAAGCCAGATTTCTCCTGCTTTGGTATAAGCGCCGTCAGCTATAGCCTGTTCGGCGCGATCTTCCCAGTCAAAGGCGTCAGCTTTTATGCTTGTTATAAACTGGTCGGGTTCTTCGCTGGCAGGTAGGGCAATAAAACAATTTACTTTTAAACCTGCTACCAAACAGCTAAACCGCACAGCCTGACGCACTGTATCAAACTGAAAATCATTATTAAAAACTAGTTGCTGATTCATCCCGCCAACTGCTTTTTAAGTAGTGCCATTACCGGTTCAATATCCGGGGTTACTCCGCGCCAAATTGTAAAGGCAGCCGCGGCCTGTGCCAACAACATCCCCAAGCCATCGGCCTGCTGAGGCACGCCCTGTTGCTTAGCCCATTGCATAAAGGTTGTAGGCTGTGCACCATATACCATGTCATAGGCAAGCTGGCATTGTTTCAAGTAAGTCGCAGCTATTTCAGGCCGGCTGCCAGTTAAGCCTGATGATGTTGCATTAATAATAAGTGGATAAGCCTGTTCCGGAATGTCCGTCAAACCACAGGCAACTAACCGGCTATCAAAACTAGCGGCTATGGTCTGCGCTTTACTTACAGTCCGATTCGCTAAAACTACTTGCCGGACACCTGCATCAAGCAAAGGCCCGATAGCACCTCGACTTGCGCCGCCGGCGCCCAGTAACAAAACCGTGCAGCCAGCTAAACTAACCCCTAACCGCTTTAAGTCAGCCACCAGGCCAATACCGTCGGTGTTGTCGCCACATAACTGACCGGCAGTATTAACGTAAAGCGTATTCACCGCACCCGCTTGCCGGGCCCGCGCCGATAGCACCTCTGCCAGCTGATAAGCCTGCTCTTTAAAAGGCACGGTGACGTTACCGCCCTTACCGCCGCTGGCAACAAAGTCCCGCCAGCTGTCGGCAAAGCCATCTGCCGGTGCTAGAATAGCCTCGTATTGCATTAGCTGCTTACATTGCAAAGCAAACTGGCTATGAATAAAAGGTGACTTTGACTGGCCTATCGGATTTCCAAATACAGCATAACGGTCCACAACTGATGTCCATCAAGAAATTAGTACAGCTGATTGTTAATAAAACCACCGCAAATAGCAAGCCACACCCAACCCCGGAGCAAACGCCTTATACCCTGATGGGTGGCGAGCCAAAGGTTAGAGAATTAGCCAATCGCTTTTATGACATCATGGCAAGCGACCCGCAAGCAGCTGAGTTATATGCTATTCATCCCTTGCCGCTTGATAACATCCGTCAGAAGTTTTTTGAATTTTTATCAGGTTGGTTAGGAGGCCCGGCGCTGTTTGAACAAAAATATGGCCACCCACGGCTACGGGCGCGTCACCTGCCTTTTCAGATAGACGAAAAGCTGCGTAACCAGTGGATGTATTGTATGGATAAAGCGCTGGATGAGGTAGTAGATAGCAAGTTACTGCGGGATGGCATTCGCCAGTCGATAGGCCAACTGGCGAGCCATATGATTAATACATAACAACATCATTATTCAGAAAAACGTTTTTACATATCTGGGCCGTTATCAATAGTGTTTCTATGCTACAGGCCTGTGCAATCACTATTCGCAAGAACGCTCTGTTGTTTTCCACACAATGGGCTGCCAATAGTCATCTGCATCTTTACGCTCACGACGGTCAGAAAAATACTCTGCAGCAAGGTGATAAACTTTGTCAGGCTCTACCACAAGAGTCATGGTTTTGATTGAATTATGCTGACGGATTCGTGAATCACCTCTATTGCGCCTGATAGTGTCTGAACTGATCAGTTCTTGAACGACAATCTCCACTTCGCCTGCAGGTAATCTAAATACCTGCTCTCTTTGTGTTTCCCTAAAATTCCCTTTAAAGCCGATATCTTCTATTTCATTAATCATCACTGGATGACGGTGGATGCTTATTGGCGGATTATAAAATACTGATACAAAACCACAGCCCATAGTTAAAGGTGTATCAGGTGTTTGCTCGGAGTCTTCTACTAACTCCAAACGCCAGGCAGGTAACGTTTTTCTTGTTACCGGGCTTTGCAAGGTTTTCAGTTTATTGTCACGTTGTAGTTCAATTGCCAGAGTCGCGCCTTCTTGCAGATCATTCATTTGTGCCAGAATGTCTGCCAAACTGCTTTTATTCACTTCTTGGTGATTAATCGCTTTGATCATGTCGCCTACTCGGACATCCGCTTTAGCTGCATCGGAACCCGGGGTTAGTGCCACCACCTTGAAATCCTGGTCTAACACCGCACCAAAGTGGTAAAAACTTCTGGCAGGCTCTGTAATCATGATCGGCGCATCTTGCGCAGTAACGTTTGCCGTTATCAACGCTTTGCGGATTTCATGCAGAACATCCACTCGCTTTTCATGGTCAATTTCAGTTGTGGCTGACGCCCATGCCAATGACTGGACAAATAACAGTGTTAATAAAGATTTGTTCATAGCTCATAACTCCCCGGTTGCTGTGATTCCAAATATTTCCTTTGTTCCAGTAAACGAATCGTTTCAACAGAATTAGGATCCGTCAGATAGGCTTGTTGCAATGCAACATCAAACATATAAAGCTCAGCTGAAGAGACGATTTTGTCAGCCGATGGCTCGGAGCCAAATGGCACATAGAGCAAAAATGTGACCGCGAAAAAACTGGCGGCAATGCCATACCAGTACCAGGTTTTTCGTTGCTGCCGCTGAAGAATGCGGTTTTCAATAGTGCGCCATAGCTCTTGATCTGCTACCGGGCAATTTGCTTCTGCTAATCTTTTCGCCAGTTGCTGCTTATATTGGTCTTCACTGTTCATCTTTGACCTGCCTGTATAATTTACTTTTTAGCTTAACCATTGCCCGCCGATATCTCTGTCTAACGGCAGTTTCAGAACATTCCAACATTTTCGCTAACTCTTCATGGGTATAACCTTCTACTACATGCAACCAAACTAAAGCACGTTCAACCTCCGACAAGTTGCACATAACACGTTCAATATCATCCAACTGGCAAAGCATGTCAGTAGCCTGCATCCAGTCAGGTTCTGATTCAATAACCTCTTCCAGCGCTTCATGCACAAAACTAACTCGCTTTCTCAGTTGATCAACAGCCATCCTCACACTGAGTTGCTTTAGCCAACTGGGAAAAGCATCAATTTGGCGTAATTCGGGTAGTTTTCCGAAGACTTTGATAAAGATCTCCTGAGTGAGATCACGCCCTTCTTCCACCGACCCCAAAATGCCGCTAACCAGCCGCAAAACTGCTGTTGCATAGTCCTGATAGAGTTGCTTTAGAGCAAGCAACTGTCCTTGTTGCGCATCTTTTACAACATCAGGGGCAACTTTTTCAGTAAATCCTTTCAAGTCACTTTTGCTCCAATGTTTTATAATAAGACGTGGTTTTGCTGGAAAAGTGTGACATTTATTTTGTGAAGGGTGATATGACCTAAAGTTTTCTTAAGGCTGATGGTGCAGCAAAAGCAGCACCTGAATGGAAGCATGAGCTTTAGCTGCTTGCATGAACAACTACCTGCTACTGAAAATCCCGGTATTTAACCCATGTGTTCGCTAGCGGGTGACAGAATTAACTGCTGAGCTTCAACCAATCCTGTGGCTTAAGATAGCGCTGATATAACATCGCTTCTGCACTGCCTGGCTCGGGTTGATAACCATACTGCCAACGCACCAGCGGCGGCATCGACATTAAGATGGATTCAGTACGGCCGCCGCTTTGCAGACCAAATAAGGTACCTCTGTCGTATACCAGGTTAAACTCGACATAACGACCACGGCGGTATAGCTGGAACTGGCGCTGTTGCTCAGTAAAATGCGTATCTTTGCGTTTTTGGACTAGAGGCAGATAGGCTGGTAAAAACGCCTCTCCCACTGCACGCATTAAGCCGAAGCTTTGGGAGAAACCCAGGGCATTAAGATCATCAAAAAATAAGCCGCCGACGCCGCGGGTTTCGCCACGGTGCTTTAAGTAGAAATAGTCATCACACCATTTTTTATAGGCCGGGTAATACTCGGTACCAAAAGGTTCCACTGCAGCTTTCGCCGTTTGATGCCAGTGCACGACATCCTCTTCGTACGGATAATACGGGGTTAAATCAAAACCGCCACCAAACCACCAGACCGGCTCTTCGCCGTCTTTTTCAGCAATGAAAAACCGCACATTAGCATGGGTAGTGGGTAAATGCGGGTTATGCGGATGCAACACCAATGAAACCCCGCAGGCATGGAAGCTGCGGCCAGCCAGCTCTGGCCGGTGAGCTGTGGCAGAGGCTGGCATTTGCGCGCCAAAAACGTGTGAATAATTAACGCCGGCTTGCTCAAATACTGCGCCATTAGTCAGTACCCTGCTACGACCACCGCCGCCTTCCGGTCGCTGCCAGGCATCTTCGATAAAATGGCCTTTGCCATCTGCTTTTTCAAGTTCGCTGCAAATCGTATCCTGCAGTGCCGTTAAAAACTGTTGCACCTGTTGCAACTGCTCGCTGTTACTCTGTGCCATATTAACTCCTTACTAGCTGGCCGCTGATGGCATCCCGGATTTGACTGGGCTGAGCTGCGCCGCCCAATGCACCTTCTACTATGGCGGCCACCTTTAAACCCAAAGTAGCCAGGAGCCGCTGATAATCTGTGATAGCAGGCTCACCAGCCAGGTTTGCACTGGTTGAAACGATTGGCTTACCATATTGCTGGCACAGCTGCTGCACCACAGGATGAGCGCTGACCCGCACCGCTATACTTGTAAACTGGCCGGTAATCCATTTAGGAGCGTTTTTGCTGGCGGGCAATACCCAACTGATATGGCCGGGCCAGCTGGAAATAATCTGGTAACGCTTTTCCAGAGGAATAGCTTTATCATCAACATAAGGCAATAGCTGGGAGTAAGTAGCCGCTACCAGAATCAAGCCCTTCTCTACCGATCGTTGCTTTATTGCCACTAACTTTAGCACGGCGGCTTCGTTATCCGGGTCACAACCCAGGCCATAAACAGCCTCAGTCGGATAGCTAATCACCTCGCCCTGCTGCAACAGTTCTACCGCTGTCGCTATGGTGCACCCACTCATCAATTTACCCCGGTTAACAGTAAAAATTTTAATCACTCTCAGTTGCCGCTATAATAGCGCCTTAGTCATTTCAGTTCATTAAGTTCAGAAGGAAAGCGGCATGCAAGTGGGTATTATAATGGGTTCAACCTCAGACTGGCCAACCATGAAACTGGCGGCTGATATGCTCGATTCCTTTGGCATCAGTTATGAAACCCGCGTGGTATCTGCCCATCGTACTCCGCAGTTGCTGGCTGACTATGCCAGTAGCGCAGCCAGTCGCGGTTTAAAAGTCATTATTGCCGGGGCGGGTGGCGCAGCTCATTTGCCGGGCATGGCAGCAGCGTTTACCAGCTTGCCGGTGCTAGGTGTACCTGTGCAATCAAAAGCTCTGAAGGGTATCGACTCTCTGTTATCAATAGTGCAAATGCCAAAGGGTGTGGCGGTTGGAACCTTAGCCATTGGCGAAGCCGGTGCCGCCAATGCCGGCTTACTGGCAGCGCAAATTCTGGCAACCCACAACAAAGAGTTGATGACAAAAATTGATGCTTTCCGTCAGGCGCAAACTGACACCGTACTAAGCCAGCCAGATCCAGCAAAGGTTTCGCTATGAAGATACTGGTACTAGGCGCAGGTCAACTGGCACGGATGATGGCACTGGCCGGGGCGCCCCTTAATATAACAATCAGTGCCTATGATGTTAATTCAGACACTATTGTTCATCCGCTAACCCAGCAGCAACTGGGGAGCGGCCTGGCAAATGCGATTGCAGATGCTGACGTAATAACTGCAGAATTTGAACATATTCCCTTACCGATACTTGAGCAGTGCCAGCAAAGCGGTAAGTTTCTGCCCGGCAGTGACGCCATTCAAGCCGGTGGCGATCGTCGGTTAGAAAAAGCCCTGCTAGCCCGTTGTGGGGTAGCCAGCGCCAGCTATAGCGTCATTAACAACGAAGCTGATTTTAAACAGGCCGTTAGCAATCTTGGCTTGCCACTGATCTTTAAAAGTGCATTGGCCGGCTACGACGGCAAAGGTCAGTGGCGCTTAAAGGAACCTGCTAAGGCAAATGCAGTATGGCAGCAGATGGCAGATTTTCTGGCTGCCGATAGTAAGCAAGCAATTGTTGCCGAGCAGTTTATTAGCTTCAACCGGGAACTGTCATTAGTTGGGGTAAGAGCAGCCAGCGGTGAAGTTAAAGTATACCCGTTAACTGAAAACCATCATGTCAATGGTGTGCTGAGCGTATCATTGGCGCGGCCGGTTAACGGGCAACTTCAGCAACAGGCCGAACAGATGTTCGCCGCTATTGCTAATGGCCTTAACTATGTTGGCGTACTGGCGATAGAGTTTTTTGAAGTAAACGGAAACTTGCTGGTTAACGAAATCGCACCGAGGGTCCATAACTCTGGCCACTGGACCCAGCAAGGCGCCGATGTCTGTCAGTTCGAAAATCATTTGCGGGCGGTAGCCGGCATGCCACTGGGCAATACTGAACTTTTACGCCCTACCCTGATGATCAATATCCTGGGTGAAGACAGTGCACCAGCAGCTATACTCAGTCTGGCCGGGCTACATATCCACTGGTATGGCAAAGCTAAAAGGCCTGGCAGAAAAATGGGTCATATCAATTTATCAGCCAACTCACTGGCCGAGCTTAAAGCCCGCTTTGCCAAACTGATCGATTTACTGCCGGCGGCAGCTTATCCGGAACTTGAACAAATGCTTGGGCAACTCAGCGATTAATAAGCTATGCCGGCCTCAGGGGCCGGCTGTTTTTTTCCGCAACCTTTTTTCGCACAGTACAAAGTGTCTTTTTTAGCAACTAGCAATGGAAAGCTGCAGCAATAGCAATTACCCTGCTGCGGCTTATCATTTATCAGAAAACGACAATGAGGATAACGATCGCAGCCATAGAAATGCTTGCCAAATTTATTAATTCGCTCGGTCAGGTAGCCCTTTTTGCATTTTGGGCAGCTTAGCTGCGGCTGGTCTTTGTTATCTTCATGTTGATCAACCACAAAGTCACATGCCGGATAACCAGTGCAACCAATAAACATGCCGTAACGACCGTTTTTCACCGCCAGTTCGCCACCACACTGTGGACAAATTTCTGTCGGCAATACTTTCACTATCGCATGGTCGTGCTGGTGCAATGGTTTAATATAATTGCAGGCAGGGTAGGCACTACAGCCCAGAAAGGGGCCGTTTTTAGACGACTTTATCTGTAGTGCATTCTGACATAACGGGCAAAGCTGCTGCTGTTGCGGCAGCTTAAACAGCGGCGAATCTTCGGTCATATCAGCAACAGCCGCTTAATGCAGCGGCCCGTCGGGTTCATCAAAAATTAAGTCTTCCATTTGGGCGTAGGCGTTTTCTCGGCCAGGTACATTAAACAGCACCATCAGCACCACCCATTTTAAATCTTCCAGGCTGAGTGCTGCACTGTCAAGGTCCATGGCCCGGTCAATTACCATCTCACGGGTATTGGCATCGAGCACATTAATTTGCTCTAAAAACAATAGAAATCCCTGGTCCGCAACATCCAGCTTGCGCTGCTCTTCTGCCGTATAAATACGGACGGCAGTTGAGTTAACCTTCGTCAGATAGGGCTTAATATGGCTTTCCTGCAAAGCAGACAAGCTATCGAGCCATTTTAACGCTTTAAAAATGTCGTCATCATGAAAGCCGGCACGGCTGAGCTCTTTGGTCAGATCCGCGTGGTTTACATATATATCAGATTCATTATGAATATAATTTTCAAACAGATAAACGAGGATATCAAACATTATCAGGCACTCCTCACTCTAATGTAACCACCGGGTACTGCTGCCACCTCACCTGCTATTTCCAGCTGCAGTAAGGTTATTGATACGTCTGTCACTGACATGTTAGACCGCTCAGCAATTAAATCTATTGCAGTAGCGTCATCTCCTACGTTAGCCAACAACTGCTGCGCAGACAAGTCCGGCGCAGACTTTTTTTCATCTAACGCTAAAGTACTTAAGCCATTCTGGGCGAAAAACTGCCACTCTTCCAATATATCGGCCACGCAAGTGACAAGTTTAGCACCTTGTTGAATTAACCAGTGACAACCTGCAGATTGCCGGCTGTATATCGGGCCAGGTACCACAAAAAGATCACGATTATATTCCGCCGCTAAATTCGCGCTAATCAGCGAACCACTTTTCATAGCCGCTTCCACTACTATGGTTGCAGAACTTAAGCCCACCACAATCCGATTGCGCTGCGGAAAAAATTCGGCTCTGGCCTCAATATCCGGAAAAAACTCAGTGACCAAAGCACCACTTGCAGTTATTTGCTCAGCCAGTGCTCTGTTGCTCGCCGGGTATATTTGCTGTAAGCCATGCGCCAGCACCGCGATAGTAAAGCCCCCTCCTTGCAGTGCGCCTTTGTGGCTCTCACTATCAATACCCCGTGCCATGCCACTGGTAACCATATAGCCTTGCTGAACAAGTTCTGCTGCAAAATTCTGGGCAACTTTACGTCCGGTTGGTGTTGGCTGGCGGGTGCCAACCATTGCCAGTTGCTGTCTTGGCAGAAGCTCTGCCTGACCTTTAACAAAAAGCAAGAGTGGTGGTTGTTTGGTTTGTTTTAGTAATGGCGGATAACGCGGGTCGTGGTATGTCACAACATGATGCTGAGTTGACTGAGCCAGCCACTCCATTGCCAGATCAGCACGCCGCGGACCTTGGAGTGCCAATAATTCGGCCTGACGCGACGTAAAACCGATATTGCGTAACGTACTAATAGGTAAACTGACCAGCTCGGCCAGTGGAATATGCTCGCTTAGTCGTTGGAACTTCAGACCATCCAGGCCATGCACAGAGGCTAAAGCGAGCCAGTTGCGGAGATCATCCATGGCAAACTGGCTCCATCAAATTAATTAAAGGTTCGAGATAGCATCTCCAACCCGGATTGGACGACGGGTACTGGTAACAATGGCGAAACTTACCCGCTCTGCTACTTTAAACACCATTAACTCACCCACTTTCTCCCGTGGCATGCTGATGCTGTTATCACCAAAATTACGAAACATCTTTTGTAATTTACTTGCATCTTCTACATATACCGGGCCATCCTCACCATCAATAACCGATGGTGACTGACGATAAATCCCCAGCATCTGGCCCGCTTGCATATCGTTAATTAACCCACGGTTAAGCACCACGATATCCATTTTTGAGAATTCTCTTAACTGAGATGTGGTATCAATAATAGTGCCGTCTACTGCAAAGTCTGGTTTGCTAATCAGGAAAAACGCCGGTAAAGACTGTCCTTCCAGCGCTGGCATAACTTTATCACCCTGTTTAATCTCGCGCTTTACACTCAGCACGTGCATTGAAGCTGCTTCAAGCGGACTGTCTTCAGTGGCCTCGCGACCCGGGCGAAAAGCGCGGGCAGTAGCAATTAAGCTTGTTTCATAGCCTAAAACTGAACCTGAATCCGGGTCAACATATGGCTTACCTTTGCGGTAAACGCCATAGGACGTGCCTGGTTGCAATACACCTTTCACATAGACGGTATGAGTCTCTGCTGCCATCTTGGTCGCAGTATTGGTGCCAAGAATATAAGGCATAGCCGCAATTTGTTCTTCGCTCAGCGCTTGTTCGTAAGTCAGGAAAGGCCGGATCATACTCAGCGGTAAGGTGGTAATAGCACCATCGCCCTTCATGGTTTTACGCACTTCCGGCGACAAGCGTTTCACATTATCGTTTACCGACAAACGTGGCCGCCCCATGCTGTCATAAGTCAGGGTCAGCACATCGCCGGGGTAAATTAAATGCGGGTTATCTACTTGTGGATTCATCTGCCACAATTGTGGCCATAACCAGGGTTCATTAAGATACAGTGCTGAGATATCCCACAGCGTGTCACCTTTCTTCACCACATAGGAAGCGGGTGCATCCTCTCTTATTTGCAGTACGTCAGCTTGCAGGCTGAACGACAACCAACAAAACAGTGCGATTACAGATATTGCAATTTTTTTCAGCATGCCTGCTTCCTTGAACTTATTCTTGTTGTAATTATTGCACACTATGCTGTTAATACAGCGGATTAATGGCTAAAATTAAAACATATCACAACCTTTGAAATAAAGCATATTTTTGTAGGTATTATGGCAGTTTTAAAAGTATTACATTTTCCTGACGATCGGTTACGTACTGTAGCGAAACCGGTTACTGAAGTAACTCAGCAAATCAAGCAGTTAGTTAGTGACATGCTTGAAACTATGTATGATGAAGATGGTATTGGTCTGGCGGCTACCCAGGTAGATGTACACCTGCGGGTAGTGGTAATAGACTTGTCTGAACATCGCGATGAACCGCTGGTGCTGATTAACCCGGAAATTGTTGAGCGTGACGGCATCACCAGCTATGAAGAAGGCTGTTTGTCAGTGCCGCAAAACTATGCCTCGGTAGAGCGGGCCGCCACAGTTAAAGTGAAGGCGCTTGATCGTAACGGTGAGCCATTTGAACTGGCGGCAGATGGCTTGCTGGCTATTTGTCTGCAACATGAACTGGATCACTTGGTGGGTAAGTTGTTCATTGATTATTTGTCACCATTAAAACGAGAGCGCATTCGCAAGAAAATGGAAAAAGAAGCCAAAATGGCCCAGCGCCACGCGCTGTAATACAGGACTCACAGTGACTCAGCCTTTACGTATTATATTTGCCGGCACCCCCGATTTTGCCGCCCGTCATTTACAGGCTTTAATTGCCAGCCCCCATCAGGTTATTGCGGTATATAGCCAGCCAGATCGCCCGGCAGGTCGTGGCCAGAAGCTACAACCCAGTGCGGTAAAACAGTTGGCTGAACAACATCAGTTACCGGTTTATCAGCCCAAATCGTTGAAAAAAGCCGAAGCTCAGGCCGAGCTCGCTGCGCTAAATGCTGATGTAATGGTAGCGGTAGCCTACGGCCTGATATTGCCTGTGGCCGTGCTGCAAAGCCCGCGGTTAGGCTGTATTAACGTGCATGGTTCCTTACTGCCGCGCTGGCGCGGCGCTGCCCCCATTCAACGGGCCATCTGGGCTGGTGATCAGCAAACCGGTGTTACCATTATGCAAATGGACGAAGGACTGGATACCGGCGCTATGCTAAGCAAAGTCAGCTGCGAAATTGCCCCCACAGATACCAGCGCCAGCCTTTATGACCGGCTGGCAGAGCTGGGTCCTCAGGCTTTAATAAATGCATTGGCGCAGTTGCCGGCCCTGCAAGTCAGTGCTGAACCGCAGGATAACAGCCTCGCCTGTTATGCCGAAAAGCTACATAAGGAAGAAGGTCTGCTCGATTTTAGCAAAAGTGCTGAAGCCCTGAGCAGGGAAATCCGGGCCTTTAATCCGTGGCCAGCCAGCTATCTGCAATTAACTCAGGGCACGGTAAAAATCTGGCAGGCCAGCTGGCAAAACACTGAGCATCAGGCGCCCGCCGGCCAGATATTAGCTGCCAGTAAAAAAGGCATTGAGATAGCCTGCACCAGTGGTGTGTTAGTACTTACTACGCTGCAACCACCTGGCAAGAAACCAATGGCGGTTGCAGATTTCCTGAATGGCCGGGCTGACTGGTTTAAAGTTGGTACTAAGCTACCGGCAACACCAGTATTGGCTAACACATGAGCCGTGATTGCCGGGCCTTAGCTGCCCAGTGCTGTTATCAGGTAATTGACCAGGGCCGCTCGTTGTCTGATGTGTTACCCAAAGCCCAGCAGCAAATCACTAATCCGCTGGATAAAGCCTTGTTGCAGGAAATCTGCTTTGGAGTGATGCGCACCCTGCCACAGCTGGAACATGTCTGTGCCCGGCTGATGCAAAAGCCGCTGGTTAAAAACTTCCGGGTGTTGCAGTTTCTGATTTATGTTGGCATTTACCAGCTGCATTTTATGCGGGTACCAGACCATGCAGCCATTAACGCTACAGTGGATGCCGCCCGCGAGTTAAAAGGCCAGTCACTGACTAAGTTAATTAATGGTGTGTTACGTAATGTACAGCGCCAGCCACAGTTGTTCAATTTCAGCCAGGCCAGCCAGGCTGTGCAGTTCAACCATCCAGGTTGGTTAATCAGCAGCCTGCAAACAGCATATCCTGATGACTGGCAAAGCATCCTCGACGCTAATCAACTTAAAGCACCATTGTGGTTGCGGGTTAATACCCGGCAAATTAGTACAGAGGAATTCTGCACTGCATTAGCTGCTGAAGACATTGGATACAGTCAACCGATTGCAGCCTTGCCAACGGCTCTGTTGCTGAATACCCCGACAGATGTTACTGAATTGCCGGGTTATCAGCAGGGCTGGTTTTCAGTGCAGGATGCCGCGGCCCAATATGCTGCGTGGCTATTGGCGCCGGAAAATGAGCGGCATATTCTCGATGCTTGTTGTGCCCCTGGTGGTAAAACCTGCCACCTGCTGGAGCTGGCTCCCAACGCTAAGCTTACCGCGCTGGATAAAGACCCTGGCCGTTTAGTTCGGGTGCGGGAAAACCTGCAACGGCTTGGCCTGGATGCTGAAGTGTTAGCAGCCGATGCGGCCAACCCTGATAGCTGGTGGGATGGCCGGTTGTTTGACAAAATATTGCTGGATGTCCCCTGCTCAGCCACCGGGGTTATTCGTCGCCACCCAGATATTCGCTGGCTTCGAAAAAAAAGTGATATCGCGCCGCTGGTGCAGCTGCAACAGCAAATTTTACAACAATGCTGGGCCCTGCTGGCGCCGGGTGGCAAGTTGCTCTACGCTACCTGCAGTGTGCTACCGGCCGAAAACCATCAGCAAATAACCCTTTTTCTCAGTAATAATACCGATGCCCGCTTGCTCCCTATTGGACCGCAAGACAACGACGAGATTACAACTGCCGGCCAGCCGGGCTGGCAACTGTTCCCAGGCCAGCTGAACCGTGATGGCTTTTATTATGCGCTGCTGCAAAAAGCGCCACAGGATAACCACGCCGGATGAAGATTATAATTTTAGGCTCAGGCCAGGTAGGCGCCACCTTAGCTGAAAACCTGGTTGGTGAGCAAAACGACATTACCCTGGTTGATACTAATCTGGATAAATTACGTAATCTGCAGGACAGATTCGATTTACAGGTGGTGCATGGCCATGGCTCTCACCCTGATGTACTTAAAAAAGCCGGGGCAGAAGATGCCGATATGATAGTAGCGGTAACAAACAGTGATGAAGTCAATATTGTTGCCTGTCAGGTTGCCTACAGTATTTTTAATACCCCGCTGAAAATAGCCCGCATCCGCACCAACCAGTATCTGAAGTATCGCGATGAGCTGTTTAACAAAGATGATATGCCGGTCGACCATTTTATCGCCCCGGAAGCGCTGGTAACCAACTATATCCGCCGTTTAATAGACTATCCGGGTGCGCTGCAGGTAGTTGAATTTGCCGAAGGCAAAGTAAGTCTGGTTGCTGTCAGAGCTTATTACGGCGGTTTGCTGGTCGGCCATGCTTTATCAGCATTAAAAGAACATATGCCCAATATTGAAACCCGGGTCGCGGCAATTTACCGTCGTGGTAATGCCATAAAACCCCTGGGTACTACCATTATTGAAGCAGACGATGAAGTTTTTTTTGTTGCCGCGACTAAACATATCCGAGCGGTAATGAGCGAGCTGCAAAAACTGGAGCGCAGTTACCGGCGGATAATGATCGCCGGTGGTGGTAACGTTGGCTTTGGTTTAGCCAGGGCACTGGAAAAAACCCACAGTGTAAAACTGATAGAACGCAGTAAAGAGCGGGCCGAGTTTCTGGCCTCCAGTCTGGACAGCACTCTGGTGTATGTTGGCGATATCTCTGATCCGGAGCTGCTGGAAGAAGAAAGTGTTGAGCAGGTTGATGTGTTCATTGCTGTTACCAATGATGATGAAGCCAATATCATGTCGGCGATGCTGGCCAAAAGGATGGGCGCCCAGAAAACCATGGTCCTGATTAAACGCGGCGCCTATGTCGATCTGTTGCAAGGCGGTGAAATTGATATCGCAGTATCACCGCAGCAAGCAACCATATCGGCATTGCTTACCCATATTCGCCGCGGCGACATCGTTAACGTTTACTCGTTACGCCGTGGCGCTGCTGAAGCAATAGAAGCGGTAGTACGTGGTGACAGCAGCACCAGCAAGGTAGCTGGCAAAACCATTGGCAACCTGAAACTGCCACCCGGCACCACCATTGGTGCCATAGTACGCGGTGACGAAGTGTTAATTGCCCATGACACGACTGTTATTGAAACAGATGACCACGTGATTCTGTTTATGGTAAACAAAAAGCATATTGTCGAAGTGGAAAAACTGTTTCAGGTAAGCGCCATTTTTATCTGACTCTGGTGCAGCAAGCGACTAGCCATGGCCAAAGCCAGGGCTAGTCCCGCCAGAATGCCGGGGTAAATAATACCAGCAGGGTAAAAATTTCCAGCCGGCCAAATACCATTGCAACAATCAGCAGCCATTTGGCGGCGTCAGGGATAGAGCCAAAATGAGCGGCAACTTCTCCCAGCCCCGGGCCAAGGTTATTTAAACAGGCTGCGGTGGCCGTAAAAGCGCTGATATTGTCCATGCCTGTTAATATGAGTGACAACATAATAACTACAAACACCACAGCATAAGCGGCAAAAAAGCCCCATACTGCTTCAACAATCCGGTCTTCTACCGGCCGGCGCCCCAGTTTAATGGCATATACCGCCCGCGGATGCACCAACCGGTTCAGCTCGCGCCGGCCCTGCAAAAATAGTAGTAATACCCTTACCACTTTCATGCCACCGCCGGTAGAACCGGCACAGCCACCAATAAAACTGGAAAAAATTAACAGGATGGGTAAAAACAATGGCCAGGTAGAAAAACCATCAGTGGTAAAGCCGGCTGTAGTTGATATCGACACTGCCTGAAAAGCAGCATGGTTCAGCGCTTCGCCACTAGTCTCATACACATTGGTGTTTAACAGCACCAGAAAACAGATAAGCACCAGGCTGGCCTGAATACCTAAAAACACTTTAAACTCGGGGTCCCTGAAATAAGTCGACACGCTTTTACCGCGGATAGCGGCAAAGTGCAGCGGAAAATTAACCGCACTTATCAGTAAAAAGATGACGCAAATCATATTGATGGTGGCACTGTTAAAGTACCCCATACTGGCGTCATAGGTTGAAAAGCCACCAATGGCTACCGTGGAAAATGCATGACAAATAGCATCAAACACTGACATACCTGCCAGATGAAATGCCAGGGCGCAGGCAATGGTTATCGCCAGATAGATGTACCATAAATGCTTGGCAGTGTCGGCAATCCGCGGGGTCATTTTATTATCTTTAACCGGCCCCGGCGTTTCTGCCCGGTACAGCTGCATACCACCCACCCCTAACAGGGGCAAAATGGCTACCGCTAGTACAATTATCCCCATTCCGCCCAGCCATTGCAGCTGCTGGCGATAATACAGAATAGCTTTGGGCAGGGTTTCAATACCGGTTAATACGGTGGCACCGGTGGTAGTAAGGCCCGAGAAAGCCTCGAAGAAGGCATCGGCCAGCCCCATATCGGGATTGCTGGTTAGTAATAGTGGAATAGCGCCAACCGCTCCCAGCACCGTCCAGAACAACACCACGATTAAGAAACCGTCCCGTACTTTTAACTCAGAACGGTGGCTACGATTGGGATACCAAATGGCAAAGCCCATTGCCAGACACAATAAAAACGACAGGATAAAAGGTACACCTGCACCGTCTTTATAGCCAAAAGCAACCAGTGCCGGCGGGATCATGGTGATACTGAAAATCGCGATCAGCAGCCCCAGGATCCGGATGATAGAGCGATATTGCATAGCGTCCCTTAACGCCCTGTCAGGCGAGCTGCAAATCCCGGGTCATGTTTTCATTACGATCCCGATGGACAATAATATCGTCCTCGATCCGAATGCCACCAAATTGGCGAAACGCCGCTATTTTATCCCAGTTCAGGCTGGCAGCGGCATCTGTTTGCTTTAAATCCGCCAGCAGGCTGTCAATAAAATACAAACCCGGCTCAATGGTAAACACCATATCTGGCTCAATCAGCCGGGTGCAGCGTAAAAACGGGTGGCTATCTGGCGGAGCAATATGGGTGCCACGCTCATCCAGCATAAAGCCACCGACGTCATGCACCTGTAACCCCAAATGATGGCCCAGGCCATGGGGAAAAAAGGTACGGCTGATTTCACGCTCAACTATGGTTGCAGGGTCCAGCCGGACAAAGTCAAAGTCGTGCAGGATCTGGGCGATACCCTGATGGCATTGCAGGTGTAAATCGACGTAATTTATACCGGGTTTTAAACCATCAACCAGTTTTAATTCTAACTGGTTTACCGCCGCTATCAGCTCGCTGAACTCATCATTAGTGTTAAAGCTGTATGTACGGGTAATATCGGCGGCATAACCGTTAAACTCGGCGCCGGCATCAATTAAAAACGAGTGGTGCTGCGCCGGCTTTTTCCGTTCTAATGCGGTGTAATGCAAAATAGCAGCGTTTTGGTTCAGGCCAACAATATTGCCATAAGGCACTTCGTTTTCTGTCTGACCAACAGCAGCCAGATAGGCCAGCTGGATGTCAAACTCACTGCCACCAGCATAAAACGCAGCTTTGGCAGCCCGATGACCTGCTACTGCCATTTTGTTAGCCTGGCGTAAGCAAGCCAACTCATAGCCGGTTTTATAGGCACGATAATAATGTAAGTAGCTTAATACCGGTTCAGGGTTAATCTCGGTAAAACCCAATGCCCGCGCCACTTCCAGGTACTCACCAATATAAGCCAGCCGCGCTTTATCGTAAGGCAACAGGGTTTCAACTTTATTGGCTTTATCTAACAGCTGAATATCGAAATATTCTGCCCAGAAATCAGCAGGTTCATCAGGCACCTTATGCCAGAAGTCTTTTGGCCGGTAAAAAATAAGCTTGGGTTTATTCACCCCATCCAGCAACAACCAGCAATGCGGATTATCAATGACTGGTAACCAGGCTTTAAAATGCGGATTCGCTTTGAAAGGGTAATCCATATCATCCAGAAATTTACGCTTGGCCTGGCCGGAATGAATAACTAAACCATCCAGATTTTCTCGCGCCAGCACCTGCTGGGTACGCTGCTGTAACTGGGCGATATGAGCCTGATATAACGTCTGATAACCTGAGTTCATAGCTACCTTTTTTTAGTTGAGTGGGCTGATGAGCGCAATAATAGCACTATTCCACTATCACCCCAATCTTCATAGCCACCAGCGGTTTAAAAACATCCTGAGTGACATTCATCCGGATATTGTAAATCTGGTAGTAGGCCATTACGGCTTTAACATACTCGCGGGTTTCCCGGTACGGAATGGTTTCTACCCAAACATCTGCCGGCAATGCATAATCCCGCGGGATCCACTGCCTTACCCGGCTATAGCCAGCATTGTAAGCCGCGGTCGCTTTTAACAGGTTGCCGTCGTTACGCCTTTTTAAATAATTAAGATAATCGGTACCGTAATCAATATTGGTGACCGGGTTGTATAGCTGGCGAATTTGCACCTGCTTTTTCGCAATTTCGTTGGCCGTACCGGGCATTATCTGCATTAGCCCACGTGCACCCACCGGCGAGTTTGCATCGGCCATAAAGGAGCTTTCACGTCTGGCAATCGCCATGCTCCAAGCCGAGTCGATATTATACTTATCGGCAGATAGCTGCATTTCCTGCTGATAGGCCAGCGGAAAGCGTAGCTCGACATCATCCCAGTAACCGACATCGGCCAGCGAAAAGATCGCCCGCTCATACCACTGTAGCTGACTGGCCAGCTTGGCCGAGGTAATTTTCTGCTGCTCGTCTGAGGTATCCTGTAAATGATTCCATTCACGGCGTGCTTCTGTCAGCCGGCCCAGCGCCAGAAACTGCTGGGCGCGTTGCACCGCGGGGTGCTGTTGTAACAACGCGATTTCTTCATCGCTTACCTTTACCGGGTTATGCGCCAGGCTTGGGGGCAAGCCAATTCTGGCGGCAGCCATAAAACCATAGTAGTGACGCTGGCCGGCAATAGCCGTAAATTCCGCCTTGGCCAGCCCGGCTTCACCCTGCTCTTCCAGTGCCCTGGCCCGCCAGTAACGCCAGTTAATATCGCCCTGCAGCTCGGCGGGTAGCTGCTCTACCACCTGTTGCACTTTAGGCCAGTCCAGCTCGCGCAGCGCATGAGCAACCTGCCATTGCGCCAGATTCACGTCAAACAACTCTGCGGGTAAGGTTGTCAGCCAGTTTTCAGCCCGGCTGTCACCCTTACTGGCCAGTGCTATGGCAAACTGACGCTGCACATCCAAGCGCTGCGCCTTACTGAAATAAGGGTCATTTACATGACGTTGCCAGGTGGCCAGTGCCTGATCGGGTGAGCGCCAGACTAAGCGCTTTAAGCCATAGGCCAGCACATCGCGTTCTATTATATGTTTGCCTGGGAAAAACTTTGCCCTGGCGATCACCGCCGGATTACGCCGGGTTTGCTGCCATAAATCTGCGATATACTGCTCATTAGCTGGTAACAAGGTTTTTAAATAGGGTATAAGCTGGGCCTGGCCGCCTTCTGCGGCCAGTTGCAGCCGACGATGCACTGTTTCACTTTGCAACGGTTTACTGTTGCGCCAGGCAGTAAATAACGGGTCACAGGCGCGTGGCTGCGATTTACCTTCAGTCCAGATTTGCTCCGTTTGCTGCCATATTTCTGCCTCAGGCAAGGCTTTGGTTGATAACTGAAAACGCAATGCCAGACACGTTAGCTCAGCATCTGACGAGCCGGGAAAATTCGCCAGAAAGCGTTCAGCTTGTTGCTGCTCAGCCAGGCGCAGCAGCCAGGGCTTACGTAACGGCCAATCCATTGGCGTGCCCTGGTATTGCGTCAGAAATTCTTCTATTGCATCGTGAGCGTTTAAAAACTTTTGTAGCCGTTTCAGGCGTAAATAGGGCTGCAACGGATAGCCTTCCAACTCGGCAAACCAACTTTCAGCCTGCTTGCGGCTAACGTTGTCGATGCTATGTTCCAGCGCGACAAAACGCTGCCGTTGCTGTTGTAATTTATCCTGATCAGCCGCCCGGGCTGCAAATACGCAGGACACCACCGTTGTAGTTAACACTGTGGCGGCGACTAATGAACGAAAAGTTATCACGACTTACCTCTGACTCCAGCGAAAAATAGAAAAGCAACTATAGTTAGTCACACCTAATGGCAACGTTTAGCTGGGTTTGGCTGCCTTTTTCAAACACCTGTTTAAATAACGGTTGAAATTTTTAGTAAAGCACGACACACTGAACCTGTTAACCTCATCGTACCAGTTGCGACAATCACCCTATAACGCGACCAAGGAGCATATTTATGATCTACCAGAGTGACACTATCAGTGTTGAATATATTAAACCTGGTATCGCCCGGTTTACCTTTGCTGCCGCAGGCTCTGTCAATAAATTTGATCAACAGACCCTGACTGATTGTAAGACAGCTTTAGACAAGCTGCACGCTGACAGTAACCTGAAAGGTGTGATCTTTACCAGTGGCAAAGACACCTTTATTGTTGGCGCGGATATCACTGAATTCTTAAGTACTTTCCAGCGTCCGGAAGCAGAACTGGTACCGTGGATCAAGCAAGCCTCTGATATTTTCGATTTATGTGAAGACCTGCAGGTTCCGACCGTGGTAGCCATAAAAGGTTTCGCCTTAGGTGGTGGTTGCGAGTGGACATTAGCCTGTGACTACCGGGTCGCTGATACCAGCACCCGGATTGGCCTGCCTGAAGTAAAGTTGGGTTTAATGCCAGGTTTTGGTGGCACAGTGCGTTTGCCACGGATCATTGGTGCCGATAACGCGATGGAGTGGATCACCACTGGTAAAGACCACAGCGCCGAGCAGGCCCAGAAAGCCGGCTTAATTGATGCGGTAGTGGCACCGGAAAAACTGGAATCAGCAGCACTTAGCGTATTAGAAGATGCCATTGCCGGTAGTCTGAACTGGCAGAAAAAACGTGCAGTTAAGTTGCAACCATTAAAACTGAATAAAACCGAAGCCACAATGAGCTTCAGCACGGCCAAGGGTATGGTATTTGCCACCGCTGGTAAGCATTACCCGGCACCAATGGCAGCGGTACAAACTATTGAAGCGGCCGCCACCTTAGACCGCGCCGGCGCCATGGCACTGGAAAATGCCGGTTTTGCCAAACTGGCGAAAACCGATGCGGCTACCGCCCAGGTTGGTTTGTTTTTAAATGACCAGTTAATTAAGAGCAAAGCGAAAAAAGCCGGCAAAGTTGCCACTAAGGCAGTTAAAAAAGCTGCCGTATTGGGTGCCGGCATTATGGGCGGCGGCATTGCCTATCAGTCAGCGTTAAAAGGTGTACCGGTAGTAATGAAAGACATCGCCGATAAAGCGCTGGCACTGGGCATGGGCGAAGCTACTAAATTATTAAGTAAACAAGTTGAGCGCAAAAAACTTGATGTGGCCGGTATGGCTAAAGTGATTGCCAGTATTACCCCTACCCTTAGCAACGAACTGGTAAAAGACGTTGATATCGTGGTGGAAGCGGTAGTAGAGAACCCGAAAATTAAAGGTGCAGTACTAAAAGAAGTGGAAGGTTTAATTAGTGATGACGCGATATTAACCTCGAACACCTCAACAATTTCCATCAATGCCTTAGCGAAAAACCTGAGCCGGCCGCAAAACTTCTGCGGTATGCACTTCTTTAACCCGGTTCACCGGATGCCGTTAGTGGAAGTTATTCGCGGCGAGCACACCAGCGATGAAACCGTGGCTGCGGTAGTGGCATACGCTGCGAAAATGGGTAAATCACCTATCGTGGTCAACGACTGCCCGGGTTTCTTTGTTAACCGGGTACTGTTTCCGTATTTTGCCGGTTTCAGCAAACTGGTACTGGACGGCGCCGACTTTGCCCAGATAGATAAGGTAATGGAGAAGCAATTTGGCTGGCCGATGGGCCCGGCCTATCTGCTCGATGTCGTTGGCCTGGATACCGCCTTCCATTGCACCGACGTAATGGCAGATGGCTTCCCGAGCCGGATGGCGAAACTGGACAACGATCCGGTTGCAGCGATGTATAAAAGCGAGCGCTATGGTCAGAAAAATGGCCTGGGTTTCTATGCCTATAGCAAAGATGCCAGAGGCAAGCCGAAAAAAGATATCGACCCGCAAAGTGTTGCAATACTGGCCGGCATTGCCGCCGATAAGCAGGAATTCAGCCCGGATGAGATTATTGCCCGGGTAATGGTGCCGATGATTAACGAAACCATTCGTTGTTTAGAAGAAGGCATAGTACAAACCGCAGCCGAAGCCGATATGGGCCTGATATTTGGCCTGGGCTTCCCGCCGTTCCGTGGCGGCCCGCTGCGTTATGTCGACACCATAGGTTTAACCAACTTTGTTGCCCTGGCCGATAAATACGCTCACTTAGGCGAAATTTATCAGGTTACAGATAAAACCCGCGCCATGGCCGATAACGGCCAGCGTTTCTTCCCGGTTTAAGCGCAGGAGCAGAATAATGAAAAACGCTGTAATAGTAGATTGTATCCGCACCCCGATGGGGCGCTCAAAAAATGGTATGTACCGTAATGTTCGTGCTGAGCAGCTATCGGCCCACGTAATGGCATCATTGCTGGAACGCAACCCGGCGTTAAAGCCGAGTGATATCGACGATATTATCTGGGGCTGCGTGCAGCAAACCCTGGAGCAAGGCTTTAACGTAGCGCGCAACGCCTCGTTGTTAGCCGGTATTCCGCATTCGGTGCCCGCTGTTACCGTTAACCGCTTATGCGGCTCGTCAATGCAGGCACTGCATGACGCGGTTCGGGCTATTCAAACCGGTATGGGTGAGGTGTATCTCATTGGTGGTGTCGAGCATATGGGCCATGTACCAATGAACCACGGTGTCGATTTTCACCCTGGCTTATCCACCACTATCGCCAAAGCCGCCGGCATGATGGGCTTAACTGCTGAGTTACTGGGTAAAATGCACGGTATCAGCCGCGAGCAGCAAGACGAATTCGGTGCCCGTTCACATCGCTTAGCGCAAGAGGCCAGCGAGCAAGGCCGCTTTAAAAATGAAATTATCCCCACCGAAGGCCACGACGCAGATGGCGTGTTAAAGTTGATGGATTACGATGAAGTTATTCGCCCGGAAACCACAGTAGAAGCATTGGGCCAGTTACGGCCGGTATTCGACCCGGCGAACGGCACCGTAACAGCCGGAACCTCGTCGGCGTTATCAGACGGGGCCTCGGGCATGCTGGTAATGAGTGAAGAGAAAGCGAAAGAGTTGGGCTTACCTATCCGTGCTTATGTGCGGGGGATGGGTGTAGCTGGTTGCGACCCGTCTATTATGGGTTACGGCCCGGTACCGGCCTCGAAAAAAGCCCTGAAAATGGCTGGCATCTCCATTAACGATATCGACTACGCTGAGCTAAACGAAGCATTCGCGGCGCAGGCGCTACCGGTAATGAAAGATTTAGGCTTAATGGAAGTCAAAGATCAGAAAGTAAACCTGAATGGCGGCGCCATAGCACTTGGTCACCCGCTCGGCTGCTCAGGGTCGCGGATCAGCACCACTTTAATCAATGTAATGGAAGATAAAGGCGGCAAGTTTGGCCTGGCTACCATGTGTATTGGTTTAGGCCAGGGCATCGCGACTGTTTTTGAGCGGCCATAAGCTGTTAGCAACAGGCTGGTAGCGACCAGCGCAATCGCATAGAATAAGGGCCGTTTTTACGGCCCTTTTTTCGTTTTAGTGAACAGAAGGTGTCGCTAAACCAAGGCGATGGTTGGAACCCCACTTGCGCAGACACAGAGTGTCTGAGTGAGGGCGCCAGCCCGAGCGACAAATTCGTCAGGAACGAATTTGAACAGCTTTAGCTGGCGCAGCGTAGGGCAGGAAGCCCGGAGTAGTTGCTGTGGCGAGCACAGTGGGTGTTGCAACCTACAGCCGTTGCCTGATTAGTGCAACTTGCGTAAGCCAGTAAACTAAGCTTTTGAAGAAGATTAAGATTATCGGAGTAGTAATGAACCCGCTTTTTAACAGCGCCACCCAAACCCTGGACGCCTTAGGCATGCGCTGCCCCGAGCCGGTGATGATGATCCGCTTAACCATTCGCAAAATGCAGGTCGGTGACACTTTATTAATTATCGCCGACGACCCGGCAACCACCCGCGATATCCCGGCATTCTGCCGCTTTATGGACCATGAGTTACTGGCCAGCGATACTACTGAGCTGCCATATCGGTATGTGGTGAAAAAGGTTAGTGGGTAATATCGATTATGCCAGTATCTTTAAGCCCTTTTTAGCCACCAGATTAAGCAACTTTAACGAAGGGCCATTTGGCTTTTTTTGTCCCTGCTCCCGCAGTGTCGTATCATGCATTACCCCGGCATTGTAAAAATCCTGCGCGGTTCCCTGCACCATGTCTAAAATTTTTTTATTCATCTGTGTTTATCTCAAATAATGCGCCAGCGTCCAGCAGCCTTTCACCCTTTGTTACAATCGCTTGCAAAGCGCCGCTTGACTTAAAAACCTCGGTTTTATACCGTCGCTGTGTGAGTTAATGCTATGGAGTAGCGTGTTATGTTATGGCCTTTAATTAAAGACTCAGTGCCGGTAAAAGCCATAGTGCTGCTGGTGTTAATGCTTCTGCTTTGGTGGTTCAACTGGTATACCGCCGGCGCGGTACTGATACTGCTGATTGCCGACATAGTAATAACAATGAGTTTAACTCCGGCAAATAAGGGCGAATTCGTCTTTAGCAAAGATATTCAGAAACTGTTCTCCAGTGATGGAACCTGGCTGCAAGTGGCGATGGAGAGAGCCAGAATCAGCGATATAAAACAACTCAGTCTGTACCAGCAGGACCAACTGGCTTATATAGATTTCAGGCTGAATAATAGTCTTTTTGTACGTTACAAGTTTCCTATGGACCAATATCAGCCTTTTTTACAGTGGCTACAACAGCACTTGCCACAAACTAAAATAAATACCGGATTTAAAACCTAAAAAACTTACTGGCGTTTTTATATCTGAGGTTGCAAATTTCGCTGAAACCATCCATTTTTAATGCTGCAACTTTGGTTTACCTTAGCACCCCGGAGAATATTGTATTTATGGAACCATATCTGTCAGCCGAGCTTGAGCAACTTCGCAGTGCTCTACAAAATAGGGATATTTCAGACAGCGAGGCGAGGCAGCAGATCTTAACATGCTGTCTTAATGGTCTGAAGATTCAACAGGTGGGACTATGGCAATATACTGACGAAGACTTACTTCGATGTGAGTTGCTGCTGGATAAAGACAGCGGCATGAGCAAAGAGGCTCTGCTGATAGATCGCTGGAGCTTTCCTGGCTACTTTGCAGCACTTGATAAGAAAAAGGTAATAAGGGCAAGTGATGCACAGAGTGACCCGGCAACCCGGGATTTGGCTGATTTATTTCTAAAACCTTTTGATATCAAATCTTTACTGGACGTGCCTATTTTTCATGGCGATAAACTCAGCGGCATTATTTGCTGTGAGCAAACAGCTGTGATCAAACGCTGGACGGAAGATGAAGTGGCCTTTGTTGAAGGACTAGCTGATATTTACTGTTCACGCTTTAGTTGAGGCAGTTTACCGCGTTGCACTGGCGCTGAGGCTTATGCCTTGGCACACTGGTTCGTATGCTTTCCCTGTATAATCTTAAAGGACTTGCCATGCGCTTGCTGCTTAGCACCTTAATGCTGTTTATTAGCACCACTTGTTTGCCAATATTAGCCAATGATATTGAACGTACCCCCTCTGCGCCTGAGCGCAACCAAGGTGAAGGTGACGGCCCGTATAAGCGGTTAATTCTGCGCGGCGGCACTTTAATTAGCGGTGAAGGCGCACCGGCTATTGGCCCGGTGGATATTGTCATTGAAAAAGACCGGATCAGTCAGGTAGTGGTAGTGGGCTACCCCGATGTACCCGTGCTTGCCGATGGTCGGCCGGTAGCAAAAGATGGTGACACCGAGATGGATATCAGCGGCATGTATATTCTGCCTGGCTTTGTCGATATGCATGGCCATATTGGCGGTTCAGCTAACGGTATCCCGGCGGAATACGTATTTAAACTCTGGTTGGCCCATGGTATTACCACGGTGCGGGAGCCTGGCAGTTTTAACGGCCTGGCCTGGACTTTAAAGCATGTTAAAGCAGCAGCTGAAAACCGGATAGTGGCGCCACGAATAGTACCTTACGTTGGTTTTGGCCAGGGGCTGGCGCAGGCGGCGTTTAATCCGGAGCAGGCCCGCAAATGGGTGCGCGATATTAAAAAGGCCGGTGCGGCCGGTATTAAATTTTTTGGTGCCACCCCGGGTATTATTGCTGCCGCGCTGGATGAAGCAAACAAACAACAACTGGGTACCATGATGCACCACGCCCAGCTGAATGTGGCGCGTACCAATGTACTGGACAGCGCCCGGATGGGTTTAGGCTCGATGGAGCATTGGTATGGGCTACCAGAGGCCCTGTTTACCGGCCAGACTATTCAAAACTATCCGGCAAATTACAACTATCAGAATGAGCAAGACCGCTTTGGTGCAGCCGGCGAGTTATGGCGTCAGGCTGCCGCGCCGGGTTCAGACAAGTGGAACGCCGTGCGTGATGAATTAATTGAGCTGAATTTTACCATCAACCCAACACTTACTATTTATGAGGCCAGCCGTGATGCTGCCGCCCAGCGTAATGCCGAATGGCACCAGGATTACACCCTGCCTACCCTAAGCCGGTTTTTTACGCCCAGTCGTTACGCCCATGGTTCATACTGGTTTGACTGGACTACCGACCATGAAATTGCGTGGCGCGAAAACTACCGGATCTGGATGCAGTTTTTGAACGATTATAAAAATCATGGTGGCCGGATCACAGTCGGCTCTGACGCTGGCTATATTTATAAAATTTATGGCTTTGCTTTTATTCAGGAACTGGAGCTGCTGCGTGAAGCCGGCTTTAATGCGCTGGAAGTGATTCAGGCCGCCACCTTGAATGGTGCTATTGCCCTGGGGCTGGAGCAAGACATTGGCAGCGTGGTGCCCGGTAAGAAAGCCGACCTGGTTATCGTTGCCGAAAATCCATTGGCTAACTTTAAAGTGCTTTATGGCACAGGCCACTATCGGCTGAATGCCGATAATAAAGCTATCCGTACTCAGGGCATTCGGTATACGGTTAAAGATGGCATAGTGTACGATGCCCAGCAACTGCTGGCTGATGTTCGGGCACTGGTAGAACATGCAAAACAGCAAGAAGCCTCTCCTTAAGCGGCTATAACTATAATTCTGAATTTCTATGCTAGGATAGACAAAAACAGGGGGTAGCGCTGTTGCAGGCAGCTTTAAATAAAGATAGTGCTAAGCAAGCTGAAAAAATTGATGCCCGACGTCGGCGTTACATTTTATCTTTTGTCAGTTACATTACCTCTGTTGTCATGTTTATCTATGGTTTTAAAAACCTCGGTGGTGAAATAGCCTTGCTGCCGCTAATCTTATTCGGCACTGGCGCCACCTTTCTTATTAATATCAGCTACTTCCGCTGGTCTGGCAATTTAAACCTGGCTTGTAATATTGAAGCTGTTCTGGTCGGCATTTTTGTACTTGCCCTGGTATACCAGGGCGGCTTTAATAACACCGCTCTTTACTGGGTGTTCCCTTTCCCGGCTATTCTGTTTGGCTTACTCGGGGTTAAAAAAGCCCTGTTAAGCAATGCAGTACTATTAGTAGTACTGGTTGTAATGTTGTTTATTCCAGACATTATTATGGCAGATTATAAAGAAGCCGAAGCCAGCCGGTTTATTGCTTCATTGCTTATTGTCATTATTGTCTGTTGGATTAACGATCACTACCGTGAACGTAGCCATGAAGCGATGGACCTATTACAGCAAAGCAAAGAAGTTCAGGCGAATACCGACCCTCTTACCTTACTGCTTAACCGTCGTTTTATTGATTCTTCATTAAGCATCAGCCTGCAGCAGCAACCCGAATTACTGCTACCAATTGCTGTAATTATCTGTGATATCGATCATTTCAAACATCTGAATGACCAACATGGTCATGCCGCCGGTGATGCTGTGCTGCGCCATCTGGCCAAATTGTTCCGCAGCAACCTGCGTCAGCAAGATATTGCCTGCCGGATTGGCGGTGAAGAGTTTCTGTTTTTTCTGCCTAAAACCAGCGCTGACGACGCCATGCTGGTTGCTGAGAAGATTCGCCAGGCTTTGCTGGACCAGCCACTGCAGCATGACAAACTAGCGCTGCCGGTCACAGCCAGTTTCGGGGTTGCCGGCTGCCACGATAGCACCAGCCTGGCTGCTGCAATCGACCAAGCCGATAAACAGTTATATCTGGCGAAAAACACTGGCCGCAACAGGGTGTGTTAACCCGTTAACTTCGCCACAGCCAACTCCAGCCTTTTCACCTCACGCAGAGTTGAACTGCGGTTGGTTTCCATCCAGATCCACAGTTTAGTAGCAACCTGGGCCTGAAATGCCAACAACAATGACACCCCCCAGAACAACTGCTGCTCCGGAGCAACTGTTAAGAACTGATAGCCGCAGTAAAAAATGGCGGCGGCCAGGATGATAGCCAGCAGATAGGCAAGCGCCATTATCTTACCGAGGCCGCCTTTAAAACCAGAAGCCAACACCTTATCCAGCCCCTGCTCTTCCCGCATTAACTTATCCAGCTCTGCTGCCTGCTGAGCCAGCTGCTGCTTAATATCTTTATCGATAGTCATAACCTGCTCCTCTTTTTTCTATAAACATTATTACCAGTGGGGTTATTGCAGTTGTTGTTGCAACTGCTGACGTGCCCGGTATAAGCGCGATTTAACCGTGCCAATCGGTACATCTATAATCAACGCGATCTGGCTTAGCTCCAGTTCATGTAAATAATGCAGCTGTAATACCAGGCGCTCAGCCGCAGCCAACACTGCCAGTGCTTTGCTTAAGTCGCTGCCGTCTGTATGCTGCTGAATATAATCCGGGCCGCTGACAGCCATTGGTTCATCGTCGTCAATCGGCTGCTGTTTTCTACTCGCCGCCTGCCGCTGATAGTCCAGCACTTCCCAACGCACCGCCCGGTATAACCAGCTGGTAAATATCGCAGGGTCGTTGAGCCGGGCAATTCGCTGGCTTACTTTTAACCAGACGTTTTGCACCAGATCTTCAGCCACTGCCGGATTAGCCAGCAAGTAAGCAGCAAACCGACGCAAGTCACGGTGATAGTGCTGGTACAGCAAGCCAAACGCCCGCTTGTCACCGGCTTGCATAGCCAGCACCAGTAAATCAAGTTGTGCCTGCTGCATTGTTGCCCTTATTGTTGTTATTACGATAAAAAGACGAAGCGAGCCACGGTCAGGTTCACGCCAACCCAAATTTATTTTCCGGCTAGCCAGCTATTTATCGTATCCCACAAACAAAAAAGCCAGCGGTTAAGCTGGCTTTTAACAAGTCTAATGGCAATTACTACTGTAAAACTGAAATATCAGCAACTTGCAGGAATAATTCACGCAGCTGTTTTAACAACGCCAGGCGGTTAAAACGCACCGCGTTATCATCAGCATTCACCATTACCTGGTCAAAAAAGCTGTCGATAACGGCTCTCATCCCGGCTAAATGCGCCAGGCTGTCGCTATAGCTGTGTCCTTCTGCCTGATACGCCTGTTCGTTGGTTATCGCATGGTAAAGCGCCTGTTCGGCGGGCTCTCGCAGTAAGTTAGTGCTCACTTGCGATGGAATGCTATCAGTTACTTTAGCCAGGATATTGGCTACCCGCTTATTGGCGGCTGCTAACGCTGCTGCAGCGTCCAGTTTGCTGAATGCGGCCACCGCACTTACCCGTCGGTCAAAATCACTCGGGCTGGTTGGCCGGCGTGCCAGTACTGCCTGAATAACATCGACTACATAGCCTTCATCCTGATACCAGGCGCGGAACCGGCCCAACATAAAGTCCAACACCTCGTCGGCAACCTTGGGGTTAGTTAACTTACTACCAAAAGTTTGCTGGCTAAAGCCAATAACCTCAACCAGATCCAATGGTAACTGTTTCTCAACCATAATTCGCAGGGCGCCTATCGCTGCCCGGCGCAGTGCAAAGGGGTCTTTATCGCCTTTCGGTGTTTGGCCGATGCCAAAAATGCCCACTAAAGTATCCAGTTTATCGGCAATGGCGACCGCGGCACCTTCCAGCCGGCTTGGTAACTGGTCACCGGCAAAGCGCGGCATATACTGCTCGTTCAACGCTAATGCAACGGCTTCGTCTTCACCATCCAGCCGGGCGTAGTGCATGCCCATAATGCCCTGCACTTCCGGAAACTCGCCAACCATATTGGTCATTAAATCGGTTTTCGACAATAAGCCGGCTCGCTCTGCAGCGGCCTGGTCGGCGCCAATTTTTGCCGCGACAAAACCTGCCACTTTGCTAATGCGCTCTGACTTTTCCGCCAAAGTACCCAACTGCTGCTGAAACAATACCGTTTTTAAACTATCCAGCCGCTCAATCAATTTGGTTTTACGGTCAGTCTTAAAGAAGAATTCAGCATCAGCTAAGCGCGGCCGCACTACTTTCTCGTTACCACTGATAATCTGCTGCGGATCTTTACTGGCGATATTGGTCACAAAGATAAACTTATTCAGCAAGTTGCCCTGCTTATCCAACAGCGGGAAGTACTTCTGGTTATCTTTCATCGTCGAAATCAACGGCTCGGCCGGCACCTGCAGAAAACTTTGTTCGAAGCTGCCCACTAAAACCACCGGCCACTCAACTAACGACGCCACTTCTTCCAGCAAAGCTTCATCCATTTGTGCAGTAGCATTTAAGCTGTCAGCCGTTGCTTTAACCTGCTCCGCAATAGTCGCTTTACGCACGTGGTAATCTGCCACTACATAAGCCTGCTGTAAGGCCGGTAAATAGGCATCGGCATTGGCAATTTCAACTAGGGCCGGTGCATGAAAACGATGGCCGTAGCTCTTATTGCTACTACTGCGACCGAGAATAGTTGCCGGTACTATGTCGTTGCCATACAGCATAACAATGGTATGCACCGGCCGGATAAACTCGGCATCAGAGCTACCCCAGCGCATGGGTCGGGTAACAGGCAATTTTGCCAGTGCGGTTTTAACAATATCTGCTAACAACGTAGCCGTGCTCTGGCCCTTTTGCAGCTGCTTATGCAGCAGCCAGGCACCTTTTTCGGTTTCCAGCCGTTCGGCTTGCTCAACACTAATACCACAGCCGGCAGCCCAGCCAGCAGCCGCTTTGGTTGGCTTACCATCAGCGTCAAAAGCGGCAGCAATAGCCGGGCCGCGTTTCTCAACCACCTTATCGCTCTGGCTGGCAGCCAGGCCATTTACCCGCACCGCTAAGCGACGCGGGGCGGCATACCAGACAACGTCGCCATGGCGTAATTCTTGTTTTGCCAGCTCACTGGTAATGTTATCAGCAAAAGCACTGGCTAAGGTTTTAAGTGCCTTTGGTGGCAGCTCTTCAGTACCAATTTCTACCAGAAAATCCTGTGCGCTCATTTTGCCTCCTGCTGCGATTGCTTGCCATTTTTACATAGCGGAAAACCGAGCTTCTCCCGGCTGGCGAAGTACGCTTCAGCACAAGCTTTCGCCAGGGTACGCACCCGCAGAATATAGCGCTGGCGTTCGGTTACTGATATCGCGTGGCGGGCATCCAGTAAGTTAAAGGCATGCGAGGCTTTCATTACTTTTTCATAGGCAGGCAATGCCAGGCCCTGTCCTATCAGGTAGTGGCTTTCTTTTTCACACTGATCAAACTGAGCAAATAGTGCCGGCACATCAGCATGTTCAAAGTTATAAGTCGATTGTTCTACTTCGTTCTGATGGAACACATCGCCGTAAGTAACCAGGCCAAGCGGGCCATCGGTCCACACCAGGTCATAAATTGAATCGACACCCTGAATGTACATCGCCAGCCGCTCTAAGCCGTAAGTAATTTCTCCGGTAACCGGCCGGCATTCTAAACCACCAACCTGCTGGAAATAAGTAAACTGGGTAACTTCCATACCGTTCAACCACACTTCCCAGCCCAGGCCCCAGGCGCCTAATGTCGGCGACTCCCAGTTATCCTCTACAAAGCGGATATCGTGTACCAGAGTATCAATCCCCAACTCACGTAATGAGCCTAAGTACAGCTCCTGAATATTGTCTGGGGAAGGCTTTAAGATTACCTGGAATTGATAGTAATGCTGCAAGCGGTTCGGGTTTTCACCGTAGCGGCCATCAGTTGGCCGGCGGCAAGGCTGCACATAAGCCACATTAGTCGGCTCTGGCCCCAGTGAGCGTAAAAATGTCATCGGGTGGAAAGTACCGGCGCCCACTTCTAAATCCAGCGGCTGGACAATAACACAGCCCTGGCGGGCCCAGTAATCCTGCAAGGCCAAAATAAGGCCCTGAAAGGTTTTAATATCATATCTATGCATGCGCAGCTAACTCGCTAAAATGACTGAGGGGCCGTAGCCCCTGTCTTGTTATCTGGTAAAAAACTATACGTCTAAGTTGGCAACGTACAGCGCATTCTCTTCAATAAAGGCTCGCCGCGGCTCAACATGGTCGCCCATCAGGGTGGCAAACAGCTGGTCGGCGCCTACTGCGTCTTCAATGGTTACTTGCAGCATGCGGCGGTTTTGTGGGTCCATCGTGGTTTCCCACAACTGATCCGGGTTCATCTCGCCCAGTCCTTTATAACGCTGAATATATAAGCCACGCTTTGATTCAGCCATTAACCAGTTAAGTGCTTCAATGAAGGTTTCTACTGGCTTCACCTTTTCACCGCGGCGGATATAAGCACCTTCTTCCATCAAATCACGAATTTCATCGCCTAAACTAACGATGTTTTGATAATCACGTGAGGTGATAAAGTCGTAATGCAGCGCATATTCGTTATCGATACCATGCTGGCGAATAATGATTTTCGGCTGGAACAAATGGCGTTCCCGGTCTTCTATCACATCGTATTTATAGCTGGAGCCATCACCCTCTTTGTCGTCTAAGCGCTTAGCCAGGGTTTTAACCCAGGCTTCTACCACGGTTTTATCTTTGACGTTGTCCGGGCTGAGGCCAGTAACATAGATAAGTTCGTTTAGCAGGTTATACGGTATTTTCCGGCTTAAGCGGTCAATAATCGCAGTAACCTTGTGATACAAACGTACCAGTTTTTCCAGATGCTCGCCGCCAATGCCCGGCGCATCCGCATTAACGTGCAGGCTGGCTTCATCCAGCGCCAGAGTAGTTAAGTATTCAACTAACGAAGGCTCATCTTTAATATATTGTTCTTGTTTACCTTTTTTTACTTTAAACAGCGGAGGCTGAGCAATATAAATGTAACCACGCTCGATTAACTCCGGCATTTGACGGTAGAAAAAGGTTAATAACAGGGTGCGAATGTGCGAGCCGTCGACGTCGGCATCTGTCATCAAGACGATGCTGTGGTAACGGGTTTTATCCGGGTTATATTCTTCCCGGCCAATGCCACAACCTAAAGCGGTAATCAGGGTGCCAACTTCCTGCGATGACAACATCTTGTCAAAGCGGGCTTTCTCCACATTCAGAATTTTACCTTTCAGTGGCAAAATAGCCTGATTTTTGCGGTTACGGCCCTGCTTGGCTGAACCGCCTGCTGAGTCACCCTCTACAATATAGAGTTCAGAGAAAGCCGGGTCTTTTTCCTGACAGTCGGCCAGCTTGCCTGGCAAACCGGCAATATCCAGCGCGCCTTTACGCCGGGTCATTTCCCGCGCTTTACGCGCAGCGTCACGTGCCCGCGCCGCATCGACTATTTTACCGACGATAATTTTCGCATCACCCGGGTTTTCCAGCAGGTATTCGTTCAGCTTCTCGCCCATGATGCCTTCAACAGCTGAACGTACTTCACTGGACACCAGCTTATCTTTGGTTTGTGAACTGAATTTCGGATCGGGTACTTTAACGCTAACCACCGCTGTTAAGCCTTCGCGGGCATCATCGCCCGAGGCCTGCACTTTCATTTTTTTAGCGTAGCCTTCTTGCTCAATATAGTTATTCAGCACCCGGGTTAAAGCACCACGGAAACCGGCTAAGTGTGCCCCGCCGTCGCGTTGTGGAATGTTGTTGGTAAAACAGAATACATTTTCCTGATAGCTGTCGTTCCACTGCATGGCCACCTCTACCGAGATACCATCATCGCGCTGATCGGTAAAATAGAACGCCTTAGGGTGAACACTGGTTTTGCTACGGTTTAGATATTGGACGAACGCTTCAATACCACCTTCATATTTAAAGTGGTCTTTTTTATCATTGCGCTCATCAGTCAGGATAATGCTCACCCCAGAATTCAGGAATGATAGTTCGCGTAGGCGCTTAGCCAGGATATCGTAGTGATAATCGATGTCGCTGAACACGGTTGGGCTTGGCCAGAAACGGATAGCGGTACCAGTGTCTTCTGTTTCGCCAATTACCGCTAACGGCGCCTGCGGGACACCTAAGTGATAGATCTGGTTATGTACCTGGCCTTTACGCCGAATTGTCAGTTCTAACTTATCTGATAAGGCGTTAACTACCGAAATACCGACACCATGTAAGCCGCCTGATACCTTATAGGAGTTTTCGTCGAACTTACCACCGGCGTGCAATACTGTCATAATAACTTCAGCTGCCGACACGCCCTCTTCGTGCATCTCAGTTGGTACACCACGGCCATTGTCGCGGACTGATACCGAGCCGTCGCTATGAATAGTTACCCAGATGTCGGTGCAATAGCCAGCCAGCGTTTCGTCGATAGAGTTATCGACTACCTCGAACACCATATGGTGTAAGCCCGTGCCGTCATCGGTGTCACCGATATACATGCCTGGTCTTTTACGAACGGCATCCAGCCCTTTTAATACTTTAATACTTGAGGAATCGTAATTATGTTGTTCGGCCATCTTCATCTGTCCGTGCTGTTATCTGACCGTGTTCCACGTGAAACATTTTGCTGCGCTCGGCAGCAATATAAGGTGAAACCTGATCAGCATTAATTGCAGTAATAAATACCTGTGAATTAATCTGGGTTAAATACTCAAAAACAAGTTGGGTAGAACTGGCATCCAGTTCCGACGCCAAATCATCAATTAGTAGCAATGGCTGTTTGTTACCACTATTACTAATTACATTGTTCTGGGCGATTTTAAGTGCAAATAATAACACTTTTAGCTGGCCGCGGGATAATACTTCTTCCACCGCCAACTGAGCTTTTTTTAATTTCAAATCGGCTTTCTGCGGGCCATACTGACTAAAGCCCTGCCGGCAATCTTGTTCAAAATTTTGTTTTAGTAGTTCCAGCAATGCCTGCTCGCTGCTAATCCGTTCTGGCCAGCCACTTTGCAACTGCATACTTATATCAGCCAACAGTAAATTGTTAGCTACCAAAAGCTTATAGGCCTCATTTAATTGGTCAATATACTGCTGGCGCTGGCTTTGTAACTGCCATGCCAGGTTGGCAAATTGCTGGTCCCAGTAGGCAAACTCATCATCATATCGGCGCCGCTGCTTTAATAAAGAATTTCGCTGCTTAAGCACCCGACTAAACTGCAGCCAGACCGGAAAAAAATCGGGTTCCACGTGGAACACACCCATATCAAAAAACTGCCGGCGTTCTTTCGGCCCACCAAAAAACAAACGGAAACTATCCGGGGTGAGCAATTGTACCGGTAATAAGCTGGCAAATTCAGCCAAGCGCTGGACGTTAGCGCCATTTAACCGCAGCAACAATTCGGCCGTGCGGCTGCGCTGCAAGCCCAGGCTATAACTTTGCTGATTATTACTAACTTTGGCGTGCAGAGTAAAATGGGCAGCATCATCTTTAATTAACCGTTGATGCACCCTGCTGCGAAACGAGCGGCCATGCGCCAGATAATAAATAGCCTCCAGCAAACTGGTTTTACCGCTGCCATTTTCGCCATAAATAAGATTAAATTCAGGATGGGCAGTTAACGCCAGCGCCGGCATATTGCGGAACTGGCTAACTTGCAAAGACAACAATGCCATTACTTATAGACGCATCGGCATAACAACATAAGATGCGCCTTCATTGCCAACACCTTCGATTAAGGTGCTGGAATTAGCGTCATTTAAATGCAGAATTACCAGGTCGGTATTAAGCGTGTTTAGCACGTCGAGCATATAGCCAACGTTAAAACCAATTTCCAGTGGATCACCCTGATACTCAACTTCAATCACTTCCTCAGCCTGCTCGTGCTCAGGATTATTCGCCATGATTTGCAGCTCATTGTTACTAAGAGTGAACCGCACGCCACGATACTTTTCATTCGACAAAATCGAGGCACGGGTGCACGCATCTTTTAGAACCGGACGATGAGCGGTGACCAACTTAGTGCTGTTGCGCGGTAAAACCCGTCGATAATCGGGAAAGCGTCCATCGATCAGTTTGCTACTAAAGGTAAAACCCTGATCAGATAGCCTGATATGATTCTGGCCGAGACTTAACTGAATAAGCTGATCATCATTTGCCAGTAAACGCATAATTTCCAGCACGCCTTTTCTGGGTATAATAATTTGCTTTTGCTGCAAATTAACGCCTGGCAGCGCCAATTTACTTAGCGCCAGACGGTGACCATCAGTACCCACTGCAGTTAAACTGCCGTTATCCACTTCAAACAACAAACCATTCAGATAGTAACGGACGTCCTGATTCGCCATCGAAAATGCGGTGTCGTCCAATAACTTTCGTAGCTGCTGGCGGCTGATACTAATGTCGACCTCGCCCTGCCAGCTTTCCAGATTAGGGTATTCGGCTGCACTTAAAGTCGATAACGTAAACTTGGTTTTGCCGCAGGTTAAAATGCAACTTTCAGCCTGCAATAACACTTTAATATCGCTGTTTTCCGGCAAGCTACGGCAAATATCCAGCAGCTTTTTTGCCGGCACGGTAACCCTGCCAACTTGTTGCACTTGCACTGCATCGGTAGTAGCAACCAACTCTACTTCCAGATCGGTACCCGTCAACGCCAGCTGCTGCTCAGTTACCTCCAGCAACACGTTAGATAAAATAGGTAAAGTGTGACGCCGTTCGATAGCACCCGACACCATTTGCAGCGGCTTGAGTAAGGCGTCTCTGTTAATAACAAATTGCATAGCTAAACCCTAAGTTAGGATGACCCTGTTAAAAACTGCTATGAAGACAACGTGCGAATGAGGTTTTGAAAATCCTCTTTAATTTCGTGGGTTTCTTCTTTTAATGATTCAATTTTGCGGCAGGCATGCAGCACTGTTGTATGATCCCGCCCGCCAAACGCATCGCCAATTTCCGGCAGGCTATGATTGGTCAGTTCTTTCGATAACGCCATAGCCATTTGTCGCGGCCGGGCGACTGAGCGGGAGCGACGCTTAGATAATAAATCAGCAATCCGGATTTTATAGTATTCGGCCACCGTTTTCTGGATGTTTTCTATAGTAACCAGTTTATCCTGCAGCGCCAGCAAGTCTCGTAATGCTTCGCGGACGAAATCAATGGTTATCGGCCGGCCGGTAAAATTGGCATTGGCGATAACCCGGTTTAACGCCCCTTCCAGTTCACGCACATTAGAGCGTAAGCGCTTGGCAACAAAAAAAGCGACTTCTTCAGGTAACCGAATTTGGTTTTCCTGGGCTTTGCGCATCAGAATCGCCACCCGGGTTTCGAGCTCCGGCGGTTCGATGGCGATAGTTAAGCCCCAGCCAAAACGTGATTTCAGGCGGTCTTCTACGCCATCAATTTCTTTCGGGTAACGGTCACTGGTTAAAATGATTTGCTGGTTACCTTCGAGCAAAGCATTAAAGGTATGAAAAAACTCTTCCTGCGACCGCTCTTTATTGGCAAAGAATTGAATATCATCGATAAGCAGCGCATCAACCGAACGATAGTAGCGCTTAAATTCCTCTATCGCATTGTTTTGTAATGCTTTTACCATATCCTGCACAAAACGCTCGGAGTGCATATAAATCACTTTAGCGTCTGGCTTTTTGGCCAGAATACCGTTACCCACTGCATGCAATAAGTGAGTTTTACCGAGGCCGGTACCACCATAAATAAACAAAGGGTTATAAGCGGTGCCGGGGTTGTCGGCTACCTGACTGGCAGCAGCACGGGCCAATTGATTTGATTTACCCTCAACAAAGTTGGTAAAAGTGTAATTCGCCCGTACATTGCTACGGACAATAGTTTTGGGGGCCGGTTCAGCGGCTTCACGCGGTGCCTGGGTATGATTATTAGGATTGGCTTCCGGCTGAGGTAAATGACTGTTACCGGGAGGGCGCTTAGTTTGCTGCTGGCTGTTGCCTACATCTAACTTCAACCGGGGCGCATCATCGCCACAGTAATCCTGGATCAGTTCAAGGATCCGGTTTAAATATTTTTCTCGTACCCAGTCCAGTACAAAGCGGTTTGGCGCATACAGGATCAACGAATCAGAAGAGCTGTCAGCCTGTAATGGCCGGATCCACATGCTGAAATGCTGGGCGGGAAGTTCCGCCTGCAATGCCTGTAAACAATTTTGCCAAACAGATTGATACACCTTCTCTCCTGAAGCCCTGATTAATTTTATAAAATAAGGCTGGTGTCATTACCAAAGTCGGCCATTATCGTATGATCTTATCCACAAGTTCAATATTGACTTTTCAAAAAAAACTCTCACCCAATAAAAAATAACATAACCTACTCTTTATATTGGTTTATATTCCTTTATTCTATTTAATAATACCGAATAAATTCAGCAACACTTTCTGGCCTAAAAAACAAATAACTCACATTTTATTCAGTAAGATCAGTAAGGCTGTGGAAAACTTATTAGACCAAACCTGAACACAACGATCAGATCAGAATAAAAACAAGGATCGCATTGACTTTGCAGCCCGAAGTACTTAAAATTCGCGCTCATTTTTGTCAGCTGCGTTTTGGTGTATTTGCTAAAACTCAGGTAATCTTAGTAAATATTTCGACCGGACGGATGAAATTATGAGTAAAAGAACGTTTCAACCAAGCGTATTAAAACGCAAGCGCAACCACGGTTTCCGTGCTCGTATGGCCACTAAAAATGGTCGTCAGGTTTTAGCGCGTCGTCGTGCTAAGGGCCGTCAGCGTTTATCAGCGTAATCGGCTGTTAAGCGCTGCGTGGTCAGCCTGGACTTCGGCCGGGAGTTACGCCTGTTAACTCCCAGTCAATTTGACAATGTCTTCCAACACCCGTTTCGGGTTGCTTCTCCCCTGTTTACCATTCTTGCCAAACCAAATCAGCTTAAACACCCGCGATTAGGCCTTACTATCGCTAAAAAACGTGTTAAATTGGCCGTGCAACGCAATCGTATAAAACGTTGTGTGCGTGACAGCTTTCGTTTGCATCAACACCAGTTGCCCGGCGTCGATCTGGTATTAATGGTAAAGGGTGATATCAGTAACACCCCGAATAGTGAATTGTTGAAACAACTGGAACGGCTATGGAGCAAAATCGCTCGCCAGTACATCGCTTTACAATCAAGCTGATGTTAATGCTGGTTCGTGGCTATCAGCTGGTGTTAAGCCCGCTGCTGGGGCCACATTGCCGTTTCAATCCAACTTGTTCACATTATGCCATTACCGCGATTGAACGCTTTGGTGCGGTAAAAGGTGCTTGGTTAGCAGGCAAACGCATATTAAAATGTCACCCCTTACATAAGGGCGGTGATGATCCCGTTCCTGATAAGCATAATGAGAAAAGCTAACCCATGGATTCACAACGCAGTTTTTTAGTAATTGCCCTGGCAATCGTCAGTTTTTTCCTCTGGCAGGAATGGCAAAAAGATTATGGTCCAAAACCTATTGTTGCCCCCACTACGGCTGAACAGGCACAAAGTGTAACGCCTGGCAGTAGTACTACCGACAGTAACGGTGACATCCGGTTAACCGGTGATGATGCGCCCAGCCAGGTTACCGCCACAGCCACCCCATCGGCCCAACTGGTGAAAGTAGCAACCGACGTCTTAAACGTTGAGATTGATACCAGTCGCGGTGATATCGTGGGTTTAACCTTACCAGAATATGAGTTAACCAAAGATAGCGAGTTGCCATATGTGTTAATGCGCAAACTACCGGGCTTTGAATATACTGCGCAGTCTGGCTTGATTGGCGCTGATGGCCCGGATGATCAAACCAATAGCCGCCAGCCTTATCAGTTTGCCCAACAGCAGTATCAGCTGGCTGATGGCAGTGATCAGCTGGTGGTACCGCTGGTTACCAACTTTAATGGCTTACAAATAGAAAAACGCTTTATCTTTAGCCGTGGTAAATATGATGTCCGGGTTGAATATTCTATTGTCAACGAAAGTGATGTCAGCAAAAGCATTCAGCCATATCAGCACCTGGTACAAAATATTGATAATGGCGAAAGCGCCAGCATGATGATGCCTATTTACCGTGGTGCCGCCTACGGCAGCAGTGAAGAGCGTTACGAAAAATATGACTTTGACGATATGGCTAAGAAAAACCTGGCCATTAACAGTACCGGCGGCTGGGTTGCCATGCTGGAGCATTACTTTGTTGCTGCCTGGGTACCGGACCAAACCCAGCCACAGCGTTTATATAGTATGGTCTCTGGCAATAAAGGCGTTATCGGTAGCCGCAGCGAAGTAATTGAACTGCAACCAGGCGCAAGCACCGTGATTGGCAGTACCTTTTATGCCGGCCCGAAACAGCAGGACAAATTAGCAGAACTGGCTAATGGCCTGGATTTAACCGTCGATTATGGCTTCCTGTGGTTTATCTCGCAGCCGTTATTCTGGTTACTGACCACCATTCAGGGCTTTGTGGTGAATTGGGGTCTGGCAATTATCCTGATCACCGTTATTGTTAAAGGCATTATGTATCCGCTGACCAAAATTCAATATGAATCAATGGCCAAGATGCGCAACTTAAAGCCAAAAATTGAAGAGCTGCAAGCCCGATATAAAGACGACCGCCAGAAAATGGGCCCGGCGATGATGGAGCTGTACCGCAAAGAAAAAGTTAACCCTATGGGTGGCTGTTTACCCATGCTGGTGCAAATGCCGATTTTCCTGGCGTTATACTGGGTATTCGTAGAAAGCGTCGAGCTGCGCCATGCGCCGTTTATGCTGTGGATCACCGACTTATCAGCGAAAGATCCGTGGTACATTCTGCCGGTGCTGTTTGGTTTAAGTATGTTCGCAATGCAAAAACTGACACCAATGCAGGTTACCGACCCGCTACAACAGAAAATTATGATGTGGATGCCGGTTGCGTTCTCCGTATTCTTTATCTGGTTCCCAAGCGGCCTGGTACTGTACTGGTTTGTCAGTAACCTTATTTCACTGGCGCAGATGCTGTATATCTATAAAGGCATGGAAAAGAAAGGCTTACATACCAAGAAAGCCTGACGACAATACCGACAGGCTGGAGTCGGGTGTTCTTGCGTAGCAGCGGCAGGGATGCCGCGCAGGCTGAGACAGCACAGGGATGTGCTGTCGAAAGTGGCGAAATGATGATCTCCTTACCCGGCCAGCAGCACTAACTAAACAGCCTGTCAGCATCAAGCGACAGGCTTTTTCCATTAAGAGGCAACTATGTTTAGTACCGACACCATCGCCGCTTTAGCCACCGCGCCCGGCCGCGCCGGTGTTGGTATTATCCGCATTTCCGGCCCCGACACTAAAAAAGTTGCTCAGGCTATCCTGCATAAGCTGCCTAAACCACGCTATGCCGAGTACTTACCGTTTTTTGATAGCGAAGCCAGGGTGCTGGATCAGGGCATAGCCCTGTACTTTCCAGGACCCAATTCCTTTACCGGCGAAGATGTGCTCGAGCTGCAAGGCCACGGTGGCCCGGTGTTGCTCGATATGCTGCTAAAACAGGTGCTGGCTGCACCAAATGTGCGGATAGCCCGCCCCGGTGAGTTCTCGGAACGGGCTTTTCTGAACGACAAGCTCGATTTAGCCCAGGCCGAAGCCATTGCCGATTTAATTGATGCCAGTAGCGTGCAAGCGGCCCGCAGCGCTATGCAATCGCTGCAGGGCGAGTTCTCGCGGCGGATCCACGAATTAGTGGAAAAAGTCATTTACCTGCGGATGTATGTTGAAGCTGCAATCGACTTCCCTGACGAAGAAATCGACTTTTTATCTGACGGTAAAGTTGCCACTGACTTAGCAGAAATCATCGACTATCTGGCTACCGTTAAAAAACAGGCGGCACAGGGCAGTATCCTGCGCGAAGGCATGAAAGTGGTGATAGCCGGCCGACCCAATGCCGGTAAATCCAGCCTGCTAAATGCTTTAGCCGGGCGCGAAGCCGCAATTGTGACCGAGATAGCCGGTACCACCCGCGATGTACTGCGCGAACATATTCATATCGATGGTATGCCACTACATATTATCGACACCGCCGGTTTGCGCGAAGCCACCGATCAGGTAGAACAAATAGGCATCGAGCGCGCCTGGCAGGAAATTGCCCAGGCCGACCGTGTATTGTTTATGGTCGACGGCACCACCACTGACGCCACCGACCCGCACGCTATCTGGCCCGACTTTATTGACCGCCTGCCCGCGAGCTTAGGGGTTACCGTTATTCGCAATAAAGCTGATATTACCGGCGAGATGCTCACTGCAGAGCCGACCGCCGACCTGAATGCAAAAACACCGGTATACCGGCTATCAGCCAAAACCGGCGCCGGCATTGATGCACTGCGCGAGCATTTAAAGCAATGCATTGGCTTTGACGCCAGCACCGAGGGCAGCTTCCTGGCCCGCCGCCGCCATTTAGACGCGCTCGATCGCGCTGCGGAGCACCTGGAGATCGGCCAGGAGCAGCTGCACAGCTATATCGCTGGTGAAATTTTGGCTGAAGAGCTGCGGCTAACCCAGCAGCATTTAAATGAAATTACCGGCGAATTTAGCAGTGATGACTTACTGGGCCGGATTTTCAGCTCATTTTGTATCGGCAAATAATCTTATTTCAGCTACCCAGCTATTTTGCTTCATCCAGCTGCTGTGCAGTTTGGTCGGCAACGATCAATACCGCTATCAGCAGTGCCCCCAGACCAACAAAGCCGGCGGCCAGGTAGAGGCCGACAGTATAGTAACCACTTACTTCCGCCAGATAGCCTGTTAAGGCTGGGGCAATTACCTGAGCACTGCCGTAGGCTAAGGTCATTTTACCCATCAATTTGGCTGGTTTACTGGGGTACAAGCGCCCTGCCATCGTCAATACTAAACTGACCACCCCGATAAAAGTGGCGCCAAATAGTGCTGCGCTTAATAACACCACAAGCAACGAACTAACCAACAGCGGCAATATAATCGCCAGCATTTGCGCCAGTAGCGCCAGCATAATGGCTTTCAGGTAGCCGGTTTTGCGGGCAATAAAGTCCCATAGCAGCACCGCGGGGGCGGCGGCTAAGCCCAGTACAATAAAACTCAGGTTACCGCTGCCGGTTAAACCCGGCATCCGCTCTACTATAGTAACGATAAAGGTGGCACTGATCACATAGCCATAGCCGGCGCAAAAATAACTGGCCAGCATCAGACGATAAAAACGTTCAGAAGGTGGGGTATCAGCTGAGCGGCTATGCGCGGCAACGGTAACTCTGGCAGGGCGCGGCAACCAGCGCCAGGCCGGAATAGCCAGCAGCACCGCCAGCAAGGTGAAGTATTGCCACTGGGCGCGCCAGTCCAGCTGCAGTTTTAGCATTAATTCTACCAACACCGCAGCAAGCGCAATACCCAGGCCCAGTCCGGCAAAGTGAATACCCAGTTCAGCGCGCTGCTTATGGCTAAGCAGCCAATGCATGATCAGGCCTGAAGCAATCAGCATTGAGCCGGCACTGCTTAAACCTGCCACAAAGCGCCAGATTGACCACAGCCAGACGTTCTGGGTGAGTGCCATACCCAACGTGCTTACCACCGCCAGCAGCAGACCAAGCCGGTACAGGCTGTCTTTTAGTTTAAGATTAGTCAGGCTGGCTGCCAGCAGTGCGCCGGTCATATAGCCTAAATAATTAACAGCCGCCAGCATACCGCCGCTGCTATCACTTAGTATTGTTTGCTGCTGCATTAACGGCAGCAACGGCGTATAGGCAAAGCGGGCCACACCTAAACAAAGCAGCTGGCTGAAAAACCCGGCTAACAAGACATAGTAGCGCTGTGGCAACTGATACTCCTGCGATAAGCTGCTCAGGCTGGCATAGCCTGTAAGCAAAAGCCCAGCTTAGCCCAGAAAAAAAGGCCGCGATATGCGGCCTTAGTAGGATTGGGTGTTACTGCTCTGGCAGCAATAGTTGTAGCAATAGCTATCGGGCGTAAGTGGCCGTTAAAGTTGCCTTGGCCAAGGCATTGGCATTTAGCATAAAACTGACCACCGCGGCACTGGCGTCATCGGGTACCGCCAGTGTCTCCTCCGGTAATGCCCAGACAGTAAACTGGTAGCGGTGCATACCATGACCTTCAGGCGGGCAGGCACCACCAAAGTCTTTACTACCATAATCGTTGTTAAAGCTGCGACAACCCGGCGGCAAACGGCCTTGACCCGCGCCCTGCGCTAAGCCGGTAGCATCGGCCGGAATATCGGATACCAGCCAGTGCCAGAACCCGGAGCTGGTGGGCGCGTCAGGGTCAAATACTGTTAGTGCAAAACTTTTTGTATTCTGCGGTGGATTTTGCCACGCTAATTCAGGGGACACATTGTCGCCGTTACAGCCGAAGCCATCAAATTCGTGAACTTTTGCCATAAAATGGCCTTCCTGCAAGTCCGGGCTGCTAAGAGTAAAACGTGAGTCAGTCATATTGCCTCCATAGCTAGATAATTAGGTTGGTAAACACTTACTTATATTGAGATAACCACTGATAAAAGGCCTGCTTAGGTAATGCACCCGCCTGCTGAGCCACAACACTGCCCTGTTTAAACACCATTAAAGTAGGAATAGAGCGAATAGCAAACTGGCTTGCCAGCTGTTGCTGCTGTTCGGTATTAATTTTAGCAAACCGAAAATGTGGTTCCAGCTCATGCGCCGCCTGGCTGAACACCGGTGCAAAACTCTTACAAGGACCGCACCAGCTGGCCCAGAAATCGACTACTAACGGCAATTCAGACTTATTAGCGTGGGCGGCAAAGTTAGCACTGGTCAGCTCTATTGGCTGACCGGCAAACAGTGCCTGCTTACATTTACCGCAGTTGGCATTCAGGGCCGGTTTATCGGCCGGCAAACGGTTAAGACTATTACAATTTGGACAGGCAACAATCATTGCAGGCTCCCGCTAACACATATTCTCTGATATATAGCGTCGAAACAGCAGATTTTAAAGTTGCTGCTAGAAACTTATCTGCTGCCAGCTCGTTTTATTGTCAAAACTCAGCGTTTTAACGCCGCCGATACCTTCAATATTGACGGTATTAACCTGAGCAGGCCACAGTGCCTGCAACGAGCTGTGCTTTAAACGCAGCCCGGTCAGCTTTTTGGGGATAGCGGCTTCCTGATAGACCCAGTAAAACCGGCCGTCCAGCTGACCGCCAACCAGGCTTAACGCGATAGGCTCCCCCGCCAGCGAGCTGAGGCTAAAATGCTCAGCGACATATTGATCAAACTGCTGCTGGGTATGCTGGTTGTTCAGTAAGTCGGCATTTTTATCAAATAACTGTTTTACACCATGCTCGGCATCATGCACATAAAAGCGATGCATCACTTCAATATTGCCAGTGCGCTGATTAAACAGCATTTTACTCAGTGCTGTTTTCATCTCATGCGCCGCCAACTGGCCACAGCAGCAAGCCAGTAACAGCAGGTTCAGCAAGCGGCGCATTAATTGCCGCCTTGTTCAACTGGCTTGTCAGCTGCTGATTTTTTTGCCGGATCTTTCAGTTCAGTTTTGCTGTCCTGCATAATATCGCGGCTGACTTTAGCTTTGCTTTGCTCCGACTTATAAGCCTCTATTCGTGACGGCACGATACGCCTTGGATAAAAGTTATTTTCAATATCGACATCGGCCGTTTCCCATTTTGGGTCAACTACCACGTCTTGCAGCACTTTATCTTTGGCTGTCACAATAAGTTTATTTACTGCCTTGGGGCTGCGACGCCAGATTTCAGCCGGAATATACTGCTGCTCACTGCTGCCATCGGCATAATTCAGTTGCATTAAAATTGGCATCACCAGGCCGCCTTTATTGCTGAACTGCAGCACGTAATAGTTTTTATCTTCCGCTACCGCCCGCTCAAACGCTTTGCGCTCCCAGGGTTCCAGCTCATGCAGAAACTTGTTGTAGGCATTGCGTTCTTTATTGGTAACAGTAAAGCGATCGTTCTCGTCATAAAAATCGCGCACGTCCGGGTTCTGATCTATCCACAGTACCTTGCCCTCGGCTTTATTGCGCTCAACAAACAACGAAACGGGCTTATCCAGCTCCTGCCGACGCTGGCGCTGAAAATCGATATCCGGGTTTTTGGTGTCTAAACGCAGCTGAAACACTTTATCCAGCGAAATATCAACATGGTCGGTGCTGTAAAACCAGCCACGCCAGAACCAATCCAGATCAACCCCGCTTGCTTCTTCCATGGTCCGGAAAAAATCAGCTGGTGTCGGTCGTTTAAACTTCCAACGGGTAGCATATTCTTTAAAAGCAAAATCAAACAACTCTCGGCCGAGGATCACTTCCCGCAGAATATTCAGCGCTGCCGCAGGTTTAGTATAAGCATTAGGTCCCAACCGTAATACGCTGTCAGACTGGGTCATAATCGGTACCTGAATATCAGACTTCATATAATCAACGATATCGCGTGGTTCTACGCCCCATGGAATCGTCGGGTCCCATTCACGCCCGGCTACCCCATCCAGAAAACTATTTAACCCCTCATCCATCCAGGTCCATTGCCGCTCGTCAGAGTTTACAATCATCGGAAAATAAATATGGCCAATTTCATGGATCACTACGCCTATTAAAAAGCGTTTTTCGGCCTGAGAGTATGTGCGGCTGCCATCGTCCTGCAATTTAGTACGGGGGCCGTTAAAGGTGATCATCGGGTATTCCATACCACCAACCGGGCCATTAACTGACTGCGCTACCGGATACGGATAATCAAACGAGAAACGGGAATACACTTCCATGGTGTGAACCACGGCTTCTGTGGAGTACTTCTGCCAAAGCTCACCGCCTTATTTCGGATAGAACGACATAGCCATCACAAACGGTTGCTCGCTACCGCCCTGCTGATAGCCTTTGGCATCCCAGATAAATTTGCGCGACGAGGCCCAGGCAAAATCCCGGACATTTTTCGCCTTGAAATGCCAGGTTTTACTGCTGTCTGTGCCCTCTTTCTCGTTTTCCAGCGCTTCCTGCTCAGTAACAATAAATACCGGCCGCTTGGCCGTTTTAGCTTGCTCCAACCGGTTTAATTGCTCGCGGCTTAATACTTTGCTGCTGTTTTGCAGCTCACCAGTTGAAGACACTATATGATCACCCGGTACGGTAAGCTTAACGTCGTAATCACCAAACTCCAGAGTAAACTCGCCCCGGCCTAAAAACTCTTTGTTGGCCCAGGCTTCATAGTCGGTATAAGCCACTAAACGCGGGAACCACTGCGCCAACAGAAAAATATCGTTACCGCCTTCACGGGCATCATCCGGAAAATGTTCATAGCCAGCGCGGGCAGACACCGCATCTTCTTCCACAATGTTAAAAGCAAAATCGAGGCTGAAATCGACCTGCTGGCCCGGCTTTAACGGGGTTTCCAGATCAATCCGCATTAAGGTGCCGACCACAGTTACCGGCAATGCTTTGCCAGCGCTGCTTTTCACATTTGAAACCTGAAAGCCTAATTCGTTATCAGCCATAAATTGCTGCCGGCGCAACTCTTCCAGACTTAAGCGGGCGGTAATCTCGCCATCGCCGACCGACGTTTCCGGACCGCGGCGGCCAATCCCACCAAAATCAGTACTCATCTCGGCCATTGAATCATTTTTAAAAATATTCTGATCAAGGTGCAGCCAAAGGTATTTAAGGGTGTAAGGCGAATTATTTTTATAACGTATTTGCTGCTTAGTGCTAAGCCGCCGTTGTGCTTCATCCAGCACCACGTCCATTTTATAGTCAACCTGCTGTTGCCAGTATTGCTGGCCGGGTTCACCGGCGGCGTTACGGTAAATATTCGGCGTGGGCAACACTTCATCTAACTGGCGGAACTTATCTTCATAATCGCCTTTAGTCTGGCGAATAGCACTCTCGGCCGCAAAAGAGCTGCAAAACAATACTGCCAGCAAACTAAGCACAGGCAACGATGATAGTGACAATGGTGGCAACACAAGCCGGGACAAAACTGCAGGCATAAAAGGTACGCTCTTATTATTTTCAGCGGTTATAACTAGCTGACTACCATAAGGAACTTAAGCCAGGCAAACAAGCAGCGTTCGGCACATTTACCAGTTGTTCTGTCGCCAAAAAAAAGCCCCGCAACAGCGAGGCCAGATATTTATCGTATTTAACGATTTTAATCTCTTGGTTTACGTGGTGCCCTTGGCGCTGCACCCGGACGCGGTCCAGGGCCACTGCGTTTTTCGCCACCACTACCCGGGTTGGCATTACCTGCAGCGCTGCCGGTATCAATAGTGATATTCAGCTTTTGCTTACGCACATACACCTTTTTCAGGTGCTGGAAAATTTCAGCGGGTATATTGGCTGGCAATTCAACGGTACTGAAATGATCAAACAGTTTAATGTTACCGATAAACTGGCTGTCAATATTGGCTTCGTTAGCGATAGCACCAACGATATCACCGGCACGCACGCCGTGCTCTTTACCCACTTCAATCCGGTAATTATTATAATCACCTTTCATTTCGCGGCGAACACGTGGCCCGCGATCTGGTCGCTCGCCTGAACGTTCCGGACGGTCACCTGAACGTTCAGGGCGATCGCTACGTTCACGCCTTGGCCGTTCTTCCCGCTCACCGCGGGCATGTGGCTGGCGTAATTCCGGAAATTGTTTGGCAACATTCAGCGGCTGATCTTTCTGTGCCAGGAATAACAAGGCAGCAGCCAGGTCAACATCCGTTGTTTCCAGTTTTTCACGCCAATCTGTAACCAGCTCCTGAAAAAAGCTCAGGTTCTGAGTTTCAATAGTTTGGGCCAGTTGTTCACGGAACGACTCGATCCGGCGCTGCTCAATCACCTGACCAGTAGGCAGTGACATTTGCTCAATCGGTTGCTTGGTTGCGTGTTCAATGGTGCGTAGTAAACGACGCTCACGAGGCGACACAAAAAGTATTGCCTTACCTTCACGTCCGGCGCGGCCGGTCCGGCCAATCCGGTGGACATAAGCCTCGCTGTCATACGGAATATCGTAGTTTACCACTAAGCTAATCCGCTCTACATCCAGGCCTCGGGCTGCAACGTCGGTGGCAACGATAATATCCAGCTGGCTGGCTTTCATCCGGCGAATGGTTTGCTCACGATGTGCCTGATTCATATCACCATTTAAACAAGCAACAGCATAGCCGCGGGCACCCAGCTTTTCGGCTATTTCTTCGGTAGCACTTTTGGTGCGAACAAACACGATACTGGCATCATATTCTTCACCTTCCAGTAAGCGGGTTAAGGCATCGAGCTTCTGGTTAGAGTCCAGCAATACATAACGCTGAGTAATGCGTTCAACTGTGCTGGTTTTCGAAGCAATTTTAATTTCTTCAGCATTTTTCAGATGCTTCTGGGCAATAGCCCGGATCTGAGTGGGCATAGTAGCCGAGAACATCGCCACCTGGCGGCCTGGTGGCGTGGCATCCATAATGGTTTGCACGTCATCTATAAAGCCCATCCGCAGCATTTCATCGGCTTCATCCAGCACGATAGCGCGCAGCTTGTCCAGCTTCAGAGTACCCCGGTCAAGGTGATCCAAAATACGACCTGGCGTACCGACAATAACCTGCGAACCCCGTTTCAGCGATTTAAGCTGATTGGTGTAGCTCTGGCCGCCATATAAAGGCAACACATGGAATGCCGGCATATAGCGCGCATATGCCTGGAAGGCTTCAGCTACCTGAATAGCCAGTTCGCGGGTAGGTGCCAGCACCAGAATTTGCGGATCGTTTTGCGCAGGGTCAAGCCGCGCAAGTAAAGGCAGAGCAAAAGCACCGGTTTTACCGGTACCTGTTTGCGCCTGGCCTAACACGTCTTCACCAGCTAATAGTTTTGGAATAGCCGCCGCCTGGATAGGCGATGGTGTTTCGTAACCAAGTTCAGTGACCGCGCGTACCAGCGGTTCCGGCAGCATTAGCTGGGAAAAAGACAAAGTTTCAGACATACGTTGTTATAACCTCAATCACACGCAGGCTTGTTGGTAAGTGCTATTGTTGTTTTTACCTGGCCTGCAATGCAGTAAAAACACGAAAACGGGCAAAAGACCTAGCTTTCCCCGATTTTATTCCAGTAGTATAGCCAAACATTTACCACCTGGAGGATCACCATGATAGAAATCCTCGTTGGCAGCCAAATGGGCGCAGCGGAATATGTGGCAGAACAAGTTGCTGAAACACTGGTACAAGCGGGATATGAAGCAACGCTTCATCTTCAACCCGATTTGGATCAGCTAAACCCGACTCACATCTGGTTAGTGATCACATCCACCTATGGCGCAGGAGATCTGCCTGATAATATTCAACCCTTTGCGGATCAATTAGCACAAGATCGGCGTGATCTTACCACACTTTCTTACGCCGTGATCACTTTAGGTGATTCCAGTTACGATACTTTTTGTCAGGCAGGCAAAACATTGAGCTTGTTATTACAACAACAGGGCGCAAAACAGCTGTTAGCTAATCTGGAAATAGATGTTCTGACAGCAGATTTACCTGAAGATCAGGCTTTAGTTTGGCTACCTGCTTTGATAGCGCAAATAAAAAAAGGCGAGTGATAACCACTCGCCAAAACACAAGTATCTCAGGAAGAACAGATAAACAAATCACTGCTCCCGGTTGACCTCAGCAATAAAACCAACCAACCGCTACTTTACCCGGTTAAAGTTTTACTGGCTTAACAATCACCTGATAAAGCATTGATAAAACGTGGTTTTAACCATGGAATACCTAAATACCTGCAAGAGTCTTACCCCCAAGTTATCAACAATATTCTAAATATATAAATCAAAATGTGTATAACTAAGCTTTTATCCGGTTACTAACCTGTACTTATACCCTTTATAAAAAAAATATCAACTTCACCTGTGTATAAGTAGCTAAGTTGTCCACCAGTTCAAACTAACTTGATCCAACCTTGATCACAGGATCTGATCCTATTTAAGCTATTGATCCGATATCGTAAAAAATGCTTATCCACCGAAAACAGGCTGCTTAGTAGTAATAGTAGTAAAAAGATCTTTAAATAGATCTTATATATATTTATGCGATCCTGATCCGCTTTAGACGTTTCACAAGTGCTTGGATCGCGCTACAATACGCGCCCTATTTTGAAGCGGCTGTTAAGCCAGAGTTGAGGCAGATATGTTGTATCAAGAAACTTTTGATGTGATCGTTGTCGGTGGTGGTCATGCTGGTACCGAAGCTGCTTTGGCTGCTGCCAGAATGGGCTTACAAACATTATTGCTGACTCATAACGTTGAAACTCTGGGCCAGATGTCTTGCAACCCGGCTATTGGTGGTATTGGCAAAGGCCATCTGGTTAAAGAAATTGATGCCCTTGGCGGCGCAATGGCAATAGCAGCAGACAAAGGTGGTATTCAGTTTCGAACCCTGAACAGCTCTAAAGGGCCTGCAGTAAGGGCCACCCGCGCTCAGGCAGATCGTCAGCTATATCGGGCAGCAATCCGGCAAATCCTGGAAAACCAACCTAATCTGCGAATTTTTCAGCAAGCCTGTGATGATCTGATAGTTGAACAGGATCAGGTACAGGGTGTCATTACCCAAATGGGCTTAAAGTTTCGTGCAAAAGCAGTAGTGCTGACGGTAGGAACATTTTTAGGGGGTCAGATCCACATTGGTTTGGAACAGTTTTCCGGCGGCAGAGCAGGTGATCCACCGTCAATAGCATTAGCAAAACGTTTACGGGAACTGCCATTTCGGGTTGATAGATTAAAAACCGGTACCCCACCAAGAATTGATGCCAGAACAGTCGATTTTTCGCTGATGCAGGCCCAGCCAGGGGATAATCCAACACCGGTATTTTCTTTTTTAGGTAAACACAGCGATCAGCCAAAGCAAATACCCTGTTATATAAGCTATACCAATGAACAAACCCATCAGGTGATCCGCGATAATCTGGACCGCTCACCAATGTACACCGGCGTAATAGAAGGAATTGGTCCACGTTATTGCCCATCAATTGAAGATAAAGTGATGCGGTTTGCCGATAAAGATAAGCATCAAATTTTTATTGAACCTGAAGGCTTAACTACCCATGAGCTTTATCCAAATGGTATTTCAACCAGTTTACCTTTTGATGTCCAGTTATCGATAGTTCGCTCAATCAAAGGTATGGAAAATGCTCATATTACCCGACCGGGTTATGCAATTGAATATGACTTTTTCGACCCACGTGATCTTAGCAGTTCATTACAAACTAAATTTATTAAAGGTTTGTTTTTTGCCGGTCAGATAAATGGTACTACTGGTTACGAAGAAGCCGGTGCACAAGGCTTACTCGCTGGTTTAAACGCTGCGCTGTTTGCCACTGAACGAGAAGCCTGGGCACCTAGTAGGGATCAGGCTTATTTGGGGGTACTGGTTGACGATTTAACCACACAGGGTACCAAAGAACCCTACCGGATGTTTACCAGTCGGGCTGAATATCGCTTATTGCTGCGTGAAGATAACTCCGATGCACGCTTAACTACCAAAGGCCGTGAGTTTGGTCTGGTGGATGATCAACGCTGGCAGGCATTTAATGAAAAAATGGAGCTGATAGAGCTGGAGCGCCAGCGCTTACGGCAAAGCTGGATCCACCCACAACATCCGGCTTTAACAGCGGTTAATCAGTTACTGAAAACCCCTTTGAGCCGGGAAGCCAGTTTGGAAGAATTGGTGCGCCGGCCGGAAATGACTTACCAGCAACTGATGCAAATTGATGATCTAGGGCCATCTCTGGTCGATCCGATTGCGGCAGAACAAGTTGAAATTCAGATTAAATATGAAGGTTATATTAATCGTCAGCAGGATGAAATTGCCAAACAACAGCGCAATGAAGCAACCAGATTACCAGACTCTTTTGATTACACCGCCGTTAAAGGTTTATCAAATGAAGTTGTTATGAAATTAAATCAAAGCCAACCGGCTACGGTAGGCCAGGCGTCACGGATTTCAGGTATTACCCCAGCGGCTATTTCTGTGTTGTTGGTTTATCTGAAAAAACAGGGTCTACTTCGTAAATCAGCTTAACCTGGCGTTGCTATGCCTGAAAGGATCGGTATGCTTGAAAAACTGCGGCAACTGGTAGCTCAAACCAACCTGCAGCTGAGCGACAGTCAACTACAACAGTGTATTGACTATGTCCGGCTATTACACAAATGGAACAGCGCCTATAACCTGACGTCAGTGCGCGACCCTGCAGAAATGCTGGTTAAGCATGTAATGGACAGTCTGGTGATAGCACCATATCTGCAGGGTGAACATTTTATTGATGTTGGCACCGGCCCGGGTTTGCCAGGCGTGTTACTGGCTATTTACCACCCCGAAAAAAGCTTTACTTTGCTGGACAGCCTTGGCAAACGGATCCGCTTTTTAAATCAGGTAAAAATACAACTTGGCCTGAGTAATATTCAGCCATTGCAAAGCAGGGTAGAACAACATCATCCAGAAAAACTATACGATGGTGTTATCAGCAGAGCTTTTGCCTCAGCCAGTGATATGCTGCACTGGTGCCGCCATCTGCCTGCTGCCAACGGCAATTTTTATGCAATGAAAGGCGCGGCGGTGCAAGAAGAAATTGCAGCTTTGCCGGATTTTGTTAAAGTAAGCGCAGTTATACCTTTGCAGGTACCTGAACTGGATGCCAGCAGGCATCTGGTTATTCTTACCAGTACTTAACCATAATGAGGGAGCCTTGTGGGTAAAATCATCGCCATTGCCAATCAGAAAGGTGGGGTAGGAAAAACCACCACTGCTGTCAATTTAGCAGCATCAATGGCGGCCACCAAACGCAAGGTTTTGCTAATCGACCTCGACCCACAGGGCAATGCCACTATGGGCAGTGGGGTAGATAAATATGAAGTGCATGCTACCTCTTATGAGTTACTGATCGATCAAAAACCACTGACTGAAGTTGTCGTCAAAGAAACCAGCGGTGGCTATCATCTGATCGCAGCTAATTCGGATGTTACTGCTGCTGAAGTTAGGTTGATGGATGTTTTTGCCCGCGAACTTCGTCTGCGTACCGCTTTAAAAGATTACCGCAGTAGTTATGATTTTATTTTTATCGACTGCCCGCCCTCGCTGAATATGCTAACCGTTAATGCTATGGCCGCCGCTGATACCGTGCTGGTGCCCATGCAATGTGAATATTTTGCATTGGAAGGCCTGACAGCATTAGTCGATACCATTAATAAATTGGCAGCGGTAATTAATGCTGATCTTAAAATCGAAGGTATCCTGCGTACCATGTATGACCCCCGTAACAGGTTGGCTAATGATGTGTCAGAACAATTAAAACAACATTTTGGTGACAAGGTATACCGGGCTGTAATCCCGCGTAACGTCCGGTTAGCAGAAGCGCCCAGCTTTGGTACACCGGTGATGTATTACGATAAAAACTCAACCGGCGCTAAAGCGTATTTGGCGTTAGCCGGTGAAATTCTGCGGCGTTCTGAAAAAAAAACCAGTGGCAAAGCAACCTCAGTATAACCACGATAAGTTAAAGGATATTTTTGCGCATGGCGGTGAAAAAACGCGGTTTAGGCCGGGGCTTAGATGCTTTACTTACATCGAATAAATCGACGGAGCATAATAACGCTAACCAGCAATCTGCTGAACTGCAGAAACTGCCGGTCGAGTTTTTACGGCCGGGTAAATATCAGCCACGCAAAGATATGTCACAAGATGCGTTAGAAGACCTGGCCAGTTCCATTAGGGCCCAGGGCGTCATTCAGCCAATTGTAGTACGCGCCATCAGCGATAACAGTTATGAAATCATTGCTGGCGAGCGGCGCTGGCGGGCCGCGCAGCTGGCAAGGCTTTCCGAAGTACCCTGTTTGATTAAAAATGTGCCAGACGAGGCCGCAGTAGCTATAGCGCTAATTGAAAACATTCAGCGTGAAGATCTGAATGCAATGGAAGAAGCTGTTGCCCTGGATCGTTTATTAACCGAATTTGACTTAACGCACCAACAAGTGGCTGATGCAGTCGGTAAGTCGCGGGCAACCGTCACTAATTTACTGCGTTTAAATGCCCTGAATGACGATGTTAAGGTGTTGCTGGAACACGGTGATATCGAAATGGGCCATGCCCGGGCTTTGCTGGCGCTGGCTGATGATAACCAGTCTGAAACTGCCCGTCTGGTTGCCCATAAACAGCTTACTGTGCGTGAAACCGAAAGCCTGGTGCGGCGGATTCTTGAACCGAAAACACCTGTGACAGCAAAAGCAAAAGATCCGGATGTTGACGCGCTGGAACAAAGGTTAAGTGAACGTTTTGCCGCACCTGTGCAGATTATGTATAACAAAAAAGGCAAAGGTAATCTGGTTATTAATTACAGCAGCCTGGCCGAACTCGACGGTATTTTAGCCAAAATGCAAATTACCGGGGAAGATTAAGTGGTTTATTTCTCAATGATATGGACAAGCAGCGGCTTAAACCGCTTTTTGTTGCAAATCAGAGGCAAATAAGTATACTTTCGCAAGTTTTTTCTACCCCTGCATGGGCTATTACAACGAGGGGTACAGTGGCAGAAAATATCGCAAGCCAGAGCAGAAAATCCGCGTATTTCGCAGTATTAGCTCAGGTAATCGTCGCCGGTTGTATAGCACTGGCGTTTTTTTTGCTAACAGACAGCGCTGGCGCTAAATCAGCCTTTAAAGGCGGTTTGGCCGCAGCAGTACCGAATTTTGTATTCGCTTTTTTTGCGTTTCGTTATAGTGGCGCAGAGCAGGCAGAGAGAGTAGCGGCAGCGCTGATGCGTGGCCACAGTTTGAAAGTATTGTTAACTGTTATATTGTGTGCAGTAGTGTTACAACAGGAGCATTTAGTACCAGAGGCATTTATTACTGGTTTCCTGATCACCTTACTGACACAGTGGACAGCACCGTTTTTCTTTAAACATTAAACTATTGGGATGAAACATGGCTGCAGGTGAAGAGTTAACACTGTCTAGCCATATTCAGCACCACCTTACTAACGCTAAAATGTGTACTGTCGATGGCAGTGTCGCGTTTAACAAAGCGTGTAGCGAGGCCGGGTTCTGGACATGGCATGTCGATACCTTAGCGTGGTCTATTGGCCTGGGGATATTATTTCTCTGGATATTCCGCAGTGTAGCGAATAAAGCTACCGTCGGTGTACCAGGAAAGCTTCAGTGCTTTATCGAAATGGTGGTCGAGTTTGTTGCGGCCAACGTTAGAGACACCTATCACGGTAAAAGTAAATTAATCGCACCACTGGCATTAACTATTTTTGTCTGGGTGTTTTTAATGAACCTGATGGATTTAGTGCCGGTAGACTTTCTGCCTGCCTTCGCCGGTTTTGTTGGTGAAACGGCGTTTGGCATGGACTCGAAAGATGTCTATATGAAAATTGTACCTACCACAGATATCAATATGACAGCTGCATTGGCGGTTGGCGTATTTTTGCTGATGATTGGCTACTCTATCCGGATTAAAGGCGTGCTGGGCTTTATTAAAGAGCTGACTTTACATCCGTTCAGTACCAAAAATGTCCCTCTGCAAATTTTGCTGATCCCGTTCAACTTATTACTCGAACTGATTGCGCTGGTGGCTAAGCCATTCTCATTGGCGCTGCGGTTATTCGGTAACCTGTATGCCGGGGAGATGATCTTTATCCTGATTGGTGCGATTGGTCTGGCACAACTGCCGTTGCACTTTGTCTGGGCCGTGTTCCACATTCTGGTAATTGTATTACAGGCGTTCGTGTTTATGATGCTGACCATTGTGTACTTAAGTATGGCCAGTTCAGATAACCATTAATTTTTACTTTAACTTTAACTTTAACTTTAACTTTAACTATAGAAATATCGGAGATAAAAATGGAAATTGCAGTAGCTATTAAATTAATCGCTGTAGCGTTGTTAATCGGTTTTGGTGCTATTGGTACAGCACTGGGTTTCGGTAACATGGGTGGTAAGTTTTTAGAAGCTTGTGCCCGTCAGCCTGAACTGGCTCCTTCACTGCAAGTTAAAATGTTCATCCTTGCTGGTCTTATCGATGCCGTAGCTATGATCGGCGTAGGTATCGCTATGTACATGTTGTTCGCACTGTAATTGAAGGTTTTTTAATCGTCGAACAACTAAATAAGGAGGAGCGGACGTGAACTTAAACGCCACTCTGTTAGGTGAATTAATCGCTTTTACCGTCTTCGTACTTTTTTGTATGAAGTTTGTATGGCCGCCGCTGATGAATGCCATCGAAACGCGCCAACAAAAAATTGCTGACGGTTTAGCAGCTTCTGATCGGGCGGAAAAAGACCTGGCGTTAGCCCAGGACAAAGCCAAAGATCAGTTAAAAGATGCTAAAGCACAAGCTGCTGAAATTATTGAGCAAGCGAGAAAACGCGAAGCGAAGATGATTGAGGAAGCGGCCCAGAAAGCGAATGCTGAGCGGGATAACATCCTGGCGCAGACCAAAGCCGAAGTTGAAGCGGAACGGAATCGTTTACGCGAAGATTTACGCAAGCAGGTAGCTGCCTTAGCGGTAGCCGGTGCAGAGAGAATTCTGCAACGTTCTATCGACGAAGCTGCTCACAGCGACATTCTGGAAAAACTGGTACAAGAACTGTAATGGGGATGAGCTATGTCTGATTTGACGAATATTGCTCGTCCGTACGCCAAGGCGGCCTTCGATTTTGCTGTTGAGCAAAAAGCGCTGGATGCCTGGCTGCAAATGCTGGCCTTTGCTGCGCAAGTCGCAGAAAACGACCAGGTTGCAGCACTGTTGCGTACTTCTGGGGTTGCTGAAAAGCAAGCCGACCTGTTTTTGCAGGTTTGTGGTGAGCAACTCAACGAGCAGGGTCAGAACTTTATAAAGGTACTGGCAGAAAATCACCGCTTGTTGGCGTTGCCTGAAGTATTGGTTGCCTTTGTTGAACATAAAGCGGCATATGAGAAAGAAATAACCGTCGAGGTTACTTCTGCTACTGCCCTTGATAAAGCTCAACAAGACAAGCTGATAGCTGCATTATCGCAACGTTTGGCACGCAAAGTTAAATTGAACTGTAGCGTCAATCCTGACATGGTCGGCGGCATGCTGATCAAAGCAGGTGACATGGTTATTGATGGCTCGGTCCGCGGTAAGTTGGATCGTTTAGCAACTGCGCTGCAGTCGTAATTGGGGAATAGAGTATGCAACTGAATTCCACTGAAATTTCAGAACTGATCAAGAGTAGAATTGCTCAGTTTGAAGTGGTCAGTGAAGCTCGTAACGAAGGTACTATCGTTCAGGTAACTGACGGTATTATCCGGATTAATGGCCTTGCTGATTGTATGCAAGGTGAGATGATCGAGCTTCCTGGCAATCGTTATGCTATCGCGCTTAACTTAGAGCGCAATTCTGTTGGTGCTGTGGTAATGGGTCCGTACGCGGACTTAACCGAAGGTACTAAAGTAAAAAGCACCGGCCGTATCTTAGAAGTACCGGTTGGTCCACAGCTGTTAGGCCGGGTAGTTAATACCTTAGGTGCGCCTATCGATGGTAAAGGCCCGATTGAAGCTGCGGGTTATGCCCCGGTAGAAAAAATCGCCCCGGGCGTAATCGACCGTCAGTCAGTCGACCAGCCGATGCAAACCGGTTATAAGTCGGTTGATGCGATGATCCCTATCGGTCGTGGCCAGCGTGAATTGTTAATCGGCGACCGTCAGACCGGTAAAACAGCCTTAGCAATTGATGCCATCATCAACCAGAAAACCACTGGTGTTAAATGTATTTATGTCGCTATCGGTCAGAAAGCCTCTACCATTGCTAACGTAGTGCGTAAGCTGGAAGAGCACGGTGCGCTGGCAAATACTATCGTGGTAGTCGCTTCTGCTTCTGAAGCCGCCGCGTTGCAGTTCCTGGCGCCATACTCTGGTTGTACCATGGGCGAATACTTCCGTGACCGCGGTGAAGATGCACTGATCGTTTATGATGATTTGTCTAAACAAGCTGTTGCTTATCGTCAAATCTCGTTGCTGTTACGCCGTCCACCAGGCCGTGAAGCCTACCCGGGTGACGTATTTTATCTTCACTCACGTTTGCTGGAGCGGGCATCACGCGTTAATGCCGACTATGTTGAGCGTTTAACTAATGGTGAAGTAAAAGGCCAGACCGGTTCATTAACCGCCCTGCCAATTATTGAAACCCAAGCCGGTGACGTATCAGCGTTCGTTCCTACCAACGTAATCTCGATTACTGATGGTCAGATCTTCTTAGAATCTGATTTGTTTAATGCCGGTATCCGCCCTGCGGTTAACGCTGGTATTTCAGTATCGCGGGTAGGTGGTGCGGCACAAACCAAGATCATCAAGAAATTAGGTGGTGGTATTCGTCTGGCATTAGCTCAGTACTCAGAACTGGCGGCATTCGCTCAGTTTGCGTCTGACCTGGATGAAGCAACCCGCGCCCAGTTAGAGCACGGTCAGAAGGTTACTGAGCTGATGAAACAGCTGCAGTACAGCCCGATGAGCGTTGGCGAAATGGGTGTGTCTATTTTCGCTATCGAAAAAGGCTTTTTGAAAGATGTTGAAGTGGCCAAAATCCAGGATTTTGAAGCTGCTTTAATCAGTTTTATGAAAGCCGAATATGCCGAGCTGATGGCTGATATCGCGAAAACCGGTAACTACAACGATCAAATCGAGTCGTCGCTGAAAGCGGCAATTGAGAAGTTTAAAGCAACTCAGACTTGGTAAATTACGCGGGTGGCAACAGCCACCCCGTTCGTTGAATGAAACGGAGATACAGTCATGGCCGGTGGTAAAGAGATAAAAAGTAAGATCGGGAGTATTAACAATACTCGCAAGATCACCAGTGCTATGGAAAAAGTTGCGGTCAGCAAAATGCGCAAAGCGCAGGAGCGCGTGGCTGCAACCCGCCCATACGCTGAAGGTATGCGCAAAGTTATCGGTAATATTGCTCAGGGCAACATCGAATACCGTCACCCGTATTTATCGGAGCGTGACGTTAAACGGGTTGGCTACATTATTATTTCAACCGATCGCGGTCTTTGCGGTGGCCTGAATACCAACGAGTTTAAGAAAGTTGTGCTGGAAATGAAAAGCTGGAAAAGCCAGAACGTGGAAGCAGAGTTTGCCGTTATCGGTAACAAAGCCACCGCGTTCTTTAAGCGTTTCGGCGGTAAAGTCGTAGCACAACAAACGGGTTCAGGTGACGTACCACGTTTGGCTGATGTGATTGGTTCGGTCAAGGTTATGCTGCAGGCATACCTGGATGGCCGGATTGACCGCTTATTCCTGGTATATAACACTTTTGTAAATACCATGAAGCAAGAGCCAGTGATCGATCAACTCTTACCTTTGCCGCAAACAGAAGTTTCGCCAAAAGAGCATAAATGGGATTACCTGTACGAGCCGGACCCGCAGCCTATCTTAGATATGTTGCTGGACCGCTATATCGAGTCGCAGGTTTACCAGGGGGTTGTTGAAAACGCTGCCAGTGAACATGCAGCGCGAATGGTGGCGATGAAAGCCGCTACCGACAATGCCGGTAATTTAATGGACGACCTGAAGCTGGTGTATAACAAAGCACGTCAGGCCGCTATTACCCAGGAGCTCAGCGAAATTGTCGCAGGTGCGGCAGCTGTAGGCTAAGGTGAACAGTTTTGAGAAATTTGAGGAAACATCATGAGTCAAGGTAAGGTCGTCCAAATCATTGGCGCCGTTGTGGATATCGATTTTCCACAAGAAGCGGTACCTAGCATCTATGACGCGTTAAACGTGACTGACGGTGATCTGGCTGGGTTAGTGCTGGAAGTACAGCAGCAGCTGGGTGGCGGTACAGTTCGTACTATCGCAATGGGCACCACCGACGGTTTACGTCGTGGTACCCTGGTTGGAAATTCAGGCAAAGCCATTCAGGTACCTGTCGGTAAAGCGACCTTAGGTCGTATTATGGACGTATTAGGTAACCCGATTGATGAAGCTGGCCCGATCGGTGAAGAAGAGCGCTGGTCAATCCACCGCGCTGCGCCTTCATACGAAGAGCAAGCGGCATCAAACGCCCTGTTGGAAACCGGTATTAAAGTTATCGACTTAGTATGCCCGTTCGCCAAAGGTGGTAAAGTAGGTTTGTTCGGTGGTGCCGGTGTAGGTAAAACCGTAAACATGATGGAATTGATCCGGAACATCGCAATCGAGCACAGCGGCTACTCAGTATTCGCCGGTGTAGGTGAGCGGACCCGTGAAGGTAACGATTTCTATCACGAGATGAAAGACTCTAACGTACTGGATAAAGTATCGTTAGTGTATGGTCAGATGAACGAGCCACCAGGTAACCGTTTACGCGTTGCGTTAACCGGCTTAACCATGGCCGAGAAGTTCCGGGAAGAAGGCCGTGACGTGCTGTTCTTCGTTGATAACATCTACCGTTATACTCTGGCAGGTACTGAAGTATCAGCTCTGTTAGGCCGGATGCCGTCAGCGGTAGGTTATCAGCCAACGCTGGCGGAAGAGATGGGTGCGTTACAAGAGCGTATCACTTCTACTAAAACCGGTTCTATCACCTCTATTCAGGCTGTTTACGTTCCTGCTGATGACTTAACCGATCCGTCACCAGCTACTACCTTCTCGCACTTAGATGCAACGGTAGTACTGAGCCGGAACATTGCTTCACTGGGTATTTACCCGGCAATCGACCCGCTGGATTCAACTTCTCGTCAGTTAGATCCATTGGTTATCGGTAAAGAGCATTATGACGTTGCCCGTGGCGTACAAACGGTACTGCAGCGTTACAAAGAACTGAAAGACATCATCGCCATCTTAGGTATGGATGAGCTTTCTGATGAAGACCGGACCTTAGTTTACCGTGCACGGAAAATTCAGCGGTTCCTGTCTCAGCCGTTCTTCGTTGCTGAAGTATTCACTGGCTCGCCAGGTAAATATGTACCGCTGAAAGAAACTATCCGTGGTTTTAAAGGCATTCTGGAAGGTGAGTACGATCACATGCCAGAGCAGGCTTTCTACATGGTAGGTTCTATCGACGAAGCGATCGAAAAAGCGAAGAAGCTTTAAGCAACCAGGCTTTAGGAGAGCGAAATGGCGATGACAGTGCAACTGGATGTAGTAAGTGCTGAAGAGAAAATTTTCTCTGGCCTTGTCGAGTCCGTGCAGGTCACAGGCAGTGAGGGCGAGTTAGGTATTTTACCTTTCCACGCCCCGTTACTGACTCCTCTGAAACCTGGCATGGTCCGTATCGTGAAGCAATTCGGTGAAGAGCACGTAATTTATGTAGCCGGTGGCGTACTTGAAGTACAACCCGACAGCATTACCGTGCTGGCCGATGTCGCGGTACGCGGCGAAGACCTGGATGAGCAAGCCGCATTAGATGCCCAGAAACGGGCGACTGAAGCAATGCAACATGCCGGGGCAGATTTCAACTATGCCGAAGCAGCAGCGCAACTGGCTGAAGCCATTGCCCAGCTGCGGGTTATTCAGAAACTGCGCAAAAAGTAAGTTTAAGTTTGTCAGAAAAGCCACCTGCGGGTGGCTTTTTTATTACACATTCTACTGTGCTATTTAGCCACGGCTGGCTGCCACTGAATAAACTCCAGCGCCAGCTCTGGTGTGACAAACACTGTGGCATATAGGTTATCGGGGTTATGCGGGTCAGGGTGTAGTCCAACAAGCTGGTAAGGCAATTGGCTTTGGCGGGTTTCACCGCTAATCACATCAAACTGCTCAATATGCCCCAACATACTATAACGATATTGCTGATCAGCCTGCAGCGTCCACATAGCCATATAGTTACTGTCAGAATTAGCTTTGAGCTCAATATCCTGTTTTGCACCATCGACAAACTGATACAGCTTGCCATCCCGATGATAGAGCAACTGGCCATTGCTATCGTATTGGGCAAAATTGCCGGCAGTAAAAGTAAGTTGGCTTAAATCATTACTGACTAAATCTAACTGCCACAGGTTCTGACTTTTCCCCTGAACCAGGGTTAGCACCAGGCCGCTGTTGTCAGGCAGCCAAATCGGCTGGCCGACATCGTTGCTTTGTCGTTTAGGGATCAGTTGATGGCGCTGGGTATCGTACAAATAAAGGTTAGCTTGCTTAATAAATGCAATATAGCGGCCATCACCAGACCAGCTGATGCTGTTGATGGGCATTGGGTCGTCTTGCGCCAGTTCAGTGAGCTGGATGTTTTTGCCATCATTGTTAAGCCACAGTTGCCAGCCCCCGGTCCAGTTTGCAGCAAAAGCGTATTTACTGACATCGGTTGGTGATACGGCCAACGCCATTGAACTGCCCGCTGCATCATTTACAAAATGTATTTGCCGCTCTGCTTCATTAAAAGGCAGGTTGATTCGAACTAGTTGAAAACTGCCCTGAGTAGCAATGGCGGCAGTCAGCGCCGAAATATAGGCCTGGTTGTGGTCGAGCAGCGACAATTCACCGACCGTGACACCGTCTGGTAGCTTTAACAAGGTGAGGCTTTTATCTGCCAGCCTATACTGCAAAATGCCGTCGGCACCGGGCAATATTAAGCTGGCCTGATCAATACTCCATTCCAGGCCTAATAACAATATGGCAAATGGCAGGCTGCCGACCAGGCTATGTTCACGGGTAGCGGGGTCATACAAATAAATATCAGGCTTATTTGATTCCGGCATTAGAATGTATGCCAGCTTACTGCCATCCCCAGACAAGGCCAGCATGGTTACCCCTAGCCCGGCAGATGGTGCAGCATGCAATGTTTGTGTAGTGCCACTGATCAGGTTTTCAGCTATTAAGGCATTGCTGGAGTACATGCCGCCGCTGCTTTTGCTGTAATACAGCCATTGGCTATCCAGGCTGACTTGGGCTACTCCCAGGACCAAACCGGAACATTGGGTAAGTTTCGTTACCTGATACTTCGGATACTGACTAAAGTCATAGTTCAGGTATTCACATTGCTTGCCATCTTTGCTGACAGCCTGAATAAGCAGGTTAAGGCTTTGTGGTTGCCAGGTTTGCACGCTGTATAAAGCATCATTACTTTCTATCGCTACCTCCTGTAAGGTATTGCCTGAACTGATCCCTAATTTTCGGATTAATACTCTGATGGCGCCATCAGGTTGAGAGTGGCTGTAGGCAAGAAGTTGTTTATCTGGTGACAGCAATGGCCGGGATTCGATGCCTTTATACCAGGTGATTTTTTGCTGGTTAACAATATCAACTTCGATTATCTGAGGTTTGCCATCGCTTTGCCGGCTTTGCGTTACAGGCTCTGGTTCGGCAGGAAAAAAGTAAAACATCATGCCGCCGATACCAAGTAACAGCAAGGCCAGCGGAGCAAGCCAAAAAACTGAAGTGTGCTTTTTAGTTACTGAAATTGTGGCAGTCTGGGGCTCACTAAATTGTCCGGCTGCAGTTGCCGCAATAGTTGAAATGGCAGGGCTGGTTAGTGGTTGCAACTGTAAACTATAGCCCTTGCGGTGGTGCGTTTTAATTGGTGTCTGGCTTAGTGCCGGGTGCTGTAAGGCTTTACGAAGCTCGGAAATGGCCCGGTTTATCGCATTGTCATCGACATAGCTTTGTTGCCAGATGGTATCAACCAGCTGCTGGCGCGATAAAATCTTTCCTGGGTTAACGGCAAAATAGTGCAATAGCTTCGTTAGCAGCGGCTCCAGCTCGGTTTCGGTTGAGCCATCGCTGATAGTATATTCGCTGGGGGTAAAAACCCACGGGCCCAGAACAATTTTTTCCATTTGTTAATTATTTTTCCGTTTTTAAATGCGCTGTAACTTTAACAGATACTAATGGTGATTCAAGCGAAATTAACTTAGGTGATTTTTGGCTGCTATTTCATCATAAGGTTTAAATAAGGTTTTTTATTGCTCACAAAAACAATTACTTAAATGTTATTTCCTTAGCAATAAATTGCTTAGCTTCAGATAAGCGACTTTTTGCGGTGGCTGCTCTAGATTGAGCTCAACAACAAAACGGACAGGCAGTGAGTCCGCCGTTGTCAACCGACAAACACGACACTTACTGAAAAATAAGGAACAGCAAAATGAAAAACTTAACGACTAACATTAGCCGCGTAATCATGGTTAGTGCACTGTTGGCCAGTGCAGCAGTAAAGGCAGAAGAAACGGAACAACAAGTAACAGTGGTTCAGCTGCAAAACGAGGTGGCAAAAGAGCTAACCGAGGTTAAGGCAAACCTGGTAGAGGATTTACAGCAACAACTTACCAACAGCATTAAACAGCAGGTAAACAGTGCTGTCAGCAATATCGCTGAGTCGGTAAAAGCGTTACTACCTTAACCAGATAAACAGAGGGCAGCGCTTTTACTGCGCTTTACCTGCCAAAATAAAATTAAACAGGATAACAAAAATGAAATTAACAAAAATCTTTAAAGTAAGTGTTGGCGCAGCGTTACTGGCCGCGGCGTTTAGCTCTGCTTCGGTGCTGGCTGAAACATCAATGTGGAAAGTCAGTAAGGGTAATGACTACCTGTACATCGGCGGTACCGTGCATCTGTTGCCAGAGTCCGCGTTTCCGCTGCCGGCTGAGTTCGATGCAGCCTATCAGGCGACTGATACCCTGGTGCTGGAAGTAAAAATGCCGGACCTGACGGATGCTGCAGCACAAAACGCCATGTTGCAGGCAATGGCCTATACCGATGGTCGCAGTCTGACCAAAGTATTGTCGCCAGAGGTGTACCAGCAGGTTAGTGATTATTTCGCCCCTTATGGCGTGCAGTTGCAGCAGCTCGATGGTTTTAAGCCAGGATTTGTCGCCTTACAGATGTTGGCGCTGGAGATGATGAAAGCCCAGATGGCCGGTGAAGGTGTCGACAGTTACTTTGATAAAAAAGCCCAAGCTGATGGCAAAACTATGGCTTATCTGGAAACTGTCGAGAGCCAGTTAAACCTGCTGGCAAATATGGGTGAAGGCTATGAAGATGCGTTTATTAAGATGAACCTGGAGCAGGTTAGCGACTTTGAAAATTATTTTGCTGCAATGATCACCGCCTGGCGCGCCGGCGATATGGAGGCGCTGAATAAACTGGCGGTCGAGCCAGCCCGGGAACTGGACCCGGTGTTGTATCAGGCATTATTTGTAAAACGAAATAATGCCTGGTTGCCGCAAATTGAAAAAATGTTTGGTAACGACAGCAAAGAGCTGGTGCTGGTCGGTGGTGGTCATTTAGCTGGCGAAGACAGTGTGCTGGCGTTGTTGCAACAAGCCGGCTATCAGGTTCAGCAAGTAAAATAATCAGGGCACAACGTTGTTAATCAGCAAGGAAGCCGGTAATGTTAAAACTGTTAAATAAGCCAGAACCAGCCCGGGTAGTGGGCTGGGGCTTAATTTGGTTCGGCAGCTGGCTGCTTTTGCATTTTTTGTTGTTGCAGAATCCTTTGGTCAGCTAGCAGGTAATACAGCTGTATATAACAATAACAACTGACTGGCAGCCAGGAATACCCGGGCCCTGACTGGTTAATGAGGTAATAGCAAATGAGAGTAATACTGTTGAGCTGGCTGCTTTGTGCCTTTGCCGGCGTGCAGGCAGCGGAGCTGACCCTGGAAGATTACGCCAGACCATCCCAGTTTCTGGAAATTGAAATTTCGCCAACTGGTAAATATCTGGCAGCCACCAGCCGCAGCGAAGAAGGCAATATTTACCTGAATGTTATTGATATTAAATCAAACAAAATTATCAGTGTCCGCCATTTTACCGGCCGCGATTCTATTGGTTCAATTGACTGGGCCAATAATGAGCGGTTGTTGATTACTCTGGTAAGAGACATCGGCGCTTTAGAGCAGCCGGTGCCAACTGGTGAGATTTTCGCAGTAAACGCCGATGGTAGTAATGCCAGAATGTTAACGGGGTATCGGGCGGATAATGAGAAAGACGCTGCACAGGTGATCAACTATTTGCCTGACGACGATAAATTCGTATTGATTGTAACCAGTTCGCCCAGCCGCCGTGGATCCTTCAGTCTGGTGAAACGCTTAAACATTGAAAATGGGCGGACCCGGCAAATTGCCCGGGCACCGATGCGCTCTTCCGGCATGATTACCGACAATAACGGCGTGGCCCGCATGTCAGTTGGCGAAGATCAGAACAATGACAATGAAATGGTGCTGATGTACCGCAAAGATGATAAAGCAGACTGGGTAACGTTGCGTCGTTATGGCCAGCGTGATGGCAGTTTTAATCCGATAGCGTTTTTACCAGACAACAAACGTATTGTTGGCTTGAGTGATACCCAAACAGACACCAAAGCAATCAGTATTATGGACCCGGAAACCGGCAAGGAAGAAGTGCTGGCTCATCATCCTAAAGTAGATGTTGCCCCAAAATTCAGCATTGAAGATGGCTTTTTAAAAGAGGTGATCGGCGCTTCTTATGAGTACGATACCCATGAAGACGTATTTTTTGCTGATATTTAAAGACAAAACGTTCAGTGGTTATTTACAAAGCCTGAAAGCGGCCTTTCCGGGTAAAAAAATCGCAATCAATTCAGCAACCCGCGACAACAGTATTTTAGTGCTGACCGCCCGTTCGGCCAATCATCCGCCAGAATTCTACCTGTTCGATACCAAAAATAACCAGCTAAGCTTTTTACTGAATGGCCGGCCCTGGATGAAACCAGAGTTATTAGCCCAAACCAAAGCCATTATTTATAAAAGCCGCGACGGTTTAGATATTCATGCCATTTTAACCTTACCGCGGGACAAAGATGCTAAGAACCTGCCGCTGATAATGCTGCCACATGGCGGTCCACATGGGCCGCGTGATGTTTTGGAGATTGACACAGATGCCAAAGTGCTGGCTCAGCATGGCTATGCTGTGCTGCAACCAAATTTCCGCGGTTCAGGCGGGTTTGGTCGTATTTTTTTGCAGGCTGGTTACCAGAACTGGGGCACGACCATGATTAACGACATGACCGACGGCGTTATGCATCTGGTAGAGCAAGGTATGGTCGATAAGAACCGGGTATGTGCTTATGGCGGTTCTTATGGTGGTTATGCTGCGTTAATGAGTGCCGTGCGCGAGCCTGATTTATACAAGTGTACTGTTGGTTTTGTCGGAGTGTTTGACTTAAATCTGATGTATACCGATGGTGATATTCCAGAGCGGCAAAGTGGTATTAACTATCTGGAGATGGCTATTGGCCGCGATCAGGCGCAACTGGATGCGCAGTCGCCTATTAAGCAGCTTGATAAGTTAAAAGCGCCGGTATTTATTATTCATGGTGAAGAAGACCGTCGGGTGCCGGTTATCCATGCTAAACGGCTGCGGGAGGAACTGGAGAAACGAAATCACCCATTTGAATGGCTGGTAAAAGAGAAGGAAGGCCACGGCTTCTATAAACCAGAAAATAACGTGGAACGCTGGCAGAGAATGCTGGCCTTCTTTGATAAATATATCGGTGAAACTGAAAAGAACTAACCTTTACCAAGCCATAATCTGCAACGCCACCTTAGGGTGGCGTTTTGCATTCAGCAAAACTTCACCCCATCCCTGTAATCTACGCCCCTATCTATTAGAATAAGCACCTATTAGAATAAGCACCAACTAGATTTAGCGTACTATCATTGAGACGAGATTACAGGGATTTATTTTATGGCTTTAAATGTTGTAATTCTGGCGGCCGGCAAAGGCACACGGATGAAATCAGACTTACCCAAGGTATTGCATAAAGTGGCAGAGCGGCCAATGGTGCAACATGTTATTGAAACAGCGCGGGCACTGGGTGCAGATAAACCACAGCTGGTATATGGTTATGGTGCTGAAGCATTAAAAACAGCACTTGGCGAACAACCGTTGCATTGGGTTTTACAAGCTGAGCAGTTAGGTACGGGCCATGCAGTGGCTCAGGCTAACCCGAATATCGCTGATGATGATACCGTACTGGTGCTGTATGGCGATGTGCCGTTAACCCGACTGGATACCTTGCAGCAGTTATTGGCGGTTAAGCCGGCTAATGGCCTGGCGATTTTAACGGTGAATTTAGCGAACCCGACGGGTTATGGCCGGATTATACGTGCTGGTGAAAATAATAGCGGCAAGGTAGTGGGTATTGTCGAGCAAAAAGATGCCACCCCAGCACAATTGCAAATTAACGAAGTAAACAGTGGCATTATGGCCCTGCCAGGTAAGCAGCTGAAAAGCTGGCTGGGTAAGCTCTCGAACAGCAATGCGCAGGGCGAATATTATTTAACGGATGTGATTGCCATGGCGCACCGTGAAGGCATTGAGATTGCCACGGCCCAGCCGCAAGATGCGATGGAAGTAGAAGGCGCTAACAACAGGATGCAACTGGCTGCGCTGGAACGGGCTTACCAGCAGCGCAAAGCAGAAGAGCTGATGCTCGCAGGGGCAAACCTGCGCGATCCGGCACGGCTTGATGTGCGTGGCAGCGTAGAGGTGGGTAATGACGTGATGATCGACATCAACGTTATTCTCGAAGGCAAAGTGGTGCTGGGTAAAGGCGTGACCATCGGTGCCAACTGTATTTTAAAAGATTGCAGCATTGGCGATAACACTGAAATTAAAGCCAATTCAATGATTGAAAAAGCCACGGTTGGCAGTGACTGCTCGGTGGGCCCTTATGCCCGTTTACGGCCAGACAGCGTGATGCTGGATGACAGCCATGTTGGCAATTTTGTTGAAATGAAAAAAACCACTCTGGGTAAAGGCTCAAAAGCCAACCACTTAACTTATCTGGGTGATGCAGTGATTGGCGATAAGGTTAACGTTGGTGCTGGTACCATTACCTGCAACTACGATGGCGCTAATAAGTTTGTTACCACTATTAAAGACGGTGCCTTTATCGGCTCGAACAGCTCACTGGTAGCGCCGGTAACGGTGGGCGTTAATGCCACTGTCGGTGCGGGAAGTGTGCTAACCCGTGACGCCGCCGATGGCGAGTTAGTGGTCGCCCGTGCTAAGCAAAGGCATATTGCAGGCTGGCAGCGGCCGGTGAAGATTAAAAAGTAATTACTTCAGAACTGACAAAGCACTAATAAAACAGCCCGCAAATGCGGGCTGTTTTATTTGCATGACTATTTAAGCTGCGTCAGGCTTCGGTTGCAACTCCCGCTTTGGCTCGTCACAGCAACTCGCCCTAAAGCCTGCGGCCGGGCTCAGACACTCTGTGACGCCCAAATCGGGATTCCAACCTGCGCAATCTGATACCGTCTATTCTGCTTTATCCACTAACACCGCAATAGCACCATCGCCGGTAACATTACAGGCGGTACCAAAGCTGTCCTGCGCCATATACAGCGCTATCATCATCGCTACTGCCGCTTCACCAAAGCCGAGCATGGAGCCCAGCAAGCCAACCGCCGACATTACCGCACCACCCGGCACACCAGGGGCGGCCAGCATCACTACGCCTAAGGTTAAAATAAATGGCAGCATAGTAAGCAGGGACGGAATTTCCAGGCCATTTTGCATCACCATTACCGCCACAGCACAGCTGACAATAGTAATGGTTGAGCCGGCTAAATGAGTAGTGGCACATAGCGGTACAGTAAAATCAGCAATATTAGGTTTTACGCCATTGGCTTTGGTGGCCTGCAGTGATACCGGAATGGTTGCTGCGCTCGACATGGTGCCCAGCGCGGTAAAGTAGGCCGGCAGCATATTTTTAATCAGCAATAGTGGCGATTTACCGGCTTTAACGCCAGCAATGCTGTACAGCACAATAATCCATAGCCAGTGCAGCAGCAGCGCCAGAATTAACACTACGCCAAAAGTTTGCAGGGTCGCAAACACGGTACCGGCTGCGGCCAGTTGGGCAAATACCCCGGCGATATAAATGGGTAACAGTGGAATAATCACTTTTAACAGCAGCAGTTGAATGATGTCGCGGCCCTGATCTGACAGCTGTTTCAGTTGTTGTGCCTGGGTAGCAGCAATACCTAAACCAAAAATAAAGGCCAGTGCCAGCGCGGTCATAATGCCGAAAACCGGTGGGATATTCATTTCAATATAAGGTGTTAAGTCTGCCACTACGCCGGTTGACGTTGCTGCAGCAGCAGGTGCCAGCATCGGTACTACTATCGCCGCCACTAAAAAAGCCAGGGTGCCGGCTAAAATCGTCGATAAATAAGCAATGCCCAGGGTGCGACCGAGTAACTTACCGGATTTTTGCGGCAAGGCGGCAATACCGCTGGTAATGAAAAATAGAATAAGCAGCGGAATGGTAAAAAACAACAGTTGGCCAAACAGTGCTTTAAAAGTAATCAGAATTTGGGTAAGCCAATGTGGAGCATACAGGCCAAGCAGCATGCCCAGCACAATACCGGCAATCAGTTTTAAAATTAGCGCCATAATCTTCTCGTTATATAAAGTTTTTGTTATATGTATTACAACTCAGGATTGTCGCGGCTGAGCATAACATAAGTTGTCACAGCTGACTGCGTTAGCTGGTCGGCTGTGTTTTAAGTGGAGTGAATCATGGCACTAAGCCAATTTAGCTTGTTAGTTTTGCCGTTGTAATTTCTCGGTCAGGTCCAGCGAAAACCCTTGATCATCAAGCAATATAAGTTGCATCATCTTTTGCTCAAAGCGCAAATCAGCCAGCATCAGGGTGGATGGCAATTGATAGACGATAAGCGAACCTGAGCTGATTGACAGAATTTTGGTAGCCAGATCAGACTTTTCTGCCATCTTGCCGGTAACACTGTCACGCAAAAAACTGTGACCGGTTATTTTGACAATGCCAGCCTGATAGTCATCTACCTTGCCCAGGAAAAAACGATTTTCATCGTTGCTGAATAATCTGCGATAACAGATCAGTAAAAGGTCACCACTTTCCAGCATAATATGTTCCTCTTATTATATTAGCGATCGGTATTGGTACAGTGCCTGCCAGTATTTACCTTTACGCTCTGCAAACTCAGTTTCCACGTAGTGTTTTAATCTGCGCCTGTCCTGCGGATGATCTTTTAATGCCGAGCCCAGTAAAACATGCAACAGCAGTTGGGCATCTGGCTTAGTTTGTTGATAATAGTAGGCATGGGTATAAATGGCATGAGCCACACTAACTGCTTCGGCGGTAGACATAGTCGCCCCGGCCAGCCGGTCTGTACTGCGGCCATCAAGAGTCTGCCCATTGCGCAATTCATGAAAAATAGTTGCCAGCACCTCAATCAGCTCGGCATCTGCGGTGCTATCAATGTTATTAGCTGCCATTAATTTGCTGGTTTCCCACAAAATAACATCCATTTCATCGTCGATATGGCGAATGGGCCGAATATGTTCAAAACTGAGCCTGCGCTTTAACGCCGCGCTCATTCGTTGCAAACCTTCATCAATACTGTTAGCACTGGCAACAATATTAAAACCCGCTTTGGCATAAAGCGTACTCTGCGCGGCGGGCAGTTCCGGTACCACTAACATTCGCTCAGATAAAATCGATAATATTGCGTCTTGCAATGGCTGCGGACAACGGGATATTTCCTCAAAACGCAATATTTTGCCATCCCGCATTGCCCGGTATAAGGGCGTTGTTACCAGAGCTTCGACGCAGGGCCCGCGTTGTTGCAGCAGTTGCGGGTTCCAGCTGTATAGCAATTGATTAATATTACTGACTGCGCCACCCTGAATAATCTTAGTAGAGTCGGCACTGATTGCGGCGCTGAGCAGCTCGGATAGCCATGACTTTGCCGTGCCGGGTTCGCCGGTAAGCAATGCGCCTCGCTGCGTACATAGAGCCAGGATGATCCGGGTAACCACGCCCGGTTCGGCGACAAATTTGCGCTCTATTGTCAGCTCTGCATCGCCATTGATAAATTTTTCCACGGCAACAGCTGACATAAACCAGCCGGGTGGCACTGGTGCAGTATCTGCTTGCTGCAGTCGCTGTAGTTCGGCGGCATAGTGCTGCTCAGCCGGTCTTTTCTGTGCTTTAGCTGTTGTCATCATTGCTCCCTCACGCCCCCCCGATGCTCGGGCGCCATCCGCTCCTGCAGCAATACTTTGGGCAGCTCACTTAATGGGATGATGCCGTCAATTATCAGATTAAGCGCACTGTCGCGCATTGTGATCATGCCGGCATCTAACGCCTGCCAACGTAATTCGATAGCCGTATTTTCTCTGGAAATCGCATTACGAATGTCGGTATTCATCAGCAAAAACTCGACTACAGCAATCCGGCCAAGGGTGCCTCTGCCATGACAGCGTTTACAACCAGCGCCGGCAAAACAGCGAAAATTACCTGGTACCCCTTCGGGGAATAGTTCGGCCAGGATGGTTGGGTCGGGTTCGGCAAGGGCCCGGCAGTCCGGACAAATACGTTTTGCTAAGCGTTGGGCGATAACGGCGAGCAGTTCGCTGGCTATAGAATTAGGGTGAATATCGAGATCTCTGAGCCGTTGGATGGCATCAACGGCATCGTTGCAGTGCAAAGTGGATAGCACCAGATGGCCGGTTTGAGAGGCCCTGGCTGCCTCCAGCGCGGTTGGGTGGTCACGGATTTCGCCTACCAGAATCACGTCGGGATCTTGTCGGACAAAGGCCCGCACCGCGTCGGGGAAATCAAAGCCGATATCGGCTCTTACCCGGGTTTGTTGTACTTTATCTATTGAGTACTCTATCGGGTCTTCAACTGTGATAACTTTGCGTTTGCCATCATCTGCCAGCTCTTGCAGGCCGGCATATAGCGTAGTGGATTTGCCTGAGCCGGTTGGACCGACAACTAACACCAGCCCTGCCGGATTATTCAGTAAACGTTGGTACATGCTGGCAACTCTTGCTGACATTCCCAGATCTTGCATGGTCATGGCCCGGCCAGTGTGTTTTAGCAAGCGGATAACCACATGTTCGGCGTGTAATGCTGGTTGGGTTTGCACCCGTAAATCGTACAGATGATTGGCTTGTTTTACCTGGCTGCGACCACCTTGCGGTAATCGCCGCTCCGCGATGTCCAGCTCTGCACGAATTTTGATCACGTTAATCAGGCCTGTCAGTTCCGACATACTGATTTCAAAATTTGTTAAGTCGTGCAGGTCGCCGTCAATTCTAAGCCGGACTCTCGGCAACTTCTGATAACACTCCAGATGAATATCGCTGGCGTGCTCACTGACCGCTTCCATCAGAAGCGCCTCATAAAGTGACACCAGGTAGGGGCTTACCGGGTTTGGTAAAGGGTCTGTTACCGCGTCATCTTTATCTGACTTACTGGCAAAATTTGATTGCTGCAGCGCTTTGGAACTAATATCCAGCTGGGTCCATATCCGGTGAAAATCTTCTGGTGTTACCAGGGCGCAGTGAACTTTGCCATTGCCATTCATTACAGCCAGCTCAGCCAGATCTGCATCCGGGTTATCGGTAATTATCATAAGCCGGTTGTCCAGCAGGTTTACCGGCAACGCCCTGTTGCGGTCAAGAAAGGTGCGGGCAAAATGACTGAATAAACCGGGGTCTACTTGCTTTATCAGGTTGTCATAATCGATGAAAGGCAGTTTTCGTTCAGCCGCCATGGCCTCGTATAAAGGTTTACTTTGCTGCTGAATTTTGCGGTTTAGGGCCTGTGCAATTGGCTCATTATTGCGTTTTGCTTCCAGCCTTGCTTCGGCCAGGGCGGTGTCATCAGCATAACCGAGGTCTGTTACCATATCCTCCAGTCTGCGGCTGAAATCAATCCAGCCCAGATTACTAAGCCGTTTAAATTGCCCCTGCTGTTTTTGGTATAACACTAAACTTGAAACATGATCCTTTTCATCCTCGATCACCGCAAGCAAGCCATTTTCTGCCAGTGGCGATAGCAGGTGCTGGTAGCTTTGCAGCAAACAGGTTACCAGAATAAGCTGGCAGGGCTCGCTTGCCGGCACACTGTCGTTGACATCTGCCAGCACCAGCTGAATATTATGAATACCCAAGGCGGCAAAGCGTTGACTGGCATCACTGATTAGCCTGGCATCGCGTTCTACCGCATATACTTTTGCAGCCAATGCAGATAAAACTGCACTAAGGTAGCCGGTGCCGGCACCGATATGCATAACAGTGTGCTGAGGTTTGATTTCAGGGATTAGCTGCAAAATGCGCTGTACAGCAGCCTGAGTTGGCATACTGTGGCCAGAAACCAGCCCGGCGGTTTGCGGTTTGCTGACAAAAAGATGCCGCTGGATCGGTTCTGCGACGTTATTATTTGCACTCGTCATAGGCTGCTCATCTGCTACTGCTCTCTGCTGTTACTTAGTGTAGGGTCAGGCAAAGTTCAACTTATTGCTTTGCATCAATTAAATTTATTTTTTCCGACATCAGCTCAGGTAATGGTGCTGGCTTGCCAAACAGGTAACCCTGAAACAGAGCGCAGCCCATTTCAGCCAGTGCCTCAAATTGTTGCTGTTGCTCAACGCCTTCAGCTACCACTGTTAGACCCAGCGTTTCAGCCATCGCTATAATGGTAAGTACAATGGCGCGATCGGTCTTTTCTATCAGAAATTCTTTAACAAATGACTGGTCAATTTTCAGCACATGTATAGGCAGATTTTTTAAATAAGATAATGACGAATAGCCGGTACCAAAATCGTCCAGTGAAAATGTGACACCTATATCACTAAGGGCCAGTAACTTTTTACGTGTCGCTACCAGATCATCATGTAGCATGCTCTCGGTAATTTCCAGCTCCAATAAGTTAGCCTGAATACCGGTATCTTTTATGATTTGCTTAACAGTATCGACAAAATCCTTTTGCACCAACTGGCGTTGGCTAACGTTGACAGCAATAACTAACCGGCTTCCCTGATCCATAAAGTATTTAATTTGCAGACAGGCGGTTTTCAGTACCCATGTGCCAATATCAATAATCAGTCCAGAGCTCTCTGCTAACGGGATAAAAAGATCCGGCGAAACCATACCTTGCTCTGGATGATGCCAACGAATCAAAGCTTCATAGCCTGCTAATTGCCGTACACTATTAACTTTGGGTTGGTAATACAGCGAGAATTGCTGCTCTGTTAACGCTAGTTTTAATTCATGTTCCAGCTTTTGTCGCTGTCGCAACTGCTGCTGCATTTGTTGTTCAAAGAAGTAGAGTTGATCACGGCCATGTTCTTTTGAGTGGTACATAGCCAAATCAGCTGACGACATTAACTCATCTATACCTTTACTATTGTTATTAAACAGGGCAACGCCAATGCTGGCGGTTATTTGGTAATGATGACCCTTCAACACAAAGGGCAGGCGTATTTCCGCTAATAATTTATTGCCGAGAATCTCAGCGTCTGCGGCTGCTGTTACCGGATCTGCGGTTTGCAACCTGGCCAGCAAGATAAACTCGTCACCACCAGGCCGGGCCAGGGTATCGGTAGCGCGAATACTTAACTGCAGCCGCTCTGCCAACTGGCGCAGTAAGTCGTCACCAAATGAATGGCCAAAGCTGTCATTAAGCCGTTTAAAGTGATCTAAGTCGATAAACAGTAAGGCTGCGAAGTCGCCGCTACGCTGGCACTCAAGCTGTGCCTCCTTAATTTTCTCCAGCAGTAAACGCCTATTTGGTAAGTGCGTTAAGGGATCATAAAATGCTAACCGGTGGATGCGTTGCTGATCTGCCTTGGCTTTACTGATATCGTTAAAACTGGCGATGTAATGGGTAACCAGGCCTTCATTATTTTTCAGGGCATTAATCACAACATGTTCAGGATAAACTTGTCCATTTTTTCGTCGGTTGTAAATCTCGCCACTCCAGACATCATACTGCTCCAGCATTTGCATCATATGTTGGTAAAAAGACGGATCGTGCAGGCCAGAACTAAGCACCGATGGCTTCTGACCAATAACTTCGGCTTCGTTGTACCCGGTAATCTCGGTAAAGGTCGGGTTTACCCGGATAATACGCCGCTCTGCATCAGTAATCATGATGGCTTCGCGGGTGTGAAATGCCAGAGCATTAAGCTGCTCTGTCGCCTGCATATTTTTTTGTGCGGTAATGTCCCTTACGGCCAGGATAAAGTGTGGTATGACGTTGTTATCTGTTTTTACTGCAGCAATAACCTGAAACCAGCTTGGGTCAGCATCCTGCTCAATTGTCAGGGCATATTGATGGGCATCTGAGCAGCCCTGATGACTGTAGGCTTCGTTTATCGCTTTTTGCATGGCTTTCGCCACGTTATCCGGCAGCACTTCGGTAGCTGTTTTGCCAATAAACAGATCGGGGCTAAGATAAAGTTTGCTATCGGGTCTGGAATGAACGCGATGAAAGCGTCCTTCAAGATCAACATCAAATAAAATATCAGGTACCGCAGCCAGGGTAGCTGAAAGCTCCGCTTTCGATTGCAGCATCTGCGCAAAAGGCGCTGCCAGCGTTTCAAAAACCAGAGCCCGGTATAAAAATAAATACGACAAGAGTTTCAGGGCATGGCCTAAAATATTAAAGCTGTCACTGAATTTGCCATACAAGGTGAAATAAAACTCGCTCAGGATCATAGTAACAACAGCAGCAAACAGCGCTGGTGTATGAAAAGGCCGCTGATGCCCGCGGTAATGTAAAATAAAAAATACTGTTATCAGGTTGATAAAGATAACCACATATTCAGCAATAATTTTTGCTTTAGTCAGGCCAACACCATCAATATAAAATACCGGTAAGGTATTGGGGTGATTAACAAACCAATAATTCAGACTAATTACTGTGGCTATCGCTGCTAAAAGTATCTTGTAGTAAGTGGTTAAGCCGGTACTTTTGTCGGCAACAGGTAAAACAGCAAAACACAGGGCAAATGCGGCAATTAACCGTGCTGCCAGCCAAAAGTTAATAGCTTTTTGTTGGTCGTTAACAGTGAAATAATCAGGCATGCCCTGATAAGACAGCAGGTGCGCCAGATCTAACCAGAAAATAGTAAAAAATGAACAAGCTAAAACCACTCCCCGCAGGGTCATGTTTACCAGTGCTTGCTCACGGATAATAGCAAAAATCATTGCCGCAATAACAATAGCTAAAATCTCAAGTACGGTATGTAACGGCAGATAAGCCTGATGGCTTAGTTCAGGTAGATCGATATTCAGCAGTAAAGGTAAGAACGTTATCAGAATCAACGCCATTAGAAACAACACCAGCTTGACCTGTGACTGGGATAAGGCTTTTGTTGTCAAAGAGGCTTGATTTAGCATGCATTCGTTCTAAATAAATTAGAAAATACTCATTGTAGAATACCCGCTTTGACTGTATTTTCAAGCAGCTTTAACCAGTTGTTTGTTTCAGAATAACTTGTTGAATAATTTCAGGTTCAGGTAAATGCTGCTCAGCCCGGTTTTTTAAACTTACTGATTTTCAGCTTAAGATGTTTCACGTGAAGCATACTTTACTTTGCTGTTTGCTATGTCCTAGCGTTTCGGGGTGGTATCAGACATCCGTTCAAATAATTCACAAAGCGCTGTTAATACCCTTTTTTTTGGTAGCTGCAGCTGCCGGGCGGCCATTGCCAGTTGCTCCAGTTGTGGCAACAGCTGTTGCAACCTGCTGTGTTCAGTTTGCGCAGGCGAAGCCTGGGTTGCAACTGTCATCAGTTTACCACGCTGGCGCTCTAACACCCCCTCGGCTTCAAGCAGGCTATAGGCTTTGGAGATGGTCATCGGGTTTACCGCATACTGCGAAGCAAGCTCCCGGACTGATGGTAGCTCATCACCGGCTTTTAACTGGCCGCCGGCCACCATTCGTTTAATTTGGCCGGTAAGCTGGCGGTAAATAGGTTCGCCACTGCTCGGGTTGATACTAAACATGGCGCCTCCTGAGCCTGAACCCGCCTTTTGTAAAGTCGAGTTTTGACCAGCGTTTAAAAGCGATGAAACGCACTATTAAGCTTATTAGAAGTAGGGCTATTGCTATTTCCAGTTGTAGCGACTGCTTTGATAAATAAAGCCAATGTGACATTGAGCTGTACAATACAAAACCGCTGGCAATTGCTACTGTGTTGTTGTTGAAAAAACATAAAAAAGAATATGTTAGAAATACTAACGTGCTGAGAGTCAGGATTGCAGATGCTGCAAAATTCGGATTAGCTGGCTGCCACAGGTACAGCAGCGCTAATATCGGCACGCTAAATATAACTAACTGGAGTGAGAAGTAACGCTCGATGTAGTTAAACATATACTGGCGTGACACTGGGATCTGTAGCCAGCTTAACTTGAGCCTGCTGACCGTAATTGAGACGGTGTAATACCAATAAAATAATGGCATTGTAAAATAAAAATCCTCTAAAATTTGCCAGCCGTTATCGGGCATCCATAGCCATTGTCTGGTTAAGCAGTAGTTAATTACACTGTTAGTTAAGGGTAATGTGAAGCAAGCACTACTGAAAATTACTAACCGTGATGTCAGACTTGCATTATTTTGAAACAACAAACTATTTGCTAACGAAGAATGATTACGCGGTATCGGTCGGAGCCAAAAACGCCAGCTGTTATTTGTTTTGCTTCGAGCACCATGTGACGAACTTATATGGAAAGTTACAAGGTACAGCAACGCGGTAATTGCTAGCACCAGATATACTTCTATTGCATAGGGCCCAGACAGCTGAATCAACCAGCCGGGATTAACTTGTAGTACTATTATCGACAATACAAGCCAGAAATAGCGTTGTTCGGCCCTAACAATAAATACCAAAATATGTAAGACGGCGTGACTGAACAATAACAGTGCCAGTATTTCTGCGAAGGGCAAATTAGCATATTGCAGAAAACCCGGTAGGGTTAACAATGTCAGCAGAATTACAAATACCGCAGGCACGCTTGCCCGCAAGTACGAGCTGAAAAAAAACCGTCCGTAATGGCTTTTCAGCAGTGAACCTGCGGCAGGTAAAACCCGCAAGTAATAGTATGTAAAAAGGAAAAAATTAGCGGCAACGGAATAGGAAGGTACTGCTACACCAATCAACCAAAAAAAGGCGATAAAAAGCCAACAGAAAAAATCAGTTTCACGCAATATTAATAAACGATAAAACTGAACAAGAACCGGTAAAGATAATTTTGATGTCATTGCAGGCTCATCCTTAGCATTCATGCAACTCCAGGAAAATATCTTCCAGGTTAAGCTGCTCGACCCGGATGTTTGCTTGCAGTTGCTCCTCAAGCAACGTCAGCTCTGTATTCTGCCAGTGTTGTACTGTTATTGTGGCGCTTGTTCCCTGTACCCGCTGACGCAAAATATTGGGTAATGTCAGTGGATTGGGTAATAGCGTTGCGGCATTGATATGCAGCCGCACTACCGACTCTTTCAGAGTGTCGAGTTCGCCTTGCCAGGCAAGCTGATGGTCTTTTAACAACCACACTTTATTAGCAACCCGTTCCATATCAAACACGATATGCGAGGAAAAAATAATGACACTTTGTTGATCAGCTGCGATATTAACCAGCTCGGTTAAAAACTGGCGCCGGGCAATAGGGTCCAGGCTGGCAACCGGTTCATCCAGCACCAGTAGTTGCGGTTTATGGCAAAGCGCCAGGATAATTGCCAGCTTCTGCCGCGAACCAACAGATAAGGTGCTAATGCGGGTGTATAACGGAATTTCCCAGCTGTGACAAAGCCGGTCACATAATGCCTGGTCCCAGCTGGGTTGAAAGCGGGCAAACAGTTGTAAATGCTCGTAAGCGTTCAACTGCGCCAGTAACTCATCCTGTTGTGGCACAAAGCCGATCAGCTGTTTTTCCCTGGCATCTATTTCGGTAGTGGGCGTGCCAAACAATCGCACCTCGCCTTGCTCTGGTATCGCAAAACCAAGAAGTGTTTCCAGTAAGGTGGTTTTACCGGCGCCATTTTTTCCCAGTAAGGCGATAACATCACCTTGCTGCGCGCTGGTAGTTATATTCTGCAGCACCGGCTGCTCGTTATAACGGCGGTGCAGCCGGGTGATCTCAATAATATCGGGCATATCCCTATCTCGACGACAAACTGTATTAATACACTAATGCAGTTAGCTCTGAGATACAAGTTGGTTTTAAACAAAAATAACAAAATAGTCACAATGCAGTTTTGTGATAATGGCTTAACAACTCCTTATTCAGGTTATACTAAGTTACAACGGTTAAGGTGTTAGCCGGATAATTTGGTTTTACAGGAAAAGCGTATGCGTAGTGTTCTGAGTTTAATGTTTATATTGTTGCTAGCCAGCTGTGCTCAGCTTAGCTCGTTATCTACTTATAATGTCAGCGAAGCGGATTTAGAGCAGATGCTAAGCTCACAGCTACCTAAACTAACACGCCAGGCCAATGTGGCAGGTATTCCGCTGAAAATGGCAGTGGAGAAAATGCAGGTTGATATCGGCCCCGATAACAGTGATCTGGTGCGGATTAATACCGATGCGTCAGCTGTATTGTCGTTATTTGGTTTAAGTTACCCGGCTAATTTGCAGCTACAAATTGAGGGCGCGCCTTATTATGACGCTACTGAAAAGGCTATTTTTATCCGCTCGGTGAAATTGCTGGATAGCAGTATTGAAGCAGCCGGTTATCGTGGCAATTTAGCGCCGGTAAGCAATGAACTGCTGCAGCTGGTAAATGGTTATCTGGCGTCGAACCCGGTGTACCGGCTTGACCAAACCAACCCCACCATTAAATTGCTGACCTCAATGCCGTTAAATATGGCCGTGCAGGACGGCAAGCTGGCGTTTAGCCCCAGCAGCCGGTAGTAAAGTGCAGTAAATACCTGTTTAGCAGCACTCTGGTTGCTGCGAACTGGACTGCCAGCTTTAGAGCGGCTGCCAAGCCGTATTTAAAAAAAGGGGCAGCGTTAGCTACCCCAAAGTGCAAGACAAGTAAAACAACGACCAGAGGCGGCCTGTCCCGGGCCAGTCTGTGTCAGTCCGTGACGGCAAGAACTATAAACCAGCAACACTTTAAATGCAAACGATTATCATTAAGAATTTGGCTGTTTTAAAGGTTTTTTTGCGGTAATTTACAGCAGCATCTTGCAATTAAGCACCAGATCTCTAGAATATCTTTCGGTTTGAAACTTAATCGAAAGATTTTGTCGAAAGAAAATAAGCGAAGCCAATGAATAAACGTAATACCCAACAGCGGCGCCATCTGATTGTTAGCCAATTACAACAGCAGGGCGAGTTGTCAGTCGAGCAGTTGGCTGAGCAGTTTCAGACTTCAGAAGTGACTATTCGCAAAGACCTGACAGTGCTGGAGCAGGCAGGATTATTATTGCGTCGCTATGGTGGTGCCGTACCGGTACCGCAGGACTTTATTGCCGATTCCAGCTTCGAGAAAGTTTCAAAGCGAAAACTGGCCATCGCCAAAGCCGCGGCCGGGCTGATTAAAGACCATTACCGGATTATTATTGATAGCGGCCGCACTACGGCTGCTTTATTGCCAGAGCTGGCCAGTAAACAAGGCCTGGTGGTGATGACTAACTCACTGGGCATTGCCAATGCCCTGCGCGAGCTGGAAAATGAGCCCACTTTGCTGATGACCGGCGGTACCTGGGATCCGCAATCGGAAGCCTTTCAGGGCCAGCTGGCAGAACAAGTGCTGCGCGCCTACGATTTTGATCAGTTGTTTATTGGCGCTGATGGTGTCGATTTGACGCGCGGCACTACAACTTATAATGAGCTGTACAGTTTAAGCCGGGTAATGGCCGAAAGCGCCCGCGAAGTGATAGTAATGCTGGAATCTGACAAGCTGGGGCGAAAAATCCACAATCTGGAACTCCCCTGGGCCATGATAAAAGTATTGGTTAGCGACGATGGCTTAAGTGACGATGCCGCAGCCAGCATAACCGAACAAGGTGTAAAGGTAATCAGGGTTGCGCCCTGATCAATTCCCCTGCAATTAAATTTAACGGACTAATGGAGAGAGAATATGTGTGGAATAGTCGGCGCTGTGGCGCAACGTGATGTCGTGGATATTCTGGTTGAAGGCTTGCGCCGCCTCGAGTACCGCGGTTACGATTCTGCCGGGGTAGCAGTGGTTAACGCCAGTGGCGAGCTGACCCGGCTGCGTCGTTTAGGCAAAGTAAAAGAGTTAGCCGACGCAGTAGCGGCTACGCCGGCCACCGGCGGCACCGGTATCGCCCACACCCGCTGGGCCACACATGGCGAGCCAAGCGAGCGTAATGCCCACCCGCATCTTTCCAGCAATATTACTGTGGTACATAACGGCATTATCGAAAACCACAGCCCGCTGCGCGACGATCTGAAAGCCAAAGGCTATGTATTTACTTCTGACACCGATACTGAAGTTATTGCTCACCTGGTAGAGGAAGAGTTAAAAAGCGCCGGTTCTTTGTTAGCGGCCGTGCAAAAAACAGTAAAACAGCTGCATGGCGCCTATGGCACTGTGTTGCTGGATAAAACTGACCCGAGTCGGGTAGTGGTAGCCCGCTCAGGCAGCCCGCTGGTGATTGGCCTGGGCATTGGTGAGAACTTTATCGCTTCTGATCAACTGGCATTGTTGCCGGTTACCCGCCGTTTTATCTTTTTAGAAGAAGGTGATGTGGCAGAAATTACCCGCCACAGCGTCAGTATTTTCGATAGCAACGGCAACGCCGTTGAGCGCGAAGTGCATGAGTCTAATGTCAGTTATGATGCTGGCGATAAAGGCCAGTACCGTCACTTTATGCTAAAGGAAATTTACGAACAGCCGCATGCCATCAACAACACCCTGGAAGGCCGCTTAAGCCGGGATTCGGTGCTGGACGAAACCTTTGGTAACGGCGCCGCCGAGCTGTTTAAAAAAGTTAAGCATGTGCAGATTGTTGCCTGCGGTACCAGTTATCATTCCGGTATGGTGGCGCGCTACTGGTTAGAATCATTGGGTGGCATTTCCTGTAATGTCGAAATTGCCTCAGAGTTTCGCTACCGCAAATCGTTCGTGCAGCCGAACAGCCTGCTGGTCAGTATTTCCCAGTCCGGTGAAACCGCCGATACCTTAGCCGCGTTGCGGCTGGCCAAAGAAGCCGGTTATGTTGGCAGCTTAACCATTTGTAATGTGGCGGGCTCATCCCTGGTGCGCGAATCAGACTTAGCCTTTATGACCCGCGCCGGCGCCGAAATTGGTGTGGCGTCGACCAAAGCCTTTATCACTCAGTTAGTGGGGCTGGCCATGCTAACCCTGGCCATTGGTAAATATAATGGTTTAACTGATGCGCAGCAGCGCGAGCTGACAGAAGCCCTGCAAAGCTTACCGGGTAAACTGGAGCAAACGCTGGCGCTGGCGCCGCAAATTGAAGCGCTGGCCGAAGAATTTGCCGACAAGCACCATGCACTGTTTTTAGGCCGTGGCGATCAATACCCTATCGCCATGGAGGGTGCGTTAAAACTCAAAGAAATTTCCTACATTCACGCTGAAGCCTACGCCGCAGGCGAGCTTAAGCACGGCCCGCTGGCGCTGATTGATGCCCAGATGCCGATTATTGTAGTGGCGCCAAATAACGACCTGTTAGAGAAGCTGAAGTCGAACGTCGAAGAAGTGCGGGCCCGCGGCGGCATTTTATACGTGTTCGCTGATGCTGATGCCAGGTTCCAGTCAGACGCTACCATGCGGGTAATTAACGTGCCCCACGTCGCCGACATTTTGGCTCCCATCGTCTACACCCTGCCGTTGCAGTTACTCAGCTACTACGTTGCCATTATTAAAGGCACCGATGTAGACCAGCCACGTAATCTGGCAAAATCGGTTACGGTGGAATAAGGTACTGTAATAACGTTAAAGGCCATCAACAGTATATTGTGATGGCCTTTTTATCTGTTGAGTTTGGAGGTTTTTAAGAGCCTGCTTTCAGTTTGAAATTTGGCTCTAAGCGCTGCATGGTGGTTAAGCATGCAGCATCAGTAAACTATACAGCAGATGGTTAATGTAATAGTTACTGCGGCCAATTTTTTCTTTGTGCAGAAAACCATGCTGGACAAGTTCTTCTAAATACTTAGTTGCGGTAATGCGGGATACTCCAAGGTCAATCATTACGAACTCAATTTTAGTATACGGATGGTTGAACACATTGTTCAGCAACTCCTGACGATAAATTTTGGGTAGCTCGTCCCGGATTCGGTGTTTGTAGGTTTCCATCAGGGTTTTTATTTCAGTGATCAGCGAAATGGTATTAATTGCAGTATCTATTACACCATCAAGCATATAGATCAGCCATGACTCCCAATCACCAGTTTCGCGCAGTTGCTGTAATTGCGCGTAATAAGCTGCTTTGTCACGAATCATAAATCTACTTAGGTACAAAACCGGCAGGTTTAGTAGTTCTTTGGCCACCAGATACAAAATGTTCAGGATCCGGCCTGTGCGGCCATTACCGTCGTAGAATGGATGTATGCTTTCAAACTGGTGATGGATAATCGCCATTTTTACCAGCGGGTCAGCATCACAGAGTTCATCATTGTTAATGTATTCGATAAGGTTGTGCATTAACCCAGCTATGGTTTCTGCATGCTGTGGTGGCGTATAAATGATTTCTCCTGTGTGGGCGTTTTTGAGATCTGTTCCCGGCAGTTTGCGTAAACCTGCCTGGTTTCTCTCCAGATTTTCCTGCACTTGCAATATATCGGTCAGTCGAATTAGTTTTTGCCGTCTAACAGTTTGAAAACCTTCTTTTAAGGCAAACACATAGTCCTGCACCTCTTTGGCGGCAGGGTTGGTAACCGCATCTGTAAACAGATTGGCTTTATATAATTCATCGTGAGTGGTGATGATGTTTTCTATTTCTGAGCTGTCTTTTGCTTCTTGCAAACTTAGCGTGTTGATCAGTATGGCTTCGTTGGGGATACTCGCAGCAACACCTTTCAGTTCGGCTAGATAACGATGCGCTTCTGCTGTCTTCTTTAATACCGCGCGGGTTTCCCATTGTTCAATGCTTGGTAGTGGCAGTGCTGCTAATACGTAGGACATGCAAAGTTCCCGGTGATTTTTATATATATGTTGATACAGTATGTATAAAAAATTCAAAAAACTATACACATTGAGGCGGATATGTATAAATTTATTGATTTCCTATATCTGAAAAGCTGAAACGTACAGGAAAGCCATTTTAGTGAACAAGTAAGGATATTGTACATGAGACTTGCCGGCATACTCGTGTCATCAACTTAACGCAAGACCAGCCACGTAATCTGGCAAAATCGGTTACTGTCGAATAAGCTGCACCAAAAGTTAGCAAAGGGCCTGAGGGCCCTTTTTTATTTGTGCATGCTTATTGCTTGAAACTTAATAAAAAAGTCATTTAGTTGACATAACCTGCCCTGCTTTGGTTCGGCTTTTTGTCGCAGCGCTATTGACGGCTGAAATTTAATCATCTACCTTTTGTAAGCGCTTACATTTTTGTGTTGCAGATACCTTTATTGGTGTTGGCGTTTCAGTCAGCAGGTAGCAAAGACCCAGGGGATGATAATTAAAATGAAACATATTTCAACGTTAACCGCCTTACTAATGGCGGCAGGCCTGGCCGGTTGTGGTGGCGATACTGCCACTAATACCGATTTAACCGCGGTTAACCCAACCGCGCCGGTAAGTGACTGGCAACTGGTTTGGAGTGACGAGTTTGATGGCACCAGCATCGACAACAGAAAGTGGACGCATGAAGTAAATTGCGCCGGTGGCGGTAATAATGAAAAACAATGCTATACCGACAGCCCGGAAAACTCTTTTGTATCAGACGGCACTCTGAAGATCGTAGCGTTACCTGCAGCAGAAGGCGCTCCTTTGCCTTATACTTCGGCCCGGCTGAATACCAAATACCAGGGCGATTTTAAATATGGCCGCTTTGAAATGCGGGCCAAATTGCCCTCGGGTCAGGGTAGCTGGCCGGCGTTCTGGATGCTGCCTACTGATGAAGTGTATGGCGGCTGGCCGAAATCGGGTGAAATCGACATTGTCGAAGCAGTTAACCTGAAAGTGGTTGGTGAAGATAGCGTGGCAGAAGCCAATGTCCACGGCACTATCCATTATGGTCGCGACTGGCCGAATAACGCCAGCTCAGGCAAGGCCTATTTGTTGCCAGAGGGTGTTAACCCTGCTGATGATTTCCATACCTATGCTATTGAGTGGAATGAAGGCGAAATTCGCTGGTATGTTGACGATTATCTGTATCAGACTCAAATGGCGTCTAAAGTGCGCTTTAACAGCCGCGGCGAAGCGGTGGGCCTCAGTCACCGGGGCTGGTTTGCTGAGTATTATAATATTGTCACCGGCGCACTGGAAACGCAGTGGAATAACGCGCCATTTGACCAGCGCTTCCACTTATTGCTGAATCTGGCAGTTGGCGGTAACTGGCCGGAGAATGTCAACAACCTGGGAATTGACGCTGCTGCTTTTGCTGATGGCCAGACTTACGAAATTGATTATGTCCGGGTATACCAATGCGGCCAGGATTTAGACAGCGGCAAAGGTTGTGAGACGGTGCGTGCCGGCTATAAAGATGAAGAAACTCTGGTCACAGGCGAAGCCCCGATCCCGTCGCCACCTTCTACCGATGTTGCCCAGAATCTGACGATTTTTGCTGACACGCCTAACCCGAACTGGCCTGCCTGGGATTGCTGTGGTGGCTCTACCCCTGCTCTGCTTGAAGTTGAGGGCCGTGGTAATGTGTACGAGTTTGTTGTTAATGCTCAGCCTACCGTAAATGGCTTTATTACCCGCTCAGCTTTTATTACTGATCCGGCAGGTGTGGCCAGCCCGTTTGACGCCTCACCCTTAATTGAAAATGGCAGTATCAGCTTTGATATGCAGGTAGTGTCTGCGCCATCTAACCCCGGTTCAAGCTGGATGTTTAAAGTAGAAAGCAATGAAAACACCACCTTCGCCGAACTGCCTATTACCGCCAGTAGCGAGGGCATTGCGCCAGTTACCGGTCAATGGCAAACCTATACTTTCCCGCTTCAAATGCTGGCCGATGCCGGCCTGGATTTATCAGCTATCGATGTTGTCATGATTTTCCCAGCCTGGGATACCGGTAATGGTGCGGTTTATCGGGTAGACAACGTAAAAATTGCGCAGCCTGATGGTGCCTCGCCCGAGCTGACTATTTTTACCGATGGCCAGAACCCGGCCTGGCCTATGTGGGATTGTTGTGGCGGTTCAACTCCGGTTGAAGCAATGGATGACGAAGCACATGGCCTGACCGCCGAGTTCACTATTGGCGCTTCTCCAACCGTTATGGGCTTTATTAACCGTGCGCCAGATGGTTCTGGTGAGCCGTTTGATGCATCAGCCTTGCTGGCTGAGGGCGTAGTGCAGTTTGAAATGAAAGTGGTAGCAGCACCGGCTAACCCGGATTCGAGCTGGATGTTTAAAATTGAAGCAGATAACGCGGCTTCTGCTGTAGAACTGCCGCTCAGTGCTGGCAATGCCGGAAATGAGCCTGTTACCGGTGAGTGGGCCACTTATACCTTCAGCATTCAAAGCTTGTCAGATGCCGGCCTTGATATCAGTGCCATTGATGTGTTGATGGTATTTCCTGCCTGGGGTACTGGCGAGGGCGCGATATACCGGCTGGATAATGTCAGGATCTATAACCCTAATGCCCAGAATGCCGGCTTGTTAACGCTGTTCCGGGACGACGTTAACCCGGACTGGACTCTGTGGGATTGTTGTGCCGGCTCTACGCCGCAGGTTGTTGATGCAGGTGCTCCTTACGGTAACGTCGCGCAGTTTTCAGTATTGGGCTCGCCAGAAACCGTACAGGGCTTTTTAGCCAACCCGGGCGTATCTTTTGACGCTACGCCACTGCTGGCCAATGGCAGTGTAAGTTTTGACATGCGGGTAGTAGATGCCCCTGCCAATCCGGATTCAAGCTGGCTATTTAAAATCGAGTCCTCTGGTGCTGCCAGTGCGGTAGAGCTGCCGTTAGCGGCGGGTAACAACGACCAGACACCGGTAACCGGCGAATGGCAACGTTACAGCTTTCCGTTACAAAGCCTGTTTGACGCTGGCTTAGATATCAGCGACATCAGTGTAATTATGGTATTCCCAGCCTGGGGTACTGGCACGGGTGCGGTGTATCAAATTGATAACGCTGAAATTTCTAATAACTAATCAGTGCGACGAGAGTAAAACCATTATGAAACCAATATTATTTAATAAAAGCCGGGTTGCCATTGCGGTATCAGTCGTACTGACAGCCGGCCTGCTCATGCCGGTGCAGGCGCAGGAAGCGGAACAAGAGCCAGAACAGGCGCAGGACGTCAATATTGAGATTGTTCAGGTAAAGGGGATTCGTGGTAGTTTAGCGCGTTCGATGGACGTGAAACGCGAAGCCTCGGGCGTGGTGGATGCCATTTCAGCAGAGGAAATGGGTAAGTTTCCCGACACTAACCTGGCTGAATCGTTGCAGCGTATTACCGGGGTATCGGTTAGTCGGGCAAACGGTGAAGGCAGTCAGATTACTGTCAGGGGCTTTGGTCCTGAATTCAACCTGGTTACCCTCAATGGTCGTCAGATGGCCGGAACAGGTTTTTCACGGTCGTTTAACTTTGAAAACTTATCTTCCGAGGGAGTCAGTGCGTTAGAGGTATACAAAACCGCCCGAGCAGATGTGCCAACAGGTGGCCTGGGCGCAACGGTCAATATTGTTACTGCTAAACCTCTGCAAAATCCGGGAGAGCGTTACTCCTTTATGGCGAAGGGCCTGCATGACTCCTCGAATAAAGCCGGTGACGACCTGACGCCTGAATTTGCGGGTATTTACAGCAATACCTTTATGGATGACCGTTTTGGCGTTACCGCTAACTTTTCCTTCCACCGCAGAGACTTCCAGCGGCAGTCTGCAAATATCCGCTCCTGGCAGTTAAACCCGTCCTTGTCAGTGGATGCGTCGGATGTTGTGGATGGCCGGCCGATGGATGCCAACGGCGAGGTCATTCCCCGTTTCTGGGCACCTGATGCCAACGGCGATTTACAGCCTGTTACCGCAGCATTCTTTCCTCAGGAAATCAGTTTCGCCCGCGATGATATTCAACGTGAGCGAACCAATGGTCAGGTGACCTTTCAGTTTGCGGCAACGGATGATGTGATCCTGACGCTGGATCACACCATTTCCAATGCGGTGACCGGCAATAACTCGCTGTCGTGGGGCGTGTGGAACGGTTCCTTTGGTGGCAATGCTAATGCCTATGAGTTAGATGAAAATGGCACGGCCATTTATTACAACTCATCCGGCGATGATGGCTCTTTTACCGGTTTCAGGGAGACTGGCGAAGTCGACTCAAAAGCTACTGGTTTTAACGTCGCATGGGCGTTTTCTGATTCATTAAACTTCAGCTTTGATGCCCATACGTCCAAAACCACCACAGACAATGGCAAGGATAAGGGATTAGGGGCACAGGCACGGGTCATTCTGGGGTCGGCTGCTCTGTTATCTAAGGAGTATTTTTTCCGCGAGGGTGATATTCCAGGCTACAACATCAGCTGGCAAAATGGCTCCAATGAACTCAGCCCGAGTGAAATAGGATCGAACTTCAGCATCTTCACCCGTACCCCGGGTGAATCAGAAGTTACTCAGTATCAGTTTGGCGGGGATTGGCTGCCCGATCTTGGTTATGGCCTGATGGGTGTTTCATTCGGTGCGGCTTACACCAAGCAATCTCTTAGCGGGTCTGGTGGCTCCAATAACGCCAACGCGCCGGGATTCAACAACGGCACCTTTGCCGAAATTTTCCCGGATAGCATGTTTGAACGTGTTGACTTGAGTGACTTTCTGAATCAATTTGCCTTCGGACCAGATGGGGTATCCCCCGGGTATGCTTATACCTTTGATATCGATGAAGCCATCATCCGGCAAATGGCCTTCCTCACACAGGATGTGCTGGGCGCTGATGCTTACGAGATTGGCACATTCGGGCCGGAGATGTTCCCGGTGAATCGCATCGAAGAAGAAACGCTCAGCCTTTATGTTTCAACGGAGTGGGAATTTGAAGTCAAAGGTTACTATGTCGATGTGAACCTCGGTTTACGCTATGAAGAAACCGACATTGTCAGCCCGGCTCGGAGCCGCGTGCCTGAGTATGTCTATTGGGCCGGAGGGTCAGAGTGGCTGACGCAGTTCGCCAGTGGCGGTGAACTGGTAGAGGTCGAGTTCACCGGCAACTATGACTTACTGCTGCCCATGTTTGACGTGAAAGTCGATATCACCGAAGACTGGGTTGGACGTTTCTCGGCAGGCAAAACCATTACCCGGCCCACCCTGGGGCAGATGCTTGGCAACCTTAGTCTGACACCTTCACCCAAGATAGGCGCCAGAAGTGGCAGCCGCGGCAACCCTAATCTGAAACCATTTGAATCAACCAACCTGGACCTCTCGCTGGAATATTACTACGGCGATGCAAGTTATGCGGCCATAGGCCTGTTTTGGAAAGACGTTGACGATTGGATCGATAACTCACAAGTCACCACAACCTTCGAGGGCTTGCATGACGTTTATCAGGGCCAGCGTTGGAATAATGCGGTTGCGGCCATTCAGGCTCGTGGCGAGCAGGCTACCGATGCAGCCATTTACAACGAGATTGTTGCCAATGGTGTGGGTATAGGTGAAAACAACCGTGTGTTACCGGATCCTGCTACCGATCCGTTGATTTCGTGGACAATCAATTCTCCTGAAAACGTCGGTGCCAGAAAAGTAAACGGCCTGGAATTTGCGGTTCAGCACGTGTTTGGCGACAGTGGTTTCGGCACGGGAATCAACGGCACCCTGGTGGACGGTGATGTGGAGTACGATAATTTCGTGCTGGCGGCACAGGCGATTCTGCCCGGTCTGAGTAACTCGGCCAACTGGCAGGTATTCTACGAGAAAGAAGGCTGGTCGGTCCGGTTAACGGCCGCATGGCGTGACGAATATCTGGCGGGACAGGGCCAGCCAGACACAACTGATGCGCCGCCTAATTATGTTGAAGAATACTTACAGTGGGATCTAAGCGTTAACTACGACGTTAATGAAAACCTGACCGTATTCTTCGAAGGTATTAACCTGACCAATGAAACCGAGCGCAGCTTTGGCCGGTTCGAACGGCAGTTCTTAAGTGCTGCGCAATATGGGCCAAGGTACGCCATTGGTGTCAGATACACCATGGGCAATTGATCATACTGTAATACCCTCCCTGTTGTAACTCCGGTTTAGTGCCCGCATGCGGGCACTTTTTTTGCGCTGATTTTGTATATTGCACTGATATTTATATTGATAATTAGGGTTAGATTAAAATTAAATCGGCTCTTGCCACCCTGTCGACCGTCCCCTCTGCCCCATTTGCTGCCGCCGTCCCGATAAATCCGCAACTTCCTGTTTAAACCTGTCATTACCCAGCGCCATACCACTTTTCGTCGCACTTCAAATATCACACAACAAGGCTGCACTCACTTCGCCTTCGAACATATCACGTTAGGCTTGTTGCCGCTCAGCTTCAGCCAAAGCCAGATAACAAGGATGTGGCTACTTACCAAGTGCATTAATCAGACTTTGTTTTTGAAGTGGCCGAGTGCCGATCTACCTCTCGTTTTATTTTTCAAAAAAAGGTCATTTCGAATGTTAAACCGAATGTTCTGGTGGTGCCTGGATAAGCGGCTACCATTTCATTATTTTTAACGACACTAGAGACATAATATTCGTCAGTTAGATTTTTGATCCAAAAATATGCCCGCCAATCTCCCGCCTTGCTTTCGAAGCCTAACCTTGCATTTGCTATAAAATAATCAGGTTGAGTAAAGCGATCATCGTACAAATATGGCTCGGCTGGAATGAATACTTCTACCGGGCTGCCAATGAAATCTGCCACTGGGCTAGTTTGACTGACATTAGCTTTGAAATCAGCATTAAACTGACTACTAAAGGCCCCTTCAACAGCAACAAACATGCTGTATTCTTTTTGCAAATTCCATTCATATTTTGCTAAAAGATTAGCTTGATAGCTTGATGTATAGGGTAAGGGTGAGCCTGCAAAATCCAGCGACTGGCCCAGCTGGTTAAAGCCATTGCCGCTGGTTACTTCTGAATCAATATAACTGGCTGTAGCACCAATAAATAACCTGTTTGTTGCAAACCATTGCAAGTCCAACTCAACGCCCCGTATATAAGATTCATCGATATTACCCAGGGTAAAAGCCGTTCTAAATACCGGAATAGTTTTTTTGGTCAGCAGTTGCTTGTCTTTATAATCGTAGTAAAAAGCAGCGAGGTTGAGTTGTGCTGTATTCTCTGCCAGCGAGGCTTTAATACCTAATTCAAAAGCGTCTAACTGCTCCTGCACAACCGGATCGAGTTGGTTGGCCACAATAGCGGCTAAAGAAGGGTAACTGCCGGCTTTAAATCCTCGATTGTACGAAGCATAAACCGATATGGCGGGCGACCATTGGTAATTTGCGGCAAAACGCCATGACAGAGAATCTTCTTTTAATGAGTCTTCTATGTTACCAACTCGTTGGCCTGGTTGGCCAAAGTCTATAACCGTCACGCAACCTTTCACTGTACCGCCAGAATCGTTTCCGCCGAAAAAAAACTGGTTAAATAATGCCAATCCTGCACCGTCTAAATCTTCTGTGCAACCATCGTATTTGGCAACATCATACGAATAGCGCAAACCAAAGGTGTAGGTTAACTTGTCATTGTAATGCCAATCAACACTGGTGAAAGCCGAACGTGTTGATGTTTCCTGCACCACAACATTACGTAATTTATTAAAGCCAAATCCCAGTGCCGGCAATATATTTACGTTTGTCGCTAACCCCCAATCCTGTGTTGTACGGTAGTCCACTTTGCTGTTGCTTAAATAGACGCCGGCAATCCAGACATGGCGTGGCAGCTCTTTTATAAACCTGAACTCTTGCGAGAATGAGTCAATTTCACCCTGCTGAAAAACATAGTCTGATGTGACATATTCTTCATCCGCTATAAAGGCGTAATCTCCATGTAAATGGCCTTCATAGAAATCTTGGTATATCCCATTAAAAACAGTGTCCAACGAGCCGCCGGTTAAATTCCGAATATATCCTGCGCTAACGCCTGCGGCGCCGCCTCTTTCGTATTCAGAGCCGTTGTCTTCAAATCGATGCAAACCGGTTAATGACACAAATCGCAACGTGTCCGAATATGCATGCTGAACATTTAGCGATAAGGAATACATGTTATGCGCCAGTGCCGGCGTTCTATCTGCCGTCCAATCTGCTGCGCGAATGTCACGGCGATTGCCAGGAAAAAACTGTGGATTTGTTACGGGATCTAGTATTGGGCCAAAAACATCAAAAGAGCCATTGATCGCATTGCCTGCTTTTGCTGCTATATATTCTATCGCTTGAGGAGCAAGTGTTTCTGATCTATCGCTGTTGTAATTTACCGCAATGTGCGCAGTTGTTTTACCGTTAACAGTCCAGTCAAAACTCACTCTGGCAGCGAGCCGGTCTTTTTCACCCAGTCTGTCATCTCTGGATACACTTTGTTGCCAGCCTTCGCCCGAGTAAATTGCCCGTATTGCTAAACGTGCATTTAAATTCTCCGTTAAGGCGCCAGTGACAAAGCCTTCTGTACTAAGCGATCGAAAACTGCCCACACTGGCAATGACACCGGTTTCAAAACTCTCTGTAGGTTTTGCAGCAATATAGTTAATCGCACCTGCGGTAGCATTACGGCCAAACAACGTACCTTGTGGTCCTTTTAAAATCTCCACTCTGGCCAGGTCAAGGTTCGCTGCTTTGGTCATAATAGGAAAAGGAATGGTGATTTCATCAATATAGATGCCGACTGTAGAGGTTGCTTGTGCACTTGACTCGTTAAAGCCAACGCCCCTTAACGTATATACCGGTGGTCCAAAAGCAGTATCGCTATAGTTGAAGCCCGGTACTACCATTGCCAGATCGGTAGTATCTTCAACACCTAATTCTTGTAACTGCTTATCATTAAAGGCAGATATGGCCATCGGAATTTCACTGATCGCTTGGCTACGTTTTTGAGCAGTAACTTCGATGACTTCAATTGTGGAAATATCACTTTGCGCTTCAGCTTTAGCTGTTTCAGCGGCAAACAACACAAACAGCGCAAGCGGGTGCAGATTAAATTTTGCCGTCATACACAGCGTCCAAGTCTATTAGTCTATTGGCAATTGTAGCTGATAATAAACGTACTCTGCCCACTAATCACAACTAACATTACAAGATTGATATTTAGCGATTAAGTCGTTGAAGGGAAGTGGCTTGTCAAAATAATAACCCTGAATAAGATCGCAATGGAATTGGGTAAGTCTGTCTAATTGTGCCTTAGTTTCTACACCCTCTGCCACCACGGTAAAATCGCAAAAGCCCCCAATGGCGATGATCGTTTTTACCAGTGATTCACTCTGGTGATTCGTTAGAAACTTATCTATGAAAGTACGATCTATTTTTATTTCGTTGATTGGCAGGTTACTTAAGTAGCTTAACGAGGAATAACCGGTACCAAAATCATCTAACGACAATTTAAAATTTTTCTCTCTGAGCTCAAGCAGAATAGGCAGCACTACTGATAAATCTGTAATGAGGACATTCTCGGTGATTTCCAGGGTTATAAATTGCCGATCAAATGCAAGATCTTCGCTAGCCTGAACCACACTCTCGACAAAGTTAGGCTCTAGTAGCTGTTTTGGCGAAATATTAATAGAAAGATTCAGTTTAAAGGCGTTGTTGATGTTAAACGAATTGATATCGAATAGTGCTTTATAAATGACATAATCGCCTAACGCATTAATTGTACCGCTGTTTTCTGCGATTGGGATAAACTCAGCAGGCGACACAACCCCCAATTTTTTGCTATGCCAACGTGTAAGCGCCTCAACGCCAACAATGTTTCCGGTTTTCGCACAAATTTGTGGCTGATAAACAATACTAATCTCTTCATTTAGCAGTGCCGTTCGTAATTCAGTTTCTATCGCAAAAGCTCTCTTTACGGCTTCATCGACACTGCCATTAAAAAACAATGCCCTTCCTTTCGCCGAAGATTTTGACTTATAAAGCGCGATGTCTGCTTTGCTAATCAACTGTTCTGCTTTGCTACCATCTTTTGGATAAACTGATACACCAATACTACAGGTAGAATAAAATGATTTACCTGCGACTTCGAATTTCTGGTGAAAAATAGACAGTATTTCTCTAACTTTATTTTCTGCCTCGCCTAAACTTTCAATGTCAGGGCAGCAAAAAATAAATTCATCCCCGCCAAATCGAGCAACAGAATCTTTAGCACCCTTAACTTTATGAAATAACTCGCCCATCAGCTTTAGAAATTCATCTCCTATTGAATGCCCATAAGAGTCGTTTATTTTTTTAAAATCATCAAGATCAACAAATATTACAGCTAACAAGTTATTATTTTTGCGAGACAGATTAATCCCTTGGAAAATATGATCTTCTAGCAACACCCTGTTAGGCAACCTGGTCAGTGAGTCGTGCAAAGCCTGATATTGCATCTGCACTTTAACTTTATTCAACTCATCAAAATCATTATTAATTTTATCTTCATAACTCATAAAACTCTTTGAAAGCTTTTTCGTAAAATATAATGAAATAATGATAAACAACATTGCAACAAGTACGCTTAACCACAACAGTTCAAATAATTGTTTTTGGTTTTCCTGTAGTATTTCTGATTCCCGTTTATTAAGCGGATCTTCAATTTCGCTCTCATAGAAGCCCATGCCTAGAGCCCATTCCCACTCTGGAACACCACGAATAAAGCTAGTTTTACTCTCCGGTTTTCCGGTTAATGGTTTGAACTGGCTAAAGTAGCTAACAAAGCCTCCGCCTTGTTGTGCAGTAGAAATGATAGTTTTTCCTGTTTCCCGTATCAGCGGATTTTGATGGTTATACAAATTGCTATGCTGAAATTCTTTATCAAAATGGGCTAATACAATGCCACTATAGTCATAGAGAAAAGCATAACCGTTGTCTCCAAACCTTATATTTGAGATGTTATCTATAACAGTATTTTTTATGTCATTTTCTACATCAGCAATGTACTCCCCAGTGCCAATAAACCAGTCGTAAGGTTCGAAATGTTTACCAAATCCTATTTTTTTAAACTCTACGTTTTTATTCTCTGGCTTTACAAACCACCAGGTGTAGTAAGTTTCACCATTCTTTTTAGCTAAACTGCCCATATCACGAACAATGTAATTTCCTCTAACATCCTGCAAGCCAATCTGTTGAGTACCTTCCATGGACGGAATAACAGGATGCATAATGCTTTCGCCATTCGTCTTATAAATGAAAAAATAACCACGCCCATTGTTAAAACGAATGTCTCGCAAAGCAGATTTAATTAGCTTAGTAACAACCTGCTCTGATTTATCGCTATTTTCTTTGAAAATATTCATTGATATTGTATGAGCGGTGTATATTTGATGCTTTATATCTTCTTTTAAAATCAACTCCGTTCGACTTTTTTCATAATCTATTTGTTGCACAAGTTGCTCTACCTGTGCTTTAACCATGCTTTTTCTTGATGAAACGAAGTCGTCACGAAGTGTTTGTAAATCGTTTTCCAGTTTCATCTGATTATTATTAACAACAACAAATATGAACATGACAGCAAACGCAGTTACTAGAAGCGGTGGCACAACATTAAGTAAACGTAAAAGTTTTACGTTATGCGCAATTTTCATAAATAACGCCTGTCAATTTGCACGTAAATAGTGCCATTTATAACCGATTTAGTCGCGAGTATTTGGTCGGCTTTTATCTATATCAATGAGTATTCACTATTATTGCAGTGTGTTCCAGTCTGCCTGAAACCTTTTCAGGTATTTGCACTACCTGAGTTGTCTTAATGTTACTACTTGCTTGCCAATTAATTGGGTAGGTCATGAGCCATCTTAGATTTTTTTACCAAATAATTGGGGATATCTCACGCCGGGCTTCTTTTCAGATAAAAAAACTGCCAGCTAATGCTGGCAGAAATTCACACGCAAGAGAAATGGTGCTCAGGCGCTGGGTTTTACTCGGCCTGACAGCTAATGCTGGCGTTGGTGGCCCGTGCTGGCACCAGACGGATATCAGCAAAGCTTAACTGCATCGCTGCATCTGTTTGCACAGACAGAGGCGTAAAGATTTGACTGAAATCTGCACCTTGCTTAGCAAAGCAGCTCAAATCGATGCTAAAGCTATGCCATTGGCTGTTTGGCAACGCTCGTAATTGTGACGCAACATTAATGCTGGCATCGCAGCTATCTGCGCAGTTCATGCCCAGTAGAACATTGTCTGGCACCACTCCGCTGTACTGTAGCTCAACCACCAAGGCACTACCTGCTTCATGGTATGAGCGTAAATCGGCCGGAAAGGCGCTGGTTAAACTGACTTTAGCGGCGCCGCTAAAACTTAACCGGCGGGCATCTTCCTGCACCTTGTTATCAAAAGTACGCACGGCGATATTACCCAGCTGCGCCACACTACTGTCCATGGTTTGGCTGCTATCGCCACTGTGCAGCACCAGCTGATACGGCGGTTTCACGGCGCGTTCAAATAGCACTAAATCATCCAGGCTGTTATCCGCCGCTACCTGCTCATTCAACTGATTGCTCAGCGTATTGCTATCGCCATAACGCAGGCCAAAACCATAAGGCAGCAACGGCTGGTAATCGGCATCACCGACATTAGCATGCTGTTGTGGCGTGGCCGGCCAGGAAAAGGGCAGTTTGCCATGAAAGTCATACTGTACAGCACCATCGGCGTTGGCCAGAATAACGTCTGCTACCCCTTCTCCTTCGCTACCGGGTAGCCATATTGCGACAAAGGCGTCAGCAGCATTCAGTTCGGGGTTAACCCACAGTGGCCGGCCGCTGATAAACAGCGCTACCACCGGTATACCCTCTGCTTTTAACTTTTTAAGCAGCGCTAAATCTGTTTTATTGCCGCGCTGATATTCCAGGTTATCAATATCACCATTGCCCTCGGCGTAAGGCTCTTCACCAAACACTACTATGGCGACATCAGGCTTTTGCTGATAGCTGCCATCGGCTGACAGCTCTACTGAGCCACCGGCTGCAGCAACCTGACGGGCAATACCGTCATAAATAGAACTGCCGCCCGGAAAATCGGCGTTAGTATTACCGGTACCCTGCCAGCTGATGGTCCAGCCGCCGGCTTGCTGGCCGATATTGTCGGCGCCTGGGCCGGTAACCAATAATCGCTGCTGCGGATTTAACGGCAATAACTGGTTCTGGTTTTTCAGCAACACCAGTGACTGACGCACCGCATCACGGGCGACTGCTCTGTGCTCGTCTGCGCCAATCAGTTCGGTTTTACCGGCCAGTGGCCGCTGCGCCGGGCTGGGTTTGTCGAACAAGCCAGCGCGCTTTTTCACCCGCAAAATACGCCGTACGGCATCGTCTATCCGCGCCATGCTGATTTCGCCGGCCTCAACCTGCTTAATCAGGTTGTAATACAGTGGTTTCCAGGCTGCGGTTGGTACCATATAAATATCCAGCCCGGCATTGGCTGCCTGTGGACAGTCTTCGTTGGTGCAACCGGGGATCTGGCCATGGCCATTCCAGTCGCCGACAATAAAACCATCAAAACCCATCCGGTTTTTCAGCACATCGGTCAGCAAATACTGATCGCCATGAATTTTACTGCCATTCCAGCTGTTAAAAGAGGCCATCACTGACTGCGCGCCTGCCTGCAGGCCACCAACATAACCCTGGGCATGAATAGCAAACAGCTGCTGTTCAGTCACTTCAGTGTTACCCTGATCAATGCCACCGGTGGTACCGCCATCGCCAACAAAGTGCTTAACAGTACTGATCACTTTATCATCACCAAGAAAGTCGCCCTCGGCTGCGCCCTGCAAGCCTTTAACAATGGCTGCGGCGTAGTCATGCACTATTTGCGGGTGTTCTGAGTAACCTTCATAAGTGCGGCCCCAGCGATCATCGCGCACTACCGCCACCGTAGGGGCAAACACCCAGTCGATGCCGGTTACCATGACTTCGCGGGCGGTAACTTTGGCTATTTGTTCTATGAGCGCCGGGTTATTGGCAGCGCCGAGGCCAATATTATGCGGAAAAATAGTGGCACCAATCACATTGTTATGGCCGTGCACCGCATCGGTACCCCACATAGTAGGAATACTGCTGCCATCCAGGCTGACATCCACCGATGCCTGGTACATGCTCTCGGCCAGCGCTATCCAGTCGGCCGGGGTGGCGTACTTATCGTCATTCGGAAAAGCGCCGCCGCCATTTAAGTAAGAGCCAAAACCATACTGGCGCATATCTTCCACGGTAATATCGCGAATTTCCGGCTGGATCATCTGAGCGATTTTTTGCTGCAGGGTCATCGTAGCCATTAACTCAGTAATGGCCTGTTCCATCACGGGGTCCTGCTGCACGGGCAGCGCCAGCTTTGGCCAGATGCTAATGTCAGTTATTGCAGGGGCTGGTTGCTCCGCGACTGACGAATCAGGTGTAGGCTTACTGCATGCCGCCAGCAACAACGCACTGCTTAATGCCAGCAGCAAAGGCTTTAAATAGGTTTCTGCATAAACAGGCTTGGTAAATAACATCATAATACTTCCTTGGTCACGCTGGCAGCCGGCACCACTGTGCGCGGTTTGCAGCCATTCAGGCCGTAAAAAGCGATATAGATATAACACAACAACGGTAGGATAAACGCCAGCTGCACGCCAATGCTGTCAGCTAATGCGCCCTGCAACAATGGCAGTATGGCACCGCCCACTATCGCCAGACATAAAATACCTGAGCCCTGACTGGTGTATTGTTTTAAGCCGGCTATCGCTAAACTGAAAATGGTTGGGAACATAATTGAATTGCAAAGGCCCACTAATAACAGCGACCACATTGCCAGCTTGCCGGACGATAAAATGGTGAGTGCCAGTAATAACACGGCACAAACGGCATTAAAGGCCAGCACTTTGCCGGCATCTACTTTTTGCATTACTACCGCACCAATAAAGCGGCCAACCATAGCACCACCGAAATACCAGGCAATATAATGCGACGCTGCGCCTTTAGACATGCCGCCAATTTCCGGCATTGATAAATAGCTGACCAGAAAACTGCCAATGCCAACTTCAGCGCCGACATAAACAAAAATACCCAGCGCGCCCAGCATTAAGTGGCGCTGCTTCCACGCTTCACCACCAAGCGGTAAGGCTTCGGCAGGATCTTTTTTACCCATCGCCGGTAGTTTTAACCAGGCAAAGATAATTGCCAGCAGCACCAGGCTGGCGGCCAGGATAATATAAGGTAACTGCACTGTTGACTCGGTAACGGTGCCAGGTACCGGCTCAGGCGCATCTAAACCGCCAAAAATAAGCCAGGCGCCGAAAAATGGTGCTACCGTGGTGCCCAGTGAGTTAAAGGCCTGGGTCATGGTTAAGCGACTGGAAGCGGTTTCAGGTTGGCCCAGCACACTGACATAGGGGTTGGCGGCGACCTGTAAAATAGTAATGCCGGAGGCCAGGACAAACAGCGCCAGCAGAAACATGGCGTACACATGCATGGCGGCAGCGGGTACAAACAACAGGCAGCCAGCACCGGCAATCAGTAAGCCGGTAACGATACCTGCTTTATAGCCAATTTTGCTGACTAACATGCCGGCCGGCACTGAGACAACAAAGTAAGCACCAAAAAAGCAGAACTGGATCAACATAGCCTGGGTGTAGTTCAAATCGAATAACATTTTTAAGTAGGGGATCAAAATGTCATTCAAACAGGTAATAAAGCCCCACATAAAAAACAGTGAGGTCAGGGCAGTCAGTGCAAAGCGGTAGTTTTCGTTGCCGCCACCGGCACTTATGCCTGCTGTTGTTGGTAATGGTGATGCTGCCATCTTGTCCCCCTCGGGTGCATAGTGTTTTTTATTGACGGACTGGTTATTGACGTTCACGTCAGGGCCGTCTAGTATTATGTAAGCGCTTTCATTTATAGCATATATCACGCTGTTGGCAAATTTTTTGTCGTCCAGCTGCCAGTAACTTTACGTTCGGAAGATAGCCAAATTGATGAAAATCTCCTTAGCTGCTAATTCAGCCCTACTAAAGCCCGACTTTACCTTTGGCGTAGCGACGGCCTCGTTCCAGATTGAAGGTGCTGCCGACAGCCGCCTGCCCTGTATATGGGACACCTTTTGTGCCGAACCGGGCCGGATTAAAGATGGTTCAGATGGCTTGGTGGCCTGTGATCATATTCATCGCTGGCGCGAAGATATTGAGCTTATTGCTGCGCTGGGTGTGGATGCTTACCGCTTTTCGATTTCCTGGGGCCGGGTGATCAATATTGATGGTAGCGTTAACCAGGCCGGACTGGATTTTTACCTGCAACTGCTGGATGCACTGCAGCAGCGTAATATTAAAGCTTTTGTCACACTGTACCATTGGGATTTGCCGCAGTATCTGCAGGATAACGGTGGTTGGTTAAACCGGGAAACGGCGTATAAATTTGCAGAGTATGCAGACAAGGTAAGTCAGGCTTTTGGCGACAGGGTATATTCTTATGCCACGTTAAACGAACCGTTTTGTAGCGCCTATTTAAGCTACGAAGCTGGTATTCACGCACCTGGCGTTCAAAACAGGAAGCAGGGGCGTCAGGTGGCTCATCATTTACTGCTGGCCCACGGTCTGGCTATGCAGGTATTACAACAGAATGCCCCCGGCGCACTAAACGGCATCGTATTGAATTTCAGTCCCTGCCATCCGGCCAGCAGCAGCGATGCCGATATGCGGGCAGCCCGGATGGCCGATCAGTATCATAATCAGTGGTATATTCAGCCATTAATGGCAGGCCATTACCCTGAACTATTGCACCAGTTACCCGTTAGTGAACAGCCGGAAATTGGCGCAACTGATATGGCAATTATTGCCCAGCCGCTGGATTTTCTGGGTGTTAACTACTATACCCGCACGGTGTACCGCGATAATGGCAAAGGCTGGTTCAGTGATGTGCCACCAACCTCCCCGCCATTAACGGACATGGGCTGGGAAATTTATCCGGCAGGGCTGACTGAAATTTTGTTGGATATTAATAGCCGCTATAAGTTGCCGCCGGTTTATATCACTGAAAATGGTGCGGCGATGCCAGACAGCTTGCAGCAAGGGCAGGTAAATGACTATGAGCGGGTAGCCTATTTTCAGCAACACCTGCAAGCCGTGGCAGATGCGATAAATGCCGGCATGCGGATCGACGGCTACTTTGCCTGGAGCCTGATGGATAATTTTGAATGGGCCGAAGGCTACGCCAAGCGTTTTGGTATAGTCTATGTAGATTACGCCACGCAACAGCGTATTTTAAAAGCCAGTGCTATTGCCTTGCGTGACTGTTTTGCCAACAGACAGGCTCCAGCCAGAAAAATTGCTAACAAAAAATAATAAGTACTATTAACACGCCATCATGGGGTTAGCATGCTGACAAAAAAAGAAAAAGTGGCCTACGGCCTCGGTGATACGGCCAGCAATATTGTGTTTCAGACGGTAATGCTGTTTTTAACCTTCTTTTATACCGATATTTTTGGCATTTCACCGGCGGTAGTGGGCAGCATGTTTCTGCTGGTAAGGATTATCGACGCGGTAACCGATCCGCTCATGGGCGCTCTGGCAGATAACACCCACAGCCGCTATGGCCAGTATCGGCCTTATTTATTGTGGCTGGCACTGCCGTTTGCCTTTTGCAGTGTGCTGGCCTTTACCACGCCGGAGTTTTCTGAAAACGGTAAAGTATGGTATGCCTTTGTTACCTATACCCTGTTAATGCTGGCTTATACTGCTATTAATATTCCCTACTCAGCTTTGGGCGGCGTGCTAACAGCCAATCCGAATGAGCGTGTGTCAGTACAGAGTTATCGTTTTGTGTTTGGTATGCTCGGTGGTTTAATTGTGACTGCCTGCACCCTGCCGCTAGTGCAGTTTTTTGGGCAGGGTGATCAGGCTAAAGGCTATCAGTGGACCATAGCGGCGATGAGCCTGTTTGGTTTAATTCTGTTTTTAATGTGCTTTGCCGGCACGAAAGAGCGGGTACAAGCGCCGATTGGTCAAAAGCTCACCTTTAAAAGCAGCTTGCAAACCCTGTGGCAAAATGATCAGTGGCGGGTGCTTTGCGTTGCCGCCATGATACTGCTAACTGGCATGGTGCTGCGTAATACGCTGGCTATTTACTATGTTAAATATTATTTGGCGCGGGATGATTTAATCAGTTGGTTTATGACGTTGGGTATGATCGGTAATATTGCCGGTGTTGCCTTAGCGTCTTATCTGGCCACTAAGGTTGATAAGGTGAAGGCGTATATCGGCTTACAGCTGATTTCAGCAGTGATTTGTGCGCTGGGTTTCTTTATTGCTCCTGATCAGCTGCAACTGGCCTTTATTATGCATGTTCTGTGGTGCTTTTTTCTGCAAATGGCCACGCCGTTGTTATGGGCAAAAATGGCCGACACCGTGGACTATGGTCATGTTAAAACCGGCCTGAGGGTCACTGGCCTGGTGTATTCTTCCATCGTATTTTTTATTAAATTAGGTTTAGCTATTGGCGGTGCAATGGCTGGCTGGCTGCTGGCCTGGTATGGCTATCAGGCGGGGCAAGCGCAGTCAGCCGAGACCCTTAATGGCTTACTGCTAAGCTTCACGCTATGGCCGGCATTATGTTCGGTATTGGTGGCGCTGGTGATGACCCGGTATCGCTTAAGTAATCAGCGGGTGCAGCAAGTGTCGGCTGAGTTGGCTGCTAAATCATAGGCAGCGTGCTAAGCTAGCCGCCTGCTTACTTTCGGTTAGGGTTAATACAGGATAGTCATGGCAACCATTTACCAAGTATCTGAATTAGCAGGGGTATCACTGGCTACTGTATCCCGGGTAATGAATAATAATGTTAAGGTTAGCGAAGCCACCCGCAATAAGGTGTTGCAGGCAATGGAGCAGCTTGGTTACCGGCCTAATTCTATTGCCCAGTCTTTGGCGTCCAGTCGTTCTAACAGCATAGGTATTCTGGTTTCTGAATTACATGGTCCCTTTTATGGTGAAATGCTGACCGGGATTGAAGCCGAGTTCCGGGCGGCGGGCAAGCACGTTATTATCGCGGCCGGTCACAGTGAGCGGGCCACCGAAGAAGATGGTATCGAGTTTTTGCTGAGCCGCAATTGTGATGCGCTTATTTTGCATGTAGAGGCAGTCAGCGATCAGTATTTAATTGAGTTAAGCAAAAAAGAAACCCCTTTTGTATTGCTAAACCGCCAGGTAACAGCGCTGGCGGATCGCTGTATTAGCCTGGACAACGAGCTCGGTGGCTATTTAGCCACCCGTTACCTGTTAGAGCAAGGCCACCGCCATATTGCCTACATTGCCGGGCCGATGTGGAAAACCGATGCCCGCGATCGCTTTCATGGCCATCAACGGGCACTGGCCGGGTATCAGTTAACAGCCGAAGATGCTTTGTTCTTTGAAGGTGATTTTCGCGAAACTGGCGGCAGTAAAGGGCTGCAGGCGCTGTTGGCCAGCGGCCGGCCATTCAGTGCTGTAGTTTGTGCCAATGACGAAATGGCATCGGGTGCCCTGACCGCCGCCCGCGAGCTGGGCTATGAAGTGCCGGCTGACTTTTCGGTAATGGGCTTCGATAACGTCAACTTTGCTTATTATACTTACCCCAAGTTATCAACGATTGATTATCCAGTCAGTGCAATGGGGCAGATGGCAGCGCGTTGGGTGCTAAAGCAGGTTTACCAGCAAAGCAGTATTAATGTTCAACAAGTGTTTGATCCCCATCTTATTCCTCGTGACTCTGTTGCAGAGGCTGCCGTTACTTAAATACCCTCGGGCACCTGGGTGGCAAACTTATGGTAATGGGGTACCGCGGGCACTTAGGTACAACGCATACCAGTGCTCGCGGCTTAATTGCACTGCCCCGGCCTCTGCACAGGCTTTAATCCGTTGAATATTGGTAGTGCCTATTACCGGTTGAATATGCGCCGGGTGGCGCATTAACCAACCTAATACTATCGCTTCTTTAGTTACCTGATATTCGGCCGCTAATTGCTGCACCAGCATAGCTGTTGCCCGGATATGCTCTGGCGCCTCGCTGATATCTTTGCCGCTGAACAGACCCTGGCTTAAGCTGCCCCATGCCTGCAGCTGAACTTTATGGCGGCGGCAATATTCTATCGTGCCGGCGCTGAAGTTGACGGCTGGCTGCTCACTGCAACCTGCGGTGGTGCCCTCATCCAGCCAGGCCAGATGGCTTAAACTCAGCTCCAGCTGATTAACCAGTAAAGGGTCAACCAGCGCACTTTGCAGCAACATTAACTGGTGTTGCTGCATATTTGACACGCCAAAGTGTTTTACCTTGCCGCTCTGGATCAGCTGGCCAAACGTGGCCGCCACTTCCTCTGGCTGCATTAACGGATCAGGCCGGTGCAGTAGCAAGATATCCAGCTGTTCGATTTGCAGCCGGCGCAAAATACCATCTACCGACTGGGTTAACCACGCTGCTGAAAAATCGTAGCGTTGCGGGCCTTTATCATCTGCAAAACGGATCCCGCATTTCGATTGCAGCGACATTTGCTGCCGTAGTTCGGGGCGCTCTGCTAATACCTTACCAAAGGCCTGCTCGGCTTTACCAAAGGTATAAATATCAGCATGATCAAATATCCGGATGCCCCCTTCCAACGCGGCGTCTATCACCTTATGGGTTTCAGTAATATCAGCAGCGCACAGCGGGTTATTGTTCCAGCCTCCGCCTAAACTCATACAGCCAAACACTAAGCGGCTGTGCTGGCGCAGCTGGTTAGCCAGCGGATAACAGTTCTGGGTTGTGACAGTAGCGGGCATAACGGGTCCTGTATTAGCTTAAAAAGTCAGCCACAATCAGCTTTAAGCCACTTGCCGCTTTGTTGCATGGTCATTTGTTCGGCTTTGCCATTTACTTCAGTGGTAAAACTGGCACTGCCACTATACGCCTTGCGGCTGCTAAAGGTCATATCACCTTCACCACTGGTGGGTGGTTTGGTGTCGCAGCTAAAGGAAAAACTATAGCTGTTGTCGCCGGTCTGGCTTATTTGCTGCTCACAGCCGTCCTGTTGTGGCAGCTGGCCGCGATCAATTTCCTGCTGGGTTAGGCAAACCTGGATAGAGCTGCCTTTTAAATCAAAAGACATGCCCTGGCTGGCCATCATACTTTCCATCATTTGCCGCTGGGCTGCAGGCATGCTGGCCAATTGTTGCTCCAGCTGCTGCATGGCACGTTCCAGCTCGCCACTGGCGGTTTTAATGCTGAAACTGTGTTGCCATAAGCCTGGTTCAATATCCAGTTTCAGGCTGTTTGCACTGGCAGGCAGGCTTAAACTCATTAAGCCAATAGACAGGGTACAGGCGAAAGTACTTTTTGATAAGCGTTTACGATCTTGCATGATGTTCCTCCTTGAAAATTTTAAACAAGACATTTACAACAAACAGCAAGCATAGAAGCGAACCGTAAAAACCGCAAAGTGGTTGGATAAGGCAACCGTCAAACCCTGCCGCTACGGCAGTGGCAATGGCTAAACAGTTAGCTGGTGCAAAGCACCAGCGCCTGATATTCATCAAATGCAAAATGGTCAGTCATACCGCTGATAAAGTCCTGCAGCAGCCGGCAGCGGTAGTACAGCTCTAACGTTGAGTGCTGGTCATGTCCGGTGTGGTCGTCACTGATCGCGGCGACCGCCAGCTGATAGGCGGCCACATGTTTATTCGGCAAGCGGTGTGCCAGCCGCTGTTCCCGGCCAAAAGCATAACCCTGGTCGGCCAGCGCGGCAGTAAAATCGGTGGCCGCCAGCATCAACAGCGGTTGGTAGCATTCAAGCAGGCCGCCAATAATCCGCTGGCCCTGTAACTCCAGGGTTTCAACTTCGGCTTGGTTAAATACAAACTGGCGGGCCACCTGCTTAAAGGTGGCGGTAATGGCATGGTACTGGCTGTCATCTTCCAGCAAGGCGCGGTTTAAGCTGCCGTGATACACCTTATCGATATTGGCGATAAACTGTTCGGCGGCATGGCGCACCAGGGGGTGGATCATGCCAACCCGCAACTTGATAAAAAACTCGGAGTTTTTGTTAATCGGCTCGGCTTGCGCTTTATCCAGTGCGGCTTTGACCAATGCTGAAAAGCTCTCACTGGCGCCACTGTGGGTGGCAATCAGCCGGCCCAGCGGCTCCAGTTTGGCAAAAGCCAGGTTAAGCTGCCGGGCCAGCTCGGCTAGGCTGAACAGGCCTTTTTCTACCGCGTCTTCCAAATCAGCCAGACAATAGGAGATATCGTCGGCGGCTTCCATAATATAAGTGAGCGGGTGGCGGTTGCCGGGTTCGGTTGCTAATTGTTGCCATAGCTGCTCTACAAACGTTTGCTCGGCAAAGTAATAGCCGGGCTTTTTCTGTAAATAGCTTTGGTTGTGACTTTTATCGGGTTTACGCTCAGTAGCTAAGCGGGTGTATTTTAAAATGCAGGCAACTTGTGAATAGGTCAGGTTCATCCGTTGCAGGCTATGTACCAACCGGATTGCCTGAGCATTACCTTCAAACTGGGCCAGCTCAATGCTCAGGGTGTGCCATAGCTGACTATCCTGCAACTGATGGCGGGCACTAAGTTCAGGCAATATCTGGCTAAACCAGCTGTTTATGGCGCTTTCACCGCTATGGCCAAAGGGTGGGTTGCCGACATCGTGCAGCAGACAAGCCATTTCTACCAGCGACTCTATTGGCCGCTCTAAGCCGGTCAATCCATAGGCGGCCTGTTGTTCAACTGATAGCAGCCGGAAGATGGTCTGGACAATAAAGCGGCCGGTTTGTTGTACTTCTAATGAATGGGTTAACCGGCTGCGTACCGCGGCATTGCGCTCCAGCGGAAATACCTGGGTTTTTTGCTGCAGCCGGCGCACGGCGGCCGAATTAATAATCCGGCCACGGTCACTTTCCAGCGCGCTTTGCAAATCGCCACTGCGGCTTTGTAGTGGCCTGTCGGCTTTGATTTTATTGCGAAAATCCATATCAATGTCCGCTATTGCAGCAAATGATCTCAGTGTGGCGTAAAATGCGCTTGGCTGTAAAGCTTTTAGGATAACAGGCAGTTTGGTCGCAACCGGTTAACCCACGCCAACACGCCGTGAACCCATCCATGGGGGCTCGTTTATAAACTTCATCCATGAAGTTTACCCTGCGGGCCAGCAAGGCTGTTTAAATTCGTTCCTGACAAATTTATCCGCCCGTCCAGGGCTTCAACGGTTGGCTTAGGGTTAATCGGTTACTTCTAATCGAAACTGTTGTTGATCAAAGCCAACCCTCCAGCAAAGTAGTATCACAGCCAGCCTTTTTGCCGGGCAATCCTCGCCGCGTCAATCCGGTTGGCGGCGTGCAGTTTGCTAATGGCTTCTGACAAATAGTTACGGGCAGTGCCCTCGGCAATAAAAAGCGCGGCAGCTATTTCGCTGGTGCTTTTGCCATCTGCCGCCAGGCGCAGTGCCTGGCGCTCTTTATCACTTAACGGGTCTTGCTCGCCCAGCGAGTTTAACAGCAGTTCACTGTCGACCACTTTTTTACCCGCCATCACCTGCTGGATGGCTTGCACCAGTTGCTCTACCGGCGCATCTTTCAATAAAAAACCACCTACCCCGGCGTCCATCGCCCGCTTAACATAGCCGGCCCGGCCAAAGGTGGTAATAATGATTACTTTGGTCATCAATTTTTGCTGTTGAACGAATTGTGCCAGTTCAATTCCGGTTTGCCCGGGCATTTCAATATCACTTAGCAACAAATCAAATGGCTGTTGTTTAAGTTGTTCCAGTGCGGCGTTACCGTCAGCGGCCTCTGTTACTGCAAAGCCTGCCTCCAGTCGCAGCAGGCTTGCCAGCGCAGTACGGATCATGGCCTGATCTTCCGCCAGTAAAATATTCATTACGTAGCGTCCTGTAACAGTGAGGGCTCCTGCAGCGGCAGCTGAATAATGGCTGAGACACCATCTTGCTGTTGCAGTGTCAGGGTGCCGCCCATTGCGGCTAACCGTTCACGTAAACCGGTCAGGCCGTTGCCCTCTTTCATCTGTGCATACTGGCCGTTATCATTCAGGCAAATATGCAACGCAGGCCCTTGTTGCTGAAAACTTAATTGGCAGCTGTCGCCTTTACTATGGCGCATCACATTGGTAACCAGCTCTGTCAGCGCCAGAATAATTGCCGTTTCGCGCCGGTTGTCCAACCTTGGTACTTCTCCGGTTAATTCGGCCTGAAAACCGGCATCACGCAGCCGGCCAAGCAGTTTAGCTACTTCGGCGGTCAGCCCCTGATGTTTGTAACCCGAGACACTTTGCCGCACCTGGCTTAGCGCATCGCGGGCAATCTGGCTAAGCTCGGTTAACTGTTGTTGGGCGTGCTCCGTTTGCTGATGCGCTAACAGTTTTGCCGCAAGATCGGCTTTCAGGATAACACTCGATAAGGTGTGGCCCAATATATCATGCAGGTCGCGGCCAATCCGCTCGCGCTCGACCATGGCCGCCAGTTGCTTTATTTCATCTTCACTTTGTTGGCTAGACAGATAATGGCGCTGCTTTGCCTGCTCAGCCCGGCCCAGAAAGCTGACCGCTAACACAATGGGTATGCCCATAATTAAAAACAGGTTCCAGCGAATATCAAGGGTTAAATCCAGCAGCACCAGCAAGCCGATTAACAGACTCATCAGTAGCAGATAACGGCGCAAAGCATAGGCAAAACCAATAAAAAAGCCGGCATAGGCAAACATGGACACTGAGCCGGGATTAATCGGGGTGATCAGCGTCGCCACCAGCACTATGCCTAAAATGGGCCAGTGCATCTTATTGCGGCTGCTGCGGTGAGCCCAAAAATAGCAGGCCAGAAACAGCAGCAAAGCCACAGCCATACTGACGTACTGCCATACTGCAAAGCGCACGGTAAAAAGCGGGATAAAATAGAAAATAAGGTTTATCAGATAAACCCAACTCATTTTCCGCTCCAGGCTCAGCCTTTTATCCATTGCCACCACCGTTTATTGAATGCTTAAGCTGATTATTAACTGTCAGCCAGGCTTAAGCCAGTGACATTTGTCATCAGCATTTGCTGACAAAGCACACTGCGCGCTGCCCGGTACCCGGCGCATACTTACCCTCACCAGCAAAGGAGCCCGAACTTATGAATTCAGCAATCAATAACAAACTTACTCTGTTACAGCTAAAAGGGCTTAGTAAAAGCTTTGCCGGCAAGAGCGTGCTGGACGGTGTTGATTTAAAAGTTAAGGCTGGCGAAGTGCTGTGTATTCTCGGGCCTAATGGCGCCGGTAAAACCACCCTTATCTCGGCAATTTTAGGGCTTATTGCTGCAGATAGCGGAGAAATTCATTTGCTGGGCCAATTGCAGCAAGGCGCCAGCCGCAGTGCAGCGCTGCGCCGGCAACTGGGCGTGATGCTGCAAATTGGCAGCTTACCAGCCACCTTAACGGTGGCCGAACACTGTGATTTATTTGCCAGTTACTATCCGGCCGGCTACAGCGCGACAGAACTGGTAACGCTGGCCGGGCTGGAAGCGCACGCCAAACAACGTTTTGGCCGCTTGTCTGGTGGCCAGAAGCAGCGCCTGTTATTTGCCCTTGCCTTAGCCGGCAAGCCGCGGCTGTTGTTTCTGGATGAACCGACTCTGGGCATGGATGTTGAGGCCCGGCGCAATTTGTGGCAGCAAATCAGCCAACTGCAGCAGCAAGGGATAAGCATAGTGCTGACCACTCATTATCTGGAAGAGGCTGAACAACTGGCTAATCGGATTATGGTGCTGCATCAGGGCAAGTTTATTGCCAATGGCAGCCCCGGCGAATTAAAAGCCCTCACTCAGTACAAAGTGATTAAATGTTGCAGCGCCTTAACTGATGCGGCCTTACTGGCGCTGCCGGGGGTGTTGCAACTAAGCCGCCAACAGGATGGCATTACCTTACATAGCAGCCACGCTGAACAAACGGTACTGGCTTTACTAAGCCTGGATGACACTGTGAGTCAGCTGGAGGTGAAGCAGGTGGCATTGGAGCAGGCCTTTTTACAACTTACCCAGTCTCCTGGAAGTGAACATGCTGACTCAGCAAAACAGGAGCACGCCGCATGAGTGTTATAACGATATATCAAAAAGAAGCCTGGTACGATTTAGTCAGCGTCTGGCGCACCCCGGGTTTTGTTATACCGTCATTGACTTTTCCGCTGGTGTTTTATCTGTTTTTTGGCGTGCTGTTCAGCCCTTCTGGCAGCAATAGCCATGCCGCTTATATGCTGGTGACGTACAGCTGTTTTGGCATTATGGGCCCGGCGATGTTTAATTTTGCGATGAATATTGCCAGTGAAAGGGCGCAGGGCTGGTTAACCTTAAAGCGTTTGTCACCGATGCCATTCAGCGCCTACCTGCTGGCAAAAATGGCCACCAGCCTGGTGTTTGCACTGGTTATTATTCTGCTGTTATTCAGCGCCGCTGCGATATTTGGTGAAGTGCGGCTGTACCACAGCCAGTGGTTAAGTTTAGCCCTGCTGATGTTACTGGGTACAGTGCCATTTGCGCTAATTGGCTTGCTGTTGGGCTTAACCTTAAGCGATAAGGCTGCGCCCGGGGTAGTCAATCTGCTGTATTTGCCGATGGCATTCTTATCTGGCTTATGGGTGCCCGTTACTATGCTGCCACACGTTATGCAGCAGTTGGCGTGGCTGTGGCCGAGTTATCATTTATCACAACTGGGCTTGAAATTACTGGCAATGGATCAGGGGCATGCTGCACTGCTGCATCTGGCATTGCTGTTACTCACCACTGCCGGGCTAACCCTGTTATGTCTGTTTGTGTTTCGTCGTGTTATTGGAGCTAAATAATGAAAACCTTAGTATTTATTGGTACTGCGGTGCTGCTTGCCTTGGTTTTTATGTTGTTGCCGCAACCGGACGCAACTTATCAGCTTAAACCCGCTGCCACCGCCGCATCAGACGTTAGCAGCAACAGTTTTGTGCTGGGACCGGTGAAGTTGTTTGATGGCCAGCAGTGGCGTGAAGAACGCTATGTTGAAGTACGTGCTGGCCGGGTAAGCCAATTGCATCTGGATAAACCCGATAGCGAGTTGCCACTGATAGACGGTAATAATCAATGGTTAATGCCGGGGCTGATTGATGGCCATGTGCATGCCTGGGGTGATGCCTTGCAACAAGCGCTTGATTTTGGCGTTACCACGGTACTGGATATGTTTGGCGATCATCAGTTTCTGCTAGCACAAAAAGCAGCAAGGGCCGGTACTGAACGCACTAAACAAGCTGATATCTATGGCGCTGGCACACTGGTAACCGCTCCGAAAGGTCATGGTACTCAATATGGTATGGCAATACCGGTAATTGAAAACCCTGTGCAGGCCAGTAAGTTTGTTAGTGATCGCCTGGCCGAGGGCTCTGATTTTATTAAAATCGTCTATACCTCCGCTAAAGCCTTGCGGCGTTTCTCGCCCTCGATAGACCTGGCAACCCTGCAGGCAGTAATAGCCGCAGCCAAAGAGCAGGGCGTGCTGGCGGTAGTGCATATTGCTGATTTACCCTCAGCCGAGGAAGCAATAGCCGCCGGGGCTGATGGCCTGGTACATAGTTTCTTCAGTGAGCCGGTAAGCGCAGAGCTGCTGCAGCTGATGGCCGATGAGCAGCGCTTTATTATCCCCACCATGACCGTAATGGAAGGGATGATTGTTAATCAGATTAATGACGAGTTACTGCTGCAGGCACCGCCCGCACAGCTTACTGCTGCCGCTATCAGCAGTTTGCAGCAGCGCTTTGGTAATTTTCAGATCCCGCAGGAGCGCTACCAGGTATTGGCCACTAATACCGCAAAAATGGCCGGGGCCGGTATCTTGCTGCTGGCTGGTTCAGATGCACCCAACCCTAATACCGCCCATGGCGTCAGCCTTTTGGTAGAGATGGTACTGCTGCAACGTGCTGGTGTGTCAGGCCTGCAGGTACTGCAAAGTGCGACCTCGGCCCCGGCTAAGGCCTTTGGCCTGACAGATGTCGGTTATCTGCGGCCGGGTTACAAGGCCGATATGTTACTGCTGAGTCAGGATCCTATGACAGAGTTAACCAGCTTGTTGACGCCTGCTGCTATCTGGAAAAACGGCTGGTTGCATCAGCCTGAATTGCCCGCTAAGAGCACCGCTGTAACTGCCGGGCTGGTCGCTGATTTTAATACTGGTTTAACTGCCCGCAGTGGCGGCTTTGCTGCCAGCAGCGACAGCATGGTGCAGGGAAAGTCATCGGCAGAAATTAGCGTGCAGCAAGGGGTATTAAAGGTAACGGGAACTACCCGTCCTGGTTTTGCTTACCCCTGGGCTGGTGTGGCCTGGCAAACTGCTGCCAGCATAGATACCGGCAGTGACTTTAGTGAGATTACCCGTATTAAATTTAACATTCGCGGCACCCCCGGCCAGTACCGGCTGGATGCGTTCACTGTTGGCAGTTGGATGCCATCCAGTCAGCCTTTCACCGTAACAGAGGACTGGCAAGCGGTAACCTTACCCCTGGCAGGTTTTCGGGCACTCGATATGTCAGCTGTTAACGTGCTGAGTTGGATTGGCCCTGCCGGTAGCTTTGAGTTTGAAATAGCAATAATCGAGCTGGAATAGCCTGTTTTAGATCGTCAATTAACTTACAAGCGAAAAGACTAAACTGATGAGTGAGAACTCCAACCCTAAAATAGCCCAGTTGTCGCTGCCCAGGGACGATGGCTTTCATCGTTCAACTAACAAGCCGCTGCTGGTGCTGGTGATCGTTATGGGCCTTGGTTTCGGCAGTTATCTTTACTATGACAAAAACCGGCAGCAGGTCGCACCGATGGCCGTTTTGTTGCAGCAAGGTGCTGTCAATGCTGGTGTTACTGCCCGGCAGAGTAACCCGGTTGCACAGACAGGTTACGCGGCATTGACTGCTGCTCAGGGCGGTAGCGGCTTGACAGACTCTGCTGAGGACAAGCAAAAGGGTAAGGTGCTGGATGCCAGCGGCCATATCATTGCCCGGCGGGTCGCGACCATTTCCTCACTGGTGACCAGTAAGGTCGAAACCTTGCTGATTGAGGAGGGTCAGCTGGTCGAGGCTAATGATGTGCTGGCGCAGCTTGATGGTCGGCAAGCTAAGTATCATCTGGCCGGGACTGAAGCGGAGCTGCAGGCTGGTAACGCAAGCCTTGGCGAGCTTTACAGCCGGCTTACGCTGGCAGAAATTCAACTGAAACGGATTGAAAGTCTGCTTGGGAACAACGTGGTTACTCAGGAAGAGTTGGATACCACACGCTTGCTGGTTACTCAGCTCAACGCGCAAATTGATTATCGCAAGGCATTGAACCAAAAAGCGGTACAGCAGGTGAAGCTGGCAAGCTACAGCGTCGATCAGCATATCATCAGGGCACCATTTTCCGGCATGGTTATTCAGAAAAATGCCCAGGTGGGCGAGTTGATCTCGGGCGGGATGTCTGGCGGCGGTTCGATTCGAACCGGTATCGCCACCATAGTTGATATGAGTTCGCTGGAAATCGAAGTCGACGTGGCGGAAAGCTTTATTAACCGGATTTCCCCGGGGCAACCGGCGGTGGCGCATCTGGATGCTTACCCGGACTGGACCATCAAGTCCGAAGTGTTGACCATTATTCCAACCGCAAATCGTCAGAAGGCCACCATTAAGGTGCGGGTTAAGCTGCTTGAAACCGATGCGCGGATATTACCGGATATGGCGGTCAAGGTCAGTTTTCTGGCGGCTAAATAATCATCACCAGCAATCAATAAGTTATAAGGCGGACAGGCTCATGGAAAACGGCATAGCGTTGCAAAACATCAGCAAAATCTACCACAAAGGCAGTAATAAGGTGGTGGTGTTTAATGATCTCAATATCACTATCGATAAAGGTGAATTTGTGGCCTTGATGGGGCCTTCCGGCTCGGGCAAAACCACGGCGTTGCACCTGATGGGCGGTCTCGACCGGCCCACCGCCGGCGAAGTGTTAGTTGGCAACAAGGTTATCAGCAAAAGCTCTGAGGCAGAGCTTACCCGCTGGCGGGCCAGACATGTTGGCTTTATCTTCCAGTCTAACCACCTGCTGCCGGTATTAAGTGCTTTTGCCAATGTCGAGTTACCGCTGGCCCTGACCCGGCTTAACAAAGTCGAGCGGCGCAAGCAGGTAGCAACGGCATTGGCATTGGTGGGCATGTCGGAACGGGCAAATCACCTGCCCAGAGAGCTTTCCGGCGGTCAGGAGCAGCGGGTAGCCATCGCCCGGGCGATAGTATCCGATCCGGATATACTGTTGTGTGACGAGCCGACCGGTAACCTTGACCGCAAAACTGCCGATGCGATTCTGTCGTTGCTACACATCCTTAATCGTGATTTTGGCAAAACCATAGTGATGGTCACCCACGACGCTAAAGCGGCTGATGTTGCCACCCGGGTGATTAACCTTGAGCAGACCATCAACGACAATGCTGACATCGCCATCCCGGAGGCCATGGCATGATTAATGTCATTCTGCCCTGGAAAAATGCCATGCGCAGGCCGGCCAGATTCTGGCTGACCTGTCTGTCCATCGTGGTAGCGTTTTATCTGTTTACGGTGATCTCAGCTATTAATACTGCTCTTGAAGCCAGCGGTACCGACAACAACCAGTACCGGCTGATGACCACCCATAAAATTTGCATTACCTCGAGTTTGCCCATTCATTACGGGCAAAAGATAAAGGCGTTGCCAGAGGTGGAAAAGGTGACTCATGTCAGCTGGTTTGGTGGTTTTTTCCGGGATGAAAGCAACCAGTTGCATGCAGTAGCGGTGGAGCCTGAGAGTTATCAGCTCATATACCCCGAGTACCTGTTGACGGCTGAGGACAGAATTAACTGGAACCGGCTGAAAAGCGGCATGGTGGTTGGCCGGAAGCTGGCCGAAAAACACCAGTGGCAGGTAGGTGACAAGGTGCCGATCCAATCGACCATCTGGCTTAACAATGACAGTGGTTCATTCACCTGGGAGATGGAAGTGGCGGCCATTTACGACACCGCCACCCCGGATACCATCAATTCAATGTTGTTTCTGCGTCACGACTTCTTTGATGAGGCCAGAGCTTACGGGCGTTATGAAGCCAGTTGGTTGGTGGCCAAAGCCCGGGTAGGTAGCAATACCGAAGCGCTCAGCCGCCAGATTGATCAACTATTTGCCAATTCGCCTGCTGCCACCCGAACGACGACAGAGCAGGTGTTTATCAAAGAGCTGGCCCGGCAGTTTGTGGACTTGAGTTGGCTGCTGCGACTGGTGGTGCTGGCGGTGTTCTTTACCTTGCTGTTAATAGCGTCCAATAGCATGAGCCAGTCGGTACGCGAGAGGATGAACGAGCTGGCAGTGATGAAATCACTGGGCTTTTCCTCGGATATGCTGGCAACCCTGATCTACATGGAGGCCTTATACATGGTGCTGGCGGGCGCGATACTCGGGGTAATTTGTGCCGCGGTAAGCATTGATCTGGTTCAGATGAAGTTTGCCACTTTTTTGCCGGGCATTCACATTGACCCTGTTACCTACTGGAAAGTCGGCGGCATAGCGGTGGTGCTGGCAGCCGTCTGTTGCCTGACACCGATCATCCGTATTTATCGATTGGGCATCAGCCACACTTTGAGGACGTGAATGTGAATAATACTTTTAACCGACAGCTGGTCGCATTGTGCGGTATCACTTTGCTCAGTCTGCCGCAACGTATGGCGGGCTCTTTTGTGGCCATCTTCAGTATTGCCTGTGTAACTGCCGTACTGCTGACAGTCCTGACGCTTATCCACGGCATGAACAAAATTATGGAAAAATCCGGTTGGGACAGCACCCTGATTGCCATGCGGGCCGGCTCCAGCTCAGAACTGCAGAGCGTGTTGTTTCCTGTTGAAGTGAACACCATGCTTAATCATCCTGAGATCATTCGTGATGAGCACAGCCGACCACTGTACTCGGCGGAAATGTTTGTTAATGCTGTGACTATGTTACCGGAGGTGAACGGCGAACGCAGCTCGCTCAGTCTGGCGCTGCGTGGGGTTAGTGGCGGTGCCGGGCAAATGCGTCCACATTTTAAACTGGTGACCGGGCGTTATTTTAAGCCTGGTCTGCGTGAGGTGATTGTCGGTCAGGGCGTTGCCCGCAAGTATCCGCAACTGGAAGTGGGCAAGACCATCAAGCTCGGTGGTTCAGAGTGGCTGGTGGCGGGCATTTTTGCTGACAACTACAGTGTGTTTGAGTCGGAAGTCTGGGCAGACTTGAATACGGTGCAAAACGATTATCAGCGCGGCAGTAGTATTCAGTCGTTGCGTATCGCCTTTGCCGGGGATGTGGATATAGAACAGGTGCGACAACAGTGGTTGGACGACCCCAGGCTTAATGTGCGGGTGGTCAGCGAAAACGCCTACTTTGCTCAGCAATCTGAAAACATCACCCGCTTGATACGTTGGCTGGGTATTCCGCTGGCGCTGATAATGGCGCTGGGCGCTGTGGTGGCGGCGCTTAATACCATGTATTCGGCCATCGCCGGACGCAGCAAGGAAATTGCTGTGCACAAGGCCATCGGTTTCCATCCAAGCGCTATTGCCCTGTCAGTCGTGTTCGAATCGATTCTGTTGGCCATCATTGGTGGCATCATCGGTATATTGCCGTTATACATCGGCCTTAATGGCGTCACGGCGGCCACCAACAATGCCGCCAACCTGAGCCAGATCATGTTTAACTTTAGCATTTCACCATTATGGATGGTCCAGGCGTTACTGCTTGCCGTCGCTATCGGTCTGTTGGGCGGCATACTGCCGGCCATCCATGCCATCAGAATTCCGGTATCTCTCGCCATTCGGGGCGACTGATGCTACCGCTTTTTTTATTTACTCAGGAGTGTAAACCATGTCACAACTTAACTTGAAAAAATCTATTGTTACTGCGGCGACCGCCGGTATGTTGTTGTTTGGCGCTATGGCCCCGGCGTTGGCCGATGAAGTGGCCCTTACCATCAAGGATATCCGCAAATTGCAGGGGCACCTGTTGATTTCGATGTTTAAAGGCGAGGAAAACTACAACAACAATACCCCCTATAAGCTTCATAAAGTGAAAGTGACTGAAGCGGAGCACCAGGTGGTTTTCGAGGAGGTGGAAGCGGGTGAGTATGGCATCAAGGTCATCCACGATGAAAACGATAACAGAAAGCTCGACACCAATTTGCTGGGGATGCCCAAAGAAGGCTATGGTTTTTCTAACAATGGGGGTGCCTATGGCCCTGCACCATGGAGCAAGGCCAAGTTTGAGGTCAAAGATAAAACTGAGCTTGCCATTACCCTGCTTTGAGCTGGATGATATAGAACTACTTTAACTTATATTCAAAGCCGGCCTCTGCCTCACTGTCATGAAAGGGGGTAACCCGGCTTTTTTTATTCAGGCTGGCATTTACCAGCGAGTTGGGAAACACCTGAATGCCGTTGTTAAAGTCTTCAACGTTCTGGTTAAAAATCCGGATGGCAGCGCCAATGTTTTCCTGCTGTTCGGCAATTTCACGCATCAGGTTATTAAATACCTCAGAGGCTGAGGTATCCCCACAAAATTGTTAGCTAAAACAAAAAGATGAATTCAGAAGGAACATTCATGGCGTTCGGTGATCAGATCTATCGCCAAACAAACCTATCAAGGACACGCCATGAATGTTCTGCAAATGCTAACCCGTTTTGTGAAAGCCGTCACGCCCAATATGCACAGCCAGCGCCGACAGGCGCTTGAAGCCTGTGTGAAAAGTGCAGTGCATCAGAACAAGCTAACCATTACCCAGCTTGGCCGTGGAATTCAC
>NZ_KB907711.1 GCF_000382165.1 Arsukibacterium perlucidum DSM 18276 | reverse complement strand
TGTAGTGGTCAAGTAAAATTGGCCACGGTTTTATAGTAAAGCCAGTATCTTTTCTCTGACTCATTTGGTGTTAAACCGCCGTTATACTGATGCGGCCTCAGTTGGCTGTAATAGCCAGTGATATAGCTCACCACAGACGCGGTTGCCTCAATTAGCGAGCCATAACCTGTTACCGGTACCCATTCCGTTTTAAGGCTCCGGAAGAAGCGTTCCATCGGGCTATTGTCCCAACAGTTACCACGCCGACTCATACTTTGTTTAATTTGAAATCGCCACAGCAACTGTCTGTATTTCCGGCTTGTGTAATGACTGCCCTGATCACTATGGAACATGACATCCTTAGGTTTGCCTCGTACCTCCCAGGCCATACTAAGGGCTTTGCCGGTCAGTTCACTGTCGGGTGAGTATGACATCGCCCAGCCAATCGGTTTACGCGCAAATAAATCAATCACAACAGCCAGATAGGCCCATCGGTTACCACTCCAGATATACGTTACATCGCCACACCAAACCTGATTTGGTGCAGTAACAGCGAATTGCCGCGCCAGATGATTTGGGATGTCCACATGCTCTTTTACGGCCTTTTTATAAGCATGACTTGGCAGTTGGCAGCTGACTAAATCCAGCTGCTGCATCAGCTTTCCAGCACGATAACGTGATAGCTTAACGCCTTGAGCCGTTGCCATATCAGCAAGGCTGCGAGCGCCTGCTGAACTGTTACTGGCGTTAAACAGCTCGCGTACTTTGCTTTGTTCAATCACGCGCTGTGGATTAATCTGGCCACGACGCGACGACCACGCTTTATAACTGCTGCGATGAACGTTAAAGACCTCACAGAGTAAGGTCACGGCATAGCTCCGCTTGAGGCTCTCGATTATCGAGAAGTGTTCAGCGAGTCCGACATCAAGAGAGCGGTAGCCTTTTTTAAGATTTCTTTCTCCAGCTCTATCCGTTTGATTTTCTTCTCTAACTCACGGATTTTAATCTGGTCTGGCGTCATCGGTGAGGCTTTAGGGCTGTTACCTGCGCGCTCATCCCGTAACTGTCGCACCCATTTATCCATGGTCGATTTACCGACATTCATTACATCGGCTGCCTTGGAAACGGTATAACCCTGGTCAACTACTAACTGGGCCGCTTCAAGACGAAATTCAGCGCTAAAAGTAGGTCTGGTTTTCTTATTCATAGTGTCACCTAATCATCTATGAGGTGTATGATAACACCTCTAATCAGGTGGCCAAATTTAGTGTGCCACTACACTCCAAACAATCGACAGTAAAGCTCGGGAATGGATCAAAGGCGGCGCGGGATGTGCTGTTTGATGGTATAAAAGGCTAAAAAGGGGAGCTTGTGGACATTATTGATACCTTTATCGCACCTGCCTGCCATGAGTTTGTGCATATTTTATATCAGGACGATACCATCTTATTGATAAACAAGCCCTCAGGCTTGTTGAGTTTATCGGGTAAAAACCCACTTAACCGTGACTCTGTGCACTTTCGTTTAGTCAATGGCCACTTAGTGCAAGGCCAGCTGGTACGCGGCTCGCTTATGCTAAGCCCGGCGTTGCCGCAGGCCAAATTACCGCATCGCTTAGATTTTGGCACTTCGGGTATTATGGTGGTGGCGCTGACTCCAGATGCCACCGCGCATCTTAATCAGCAGTTTCAGGAAGGTTCGGTGCAAAAGCACTACAGCGCCATGCTAGAAGGTTGGGTAAGCGCTGATGAAGGGGTAATAACAGCGCCGATTGCCAAAGATAACAGCCAGTTCCCGCGGGTGAAAATTTGTGAGCGCAGCGGCAAAGCCGCAACTAGCCAGTTTAAAGTATTACAACGGTTAACTGAGCCACGACGCAGCCTGGTGCAATTTACCCCGCTGAGTGGCCGCACCCATCAGCTGCGTATTCATAGCCTGAGCATCGGCCACCCCATTCTTGGCTGTGATTTATACCACAGTGACAGCAGCCAACAGCTGGCAGACCGGTTATTACTGCACGCCAGTGATATCTATTTTATCCACCCACTTACCGGCAAGCCATTCCACGGCCACTGCGTCAGCCCTTTTTAAAAAACGACATTACTAGTCTGCTAATCACTGGCATTTTTTAGTTTATATATCAGTGGCCGTAACAGGCACTCGGCAATAATTGCTGCATATAGCCATAGTATTGTCAGCACATGCAGGCCAGTAAATAACTGACTACTGTTTGCTGAAGTGGCAAAGGTGTCTAGTAAACTAACCAGGCCGATCAAACTGCCTATAGCGGCGGCGCAGTAACAGTTTTTATAGATAAAAGTGTAAAGCTGCGCTAAATCACTAGTAGCTTGTTGCTGGTAAAGCTTTGAGCTAGCCAGATATTTCAGCCCAATTACAGCCCTTAGTAAGCCATTAAAGCCAAAACATGCCAACGTCGACAGTGTTAAAAAGCTGAAAATTATCACCAAAGACATTAAATCCAGATAGATGTGAATACTGGTGGCCGAGGCCTTCCCCATCAGGCTGAACAAAGCTGCAAACAACACTATAAACACCAGTAAACGGCTGATAATGGTTGTGCGCTGCCAGCCGGCTTGCATTGAAGAGGTATGTTGCTGCAACTGATCAGCATTGATGTTCAAGGTCGCGCAAAGGGCATGCAACGATTCTGCCGAGCCACCACCTTCACGCTCTAGCCGCTGAATAGTGCGCAAACTCAGCCCTGACTGTTTTGCTAATAACTCCTGTGAAAGGTTATGCAATAGTCTGATCCGTTTTAGTTTTTCAGCAGAAATATCCATAGTCAACACAACTGATTTAAATGATGCTGAGAGTTAACCAAGCTCTGCTTTAAACTGCAAGTTATCAGTTACGCCAAACAACTGCCAAAGTGCCGCCACTTCTCTCCATGTCGGAGAAAACACTGTTCCTTACTCCCCGGTTCTTTCAAAGGAGGTTCTATCCTCTATTTAGTTCAGCCGATGACAGTGCCTGCAACTGCCACTACAATAACCTGCAATACCTGTTACTAGCCCGGTAAACCTAAGGAGTCTGGCGTGGAATTAGATATTTATATTGTTGATGCTTTTACCAAACAACAGTTTAAAGGCAATTCTGCTGCGGTTGTTCCGCTACAACAGTGGCTGGCGCCTGAGGTAATGCAGAGCATTGCGGCCGAGAATAACCTTTCAGAAACTGCCTTTATCCGCGCGTTATCGGTCAATAAATATGAAATTCGCTGGTTTTCTCCGTTAACAGAAATCGACTTTTGTGGCCACGCCACGTTAGCATCATCCTATGTGATATTTAATCATCTGGGCGGGCAGGGTGAAATTGAGTTTGTGACCAGAGAAGTGGGGGCGTTGTTTGTAAATCAGCTTAGCGATGACAGAATAGAAATGAGTTTTCCCAACCAATGCCCGCAGGTGGTTGAGCGGGCGCCAGATGCTTTATTAGCCGGTTTATCGGTAACACCAATACAGGTTTTAAAGAACCGACAAGCTTATTTTGCTGTGATGGCATCGGAGCACGATGTTAAAAGCCTGAGCTACTCGTCAGAACAGCTGAAACAATTAGCCCCCTTTGATGTGGTTGTTACCGCCAAAGCCAGTGCCATCACAAATGAGTATGATTTTATCTCACGTTATTTCTGGCCCGCCAATGGCGGTGATGAAGATCCGGTCACCGGGTCAATACATGCAGGACTGGCACCTTATTGGGCGCAGCAGCTGGCTAAAAATGATTTGGTTGCTTACCAGGCATCACAGCGTGGCGGCATATTATTTTGCAACATCGTCAATGATCGGGTTTTAGTGTCAGGCTTTGCGGTGCTGTATTTAAAAGGCACCGCTTATATATAACGTTGGACTTATATCTTCATATAACGTTGGACTTATATCTTCCGTCATTCCGGATACAACGCTCTTCCTCACTCGCCGGGGCAAGTATGCAAGATTAGTTATGCAACTTCGCTGCATTAAACGCCTCCGTACCCCAAAGTGGCACGGTCGAAAGGCTGTGCTTAAAGCTGCCGGAGGTTTCTTTGGTGGAGTAGGACAGATACATCAGGGTCTGGTTCTCGGCGTCGAAAATACGGCGGATTTTCATGCTTTTAAAGAAAATGCTTTTTGATTTGGTAAACAGCACTTCACCGTTACTGCTTTTATCTATCTTGGCAATCATCTCTGCGGTGATAGGGCCCGTTTGGCGACAGGCAATAGAGCTGTCAGACGGGTCGGAAAAGTCCAGGTTAGCTTCGATACTCGATACATGGCAGGTTACGCCGGTCACAATCGGATCAACAACCGCATCCAGTTTGATATCTTTAGTTGTAAAGACACCTAGTGATACATCGCCCACTTCGTTTTTGTCGCAGCCGGTAAGCATTAGTAGCAGTAATACACAGTAGATAGCGCGCATGGTTGGGTCTCCAAGGGAAATTATTTTAATACGTTAATTCTTTCAATACTGCCACCGGCAAGCTTAACACGTTTACCCCAACAATTTGTAAGTCATAAGCTGAGCGCCTGTACCGTAACTGTTGCACACCCGTTGGTGTGTAATAGAAGTAAAGCCCTGTTTTTCCCAGAACGCCACGGAGTCTTGCACTGATACCAGTCTAATCTGCTGAAACCCTGCCTCCTTCGCAATTTTTAGCAAGTAAGACACCATCTTTTTGCCAAGGCCATCACCGGCAGCAGCGTTTGAAATGGCCAAATCATGTAAGAAAAGGATTAAACCCTCTGTACCACTTGGCAACGTTTCGTAAAGCTTTGGCGGCGTCTCCCTATTCCAGGCGTGAGCCAGCAGGTAACCGACCACTTCGCCTGCTTTTTCATATACGAAGCAAGTTTCAGGTGACCGCAGCCATTTGCTTTGCAGCACGTCAACGCTTTCAGGCTCAATCTGAGAGTAGGCTTCAGCCTGAATTTTTAATATCTCTGACCATGCTGCTTCGTTGATTTTTTTTATCGGCATTTTTGAGATCTTACGTTTTGTGCGTAACCCATATTTATACATTTGGTGTTTATAACATTACATTGGCTTTATTTTACTGATAATTCGTTTTAGGTACAGCTGTGTTTAGCCATTTGAATCGTCTATTTTCTTTTCAAATACATAGGTAAACTGGCACTTAACCAGATTTTATACATTCTGTTAGAAAACGCAGGTAGATTAATGAGTAAGGATTTCTTCAAACACAAAGCCGCTGTCTACGAAAGTGATGACAACAGAGTGTCAAATGTCGACAACATTGCCAATACGATAATTGAAAACATAAAACTCGATCGGGCTATGCATCTGATGGATTTTGGTTCAGGCACGGGCTTGTTACTTGAGCGAATTGCGCCCTTTGTCAACAAGATTACTGCTGTTGATACCTCAGCAGCAATGAATGAACAGCTGGCGCAAAAACAAGCACGTATAGCTTGTGACGTTGAAATAGTGCCAGTTGATTTAAGCGTTAGCGCTATATCCGGCAAATTTGATGGCATTATATCGTCAATGACCATGCACCACGTGCAGGACATCGCTGCAATGTTTGTTACGTTTTATACGCTGCTTAACAGTGGTGGTGTTATTGCTATATCGGATCTTGATACTGAAGACGGTAGTTTTCATACAGAAGATACTGGTGTTTATCACATGGGCTTTGATCGCCAAGCCATTGCCGTAGCCGCTGAACAAGCGGGGTTTCAGGACGTTGAGGTCGTAGATGCCAGTGTTGTGCACAAACCACATGGCCAGTACCCAGTTTTTTTACTGACGGCGAAGAAAAAGTAGTGCGCACTAAAGGAAAAATAACCCAGTGGGATGATGATAAAGGCTTTGGTTTTATTCAGCCGGTGCTTAAAGGTGAGCGTGTGTTTTTGCATGCTAAGGCGCTGCAGAACCGCGGCCGTCGGCCACAGGTGGGTGAGGTGGTTACCTATTCGGTTGCAAAAGACCAGCAAGGCCGTAGCCAGGCACAAGGCGTTACGTATGCCGGTGAAAAGCAGGTGGTTAAATCGGCTAAAGCAGGGGGGAGTTGGGCGCTAAAAGTGGTGCTGCTGTTCTTTTGTCTGCTAGCAGCAGCCTGCTGGTTTGGCAAACTGCATTATTATGTTTTAGTCTGCTATGCCTGCCTGAGTTTATTCACGTTTGTGGTGTATGCTCTGGATAAGCAAAGGTCACAAAAGGCCGGTCAGCAACGCACGCCTGAGAATACCTTACAGTTGCTGTCGTTATTGGGGGGCTGGCCTGGTGCTTTACTGGCGCAAAGCTGGCTGCGGCATAAATCTAAGAAAAAACCATTTTTACGGGTGTTTTGGTGCAGCGTATTCCTGAATTTGGGGTTGCTGCTGTATTTGGCCCGGGTGTTCGGGTAGTAAGTTCAGCCAACCATTTTCTTTTACAATAGTCCCGCATGCACTACGCTTACTGGTGATTTTAAGCTACTTACTGCGTGTTGTCCTTTACTGCTTAATGTTTGAAGCGTGAGGTTGACGGCTTAAATGTACGGGTAATTAGCAGATAATGGCAGTTATCTGCTGCTTATCCATGTAGAATGCGCGCATTATTTAGCGCGTTCAGCTTTTGAGTGCAAACCTGTAGGAATTTTAATGAAAAAAACATTCGCGTTAACTCACGCTAAGCTGAACACGGCCCGTTTGGCCGATGCTATTAAGCATGAAATTAAAAAGTACCTGGCCAGAGAGAGACGTAAGACTCTGCCAGATGACATGGACTACTGGACGTTTGACTGCCGCTTTGGTGCAATAGAAGAGACCGCTGAGAAAATTTTCACTTCTGAAATCAATAAACATATTGATGCTGCCGTAGCGCAGGAGTTGCCGGCGTTCTATATAGAAATTTTGGCCAAGGCTTGCCAGCATAAGCCTCGGGTCAGTGATGTAACCGCAGACTAATTTTGATGTACCCCCTAATTTAAAACTGTAGCGCTGCTACAGAGGAAACCTGATGCAATTTTCATCGTTAGATTTAGCTCCTGATTTACAACGTGCGCTGCTTGAATGTGGCTATAGTGAAATGACACCGGTGCAAAGCCAGGCTATTGTGCCTGCGCGTCGCGGCAAGGATTTACAGGTAACGGCGCAAACCGGCACGGGTAAAACCGCTGCTTTTGCTATTCCGGTGTTACAACAGATGCTGGATAAACCCAAAGCAACAGTCGAGCGCCGTCCACGGGCGTTAATTCTGACGCCAACCCGCGAACTGGCTGAGCAAATAGCTGCTTCTGTCAGTGACTATGCCAGATTTTTAGCCGTTAGTGTCACCGCATTATACGGTGGCGTAAAAATGGGTGGTCAGGCAAATAAATTAACGGCAGGCGTAGATATTGTCATTAGCACCCCAGGCCGGTTATTAGAGCATATGGCACTGGGCAACGTTATATTAAGCGATGTTGAATTTGTGGTGCTGGATGAGGCCGACCGTATGTTAGATATGGGTTTTAGCACTGATGTACTGAACTTAATGCAGCAAACTGCCGCTAAGCGCCAGACTATGCTGTTTTCCGCCACCACGTCACCTGCGGTAAACGAGTTGTCGCATAAAATTCTGAATAATCATCAGCAAATCCGGGTGGCGAAAGCCAATAGTACTGCCGATACGGTAAACCATGTGATTTACCCGGTGGAAGAAAGCCGCAAAATCGAGTTGTTTGAGCAGTTATTAGCCGAACATAACTGGTTTCAGGTGTTGGTATTTACCAGCACCAAAGAGCAGGCCGACCGCCTGTTAGCCGATCTGCAAAAGAGTAAAGTTAATGCTGCGGTTTGCCATGGCGATAAAAGCCAGGGCACCCGCCGCCGTGCTATTGCTGATTTTAAATCGGCCAAGTTGCAGGTGTTAATTGCCACTGAGGTGGCAGCCCGTGGCCTGGATATTCAGGGGCTGGATTATGTGGTGAACTTTAACCTGCCTTATTTACCGGAAGATTATGTACACCGGATTGGCCGTACCGGGCGGGCAGGGGCCTCAGGCACTGCTATTTCCTTTGTCAGCCGCGAAGAAGAGCAAACCTTAGAGCGCATTCAAAAGCTGATAGGCAGCGATATTAAACGTATCATTAAGCCAGGCTTTGAAGTGAGTAACCGGGAGTCGCTGCTAAAAAGTATTTCGCGCAAGGTATTATCTGGCCGCTCTAATAAAGCCAGTGAAACCGCAATTAACCTGGAAAAAAGCAGTAAGCCTAAACCGAAAGCTAAGCCTAAGTCTGCAGCTAAGCCGCGCGACACCAAGAAATAATGTTTGGGGTAGCATTATTATTTTTTATGCTGCTTGTAGTGCTGCAAAAGCCGCTGCTTAGATGGGTCATTAAGAAATCAGCCGATTAGTTGGAGGACAATAGAATGATCTCAGTGTGGCTGTTAAACAGTGTGATTGTCGCGATTGTGGTTACCATTCATTACGAGTTTTTGTACCGGCTGACGGTTAATATTCCAAAACTGAACATTAAACACCGCTACCGGATTGTGGTGGGGGTTTTTGGTGCGCTGGTTGCGCATACGCTGGAGATTTGGGTGTTTGCCCTGGCCTATTACTTTATGCACAACGCTGATGGCTGGGGCGAGCTTAGTGGCAATTTTGATGGCAGCGTAATGGATTGCGTTTATTTTTCCTTTACGGTGTATAGCACAGTAGGTTTTGGTGATATTGCGCCGTTAGGTGAGCTGAGATATTTAACCGGTATTGAGTCGCTGACCGGGCTGGTGCTAATTACCTGGACGGCATCATTTTTGTTTTTTGAAATGCAGCGGGACTGGAATAGCCGTAATTTAAAAAATAGCTAAACTTGTGCTGAGCCATGCTTCCCGGCTTCATATAAATTAAAGAAACATAGCATGGCGGGGCAACAAAAAAGGGCCCGCAGGCCCTTTGGGTTTGTCAACATTACAGCTTAGCGGTCCAGGTTCATGACCTTAGTCCAGGCTTTAACAAAATCGTCAGCAAACTTTTGTTTCGACGTGTCAAAAGCATACACTTCGGCAACTGCGCGCAACTCCGAGTTTGAACCAAACACTAAATCGACCGGGGTTGCTGACCATTTTTTGTTACCTGACTTGCGATCAAAGCCTTCATAGACTCCGTCAGTAGCCGATTTTTTCCACACTGTGGACATATCCAGCAAGTTAACAAAGAAGTCGTTGTTTAAGGTGCCGGGTTTATCGGTAAAAACGCCATGCCTGGTGCCCTGATAATTGGCATCCAGTGCCCGCAAGCCACCAATCAATACCGTCATTTCCGGCACACTCAGGTCCAGCTGGTCTGCTTTATCAACCAGCATTTCTGTTGGTGACTTATAGCTGGCAGCAGCATCAAAGTAGTTTCTGAAACCGTCCGCCGTCAATTCCAGCAAGCTGAAAGCATTAACATCAGTCATTTCCTGCGTGGCATCACCCCGACCAGGTTTAAATGGCACGGTAATGTTGTAACCAGCATCTTCAGCTGCTTTTTCAATGGCAGCCGCACCACCGAGTACAATTAAATCAGCCAGTGATACTTTTCTTCTGTTTTTGTTAAAGTCAGTCTGAATACCTTTCAGGGCTTCAAGTACCTTAGCGGTTTCAGCCGGGTTATTTACCGCCCAATCTTTTTGCGGCATTAACGCAAGCCGGGCACCATTGGCACCGCCACGCATATCGCTGTTGCGGTAGCTGGCAGCTGATGCCCAGGCGACGCGCACCAGTTCCGGCACAGTTAAACCGGTGTCTAAAATTTTGGCTTTAAGGTTTTTAACATCCCGCTCATTAATAGTAGACTCGGTTTTTTGATCTATCGGGTCTTGCCATAGCAGCACGTCTTTTGGTACTTCGCTACCTAAGAAGTTACGCGGCGGGCCCATGTCACGGTGGGTTAATTTGTACCAGGCTTTAGCAAAGGCTAAGCGGTACTCTTCCGGATCAGCTAAGAAGCGCTCGGCAATTTTGCGATATTCCGGGTCAAACTTCAGCGCCAGGTCGGCTGTGGTCATCACCGGCGGGTTAAACTTGCCTTCAATATGCGCATCAGGTACGACTTTATGCAGCGACTCATCAGTTGGTATCCACTGGATAGCACCGGCCGGGCTGCGGGTTTGCTTCCATTCAAAGTTAAGCAGATTGCTTAAATACAGCGAGGTCCAACGGGTTGGAGCCTGGGTCCAGGCGCCTTCCAGGCCGCTGGTGACGGTATCTTCGGAATGGCCTTTACCGCATTTATTTTTCCAGCCGAAACCTTGCTCTTCAATACCTGCTGCAGCGGGTTCGGCACCCACGCAATCTGCTGGTTTGTGCGCGCCATGCATTTTGCCGAAAGTATGGCCGCCGGCAATTAATGCCAGGGTTTCTTCATCGTTCATCGCCATGCGCTCGAAGGCTACCCGGATGTTTTTAGCTGAGCCCAGTGGGTCTGGTACACCTCTTGGCCCTTCCGGGTTAACGTAGATCAGGCCCATGTGAGTGGCGCCCAGTGGGCGTTGTAACTTACCATCGGCATCTTGCCGGTCACTGGCCAGCATTTCCACTTCTGGTCCCCAGTACACCATATCGGGTTCCCAGTCATCCGCCCGGCCACCGGCAAAACCGTAAGTTTGAAAACCCATGTTCTCCAGCGCCACATTACCGGCCAGCACCATTAAATCTGACCATGACAGTGCTTCACCATATTTCTGTTTTACCGGCCAGAGTAAACGCCGCGCTTTATCCAGGCTTGCGTTGTCCGGCCAGCTGTTCAGAGGCTCAAAACGTTGCTGGCCACCACCAGCGCCGCCACGGCCATCCAGCGTGCGGTAGGTTCCGGCACTGTGCCAGGTCATACGGATAAAAAACGGGCCATAATTGCCAAAGTCGGCTGGCCACCAATCTTGTGATTCGGTAAGCAGCGCATTGATATCTTGTTTCACTTTGGCCAGGTCCAGTTTGCTAAAGGCATCAGCGTAACTGAAGTTGGCGCCATAGGGGTTAGATCGTGCATCGTGATCACGCAGTGGTGTTAAATCAAGTTGATTTGGCCACCAAAACTGATTATTTCTTGCAGCCGTGCCTTTGGCTGCGCCTGTAGCAACAGCCCCTTGCGGTTTGGCCATTTCAGGTTTTTGTGGCTCGTTGGCAAAAGCGGCGCCTGATGCCAGCAGCATGCTCATCATGCCAGCCAGGAGTGTTTTATTAAGATTTTTTTTCATTATTCCCGTCCTTTTAATTTACCGTTGGTTTTTGTTACGCAGGTAACAATGAAAATAGTATAGTAAGTCTGTGATAGTTTTATGTGAAATAAAACGATTGTCTTAATCAATATACTCGATTGGAAGATGGCTGGAATAGCCGAAACCATCTGTGTAAACTAATTTGACTCCCACTCTAAGCGGGTAGGTAGTGAAGTAAAAGCACCAAAGTGCTGGCAGGTGAGTGAACCTGCTTTAATCGCTTTGCTCAGTAGCAGTTTTTGTTTGATCTCGTCCTGCAATAATGCCGGCCAGGCTTGCTCAGATAACTGCTGACTAAGCTGATAAAGCCAGGCGCCAACGAAAGCATCACCGGCTGCTGTCGTATCGACCACCTTAACGGCAGAGACAGGTAAACTGAAGATATGCTTGCTATAGCTGTTTACTGCATTGCTACCAGCTGTAACGACTAACCAACTATTGCGTTTAGCCTGCAGTTGCAAAAGCCAGCTTGTTGGGTCCTGTTGCTGTGCAAGGTAATTCAACTCATCATCACTGAGTTTAATGATATCGGCCTGCTGCAGTAACTGGGATACCAGATTTATGTCCGCTTTGCCATTCGGCCACAGGTTATGGCGTAAATTAGCATCGACCGACACCAACCAGCCATGTTTATGAGCTTGCGCTACCATGGCAAAACTCGTATCCGCAATTGCTTTATCTGTCAGGCTATTAGAACACAAGTGCAGAATGGCAGGGGCCTGCCAGAAACCGTCCGGCAAATGCGCCATAGTATAAAGCAGGTCTGCTGCCGGCGGCCGGTAAAACGAAAAGCTGCGGTCACCTTCGTCATTTAATGCAACAAATGCCAGCGCTGTTTTTGCCTCACTGGTGGTGGCGCAGGCATGGCAGTCCACGCCGTATTGGCCAAGTTCTGACAGCAAAAACTCACCAAACATATCAGCGCCCAGCATGCCCACAAAGCACCCTTGACCGCCCAATTTTGCTACGGCAACGGCAACATTCGCGGGCGCACCACCAGCAAAGCGACGAAACAACCCCGGCTGTTTCGGGTCTTGTAAGAAGTCGATCAAAACTTCTCCAAAGCAATATACGGGTAATGGCATATAAGTCTCCCGGGATGAAATAAAGGTTTTCAAATATCAGATATTATCTACGACAAGCATAGCCAATAACTAAAATTTAGTTGATTGATCTGAAATGTTTAAGTTCAGGCTACTCCATAGGGTGAATATTGTAAATATTCCGGCCAAAAAAACAGCTGTTTTTTTCTTATCTACTTGCATTGCAGCTTAAATAAAGCAAATATAGTGGTTAATGCAAGTGGGAGGAACAGACAGATGGCCCAGAGAAGCTTATCAGAATTACAGCATGACCCTGTCGAGCTGGCTAATTTTTCCAGCGATCTACTTAAACGTTACAGCTCTTCTCTGAAGGCGGTAGCCAAACACAACTGGCCGCTGTTTGAAGCTCGTTTAAAAGCGCATTTACCTGCATTGCTGCAGTTATATCTGCCGCTGTATGGTGAGCGGTTTGACAGTTATTATTATCTTGAGCAGCTGTTAAAGGTATTGGCTAAAGCTGTTTTGCAGCGGCCTGACTATTTGCTGGCTGAGGATGAGCAGCCACAAGACTGGCATAAACATCAGAATGCTTTAGGCTCTGCCTGTTATGTCGATTTATTTGCTGATAATTTTGCCGGTCTGGCTGAGCGTATTCCTTATTTAAAGCAAACCGGAATTAACTACCTGCACCTGATGCCCCTGTTTAAAGCACCAGAGCCCAATAGCGATGGTGGTTACGCTGTGTCTGATTACCGTAAAACGATGCCGGCGCTGGGCAGCATGCCAGAGCTGGCTAAGTTAATGCAACAGCTGCATCTGCATGGTATCCGGCCGGTGCTTGACTTCGTGTTTAATCATACTTCGGATGAGCATCGCTGGGCGCAAAAAGCCAAAGCGGGTGATAAAGATTACCAGCAGTTTTATTTCTTTTTTAGCGAACAGGAGCGTGAGCAATATGCGCCATGGTTGCGTGAAATTTTCCCTGAGATCCGTCGCGGCTGTTTTACGTTTGAACCTGGCGCACAGCGCTGGATCTGGACCACCTTTAACAGCTTTCAGTGGGATTTAAATTACGCCAATCCGGCGGTATTTAATGCCATGGCCGAAGAGATGTTATTTCTGGCCAATCAGGGGGCAGCGGTACTAAGGTTAGACGCCCTGGCTTTTGTTTGGAAAGAGGCTGGTACTAATTGTGAAAACCTGCCAAAAGCGCATACGTTAATTCAAGCATTCAATGCGGTCGCCCGGATCGCTGCACCGGCATTACAGTTTAAGTCTGAAGCGATAGTGCATCCGGATGAGGTGGTAAAATACATTTCGCCCGAAGAATGTCAGCTGTCATATAATCCTTTGTTGATGGCGTTGTTGTGGAATAGTCTGGCCACCCGTAAAACCCGTTTATTGACTGAATCATTGCAACGGCGCTTTGCGATAAATCCACATTGCAGTTGGGTAAACTATATTCGTTGTCATGATGATATTGGCTGGACCTTTGATGACAATGTGGCCTGGCAATTGGGGATTAACCCTGAGCATCACCGGCAGTTTTTAAACCAGTTCTATACCGGCCAGTTTAGCGGAAGTTTTGCCACTGGTGTGCCATTTCAGCAAAACCCTGTTACCGGGGATTGTCGCGTTACCGGTATGCTGGCCTCACTTACCGGGGTAGAGCAAGCGCTACAGAATTCAGATGACGTGCAGCAGCAGCTGCAGCTTGAGCAGGCGCTGGCGCGAATTTTTGTGTTAAATAGCGTAATTTTAAGTATTGGAGGCCTGCCGCTACTCTACATGGGTGATGAGTTAGGCTTGTTAAATGATTACAGCTACCAGCAAGACCCGGCTAAACAGGATGATAGCCGCTGGGTGAACCGGGTTAAAATGTCTGAGCAACAGCTGTTAGCAGCGAAAGACCCTGCGAGTTTGTCCGGACGTATTTATCAGCAGTTACAGCATCTGGTTAAAGTTAGAGCTGGCTTGATGGTGTTAGGCCAGGGCAGCACAGAAATTTTAGCAAGCGGTAACCCCCATTTGTTTGTCTACCAGCGCCAGGCTGACATGCAACGCTTACTTTGTGTAGTGAATTTTAGTGAGTCTGACCAGCTGTATGCTGGCTTAGCAGCCGGCAAATGGCGTGACGAATTAACGGGGCAGCGGTTTGATGGCCAAAGCATTAATTTAAAGCCTTACCAGGTAGTGTGGTTAAGCGCCATAAATTGAATTTAAACAAGCAGCTAAAGCCGGCATCTGCTAGAACGCGTTGCCGGCTTTTTTGTTGTTAATAAAATTGCCTTAGCATAAGCAAAAAAAGCCCCGCGGGGCGGGGCTAAACAGGAGAGATACAGGTTTACAAAAAAAGTTTATACAACAACCTTTTATAAAACAACATTTTATACAACAACCTAATGTGACATTTTTTGCAGTTGTTGCTCTGCAGGGTTTACCAAGTGATTCCACCACAAACCGACTGTCATAATTAGCGCAAAGCCCGTTGCCAGGTAAAACCCATAGCGCACATCACCAAATATATCACCGACAATTCCCATCATTAGCGGGCCAAGTGCTGCGGCTAATGCGGTGAAAGCTAAAATTAAACCTGCTGCTGCGCCATGCTGATGCCGGGGGAAACAACTGATGCCTTTGGAATTAAGTGTTGGGTACATCATTGACATAAACAAACCGGAAAGCGGCATCAGCCACAATGCCCAGGCTACACCCTGAATCATGCTCAATACAAAACACAGCGCAATGGCAGTGCTGAACCAGGCCAACAAAATAGTCCAGCTAAAAAGGCTTAACAACCATTCGGCTAAAAAACGACCAACGGTGCGTAGGATAAAAAATACGGTGATGGCATGTGCTGCCAGCAACGTATATTGACCGTCGTATTGTTGCAGCAAGGTTGGCAGCCAGACAAACACCGCGACTTCGGTTGCGACATAGCAGGCTATGGCCAGTGAAAAACCCAATGCATAAGGATTTTTGGCCAGTTTCAGACAGTGCCAGATAGACGTTTTGGGCTGGGTAACATAAGCCGGATAGTCCATGCGCCAGGCAATAATCAGCAAAATGGCGCAAATTAAGCCCGCGACCAGATAGAGCTGCTCCCAGGCCATATCCAGCATCAGTAAAATGGCCACCAGTGCAGGGCCGACAATAGCGCCCAAGCCAAAAAAACCTTCTACCCGGTTCATCAGGCGGGTATGGCTAAGGGTATTGGGGCTAATGTCTCCGATCAGGGCCAGGGCACCGGTTTTAAATAAACCGATGCTTAAGCCACATAAGCCCAGCAGCAGCATGTAAAAGTAAAAGCTCTGGTTAAGCGCAAAAGCGAAACAGGCCAGGGTATAAATAAACAGGCCAAATAAGATGATTTTTTTGCGACCTAACTGATCAGCCAGTTGCCCCAGAAATAAGCCAGATAAACCAATAAAAACCATTGGTACATAGTGAAAGGCTGCGGCCTGGGTCAGGCTGAGATCAAACTGCTTAACCACTTCCGGTATAATTACACCTACTGCATCGGTGGTCATAGCAAAAACAAAGAACATCAGGCAAGTCATCCACTTTACCTGGGTATAGGTGTGCTCAGTTACCACAGCTGTGGCCGTTATTGGTGTTTGTTGCATGTTGTTACCCTGTCTTTAGCAGGCATGTTGCCCGTCAGTTTTATAATGCCAGTACAATCATTATTTTCTGGCTACCACTTTATGGTGGTTTTGATGTTGTTGGTTATCGCTGGTTTGGCAAAAAACCATGCTTTAAAATTACACCTTAAACGTTTAAGTATCAAGCGGGAGTTCGAAAAATGAACACAAAAGTTGCTGGTTAATCAGTTTATGTTGTTAGCAGCTGGCGCGTAGCCTTAATTCACACTCGAGTAATATGTCCTGCTGCACATCACCAGCCAGTATCATACGGGCTGCTGTGCGGCCTTTTTCATCGCTATGCTGAGCAACAGTCGTCAGGGCAGGATAAGCTCGCTCAGCTTCTTCAATACCATCGAAACCAACCAGCTTTAAATCTTCCGGGATCTTTAAACCGAGTTGTCTGGCTACACTCATTGCACCAAGCGCAATCCGGTCGCTCATACACAACAGCAATGTTGGCCTCGGGTGTTGGGTCAGTGCTTCTCGTGCTGCAATTTCTGCATAGTGATGGTTGTTAACCGGTATATGCCAGATTTGCTCGGCACTGAGTTCACGGTTTAAATCAGCAGCGGCCGCCAGATAACCATCAAGTCGACGGCGGGAGATGGCTTCATTTTGATCATACAGCTCGTGGCTTTGCATCCGGCAAACCCGGTTTGAATCAAGTAAGCGCAGGCCCAGTACTGCAACCTTGCCAGCTTGCTGCTGCAGGGCATAGTGGGCAATATCATAAGCGTAGCGATAGTTATCGATGTTAACTGAGCCCATGCCGGTTAAGTTACAATCAACACTAATCATCGGCTTGCCGCTTTGGAAAACGCGCTCCAGTTGTTCGTGATTTTTAGGGCTGCCATAAATAATAAAACCGTCAGGTAGTGCTTCAGCGGTGCTGTGAACCGCTTTGCTGCCCGACAACAGCAGCATATCTTTGCCCTGTTGCTGCAGTACTTCAGCAATGCCTTTGATTAGCTGGTTTGCTACCGGATCACTAATGGAATACTCCAGGGTGTCAGACAATAAAATAGCTATCATGTCTGAGCGACCTGTGCGTAAGCTTCGTGCGGTAGCATTCGGGCCGGTAAAGCCCAATTTTTCGCTTTCTTTTAAAATATGGCGTCTCAGATCAGCAGATAGTTGATCCGGGCGGTTAAATGCATTGGACACGGTAGCAATTGACACACCAAGGTGTTTTGCCAATGACTTAAGCGTAACGTTCGCCATGTATTAACTAATCCTTATGCGAATAGTTCTAATCAATAATTCCACAAGCACTTTAATACAGTTGAACTTAAACGTTAAGGGTTATTGTTGCGAGCGATGGGATAAGGGTTGATAGCAGAAAAAGCGGCTGCTTTTGCAACCGCTATCAGATGATGGCTTAACGTAGTTTAGAACTGATAACGCAAACCAACTGAGGCAGTGCGGCCATTAATAGTGCGCGCCGTGATAATGCCATTTTCTGGAACACTGCCTTGCTCCGCTTCAGTAATACCAATGGTATCAAACAGGTTATTAACGTTCAGAGAAAGGGTCAGGTTTTCTGCCAGTTCATAATTTGCAAAAGCGTTAAGCTGAGTATAACCGCTGAATTTTAAGTCATTATTATCCTGAGCATAAGAATCAGTGGTACCAACCAGGCTAATACCGACCTGAGCGTTATCCATGGTGTAACGTGCCAGTAAGCTATAGATCATATCTGCCTGGCGCCTTGGCGTATTGCCAACGACATCTGGGTTTAACGCATCACTGCTGATTTCAGCGTCAGTAAAGGTTACTGAACCACGGAAATCAAAGTCGCCGATACGGTAGCTACTTTCTAACTCGATACCTTTAGCTTTATAAACCCGGTCGAAAAAGAGCTGAGTTGTAGCTTCAAAGTTTTGCTCATCGGTTTCAGCAAAAAACAAGGTGGCAAACAAGTTAAGGTTGCCATGGCGGCTTTTACTACCAATTTCATATTGTTTTACTTCGTCAATGGCATCTTCACGTGCTACTGAGCCATCAGCATTAACTTTACCAAACAACAGGCGGTCAGCATTAGCGCGGGCGCCTTTACTAATCCGGCCAAACATTGCCCAGTCGCGATTGAACTGGTAATTAGCACCGGCAGAATATGAATTGTAACCCCAGCTGTAATTGACCAGTTGCGGGTTGGCTAAATCAATACCGGATACACTTTGCTCAATTTGACTGATAGCGCCATCGTTGTTCATATCGCGGCTGCTTTGCGAAGCACCGGCATAAGTACCGGTGGCTTTGCCGTTATCCCGTCTTACACTGGCATCAAGTGACCAGTCACCAAACGCCCAGCCAACGTTAATATAGGGCGCTGTTGTACTGTATTGGGTGTCATAGTTACGTTGACAGCAGTTGCCCCAGAAAGGAACGCCATACGCCAGCTGGCCTTGTTCTGAGAAAGCAGTCCCATCCGCGGCGTTAACATTTAATAGTTCAGCATTATTGCCTTTCAGGGCCATCAGGTACGAGTTCCATAGCCATGACATACTGATAGTTTGATCAGCCATGTAATAACCAAAGGTGACATCGACGTCGCCAAAACTTCTTGCCAATTTAAGATCATTTACCATGGAGCCAAAGTCATTGATTTCAACATCAAAGGTATGGATCCGCATAGCGTCTGCTGCCGTGTAGTTCTGGCCAGCCTGGGGGCCTACTGCATAAGTAAGCGTCGAGTTATTTCCGGCAATACTGTCTGCAATGCCCTGCGCGTTGCCCACTTCAGCAGGGAACAGGGTAATGAAATTGCCACTGACATCACTAATTCTGAAACGATTGTCTAAGGTCCAGTTTTCATCTAAATCAAATTGGGCTTCAATTCCAAAACTGTCGACTTTCGGATTCATACCGTTGCGTACATCACCGCGGGAGATTTGATTGTCACCATTTAACCGTACGGTTTGGGTTAAATAAACCGATTGTAAGGTGTCTTTTTGCGCATCATAGCCTGGGACTGAGCTGCCATCGGCATACATTGGCATTGGCATATAACTGGCTGCGCGGTCGTTCAGATGTTTTGCATAAACTCTGACATAGCCAGCGCTGAATTCTTTTGTCACATTGGCTTTGATTTGGTAGCCACGCTCACCCTGATAGCCCGGGTCGCGAACGCCTTCACCCTGACGGACAAAGCCACCAAAATGAAAACGCATGTCATTGTTAATATCACCACCGAACTCAAAGTCAGTTCTGAACTGGTCGTAATTTAGGCCTGAACTGATGGCAATGCTGCCACCCTGGTGTTCGCCGGTTTTGCTGATAAAGTTAATGATACCACCTGGTGAATTACTGGCTGCGGTGCTGGCTGAGCCGCCACGAATTACGTCTAATCTGGCCATGGTGGAATCTGCCCGGACAAAAATGTCTGCATTACCGAAGGCAATATCGCCAAACTGCAACACCGGTAAACCATCTTCCTGTAAGGTTAAAAACTTGGCGCCGCCTGCGGCAACGGGCAGGCCGCGTACAGCAATATTCGCATTACCTTCGCCGCCGGTAGATTCGCTTCTTACACCGGGCAACATCCGGAAGATCTCAGCGGTAGAGCGTGGACTGGAGACATCTATGTCTTCAAATGTCAGAGTGCTGACGGAGACACTTGATTGCATAACCGACTGATTACGTGACACAGCCCCGGTTACTAAAATACGCTCAAAACCAAGACCTGTGCTGGCTGAAGCTTCTGCTGCGACGTCGTTCTCATTGTCAGTTTGCTGTGCAATTGCAGTGGTGCTGCTTATTGCCAGGCTTACGGCCAGTGCCAGGCAGGAACGATTTAAATTTCGTGTTTTCATCTGTTGTTACCCTCGTCAATCCGAATTAATGTCATTTTAAGTCGCTTAATCGTTTAAGCTTGTAGGTCTAGTTAAAGGTCGAATGAACATCGTTAATTTTAATATTACTATAATTGGGCAAAAGCAATTGCGTTGATTGCTAAATATCGTTGGTTTTTTAACGTATTTATGTTTCGAAAGCGCTTAACAGCAGTTACTCGCTACTGTTGTTAATTTCGTCGTTCGAATCATCTTAAACGTTTTACCTCTAAAAATTATCAACGTCAAGTCTGGTTAATAACTAAACAGGTTTATTTCTTGCCAAATGCTTAATTGTTGTGGTTTCACTGTGCTGTTTGCTGCTTTGCTGCGTACAATACCTCCCTTTATCAGCCAAAGGATGCTGTTTTGACTGCTCACTTACCTGAAGAGTTATTACCCGGCCCGAAAGATTTGTGGTTTTTACCGCTGGGTGGTTGTGGCGAAATAGGCATGAATATGAACCTGTACGGCCATGACGGCCGCTGGTTAATGGTCGATTGCGGTGTGACTTTTTACAACCCGCTGCAGCCAACAGCCAGCCCGATAACTGCGGAAGTGCAGGCGGCCGATCCGGCATTTATAGCCAAGCGCAAAGAACTACTGGCTGGCATTATTATCAGCCACGCCCATGAAGACCATATCGGTGCCCTGCCATTTTTGTGGCCTCGTTTTGGCTGCCCGGTATATTGCACACCTTTTGCTGCCGAGATTTTACGTCGGAAAATTGCTAACAGTGGCTTATCGCAGGACATGCCCATTATTGAAATTCTACCCGGTGGTACCTGCAACATTGGCCCTTTTTTAATTAACTGGCTCAATATCACTCATTCCATCCCTGAGCCACAGGCGCTGCTGATTAGTACCGCCGTCGGTAAGGTATTTCATACCGCCGACTGGAAAATAGACAAGACACCAATTACAGGTAAGCCTTTTAAACCACAGGTATTTAAGCGACTGGCCGGGCACAATGTTACTGCTATGGTTTGTGATTCAACCAATGCCTTGAAACCGGGCTTTTCAGAATCTGAAACGGCCTGTTATCAGGGCTTGTATCAGGTTATTCGCAATGAGAAACAACGGGTGGTAGTGTCGGGCTTTAGCAGTAACATTGGCCGGCTGATTAGCCTGGGCCATATTGCCAGGCGCACCGGCCGCTATTTAGCTTTATTTGGCCGGGCCATGGAGAATATGGTGGGCGCTGCCAGGGCTTGTGGATATTGGCCTGACGATATTCCGCTGATTGAACCTTCACATGTTGGCTATTTGCCGGCTAACGAAGTATTGGTGGTAGCGACCGGTAGTCAGGGCGAGCCGCGAGCAGCCCTCAGCCGGCTGGCACAGCATCGGCATCCACACTTACTGCTGGAAGAGAATGATTTGGTGTTGTTTAGCTCGATCCTTATTCCCGGCAATGAAATGCTGGTTGGCAGATTGATTGAGCAGTTGAAGGTGCTTAAAGTGCGCACACTGCAAAGCGCTGATAGCTCAGAGCTCATTCATGTTTCGGGCCACCCGAACCAGGGTGAGCTCGACTTGCTCTACCGCTATGTCAAGCCCGCTCTCGCTATTCCGGTGCATGGCGAAGCTGATCATATGCAGGCCAATGCTCAGGTCGCCCGCCTCGCGGGTGTGCCGCAACAGCTCACTGGTCACAACGGTGACTTATTTGTGCTGGCGCCACAGCCGCGGGTTTGGTCACAAGCGGTTGCAACTGGCAGAATTGCGGTAGAGCATTAGCCAGTCAGCCTGAAATTTAAAATTGTGATGGTAATTCTTTTTGGTTACCTTGAAATACTATTTTGTGTAAGGGATTTACCAGTATGTTTGCCATACCTTCCAGCCCACGGCTGAGTTTTACTTTGTTAACGGAGCAGGATGCAGAGCTGTTATTCGAAGTTGACCAGGACGAAGAGGTTATGCGTTATCTGAATGGCGGTAAACGTACCTCTATGCAGCAAATTACCGAAATATTTCTGCCCCGGATGGCCCAGTATCGCAACCCTGCACGAGGCTTTGGGATTTGGCAGATACGCCGGGTTGAAGATAATACTTATCTGGGGTGGGTGCTGATCCGGCCAATGGGGTTTAATACCGCAACGCCAAGTGAGGATGATGTCGAACTGGGCTGGCGTTTTATGCGGCGATACTGGGGCCAGGGCTATGCCAGCGAGGCGGCCGAAGCTGTTGCTCTTGCAGTAACAGCCAATAATCCTGCTGTTAACTATTTATCGGCTATTGCTATGCCGGATAATGCCGGCTCCATTGGGGTAATGCGTAAATTAGGTATGCAGTTTATCAAGCGTTATTTACATCAGGATGCGCTTGGTGAAGTGGATGCGGTGCTGTATAGGAAGAAAATCAATGAAAATAGCTAAATTTTTACCATGGGTTGGCGCAGCAACCTGCCTGCTTGCGCTGCAGGTAAGTGCCAATACCATTTATCTGGTGCGCCATGCCGAAAAGCAGGATAGTAGCAAAGATCCGGCGTTATCAAAATGCGGCCAGGCAAGAGCTGCCGCCCTTGCGCAGTATTTTAGCGACATTCCACTGCAAGCGGTGTATGCCACGCCTTATCAGCGCACCCAACAAACCGCTGCCGCGGTGGCCAATAGCAAACAACTGCAGGTAATAAGTTACGATCCGGGAAAGCCAGCGAAGTTACAGCAGCAATTGACAGCTTACACTCAGCCGGTATTGATTGTTGGCCATAGCAATACCGTGCCGCAACTGGTGACATTGTTAAGTGGCATTGAGATGGCGCCGTTAACAGAGCAGCAATACAACATGCTATATCAGGTGCAACTGGGCGAGCAGGGTAGCGTTACTCTGCGCCGGCAACCCTTTGTCTGCGGCCAACTTATTGTGAGCAAGCGATAAAGCCTAAAGCTTAACCTGAGCACTTCGATTCTTCTGCTTTAGCACTATTTTTACTTTGCATGTTAAATATGTTTGACATTGAGTTATTTTTGCATATCATTTGGTTTGTTCTGATAGTCATTAAGTTTATATTTAATCAAGGAGAGTGAGATGTCTGAGCGGGAGACGATGCCGTATCGTGAAAAGGTCGCCTGGCTATCAATGCTGGCAATGCTGTTTACCTTTGGCCCTTATTTTACCCTGGTGGCTAGTGGCTATTTTCCGGAAAAGCCGCTGCCTGATCTGCGCCAGCTGGCTGGCTACGCGATAACCGCGGCGGTGCAGGTAACGATTTTAGTTATTGGTCATATTGTATTACGGCGTAACAACCGGCTTGATTCAAAGGTACCAGCTGATGAGCGTGACATTGCAATAAAACAACGCTCGGTGTCTGCTGCCTACTATGTGCTGATAACCGGTATGATCCTGGTGGGGGTTATAATGCCGTTTACCAGCAGTGGCTGGGAAATTGTTAATTCCGCCTTGTTTATGATAGTCCTCGCGGAACTGGTACAGTTTGGGATGGTGGTAGTGGGTTATCGCAGGCAAGCAGCATGACTGGCTCGATAAACAATAACATCAGGTTGCTGCGTTTTTTACAGAGCGAGATGACCCAGGCCGAGCTCGGGCAGCGGGTGGGCGTAACCCGTCAAACCATCGCTGCAATAGAGGCCGGTAAATATTCACCTTCGCTGGAAGTAGCGTTCCGGATTGCCGCCGAATTTAAGCTGCCGCTGGAGCAGGTATTTCAGTGGCAGGAATAACACCAGTCTAAGGAAATAAGGTATGACAGGCACCATCCGGTTAATGCAGGCTGAAGACTTAACCGCAGTCGCATGTTTGCAGGATAGTTGTTATGGCGAGGCATTATTTGAAAGCCATGAGTTGCTGTCGCAACGGTTGCAGCAAGCCCCTGCCAGTTGCTGGCTTATAGAATCAGTCGGCACTGGCATTCAGGCTTATTTGTTTAGCTACCCCTCTGTATCGGGTGCAGTAACACCACTGGCCGCGCCATTTTCCTGCTGCAAAGCACCAGACTGTTTATATTTGCATGATATGGCAGTCAGCCCACAGGCTCGCGGCCTGAAGCTCTCATCGAAACTTCTGCAACAAGCCATTGAGTATGCCGAGCGCCTGGCATTGCCCAGACTGGCGCTGGTAGCAGTACAGGATTCGGTACCTTACTGGCAACGTCAGGGATTTATTGTCGTGTCAGACCTGCCGGTAAAGGCAATTAACGCCCTGGCCAGTTATCAGCCCGGGCAGGCACACTACATGCAACTAAAGTTAGTCTGAAGCAGAGTAACAAGTTAAAAAATAATATCAGCTTAGTTGAGATAGTTCAGGACTGTGATGATTATCACAAAGAGGGATTGCTGGTTGTATAGAATAAGAAGACAAAAATGAATATAAAAGACTTAATGTTAATACCTTAAGTAACACAATAAGTAATAAAAGGGAATTTTGCATTTACTAAGTACTATATTAGGAAAACATATTGCAATTGAGTGCATTGCGGCTAGTTTTAATTATGTGTCCCCTTCGGCTTTAACAGAGGTCAACATGAAACGAAGCAGCAAAATCAGTTTAGTACGTATTGGTGTAACGGTTTTTAGCGTGGCAGTGGTTACACCTTTGCAAGCTGAAATTAGTTATCAGTTTAACGGTTTTGGTACGGTGGCAGTTGGTAAAGTGCTTTCAGGTGACGTAGCTGATCCAGACTTTGTCAGTTACAAATGTCCGTGCTTTATTACCGATTACAATAACGGCGGCATATACCAGAGTAACGATGGCTGGAGTATTCAGGAAGAGAGCCGAATAGGTGCGCAGCTAAACGTCAATTTTACCGACAGGTTGTCGCTGGTAACTCAGGTTATGGCACGTGCGGTTGACAGTGAGTTGAGCCTGGAGTGGGCTTATTTATCTTATGATCTGACGGATAAGTTAACCCTGCAGGCTGGTCGTAAGCGTATTCCCTTGTATTTCTACTCTGAGTTTCAGGATGTTGGCTTTGCTTATATCTGGTTACGACCGCCGCAAACCCTGTATGGCTGGGAAGCCAGTAATTATAACGGTGCTAACCTGCGTTACACTGAAAATTTTTCTGACTGGAGCATGACTGCCAACATCTATGCCGGTAGTGAAACAGTTGATGATGCACCTTACAACTCGCTATACGATTCCGTGCCGCAAGACAGTAGATGGGACAAAATCCGTGGCGTGGACATTGAGCTGAACCGTGATTGGTTTACCGCACGGCTTATTTATATGACATCAGAGAACAGTACTACGGAGCGACCAGACAGCGACGCTTTCTATAGCCCGCCTACAGACCAAACCGTGTTGGGGTTATCTTTAAATGCAGATTTTGGTGATTGGTTTGTGTTGTCAGAAATGAATCTGAACAAACGTGAAGACAAAGCTGATGGTTTAACTATCCGCTCACCGGCATCTATGGTGGGTGCCGGCTACCGATACGGCAAATGGACACCTTTTGTCAGTTGGTCCAGATTCTGGGATAAGTCAAACAATCTTGAGTTATATGAACCAGAGCGTTTTACTGATACGTCTTTCACGCTGCGCTACGATATTAACAACAACAGTTCAATCAAAGCTCAAATTAACCGGCTGCAAGACAAGTCACTGTATAATTTCGTTGGTAACAGCACTGTAGCTGCTATTTCATATGATTTTATTTTTTAACATTAACACCAGGCGGAGAAGAATTATGAAAGCTGTCATTATATTTTGCATGGTGTTAATGGGCTCAGCGCATGCTGACATTGTCATTATCGGCCATTCAAGCAATACCAACAGTGTTAGTGTTGAAGAACTGCAACGGTTGTATACCGGCAAGAGTAGTAGTTTTGCAAACGGTGAATCAGCATTGCCTTTGAATCTTGGTGATGCCAATGCATTACGGACAAGTTTTGACGAAAAGGCTCTGGGCCGCTCATCCAGCCAGATTAAAGCGTATTGGTCAAAATTGGTTTTTACCGGCAAAGGTACGCCTCCGAAAGAGGTCAGTACTGAAGCTGAAATGGTTAAACTGGTTAGCAGTAACCCTAATCTGCTTGGCTATGTAAGTAGTACTGCCGATCTATCCGGCGTAAAAGTGCTGCTGAAAATTGAATAAGCAGGCAATAAAGTAGTGGTAATGAAAACGGGCGCTTTAGTGCGTTTATACCCTGGTACGACGTATTCAGGCGCCGCGTTTTACACAAGCAAACAGCGCATTGCCTGCTGCGTTGTCCCATACTGTTATTCTGTCGTAATCGTGCGCCAGAATATGCACCTCAAAGTACGGGCAGAGCAGTGCTTGTAATTCCGCAAAGCTGATAGCAACCATGGTATGCTGATCCTGCCAGAATTGGGTACCAGCAGCGTTAGTTTTGGCAATACTTAACTTTAACGCCTGTTGCTCACCCCTGCCGCTGTAGTGCCAGGCCGATTCAAATACAAACTGGCTATTATCAAACCAGGTGCTGTGGCGCACTGCCGAACGGTTACATATGGTATCTTTATCCACCGCATTAAATACAAATAGCCCACCTGGAGTAAGCGCAGCGTATACGCTGGCAAAACAGTGTTTCAGCGCGGCAATACTGGCATTGTAATGAATGGAGTATAAAAAGCAGGTAATTAAATCTACCGGCTGTTGCAGCGTAAAGTCAGCCATGTTTTGCAAAATAAAGCTGGCTTGCGGACAACGTGCCCGGGCCAGGTCAAGCATCGGCTGGTGAATATCCAGGCCGCTGCTTTGGTAGCCAAAGTCGATAAAATGCCGGATATGTGGCCCGGTGCCGCAGGCTAAATCAAGATGACTGTGCTTACCGTTGCCCAACATTTTGTTAAGCCGGTGTACACTGCTGCTTTGTGCCAGGTAATTGATATCACAGCACATTAAATCATAGTAGCCTGATAAATCGGTGTACAGAGCATTAGTCGATATCATAGCAGCACATTAGTGGCACGGAATTTTGGTGGCGCATCATATAGCAATTCAGCGGGTTTGCGTAGCTACTTCTTACCTTGTTAATCAAGTATGATGCGACTTTGCAGCCGCAGCCTCAGGTTAGTATGCATCGACTTATTATTCTGAAAATGAACACGTCTAACGCTAAACGAGGACAAGATTTTGCTAAAAACGTCTGAAAGCACCGCAGCAGTACTGCCGTGGCTGGCTGGTTTTTTAACGCCTTATCGCTGGCGGGTAGCCGCTGCTATGTTGTTTTTGCTGATTGGCGCTCTGGCCTGGCTGGCGCTGGGGCAGGGCGTGCGTTTACTGGTTGATGAAGGGTTTGTCAGCGGCAACAGGGCTCGCTTAAATTCTATTATTCTGCTGATTTTACTGATCACCTGCGTCAGCGCCACAGCGGTATTCTGCCGCTTTTATCTGATGACCTGGCTGGGCGAGCGGGTCAGTGCTGATATTCGTAACCATGTTTACCGGCATATGCTGAGGCTAGCGCCGGCCTTTTATAGCGAAACACGCACCGGTGAGGTGATTTCCCGTTTTACTGCTGATACTACGGTACTGCAAACCGTGGTCGGTTCCAGTTTTTCGATGGCATTGCGATCCGGGGTTACCGCTATCGGCGGCTTACTGATGATGGCCTTTACCAGCCTGAAAATGACCGGGTTAGTGATGATTGCTGTGCCGCTGGTATTGGTACCCATTTTGGTATTGGGCCGCAAAGTACGACTGATGGCCCGGGCCAGTCAGGACCGGCTGGCCGTTATTGGTGCCCATGTGGATGAAAGCCTGCATGAAATTCACACCGTGCAGGCTTATGGCCATGAAGCACTGGACCAGCAATTATTTGCCGGCAAAATTGAGCAGGTTATGGCGGCGGCAAAGCAACGTATTTTTTATCGGGCGCTGCTAATTGGTTTGGTAATGCTGCTCAGTATCAGCGCTGTCACCCTAGTTGGTTGGGCGGGTGCGCTGGATGTGCTGGCAGGCCGGATAAGTGCCGGCGAGCTGACGGCCTTTTTATTTTATGCTGTGGTGGTCGCGGGAGCGGTTGCTACCATCAGTGAAGTTATTGGCGAAATTCAGCGGGCGGCTGGCGCAACCGAGCGCCTTATTGAATTATCCAATATGCCGGTAGAGATAACCGCCCCGGTTACACCGGCGCAGTTAACTGAGCCGGTGGCCGGTAGCCTGCTATTTGATGATGTGAGTTTTTACTATCCGCAACAACCTGACAAACCAATATTGCAGCAGCTTAGGCTGCATATCAACGCGGCTGAGCGGGTGGCGTTGGTGGGGCCAAGTGGCGCCGGTAAAACTACCATCTTTCAGTTATTGCAGCGCTTTTACAATTTACCGACGGGCAGAATTTTACTCGATGGCATCGATATCAGTACCTTTGATCCTGCGACGTTGCGGTCGCAGTTCGCGCTGGTACCGCAGGATGCGGTGATTTTTGCCAATAGTGTACTGGAAAACGTGCGGTATGGCCGGCCTGATGCCAGTGAACAAGAGGTAATTGCTGCCTGTAAAGCTGCCGAAGCTGATGAGTTTATTCAGCAGCTGGCAGAAGGTTATCAAAGCCAGCTCGGTGAACGTGGGGTGCGGTTATCCGGTGGCCAGAAGCAGCGGATTGCCATAGCACGGGCGATTCTGGCTGATCGGCCGGTGTTATTGCTGGATGAGGCTACCAGTGCGCTGGATGCCGCCAGTGAACACTATGTAAAACAGGCGCTGGAGCATTTAATGCAGGGCAAAACCACCCTGATCATTGCCCACCGGCTTAGTACTGTGCTGCATGCCGACCGTATACTGGTGCTGGATAAAGGCCAGCTGATTGCGTCAGGTACACATAGCGAGCTGATGCAAAGCTGTGCGCTTTATCAGCAGCTTGCGAAGTTACAGTTTTTAAATGCCGATAGTGCGGATTAAAGGCTACTGCAGCACAGCTTCGTAAATCAGGGTCATAATGGTGCCATAGCGGCCTGTTTCAAAACTATCGCCCGCGAATTCATAGCTGGTGCCACTGTCGGTAATGGGGCTATGCTTTTTGTTAGTCAGCAGCACCACCATTAAATTATGCGCCGGATCGATCAGGGTGGCCGTGCCGGTCCAGCCGGTATGGCCATAGGCATAATTACTGGCATAAGCGCCAAAATGCCAGCTTAAATCGCCGCCGGCGGCGGTACGCCAACCCATGCCAAAGCGATGATCATAACCTGATGGCCGGGTAAATTGTTGCACCACTGCCGGGCTGAAAAAGCGCTGCCAGCCATAACCGCCTTGCTGGGCAACCACACTCATAAGTACCGCCAGATCGCGGGCACTGGCGAACAGGCCGGCATGGCCGGCTACCCCTTGCAACGCATGAAACGCTTTTTCATCGTGGACCTGGCCGCGCAGCACACCCTGCCGGTTAGCCGGAAAACTGACCCGGCCCCCGCGGCTGTTGCCATCAAGTTCAGTGGCAGCAATCCGGCCCGGTGCTACACCTTGTTGCAGTGGATTAAACATCAGATTATTTAAGCCAAGTGGCCGGTAAAACTGCTTTTCCAGGTATTGATCCAATGGCATGGCAGTCAGGCGTTCAATCAGCAGGCCCAGCAGCATAAAGTTTACATCGCTATAGCGTGCTGTTGTCGCGCGGTCACCGCTAAATGGCACCTGGCTAAGCAACAACTGGTCGGTATAGGCCTTATTAAGGGAGTAAAACAACGGGCCATTGCTGTTGTCAGGGCGATGAAAATGCACTTCTGGTGCATAGCCACTGGTGTGATAAAGCAAATCGCTGACCAGGCGTAGCTCGCGGCCATCAGCCAGATACTCAGGCAAATAATCGGTCAGTGGCCGGTTTATATCCAGCATGCCGCTGCTGACCAGCTGCATCGCCGCATAGGTTGTTGCATACATTTTGGTATTAGAGGCAATATCAAATAAGGTGCTGGTTTGCATTGGTTCTGGTTTAGCCAGCTCGCTGCCGTTTGTCTGATAACGCAGAGCATAACCATAAGCGGTTTCTTTAATGATCCGGCCATCTTTCACCACCAATAACACGGCGCCCGGAAAACCAGCGGCAACTTCTTCAGCGATTAGCTGATCAACTTTACTGAACTTCCGGGTATGTTTGGTGGTTTGCTGCGCTTGTTGCTTAAGTTCGGGGTAGGGTACTGCAATGGTCAGCCGGGCTGTCGCTGGCTGTAATGATACTAACTGTAACTGGTTACTATCGTTGCGGGTATAGGGCGAAATGTCAATTTTAAAAGGTTGGCCATGCGCTGGCCGCTGCAGACGGAGCGGCTGGCCGTTGATCGCTATCGTTGCTGCCTCTGCCTGTTGCAGGTCAATTAACAGAATGCCCTGGCCCTGCCAGCTGCTAAACAAGCGCCGGTTATTGACACCTTGCCGGCTACTACGCTGCTCTGGCCACTGCACAAAGTGCTGGCCAGCTTGCTCTGCCATCGCCAGTTGCTCGGCAGCAGTTAACAGTTGTGCCGGCGGATAATGCACTGCGAAAGGCGCAGTTGCACAGCTGGTCAGTGTCAGTAACATCAGGAGGAAAATAAACCGCATCTGAGTACCTTGACGGCGGTGGGCCGCAAACATGTTATCTGTTCAGAATGGATTCACTATACCAAGTTAGTGTAAAAACCCGAAATCTTGTTGTTTAAGTTATTCCTGCAATAGTTAATACTGTGTAATATTCGTAACCGTTCTGGAAAAGCGAATTTGCCAGCAGTATGAGGGATTATGAAAGTTGGATTAGGATACAGTAATTGTGACGATGCCTTTGCTGCGGGTAAACAAGCCGCGCAAAGTGCTTTGGCGCAAGCAGCTTTTGCCGAGGCAGATTTGGTACTGGCGTTTTGCAGTGGCGCCCTGGATCATCAGGCTTTTTACCGCGGCCTGCGTGCAGTGCTGGGACAGGATGTCAATATATTTGGTGGCTCTGCTATCGGTGTTATCACCAACTGGCATTTGTCCTATCAGGGCAATCCGGCTGCTGTTGCGGTATTAAAGTTCCAGGATAATTATTGTCAGATGGCAGTAGCCACTGGCTTATTTAACAGCCCGTTTAATGCCGGTGAGCAATTAGCTGCAGCGCTACCGGTGATGCCTGACGCCAGTTTGTTATTATTGCTTTACGATTCCATTAAGTTTTCCGGCTCAGCAAATGTGGCGCCGGTAATGAATCCCTCTGCACCACTGTTAAGGGGCTTAGAGCTGAATTTAAAAGCGGCAGTGCCGATTGCCGGTGCCGGCTTGCTTGGCGATCATGGCTTTGGTCATACCCAGCAATTCTGTGGTAAAAGCATTGCTCAGCAAAGTGCCAGCGCACTGGTGTTTGGTGGCAATTTACGCTGTTACATTGGGGTCATGCATGGTTGTCAGCCATTAAGCAGTCAGCGCTACACCATAACCGGTATTTTCGGTCAGTTTTTATATACGCTTGATGGCAAACCAGCCGTGCAGGTTATTGATCAGGCTTATGGCAATAGCAACTGGCGAAGTCGTTCACCGGTAAGCCAGCTTTGTCTGGGGATCCCAAACAATACAGCAGGTATATCGGTTGAGCACGATTTCAGTAATCGCCTGGTCAGCGGCGTATTACCTAATGACGAAGGCATTATTTTATTTGAGCCCGATCTGCACGAGGGCATGCAAATTCAGTTAATGCGCCGCAGTCCGGCCCTGAGCAGAGCGTCTGCCAGAACCAGCACAGAAGCGTTGCTCAAACAAATAAAACAGGAAGGCAGGCAACCGTTGTTTGCGCTTTATATGGATTGCGCTGGCCGCATCGCCCGCTTTGATCCGGCCTCGGCAAATGAGCCTGATCAGGAAGACGCCAGGGAAGTGCAGCGCTTATTAAATGAAGCCAGAATTCCGTTGCTGGGGTTTTATTGCGGGGTAGAAATTGCGCCCCAGGCTGGCAAAAGCCGGGGCTTAGACTGGAGTGGCGTGCTGGTTATCTTAACCAGATAGCGCTTTTTATGTCGGCGTATTACCAGCGAACCGCTGGCGCAAATAGCGGATTATATCGTCTGATTCATATAGCCATTGCCCGGTACGTTCAGGAGCAGTTTCAGAGGTGGTCGCGGTAATCCGCAGGCAGGGTACTTTCACCCGGCCTCCGCCATTTTGCAGGTCGTTCCTGTGCGATGCGTTGTGCCGGGCGTCGCGTTTTTCTATATCAAGCCCCAGCCGGGCCATTTCTTTACGTACTTTTATACAAAACGGGCAGGCTGAAAACTGATATAACGCCAATTGCTGGCAAGCGGCATTAACCTCAGCCTGTTGCTCCGGGCTTCGTATCATAGCTTTGGGAGTGGTCAGCCATTCTGTCAGTAGCATAAAAGGGGTTAAAATCAGCCGGATTAAACGAAAAAATAAACGGATAAACAAACGCATTGCTCTCTCTGCAGGTTAGTAAATTTGCCCGGACAGTGTACCATTATCCTGTTACAGCAGCCTAGCTGCCGACATATTAAGCAGTGATACTAATGCCAGCGGCCGCTTAGCCGAAATTATTGTGCTCGATCAGTTTTCCCGCAATATTTTTCGTGATACTGCAGCGGCCTTTGCGCAGGATGCTATGGCGTTAGCATTAGCGCAGGAAGCTGTAGCTGCCGGAGCGCTAAAGCAACTAACGGCAGATCAACGCAGCTTCTTGCTATTACCTTATATGCATAGTGAGTCGAAGGTTATCCATACTCTGGCCGAACAGCTTTACCGGGAACATGCGCCGGATAGCAATTACTAGTTTGAGCTAAAGCATAAACAGATTATTGTTCGTTTTGGCCGCTATCCGCATCGTAATGCCATTTTGGGCAGAGCATCAACCAACGAAGAACTTGAATTTTTAAAGCAGCCCGGCTCCGGCTTTTAGCCGGCAGCAATGGGCCCGGGCCTGGTGTTAGCACTAAAGTGTTATGGTTGAAATTTAAGCAGCTGTCTATGTTGTCGGTGACCTAACCAAGGAGTTACTGATGACAACAATAAAAAAAATCTTACTGTTACTGAGCGCCGGTGTGGCGCTGATGTTAGCTGCCAAAGTGCAAGCCTGTGTTGATGCCGTCGTGCTGGTGCATGGCAATACAGCCAGCCCGAGTAGCTGGAACAATACCTACAATTATTTGCGCAGCAAAGGTTACCAGGCAGCCGACATTTACCGGCCAAACTGGGGTTCAAAAACCTGTGCCGCCTGCAATGATCACAACGGCAGTGAGGAAACACCGGTGCGCAATGCCATCATTTCGGCCCTTAATAACTCTTGCACCGGTAAAATTGATGTTATTGGCCACTCAATGGGCGCAACCCTGGCTGCACAGCAAATAGACAAGCTGGGTGTTGCTTCACAGGTTGATGCTTTTGTTGGCGTTGCGGGTGCTTTTCGGGGCTTGTTAAGCTGTGGTGTATATCCGTTTAATGTCTGGAATTCTACCTGCGGCAGTGCAGGTCTGTCTGTTTCCAGCCCATTTTTAGACAGTATTTACGGGGTGCGGTTTGGTCAGCGGGTTTATTCAATTAAAAGCAATATTGATCAAGTGGTATGTTCCAGCGGCAGCTGTCTGGTCTATGGCGTGCACAGCAGCCGTATCTGGGGTGAAAACGCCACTTATACCTTCGCTTTAGGCCATTTTGGTCTGCAAACGGATACTGCAGCGCAACAGTACAACTTAATTAAATAACCCCATTCAAGCAGCATCCAGAGATAACAGGCTTTGCGACAGCAAAGCCTGTTTTTGCAACTATGTTGTATATGGTTTATCTCAGTTGAACGTCAATTTTCCGGGGACGCGGTTTTGGCTTTACTTTTTGCTGCTGCCGATATGTTGGCATTGTACTGTGCGATAGCCTCGTTAAGTTTTGTCATAAATTCCGGATTTTCGACAAGATAGGCTTTGCTGATGTAAATGCCATAGGGCAGTTGAATATGTTTATGGATTTTGTAGCGGGTTTTATCCAGCTGGTTGTTGTTGATTACCGTGGTTGCGGTTAAAGCAGGTAGCATAATGGCATCGACCCGGCCGTGGTTCAGCAGGTTAAACAACCCTCTGATATCACTGGTTCCCGGGGTGATCTGATATGCCTGCAGCGCTAACCAGCGATAAATATTGCTGTTCATTTGTGCAGAGACGACAGCGGTTTGTTTAAACTGTTCGCTATCCGGCTTAATATCTTGCCGATTTGTCAGCCACACCCAGGCCCAGTCGGTAAAAAATAATGGAGCAGAATACTCGGCAAGCGCACTGCGCTCCGGGCTTTCGGTTGCCAGTAGTAAGGCATCAAGCAGGTTATTTTCCATATCAATTAACGAGCGACCAAAGTGCTGCACCGCCTCTGCGCGGTAGGCAACGCCGAGCTCAGCCATAATGCTATCAAAGGCCTCAAAACCTTCGCCTGCAATTTTTTTGTCCTGTACGTAAGTATAAGGCGGGTAATCGGGCACGGCGATACGCAGGGTTTGTGCTTTAATATCGCCACTAAACCCGAGTATCCACATGCTGGCTAACAGCAAATACTTCGCACCTTTATTTGTGCGGGTAACAATTCCGGTGGTTTGCATAATGCCCCACTCTAATTTAAGGACTGGCCAATTAACGAAAGTACGTTTTGATGGCAAAACCGAATGACATCATATAAAAAGTATAGCGCCTTCTTTAGATTTTATTAATCAAATATTATACACAGCGAATCATTGTTAATCAGCCCGCCGATGGGCTGCCAGATAATCCAGCTCCGGGCCGACAGGTACCACCTGGCTTGGGTTGATCATGGTGTGACTGAAGTAATAGTGGCGTTTAATATGATAAAAATTCACAGTATCTGCCACGCCGGGCCATTGATATAACTCTCGGGTAAAGCCAAAGAGATTTGGATAGTCTGCCAGTCGCTGTTTATTGCACTTAAAGTGGCCATGATACACGGCGTCAAAGCGGATCAAAGTAGTAAACAGCCGCCAGTCTGCCTCGGTAATTAACTCTCCGGTTAAGTAGCGGTTTTTACTTAGAATCGACTCAACCTTATCAAGTGCCGCAAATAATTGCTGATAGGCTTGCTCGTAAGCATGCTGTTTGGTAGCGAAACCACAACGGTACACACCGTTATTGATGTTGTGGTAAACCAGTTCGTTAACCTCATTAATTTGTGGTTGTAAATCTGCCGGGTAAAAATCGTCGTTATTGCCGGTAAGCTTATTAAACGCCGTGTTAAGCATCCGGATAATATCTGCCGATTCATTGCTGACAATCCGGTTTTGCTGCTTATCCCATAACAGTGGTACGGTAACCCTACCGCTGTAGTCAGCCTGATGGCGGGTATAAAGCTGATGCAAGTAGGCAGCGTCAAACAAACTGTCCCCAGAGCTGTGGTTATTTTTATCGAACTCCCAGCCATGCTCCAGCATATCCGGGCTCACCACCGACACACTGATATACTCTGTCAGGTCTTTCAGTTGTAAAAAAATCAGGGTGCGGTGCGCCCAGGGGCAGGCCAGTGAGACATACAAATGATAGCGACCTTTCTCTGCTTTAAAACCGGCTTCACCGGTTGGCCCGGCATTACCATCGGCGGTTATCCAGTTACGTAGTTGGGCATTTTCGCGTTTAAATTCACCATCGTTACTGTCGGTGTCGTACCATTTATCCTGCCAGTTACCTTTAACCAGTAAACCCATGTCAGACTCCTGTTGAAGTATTGAATATTATTCACACTGTAGCCAACTGTGCCGGTAACGGCTATCTGATAATAGTGGCAGGTTTGTTCGACAAATTAGAACAGAATGCAGGAAGCCGCTGCTACCAGCGGCTTTGCAGTTGCTTGTCAGTACGCTAAGCTGGAGTATTTTATACTCAGGCCAGATGATGCAAACCGCTATGCAGCAAACTATAACCAGAGCTATACCGAAAGCTATGCAAAAAGCTATGCAAAAAATTATGCAGAGAATACCCCGGATAATTGCGCTTGGCATGCTACCCCTGACAACTACTGTCCAAGCCTATTCGGGTTGGTACGGCCCGGAACCTTTCAGATTGCAGCAATTGCAGGGCCGGGATTTCGATTACAATCTGGAAAGTTTTTTGCAGCGTCTGAGTTTCAGCCCGGTGCCAATGCAACCTTTTGCCCCGTTATGGCAGCAGGATGGTTGGTATGGCACCGGCGGCAGTACCCGCAGCCGCGAATTTTTTGTCCATTCGGTTTTGCAGAAAACAGTCGATTTTGACATGCCGGCCTTTGCCGGTGTCAGGTTTAGCCGGGCAGAAGATTTAGACGGACGTTATGACCGCCAGTTAATTGGTATGGGCTATCGCAGCCAGAATCACGCTACCGAATACAGCCTGTGGGGCGATGTGCAAGGGGCGAAAGACCAGCTGGATTTACAGCTGGAAATAAATCAGCCCTTTGCTGATGGCAGTTGGCTGAAATCAGCTGTGGTTTTTACCGACGTGGTTTATAACAGTAAAACCTACACCGGAAACAGTTATCAGACTAACCCCGTTACCCTTTATGCCAGTGGTGGCTGGCAGTTAGGCCAGCAACAGCTGTATGGCTTTACTAATCTGAATTTAAAAACTGAATTTAACGATGCAGAGCGGCAGTTGGCTTACAGCAACGAGCAATACGCTGTCGGCCTGGGCTGGAACCGGCAGTTGCGTAACGATGTTGAGTTGACAGTTCAGGGGCAGGGCCAATACGCAGAGCGCCAGCAGCAGGCTTTGGCTGGCAATGCTGAGATGCAAACGATGCAACGTCGCTATTATCAGCTGAATGCTGAGTTACGTCATTATCAGCCAACAGGCTTAGATTACTGGTACGGTGTGCATGCACTTAGTCTGAATGAGCGGGACAGCCGCTTTGCCAATGGCGCAGCGCCAGCGGAGTACCGGCGAGAACTTTACACCTACGCCGGCTTGCACTGGCAATACAGCCGCAGAATAAGTTTGCGGCCCACCTTGTATCTGGGTTACGCCTCGGCAAGGGGACAATTGCAACGTTTTACTGATCAGCCGTTAATTGACAGTGGCGTATTAGCTAAATTCAACCCTAACCTGACCGTGCTGCTAAAAGAAAGTACCGGCGCCCGGATGGTTATTAATCTTGGTGTTAAACTGCACAGTCTGCAATTTGGCGGCGGTAACGTTCAGCTGGAAATCCCGTTCTGATATAGTAAGCGGCACGAACAGAACAAAAACTAAAATATAAAAGAGTAGCCACAGTGACAGAATTAACTACCTCATACCCGATTGGCAAGCCAGGGCAGCCCTGGGGCAGTACCGAAAAAGCCCAGTGGCTGGCCAGCCAGCACATTCAACGTAGTTTTCAGCAGCAGGTGCTGGAGCGCCTGGAACAGGTCGCCCCCGGTTTTTCGCGTCAGCAATATGCTGAGCTTGACTACCGCCAGTATGGCGCCAGCTGTTATCCGCTTTATGCCTTTAGTAATGGTAACGACCCGGATAAACCGACCGTAATCGTTACCGGTGGCGTACACGGTTATGAAACCAGCGGGGTGCAGGGCGCTATCCGGTTTTTGCAAACTGCCGCCAGCCAGTATAGTACGCACTTTAATCTGCTGGTGCTGCCTTGTATCAGCCCCTGGGGCTACGAGACCATTAACCGCTGGAACCCATTAGCGCTGGATCCGAACCGCAACTTCACTGCCGACAGTCCGGCAGCAGAGGCAGTGGCTGTGGTCAGTTTTTTACAGCAGCTGCAGCAGCCAATACTGGCCCATATCGATTTACATGAGACCACAAACTCGGATAACAGCGAATTCCGGCCGGCAAAAGCAGCGCGCGATGGCGAGATTAATACCAACTGGGATATTCCCGATGGCTTTTATTTAGTCGGCGACAGCGCCAAACCGGTGGCTGATTTTCAAAAGGCGATTAATCAGGCTGTCAGCCAGGTTACTCAGATAGCGCCGGCAGACAGCAACGGCTGCCTGATTGGTGAGCCAATCAGCCAGCCGGGGGTGGTGAACTACCCGAAAAAAGCCTTAGGCTTATGCGGCGGCATTACCGATGCGCGTTATGTCACCACTACTGAGGTGTATCCGGATAGCCCTAATGCCAGCCCGGAGCAATGTATTGAGGCCCAGGTAACGGCGATAGTGGCAGCACTGGATTATTTAAAAGCGAACGGCTATTAATATTGCTATATCAGAGCATGGTGAATAAAGCTTGCTATACTGATTTGGCGTTTTTTATTCTGGCTTAATATTTTGGTTTAAAGCATTAAGCTACCTTAGTTAATTAAACCAAGATCTGCATGCATTGCGGGTGTTGTCTGGTTTTCCGGTTTCTACAAGGAAGACAGCATGGGCAACCCGGTTATTATTCTGCATGGCTGGAGCGACAACAGTCGCTCCTTTACCGCTATCAGTAAATTTATCAAACAATTACCTAATAAAAAAACCGTGCATCTACACCTGGGCGACTGGCTGTCGATGCACGACGATGTCACCTATACCGATTTAGCTACCGCAATGCAGCGTGCCTGGCATGAGATGGGCTTGCCCACCGCTGATCGCAGTATCGACTTAGTAGTGCACAGCACCGGCGCACTGGTAGCCAGGCAGTGGCTTACCCAGTTTTACAGTGCCAGCCACAACCCGGTCAAACGTTTTGTGATGATGGCGCCGGCTAATTTTGGTTCGCATTTAGCTCATAAGGGCCGCAGCTTTTTTGGCCGGGCCGTTAAAGGCTGGGGCCAGCCTGGCTTTCAGACCGGCACCCAAATCTTAAAAGGCCTGGAGCTAGCCTCACCCTATAGCCAGCAACTGGCCTTTCAGGATTTATTCGGCGAGGAAAGCTGGTATGGCGCCGGCAAAATTCTGGCCACAGTGATGACCGGCAATACCGGTTATTCCGGGATAAGTGCTATTGCCAACGAGCCAGGATCTGACGGCACGGTGCGGATCAGTGGTGCTAACCTCAATTGCAGCCGGATAGAGCTGGCACTGGATGAACAGCAATGCGTTTTGCCGGGCAGTTTGCGCTACAGCACGAGTAAAGGCGATATTGCGCTGGCGATTCTGGATAAAGAAAACCACAGCACTCTGGTATTTAAAGACAAAGGGCCCGTAAACCCGCTTACCGAAACTATTCTGGCGAAGGCCCTGCAGGTAGAAGATACCGATTATCAAAGCCTTGGTGACAGCTTCGGCTGGCAGCAACAGATTATTTCGCTTGACCCGGGCGCAGCAGAGCGCAGCCCGCAGCGCAGCCAGGTAATTTGTCAGCTAACCGATCACCTGGCCAACAGCGTGCAGGATTATTTTGTTGAGTTTTACCGCACCGGTAAAAAAGACGAGAAATTTGAGCAGCAGCTGTATCAGCAGTTTTTATGTGGGGTGCATGCTTACAGTGACAATGGTGCTTATCGTACTTTGTACTTTGACCTGGCCAGCCTGACTGCGCTGCGCCAGCGTTATCAACTGGACAAGTTGTATCTTAGCTTTAATGCCGAACCGCATTATAAGCCACCTCGCCAGCCGGTCGGTTATGCCGGCGTTGCCGCCACCGCTACTGCTGGTTTAAAGCTGGAGCCGGAAAATATCGATTGGGTATTTATACCGCACCAGACGGTATTGCTGCAGGTGGTGATGCAGCGCAGTATTGATGCCAGTGTGTTTAAACTGGGCCGCTGAGCACTAAGCAGGCAACGAAACATGCAATTGCAGCGGCAATTTACTGCCAGCCCAGAGCTTTAATTTGCTGCTGTAATTGCGGATCAGCGCTGTTAACTAATGCGTTTGCCCCGGTAACGGTTAATACAGGAGCCTGTTTTGCCGCAGTTTGGCTACCCAATTCTGCCAGACCAACATAACCTGCTGGTGAGGCAGGAAAATCTGCGATTAGCTGCCGGTATTGCTGCTCAGCACTTGCCAGCTCGCCACGTTCGGCCAGTTTAAAGGCCAGATTGTATTGGTGGGTGATGGCTATCGGGTCGAGTTTATAAGCCTGCTGCAGTGCCTGCCAGGCATCCTGACTGCGGCCCAGTTGCTCCAGTGCCGCAAAACGCCACAAGTGAGCGCTGGCTAAACTGGGGTTCAGGCTTAGCGCTTTATTTAGCGCCGGCAGGGCCGCGTCTGTTTCACCCTCTAAATAAAATAACAGCAGGCCACGCACCGCATGGGCTTCTGCCAGTTCCGGCGCGCGCACCAGGGCTTTGGCTAAATGTTGTTCGGCCAGGGTAGCGGCAATATCGGCTTTTAAAATACCAAAGCCGGCGCTGCCCTCGGCCAGTAAAATAATGGTGTCGGCCAGCGCAACATAAGCCATCACATACTCCGGGTCCAGTGCTATGGCCTGCTCAAATAAGCGGCGGGCTTCTTTAATAGATTTGGTAGTATGCAGCCGGTATTGCTCGCGGCCGCGCAGGTACATCAGGTAAGCATCACTGCTGGTGGTATTATTTAAATTATTCAGGCCGTCAGCTGCCAGATAGCGTTCCTGCAGCAGGTTAACAACAGCCCGGGCAATTTCGGTTTCAATGGCAAAAACATCGGTTAGTTGCCTTGAAAAGCTCTGGGTCCACAGGGTCATACCGTCATTGGCGTTAATCAGCTCTACCCGCAGCCGCAGCTGGTTGCCACTTTTATGAATGCTGCCACTGAGTAAGGTTTCTACCTGCAGCCGTTTAGCAATATCAACCGGCAGTAAATTCTGGCCGGCCAGATTAAACCCCGCGCTGGCCGGAGTAACCTGCAGGCCGGATACCTGACCAAGCAGGTTGGTCAGCTCTTCGGTAACCCCGGTAGCCAGATAATGCTGGTCGTTATCTGGGCTTTGATCCCGAAATGGTAATACCGCAATGGAAGAGGCTTTGACACTGCTGATCAGGCCCTCGTTGCGTTTAACATAATCGGTGCGGGCACTATTAAAGTAGTGATAGCCCAGCATAATGGAGCCGGCAAATACCACGGCAAAACCCAGCCACCATTTCAGGCCCAGTGGTTTTGGCGTTTCAGTGGTGTCTACTTCAGTAACTCTGATGCCTTGTGGCGTGATATCAAAATACCATGAAAGGTAAAATACCACCGGGAAACAGGCGAACAAAAAGATAGTAAGGCTGGTGGCCACCAGCGGGCTTAAGTTTAGTAAGGGGGTTACCACGGCAATAATTTGCAGTAGCAGCCAGATCACACCCAAAAAAGGAATAAGAGTTTGAATGACTTTACGCCGGCGTAACTCCGATAAAAACCGCATTACTACTTTCACTATTGTCTCCCTGACTGTGCCTGCTGCGCTGCTAATGGTTTAGTGTATTAAATTAATATAATTTAGCAGCTTAAGCCTAGCAGGCGTTGAACTTTTAACCAGGCAAACATGTTGAAAGTTAGTGTTACTGTCCTGCTGGCGCCGGTTAAATGATAAAACTAAGGTCAACACGCCCTAACGTGTTTCAAAATATTTCCAACAGGATGACTCGGCCGGCTTAAACACTTAAGATGACCTTGTAAACAAAATGACAACAAGAATAAAATCTGGAGAATATGATTTGAAATTATCTAAAATAGTGCTGGCGATGGGGCTGGTAGCCGGGATCAGCGCCTGTAGTCAGCAACCTGCAGCGCCACAATTGCCAAAAGGCGTAACCCTGATTACTGAACATGTTCAGCAAAAAGACGGGGTGTCGATACCTTATAAAAAATATCAGCTGGCCAACGGCTTAACGGTTATTGTCCATGAAGATCATTCTGATCCGCTGGTCCATGTCGATGTAACTTACCACGTAGGTTCTGCCCGGGAAGAGCTGGGTAAATCGGGGTTTGCCCACTTTTTTGAACATATGATGTTTCAGGGTTCTGAAAACGTTGCTGACGAAGAACATTTCCGGATTGTTACTGAGGCCGGCGGCACCTTAAACGGCACCACAAATTCTGACCGAACCAATTATTTTCAGACCGTACCCTCTAACCAGCTGGAAAAAATGCTGTGGTTAGAAGCAGATCGGATGGGCTTCCTGCTGGACGCGGTAACGGAAGAAAAGTTTGAAGTACAACGTGAAACGGTGAAGAACGAACGTGGCCAGCGGGTCGACAACCGGCCTTATGGCCGGTTAGGTGAGCGCGTGTCACAAGCTTTATACCCGGTGGGCCACCCTTATTCATGGCCGGTTATTGGTTATATGGATGACTTAAACCGGGCTAACGTCAATGACGTTAAAGCCTTCTTTTTGCGCTGGTATGGCCCGAATAACGCCACCGTGACCATAGGTGGTGCGGTAACGGCGAATGAAGTACTGCCGTTAGTTGAACAGTATTTTGGCTCTATTCCCCGTGGTCCTGAAGTAACAGCTGCGCCAAAACAGCCAGTTTCACTGGATAATAACCGTTATATTTCGATGGAAGATAACGTTCATTTGCCGCTGATTTACATGTCGTATCCGACGGTATATCTGCGCCATCAGGATGAAGCGGCGCTTGATGTGCTGGCGGAAATTCTTGGTGGTGGTAAAAACTCTATTTTCTATAAAAATCTGGTGAAAACTCAGATAGCGGTGCAAGCCAATGTGAATCACCCTTGTGCAGAACTGGCCTGTACCTTTAATTTACTGGCGCTGCCCCATCCGGCATCAGGTAAAAACCTGGCTGATATTGAAGCGTTGCTACGCGAAAGCCTGGCCGAGTTTGAGCAGCGTGGGGTCAATGACGACGACTTGTTAAAAGTAAAAGCGCAAATGGAGGCTAATACAATTTATGGCCTGCAAAGTGTGTCTGGCAAAGTAAGCCAGTTGGCCATTAACGAAACGCTGACCGGTAACCCGGACAACCTGCAATACGACTTAAACCGGGTTAACACGGTAACCAAAGAAGATGTAATGCGGGTTTATAATACTTACCTCAAAGGTAAGGGCTCGGTCGTGATGTCAGTGGTGCCGCGCGGCAAACTGGATTTAATTGCTGCAGCTGATAATTTCAGCCCAACAGTGCTGGATTTTGGGGGCCCGTCACAAACCAGCGCTGAAGATTTGCAGGTTCGCCGGGCAACGGATAACTTCGATCGCAGTGTCGAGCCGCAAGCCGGTGTTAACCCGGCTGTTACGGTACCGGCTTACTGGCAGAGCAGCCTGGCCAACGGCATAAATGTATTGGGTGCAGCAAGCGATGAAACGCCTACCACTGCCATGCTGTTAAAGCTTAATAGTGGCCTGTACTTCGAAAGCCCGGATAAAACCGGTTTAAGCAGTATGTTAACTGCGATGCTGAATGAAGATACCAGCAACTTTACCGGCGAAGAAATTGCGCTGGAACTGGAGAAACTGGGCAGCTATATCAGCATCAGCGCCGGTGACGAACATATTCAGCTGTATGTATTAAGCCTGAGCAAGAATCTTGATAAGACCATTGATTTACTAATGGAGAAGATGTTGCGGCCGGCCTTTAACGAGGATGATTTTAACCGGCTGAAGCAACAGCGTTTGCAGGGCATTCAGCAATCAGAGAAAAATGCCGGCTATCTGGCCAGTAACGCCTTTCGTAAGCTGATGTATGGTGACAGTATTTTAGGCCAGCCTGGCGGCGGTACTTTGGCCAGTGTCACTAACCTGAGCCTGGACGATGTGAAAGCCTATTACCAAAGCCACTTTAAACCCGATGGAGGCCAGTTAATTGTGGTATCTGACTTAGCGAAAGAGCAGCTGCAGCAGGCTATTACGCCCCTTACTCAGTTTACCGGCAAAGCGCCGGCGGTAGATTTACAGGTGCCGGCAGATACCAGCCGTGGCTCGGTAATTTATCTGGTGCATAAAGATGACTCGCCCCAGTCGGAAATCCGGATTGGCAAGCGCAGCTTAGCTGAGGACATTACCGGGGAGTACTTTAAAACCGGCCTGGCTAACTTTACCATTGGTGGTAATTTTAACAGCCGGATCAACCTTAACTTGCGTGAAGATAAGGGCTACACCTATGGTGCCCGTACTGGTTTCAATGCTGACGGTTATACCGGGGTGTTTATTGCCTCGGCTGCAGTAAGGGCTGATGCCACTGCTGCCTCGGTAAAAGAATTTATCGATGAGCTTAACCGCTTTAGTGCCGATGGCGTAACTGAGCCGGAGCTGGCGTTTATGCGCCGGGCACTGAATCAGCGTGATGCGTTAAAATATGAAACGCCTAATGCCAAGCTGGGCTTTTTAGCGCAGATCCTGGAGCATGACCTGGCGCCAACCTTTGTGGATGAACGCAATGCTATTATTGCCAACATTAGCCAGCAGGAGATAAACCAGCTGGCCAGGCAACACTTTGATCCCAAAGATATGGTGATAGTGGTAGTGGGCGATTCTGCCGTGCTGCGCCCTGAGTTGGAAGCGCTGGGCTATCCGGTGGAAGATTTATCGTTGTAAGCTAATTTAGCTGCCAAAACGCCACCTGCGGGTGGCGTTTTTATTACTGCATTTTTATTATGGTATGGTGCAGGGGTATTGCTGGTATTTTGCGGGCTAAGCCCCTAAAGTGGCAAAAAAGTCTGCTTAAAACAGCGTAATCGATTTAACTATTGTCTTCACAACGGATTAGCTATGCAATATTCAGTACTTGGCAGCAGCAACATTGAGGTATCCCGGGTTTGTCTGGGAACCATGACCTGGGGTACCCAGAATACTCAGCAAGACGCTGACAGCCAGCTGGCGTATGCGCTGGCGCAGGGTGTTAATTTTATCGATACCGCAGAAATGTATTCAGTGCCGCCAACGGCCGAATCTTATGGTGCGACAGAACGAATAATAGGTAACTGGCTTAGCCGCAACAGTGGCCAAAGATCAAACATTATTCTGGCCAGCAAAATGGCGGGTAGTGGCTTATCGTATATTCGTGGCGGCGGCATAATGACGCCGGCAACCTTAAAGCAGGCGGTGGATCAGTCGTTAACGCGGTTGCAAACAGATTATCTGGATTTATACCAGTTGCACTGGCCAAACCGGGTATCGCCACACTTTGGCAGGCATAGTGTGAGCCGTGTTGGCTTTGCAGAGGTTAATTCTGCCGAACAAACAGAGCAAATCCTCGGTTTATTGCAGGCGTTGGATAGCTGTGTTAAGGCGGGCAAAATCCGCTTTTGTGGCTTATCTAATGAAACGCCCTGGGGCATCAGCCAGTATCTTAAGCTCAGTGCTGAACATAACTTACCGCGCATGGTCTCTATCCAGAACGAATTCAGCCTTCTGCATACCAAAGACTGGCCTTATTTAATTGAACAATGCTGGCATGAAAATATCGCTTACCTGCCCTGGTCACCGCTGGCTGGCGGGGCGTTAAGTGGTAAATATCTGCATGGCGCAAGGCCAGAGGGTAGCCGCTGGAGTATGCTACAGCGCAATGGTTTGTTTCGCGACACGCCGCAGTCTGCGCAAGCGATAGCGGCCTTTACTGAGTTAGCTGCCAGCCATCAGCTTAACCCCGCTGCGCTGGCGTTAGCCTGGGTAAATCAGGTAGAGGGTGTTACCTCCACCATTATCGGCGCCACCACTATGCCGCAGCTGCAGCAGAATATTGCAGCCTTTAGTTTGAAGATCAGCGCAGCGCTAAGCGAGGATCTCAACCAGTATTTACGGCAACATCCACTACCATTTTAAGTGCGGACTAAATAACTAAATTCTGTGCTTTGATTACTTGTGAAGTTGTAGCCTAGCCATTAAGCTCATTAAAAAGCTAAACCGTTTCTTCAGATAAGTAGTGGAATCAGAACGCCATGCAGCAAATGATCGAGCAAGCAACCAATTTACCCAGTATTCCGGAAGTGGTGCAAAAGCTGATCGCCAGTATGAACGACGACGATGTGTCGACTGACAAACTGGCTACTATTATCACCAGCGATCAGGCCATTACCGCCAAGGTATTGCGCCTGGCAAATTCGGCGCGCTATGGTCGCCAGCGCAAAGTAGGTTCGGTTAAAGATGCGCTGGTAGTATTAGGGCGGGATGCACTGCGCACCCTGGTGTTATCTATTGGTTTAGTCTCCAGTTTTAAAGCACCTGCTACCTTCGATTTAAACGCCTTTTGGCGTCGTTCATTTATGCTGGCCAACCGGGCAAAATGGTTGGCTAAATTAAATAAAGCCGACCCGGAAGTCGCCTATACCTGTGGCTTGCTGCATGGCATTGGTGAGTATCTTATTCATATCATTGAACCCGAGCTTGCTAAAACCATCGACGAGCAGGTAGAGGGTGGAGCAGCCCGGCGCAAAACCCAGCTCGAATTATTCGGCTTTGATTACACCATGGCCGGCAGTGAACTGGCAAAATACTGGAAGTTTCCGGACGATATCGCCGATGCTATTTTGTGGCAGCAACAACCCGCCGGCAGTGGCACCTTGCTGCCTTATGCCACGTTACTCTATCTGGCCCGCTATATGATTCATTACCGGGAGCATGTCAGCGAAGGTAATTTTGACGAGTTGCCGGTGAAGTTAATTCATGCTGCACATATGAATTTAGATGACACTTACGCCAGCATGCGCGACTTTACCGAAGAGGAAAGCGATATAAGTGCGATGTTGCAGTAGCAGCGCCATTTAGCAGGCAAGCCCACCACCTGACATGTATATTTCGGTAAGATTTGATAATTGCAAATGTCAGGTTTGGGCGAAGCGGAAACAAAGGCATCCGAATGAGCCGGATTGTTAGCTGTTTTCAAGCATGTACACGCGAAGCTGCCGCTCCTCTCGCATGACATAGAGAACGAGAACCCGCTGCCCATCCTCACGATAAAAAATACGACACGGTGTAACCACTACCTCCCTGTATACCGAATCAGGGAGCTCTGGAGGGATCCGCCCGGATTTAGGGAATTTTTCCAAATGCCCGATCTTATCGAAAACTTCCTGGATCAGCTGACTTGCGGCAACAGGCTTGTCCAAAGCAATGTACTCAGCGATGGCATCCAGTTCTTGAAGGGCGGGCTCGGTCCAGATTACTTCAGCCATTTACTCATTTTCTCTCTGGCCTCACTTTGGCTATACGTTCTGCCATCCAGTACCGCAAGCTCTCCCCGGGAGAGCCCTTCAAGCAGCGCAAGTCGACGCTGCATAAATTCGTAATCCTGCACATCTACAAGGTATGCAGATGGCTGACCATGCTCCGTGATCAAGACCGGCTCTTTGGTATGATGCAAGTCTGCCAGGATTTTTGTAGCTTGGCGCTTGAGGTTTGTAACAAGCTCAACTTTCATAGATTCACCCCAGTCTAAACTTTAAGTGGCACTATAGTATCACTTGACGGGTAAGGCAATGGTAACCAGGGCATAGCACATGGGTGGCGAGCCGCGCAGCGGGATGACGTCGCAGCCAGCGTTTTTTGCTGGCGATAATATTTGTTTGTTGGTTTTTACAACTTACGATACTGATAACTTACTTTTAAATCAGCACTTTTTCTACCATTAGGATTTATAGTCCGAGCTTTATAAAGATCAGAGACACTGATAACAAGCTCGTTGTCATTAACCCAATATACCTCAAGCCCTGTTTCTTCGGGACGACCCGCAAAGGTAAATAAGTTTTCAGCACGCAGTTTCGGATTGTTACTTTTTACATCAACACTACCAAAAAAGTCTGTCGTAGCCCCACCGCAATCGCCGATGCTTATTTCTGCTACTTGCTCACCATTTGGTGACGAAACCGCATTTACAACGGTATGGTGACAGAGCGTTTGACAACTCTTGAGAATAAGGAATAAAACCCCCCAGCAAACCAATAAAATCCAAAAAGAATAACCGCCAATATTAAACAATGTTTTTTTAATTGTAGATTGCATCAACTAACCCTATAAAACTAACGCCCGCAACACACGCTAGCAACTTGTTGCGAGTCGCGCTGAACACGCGTTGTGCTGGCATGTGTTAGCTAGCCAACACACCTAAAATCCAATCTTTGTAGACAGATAACCTTACTTGGTACGCGGTAGTGCCATACAGACCACCTTTGAATGTAGAAAGGTCACCTTGCCAATACTGCCAACTTGATAATCCAGCAAGATAAGGCTCACCATCAAGGAAAATAACGGATGCACCTCCGCTGTCACCAGAGCCGTGAATGCCTTCAAGCGGCAATGAATCAGGCGGTGAATCAAACTTATACGTCAGCCAATTACCCTTTGCACCATCAATTTTGTTATGAAAGGAATGCATTTTACGTAGAGGTTTAGTACTCAAGTCCTCACCAATTAAACCGTTTCCTGTGGCTCCCCGACCAAACACAGTGACAGTTTGCCCCACTTCATTGTCTTCCTGATAAATTTCCACCGGAGTGATACTACTGACTGGTAATGAAAGCTTGATTAACGCGATATCACTCCTTGCAGCAAAGAAAGCCATTAATCGTGCAGCATCTCCCTTAAACAAAGATTCGTCTGGCTCGATATAATCAGGATGTTTGGTTACTGATTCAATTGTGTAACTTTCACCACCAATTTTTATGCTTTTACCTGTGTAGTCATAAAAAATGACATGTGCTGCTGTAACAATCCATTGAGGTGCAATCAGCACACCATGCCCCTCGTGAGGCATATCAATCAAATACTCCGGTACATTTTTAACCAAATATTGTTCTTGAGGAATATCGTGTCGCTTTACAACTGCGTTGCAGTAATTCGGTAATAGTAGGCTCACTATAAAAAATAAATTCCAGAACTTCATGCTATGTCCATTGTTTAATCAAAAAGCTAACGCCCCAAATGAGCGTGCAAATCCGGACTGCGGGTTGAAAGCGCAGTCCGCGCAGTTTGCTTGCGACAAGATGCTCCTGCTATCCAAGAGCTAATTCGGCAATACAATCGTCTGGATTGAACGGACAAGCGTATGCGACCAGACTCCATCCATATTGCCATTGGTCAAATAGACGATCACGTAATGATCATCAAGATTGTCATCGAACAAGATCCGCGCCCGAACTTTGGTCCCCCCATCATGACCAACTTCGAGCCAACGTCCCCACTCACTGTAATCCAAACCGTGTGCAAAAAAGCCCGTAGCGCCGTTTGCAAGTTTATAGGGCTGCCATAGCCGCAGTAGTTCTGACTTTGCAACGAATCGCCCTTGGGCTAATGCGGACATAAATTTGCCTAAATCATCCAGAGTCATGTACGCGCCGACATGTGCGATGCTGTAATCTGGCCACGAGATGGCCAGATCAGGCATAATCTGGCCTGTTCCCACCCGATAGCTTTTCACAAGGCGAGCCTTGGGTACATCAGCAAGGTTGAGCCACGTCTCCTGAAGGTTCAACGGTTTTATGATTCGCTGGTGCAACAGCTCGCGGTAAGGTGTGCGTGTGATAGCCTCCAGTACAGCAGCAATCACCAGATTGTTGGTATTGGTATAGCTCGTCCGCTCACCCGGCTCTGATATAAGTGCGACTTTGTCTAACTTTGCAAATACGGCAGCTAGACTGGCTGGAAACGGACGCGAAAAATCATTACTGTCAAAATACTCAGGAATGCCTGAAGCATGATTCAGAAACTGCTCGATACGTATACTGCGCCAGGAAGGCGGTAAATTGTCGACGTATTGTGAAGCAGGAGCAGAAAAATCAAGTTTTCCTTCTTCCTGTAACTGCATAGCGAGCGTGATAGTAAACAACTTAGTGACAGAGTAGACGGGAAAGGCAGTCGTCGGCGTGACCGGTACGCCGTCTTTGATGGCAGTCGTACCGATGGCATTTCGGTACAAGATATCGCTATTGTGCATCACCAACAGGGCCTGACCGGGAATTCCGTGTTTTTGTGCATTTGCTAACAATTGAGCATCAAGTGCAGCATGGTTAACGATCACAGACTTCTGAGTACAAGCTGTACAAAGAGGTAACAAACAGAGTAAAGCAAACATACTAAATTTGGTCATTTAACATCCATATCTTAAGAGTCCATCGCAGTTACACCGCACCTGCATTTGCTAGCTAACGCCCAAATTTAGCGCGGAAAGCCGCGCGGCGGGTTTACGTCGCAGCCAGCACTGTTCGCAGGCGATAACATTTGTTTGTTATATTTCAAATCTACGGAGCTCAAACTCAAAATCATCGTCAACCTTGATACGCTTTACCAGACTTGCTCTATCAGGCCGATATTTTCTCCAATCCCATTCGCCATCTAAGAGTACGATATTAACTAGTCCAAATTTTTCCATATCAGCTTTAGAGTAATCGTAACCAACAGCTCCTTTGCCAAACAAGCCCAGAGTGAAGTCCAAGAAATTAAATTTAGACTGGCCGTAAGTAGTTAGTAAGTTGTCGACTGCGATATCCGCGTAAAAATCAGTTTCCTTCTGACGCATTAAAGTGATGTGTGTATTGAACGTTTCTCGGTGCTCATGATCAACATGCCAATTGGATTGCCAAGCGCTGCCATGCCATATCAGAATCGAGTCTTTTCTTAAGTACTTCGTATTGGCAGCTGGTAATACATAGTTAGCACAAGAAGAAGCGCATACTCTTATGACCTCAACATCCAAATTATTATCTCTGACCCATTGACCTAAATTCATTCCCGCACCAATCTCACCGCCTTGGCTCGAAATAAGCAGTCGGTTTGGCTTGAATTCAGCAGCCCTATACGATGAAAAAATCACATCATTTGATGCTTCAGTTATTTCACCTTGATAAATCAGATTTCCATCTTCTATACCAACAAAAGATTCAGAATTATGGCTGCTTTCACTAACGTCTTTTAAACTGGTGCAGCCAACAACCAGAAAAGAAAAAACTAAAACTAAAACTAAATGCTTCACCAACCCTCCTTGAAATATAACGCAGCCAGCAGCGGCCGAAAAGCCGCGCAGCGGGTTTGAGGTCCAGGCCACGCAGTGGCCGTTGCTGACTGGCCTTGTTAGGCATTTGCCCTCTTACTGCTGCGAACCAAGAAGTAAAAACACACGGCCAACAAAAGATAACGTGGAAGCGTTGTTATGATGTTATTGAGCATCTGAGGCTGTGATTGTGCAACAAAATACAGTTGCAATAGCACCAGAGGCGCGAGCAACAACGCATAAAAAGTGAAATCTGGCTTGCTGATTACCAGCTTACTGGCAAAAGCTACCACTAAAAATGCTGCTGCCAGCGGCACCGCGATGGTGAACAAGTCGACCAGAGTGAACGCAAGTAAGCCTGATACTTGTGCAACAGGTTTTAGAATGTCAGCTGGTATGGCTACCGCAGCACCAATACCTGCAATAGCAATTGACGCATAAGCCAGCGCAATACCTAAAATGACTGCGATTACTCGATTTTTAATTTGATCCATCTACTTACTCCTTGTTTGCCTAACGCCCAAATTTAGCGCGGAAAGCCGCGCAGCGGGTTGACGTCGCAGCCAGCGCTTTTTGCTGGCGATAATATTTTTTTGTTATGTTCACTTGCTATTTGAAATGCACCCATGCAAAAAGCTTTAAAAAAATACAATTAGTTAATCCAGCAAAAGCCTATCCTGAAAAGGTTTGGCTGACTAACTTTGAAAAATTTTCTTTCTGGTAATCTTCCATTGATGCGTAAAATGCAACACACCCAAGTACTAAAACCAAAGCAGTGTATGCAGCTGTTTTTCTTAAATTTTTACTCATATGTAACTCCTTGATTATGATTTGAGGTGAACATAACGCCCAAATTTAGCGCGGAAAGCCGCGCAGCGGGTTGACGTCGCAGCCAGCGCTTTTTGCTGGCGATAATATTTGATTGTTATGCCGTGATGCTGAATCTAACAAAGCTGAGATAAAATACTCGGCATTATCAACACCAATGAAAATTGAATTAACCGACCCCAACGGCTCTGAAAGTTCAATTCTGATATTTGGATTACCTGAGTAATTGTAACGCTTTACAAATTTCGAGCGAGGAACAAACTCGTTATTTCTTTCAATTTTAACAATGTTCTCTAACGGTATTACCAGCGGATGATAAAGCCCATAACGAACAAATAACTTATTACAAACTAAAGAAATTGGCCTTCTCGAAAGTGCCCGATACTCTGCAATAAAAAATACCAAACTAAAAATCGTGAGTAATGTGACAACATTTGCAGCAAGAGGTGACCAGATAAAGTGCAACACCAGATGCATAATTGGCATTTCAAATGCAATGAGGAAGATGAAACCTAGCAAGTTACTTTTTGCGCCATCTTTCTGATGATAGGTAAAGTGTTGCTCACCTCTGAAATGTTTTGGTTTGATGCGATTTGCAAAAAAAGCAAATGTCCACATCCTCGTTTCAAAAGTCAATAAAGACGCAACAGGACTTTCACCCAAGTATTTTTTTATTGGCTTTTCTATCGAAAGATCGGGATCTTCACTCTTACCGATGGCTGCTTTAATCGCAAGATACACTGTTAAAATTGCAACAAGTTCAAACAACAGAATAACAGCCAAGACAAAATAGCGACCATTTTCAAGATAATGCCAGATTAGTTTACTTTGCTCAGGAATAATGTAACTACCGATCAGAACAGCTAAGCAGCCTAAAACAACAGCTTTTAACAAGCCTTCTTTTTTATTTTTAGCACAGACGAAACAGATTATCGGTAGTACTATTAATGCATCCAAAAGAAACAGCCATTCAAAGTTCGCGCTGCCATAGTCATTTAGCTTGCTGTTAGATTGGTAATAAAAACCCCACCCTATCGAAATACAGACAAGAAATAAAAACGGAAGTTTTGATCTTATCGAATCATTCATTGATATCTCCGAACGGCATAACGCTTATTCGACGGAAAATTCCGTAATTAAATGCGGATTGTTCCGTCTTTGTAAATATGATGTGGCAGACATTACAACGTAACCGGCTTATTTACAATGATTTATGGGGACATGCAATATTAATAATCAAGACAAATACGGAAACTTCGGTCTAACGCTGAGTGCGGGCTTGCCGATATATCTAGCTTGAGCAATAGAGGATAGAACTTCTGAAATAGCGTTGTATCCGGCATGCTGAGATAACGGCTGCAACACCCGCCTTGGCTCGCCACAGCAATTAATTCGGACATCCTGTCCTTCGCAAGCCAGCAAAGCTGTTCAAATACGTTCCCGACGTATTTGTCATTCGCTCACGCTTACTCAGACACTCTGTGGTGACCAAAACGGGGTTCCAGCTGTTATCTATCTGACATGTTGGGAGCGATTTAGCTTACAGATAGCCTAAGCAGCACATACATCACTAAGTGACTGACAGTGACGACCAGGGTTAAGGCATGGCGCAGGCCCTGATAAGACTTGATGTAATGCTGATTAATGCCCGAGCTGAATTCGGTTATGCGCAGCAGCACAAATAGCAGGGCCTGTAGCAGTAAGAAATAACCAGGAGTAAGTGCCAGGCCGATAATACTTATTACCGGAAAGCTCACCGCCAGCACAGCAAGTTTGCTGGTTTTGGCAGGGTTTTGCTGTTGATGCAGCACCGGCCACAGCACACCCGCCATAAAGCCTAAAATCAGCGCACTGTATAACTGATACAGCAGCAGTAACGGTGTGCTGCCAACCTGCCACTGCAGATGATAAGCCAGTGGCAGTAAGGCAAAAGGCAGTAAGCCGGCGTAGCCCAGGGTGTTAATCAGTTTCATGCTCTGTCCTTAGCTATTGTGGTCGATGACTTGATTATTTGAGTCGCCCGGTCCGGCATATAGCAGTTCAAGCCGCTCCTGCTCGGTTAAAATACCGGTGAGAATGGTACGGCGGCGCAATTTGCGCATCCGCTCGCCCTCGTCCAGCAGTTCGCGCCGGAACATTTCGGGCTGCTCAATACAATCAAGTATACTGTGCCAGTGAATATAGCCGCTGTGCCTTAGCTGACCAGCCTGATAGCGTTGCTCCAGCCGCTGGTAAATAGCGGGCAACAGCGCCGGATTGGCCAGCAGCTTATCTACCATCGCCTGATGCAGTCGTAAAATCTGCTTATCGGTTGCATCATGCTGTTTGCTAACAGGGCGGTTACGCCCTGGCCGGCGTGGTCTCACAAGGCGCAGTTACCATCAGAGCAATTTGCCCGGCTGCGCGCCCAAAGCCGGTAAGCTTTGCCGGCTAGCCAGTAACAGGGAGCGAAGCGCAGAAATGCCACCAGCTTGCGGTAACCTGCCAGATGCCAGTAATGCAGGCTGGCGTCGATACCAATAATAAAATGATCCTGATCCCACAAATGAATTTGCTGCATCATGGCGCCTTTACTTACCCCGGCAAAGCCGTTAAAGCCAGCTGCACTGATATCGACCAGCTGCAGATGCGGGCTTAGTTTTGGCGCCAGGGCGCTGATTTCGCGTTGGCACAGCTTACAGCTGCCATCATAAAACAGTTTTTTCATCAGTCGTTTCAGTTCGCCACCATGGCACCAGTTACGGTGCCGGCGGGTTTTAGATCAATGTTAGTTACGCAACAGCTCATCGACACTGCCCTGGGCCAGCGGGTGATATCCCGGCCGGGCTTGTTGGTAAACTGCCCGGGCAAACGCCAGGCCTTCTGGCGTGCTGGCCAGTTGTTTATATAGCGGAATAATCAGTTTCCGCCGGCCAATGCCGATTAAGTATTGCTCCAGCTGCGGTAACACCTGCTGATAGCCGGTTTTCAGCGCCAGTAAATACCAGGCATGCGCAATTTCGCTGTTAGTTGAAGTCGTCAGGCCAAAGCTGTTATCGAGCGCTGCCATTTGTTCAGGGCTGATGCTTAGCGGCAGGTTGTTGATGAAATACAGCCACTCGTGCACGGTCCAGCTGGCGGTGGGCAGGCTGCTAAGTTCACTGTTGCCGGCCAGCCAGTTGCTGGCATGCTGTTGCACCTGAGTAAACGCATCTGATTGCGGCTCAGGCGTGCCCGCTGGCAAACCGGGCTGGTAAATCCAGGCTTTGGCTTGCTCAAGCGACACCACCCCCGGGTATTGTTGCAGCAGGTTTTTATCTAAGTAGTTAACAAAGGTTGCGGTGTCGATGCTTTTAAACGCATAGTCAGCAAAGTACTGCCGCAGGAACCGGTCGAACTTATCGCGGCCGAATTGTTGTTCCAGATCCATTAAAAACAGCTGGCCTTTGGTATAAGGCACACCGCTGAAAGCATCGTCCGGATCGCGGCCCTGCAGGTCAATATGCAAAATACTGTCATTGGCACTGAGTACTTGCAGTTCATCTTTGAGCGCCTGCACCGATAAAGCCTGCTCCATTACCGCACGATCGCTACCAAACACCTGCTCCATAATCCGGTTTTCAACATAGGAGGTAAAGCCCTCGTTTAACCATAGATCGCGCCAGGTGGCGTTAGTCACCAGATTGCCAGACCAGGAATGGGCCAGCTCGTGGGCGATCAGATTAACCAGGCTGCCATCACCCGCTACCACAGTAGGGGTAATAAAACTCAGCACCGGGTTTTCCATACCGCCAAACGGAAAACTGGGTGGTAAAATCAGTAAATCGTAACGGCCCCAGCGGTATTCACCATAAAGCTGTTCGGTGGCGTCGATCATGGCCTGGGTGCTGGCAAATTCGTTAGCAGATGCCTCAAGAATATAGGGCTCAGCGTAGACACCGGTTTGCTCACTCATTGCTTTAAATTGCAGATCGCCGGCGGCAATCGCAATTAAATAAGCCGGTATCGGTTGTGGCATATAAAACTGATAATCACCATCACGCGCTGTGGCCGGGTCGTTCGGGGCACTCATTACTACCAGCACCTGGTCGGTGGTCTGAATGCGGGCGCTGTAGCTCATCCGTACGGCCGGTGTGTCCTGAACCGGGATCCAGCTGCGGCCATGAATGGCCTGATTCTGACTAAACATAAAAGGCGTGGTTTTACCGGCAGTTTGCTCGGGGTTCAACCACTGCAAGCCTGATGCTTCAGGCGCTGAGCTGTAATGAATACGTAGCATTTGTGGCTGAAACGCCGGGCTGATAGTCAGTTTGCTGCCCAGTACCGCATCTCGTGCCGCCAGCTTAAATGGCACTGTTTGCCAGCTGCCGTCTTGCTGTTTGCCATACACCCGCTCGATGGTTAAATCGCGGGTATCCAGGTAAACCTCGGTTGCATCTTGCACCAGCCAGTTCAACTGTAAATCAGCGAAACCGCTTAAGGTTTTTTGCTGAAAATCCATGGCCAAATCAAGGTGCAGGTGACTGACCGTTACCTGCTGATAATTAGCGTAAGTGTAACTATCGCCGCCGGCAGCGGCGCTGGGAGATGCCATGCCGGCCAGCAGCAGGGCGTAAATCAGGAGCAGACGGTTAAGCATAGTTTTCCTTAAATAGGGGGGATGCTTAGCAGTGTAATGCTAAAGCACGGCCAGGCAAAGTTTAGTGCGCTCTGCTGCCTAAAGGGGAACAGTGAAACCTTTGTTTTACTTAGCGGCATAATCCCAGTTTATTAAAGGTGGCCAGTGCTGCCTTTAACCGTTTCAGACTGCTGATTTGCTCAGCCAGTTGCAAAGCGCGGTCGAGAATCTGTTTTTTATCCACTGGCTGGGCCTTAGCGTATGGCGCTGTTGGACTTTATAGCCTTAAGTATAGTGCGTTAGCGGCTTGCCAACGGCTAAAAGAACCCTTGTTATTGCAAAAGGCTTTGGGTATGTTGGCGCTATTGTGTCTTTGCCTAGTGTTGTTATGTCTGATTTCTCTGCTATTAAATTAACTGAATACAGCCACGGTGCGGGTTGTGGCTGCAAAATCTCGCCGCAAGTGCTCGATACCATGCTTAAAACTAAGATCAATTTCACAGATCCTAAGCTGCTGGTGGGTAATAGCAATAAGGACGATGCGGCAGCCTATGATCTTGGTGATGGCAGTGCACTGCTCAGTACCACCGACTTTTTTATGCCTATTGTCGACGATGCCTTTGATTTTGGTCGAATTGCGGCGTGCAACGCCATCAGCGACATTTATGCGATGGGAGGCAAGCCACTGCTGGCGATTGCCATTTTAGGCTGGCCCGTTAATAAATTACCGGCAGAATTGGCGCAACAAGTGTTAGAAGGGGCGCGTCATATTTGTCAGCAAGCCGGAATTATGCTGGCCGGTGGGCACAGTATCGACGCGCCGGAACCGATGTTCGGCCTGGCGGTAAGCGGCAGGGTTGCTATCAGCCATTTAAAACGCAACGATCAGGCGCAGGCCGGCGATCGCCTGTATTTAACCAAGCCACTGGGCGTAGGTATTTTAACTACAGCCCAGAAGCAGAAAAAACTGCAGCCTGAACATGCCACTCTGGCGTCTGATGTTATGGTGCAGTTAAATCGCATCGGCGCAGATCTGGCTAAGCTGGATGGCATTCATGCTATGACCGATGTAACGGGGTTCGGGCTGCTGGGACATCTGCTGGAAATGTGTGAGGGCAGTAAGCTGAATGCCATTTTGCACAGTGCGCAGATACCAGTACTGCCAAGTGTAATGGACTATATCGCTCAGGGTTGTGTGCCGGGCGGCAGTGGTCGTAATTTTGCCAGCTACGGCGCTAAAGTATCGCCGCTGTCTGCTGAACAGCAGGCGTTGTTATGCGATCCGCAAACCAGTGGCGGGCTGTTGCTGGCGGTCAGCCCGGCGGCAGAGGCTGCCGTGATTAAACTGGCCTTAGAATACGATCTGATTTTACAACCTATTGGTGAGCTACAGGCGCCGGGTGTTGGCCACCGCATTGCTGTGCAGTAATGCCATGGCACAGACTATTTTAAGTTGTAATATTTAATGAATTTACCGCAACAAGATAATTACTCAGATATTTTGCGTCTGCAAATACCGCTGCTGGATGTGCGGGCGCCGCTGGAGTTTAGCCGCGGTGCTTTCGCTGGCAGCTGCAATCTACCGCTAATGAACGATGCAGAGCGCGCTGAAGTGGGGCGTTGCTATAAGCAGCAGGGCTCACAGGCGGCAATTAAGCTGGGACATCAGCTGGTACAGGCTGAAACCAAAACGGCCAGAGTGCTGGCCTGGCACAATTTTGCTCTGGCGCAGCCGCATGGCATGTTGTATTGCGCCCGGGGTGGCTTACGTTCCCAGATTGCCCAGCAGTGGCTGGCCGAAAGCGGTGTGGAGTACCCACGGGTGGCCGGCGGCTTTAAAGCTCTGCGCCAGGCAGCAATTACAGCGATTGAGCAAGCCAGTTCCTTGCCTGTGCTTATGCTGGCAGGGCCGACTGGCAGTGGCAAAACCCGGCTGTTAGGTACACTTAACGCCGTCGATCTGGAAGCGCTGGCCAATCATCGCGGCTCAGCCTTTGGCCGGAAACTGGCCGCGCAACCGTCACAAATCTGCTTTGAAAACGACCTGGCGAGTGCGTTGTTGCGAGTACAGGCTGCTGAGCCGCCTTATTTACTGCTGGAAGATGAAAGCCTGCTTATTGGTCAGCGCAGTATTCCGCACAAGCTGTTCCAGACCATGCAACGCAGCCCGTTAATCCTGCTGGACGAGCCGCTATCCTCACGGATTGAGGTGATCGTGCAGGATTATATCGTCGATTTACTGCAAGAGGCTGTGGCCGCTGATGTCGATAATGGTTTTACTGTGTTCAGTAATATGTTGCAACAGGCGATGGCGCGGATCCGCAAAAGGCTGGGGGGGGCGCTTTACAGCGAACTAAACGCCATGCTTTGCCAGGCTTTAGACGTACAACAACACAGCGGTGATATCAGTTTACACCGCCACTGGATAGCACGGCTGTTAAGTGATTACTACGACCCGATGTATCAGTATCAACTTAAAAAGCGCGAGCTGCCGGTACTATTGCAAGGCAGTGCCGGCGAGCTTCGTCAGTGGTGGCAATCGCAAGTAACCGCCCGTTAGCATTAACTGCGGGCAAAGCGGCCCAGTTGCTGCTGAGTGCGGGCGGTGCCGCTAAGTAAGTCTTTCGCTGCCTGATCAATAGATGCCATCTGGGTGTGAGCATCACTGGTCACTTTTTCTATCGCGCTTAAATGTTGGTGAGTTTGTTGATAGCGCTGTTCCAGTTGCAGCACGGTCTGGCTGATATTCTGAATGCCACTTTTGGCTTGTTGCAGTTCCTGCTGTAATTGACCAAACTCGCTGCTGGTGTCGGCAATTTGCTGTTGTGCCTGCTGCGCCTGCTGGTTCAGGCTTTGCGATTCGGTGCGGGTTTCACCTACCAGCTGTTCCATTTCATTTAAAAAACCAGAAATTTGTTTAGTAGCGTCATTTACCTTGGCTGCCAGGGTGCGAACTTCATCAGCAACCACCGCAAAACCGCGGCCGGCATCACCGGCGCGGGCGGCTTCAATGGCGGCGTTTAATGCCAACAGGTTGGTTTGGTCGGAAAAGGTTTCTACCATCACCAGAATTTGCCGCACGTTTTCCGAGTTTTTATGCAAGCCGTTGATAGTCGTGCCAAAGGTATCTAATAACTTAACGATGCCGGATAACTGGCTGCTTAACTGCTGCATCTGGCCGCTGGCCACTTTGGCTTTATCGACGGCATGGCCGGATACCGCACTGACCTCATCGCCATGCTGGACAATTTCGGCCAGATTATCCAGTACCTGATCGCTTTCCCGCCGAATTTGGCCACTACGTTTTTCGGTATCCTGCAAATGTTGGCGGGTGCTTTTAACTGCAGAGGAAACCTGCTCGTTTACCTGATGGGTTTCGCGGGCCTGCTGGTGAATATCACCCAACAACACGCCCAGCTGGCCGACAAACTGGTTGTACTCTTCCGATAAGGTCCGGAATTCGTCAAAGGTAAACGCCGGCAGGCGCAGGTTTAAATCGGTGCCTTTACGGTTAGTGTCATGCAATGCGGCTACCAGAGTTTTTACCGGCCGCACAAATAAATGATGCATATAGCCAATGGTAAAAATAAAGGCACTTAGCCCCAGAATCAGTAATGTCCACCAGCTGCCGGTAGCACCGCCTGCCGGATACGCCATATATAAGGCAAGCAGGAAGAAAATAGCTAAAAAGCTGATATTGCCAATGATTTTTCGGCTTAAGGTGCCAAAAAACGTGCGTTCTATAAATAGATAAAGGGAGGAAAAGCTGCTCATAAGGTTGTAAACCCTGCCAGATTAAACTGAGTAAAATCAGCATAACACAGCATTTAGCAGCTCGCGAGCTTGTTGCTTAGTGCCGGTTTGATTACTCGGTTGGCCTGGCCTGTTTATAAGGAATCGCTTTTATCCGATATGCATTCTGGCTTATACCTGGATTATCTATTTCAATAACAGCCTCCTTACCTACAGCAACCTGAAGAGTGGGAGAGGCCACTGTGACGGATTCGTTATTTATATTTTCTACCAGTTCCAGCTCCAGCAAAATGACGTCACCAAGATCTGTCGCTTTATAATTGAATGAAAAGCTATCATTAAATTTGAAAGATACTTTTTCTGCAAATTCTGACCAAATCTCTAATTGAGCTGAGTGCCTGTCTTCGGTGCGGTATTCTCCTGAGGCTTCTCTGTTGTATAAAATATCTATGTCAAACGCTAATAACGAACCTATTTCTTCCGGGTTTGCATGCGCTGGTTTGTTATCTATGTCAGGAATTGCTGTAGCAAGTGTGTTCCATGAAATAGCGGTGGTCATTGCAAAGATTGATAGTGCAAAAAGCAGTTTGTTGCTGAAGTTCATTTTTCGGTTTTCCTTTAAGAACTTAATTCTGGAGGTAGTTGATGTTTCAATAGATACAATATTTGCAGCTAACTGACTGGTTTTGTGTAAACCAATAAATAAGGTTAAAGATGATAGATCTTTGATATATTTATCTTTGCCATATTTTTTACTGGCTTCTTCATCGCAGAGTGCTTCGATATAAAAGCGATTCAAATCTACCATTTTGCCAACCAGTGGGTTCCACCAGAAAAGGCATGAGCAAAACTCCAAAATTAAAAGCCGCAGATTGTCGTTTCGTTTTAAGTGCTGCTTTTCGTGAGCAATAATGAGATCAATAAGGCTCTTTTCTTGTATTTTATCTGAGATGACAATGATTGGATTCAGCACTCCCAGTAAATATCCGCCCAGATGATATTTTGTAGAAAAAACGGGGATCTCATGCTGCTTAGTAAGACTATGCAAAGGCATCAGAGCGTTGCTTGAAAACAGTTTCCTTTTCCAGTTATGTAATCTGAGTAGTCGATACGTGAAAATAATTAACCCAAGAAAAATCAGTATTTTAAACGTCATTTTAACTATGAAATCTATATTTACTTGCTTAGAAGAAATGTCAGCGGCAGTAGCGGCCAAAGCGCTATTTGTAAATGAAACGATAATTGGTTCGGCTAATACTGAACCAGGGATAAGGCCCGAAATAAGGCTATAAGGAATAAACCATACCAGAATAGCGAATAACGACATGAGGTAATTGGCTGTTGCTGATAGCTTTACAAATTTCATTAATGAAATTGCACTGATAAATATTAAAATATTGACTAAAAAGTAGCTCCACATCTACTTGAGTTCCTTCTTCTTTTCTCTTAATACCGACTCCAGGTACTCTATGTCTTTAATGCTTAGTTGTTCTTGCTCAATAATGTGCGCAACCAAAGGCCTGCTTTTCCCCAGGAAAACTCTATTAATAAATTCTTTGATAAGTGGAGTGCGAACATTTTGCTTTTCCATCACGGGAAGATAAAAAATAATCCTGCCCTCAGAACGACTGCGAGCGACCGCTGCTTTTTTTTCTAATCTATCGATAATTGTTTTTACTGTTGAGTACTTTACCGCTCTTTTTTTTTCAATAATTTTATGAATTTCAGGTGCGCTTGCTTCCTTCAATTGCCAGAATATTTGCATTACTTCCAGTTCGAAATCAGACAGAGACATATTAACCATACAGTAAGTCTACGGGTGTAGAGATGCTAGTCTACAATTGTAGAGAATGCAATAGTCAAAATCAGCTGGCGCTGTAATCGCTGCAATATTGAGCTTTTTCTTGCCTTTTAGAAAATATCTATTAAAGTGATATCAAAATAATATCACAATGAGTGGAGTTGGCTATGTTAAAGGAACGAATGATTAACAGTAAAGATGGCTTTGGCATGATTGCCGTATTGTTGGTGCTGCAACTGCTGATGGTGGCCGCAGTAATAGTAATACCCGGTGTTGTGAAAGCGATATTTCTGCTGGCTGCGATTGTGGTGTTGGTGTGCTGGTTTGGTTTTTATATGGTGCACCCGAATCAGTCGGCGGTACTGCAGCTATTTGGCCGCTATGTTGGCACCGATTTAAATAACGGTTTGCGCTGGTCTAACCCGTTATATAGCAAGCAGAAAGTGTCGCTTAGGGTGCGTAACTTTGAAAGCAGCAAAATGAAGGTGAACGACAGTGCCGGTAACCCGGTGGAAATTGCTGCTGTGGTAGTCTGGAAAGTGGTTGATAGCGCCGAAGCGGTATTTGAAGTGGACAACTACGAGAATTTCGTCAGTATTCAGAGCGAGTCGGCAATCCGCCATTTAGCCTCCAGTTATGCTTATGACGCTGGTAATGATGACGATATCAGTCTGCGGAGCAGCACTGATGACATAACTGAGCTTCTGAAAAATGAAATTCAGGCCCGCTTAAATAAAGCCGGGGTACAGGTACTGGAAGCGCGGATCAGCCACCTGGCTTACGCGCCGGAAATTGCCAGTGCCATGCTGCAGCGCCAGCAGGCGGCTGCGATAGTCGCAGCACGCCGGCAAATTGTAGAAGGTGCGGTAGGTATGGTGGAATCGGCACTGGAGCAGTTATCTGCCCGTAACGTGGTAGAGCTGGATGACGAGCGCAAAGCCGCCATGGTAGGTAATTTACTGGTGGTATTATGTGGCGATCATCATGTGCAGCCGGTATTAAATACCGGTAGCTTATACCAGTAGGGGCGCTTGTGACAAAAGCAGCGGCAAAAAAAGCCTTCGCCCTCCGCTTAGACGACAAACTGCTCAGCGCCTTGCAGCGCTGGGCAGATGATGAGTTTCGCAGCGTTAATGGTCAGATTGAATACCTGCTGCACGATGCCCTGCGCAAAGCCGGGCGGCTGCCAGCGAAAAAGCCTGATGTTGCTGACAACGGCGCTGACGGATAACCAGAATAGTCTGCAGCAACATGCCGTACTATCAGCTATGCTTAATTACTGATGAAAAGTATCTGCTCGAAAGTATCTGCTCGAAAGTATCTGATTGAAAATTGTTGGTACAGATAAACCTTCAGCGTTTGTCTGGCAGGATGACCACTTTTTTCGTTGCAGCTAACCCAAAGGAACTGACTATGCACACCTATCGTAACATCACCACCGGTAAATTATGGCTGCCATTAATGTTGGGGGCCTCATTAGTCTTGCTAGCCGGTTGCGACCGGGCAGGACAAAGCACTGGCTCTGCCGCCGACAGTAGCGCTGCGGATAGCGCTGCAACCGGCGAGCAAACCGGGCCAGATAAGCCATTGGGACAGGTAATGGAGTTTGACGGCTACACTATGCGGGCCAGTATCAGTCGGGCTGACGTGTTAAGCGATACGATGGCCAGGCAGTATGGTATTGCAGCTAACCCAGGTCTTGCTTTGCTGAATCTGGTTATCCAGGATAATAACGAGGCCCGCCAGGACGCTACCGTTGAGGCGACAGTGAGCGTACAGCATGAAAACCTGCTTGGCCAAACCCAGGTAGTTGATATGCGGGCAGTGGAGGCCGATGGCTATATCTCCTATGTTGGTACGCTGGATGCCAGCTCGCAGCGAAATTTCCAACTCACTATCAATGCTCAGCCAACCGGCACCGAGCAACCGCTGGAAATGAACTTTACAGTGCAACTCGACTGGTAGAAACCCGTGATTAAGCTGCATGTCAGTAAATAATTGATCTTAAACAGCCCAAGGCTGCGCGCTAACTGCTAAGGTATGTTGGTATGCGTGAACAAAGACTGATTATGCCAGATGTCGAACCGCCGTTGTGGCATCAGCAGGATGCCAATACCCTGTGTCGCCGCTTTACCGTGCAGCAAAAACAAGGGCTGACTGCAGCGCAGGTAGCACAGGCGCGCGAGCAGTACGGTGCCAATATATTGCCAGCCAAAAAACCGCTAGCTGCCTGGCGGCGTTTGCTGCGCCAATTTAATAATTTACTGATTTATGTATTGCTGGTGGCCGCCGTGCTGGCCGGGTTGCTGGCTGAATATCTGGATGCTGCGGTAATTCTGGCGGTGGTTGTGGTTAATGCCACTATCGGTTTTGTGCAGGAAGGCCAGGCCGAGAAAGCCTTGCATGCCATCGGCGCTATGCTGTCGAGCAAGGCCCGGGTATTGCGAAGCGGGGTGACCGAGCTGCTGCCAGCCAGCGAGCTGGTGCCGGGTGATATCGTTATTTTAGAAGCAGGCGACAAGGTGCCGGCCGATATGCGGCTGTTGCAGGTGTTTAACTTGCAGGTACAGGAAGCGGCGCTGACCGGCGAGTCGGTAGCGGTGGCAAAACACAGTGCGGCAATGGCTGGCAGCGTGGTACTGGCCGACCGGCGCAATATGGCTTACAGCGGCACTCTGGTAAGCCAGGGCCGGGCGGTGGCGCTGGTGGTGGCCACGGGCACTGCGACCGAACTGGGCCGGATTAACCAGATGCTAAGCAGTGTGGCCCCCCTGACCACCCCTTTGGTAAAGCAAATTTCAAAATTCGCCCGTTACCAGACGCTGATTGTGTTGCTAATGGCGATACTGGTATTTGTGCTGGGTTACCTGCGTGACTATTCATTAAATTACCTGTTTATGGCGGTGGTCAGTCTGGTGGTTGCGGCTATTCCGGAAGGGTTGCCGACTATTCTAACGGTAGCGCTGGCCATTGGCGTAACCCGGATGGCCAAACGTAATGCCATTATTCGCCGTTTACCTGCCGTAGAAACGCTGGGGGCGGTATCGGTTATTTGTTCTGATAAAACCGGCACCCTAACTTTAAATGAAATGATGGTGAGCCAGATAGTGTTACCAGGGCAGCGCCTTAGCGTTAGCGGCAGTGGTTATAGCCCGGCCGGCACTGTTGGTGATGAAGATCCGGAGGCAACTGACGACGACATCAACAGCAGTAACAAGCAACTAAGCTGGCTGTGCCGGGCGGCATTGTTATGTAACGACGCGCGGCTGACAGAACGCGATAACAGCTGGCATATTCAGGGCGACCCTATGGAAGCTGCGCTACTGGTGCTGGCAGAAAAAGCCGGGCTGGAGCGGGTACAGCAAGTAGCTCAGTTTCCAAGACATGATGAAATTCCGTTTGATGCGGCGCACAAATATATGGCGACTTTGCACAGTGATCATCAGGGCCGCGGTTACATCCTGCTTAAAGGCGCGCCGGAAGCGGTGCTGGCACTGTGCAGCAGCGTATATGTCAGCGACACAGAGGCTGGCGCAGCCCTTGATATTACTGATTGGCAACAACAGGTAGAACATATTGCCCGGGATGGCCAGCGGGTACTGGCATTAGCAATAAAATGCTTAGACACCCAGCAAACCGTGTTAAATCAGCAGGATCTGGAAACGGGTGTTCAGCTGTTAGGGCTGGTCGGCTTAATCGACCCGCCGCGGCCGGAAGCGATCAGTGCTATTGCCAGCTGTCAGCAGGCCGGGATCCGGGTGAAAATGATCACCGGTGATCATGCTGCCACCGCGGCAGCAATCGCTGCCCAGCTCGGGCTGGCAAACAGCGATATCGTTATAACCGGTGCTGAGCTGGATAAGCTTGACGATAAGCAACTGGCAGATCGTATTGCCAAGACCGCAGTATTTGCCCGTGCTACTCCAGAGCACAAGCTGCGGTTGGTGACGGCGCTGCAACTGCAGGGGGAAGTGGTGGCGATGACGGGCGACGGGGTGAATGACGCGCCAGCGCTAAAACGGGCCAATGTTGGCATTGCTATGGGCCAGGGAGGTACAGAAGCGGCGCGCGAGGCCAGTGAGATGGTATTAATGGATGATAATTTCGCTACCATTGCCAGGGCGGTAGCAGCCGGGCGTAATGTTTATGACAACCTGAAAAAGGCGATCGCCTTTATTCTGCCGGTAAACGGTGGCGAATCGCTGGCGATAATCCTGGCACTGTTGCTGGCGGTAACCCTGCCTATTATGCCGCTGCAAATTTTATGGGTGAATATGGTCAGTTCTATTGGTTTGGCGCTGGCACTGGCGTTTGAGCCGCCTGAGCATAACCTGATGCAGCGCCCGCCCAGACAAATTGATGAGGCGCTGGTATCCAGATTTGTGCTGTGGCGGGTGTTACTGGTGTCGGTGCTGTTTACCACTGGTATCTTTGCGGTATTTAACTGGGCTATTGCTCAGCAACTTAGTGTCGATTATGCCCGCACCATGGCGGTTAATACGCTGGTCGCTATGGAAGTATGGTACCTGTTCAGTGTCCGCTATATGCAGGGGCCATCGTTGTCACTGCAGGGCATTAAGGGCACTAAACCGGTATTAATGGCAGTAACTCTGGTATTTGGTTTGCAGCTGCTGTTTACCTATCAGCCGCATTTGCAGCAACTGTTCAATACTGAGCCGTTGCAGTTTAAGCATGGTTTAATTTGTGTGGCGGTGGGGGTAGTGATATTTGCTCTGCTTGAGCTGGAGAAATGGTTTAAGTTAAGGCGAACTCGTCGCCAGCAGCTTAGTTAGCAATATAGGTTATGCTGTTTTAGCCAGAAACAAGACATAAAAAAACCGCTGCGCGGCAGCGGCTTTTAAACATATTTTATCAGTATGCAGGTATGTTTTTGAGTAATTGCCGTCTGTACATGGTTATTAGTAACAACATCAGCCACAACAGCGACAGACTGCCGCCACCAGAATCGGCTGGTACCGGAGTGGCTGGAGGAGTTATCTTATCGCTTACATTGGGATTAGTGCCTTTCTGGTATTCCTGCAGTGCCGTGAAGCCATCATTATCCATATCAGAGTCGGTATCGCTGGCATTAAGTGGATTAAGGCCGTAATGTACTTCCCAGCCATCAGGCATGCCATCGTCATCAGTGTCTGCATTATTAGGATTAGTGCCAGCTTGAAACTCCTGCAAGTTGGTTAAACCATCATTGTCGTTGTCGGTGTCGGCATCGCTGGCGTCAAGCGGATTAAGGCCGTAATGTACTTCCCAGCCATCGGGCATGCCATCGCCATCAGTGTCAGCACTATTAGGGTGAGTGCCAGCCTGAAACTCCTGCAAGTTGGTTAAACCATCATTGTCGTTGTCGGTGTCGGCATCGCTGGCATTAAGTGGATTAAGGCCGTACTGTGCTTCCCAGCCATCAGGCATGCCATCGTTATCATTATCAGCATCATCAATATTCGGGGTACCATCACCGTCAACGTCACCATCTCCGGCGTCGGCTCCAAGCATAAACAGGCCATTTAATGTTTGTGAATATTCTTCATTGTAACCATAAATAATACGGACTGAAGCGACATGTTTACCAAAAAACATAGGCAGGCTAAAGCTTGCCTGCATTTCGTTACTTAGATCTTCTGATTTGATTAGCTCAATATATTCATCTGTACCAAGCTGCATTTGAGCGCGCAGGTTGTAGGCATGGTTTGGTGCATCAATAACCAGAAGAGAGTCAAGACGATTGACGATTTGATCATCAACATTATTGCCCGCTTTAATCACACTTACCCGATTGATGGCATCAATAAAGATGTTATTGGTATCCACTTTTTCGGCGTTTAACGATGAGCGGTACACCGCACCTTGCAACCAGTTATTAAAGCTGATTGACAAGGTTGGCAGCGAGCAAGGTAATTCAGGTATTGCTATCACTACGCCTGGCTCTGGATAAACATTGTATTGTTCAACCATCTCTAGTTCACATAACCAGCTAAACTGCATTGCAGTCGGCGCACGACCATAGCTGTTCAGATTTATGTCATGTACCACAGACCACTCTGGCATATATTGAGTATCTTCTACCTGTAAACTTCCGTTCTGAAAATAAACAGTACCACTAAAAAAAGTGCCGCTGTGACCTAAGTCAATATCGTCTGATAAGTATGAGAATCGAGAGTTAAGCATGCGGCTATCTGCTGATATGCCCGAACCCTCGGTCGGCCTTAACAATGGGGATGTTATCAGATTATCGTGCCATACTTCTTTTGGTTCAGCTAACCCAACACTGAAGCGGTTGTGGATGGCAAGCTCGGGGATTACTGATACCATTACGGCGGATGCTTCCGATTCTTTGATATCAATAATTCCGCCGCCACCGCTGTTAATGTTGTAATAATAAACAGACTGATTACCCTCCACTTCATAGTCTGGGAGCAATACTTCTATATTACGTAATGCGTCTAAGCTGGCGGTAATACTATGTAAACCAGGTGAGAAGCTGTCTATATTTTTTTGAATACTCAGCACCCGTAATTGGTCTTCGCGTTCTGCATGGTTTGGCAGGAAACCATAGGTTGAGTAGTCTGCATGGGTAATTTCGCTTTGGCTAGAGAAGCCGATGTATACTTTTGGAAACCCAAATGAGAAAAAGCCATAACTGCCAATATCCCCGAAATAAACGTTGCCATCGGTACTGTTTGACAGATTAAGGTCATCAGAACCTAATTCCAAACCGTTTGCATCCAATAGCTTGTCAAACCCTATAAACGTATCAATTGCATTAAGGGTAAAACTTACATCTGTATCGAATGCCGGGTCAATTTTTCTGATGTCAAAAGCAAATACGGTAGTATTTTCCGGCAAGGCAAAAGCTGGAAACTTTGTCTGCTCAAGCCAATCATAATTTAGCACCGCAGTGAGCATGCTTTGCGGTACTTTTATTGTGCGTCGGGTATTGGCAGTTAGCTGAAAATTCCGATTAAAACTAAAGTCATCTGAATATAGCCATAAGTATCCGCCGGCAGCTTCATCCATATGCAGAGTCATTTCCATTGCGTTTTCTAATGTAACGGGTACTGTCAGGGCGTGTTGCATTGACCGTACAATTAATCGCTCAGTAAATACGAAAGCGCCATTCTCAGGGTAGACAACAGATTGTGGATCCGTTGCATCCAAGGTGATATTAATAATCAATGAGCCATTGGCCGGGATAATATAATCGTTGTCTGGCCAGCTTATTGTCACATTTTGCGGCATGGTGGCGGCAAAGTTATCGCTTAATTCCAGGCTGATCGGCTGATCCTGACTGCTGATGTTGTAAAGCGTTAAAGGCAGTGTGCTCTGCCAATGTTGTGCTTGAGTATCAATTTGCCCAAAAGCAAGGATGCCATCCTTACTATACATTGTTGCCTGGCTCGCAGCTTCAATGTCAAGCCGGCCTGCGCCCTGTTCATAAGGTAATAACCCCAGATCAACACTGCCTGCCATTAGCATACCGCGGACGTCGGCGACGCTGGCAGTTGGATACAACTGTTTTAATAAGGCTGCCGCTCCTGCAACATGGGGGCTGGCCATACTGGTGCCGTCCAGTGATGAGGTGTTGTGATTAAGATAGGGCGCTACAATATTGCTGCCTGGTGCAGAAATATCTGGCTTTAGGGCCGCGCCGCGAGCAGATTCACCTTTCGAACTGAAGTAAGACAAATCATCAGATTTGGTGGTAGATGCTACGGTAATGGCATCTGCGGCCGATGCAGGTGAGCTGGTAGCGATATCGCCAAAGCCGGCGTTATTTCCTGCCGCAACAACAACAATAATGCCTGCTGCTACCGCGGCATTGGTCGCTCGGCTTAGTGGATCATTGGCGTCCCCCGTGCCACCCAGACTCATGTTGATTACATCAATAGCATCGTCTGTGTTTGGATCGCCATCCGGATCTAAAGCATATTCTAACGCAGCAATAATTGTCGTATCGAATCCTGAACCATCATCGGACAACACTTTATAAGCATGCAGATTAACGTTTGGAGCGACACCGCTATAGTTGTCTGTCTGTGCCGCAATGATCCCTGCAACGTGTGTGCCATGGCCGTCGCCGTCCATAGGATCATTATCCTGATTGTGAAAGTCGTAACCAGCAACGACTTTACACCCTGCGCCAAAACAGCCCCCCAAGGCTGGATGTGTATAATCAATTCCAGTGTCTAATACCGCTACGTTGATACCATGACCTGTCACACTGAGTGAATTCTTGTCCCGTAATGACCAGACAGCGGGGGCGTTGACCATCGCCACACTTTCAGTGAGCGATTTGTATACTATTTTTTGTGCTGAAACACGTTTTACTTCTGGTATCTGACGCAATTTATCAATGTGTTGTGCATCGATATCTATGATCAGTGCGTTCAGCAATTTACTATGTTTTTTATGCACTTTGGCTGAATTGGCAACATTACGAATTGCTGACCATGCGGAATGCTGCTCTTCAACCAATTTTCTTGTGTATCGGCTTGATTCAACCACAATCTGCTGCTGTCTGAAGCTCGATGACATGTTGGCCTGAGAAAGCGAGCTGATAGTGTGTTTAAACGTCTTGAGATGCGGAACAAGCGGGGCATTATGAAGTTCAACAATCACTCGTTGTTGCCCTTTCTGCATGTGTTGTACATTGATCATATCGCCGTATTGCTGGCTAGACACAACAAGCTTATCCGAATCTGCTTCAAAGGGTAAAACATTACCATTAGGTAGGATGATCTTATTGTCTCTAAGCACAACCTTGCTGGAGGCGTATGTGGCGCAGCTAAAACAGGTCAGTAAGGCGAGCGCAATGACGATACGCATTTAACATCCTTGTAGGTAGAATAGGTCGAAGCGGAGTGTATAAATTGTTGATCTTCCGGTCAATCAGTTAGTGAAAGCTATTTGCAACCTTTTTTAAATTTTATTTACATAACCTTAAATGATTACGCTGGCTCTTCTCGAATCAAAGCACGCATTCCATGTTGTTGTCAGCAAAAAAAACCGCTGCAACGCAGCGGTGTTTAAGGCTGAAAATTACAAACCGAGCTTAGTCGGCATCGCCGGTGCGGTGCTGTGATCAGCCGGCGGGTTGGCTTTCAGCTCGCTTAGGGTGTGCTCTATGGCGCGCTGCAGCTGGACATCGATGCCTTTATTAACCGCTATCGGGTCCAGTTCCACTTCAATATCCGGTGCTACGCCTTCGTTCTCTACCCGCCATTCGCCATCCGGGGTATAGAAGCGGAAGAACGGTACTACGTGAAAACCACCATCAATCATTGGCGGGTTGGTAGCAATACCAATTAAGCCACCCCAGGTGCGGGTGCCGATGGTTTTACCTAAGCCAAGGCGTTTAAATGACCAGGGCAGGAAGTCACCGCCTGAACCGGCGTCCTGATCAATCAGCATGGTTTTCGGGCCGTAAATGCCGGCACCCGGCGTGGTGAAAATCAGGCCATCGCGGTCTTTCCAGCCGGATAAAAACGGCCGGGCCAGAATTTCGGTGATGTAATTCGCTGCCTGGCCACCACCGTTTTTGCGCTCATCAAGAATAACCGCCGGTTTATCGGTCTGGGCAAAGAACATCCGGTTAAAGAAGTAAAAGCCACCATCGGCGGTATTCGGCAGGTACACATAGGCAACCTTGCCATCGGTTTTAGCTGCGACCAGTTTGCGGTTGTGCTCTACCCAATGCCATAAGCGCAGCTGATTTTCACTGGCTACCGGCTCTACGGTAATATTGCGGCGGTTTTTGCCGCGGGCATCATCGGCAATCGTCAGTACTGTCTGCTTACCCTGGGTGTTATCCAATAGCGCAAATACATTGTCGCTGGCGCTTAGCTCGCGGCCATTAACCGCCAGTAAGTAGTCGCCGGCTTCGGCACTGGCGCCGGGCACATTAAGCGGTGCTTTTAAGAACGGGCTCCAGCGATCGCCCTGGTACACTGTTTTAAACTGATATTTGCCATTACTGATGGCAAAATCAGCACCTAACAAACCGACTTTACTGCTGCCTTCCTGATGCACATCGCCACCACCAATCCGGTTGTGGCCAACCTGCAGTTCAGCAATCATTTGCACCAGTACGTCGTTTAAATCTTCCCGGCGCTGCACGTGAGCCAGCATTGGCTGATATTTATCATAAATAGCCTGCCAGTTAATGCCATGCATATTGGCATCGTAAAAATACTCTTGCTGCATGCGCCAGGCATCATCAAAAATCTGCTGCCATTCTTTGGCCGGGTCAACAAAGCTGCGTACTTCGGCCAGTGCTACCGGTTTCGCTTCCGGTTTGGCTTTGGCATCACCGACTTCCAGTTTATTTGGCATGCTGATCATTAAGATCTTTTTGCCATCACTGCTTAAGTTGTAGCTGGCAAGATCCTGCTTAACGCTTTCGGCTTTTTTCTCTGTAAAATCGAAGCGGTACAGGGTGGCGCTATTGCGACCATCAGTGCCCGGCAGTTCGTTGCTGCTACCCGGCTGAGTCCGCTCCAGATAAAACAGCGCACCATCGTCGGCCACTGTTAAATTATCGTAGTTGCGCTCAGCCACCGGAATCGCCACTATCCGATCCTGCAGGCCATTAAGATCAAGCTTTACCGGTTTTACTGCCGGTTTATCGTCATCTTTGCCTTTTTTATCATCTTTCTTGTCATCTTTAGCCGGCGCTGGTTTTTTCGGTTCATCGCCGGTTTTCGGTAGCAACGGTGATTTACCATCACTGGCCAGCACATAAGCATATATGGCTTTGCGCACCGGGCGTTCGCGGGTGGATAAATCGAGGCCTACCTGCGACGGGCCGGTATTAACTGATGCGGTAAAGTATAAGTAATCCTGGGTGAATACCGGATTGTCAGCTTCACTCATACCGTCGGTGATCTGGCTGGTTTTATTACTTTGAAAATCGAACAATTTGATTTGGCTGAAATAGTTTTCGCCCGATACGGTGTAAGCCAGATAACGGCTGTCTGGCGAAAATGAAACGTTAAAATTGGTCCGCCGTAATGAGGTATCAAGCTGCTGGCTGAGCTTGGTTTTCAGGTTAAACGCATACAGGTTTAAATGATTGTCGTGATAGACAATCAGGTTACCATCAGGCGAGAAACTGAGCAGATTAAAATAGCCGCTGTCAGATAATGCAAACACTTCAGGTTTGCTTAAACCGTCCTGATTTTCTAATACTAACTGGTGCTTATTGCCGGCATCAGAAATATAAGCCACTTTGCTGCCATCCGGGCTCCATAAACCGTCAAATTCACGCACGCCGCTGCTTTGGGTCAGGTTGCGGCTGCTGCCATCTTTTACCGGCACGGTGAAAATATCACCCCTGGCACTTACCACCACCCGCTGGCCGGTAGCAGACAACCTGGCGCTGGTTAAGGTTTTACTGGCATCTTTCCACTGCGGCCGTTTCTGGGCCGACTGAGTAGTGATATTAATGGTAATTGGCTGGCTCTGGCCACTGTTAACATCAAACTGATGTAAAAAGCCGCCGGCTTCATACACTATGCTGTTGCCATGGCCGGCGGCGCTGCGCAGGTCCCAGTCTTTGCTGGTCGTCAGCTGAGTAACTTGTTTATCGCGATATTGAAACAGGTTTACTGCAGTGTTATCCCGGTCGGATAAAAAATACACCGTATCGCCGAGCCAGAACGGGTTAAATTCATTGGCATTAGGGTGGGGGATTTTCTCCAGCTGCTGTTTTTCCAGGTCGATAATCCAGACCGGCGGCGTGCTGCCGCCGCGGTGTAAACGCCAGCCACTGGCGCCACTGTACGCCATATTATTGGGGCGATATGCCAGTTTTTTGCCATCATCTGATAGCTCGCCTTCAAAGGCAACGGCTTCCATCAGCTTGCTGGGGTAACCACCATCAACACTTACTTTATAAAGCTGATTACTGCGGCTGTTGGCAATTTCCCGGTTTGAGGCAAACAGCACGCTTTTGCCATCCGGGCTCCAGCCATTAACAGTATCGGCACCAGGGTGAAAGGTCAGCCGGGTGGCCGGGCCGCCCGTTGCCGGCATAACATAAACATCGGTATTGTTATCGTAGCTGGCAGAGAAGGCCAGCCAGTTGCCGTCGGGCGAGAACTTTGGGGCAAACTCACTGGCCGGGTGGCTGGTAAGCTGGCGTGGGTTCTGGCCATTACGATCGGTTAACCAGATATCACCGCCATAAACAAAAGCCAGATGATTAGCGGAAATATCAGGTTGCTGTAATAAGCGGGTCTGGCCGCCAGCGCTGCTGGCCTGAATAGTGTAAGCACTAAGCCCCATGCTGATGCAGCACAACAGTGCCAGTTTGTTAGTTTTAAACATAAGTGTCCCTTGGTTTTTAGCAGGATTTTTTTATTGACGCTTTTTATTAACAGGGTTTAAGTAATAGCACAGCAGGACAGCAAGGTTTGCAAAAAACTGTAAGCAGAGTTTTCTGTGCGACTAATGCATTGCATAAGCAAAGCAAAAGCCGCACAGCGTTTGAAGTGGCTTAAATCAGAAGGCGCTGCTGATTAAATAGCCGGTATAGCCAAAAAATACCGTCAGTAAAAGGGCACCTTCCAGCCGGTTTATCCGGCCCGCTTTTTTAATGCCAATACCCAGCACTAACAATGCAACGGTTAAACCAAACATTAAGGTCCAGTCGCGGCTCAGCACCACTGCATCGACCGCCATCGGCTCAATTGCTGCAGCGATACCCACCACAGCCAGGGTGTTAAACAGGTTAGAACCAATAATGTTACCCAGCGCAATGTCGTGCTCGCCCTTTTTAATCGCCATTAATGATGAGGCGAGCTCTGGCAAAGAGGTACCAATAGCTACTACTGTTAAGCCAATCACTAAGTCACTTACCCCCAAGCCCTGCGCGATATACACCGCACCATAGACCAGAAAGCGGGAGGCAATAATTAACAGTACTAAACCCAGCACCAGCCAGAACAGCGCTTGTTTTAAGGTCATGCTGTTTGCGCTTAGCTCAGTGTCAACATCGGCTGCCATTGCATCCTGTGGGTTGCGCATACCCTGCCACACAGACCAGGCCATGACGAGAGCAAATACGCCCAGCAAACACCAGGCATCAAGCCGGCTTAATTGATGGTCAAACAGCTGCCAGCCGGCAAACAGGGTAATCGCCAGCAGTAGGGGTAGTTCCTTTTTAATGACCTGCGAGTGGACATTAATCGGGCTAATAAGAGCAACTAAGCCGATAATCAGCGCAATATTGGTAATGTTAGAGCCATAAGCATTTCCCAGTGCCAGGGCAGGGTTACCGTCTGCGGCAGCCATGGCGGACACCACCATTTCCGGCGCCGAGGTACCAAAGCCAACTACCAACATGCCTATAAGCAGTGGTGGCATGCCACCAAAACGCGCTGCCGCCGCGGCGCCATCAACAAAACGATCGGCACTCCAGACCAGTAATGCTAAACCAGAAAGTAGTGCTAACACTGCCAGTAACATGAGGTTTTCCTGCTTATGAATAATGCGGGTTAGCATATCAGTTACAACGCCATTTGCCAGAGGGGGCATGGTCGCGGCCAATTATATTTTGGGTTGTAGCAACTTCAGCCTCGAGTTCATTTAACAATTAAGCTAGGCTATAACTGGTATTTAGCAAACGGATAAATGTATGTCCTTTAACAACATAATGGCAGTGCTGCTATCGCTTAGCTTGCTAATGAGTATGCCACTGGCAGCAACTAATATCAGAGTAGTGACAGAATATCGCAGCTATTATCAGATGCAGAACAGTGATGGCAGTTTAGGTGGTTACGCCACTGACGTCGTGCAGGCGCTGTTTGCTGTTACCGGCGATACGCCGGAGTTTGAAGTTAATTCATGGGGCCGCAGTTATTATGAGGCGGAAACCAATAATAATGTGCTTATTTATTCGATGTCGTTTAACCCCGAGCGTGCTGAATTGTTTGATTGTGTGGCGGAGCTGGATAATGAAGAATTATTTTTCTGGGCACTGAAAGACAACATCAAGCGCCCGCTGGATACTCTGAACGATTTAAGGCAGTACCATATTGCGGTTAGCATCGCATCTAACCCTGATCAATATTTAACGGCACAGGGGCTACCACGACTGTTGCGTACCTCTACCCCGGAATATGCGCTGAACATGTTATATAGAAACCGGGTAGACATACTGATAAGTGTTGAAAAATCAATACACTATCGGGCGCAACAGCTTGGTTTTGATCCCAGCCAACTAAGTAAAGTGTTTCAGCTGGCTGAGCTGAATCACCCGTTGTGTGTCGCTTTTAACCGTAATTCCGACGCCGAACTGCGCCAGCGCTACCGCCAGGCATTTGCTACTTTGCAACAAAATGGCACCCTGGCGCAAATTCGGCAACGTTGGAAGTTAGATGAATAACAGCTGAGAAATCACTGCGTTGCAGTATTAGCACAGCTGATACATAAGCTGGTGTAGGGCACCGCATTTAACCGCTCCAGACCAATGGCTTCACCGCATTGACTGCATTGCAGATAGTCGCCATGTTCTATCCGCTGCAGCGCAGTATTAATTTGCCTGAGCTCTTCTGCAGCGTTGTGCTTCAGAGAATTTAACACCTGCTCGTTTTCCCGCTCGGCGGCCTGCTCGGCCGAATCAGCGCTGCGCCCTTGCTGAAAATCATGATGAATAGCGCTTAACTGGCGCTCTAACTGCATTTTCTGAACTATTAATTTATGCTTTAGTTGTTGTAGTGGCATAGCGCCTCCTTTCATTTTACCGGTTGTTTAAAGCATAGACGGCTTTTGCTGATTAGGGGTTGATCTGGCTCATGTCTGCTGTTAGTGGTGTTGTCGGCCTGGTTTGCTTCGCGGATAAACTTATTGCGCCACTCGGTAACGGTTACGGTAAAAAAGATATACAGCCCCACTGCAATAACGGTAATAACCGCATAAAGGGGGGAGAACAGCAGGCTGAAAATAACCGCCACTGCCAGGATTTCAAACAGGGTTGGTACAATGTTGAACATCAGAAAGCGCATCAGGAAGCTGAGGCCATTGCTGCCGCGCTCGATATCCCGGCTGATGCCTCCGGTTTGGCGGTCGAGATGAAATGCCAGTTCCAGGCTATGCAGATGCTTAAACACTTTTAAGCCAATCTGGCGCATGGCATGCTCGGTTACCCGGCCAAACAGCGCGTCGCGCAGCTCACCAAAAAACACCGAGCCAAATCGTAAGCCGCCATATAACAACAGCATGGCGGCAGGCAGCACCACAACAGCGCTGATATTGGCGTCGAGTGCATCAATAATTTCTTTTAATGCCCAGGGCATAACCAGGGTGGCCGCTTTGGCAGCGATCAGGGCCAGTACCGCCAATAAAACCCGGCCCTTAAACGCCATTAAATAAGGCCAGAGTGTCGCCACAGTCTGGCGCAGATCCATTGCCTCAGCGCGCTTCAGGGGTTCAGGTTGTTTAGCTGTACTTCGCATACCGCGCATAGGCTGCTCTTAATAAGGGTTATTTGTGGCTATTATGCATAGGTACAAAGGTAAGCGGTATCCTGGTTTACCTTAACCTGAAATTTAACATTAGCCTCTACCTCAAAATGCTGGCTGCTGTTAAAAGTTTGCCAGTCGGTTTTACCCGGTAGCAACACTGTTAAAGCACCGCTAATTACGGTCATTACTTCATGCTGACTGGTAGCAAATTCATATTCGCCGGGGGCCATTACACCTACTGTGGCGGGTAGTTTTTCGCCAGCGAAAGCGATAGAGGCGACCTTGCCATCAAAATACTGATTAACGTTAAACATGAAAAACTCCTTTGATTTAAGGCTTCTAGTAAACCTGAAAACCCTGCGGTTTCCCAGTAAAAAAAGCTGACGCATAGATGTAAAATAATAAGTTGATTGTTTTTTGAAAAGGTTAATGAAAGTGACATAAATTGGCGCTATCGTAGCGCGCTTTGTTTATTTGTCTATATAACAATAATCTCAGGGAACCAAGATGAAAAAAACGATCTTAGCCGCCAGTATTGCACTGTTACTGGCCCCCGCAGCTCATGCTGAACTCTTTATTTCCGAATATGTCGAAGGCTCAAGTAACAATAAAGCATTGGAGTTTTATAATCCTACCGATGCGACATTAAATCTGGCAGATTACCGGCTCAATGTATTTTTTAACGGTAGTACCAGCGCTGGTTTCAGTGTTGCTTTAAATGGTGAACTGCCAGCTGGCGCAACCTATGTCTTTGCTTCTTCCAGAGCTTCTGCAGAATTAGTGGCACTGGCTGATCAGACAACCGGTTCAGGCTTATGGAACGGTGACGATGCCATTACCCTGACCAAAAGTGGTGTGGTGGTAGACAGTATTGGCCAGGTGGGTGTTGACCCGGGTTCAGCCTGGGGTTCAGGTGATATAACTACTGCAAATGATACCTTACGCCGTGCGGCAGTTAGCTACGATACTAATCCGTTTGATGCTTTTGAGCCTGCAGATCAGTGGTTGGGTTTCGCGCAAGATGATTTTAGTGATATTGGCTTGTTCAACGGTGAAGGCGGTGGCCCGGGTGAACCTGATCCAGAGCCAGAGCCAGATTTTGATTTAAGCTGTGGTGCGCCATTTACACCAATTCATCAAATCCAGGGGAGTGGCGACACAAGTCCGCTAGTGGGCCAGACTCTGGTAGTTGAAGCCGTTGTTAGCCAAACCCTGCCAGGGCTGCGTGGCTTTACCATTCAGTCAGCGCCGGGTGAGGAAGACAACGACCCGATGACTTCAGAAGGGGTATTTGTATTCACTGGCAGTAGCGAGCTGACAGTTGCCACCGGCCAGCGGGTAAGACTGCAGGCCAACGTGGCTGAATTCTTTACCTTGACCCAGCTTACCGGCATTGCTGCTACCGTTGATTGTGGTACCTCGGCACTGCCGCAGGCTACTGAATTAGCGCTACCAGTGCCTGATATGGCTTACTGGGAAGCCCATGAAGGCATGTTGGTCGGCTTTTCCCAGCCGTTAACAGTAAATGAAACCTTTACCCTGGGCCGTTTCGGCGAGCTTACCTTAGCTAACGGCCGTCGTTATACGCCTACCCAGGTTGTGGCACCGGGTGCAGAGGCTATTGCACTGGCTGCATCCCATAAGCTGAACCGGATTATTCTGGATGACAACAGCACAGTGCAGAATCCGGCGCTGGTGCCTTATCCTGCACCGGCACTAAGTGCGGCTAATCCGGTACGGGGAGGCGATACCGTTGTTGGCCTAACCGGTACTTTATATTACTCATTTAATGAATACCGGATTATGCCGAATGCACCGGTAACTATTCTGGCGGATAATCCAAGAAGCGCTGCACCGGCTTTACTGGCTGACGGTAACGTAAAAGTTGCCAGCTTTAATGTGCTGAATTATTTTAATGGTGACGGCGCTGGTGGCGGTTTCCCAACCTCTCGTGGAGCTGATACGGTTGTTGAATTTGAACGGCAGAGAGACAAAATCCTGGCAGCTTTAGCAGGGTTGGATGCCAGCGTAATCGGCTTAATGGAACTGGAAAATGATGGCTTTACCAGCACCTCTGCCATAGCTGATTTAGTCACAGGCCTGAGGCAAGTTAGTGGCCAGGCTGACTGGCAGTTTGTGCAACCAGCCGTTAGCCCTATTGGTACTGATGCAATCACTGTTGGCTTACTGTACCGGGCAGATTTACTGGCCCCGGCAGAGTCTGCACGTTTACTTAATTCTGAGAATTCAGCACTGGACAATAGTGGTCAGCCACTATTTGACGACAACCGGAACCGGCCGATGTTAGCGCAGCGTTTCCGCTTGCTGGAAAATAACGCTGAATTCGCAGTAATGGTTAACCATCTTAAATCTAAAGGTTCAGGTTGTGGAGCTGCAGATGGTGATAGCGGTGATGGTCAGGGTAACTGTAACCTGAGCCGGACCCGTGCGGCAGAGGCAATCGGTGTTTTTGCTGATGAACACTTCGCTGATATTCCGGCGCTGGTTATCGGCGATTTAAATGCTTATGCCAAAGAAGACCCTATTACCACTCTGGCAGCAGCCGGTTATTATAATGTGTTTGAAGCACTTGGTAAGACAGACAGTTATGGCTATGTGTTCCAGGGCCTGGCCGGTTCGCTGGATCATGCATTGCTAAATCAGCACGCACTGGATGCAGTGGCTGACGCTGCCAAATGGAATATCAATGCTGATGAAGCAATAGCACTGGACTATAACACTGAGTCTAAATCTGAGTCGCAAATTTTTGATTATTATGCTCCGGATGCTTATCGCTCCTCTGATCATGATCCGGTAATTGTATCGTTGCAGCTTACGGCTAGTTTCCGGGCCGCTGATCTTGACCAGAATGGCGTAATTGACCGGAACGATATCAGCCTGTTTCAACAGATACTCAGACAAGGCGGTGAGCTATCGCTAAGTTTAGATTTTAATAACGATGGCCGTGTTGATCAGCGTGACATCAGAGCAATGACTACGCTGTGTGATTTGCCACGTTGTGTAACCCCTTAATAATTAATGGAGAATAACAAAATGAAATCAATTTTACTTGCGCTAGGTATACTGTTCAGCGGGTTAAGCCACGCCACGTTAATTCAGCTGGATACTGAGCGTAGCGATTATAAAATCGGTGAAACCATTGTTGTGACATTGTCTGTCAGTGACTTTACCGAAACACTGAGCGGTTTCTGGGCTGAGATTTTTTATTCGTCTTCAGCTATTTCGTTGCTTGACTGGCATTTTGGTGAGGGTTTTGACGATGGTTTCGGTAGCAGTCCGTTTGCTGATCATGATGCAAGCAGTGGTGCTCTGTATCTTGAGGAGTACGCTGACTTTTTTGCTGACGAGTCGATTCTGGCCGGATTACAAGGTAGTAGCTTTGTGTTAGCGACATTCAGTTTTCTGGCAACAGAGACGGGAAACATCCTGTTAAGCTTTAACCCTGAAAAATTTGGCGCGCTAAATTTCGCTAATGACTTTATCGATGTTAACACCGCAGATTTAAACTTTACGGTAAGTGCAGTTGAGGTACCAGTGCCGACTACAGCATTACTGATGTTTGCTGGTATGGCTTTGTTACTGCGTCGTAAGCAGCTTAATAAGTAAAGTATGTAGTGTTTCTTAACAAGCTTTAAAATAAAAGGGCCAGTCTGCAGACTGGCCCTTTTTACTTAACTAATAACTAATAACTTTAAACTTAAGCCGCTTTAGTCTTTTTGCTTTGTTCTGCATTCAGGGCATCAGCCCCATTGGGTTGCTGAGTCAGACTATTATCAGCAGCCAGATACTCCGGCTCGAAGTCATCAACATTAATCACAAATAAGCGGCCTTCTTCAGCTAAGCGCAGTTTGGCGGCTTCTTCCTGGCTGATTACCCCAAGCTCCAGACCTAAGTCAGCAACTTCGTGCAACCGGTAGAAAGGCATACGCTTGTTCGCTGCTTTCGTTACTTTATCAAATAAAGGTTCAGCAGCCAGAACATCCAGCAGTACCTGTTCTACCCGGCCTAACTGATTGCCAGGTTCGTCAGTCAGGTATAAATGCAAGCCTAAGCGTGAACGTGCTTCACATGGCGTTTGCATAATTCGGGCAACCTGATGTTCTACTTTATCTGACGCTTTGCGCAAGGTGCGGCCCCACGGGAATACAATGCGTTTTAACACTATACCCACTAAGCGGTTAGGGAAGTTATCAAATAACTCGTCCAGCGCCAATTGTGCTTTGGCCAGATTATCTTCACAAGCCCATTGTACTAAGGGTAAATCCTGGACCTGACGGCCTTCATCGTTGTAGCGTTTTAACACGGCAGAGGTTAAATACAACATGCTTAAAATGTCACCCAGACGGGCTGAGATCCGCTCGCGGCGTTTTAACTCACCACCCAGGGTGGCCATTGCTACATCAGACATCAGGGCCATAGCAGCACTGAACCTGTTCATTTGTTTGTAGTATCTGGCAGTAGCATCGTTATAGGGTGCATGGCTGAACACACCACCGGTTAACGACAGCCAGAAGGTACGGAAGAAATTACTGATGGCAAAACCAATATGGCCAAATACTGCTTTATCAAAGGCCGTTACCGCAGCGCCTTCGTCTTCCAGTTGCGCGGCTTGTAACTCAGCCAGTACATAAGGATGACAACGAATTGCCCCCTGACCGTAAATAATCATGTTACGGGTTAAGATATTGGCGCCTTCAACGGTAATCGCTACCGGTGCACCCTGATAACCTCGGGCCAGATAGTTGTTCGGCCCCATACAAATACCTTTACCGCCGTGGACATCCATCGCGTCGTTGATCGCGATGCGCATCCGCTCGGTCATATGGTACTTGGTAATAGCTGAAATAACTGACGGCTTTTCACCTAAGTCGATAGCGCCAACCGACATCGTGGTTGAGGCATCTGCCATATAAGCATAGTCACCAATCCGGGCCATGGCTTCTTCCACACCTTCCATTTTGCCGATAGGCAGTTTGAACTGGCGACGAATACGGGCATAAGCGCCGGTTGCCATTGCTGCAGCTTTAATACCACCGGTGCTGTTAGAGGGCAGGGTAATGGCCCGGCCAACTGATAAACATTCTACCAGCATCTTCCAGCCCTGGCCGACCATAGCTGCGCCACCAATAATGTAATCCAGCGGTACAAAAATATCATCGCCCTGAGTTGGACCATTCTGGAATGGCACGTTTAACGGGAAATGGCGACGGCCAATTTTCACGCCCGGGGTATTGGCCGGAATTAATGCGCAGGTAATACCCAGCTCTTCTGTGTCACCCAGTAATTTTTCAGGGTCGTACAGTTTGAAGGCTAAGCCTAAAACGGTAGCAATAGGAGCCAGCGTAATATAACGCTTGTTCCAGGTCAGGCGCATACCCAACACTTCTTTACCCTGCCACTCGCCTTTACAAACAATACCAAAATCCGGAATGGCGCCGGCGTCAGACCCTGCTTCCGGACTGGTCAGGGCGAAACAAGGGACGTCCAGGCCTTTAGCCAGCCGTGGTAAATAATAGTTTTTCTGCTCATCAGTGCCGTAGTGCTGTAACAGCTCGCCCGGGCCTAACGAGTTAGGAACGCCAACAATGCTTGATAACATCATGCTTTTGCTGGTCAGCTTTTGCAGTACGCAAGATTGAGCATAGGCTGAAAATTCCAGACCACCGTATTTCTTAGCGATGATCATAGCGAAAAAGCCTTTGCTTTTCAGGTAGTCATATACTTCAGGCGATAAATCAGCACGTTCGTGAGTGCTGTGCCAGTCATCCACCATTGCCAGTAGTTCTTCTACCGGGCCATCGAGGAATGCCTGCTCTTCAGCACTTAATCTTGGCTTGGGGAAGTTATGCATTTTGTGCCAGTCCGGGTTGCCACGGAACAGGTCTGCTTCCCACCAGGTGGTGCCGGCATCGATCGCTTCTTTTTCAGTGGTCGACATTTCCGGCATAATTTTGCGGTATACGGCCAAAACCGGTTTGGTAATATATTGCTGACGAATACTGGCAATATTTAGGGGCAGTGCCACGGCTAAAAATATCAGCCAGGCTATGATGCCTGCAGTATCAGTCAGACTACCAACCACTAATAACGCAGCAATAGCAGCCGTAAACATTGTTAAGCTGGCGCGATAGTACGCTAACACACCAATTGCCACGACGAGGGCAAGCACTAAAAAGAACACATTCATTGTTAACTCCCAATAAGAGGTCAGACCACTAGTGGTTAAGCTTAGATTGCTTTGGAAAAAGTTGCAAGTGATATCCGGTTTTTCTCTTAGTAAATTGCTACAAACAAAATGTACTATTGCCATATACGCAGCAGGGCAGCCGGATGGCTCAGTTTGATTAATGCAGGCTTTTGCTAAAGAGGGCGGGACAACAGAAAATGTGCCGCGCCCGATATTGTTATTGGCAATGACAATACCGGCGCTGGCAGGGTGTAAAGGCTAATTACTCTGGGCTGGTGAACTCAAGTTTATGTAATTGCACATCAAATTGTTCGACATTATCTTCACCGCGCCATAAGCGTACCAGCATATAGTCGAGCTCGGGTGCTACCCAGGCGTAAACTTGCTTTTCCGGATCGTCCATTCTGGCGATCCGTAAGGTACGCACTGTGTCATAGGGCAGGGCCAGTGGTTCTTCCATTACCACTTTATAGTGATAAGTTTTACTATTGCCGTTACGGTTTAACACTTCATAAAAAAACTCAGTTTTACCGGCGCGCAAATCCAATACCAGTTGCTGATGGTAGCTCAGCGGATCCAGCCAGTTATCCTGCCAGCTGTCAGCCTTAAGCTCCCTTTTTTTGCCTACCAGCAATTGTTGCAGGGTTGGGTCTAAATGCAGTTCATAATGACGACTCGGGCCGGTGCCCTGACGTTTCATTATGTAGTTAAGGGGATGGATTTGGTTATTACTAACCAGAAATTCACTGGTTTCCTGGCGTTTGTCACTGAAAATAAGCCAGCTGATATCACTGCTGTAGCCCATTTTATAGCGATCATCACTGAATTTGAGGTAACGATTAGCCTCACCGTGCTTTTTGCCGGCACGGTAAACCAGGTATTCAGCATTAAATTGGCGAAACTGGGCAGCTGGATCAGCCGTTGTGGTAACAGGTTCGGTTTGAGCGTGAGTTATTCCGGAATAAGTAAGCAGGCTGGTCAACAGTAATGACGCCAGCAGGCGCCATTTAAGATTCATCCTCATCGTTTGCATATCCTTGTTCCGACAATAAATTATTATCTAACCATGCCTTATCGCCGCGTTGTTGTAAACGGTTTTGACAGAACCAGCGAATAACCAGTGGATATAACTGATGTTCCTGTTCGTGTACTCTGGCCGCGACTGTTTTGGCATCATCTCCGGGGAATACCGGTACCTTAGCTTGTAAAATAACCGGCCCACCATCAAGTTGCTCTGTGACAAAGTGCACGCTACAGCCATGTTCGCTGTCGCCGGCATCAATTGCCCGCTGATGGGTGTTTAATCCCTGGTACTTCGGCAGCAAAGACGGATGAATGTTCAATAATTTTCCGCTGTAGTGGCTGACAAAGCCGGCGGTAAGAATGCGCATAAAGCCTGCAAGCACCACCAGGTCTGGTTGGTAGCCGTCAATAAGCGTCATTAATTCTTTGTCGTATGCATCGCGGCTGGCAAAGTTCTTATGGCTCAGCGCATGGTTGGCAATGCCAGCTTCTGCTGCACGTTGTAAGCCATATACTGCCGTTTTATTGGAGATAACCGCGCTAACCCGGCCAGCGATAAAACCGCTGGCACAGGCATCTATTACTGCTTGCAGATTAGAACCATTTCCTGAAATCAGTACTACTATAGATTTCATCGATAGCCCTATTCGTTAATAATGACAAGTTGTTCACCGGCAGCGGCACTTTGAATTTCGCCAAGGTGCCAGGCTGTTTCGCCGGCAGCCTGTAAGCTGGCTAATGCCGGCTCTAATTGATCAGCAGGCACAACCAGTAGCATGCCGACACCACAGTTAAAGGTGCGGTACATTTCGTGACGACTGATATTACCTTGCTGCTGCAGCCAGTTGAAAATGGCCGGCCACTGCCAGCTGTTACCGTTGATCACCGCTTTGGTATCTGCAGGCAACACCCGCGGGATATTTTCCCAGAAACCGCCGCCGGTAATATGGCAAAGGGCATGCACTGGCATTTGCTTGATTAGCGCCAACAGGTTTTTGACATAAATACGGGTTGGTTCCAGTAAATGGTCTGCCAGGCTTTTACCTTCCAGCAGAGTATCTGCCGACTGACCGCTGACTTCCAGCACTTTACGGATCAATGAAAAACCATTGGAATGCGGCCCCGATGAGGCCAGCGCGATTAGCTGATCACCGGCTGTTACTTTACTACCGTCAATAATGTCAGCTTTTTCAACCACACCAACGCAAAAGCCCGCAATATCATAGTCGTCACCGTGGTACATGCCCGGCATTTCAGCAGTTTCGCCACCAACCAAAGCGCAACCTGACTGGACGCAACCTTCAGCAATGCCAGCTACCACTGCCGAGGCGGTATTAACGTCAAGCTTACCAGTCGCATAGTAATCAAGGAAAAACAACGGTTCGGCACCTTGCACGACTAAATCATTAACACACATAGCAACTAAGTCGATGCCAACGCCGTCGTGACGTTTTAAATCCATGGCCAGCCGCAACTTGGTACCGACACCATCTGTGCCAGATACCAGCACCGGCTCTTTATATCCTGCCGGAATTTGACATAAGGCGCCAAAACCCCCTAAGCCTCCCATGACTTCCGGACGGGTAGTGCGTTTTACCGCGCCTTTAATCCGTTCTACCAGGGCGTTGCCGGCATCTATATCAACTCCGGCGTCTTTGTAGCTTAAAGATGTGTTTTGCTCGCTCACGGCTTTCCTCGATTGGCTTAGTTGGTTGGCGGAATCGGCGCGTATTTTACCTGTATAAAGGCGCCGACAAAAGCATTACTGCATGACATTTGCAGCGGCTTGTTTTACATAGTTGGCGATACTAACCGTTTCGTCCTGAGTGATTTTATGGTAACAGACTGATGCAAATGGAAATTCTTTATCAGATAGCTGCACTGAAATGTAAGGTGCAGTCTCATCTGCAGTGTTGTTATGCCAGTTGCCGCCATAGTTTTTGATAAAAATCTCACCAACGTAAGCACCCAAAATGTTACTCAGGGTAAATATCAACTCAGCGGAATGGCTTTGCTGCTGCTCATGCTGATGTAACGCAACCAGTATCGCGTCAACCTTTTTCAGACTGACCAGGCTAAAATCGAGCTCAAGCTGATGTTGTTCTGCGACATAGGCCACCGCATCCCGGGCTGCGTCCTGCATCAGTTTGCTTATTTCATTAGTTTGCATAGAGATCCCTATTTAAAATGTTCAGCCAGAATTAATTGGCGTAATTGTTTGCTGCCGGGCCCCAATGTCTCTTCCTGTGGGGTTAACAGCGACATAGGTACAAGTCGCTCTGAACTATTATTAAGTTGGATCTGAACCAGCTTGCCATTGGCCAGTGCCTCGGCTGCAGCAAAATCCGGCAGCCAGCAGAAGCCCAGACCCAGTTGTAATATTTCAATGGCCTCAACGAAGTTGTCAACTGTCCAGCGTTGCTCGGCTTTTAACCAGCCGATATTTTCCAGAGGTTTTTGCGCGGTATCTCTGATCACGATCTGCAGATATTGGCTGAGCTGGTTTTGTTCCGGCAGTTGCAGACTGGCCAGCTCATGGTTCGCGCCTACCACCGGGATAAAACGGCTGACATACAAGGGTTCCCCCAGGTATCCTTTCGGAACCACACCTGCAATAACCAGATCAGCTTTTTTCTGGACAATAACTTCACTGGTGCCGGTTAATACGGTATCAATAATCTGCACCCGGCTACCGCGGCTTTGTGGATAAAATTTTTGCAGAGCGCGGTACAAGTATTGTTTCGGGTAGGCAAGCTCTACCGCAATCCGGATTTCCGGTTCCCAGCCTTGTTCTATATTGTCGGCCAACAGCTCGAGATCTTCAATTTGCTGGGTTAATACCCTTGAGCGGCGCAGCATTACTTCGCCTGCATCGGTAAGTTGGGCTTTGCGACCAATCACTTCCAGCAGTTCTACTCCTAATTGCGACTGCAATTTAGCCACGGCGTGATTGAGTGAAGACTGACTCTTATTTAATAAATCGGCTGCCTGAGCGTAGCCACCGGCATCGACAACTGCCTGTAAAATGCGCCATTGTTCCAGGGTTGAGCGAGGGCGATAGGGCATAGCGAACCGGATCCTGTATCTGTTTAAACAGTGGCTATAATCACAGCGCGCAGCGGCGCCGGATAACCTTCAATGGTTTTACTATGGTCAGTCGGGTCGAGAAAATCAATTAAACTTTCATTTTCCATCCACGGTGTCGCCCGTTGTTCTGCCAGGCTAGTTGTATTTAAATCAACAACTTTTGGGTTTTTAAAGCCAAGCCTGCTTAACCAGTGACACAACGCCCTGGTGCTCGGAATAAACCATACGTTGCGCATTTTGGCATAGCGCTCACCCGGCACTAAAACCTGCTGCTCATCTCCTTCAACCACCAGGGTTTCCAGGATCAGTTCACCACCCGGCCGTAGCTGTTGCTTTAATTGTTGCAAAAAATCAATTGGCGAGCGCCGATGATACAACACGCCCATTGAGAACACCGTATCAAACTGCGCCAGCGGTGGTAAATCGTCGATGCCAACCGGAATAAGATTAACATCCGGGTCCGGGTTAAAGTGTTTAATTGCCTGAAACTGACTGTAAAAAAGCTGCGACGGGTCAATACCAACCACAAATTGGGCACCGGCACCTCGCATTCGCCACAAGTGATAGCCACTGCCACAGCCAACATCCAGCACAGTGCGGCCGGCTAAAGGGCTGATATGCGGTAATACCCGGTCCCATTTGAAATCTGAGCGCCATTCGGTATCAACCCCGATGCCATGAATGTTAAAAGGGCCTTTGCGCCAGGGTTTCAGTTGCTGCAGTAAATAGCGGATCCGTTCTGCTTCGCCGGCGCTGATATCTGTTGCGTCGCCAAACTGCACTGCATTGGTCAGTTCAACGGTGCTGACATTGGTTGCGGGCAGGTTAGCAATTACTTTTTGCCATTGTTTAAAGTCACCGTGTAAGGCATGTTTCTGCCAGTCAGCTAACTGGGCCGGCAGTGTTTGCAACCAGTTATGCAGCTTGTTGGTGGCTAACTTAGCGTAAAAGGGGCTGAAATCGAGCATTGAATATCCCTGTATTTAGCCGCTGGCTTATTTAATTGCCAGCATTGAGCAAAAGTTAAAACACTGAAACCATAAGCTCTGCTCACTAAAGCCAGCCTGTTGCAACCGCTGCTGATGCTGTGCCAGCGTATCGGGCTTCATCACGTTTTCCAGGGCAGAACGTTTCTGGCTTATCTCCAGCTCGCTGTAGCCGTTGGCCCGTTTAAAATCAAGATGCAAATCAACCAGTAGTTCATTAGTGGTATTGCTGTGGGCAACAAACTTTTCCGATAATATCAGCACGCCGCCGGGCTTTAAGCCCTGGTAAATAGTGTTGATCAGGGTATCACGGTGCTCCGGTGCCAGAAATTGCAAGGTGAAGTTAATCACCACTACAGCGGCATTTTCAATGGCAATATCACGAATATCTGCCAGCTCCAGACTAACCGGGACCTCAGAGCGAAACGCCAGCAGATGCCGTTCACATCGTTCCAGCATCGCTTTGCTGTTATCTACGGCAATCAGCCTGGCACCGCTGACGCTGATATTACGGCGCATCGCCAGACTGGCGGTACCTAGCGAGCAACCTAAATCATAAAAATTGCTGTTGGCTTGCTGATAACGTGCGGTTAGTTTACCAATTGTCTGAATAATAGTCTGATAGCCCGGAATAGAGCGCTGAATCATATCTGGAAAAACTTCGGCAACCTGGTCATCAAACCGGAAGTCCTGGATCTGAGCTAACGGCTCGGCATAAATATGGTCTTTTTGCATAAACTTTACGTACCAGTGCTGCGCAGGAACGGGTTAAAAGCGCGGTAAAAATTAAGCGCCTAGTTTACCTGATTTGTTGCAAGCCGCCAAAAGCAAACTAGCTAGCCAGAACACAAAATAGTCAGAACATAAAGATGCTGATAATGATCCTTGCTTATCTTGACCAATGCGGACAGGAAGGGTACAACGATATGACACTAACTATCAGTCTAAACACATGATCAGACGTTTATTTTATACTGCTGCATTGCTGTTGTGTTTTATCACTGCTGCACAGGCAATGGCCAGCCCGGACAGACTGAGAGTTGCGCTAAGCAACGATACCTATCCTTATATGTTTGTTGATGAGCAAGGCCAGCCGAACGGCCTGATTGTTGACTACTGGCGTGAAATCGCCCGCCAGCAGCAATTTGAAATTGAATTTGTGATGGCTGAGTGGCCAGAAACCATGGCCCTGTTAGATGCCGGCGAGGTTGACCTGCATGGCGGCATGGCGTTTACCGAACAGCGCGCCAAAAATTACAACCTGCATAGCATAAATATTACGATCTACAGTAATGTGTTTGTGCACCGTGATTTGTTGCGGGTGGAATCACTGAAAGATTTAACTCCTTATGTCATAGGGGTGGTAGAAAACTCCAGTCATGTCCCTACGCTTGCCCGGCTATTACCCACAGTTCCTTTGCGCAAATTTCCGAATGTTACTCTGATGTACGATGCAGCGCTGGCCGGAGAACTGAAAGCCTTTGCCGGACTCGACCGTTTACCTCCGCGCTATGATTCCTATCAGAATTTGAACAATCAATTTCCGCTTTATAAAAAGCTGCCGTTAAAGGTCATTCAACTGGTATACGGCGTACCGTTAAACTCGCCGCTTAATGCCAGGTTAGCCCAATACTCTGCAGCAGTGTCTGTTGCTACCCTGAATGAGCTGGAACGCAAATGGCTCGGTTTCAGAGGCGCAAATGCTGACACCTTACTGCTCGGCTTGTCTGTATTAAATCAACCCTATATGCATGTTTCGTCACAGGGCGAAGCTACCGGCTTACTGGTTGACTTATGGCGTTTATGGTCCGAGAAAACCGGTACCAGTATCGCATTTGTGCCGGATAATTCAGATGATAGTCTGACTAATCTGGCGAATCAGCGGATCGATGCTCACATTGGTTTTCCTGCCCTTGCAAGCCTGAATCCGCAGTTGGCTAAGGCGTATCATTTATATAGTTTCAGTACCGCATTCTACAGGTTAAAAAACAGTGATTTACCGGTATTAGACAGCAAGTTCGCCGGCAACATCGGTATTTATAATAATGCCAGTTATCTGGCTGAGTTACAGCAGCAATATCCTGATGTAACGTTCCGACGTTATCCATCTCTGGAATCAATGACCCAGGCAACGTTAGATGGCGAGATAGAAGGCTTTTTCGGCTCAGAGGTGGTAGTAGACACTCGTCTGAATCAGCTTAACCTGGCAACTGATTTTGTGGTGGCACCGGCTAGCCGGATTTTTGCACCGCTTTATGCATTAACCCACGTTGATAACCCGGAACTGGCAGAACAAATCAGGCAGGGTTTTAACCAGATTTCGCTGGCAGAACTAATCAATATTGAAAAAAAATGGGTAAAGCTGGCCGAGCATAGCTACTTCGCCGACTTTAAAAATAAAATACCGCTGACAGCGACCCAGCGCTCGTGGCTGGAACAGCACAGCCCACTGCGGGTAGGTATTATCAGTAACTGGCCGCCGATGGAGTTTGTTGATGAAAATGGCAATGTTGCCGGTTTGACTAATGAAATTCTGCAAATTTTAGCAGAGCGGCTGGATATTGAGTTTGAGCTGAAGGTATATGATGATTTTGACAGTATTCTGAGCGAGCTGGAACAAAGAAAGCTGGATTTGGTAGCGAATGTATCGCCTAAAGCTGAACGCAATGCATATGCCCTGTTTACCGAGCCCTTCTGGACGGTGCAGTGGGCCTTGATCAGCCATATTAATAGTGAAAATATTTCAGTTGTAAAGCAGCTGAAAGGCAAAAGGGTTGCTGTTTTCCAGGATTATCAGCTGGCGCAGCATTATTTAACAGATTCAGTGCCTGAAGTTGAGGTTGTAACACTCACCGATTTAAATGATGGTATCCGCTTGCTACAAAATAATCGGGTCGATTTTGTGCTTGATTCGGTTGAAGCGGGGAGCCGGGCATTAAAACAATCAGGCGCCATAAATTTAAGGATGCAACTGATTGATGATTTACCTGACTACCCATCGCTGGTCGCGGTGCGCAGTGATTATCAGCCACTGGTCGATATTTTAAACAAAGGCTTGCGCAGCATTGGCGACACTGAGCGGGCGCAAATTTATAAGTATTGGTTTGATTTTGAAATTACCCAGGGCATAGACCGTAAACGACTGCTACAGATAGTCTGGCAAGTGGTGGCAGTAACTTTAGTGTTGTTAACTGCGTTTGTGATCTGGAATTTATTTTTACGCCGCGAAGTCGGCCTGCGCCGTAACGCCGAACATAAAATGCGTTATATGGCCACCCATGATGACCTTACCGGCTTAGCAAACCGTAATTTACTGAAAGAACGGATTGAGCAGGCAGTTGAGCAACACCGCAGTCAAAATGAAATATTAGCCGTGCTGTTTCTCGATCTTGATGGCTTTAAAGAAGTTAATGACCTGCATGGTCATGCTGCTGGTGATGAATTACTATTGAAATTTGCAGGCGTGCTGCAAGGATGCGTGCGCACCAGTGATACCGTGGCCCGGTTGGGTGGCGATGAATTTGTGGTGTTGCTAACGGCGTTATTGCACAGCGATGATGCGGCTATTGTCGCCGAGAAAATTCTGTATCAGTTAAGTCAGCCGCTACAACTGACATTTGGCGAAGTCCGGCTAGGTGCCAGTATTGGCATTGCTATTTTTCCACATGATGCCACCAGCAGTTCTGACCTGCTCAAACAAGCCGATAAACAAATGTACCTGGCGAAGCAGCAGGGTAAGAATGGTTACAGTTTTACCGAACGAGAGTTTTCGTGAACGGGCAGTGACATTAAGCGCTATTTCTATATAATTGACGGTCATTTTACAGCGGCTGACCAACGAGATAGAAGGAAGGGTTAATGCGTAGCCATTACTGCGGTTTTTTAAATGCCCAACATGCCGGGCAACAGGTTTCATTGTGTGGCTGGGTTAACCGGCGCCGGGATCTCGGTGGCGTTATTTTTATCGATTTGCGTGACCGTGAAGGTATGGTTCAGGTAATTTGTGACCCGGATCTGACTGAGTTGTTTGAGCTGGCCTATACCTTGCGTAACGAGTTTTGTATTCAGGTAACCGGTGAAGTGCGGTTACGGCCAGCATCACAAATTAACGCCGATATGGCCACCGGTGAAGTTGAAGTATATGCCAGTGGTTTAACTATTCTAAATAAAGCCGCGCCACTGCCGCTGGATTTTAACCACGACAACAGTGAAGAGCAGCGCCTTAAATACCGCTACCTGGATTTACGCCGGCCAGTAATGAGCGAGCGCCTGAAGTTTCGGGCCAGAGTAACCAGTTTTGTTCGTAATTTTATGGACAGTAATGGCTTTCTTGATGTTGAAACCCCGATTTTAACCAAAGCGACCCCGGAAGGCGCGCGTGATTATCTGGTGCCAAGCCGCACCCATAAAGGCCAGTTTTTTGCTTTGCCGCAATCCCCGCAGCTGTTTAAACAATTGCTGATGATGTCTGGCCTGGATCGCTACTATCAAATTGTAAAATGCTTCCGCGATGAAGATTTACGAGCCGACCGCCAGCCTGAATTTACCCAGATTGATATCGAAACGTCATTTATGAGTGCTGAGCAGGTAATGGCAGTGACCGAGCAAATGGTCCAGCAGTTGTTCCTGCAACAACTGGACGTTGACCTTGGTAAATTTCCGCAAATGACTTTCCATGAAGCGATGCGCTTATACGGCTCTGATAAACCTGATTTACGTAACCCGATGCAGTTTGTCGATATTGCAGACTTAGTAACAGACGTTGAGTTTAAAGTATTTTCCGGCCCGGCAAATGATCCGAAAGGCCGGGTAGTGGCGCTGAAAGTGCCGGCAGCTGCCGACAAGGTATCGCGTAAAGACATTGATAACTATACCAGTTTTGTTGGGATATATGGTGCCAGGGGCCTGGCCTGGATGAAGGTCAATGACCTTAGTGCCGGCATTGACGGCGTGCAATCGCCGGTTGCTAAGTTTTTAACGGCCGATATTATCAGCAGCATTCTCGAGCGCACCGCTGCAGCGAACGGCGACATGATTTTCTTTGGTGCTGACAGTTATAAAGTGGTGTGTGAAGCGATGGGTGCGTTACGCCTGAAACTGGGTGAAGATCTGGGGCTGACAGTACCCGGCTGGAAACCACTGTGGGTAGTCGACTTCCCGATGTTTGAAGAAAACGATGATGGCAGCCATACCGCGGTGCATCATCCGTTTACCTCGCCACTGGATACCGCTGCGTTTTTAGCCACACCAGTTGCTGAGCTTGACCATACTAATTTATTGTCTAATGCCTATGATATGGTGCTAAATGGTACTGAATTGGGGGGCGGTTCAGTGCGGATCCACAGCGCTGACGTTCAGGCTAAAGTCTTTAAATTGCTTGGCATCAGCGATGACGAAGCGGCGGAGAAGTTTGGTTTCTTGCTGGAAGCACTGAAGTTTGGCGCGCCACCACATGCCGGTTTGGCTTTTGGTTTAGATCGGCTGGTAATGCTGATGACCGGCGCTACCTCTATTCGTGACGTAATGGCGTTTCCTAAAACAGCTACTGCTGCTTGTCCGTTAACTGATGCGCCGGGTGAAGCTAACCCAACTCAGCTGGCAGAGCTAAGTATTCAGGTTGTCAGGAAGCAGTAATTCGTAGTCAGTTTTAAAGCTGCGACAACGCTCGTTACCATAATGAGTTGTCGCAGCATTTTGCCCTAAGCGAGGAGTTAAATATGGCCGGCCATAGTAAATGGGCGAACATGAAGCATCGTAAAGCCCGCCAGGATGCCAAAAAAAGTAAAATATTTACCAAAATCATTCGAGAGTTAACCGTCTCAGCCCGCAGCAATCCTGATATCAGCGCCAACCCGCGCTTGCGGCTGGCAGTAGACAAAGCCCTGTCTGAAAACATGACGCGTGACACCATCGACCGCGCAATTAAACGTGGTGCCGGTGCGACCGAAGGTGAAAATTACGAAGAGCTGGTGTATGAAGGCTACGGCCCGAATGGGGTCGCTATTATTGTTGAAACCATGACCGATAATAATAAAAGAACGGTTGCTGATGTGCGCAATGCTTTTAGCAAAAATGGAGGCAACCTGGGTACGTCGGGCTCGGTTTCGTACTTATTTGCCCGGCGTGGGGTGCTGTTGTTTGCCCCCGGGGTCGATGAAGACGCATTGTTGGATGCGGCGCTGGAAGCCGGGGCCGAAGATGTGCAAAACCATGAAGATGGCAGTATTGAGGTGTTCACCAGCCAGGAGCAATATAACGATATTAAAGACAGTTTAACGGCTGCTGGTTTTATTGCCGATGATGCCGAAATAGATATGATCCCGTCTATCCGGGCCCAGGTTGATGCCGATAATGTTGGCCGCTTTTTCAAGCTGATCGATATGCTGGAAGATTCAGACGATGTGCAGAATGTTTACCATAATGCTGAGATCAGTGATGAACTGCTTGGCGAGCATGGCTAACAGTGAATATTATTCTGGGAATTGACCCGGGCAGCCGCCTGACCGGCTATGGGGTGGTGCGCCAGCAAGGCAACAAATTTGTGTATCTGGCCAGTGGTTGTATTCGCCTGGGCACTGATGAGTTGCCAGAGCGGTTGTTGCGTATTTTTAATGGCATTTCTGAAATCATTACCCAAACCCAGCCCACCGTGTTTGCTATTGAACAGGTGTTTATGGCCCGTAACCCAGATTCAGCATTAAAGCTGGGGCAGGCCCGCGGCGCCGCTATCGTTGCCGCCAAACATGCCGGGCTGGAGGTCTTCGAATATTCAGCACGTCAGGTAAAACAGGCGGTAGTGGGCACCGGCGCAGCTGACAAAGCCCAGGTGCAGCATATGGTGCGCTCGTTGTTGCAGCTAAGTGCCAGCCCGCAGGCTGATGCGGCCGATGCGCTTGCAGTGGCCTTATGTCACGGGCATACTCAGCAAAGCTTAGTGGCATTAGCTGGCCAGGCCAGCAAAACGGTACGCCGCCGCTTGCGCTGAACCGACCGGGCCAGTTAATTCATCACCAACTAACAAGAAGAACAGCCTGATGATTGGACGTTTACAAGGTATTTTACTGGAAAAACAGGCACCGGATATTTTACTGGACGTGGCCGGCGTGGGCTATGAAGTGCAGTTGCCCCTGACCAGCTTTTACCAGCTGCCAGAGCCAGGCAGCCAGGCGACCATATACACACATTTCGTGGTGCGGGAAGATGCGCAGCTGCTGTATGGTTTTATTACCCGCACAGAACGCAGCTTGTTCCGGCAGCTGATTAAAGCTAATGGGGTAGGGCCGAAACTGGCACTGACTATTTTGTCCGGGATGACTGCCCAGCAATTTGTCCATTGTGTGCTGCATGATGACATCACCACCCTGGTAAAATTGCCGGGCGTTGGCAAAAAAACTGCCGAGCGCCTGGTAATTGAAATGCGCGATCGCCTGAAAGATTGGGGCACCGGCGCTACGCCGGTAACGGACAAACTGACACTGGCTGGTGAAGAGGCGATTTTTGCGCCGCCCGCCAGTGCAGAACAAGATGCATTAGGTGCTTTACTTGGCTTGGGTTACTCGCAGGCTCAGGCCAGCAAAGCAGTAAAATTAGTTAAACGCGCCGACATGAGCAGTGAACAACTGATCATGGCCGCCCTTAAAAGTATGATATAGCCAAGATGATTGAAGCTGATCGAATGATCCAGGGCAACGCGACCCGTGAAGATGAAGTAATAGACCGGGCTATCCGGCCAAAAAGTCTGGCCGACTATACCGGTCAGCAGCATGTTCGTGAGCAAATGGCTATTTTTATCGAGGCAGCCAGAGGCCGGGGCGATCCACTGGATCATCTGCTGATATTTGGCCCGCCGGGTCTTGGTAAAACTACCCTGGCGATGATAGTGGCTAACGAAATGGGGGTAAATATTAAAAGCACCTCCGGCCCGGTGTTGGAAAAAGCCGGTGATTTAGCAGCGCTGCTAACCAACCTTGAACAAAACGATGTGTTGTTTATTGATGAGATCCATCGCTTGAGCCCGGTTGTCGAAGAGATTTTGTATCCGGCAATGGAAGATTATCAGCTGGACATTATGATAGGCGAGGGGCCGGCTGCCCGCTCGATCAAGCTGGAGCTGCCGCCCTTTACCCTTATTGGCGCTACCACCCGCGCCGGGGCGTTAACCTCACCGCTGCGCGATCGCTTTGGCATAGTGCAGCGGCTGGAATTTTATAAGGTGGACGAGCTTAGCGATATTATTCAGCGTTCTGCGTTATACCTGAATTTGCAATTAGAAAAAGACGCAGCCACAGAAATAGCCAGACGCTCACGCGGTACGCCACGCATTGCTAACCGTTTGCTGCGCCGGGTACGGGATTACGCTCAGGTTAAATCTGACGGTACGGTATCAGTGGCAATTGCCGGCCAGGCTCTGCAAATGGTAGACGTTGACGCAGAGGGCTTTGATTATATGGATCGTAAACTTATCCTGGCCATTATTGATAAGTTTATGGGCGGCCCGGTCGGGCTGGATAATTTAGCAGCGGCGATTGGTGAAGAAAAAGAAACTATTGAAGATGTAATAGAGCCGTTTTTAATTCAGCAGGGCTTTATTCAGCGCACTCCCAGAGGCCGGATAGCCTCGCCCCGCGCTTATCAGCACTTCGGCTTCGACTTACCCAAATCAGAATGAATTATCGCATCGTATTCGCAAACTAGTTGGTGCTACAGCTAGGCGGCAAATTAAAGTGCCATACGAGCATAGTCGACTATGTGAGTGTGGGACTTTAATGCAGGCAACAACGCTGCAGTACCAGTTAGAACAGTATACCCTAACTACTTTACGCTGCAGGTAGGCGGCAAGTAAACGAATTCCCATGAGCATAGTTACCTATGCGATTGGTGATGAGAGAACGCAGCCAACACCGCTGCGGCTTAAAGTAGGACGGGTAGACAAAAAAAAGCCCGCTCAGGGAGCGGGCAAAGCAACAAGTTGAAGGAGTGCTTCATAAATCCAGGGAACATGTTTAAACAGCAGCAAAACTAACCTTAGCTATCAGTCATACTGCGCAGTGAACTTTACTAAACAGGGTAACGCTCTTACCTTGCCTTTGCGCTAGCTCAGAACACGGAGCGTATGTTAAAGAGTTCGAGTAATTACTTCAAACGAGAAAAATTAGAACTTAGGCATTAGAATAACTAATGTTACGCTGACTGGTGTTGTTGTTTAATTAAGCAGTTAGCTGGCGCTAATGTAAAGCGCGCCTTTATTCATCTGTGATTAAGTTTAAATGTGGATGATAGCTCGGATTACTTTTTATAGCTTTTTTATGGTTTCGGCATGGTTTAGGTAACGGTAGCAGTATCGACATCGCATACCTTGAAGTAAAACCACCAGATTTGCAGTTGATTGAACTTAAGGGAGGTATCAGAGTCTGCCTTCTGAACACAATGCAATAGCAGGCGTTAAATAAATATAGTTAGCTCCTGCAGCGGTTAGCCATTGAGTTTGGCAACCCGGCTAATTATCATACGCAGTAAATTAAGATGTGATTATAAATGTCTGAGAAAAGCTTCGAATTTCCAATACGAGTGTATTATGAAGATACAGATGCCGGCGGCATCGTTTATTACGCTAATTACCTGAAATTTTTTGAAAGAGCCCGCACCGAATGGTTACGGGCCCTGGGTATTGAGCAGGATATATTGTTGTCAAACAATATCGCCTTTGTTGTTACTCAGGTTTTAATGGATAACAAAAAAAGTGCGGGTTTTAATGAATTATTGACGGTATCGAGTCAAATCAGTACCTTAAAGTCAGCAAGTATGATTTTTTCCCAGCAAATTTATAATGCTTCGGCCCAGTTGGTTTGTCAGGCTGAAATTAAAGTTGCCTGTGTTGACAAGCAGGCCATGAAAGCCCGGCCAATGCCGGCCGAAATTGCAGAGGTGTTAACGCGTGTCAGGTGAAATTTCCATTCTTCATTTATTACTCGATGCCAGTATTGTGGTGCAGGCAGTGATGCTAATTCTGGTAGGTATGTCGGTTGCCTCCTGGAGTATGATTTTTAAACGGAAAAAAGTTTTGAAAGAAGCACTGGCCGATGCCAGGCGGTTTGAAGATAAATTCTGGTCCGGGATAGACTTATCGAAGCTATATGCCGAAGTCAGTGCCCGCCAGAGCAACATAGGTTTAGAGGCACTGTTCCGGGCGGGTTTCAAAGAATTCGCCAGGCTGCATAAAAGCAGCCGCCAGCAACCTGCGGCAATAATGGAAGGCGCACAGCGGGCGATGCGGGTTGGTTTATCACGCGAAGTAGAGCGGCTGGAAACCAATTTACCTTTTCTGGCGACAGTCGGTTCAATCAGCCCTTATATCGGTTTGTTTGGCACCGTCTGGGGCATTATGAATTCATTTATTGCATTGGGTGCGGTACAGCAAGCTACCCTGGCAATGGTGGCGCCGGGTATTGCCGAGGCGCTGATTGCTACTGCGATAGGCCTGTTTGCCGCTATACCGGCCGTTATTGCTTATAACAAGTTCTCGCATCAGGTTGAGTTGCTGGAAAGCAGTTATGCCAATTTTGTTGAAGAGTTTTCTAATATCCTGCATCGCCAGGCTGTTACCAGTACTGAGGCTGCCTGATGTACGTCCGGAAAAAACGGCGGATGATGGCCGAAATAAACGTGGTGCCATACATTGATGTTATGCTGGTGCTGTTGGTTATTTTCATGGTTACTACCCCGCTGATCACTCAGGGGGTGAAAGTAGATTTGCCAAAGTCGGCGGCTGAACCTATTGCCCAGATGACAGAAGGCAAAACTCCGTTAGTAGCTACCGTAGACAGTGATGGTTTGTATTACTTTGAGAAAGACGGTAACCAGCAAGGGCCTTTTACCTCAGCAGAGCTGCAGGTAGAAGTGGCGAGCTGGTTGACGATTGAACCGGGTACTCAGGTAATTGTTAAAGGTGATAAAGCGGTGAGTTATGAAGCCGTTATCCGCCTGATTAATGTTTTAAAAAATGCCGGCGCGCCGGCAGTGGGTTTAATGACTGATAATGAAGTTTGATAAGCTTAAACCAGCACTGACAACTCCGTTAGCAATGTCGGTGGCATTACATGTTGCCATTGTGCTGCTGTTGATATTTGGCGCCAACATCAGTTTTAAGCGCCAAACAGTTGAACTGTCGGTCAGCACTGAACAGGCGGTGGCAGCTAATCCTGCGCCGGTAGAGGCGGTCGCAATTGATCGCAAGCAGTTAGAGCAGCGCATTGCTGAAATTCAGAAGAACCGGGACGACGCTAAAAAAGCGGAAGAAGATCGGATTGCCGCCCTAGAGCGCAGAGCTAAGCAGGCGGAGCGCAACAGAGCCGCGGAAGAAGAGCGGTTAAAACGCGTTGCTGAGCAGAAACGCCAGGCAGATGAAGCCGCACGTAAGTCTAAGGCTGCAGCCGCTGAAGCACAAAAGCAGCAGCAGGCTGAAGCAGCAAAAGCTAAGCAGGCGGAAGAAGCTCGTAAAGCCCGCGAAGCCGAGCAGAAAAAAGCAGAGGCTGCTGCTAAAGCTGCCGAGGAAAAACGCAGACAGGCTGAAGAAGAGGCGGCTAAAGCTCAGGCAGAGCGGGAGCGCAAAGCTCGGGAAGCCCGAGAACAGGCAGAACGTGAACGGCAACTGCAGGAACAACTGGCTAAAGAAGCAGAATCGAGGCGCCAGGCCCGGGCTCAGCAAGCGGTTACGGAAGTGCAGCGCTACACGGCGATGATCCGTGATGCTATTCAGCGTAATTTATTAGTAGATGAAAACATGCGCGGTAAAACAGCCCGGATTAATATCAGGTTGGCAACCAGCGGTTTTGTGACAGACGTACGTTATGTCAGCGGTGACCGTCAGGTAGCAGACGCCGCCATTCGAGCAGTAAACCGGGCAGGAACCTTGCCGGTATCTACTGACCCTGATGTTTATAATCAACTGAAAGATATAACTTTAACGGTGGCACCAGAATTTTAATGATGACTAATTTACTTAAAAAAACCTTAATCCTGACAATTTTACTTTTCCCGGCACTGGCCCGGGCCTCTTTAGAAATTGTGATTACTGAAGGTATAGACTCTGCCAGGCCAGTGGCAATTTTACCTTTCAGTTTTAATGGCACCACCCGGCCAACCGAAAATCTGGCCGAGATTGTTGCTGCCGATTTGATGCGCAGTGGCAAGTTCAGTCCGCTTGCTAACATTAAAATGCCGCAGCGGCCGGCTAAAGTGAGTGAGATAAACTATGCGGCATGGGCGCGTGAAGGCGTTGAAGCCATTGTCATGGGGCAGATTAACGAGATTGGCATTGACCGTTATACCGTAAGTTTTGAGCTGATAGATGTACTTAAAGGCAACAGTGGCCCCAGTTCGCAAATGCTTAATGCCGGTAAACTGGTTACCAGCAACGAACACGTTCTGGATAGCCGGGAAACCACCATTAATGGCAGCCAGTTCCGCCAGTATGCCCATCGGATCAGCGACATTGTTTATGAAAAGCTTACCGGTGAACGTGGTGCCTTCTTAACTAAAATTGCTTATGTGCTGGTACGGCCCGATCATGAATTCCCTTACCAGCTGGTAGTAGCGGATTATGACGGTGTTAACGAACAAATATTGCTGCGTTCGAAAGAGCCGTTAATGTCGCCCAGCTGGTCACCAGATGGCACCAAGCTGGCCTATGTTACCTTTGAGCGGCGACAGGCCCAGATTTTTATCCAGGATATCTATAGTGGCCGGCGTACTGTAGTCAGTACTTTCCCGGGTATTAATGGTGCACCGGTGTGGTCACCAGATGGTGAAAGCCTGGCGCTGGTCTTGTCTAAAGACGGCAACCCTGAGATTTATACCTTAAATATCGCCAGCAAGGCGTTACGCCGGATCACTAATCAGCGGGCGATCGACACTGAGCCAAGTTGGTCTCCCGATGGTAAGGAGCTGGTGTTCAGTTCGGACAGAGGTGGCAATCCCCAGCTATATAGCGTAAATTTAGCCACAGGTACCACCAGACGGTTGACTTTTGAGGGTGAAATGAATCTGGCAGGCGCCTATAGTCCTGATGGCAGCACTATTGTTATGGTGAACCGGACTCAGGGGCAGTATCATATTGCGAAAATGGATCGGCAAAGCCGGTTTTTACAGGTACTGACCAAGACCAATCTGGATGAATCACCCAGTATTGCGCCAAATGGTTCAATGATTATATACAGCACTATGCACGGCTCGTCGCAGGTGTTGGCACTGGTTTCAATGGATGGACGCTTTAAAGCCCGACTGCCGGCGATAGATGGACAGGTTAAATCGCCAGCCTGGTCACCTTTTTTATAAAACAAAAACGTGGTTAACTTACTAAGGACAACAAAAATGAATTTAAACAAAGTGTTAAAGGCTTTATTAGTCGCAGTACCTGTGATGACATTAGCCGCCTGTAGCTCAACGTCATCAACTTCTGCTGACGATGCCCGCACCTCAGGAACTACTGAGCAGGTCACCGATACTGTACAAGTTGAAACTGCAGAGCCAGTAGTAAGCCCTGCTGAGCAAATGCGTCAGAAACTGGAAGCTCTGCGCCAGGAAAATACTATTTATTTCGATTTTGACCGGGCGACAGTTCGGCCGGAATTTGTTGAAGTATTAGAAGCTCATGGTACTTTTTTACGTGCTAACCCAAGCGTCCGTGTGACCATTGAAGGCCATTCAGACGAGCGCGGTACGCCAGAGTACAACATTGCCTTAGGTGAGCGTCGTGCCCAGGCCGTGGTATCTTATTTACAAAACCTGGGTGTGTCTGCAGGCCAGTTGTCTACCGTTAGTTACGGTGAAGAGAAGCCAGTCGACAGATCACGTACTGAAACAGGTTTTGCCAAAAACCGTCGCGCAGTACTGGTTTACTAATAGTTAATAACGAAAAAGAGTGATCATGACAGTAAATAAAACACTGTGGGTTGCTCTGTCCTTAGTGAGTAGCGGTGCCTGGGCTAACCCGGCACCGGTTACTGAGCTGGGCAGAAATATCACTACAAACCAGCAGGTTGCCAGCCAGAGTGCAGGTGCGCTGGAGCAACGTCTGGCAACATTAGAACGGGTAGTTGAAGCCCGGGCTCAGGGTCAGATCCGCATGCAGCAGCAATTAAGTTTATTGCTGGATGAAGTTAGTCAGCTGCGTGGCGTTACTGAAACCCACACTTATCAGCTGGATGAAATGCTGCAACGCCAACGTGATTTATATCAGGAAATTGATCGCAGGGTAGGTGCTTTACAAACCAGCACTGCAGCCCAGCCGGCCGTTACCAGCAACGTTAATAATGTGCCCACGGTTTCATATTCTTCAAATATGTCAGAGAACGATGCTTACGATAAAGCCGTTAATATGGTGTTGAAGGATCGGCGTTACGATGCTGCTATTCCCGAATTTGAAGCCTTTTTGCAAAACTACCCCAACTCAGGTTATGCGCCAAATGCCCATTACTGGCTGGGTCAGCTATTGTTTAATAACAATGAACTGGCGAAGGCGAAAACTCACTTTGAACGGGTTGTTGCTAATTTTGGTACATCTAACAAGGTGCCCGATGCCCTGTTAAAGCTGGGCCAGGTTGCAGAGCGGGAAAATAATAAAGATGCTGCGCTGCGATTTTACCGGCAATTAACCAACGAGCATGCTTCGGCAACGTCTGCCAGGCTGGCGCAGGACCGCATAGACGCACTTAAGTAAACCTAGCAAGCCAACCTTGAGGTTGGCTTTGTCGTTTCATATCGCTGGCTTTTTGTGCAGTCAGGCCAGGATGAAGGCCTTTTTAACAATTTTCAGTTGCACTGGCGCCGTAAATCAGTAAGATATGCGTCCGCGGTAAGGGTCGTTAGCTCAGTTGGTAGAGCAGTTGACTTTTAATCAATTGGTCGCTGGTTCGAATCCAGCACGACCCACCAAACCGCACAAACAAGTACACCGAAGTGGGTCGTTAGCTCAGTTGGTAGAGCAGTTGACTTTTAATCAATTGGTCGCTGGTTCGAATCCAGCACGACCCACCAAACACCAAACACCAACGCCATCCCTTAACTACTGTTCTTGCCGGCCCGGCGGGTGTATAATACGCGCCTTTTTACGCTACCGGTCAGGTGTTATGACGCAGTCGATGTACTTTAGTGAGCAGGATTTCAGATTTCCCAGAAAGCCTGTAGCCCTGTCTACAGATGAAAAACTCGCATACAAAACCCGGATTAAAACCTTGCTGCAGCAAAAGAATGCGGTACTGGTTGCCCATTACTATACCGATCCGGAAATTCAGGCGTTGGCCGAGGAAACCGGTGGTTGCGTGTCAGACTCTTTAGAAATGGCCCGTTTTGGTAACGAACACCCGGCAGAGACGTTAATCGTAGCCGGCGTTAAGTTTATGGGCGAAACCGCAAAAATTCTGACCCCGAATAAAACCGTATTAATGCCAACGCTGGAAGCCACTTGTTCACTGGATTTAGGCTGCCCGGCAGAACCGTTCTCGGCCTTTTGCGATGCCCACCCTGATCGGGTTGTGGTGGTATACGCCAATACCTCAGCCGCCGTTAAAGCCCGCGCTGACTGGGTAGTTACTTCGTCGATTGCGCTGGATGTGGTCGATTATCTGGATAGCCAGGGTAAAAAAATTCTGTGGGGCCCCGATAAGCACCTCGGCGCTTATGTCCAAAAACAAACCGGTGCTGACATGCTGCTGTGGGACGCTGCCTGTATTGTCCACGACGAATTTAAAGCCAGTGCGCTGATTGAGCTGAAAAAGCAGTACCCGGAAGCGGCAGTGCTGGTACACCCGGAATCACCCGACAGCGTAGTGCAACTGGCCGATGCGGTGGGCTCTACCAGTCAGCTGATTAAAGCCAGCCAAACCTTACCGAACAGCACCTTTATTGTCGCCACCGACAAAGGCATTTTTTATAAAATGCAGCAGCAGATGCCGGACCGCACCTTTATCGAAGCCCCAACCGGCGGTAACGGCGCCACCTGCCGCAGCTGCGCTCATTGCCCCTGGATGGCAATGAACGGCTTAAAAGCGATTGAGGCGGCGTTAACCGACACTACCGGCCATGAGATCTTTGTAGATAGCGCCTTGCGCGAAAAAGCCTTAGTGCCGCTGAACCGGATGCTGAACTTCGCCAAAGAGCTTAAAATGCAGGTAAAAGGCAACGCTTAAGCGAAAACGGGCCCTGACTGCTTAAAAAGCAGCCATAAACAAAGGCCTTATGTATATAACAGTTGCAGCGCGCGGTGAATTTCCCTAGTATAGCCGCGCTTGCAACGCAAGTTCCGGAGAGATGGCTGAGTGGCTGAAGGCGCACGCCTGGAAAGTGTGTTTAGGTTAACCCCTAACGAGGGTTCGAATCCCTCTCTCTCCGCCAATACCATAACCCTATGATTTTACTGGACTTATCCACGTGGCATCATGGGGTTTTTCTTTTTGCCACATAGCTTATCCACTAAACCGGAGGCTGTGCATGCGCGCTCAACATACTTATCTTTATCGTGTTAAAGGCTCAAAAAGCTTTTATTTTCGTATCCGCGGGACCTTTTTAGAAAAAATCTGCCATCATCCCGTGGGCAGCGAACACTTTGTCGCGTCGCTCAGAACAGAGCACATGGATGAGGCTCTCTGGCTGTCAAAATTTATTAAACGCAAACTAATACAGGAGTTGACTATGTTTGCAGAACGCACTTTTACTCAAAAAATTCGGATCACAACTATTCAGGCTAATGCCATAGCAGATCTTGCTAGAATGTTTAATCCACAAGAAGAGGAGCTGAAGCTTAAGCTCAAAGCTTTTTTGAAAGAAAGCTTTTCAAAATGGTTGGTTACAGGGAAAACAATGTTTCAGTTAGGTGCTATTGAACCTGCACAGCTTTCATCTCTGCGTACAGTCCCAGATGCAACAATCAAAGAATGCTTTGAGTCGGGCTCCGTGACAGAGAAGCATCCCTCTATTCACTCAACAACACTTAAAGTTTTTGAACATTCAGCCAAGACCCTCGGCTCCGAATTAAACCCATGGAGAGAAGAGGCGTTAATGTCAAACAGGCTTATTGCCGAACTACAAAAACTGCATCGGCAGCATGAAAATTATGAGCCGGGGATGATATCAGAGTCACCTGAATTCGAATTTCGGGAAGGTATGGAGTTTCTGCAATTAATATCAACGTTACGCGACTTTACGGCATTTTTTAGACGGTCTGAGAGAACGGCTACGATTAAACGTGATAAGCATCTACAGCTAGCTGTGTGTATCGATAACTTCTGCACGAGTAAATTTGCAGAAGTGGGCCTGAGCGCGCAATCTCAATATAAGAAATCGTTTGAGGTTTTACAAAATGTCCTGGGATCTACTTTTTTAGTCTCAGAATTAGATCGTCAGGCGGCGATGTCAGTTAAAAACCACATCATCGGCCTACCATCTGGTCGCACAGTCCGAGGCAAGGCCAAGACTTTAAGTGTAAAATCCGTTAACAAGTATTTAACCAACTGCTTCACGCTTTGCGAATGGCTGATGGACTCAATGCAGCTGATTACAGCAAATCCCTTTGCAGGTATGCAGTTATCTCTGAAATCGGAAAAGCATCAACTTAAACGGCGAAAATTCAAACCTACTGAGATCGCAGCCATCTTAGACTATAAACCCTCTGATAGCAGGGAGGCATCTGAATTTCGGCAAGCAGCATATTGGCTTCCAAAAATAGCACTTTACTCTGGTATGAGGCTAAATGAATCCGCCGGCCTTAAAGTGCGTGATATCAAACAAATTGATGACATCTGGGTTTTCGATTTAGGGGAACATCAGCTTAAAAATGAGCGTTCCAGACGCTTAGTGCCAGTACATAGTAAGCTGGTTGAGCGTGGACTGCTCGAATTGATTCAAACACACAGGGATAATGGCGAATTGATGCTTTTTCCTGAGCTACAGACCGATAAAAAGCTGATAGGACGCGATGGTTTGGGTGTGCCTGTCAGCAAATGGCTAAATCGTACCGTATTCAGGAAAATTTGTATTGATAAAAATTACGAAAGAGATCTGGGTTTGTTGGTTGATTTTCATAGTGCGCGAACTACTGTAATTAGTCATTTTAAACATCGCGGTGTGAACGCGTATGTTGTAAAAGCGCTTTTAGGACACGTTGATGATGATATTACGTTTGGTGGTTACGGTGCAGATGAGAGTGTTAGTCTGCCGGTCTTAAAAGACGTGATCGAGCTTTTGGATTACTGACTGTCGCCGAACAACTGACACTTATCGAGTGAGCGGATAGGTTTTAACCCACTAAAACCTATCTCCCCTACTGGGGGAGATAAGTCGCTTCGCGGTGGGATTTGCTGATGCAAATAAAGATAACCGCCACAATAAAACCAAGCAAATATAAAGTGATAAAAAACATACACTTAAGAGTAGTTTTGTCATTTTTTGTGATATAATCAATGTCAACAAGCCAAGGAGTGTTGACATGAAGATAAGAGCTGAATTAAGAAACCCGACACCGCAGATCTGTAAGTCCATTTCTGATTTAATTCAGCCGGTCATTTGTGCGTCTGAGAAGGTATTAGATGATTTTGAGGATACTGTGACGACAGACCGCCGTTATGGAAATTACTCAAGGGATGACATCAAATGGCTGAAATTACTAACTAAGTACATTCAGACAGAAAGTGGTTTAAACCGGTTAGCGACAATGAATTGGGAACTCACTGCTGAAAAACTGTCCAATGTTTTAAGTGCAACCTTTCGAAACAAGAAAGAAGAAGAGCTTGTTCGGAATGCTATTAATCTTGTCGTGACTGAACACCAGGCTACGCCAAATCCAGATATAGATTCATCATCTGATTCAGCAACGAACTTCGAGGAACTAGCTATTAAACTCAATATTTATGCACTTTGCGACTTATGTGAGGCTGGTTGCAGAACGATGACCAACGGTCAGTCTGGCTTTCACTGCAAGGAGATGATCAGTAAACATCCAGTACAAGAGTGTGGGGATTTTAAGCGTCGTAATATTGCGTAAGGAAAAGATGAGTGAAAAACTTTGCAGCGGTTCGCACTGAGTATTACAAATATGACAAAGCCGTTGCATTGCTTGATCACGTTGGAATCAGGCGCAATGGTTTTACAAGATCAGCCAATGTGGTTCGTCCGGATCTTTCACATCACAATGTTCAACATATCTACCAGGGTGCTGAAACGGCTCTTGATGCATTGAATGTTGTTATTGAACGGCATACTAAGTTAAAAAAAAAAAGGCCACGCAGCGATTTTAACATGCTTTTTGAGCATGTAATCATTTTGTCTGAAGAGCATTTTTCTTCGCTTGAAAATAAACATGGCCAAAACAATGTTGCAAAGGGCATTTTAAATAAGCTCCGTAAATATGCTGAAAAAATCCAGGACGAGTTTGGTTTTGAACCGCTCGGAATATCACTTCATCTTGATGAAGGAAAATATGAATACAAATTTTCACCCAATGGCGTAAAGAAAAAATTCATTAGAAATACACACGCGCACATTGATTTCTACAACTACGATTTTAAAAAAAATGTTTCTCCGTTGCGGCACCTGATGGTTAAGGGTTTGGATGAAAACAACAAAACTAATGAGTTGAATCCAAACTTTGTTCGAATGCAAGATATTTCAGGAGAGATTTTAAGCGGTGCTGGCTTTCGTCGTGGCGTTTCTAAATTAGTTACAGGTAGGAAACATCTACGAAAAGAGTTGTTTGTTTTGCAAAAATTAGCTGAAAACACTGAGGCTATAAAACTTTCAGAGCAACAACTAGCGGATCTACAACTAAGCTCAAAACGGCTCGATCGCGATATTCAACAAAAGATCAATCAGGTCGAAGAGTTAGCAGAGGTTATGAACGATTATAAATCTAAAATTAATGATCTCAGTAAGGTAGTAGAGCAGCTGACAAAACGTGCTTATTCACTCACGAAGAATCAGCTTAAGAAGATGGCATCGTTTTTTAATCCAAATAACAGCAGACAGCGGCCACCATCGCCCTAATTACTTGCAAGCCTTTCTTTTGTCGGGTTTAATGCTGCTAGTACTTAAAATAACAACAAGCAGCAACGGACTTGCCTTTTCCCCAGCCATTTATCAGATATGGCCTGCAAACCGCTGCTGCCTCAGAGGTTTTACATGGTCGTTGAAAATCACTCGCAAACTGCATCATTTATCTGGTCTGTCGCCGACCTGTTACGTGGCAATTTTAAACAGTCTCAGTATGGCCGGGTGGTGTTGCCTTTTACGCTGCTTCGTCGAATGGAGTGTGTGCTGGGAGCTACCAAGGCCGATGTCTTATCCGCTGCCACTGCGCATAGCAATAAACCCGACGAAGTGCGTGAGCAGCTATTACGCCGTGCAGCCGGGCAGGAGTTTTTCAATAGCTCTGCATTGAGCTTAAATACCTTGTCCGATACCCAAACCGCTGAAGATTTAATTAGCTATGTGCAATCATTTAGCCGTGAAGCACGGGAGATTTTCGAGCACTTTAACTTTGAAGAATTTGTGCATCAGTTACAGCAGGCAGACTTGCTGTATCAGGTTACCCAACGTTTTGCATCATTTGACCTATCGCCTAAATCCATTAGCAATTTCGGTATGGGGCTTATCTTTGAAGAGCTGATCCGTAAATTTGCGGAAAGCTCTAATGAAACCGCCGGTGAGCACTTTACCCCGCGTGATTGTGTGCATTTAGCCAGCTCATTAATGCTTACCGGGCAAGATCATATTTTGCAGCCCAATAGCATTGTCACTATCTACGATCCAACAGCGGGGACGGGTGGGTTTTTATCTGAAGCCGAAGAGTATATTCAAAGCATCAGCAAGGGCGTAGACGTTAACCTGCTAGGCCAGGAACTTAACCCGGAGTCTTACGCAATCTGTAAAGCCGATATGCTGATTAAAGGCCAAGCAGTTGGCAATATTAAGCTCGGTAACACGCTGTCGAACGATCAGCTACGTGGCGAACGTTTTACCTACATGCTGAGCAACCCGCCATTTGGAGTTGACTGGAAAGGTGTACAAAAGGTTATCGACAAAGAGCATAAAGAGCAGGGTTTTGATGGCCGTTTTGGCCCTGGCTTACCCCGTGTATCCGATGGCTCTTTACTGTTCTTGATGCATTTAGTAAGCAAAATGCGTGATGCTAAAGAAGGCGGTTCGCGTATTGGCATAGTGCTTAACGGTAGCCCGTTATTTACCGGCTCGGCCGGTTCGGGTGAGTCTGAAATTCGCCGCTACCTGCTGCAAAATGACTTGGTTGAAGCCATCGTCGCACTTCCTACCGACATGTTCTTTAACACCGGTATTGCCACCTATATCTGGATTTTATCTAACAGCAAACCGGCTAGCCGCAAAGGTAAAGTGCAGCTGATTGATGGCAGTAACCACTTTGCCAAAATGCGTAAATCGCTGGGTAGTAAGCGTAAATACCTAACTGAAGAGCATATCAACGAGCTGGTGCGCGTGTACGGTAGTATGGAGCAGTCGGCCATCAGTAAGCTGTTCCCGAATGAAGCCTTTGGCTATCGCCGTATTACCGTTGAGCGGCCATTGCGGCTAAATTTCTGCGCAAGTAGCGAGCGTATGAGCAAGCTGCAACAAGAAACGGCGTTGCAAAAGCTATCAGGCGCTGAGTTTAATGAGCTGATGCTGGCCTGCAGTAAGCTGGGTGATACCCTTTATAAAAACCGCGAAAGCTTTATCAAGCTACTCGATAAACAGCTGAAAACAGTGAGCTTTAAAATTGCTGCACCGGTTAAAAAGGCGGTGCTTAATGCGCTATCAGAGCGCGACGATAGCGCCGATATTTGCCATGATGCCAAAGGTAATCCAGAGCCCGATACCAACCTGCGTGATTATGAAAACGTGCCGCTTACTGAATCAATTGATACCTACTTTGCCCGTGAAGTATTACCGCATGTACCCGATGCATGGATAGATACCAGTAAAACCGACCCGTTAGATGGTGAGGTAGGTTTAGTCGGCTTTGAAATACCCTTTAACCGTCATTTCTATGTGTTTACCCCGCCACGGCCACTGAGTGAAATTGATGCTGAGTTAAAAGCATGTACCGACCGCATTAAAGCGATGATCGAGGGGTTGTCAGCATGAGGTTAGATACTTGTCTTGAATACCAAGACTCTGGAATTGATTGGATGGGGTTATTGCCTAAAGAATGGCAATTAGTACCCTTCTTCTCAAGGTTTACTCAGCAAGCCCGGTCTAATAAGGGAATGCATTGCGACAATTTGTTATCGCTGAGTTATGGCCGGGTTGTTACTAAAGATATAAATACGTCTGATGGCCTACTGCCAGAATCCTTTGAAACCTACCAAATAGTAGAACCCGGAGATATCGTATTCAGGCTTACTGATTTACAAAATGATAAAAGAAGTCTAAGAAGTGCGATTGTTGAAGAAATGGGGATTATCACCTCAGCATACCTAGCTGTAAAACCACTCGAAATGGAATCGAGATATGCTCATTATCTGTTTAGAGCATATGATCATACCAAGGTCTTCTATTCTATGGGGGGTGGATTAAGGCAGAGCATGAAGTTTGATGATATGAAACGATTGCCTGTTATTTGTCCACCAACTGATGAACAAACCCAAATCGCCCGATTCCTTGATCATGAAGTCGGTAAAATCGACGCCCTTATCACCGAGCAGGAAAAGCTGATTGCGCTGTTAAAAGAAAAGCGCCAAGCGGTTATTAGTCAGGCGGTAACCAAAGGCTTAAACCCGGCTGTACCGATGAAAGATTCTGGTGTGGATTGGCTGGGGGAAGTGCCGGAACATTGGGATGTAAACCGAATCAAATTTGTGACTCAAGTTTTTGAGCAAGGATGGAGCCCTCAGTGTGAAAGTGAGCCAGTCGAGTCAGGTGAGGAATTTGGTGTTCTGAAAGTTGGCTGCGTCAATGGTGGCATTTTCAGAAGTGAAGAGAACAAGAAACTCCCCTCTGAACTAGAACCTATAAAAGCTTTGAGTCTAAAGGCTGATGATCTGCTTATCTCAAGAGCGAATACTCGTGAGCTTGTTGGGAGCGCTGCCGTTGTTCCCGTTAATTTTGACAACCTACTTTTATGTGACAAGTTATATAGGCTCAGACTATTTAAAAATATCGTAGTACCACAATTTTTGTCTTTCTTTTTAAGTACAGACTTAGTTCGCACTCGAATTGAAACTGAGGCTACAGGCGCAAGTCAGTCGATGCTAAATATAAGTCAAAGCACTATTAATAATCTTTATTTTCCCTGCCCATCAATAGAAGAACAGTTACGGATAGTTGGGTATGTTGTAAAGCAACAATGGCAAATTTTACAGTTAGTTGCTGATGCGAGGGCTTTAACTAATCTCTTAAACGAACGCCGGTCCGCCCTGATTTCTGCCGCTGTTACCGGTAAAATCGACATTCGGGGCTGGCAGACTCCGGTAGAAAATATTAACCCCGCAAACAAGGAAGTATGCGTTGATTAAAAGTTTAGAAAACACCCACATTGGTAAATGGCAGCGTATTGCCAACTTCATATCTGTTGTTGAGTACCCTGTACTTAATTGCCCCTATTGTGGTGAAGAACAATTATATTTCGACCCCGAAAGTATTGATACGCGGCCTGTAACAAAAGACATGGCGGATAGCATTTGCAAGAAGTATCGCCAGGCCAAAGAGGAAAACAAGAAGCCTAGTGTTTTATTGGATGAACTCGGCGATGCTAATGGCTGGGCAAAATTGTTTGGTATTGGTTTAGTTTTTGCTGAAGTAATAGTTAAACAGCAAGATGCTATTAACGGCTTACCCCATTTGATGACCGGCTATTTAACTTGCCACGCTTGTGATGGTTCAGTTGCAGCATCAGGTATGCAAGTTGTCGCTGAAGCAACGCAAAGCAGACGACAAACAACTCTAGTAAAAGTAGAGCATTTTACGCCCACTTTATCGATTATCCCGGTGTCGAATAATGTTCCAGAGCCGATCAAGATCGAATTACTGGATGCGTTTAAACACTTTCATTTCGACCCGCCATCTTCAGCATCAAAGCTGCGCCGAGCCATTGAGCAGTTCTGCAAAGATATGAAGTTGCAAGGGAAAGGGCTGCACCAACAAATCAGCTCTTTACGACAAATTCAGCCGGAATTAGCTGACTACCTTGAACCGCTGAAATTAATTGGTAATGAAGGTACACACGCCTCTGACGTTTCAGAAATCGATTTGTTGCATGCCTTTGAGGTGTTTCAGTTTGTGCTGGAGTATTACGACCGACAAGCGCGGTACAAACAAACCCAGGCTAATTACAAAAAGTTGATGGATAAATACGGCCCTAAACAAGAAGTGCCGAAGCTTGAGAACAAAGCAGCCCCAGCGGTAAAAGGGAATAAACAACAGGCGGTGGCTAATGGCTGACACCAAAGAGCGCATCTTTCAAACCGATATTATAAACAGCCTGGAAGCTCAAGGTTGGCTGGTGGGTAAAGCGGCCAACTATGACCGGGTTAACGCGCTTTATACAGAGGATTTACTGCACTTTGTGTGTGAAGCCTATCCTGAACGCTGGGAGAAGTTTGCCAAAAGTAACCCGGCGAATCCGGAAAAAGTATTAGTACAGGCACTTACCCGAGCGCTGGAGCGTGATGGCGCTTTGCATTTGCTACGCCACGGTTTTAAGGTGATTGGCGGCCATATGAATATCTGCGCCTTTAAGCCTGATCACGGTATGAACCCGGATACCGAACGCCGTTATGGTTTAAACCGTTTGCGGGTTGTTGAGGAAGTATCGTATTCGCCACATGCTAGGGAAGGCGAGTACAACCCACGCATTGATTTAGTGTTATTCGTTAACGGGTTACCCACTGCCACGCTGGAGCTGAAAAGCGAGTTTAAGCAAACCATTGAACACGCTAAAGCGCAGTATAAAAAAGATAGGCCGTTAAAAGACCCGCTTACCCGAAAACCAGAGCCGTTGCTGGCTTTTAAACGCGGTGCTTTGGTGCATTTTGCGGTAACGCAGGATGAAGTGGCGATGACCACTAAGCTGGCCGGCAACGATACTTTTTTCCTACCGTTTAATATGGGTAGTGATGAAGGCGGTGCCGGTAACCCCACACCGAAAGCCAGTGAGTATGCCAGCGGTTACCTGTGGCAATTGTTATTTGCCAAAGACAACTGGCTTAATATCCTTGCCCGGTTTATGCACCTGCAGGTAGATGAAAAACCGCAGTTTGATGGCAGCATTAGCCGCAAAGAAACGATGATATTCCCGCGTTTTCATCAGTGGGATGTGGTCAATCAACTAATCAACACTACCCGCAGTGAGGGGCCTGGCAAACGGTATCTAGTTCAGCACAGTGCTGGTTCGGGTAAATCGAATTCTATTGCTTGGACAGCCCATCAGTTGGCTTCGTTATACCAGCAGGATGAGCGTGGCCAGCATACTAAACTGTTTAGCTCGGTCATTGTGGTCACCGACCGCACGGTATTGGATAACCAGCTACAAAATACCATTCGCCAGTTTGAGCATGCCGATGGCATGATTAAAGCGATTACCCGTGATATTGGTAACCTGAGTAAATCTGAGCAGCTGGCCGAAGCGCTACAAAGTAATACTCGTATTATCATTGTTACCATTCAAACCTTTCCGGCCTTGTATGATGCGCTGGAGCGTTATCCCAAGCTTGCCGAAGGTCATTACGCCATCATTGCCGATGAAGCGCACTCATCTCAAACCGGCTCATCTGCTGCCAAGCTAAAAGCGATATTAGGCAGTGATAAATCTGATAGCGATGAGCTTAGCGCCGAAGAGCTTTTAACTGCAGCCGTGCAATCCCGAACACCAACCGACCGCATCAGTTACTATGCCTTTACTGCGACACCTAAAGGTAAAACACTGGAACTGTTTGGCCGTCCACAGCACCCGAATGAGCCTCTGAGCGATAGTAATAAGCCCACTGCCTTTCATCTGTATTCAATGCGCCAGGCAATTGAAGAAGGCTTTATTCTGGATGTGCTGAACAACTACACCACCTATGCCACTGCCTGGAAAATCGCACACCCCGATGGTGAAGATACCGAGGTGGAAAGCAAGCAAACCCGTATTAAGCTAGCCAAGTGGGTGCGATTACACCCCTATAACATTGGCCAGCGGGTAGAAATTATTGTCGAACATTTCCGTAGCAATGTGCGTCATCTGTTAAACGGTCAGGCCAAGGCCATGGTTGTTACGTCCGGGCGTGAGGATGCGGTGCGTTATCAGCTGGCGATGCAGCAATATATTAAAGATAAAGGCTATGCCGATGTGCATGCCTTGGTGGCGTTCTCGGGCAGTATTTTAGCCAATGAGGTAATACCGGAAGAAGTAACCGAAACCAGCCAGCTACTAAACCCAGGTTTGAAAGGCCGTGACCATGCCAAGGCCCTGGACTCGGATGATTTTAATGTGCTGATTGTTGCCAATAAGTACCAAACCGGTTTTGACCAGCCAAAGCTATGCGCCATGTACGTGGACAAAAAGCTGGCTGGGGTCGAATGTGTGCAAACGCTGTCGAGGTTAAACCGTACTTTCCCCGGTAAAATCCAAACCTTTATCCTGGATTTTGTTAACGCCGCTGAAGATGTAAAAAACAGCTTTGCGCCTTATTACACCCGATCTGAAATTGAAACGATAACTGACCCTTACCTGATTTATGACATTCAAAAGAAGCTGGATGATGAGCATATTTATCAGTGGACTGAAGTGCGTGGTTTTGCCCAAACCTTTTATGACCCCAAAGCCAGTGCCAGTAAATTATCGTTTTTCGCCAAGCCTGCCAAAGAGCGTTTTACCCTGCGTTACCGGCAAGCAAAAGAGGCCTATCACCTAGCCCGTGACGCCAAAGCCAAGGCCGAAGCTGAAGGTAACAGTTACGGCGTTAAGGCAGCAGAAGAGGGTATAAAGCAAGCTGGGGAAACGGTAGACCAGTTAGATCTGTTTAAGAAAAACCTAACGTCGTTTATCCGGCTGTACGAGTTTATGTCGCAGATAGTGCCGTATGAGGATACTGACCTGGAAGCGCTATGTGTTTACGGCAAAAACCTGTTGCCATTGTTACGCGCTGACCGCTTGGAAGATCCTGAAGATTTTGACCTAACCGGCACTGAGCTTACCCATTACCGTATTACCAAAAAGCAGGAGTTGGCTATTCGCTTAGGTGAAGAAGACGGCCCATACCTGAAAGGTATTACCGAAGTTGGTAGCGGTAAAGCACATGATCCTGAGAAGAAAAAGTTGTCAGAGATTATCAATGCGCTTAACGACCTGTTTGGTGCTGAGGTAAGTGACGATGACAAGCTACATTTCGCCCGTGGTGTTGCTGAACGTATCCGCAAGGATGAGCCGACCATGGCACAGATCAGCAAGCACACGCCCGATGAAGTGATGTATGGCCGCTTCCCGCAGCTGGTAACCGATACCATTTTAGATTTAATGGGCGACAACGAAAAGTTGGCTACCGAAGTTCTGGCTTCGCAGCAAAAGGGTAAAGATTTTGCGCGGTTGATACTGCGGTTGTTGGCCGGTTAGAGTTTGAATTAAGTACAGACAACTGACAAAACTGACAGTTTGTTATTATGTCAGTAAAGTCAGTTGTCTGTGAACATTAATAGCTACTGTAAAGTAATTAGTGCTTTTACCAAGGATGAATTTGAATGGCTTTTAAGACCAATACTTTTGCCGTCAAGGCCGCCGCAGACCCTGCAGCTCATTTCAAGACCCTAACAAAGCGCCATTATCCGGACGTAATGCCTCATCAAAAAGATATACTCGAAGAGTATGCCTCGTCATACGAAAATAAGGCTGATGTCGCTCTACAGTTGCCTATTGGAAGTGGTAAGACGTTGGTAGGCTTACTAATAGCGGATTGGCGACGAATTAAAAATGGAGATAGAGTCGTATATCTCTGCCCTACAATCCAACTAGTTCGGCAAACTGTTCTTCAAGCACAAAACCATTATGGCATTGATGTTGTCGACCTGTCGGGAGCAAAAAAGAATTTTTCTCCTACTGATCAGGCTGCATACAAAACGGGATCTAAAATCGCAGTTACCACGTATTCCGGTTTTTTTAATACACATCCATTTTTTGACGATCCTAACGTTGTAATCATCGACGATGCTCATGCTGCGGAGAACTATATTGCAAAAATGTGGTCTCTAGAGATTCCGTCAGAAACACAACTATTTGATGTTCTTGTTGAGTTTCTAAGACCACATTTGCAACCGCAAGAATATGCCCGTTTAAATGGGGACTGGAACGATCCTACAGAAGTAACTTGGGTCGAAAAAATTTCTACCCCCTTACTCGATGAACTCTCAAATGACATTGGTTCAATTATCGATGCTCATGCAGGGACTGATGCGCCAAACCTGTATTACCCTTGGTCTCTAATACGTGATCGTCTTGAATCGTGCCATGTTTATTTGAGCAATCGGCAAATATTAATTAGACCTCTTATCCCGCCAACTTTTACTCACTCTCCTTTTGCTAATGCATCTCAACGTATTTTTATGTCTGCGACACTTGGATCCGGTGGAGATTTAGAGCGACTTACAGGCAGAAAACAAATTGACCGTTTGGCAGCCCCTGAGGGTTTTCAAATGGCTGGTGTAGGGCGAAGATTCTTTGTATTCCCTAGTTTATCTCTTAGTGAGGATGAAACAGATCTACTTAGATTGAAGATGCAGAATCAAGCTGGCCGCTCAGTAATTCTGACTCCAACATCTGCGTTAGCTATAGCTCATGGAGCAATGGTTGTTAGTTCATTAAAAGGGTTTACAGTCTTTACAAAAGATGAAATTGAAGATAACAAAGAGCCATTTATTCGATCTCCTCGTGCCGTTGCCATCCTGGCAAACCGATATGACGGTGTTGATTTTCCTGGTGAAGAATGTCGATTACTCTGTATTGATGGTTTGCCAAAAGCAATTAATTCACAAGAGCGTTTTTTAATGTCAAGAATGGGGGCTGGCGTATTATACAACGAAAGAGTACAAACTCGGGTAATGCAGGCAATGGGACGATGCACGCGCTCGTTACAAGATCGCTCTGCTGTTTTTGTTACAGGTACTGAGTTAGTGGACTTTCTTGCTGATAACCGGAAATGGCCGTTCTTTCCTTCAGAGCTTCAGGCTGAACTCACCTTTGGAGTTGAGCAATCAAAAGATATTTCGAAAGATGATATTTTTGATAATTTCCAAATGTTTTTATCAAACAATGCAGACTGGTCTGCTGCAGATAGTATGATAAGAAATGCAATTCCACATTTTGAACATAGAAAGTTTCCTTCAATGAGTGAGTTAGAAAGGGTTGTGAAGGACGAAATCAGTTACCAAGAAGCTATTTGGAATAAGGATTTTTCCGGGGCACTCAATGCAGCCAGATCAATACTTGGAGGTCTGAATCATCCTAACCTCAGAGGTTATAGAGCACTTTGGTATTATCTTGCTGGAAGCGCTGCACGTCGTCTATCTACAGTACCTGGCGACATTCATGCTTTATCGGCAAAAGATTACTTTGTTCGTGCAAAATCTTCTGCCCCATCAATTTCGTGGCTGAATTCCCTTGCTAGAGAATTAGGGCCTGATGATATGCTTCAGGACACTCCTGTAAATATAGAGTTAAAGCATCAAACAGAAGCAATTGGTAGACAGTTTATGGATTGCGGGTTAGCCACTAACCATAAATTCGAAAAACGTGTTAGCAGAATTATTCAAGGACTTAACGAATCAAGCAAGTTTGAACAGGCCCAAGTTGAACTCGGATTACTACTAGGGTTTTCTGCTGGAAATGACGAAAGTGATGCTGCGCCAGACCCTTGGTGGTTGGGCTATCAAATGGGTATTGTATTTGAAACCAATGCTGACGCGGACAAAGGTACAGTATTTGGCGCCACTAAAGCGAGACAAGCGTCTAGTCATCCTAAATGGATGAAAAAGAGAGTCCAAGGTACTAGCAACATGAATATAGTTGCCGTATTGGTCACACCCTGTACTCAAGCAAAGATTGGCGCGGATCCCCATCTTGAAGACGTTTGTTATTGGGGGTTAGACGATTTCATTTCATGGGCTCATAGTGCTATTGGTGTTTTGAGGGAGCTTAAAGGCACTTACCCCGGTGAAGGAGATCTAATATGGCAAGCAGAAGCAATGAGCCGAATCGAACAGGAGGGGATGACACTTGATGCAATTGTTCGCCGTCCTCGTGCTTCAATTGCGATGCAAATCGTAAATTGAGGTCAGATCATTAGTGACCTGGTTTTGACAACTGACATTGCCGACAAATAAGCTCATTGTCAGTAATGTCAGGTTTAAAATATTGTGTTTTAATGATTAACTAGTCCTAGTCAGTCAGCTCATGCAACAACACAGCGGTTAAAGTAAATCAGTGATTGAACAGCGGGACTGATCCCGCTCTCAACGCGATGACAATGTGTCCTTAGTCTGATGATTTTGAACTTCTGTAGCTTGGATGAATAAGATAACGAATGGTCATTTTTCCATTCTGCCCTGGTACTTGATGCTGGCGTACATATCCATTTTCCTCAAGTATTTCAATAGCTTCATTGACTAAGGTTGCCGTTGTTAAACCTGACCACCCCTTCCTTTGAACATCACGTATTGCAAATGTTTTTGGAAGAAGAGATAGCTTGGATTTTAATAGTTCAGCAGACTGAGAAGTTGATGACGATTTAAGGCCGATACTCCTGATCCGTAAGTTGTGAGTATACAAAAACTCAGACCATTTAATTGCACGGTTTAAAGCCTGAAGACTCACTGCTAAATTAGGGTGGAAAGGTTTTTCTGAAACATTTTTTTCAGCTTGATCAAGTATATGGAGAACCAAAGCTATTTTGGCCACAAGGGAACCATATTTACCCAGTATTGCTTGATCATCATTGTCTGATTCACCTTCACGCTCTATAAGCGCTGTAGCCCATTGATCCCAACGCTTTTGAGCGGTTTCTTCAAAGTTGAATTTCAGTGGTGCAGTATAACGCTCAGGTGTACCAAGTTTGGCCAGTTGGACAAACACATTCTGCATTTGTTCTTTTAGAACTTGATTTTCACATGCATCAACATACTGCTTTTTCGTGACTTCCGGATATACCGCTAGCTGAAATCTTTCAAAAAGACCATCATTAGATTCCCCACTGGCACGGCCAGAGATGAGATTTCTGAGTCTGTCTGGTTGAATATTTCCCATTATAAATAGGGTTGGATTTTCTAAAATGAGATTACCACGTGAAATACGCTCTACTTCGTATAACCCTTTACCATTGAAGGCTTCGTTAACAAAAGATCTATCCTGAGCTTTGTCATTGCGTTCTAAGGGTTCAAGCCAACCATAAAGCTCGTCACGGAAAAGAAATACACCAAGAGGGTTAGTCTCTACGCGCCTGATCAAAGCCTCAATTGTGCAATCGTTAATCATTGGGCGGCGGTATTTGGGTTTTGTCAGATCAAGCATGTTTATTTCCAAATAGACTTCCTTAGCCGCGTCTTCTTCACCCTTATCCATGTGCTGTTGTGCTATTTTCTCCAGTTGTTCGACTTTAGCCTTATTTAATTTCTGCTGAGTTTCGAACTGACTTTCGAGTTTTTTGTTAGCTGGTTCGGTAACGGTTTTTAACGCGTGTCTTAAAAGTGACAAACCAATTTGTGCAGATGGTGTTTTCATTCGTGAAGGTGAACCGATAATCATTGCCCAAAGCGTAGGCTTTAAATCAAAATCTTTGAAAAGACGTTTAGGGGAAATTGTTGCGGAACCACCAATTAATGCAGCAGCACACGCTAATACTGCAACTGCGGCATATTCTTGAGAAGCGTTGTCGCGTAGTTTTGCTTGCTCGGTAATATACTCAAAGAACAATTTTGAGAGCATGTCGTTAGTTACAGGTAAAGCTGAGACCAATTGCTCTTTCATGTCCAATGGCTCTGACCATTCGCTATCGTTATTGCGGTTAGTAATTGTTACCTTAACGTTTTTTACTGATGTAGATTTAAGCTTAAAGCTAAAAATCCGTTTTATTTTTCTCAGTATCATGTGTTGCTCCTTGGTTGTTAACTGCTAGATGTGAGTGTCCCTTTCACAGCGAGATGCTAACGTACCGGAGCTTTCATCGGCACTTTTCTTAGTATGAATTTTTTCTTAGTGAACTCGGTCATTTTAATCTATATAAGCGATTAATCACTTTTGATGTGATTCATTAAAATGATTAAAAATGTTGTGATTTACTAAAGGTTATCTCAGAATGGCATTTTGAGTTTTCAAGATTTCTTCCATAAAAACTTTGCCACAAAACTTTACCACAGTTGCTATCATGGTTGCCTTTGTGTTATTTTGATTGTTATAAATCAATAGGTTATGTCGGTAATTTGAAGTGGTGGGGAGTCCCTCTCTCTCCGCCAATTAAATGAAAAAGGCCCACGCAGTTGCGTGGGCCTTTTTCATTTAAGCGTCGAGATGAGGATTTGGTTCGAACCCTGCGTTTGACCAATTCTCCGGGAGAGAATTGGAACGCACTTTAGTGCGGCCCCGAAGGGGTGGAGGGCAGGAAGCCCGGAATAATCCCGACGCTACTACAAAGCATGGGCCTTTTGACAGTATCAGTAGCCTGCTTTAAATGGTGTTTTTGGGGCTTTATTTCCTAATCGCTTGTCGTCGCCTCAGTTCCTGCATTTTGGCTCTTGCCAATCCGCTTATTGCTTTAATAGAGCGTCTTCTCGCAATTTCTTTAGTGGCGCTGTACTCAATGCCGAAGAGACACGCAGCAATAAAACCTTGATCCAGTAATACAAAAAGATTCGACGTAACATACTCTGCATTTGAAAATAGCATGCTTTTAATCCTCATAATTTAGGTTTGGGTTGTAACTAGAGGGATTTTACTAAATAAAATGGTAGTGCTCGTTCTCAGGCAGCGTTAAAAAGCTATCCCTGAGTATTCTTTTTGAATATAAAGAGCCGCAACAATCACAACTACCCCTTTGTTTCTAAATGCGTTAAATTACCTTCCATACAACCGGCACCTATGCCGGGCTATAACAAAAGCGCGTGTACCTAACACGACATAAGGACATACCCCAACCATGCTTCAAGACATCAAGAAAACTCTGTGGGCTACCGCTGATAAACTGCGTGCTAACGTCGATGCCGCTGAGTACAAGCATATTGTACTGGGGCTGATTTTCTTAAAGTTTATTTCAGACTCTTTCGCTGGCCGCCGGGCAGAGTTGCTTAAGCGTTTAAAAGACCCCAGTGATGAGCTGTATTTTGCTGATGCCAGCGAAGATGATTTAGCCGTTGAGTTGGAAGATCGCGACTACTTTAAAATGGCCAATGTGTTTTGGGTGCCCGAAACGGCGCGCTGGGAAGCCCTGCGCGCCAACGCTAAGCAAGCCGACATTGGCAAGCGCATTGATGATGCCTTAGCGGTGATCGAGCTGGAAAACCCCACCTTAAAAGGCATTTTAGATAAACGCTATGCCCGCGCACCGCTGCCGGATGGCAAGCTGGGCGAGCTGGTCGATGTAATATCAACCATTGGTTTTGGTGAAGACCAAAGCAAAGCACGCGATATTTTAGGCCAGGTGTACGAGTACTTTTTAGGTCAGTTTGCCAGTGCCGAGGGCAAAAAGGGCGGCCAGTTCTATACCCCACAGTCTATCGTTAATACCTTAGTGGCGGTGCTGGACCCACACCAGGGTAAGGTGTACGACCCGTGCTGCGGCAGTGGCGGCATGTTTGTGCAATCGGAAAAGTTTATTGAAGCGCACGGCGGTAAGTTAGGTGATGTGTCTATTTACGGCCAGGAATCTAACCCGACGACCTGGCGCTTAGCGGCAATGAACCTGGCCATTCGTGGTATCGATTTTAACTTAGGCCGCGAGCCTGGCGACACCTTTACCAAAAACCAGCATAGCGACTTGCGCGCCGACTATATTCTGGCCAACCCGCCATTTAATATCAGCGACTGGTGGCACGGCAGTTTAGAGGGCGACCCGCGCTGGGTATATGGCACACCGCCACAAGGCAATGCCAACTATGCCTGGTTGCAGCATATGCTTTATCACCTCAAACCCAGTGGCCGTGCCGGCATTGTCTTGGCCAACGGCTCAATGAGTTCCAGCCAGAACAGCGAAGGCGAAATCCGCCGCGCCATGGTTGATGCCGATGTGGTAGAAGTAATGGTGGCACTTCCGGGCCAGCTATTCTTTAACACCCAAATACCGGCCTGTTTATGGTATTTGGTGAAACAAAAACAACAGCGTAAAGGCGAAGTGCTGTTTATCGATGCCCGTAAACTCGGCAAGATGATCAGTCGGGTGCAAACCGAACTGGATCAAGCCGCCATTGACCGCATCGCCAACACAGTAAAAGCCTGGCGTGGTGATGATTTATCAAATATCGAAGGTTTTGAGCAAGGTTATACGGATATTCCGGGCTTTTGCCGCAGCGTGCCATTAAGCGAGATTGCCGAACACGGCCATGTGTTAACGCCGGGCCGCTATGTCGGTGCGGAAGAAGTAGAAGATTGCGACGACGCCTTTTCCGATAAGATGACAGCCTTAACCGAAAAGCTTGGCGAGCAAATGGCCAAAGGTGCAGAGCTAGACCAGTTAATCCGCCAGAAGTTAGGAGGACTGGGGTATGAGTTCTGAGTGGGGAGAAATAACACTTGGTGAGGTTTGTGCCGCTCAAAATGGTGCTATTCAAACGGGACCTTTTGGTAGTCAGTTACACGCATCTGATTATGTTGAAACAGGTATTCCTGTTGTTATGCCGTCAAATATTGGCCCTGACGGAGGCATTTCTGAGGACGGAATCGCTCGAATTAAACAGCAGGATGCTGATAGGCTATCACAACATAAATTGCAGATTGGCGATGTTGTATTCAGTCGGCGGGGCGATGTAACAAGAAATGCGTTGATTGAACCGCACCAAGTCGGATGGCTATGTGGAACAGGATGCTTGAAGGTACGCCTTGGTGATGAAACTAAGGCTGATGCTAAGTTCATCTCCTATTGTTTAAGATCACCTGAAACAAAAGAATGGCTTATCCGGCATGCGGTTGGTGCAACAATGCCCAATTTAAATACATCCATTTTGTCTGCTGTACCCATTCAGATTCCACCCATTTCAGAGCAAAAGAAAATAACAGAATTGTTGAGAGCTCTGGATGATCGTATCGATCTTCTCCGCGAAACCAACGCCACCTTAGAAGCCATCGCCCAGGCGCTGTTTAAATCCTGGTTTGTTGATTTTGACCCGGTGCATGCCAATGCAGGCACGCAAGCCCCAAGCCTGCCAGCCGAGATACAAGCGCTATTCCCCTCCCGCCTGGTGGAATCCCCGCAGGGGTTAATGCCAGAGGGGTGGGAGGTTAAGCCTTTTGGAGAATTATTAACCCATACAATAGGTGGTGATTGGGGAGATGAACTTCCGACAGATAAAAATAATGTCCGGGTGGCTATCATAAGAGGAACAGATCTACCTGATTTAGCAAATGGCTCTTATGGGCGTGTTCCACTCCGATTTACTAATGAAAAAAAATTGTCGTCGAGAAAACTTCAAGACGGGGATTTAGTTTTAGAAGTTTCCGGCGGAAGCAAAGACCAACCTACAGGTCGCTCCTTGTACTTAACAACCGGTATGCTTAATCAGTTTGATTGCCCTATGGAACCTGCTAGCTTTTGCCGATTGTTACGTCCTTCTAGTCCAGAAATTGGCGTTGTACTAGCCCAACATTTGACTTACATATACGCGCTAGGAAAAACGTGGGAATATCAAAACCAGAGTACAGGGATTAGTAACTTTCAGACAACGCACTTTTTGGAAACCGAATTAGTTGTAGTACCTGATACAAAAGTCCTTAAAGCGTTCTTTGAGATAGCAAGACCTATGGTTGATAGAGCCAATTTAACGCAGATGACCAAACTCGCTGAGTTGCGAGATACGTTGCTGCCTCGTCTAATCTCCGGCCAGTTACGCTTGCCAGAGGCGGAAGCAGCTTTTGCGGAGGTGGTGTAATGCGTAGCTTTAATGTAAATATTCCAACACCAGTAAATTATCACTTTGCCGCTAAGCCGGAGATAAACTATGGCGCATGATTTAACAACGTCGGCGGTAGCTCGGCGCAATGTTCTTAATAATCGCTTTGCATTAGGTAAGCTAGAACAGCATCTAGCCCTTGGTGGTTTGGTTATAGATGGTGAGGCGCTTTTTTTCAAAAGCCATGTAGCAGACATTCTAGATATAGACGAGCGGACCATAGATCGCTACCTAGCCAGCAACGAAGCAGAGCTTAAAGCTAATGGCTATGTAATCTTAAAAGGTAAAGCTTTAAAAAACATTAAGATGGCTCAAGTCGACGACATCAATGTCGTCGACTTAATTGGCGCAAAAACGCCCTCGTTAGGTGTGTTTTCTTTTCGTGCCGTGCTGAATATGGCCATGCTGGTAACTGAAAGCGAGCGTGCCAAAGCAATACGCAGCCGAATGCTGGATATAGTGCTTGATGTTGTAGTGGAAAAGGCTGGTGGTCAAACCCGGTTTATTAACCAACGCGACCAGGATTACCTGCCTGCGGCATTTCAGGAAGATAGCTACCGCAAACAGTTTACTGATGCACTACGTGATTGTTTGGATATGGGAAACCTCAAATACGCGTTGTATACCGATAAAATTTATCAGGCGGTATTTTGCGAGTGTGCCAAAGAATACAAACAGGTTTTGCGCCTGGCCGAAGGCGAAAGTACCCGTGACACCATGTATGCCGAGGTATTACGAACTTTAGCAAGTTTTGAAAGCGGCTTGGCCGTTCAAATACGGCAAAAGTCAGATGCTTTGGGGCGGAAATTGAAAAGCGCTGAAGCTGATGCCTTGTTAGCTGAAGCGGCAAATAGTCCGTTCCTTAAGCCAATGATTGATGATGCCCGGGTTCGAATGGCAAGCCGAGATCTTGGTTTTCGTGATGCGTTGCACCAAAAATTGGAAGCTTACGTGCAGGCTGTACCGGAAGCAGACTATGAACGATTTTTAGGGGAGCGTAGCGCAGCCTTGGAAGAGCGCTTGTCAGATCCCAAGCTGTTAGCGGTGTTGCAAAGACTAAAGGATCGCTAATTTATGGAGCAGATGATCCTTTATTTTGATACTGCTCACGCCATAGAGGTGCATGATTGGATCATTGAACACACTGGCGGTCGGTCAGGAATTTTGGATATAGGTTTGCTCGATAGCGCTTTACAGCATATTCAGAATGATGACTATTACCCGACATTTGAAGAAAAATTAGCCCACCTTGTTTTTGCCATCAATAAGTTTCACGCATTCAACGATGGGAATAAGCGTTCAAGTGTCACGTTGGGAGCCTATTTTCTGATGTTAAATGGTTATGACTATTGTGTGCCAAGATTCCTGATTGATTTAGAAAATATCGTGGTTGCTATAGCGGATAATCAGGTAAGTAAAGACTTACTGCAAATGTTGATTACATCCTTAATTGCAGAAGATGATTATTCAGACGAATTAAAATTAAGGTTGCTCGATGCACTTGGTGGCTTATAGCACGGGTAAGTAGTCATTCATTACTGATAAACGCGTGAAAGCTAAAGACTTGATTTTACAGCTACAACAAGGTATCAAACATAAGTTGCAGCAAGTTGGCTGATTTAGGGACGATGTATGACAGAAGACCAGTTAGAACAGGAAGTACTGGGGTGGTTAGCTGAAATAGGCTACACACCAATTAATGGTTATGACATTGCCCCCGATGGCCCGGCTGCTGAGCGGGCTGACTATGTGCAGCCGCTGCTGCTGGAACGCCTGAAAGCCGCTATTGCCCGCTTAAACCCACATATCCCTTTGGTAGCCCGAGATGATGCCATAGCTCAGCTCAAAGAACTGGGAATACCAGCGCTGTTATCAAGCAATCGACGTTTTCATAACCTGCTGCTTGGCGGTGTACCGGTGCAGTATCAAAAAGACGGTGAAACCCGCGGTGATTTTGTCAGGCTGGTGGATTGGGAAAGTAGTCCCGGTAGCAACGAGTTTTTAGCGGTTAAGCAATTTACCCTTAAGGGCCCTAAGCATAGCCGCCGGCCCGATATTATTTTGTTTATTAACGGCCTGCCGCTGGTGCTGATTGAGCTGAAAAATTCAGCTGATGTAAACGCTGACATCTGGAAAGCGTTTGATCAAATTCAAACCTACAAAGAACAAATACCTGATGTATTTCAGTACAACGAAATACTGGTGATAAGCGATGGCTCGGAAGCGCGCATGGGCTCCTTATCGGCCAATGCAGAGCGCTTTATGCAGTGGCGCACCATTGATGGTGTAAACCTTGACCCACTTGGCCAGTTTAACGAATTAGAAACCATGCTACGCGGCGTGTTTGCCCCGGAGTACCTGCTGGATTACCTGCGCTTTTTTGTGCTGTTTGAAGACGACGGCACCTTGGTTAAAAAGATTGCCGGCTACCATCAGTTCCATGCCGTACGTTCGGCCATTCAACAAGTGGTAACGGCATCGCGCCAGGATGTGCAGGCCAGTAAAAAAGGTAAGGGCGGGGTGGTGTGGCACACCCAGGGCAGTGGTAAAAGCATTACCATGACCTGCTTTGCTGCGCGCGTAATGCGCGAAGCGGCGATGGAAAACCCAACCATAGTGGTGATCACCGACCGCAACGATTTAGACGGCCAGCTATTTGGCGTGTTTTCCTTGGCGCAAGATTTACTGCGTGAGCAACCGGTGCAGGTCGATACCCGGCAGGACTTACGTGAAAAACTCAGTAACCGGCCATCCGGCGGTATTGTGTTTGCCACTATTCAGAAGTTTGCGCCGGGCGCCGATGAAGACAAGTTTCCGGTGTTATCTACCCGGCATAACATAGTAGTGATTGCCGATGAAGCCCATCGTACCCAGTATGGCTTTGAGGCCAAGCTGAAAGAGCGAACCCTGCCCAGCATCGCGGCCGAACCTGGTGCCCCTTATCAAATAAAGCAGAATGTATACCAAGTGGGCTATGCGCAGCATTTGCGGGATGCACTGCCCAATGCCACCTTTGTTGCCTTTACCGGCACCCCCGTATCCAGCGAAGATCGCGACACCCGCGCCGTGTTTGGTGACTACATTCATATTTACGATATGCAGCAGGCCAAAGAAGATGGCGCTACCGTGGCCATTTATTACGAGTCGCGTCTGGCCAAATTAAGCCTGAAGCAAGAGCAGTTACCGCAGATAGATGATGAAGTGGATGAGCTTTCTGAAGACGAAGAAGAGGGCCAGCAAGATAAGCTTAAAAGCAAATGGGCTGCCCTTGAGCGGATTGTCGGCGCTGCACCGCGGATTAAACAGGTAGCGCAAGACTTAGTGCAGCACTTTGAAGAAAGAAATAAAGCACAGCAGGGAAAAGCCATGGTAGTGGCGATGAGCCGTGAGATCTGTGTGCACTTGTATAACGAGATTGTCGCACTGCGCCCCGATTGGCACGACGAAGACCCGGAGAAGGGCGGCATAAAAGTGATTATGACTGGCTCGGCCAGCGATAAAGCGCTGCTTAGGCCGCATATTCACCCCAAGCAAGTTAAAAAACGCTTAGAAAAACGCTTTAAAGACCCGGCCGACCCGCTGCAGCTGGTGATAGTGCGTGACATGTGGCTAACCGGTTTTGATGCGCCCTGCGTGCATACGCTGTATGTCGATAAGCCGATGAAAGGCCATAACCTGATGCAGGCCATTGCCCGGGTTAACCGGGTGTTTAAAGATAAACAAGGTGGCCTGGTAGTCGATTACATCGGCATCGCCAACGAGCTTAAGGCCGCGCTGAAGGAATACACCGCCAGCAAGGGTAGGGGTAAGCCCACCGTTGATGCCGCTGAAGCCTGGGCTGTACTGGAAGAGAAACTTGATGTACTGCGCGGCATGTTACATGGCTTTGATTACAGCGATTTTGCTGTTAGTAGCCATAAGCTGATTGCCGGTGCCGCAAACCATATTTTAGGGATTAAAGACGGCAAAAAGCGCTTTGCCGATACAGCACTGGCGATGAGTAAAGCCTTTAGCCTGTGCTGCACCCTGGATGAAGCCAAAGCCGTGCGCGAAGAAGTGGCGTTTTTGCAGGCAGTCAAGATAATGCTGACTAAGCGAGACATCAGTGCCAAGCGGCGCAGTGACGAAGAAAAAGAGCATGCTATCCGGCAAATTATCGGTAATGCCATAGTGTCCGATCAGGTAGTCGATATTTTTGATGCGGTAGGGTTGGAGAAGCCCAATATCGGCCTGCTGGATGACGAGTTTTTAGATGAAGTACGCAACCTGCCAGAGAAAAATCTGGCGGTTGAACTACTAGAACGCTTGCTGGAGGGCGAGATTAAAACCCGCTTTTCCAGTAACGTGATCCAGCAAAAGAAATTCTCTGAGCTATTAAGCAACGTAGTAACCCGCTACCAGAACCGCAGCATTGAAACTGCACAGGTGATGGAAGAGCTGGTCGAAATGGCCAAAAAATTCCGCGAAGCCGCCAAGCGCGGTGATGACCTGGGCCTGACCGAAGATGAAATTAAATTCTACGACGCCCTGGCCAATAACGAAGCGGCAGTGCTGCAGCTGGGCGATGAAACCTTAAAGAAAATCGCGCACGAGCTAACCGATAACCTGCGTAAGAACATCAGCATAGACTGGAGCAAACGCGAAAGCGTAAGGGCCAGCCTGCGCTTAATGGTGAAGCGTATCCTGCGCAAATACAAATACCCTCCAGATATGGCCGACGACGCCGTGCAGCTGGTGCTGCAGCAGGCAGAGGCGCTAGGAGAAGAGTGGGTATGATAAAATTGGTATCAACGCAGATTCAATCTTACGAAAGTGAATGGGAGCACGCAAATTTGAAAATCGTTGCAAGTTTGAGCGAAAAGTATAATACTGCGCACCTCGGAACTATGACACCGCATATGGTGTCACAATGAGTGGAGATAATTTTCAATCTGTTCTAAGCTTGTTTCAGAGTAGGTCTGTACTTAAATGTAGTGACGTAATAAAAGCGTTGGAAAGTCTAGGCTTTGAGGTTAGAGACGGCAAAAGAGGTGGTCATAAAGTCTTTGTCCATAATGGTTTGAAAGATTTCTACTCGGGTTCATTCAACTGTGATCATGGTAAGAACCCACAAATCAAACCGGCATATATCAAAAACATTAAAAAAATATTAGAACAGTATTCTGAAGAACTTAGCCAACAGAGTTAGGTTAAAGTTAGGTAAACAGGAGAAGGTCAATGGACGCACAAAATTACAGTATCACTGTCCGTAAAGGAGTTTTCGAAGGTGAAGAGTGCTTCGAAGCAAAAGTGCGTGAGTTTCCACATCTAACTGAATATGCTGATTCATCTGATGAGGCTTATGCACTTGCAGTAGATGCTATTGAGACAACAATCACGATTTTCAAAGAAAAAAATAAGCCTCTTCCCGTGCCGATGGAAGTCGCAGATGATTTTAGTGGAAGAGTCACGCTTAGAATGCCAAAGAGTATGCATAGGGCATATTCACAGTGGGCTGAAGATGAAGAAGTAAGTCTAAATCAATTAATTGTTAATTGTTTATCTCATGCGCTCGGGGCATTTAATCATAAACAAGCTACTCCATATCAAGCGTTTGCGGCAAAAGTTGTACCGATAGAAACAGGCAACCGTATTGCTTATAACCGTCGAGTGGACTTAAGTACAGTACTTAAAGCAGCTGAGCCGGAAGTCTGTTATGGCTAAAGAAGCATTGCAAAGAGCAATCAAAGGTCTTTCTGTACACGATGTGTATTTGAAGCATTCGGAGTTTTTCACTAAAGACGGCTGGGATCCTAAAAGGCCTGGTGACATTTCTTTTGTTTATCAGTTTATGACTGATGTTGAAAAGTCAGAAGTATTTGGAATTAATGAAGAAGCAGAAGCAAGTGTAAAAAACTTTTTTGCTGTTTATGTCAAGGTTGGTTGTCGCCTAGTTTCCGAAGGCGAAGATTCGAAACCAGACGCGATCTTTGGACAAGTTGAAGCAACCTTTATCGCAGAGTATTTGTTGGATAAAGATTTTGATGTGGCAGATGAAGAAGCGCTTACAGCTTTTGCTGTAGAGAATGCGAGCTTCCATGTTTGGCCATACTGGCGAGAATATTTGATGGCAACTTGTATGCGCTTAAATCTTCCAAAAGTTGCTTTACCTGTAAGGCAGTTTACTTCTAGAGAGTAAGGCTAATATTTTGGTTGATGAAAAATTAAAAGTTCAGTTTGCTTCTATCTCTGATTTTTTCCAGAACGCGACTGAAGCTCAAAAGCGTGAGGTATTTTTATCTATTTTGGCTCGGGCAAATAAAGCCCAGCGTAAAGTAATGGAGCAATACGCCAAAAGCAGACAGAAATGCTAGCGTGAGGGGTTTCTTTGGGGGTTTCCTACACCTGCTCCATATCGAAACTTTACTTTAATCAGTGTGTTAAATCTACTATTCGAGCGACTCTCTCTCCGCCAATTAAATGAAAAAGGCCCACGCAGTTGCGTGGGCCTTTTTCATTTAAGCGTCGAGACGAGGATTTGGTTCGAACCCTGTGTTCGACAAAACGGCAGGATAGCCGTTTTGCATGGCCCTGCCACCCGCAGGGCTAGCGCCAAGGATGGTGCTGGTAATCCGTCTCTCTCGGCAAACCGCGTGGGCCTTTTAATTTAACACTGAAAAAAAATCGAGATGTGTTGGCATTACTTATATTCAAAAGCTATAGTTTTTGTCGACATTTTTTAAATGAAATGTAAAACAATATTTAGCTGTTCGAGTTGTTTTCAGGGAAGAAACGAGTCGCAGTGATATATCTACTCTTAATCTCCTCTGAAATAAGCAGTTGTCATAAAACGGCACAATCTTAAATAAGAGGAAATATTATGAATTGGGATAGAAAAAATGAAGCTCATCGTTATCTTTGGGCTTTTGTTAGAAGTATGCACTTTGAGTTTGCGACCAATGGAAGCAAAGTCACAACGTTTGAAGAGGGTGGGGAATGGAGGAATGATTTTATTATGAGAGTATAAAAAAATCTGTGTAAGTGGCATTCTACCCATGTATTTGAAAGGAATAAAGAATGCCAGTATCAGACCAGCTTATCGATCAGTTATTAGCTGATTACAGATCCCCTGAAGACCTGCTTGGTGAGCAAGGTATCCTTAAGCAGTTAACTAAAAAGCTTGCTGAGCGTGCCCTTGAAGCTGAGATGGAGCAACATCTTGGTTATGCCAAACATGATGCTATCGGTAAAAATACCGGTAACTCTCGCAATGGTAAAAGTCGTAAATCTGTACGCA
>NZ_KB907710.1 GCF_000382165.1 Arsukibacterium perlucidum DSM 18276 | reverse complement strand
TGTTCTTGGCATGATGGGTTGTCATGGTTAGTTTTTGGCGAAAGTAATTATACCAGCCCATCATGCTGTCTAATAATCCATCACGAAAGATCAACAAGCCCTAATACTGTTTATTTTATCTTTCTGCATGATGCTATGCCCCCACTCTCTGTTAAACCGTAGGCTTGCACAGAGAAGCTAACGCTGCCAGCAGGCGCGACGTTGTTTGGCGTCGCTTGACTGGCCTTGTTAGCAGCCTGCACCGAACTTTCGCGGCTTGCCGCACTGGCAAACCTGAACAACGGCACGCTGCTATTTATTAAAAACTAAACCGGTTAACTGCGACACAGCGAGCCAACCGGAACCTGTAAAACCATTAAAGCGAAGCCAAGAAGAACAACGCTACCGCCACACCCGTTTGCAGCAAACCCACAAACTGGCGAGCTTTGACTATTTGCCAGTGCCGCTAGGAAAGCCAAACACGCGCAATGCCGGAACAAAACCACTGACGAAAACCGTTAAAACCCGAGCACCTGCTAACGCCGCGCACACGGGCGACAAAAACGCGGCAGCGGGTTTGGCGTCCCAGCGGCCAAAGGCCGCGAGTGCTGCGCTTTGTTATGTGCCTTAATTCTCAAAATCCTCAGGCTCAATGATATTGCTGCCCATGGTGACACCGACCATATAACGTGCACCATAAAGGCGATTTCCATCTATGACTGGTGCTAAGCTAAATATATATACCCAATGTGATCCTGCCCGGGGGGCACAATCAGATACTAAATTTATCGAAATGCTACTTACTGCAACCGAATCAAATCTAGAATAAAAACCGTTGGCCCAATTTTGTGCAATTAGAACGGCTGCATTTATCGGTAGGGGAGGATCGGATTCTCCAATTTCCCAAGCCAGAGCACCATCAAAGGTATTTGGCTTTACAAATAAACCTGTTTTTTTCCCATCTTGACCAGTACTAGACATGAATGGCGAGTCATTGCAGCCTTGCGCAAAGGAATGCATTGAAACTAAAAGAAGAAAAATTAAACTTGTTCGTAGCATGTTAGCTCCTTTGGCACATAACGCCGCCCACAGCGGCGAGCGCAGCGAGTCCGGCAGCCAAAGGCTGCGAACTGATGGGCCTTGTTATACGCAATTTGCATTAGTGACTCCTATATTGCACCTGCCAATATAAGTACACCAAGCCTAAGAGCATAAAACTTAAAGGCGCTAAAAGTAACAACCACTTTTGGGTAGTAGTAAAAATATCCGGCATCACTACACGCACTAAAATTACTAAAAAAGTTACAAGCATAAGCGGTAAGATTGCTAATGAACCGAAGTATCCAAAGACGGCCGCTACTGTGTCACCTGTATAAACGAAGTGATAATACGTCAACATGCTTGAAATAACGGTTACAGCTGCTGCTATACACCAAAACCGTAGATTACTCATAACTTCCCTATTGCGTATAACGCTTTGCTAATTGGCTGCCGCAGCGCAGCGTAGGCAGTCCAGTGGAGGCCACGCTGTTTGTGGCCGGAACGAAATTAAGCAACTTGTTAAATTGCATTTGGTTTCAACCCGATATCAGAACACACTTCGGGTAAAATTTGCTCTGTGAGACCTGCCGGAAGGCGCTCTAGTTTGGGAAATGCCAATTGCCGTTGCAAAGTTTCTTTGCCAGTGGTGATTTTTTCAATCCAAGGCTTAAAGAATGAAACCCTTGAATAAACTTCCACTACACCGTACTTCCCGATATCCCCGCCTTCAACTCTGGAGCTAATGCCGAGTAAGTGGCTCTTACCGTCAATAGTCAGATAGGCTGGGCCGCCACTATCGCCCCCACCAGAAACACCTTCGTGTGGTAAAGCTGCATCATCTCTATCAAATTTGAATTTTAATAACGGCCCTTCTGCTTGTTCGATTTTATTTTGGGCTTTTCTCAAAACTCCTCGATTTTCATAATTATCAATCGTTTGACCGGTTAGCCCATTGCCAGTGCCACCGACACCGATAAACCATATTATCTTGCCAACCTCATCTGGTTTTTCATACAAACTCGCCGGTTCTACATCCTTTATTGGATTTACTAATTTTATTAACGCAATGTCGTGACTTTTACCTGGTTGATAATCTTTATGAACAAAGACACTTTCCACTTTGTGGTAGCCATTATTTAGGCCGATGTAGCTGCCAGAATTAATACAGAAAGTTGCGTGAGCGGCAGTAACAATCCAATCAGGCTTAATGAGTGTGCCATGAGCCCCATCAACATAAAGCGTTGCTAATGGTGAAAAATCTGCAGGGTCAGCAAGATACTTTTTGTCATCAACGTCATGACGAATAACAATTGCTGAAGCCGATAAGCTTGAAATTAATAATGAAATGAACAGGATTATACGCATGACTTCCCTATGCAATTTAACGCATAGCACATGGGCGGCGAGCCGCGCAGCGGGTTGACGTCCCAGCGACCGTAGGGAGCGAATGATGCGAATTGTTAGGCTTTTTGCTCATGCTGTTTGACACCTATTAATTCTTTTAAAATCTCAAACGATAACTGCTCAATGCTATACCGGCTAAAAAGATTATGCCAAAGCTTAGGAGCTTTGTTCGATAGCATTACTATTGCTGTATCTTGTTTTGGGGAACACACCACCATAGATTTTTGCCCCATTGTTTGCCCATTATGCCAAGCAAAATTACCGACTATGTCATCGCTTACTAGCATCCAGGCCAGTCCTACATGATCACATTTTGGGTCATTAATTGCCGGTAAAGTTGTTTTAGCCAATAGGCTCTTCCATTGTTCACCGGAGTAACCCAAATGTGCTTTCAAAAATACCATCATATCTTTAGTTGTCGAGCGCCAAAGCCCCGCAGGTTCCATACTCTCCCATTTAAAATGAGCTACTGCTTTGCTATTACCTCCGTGCCCAATAGCTAAACGATGCTCGTCATAAGCTGTAGGCGACAACTGCGTATCAGCCATACCAAGAGGATCGAGAATATAAGTTTTTACTGCCTCTTCATAAGTGCTACCAATATGATCAGCCAGAAGATTACCAAGCAGTGCCATACCAATATTTGAATAGTTAAACTTTCCACTCTTCAAAGGCTTATTAAGCCCGCGCAGAAAATTGCTGTAATCAGAACAGCTAAAATTTTTCACCGCCTTTTGAGCATCTAATACAAGCCCTTTAAAAGGGTTACTTGGCAACCCTGATGTATGGTTAGCAAGCTGCAATAAGGTAACATCTTTTGCAAAAGGTAGATCCGGCTTAAACTTATCAACTTTGTCATTTAAACTAACGAATTCTTTATCAACCAAAATCGCGAGTAATGTCGCTGTAAACGTTTTCCCGACAGAGCCGATTTCAAAAACATCAACGCCTGCTTGTACTTCAAGGCCATAATGCGACTGATACAGTTCACCATTGCGCCAAATTCCAACTACTAAGTGAGGAATGGAAGATTTAGCAACAAAGGCTTTAATTTTTTCGTCGATCTCTCTATTCACACTGATAGCCTAACGCTTCAATCAGCCGACACGTTAGTGTTCGGCTGTATTGATTTGTTAGCCGCCATTTGCTGCATCGATTTCTTCATTTCTTTCATCAACGGGTATGGATAATTATCAATATCATTTGATGCGGTTAGTACAAACAAGCCTATTTCAGGGTAGTAATCAAAGGTTGCATACGAGTAGCCGTTTGAGCCTGAATGGTTGATCCTTTGCATACCACTCTGGTTGTCGATTACCCAACCGTAGCCATAATACAAAGTTTGATCTGCGTTTTCAGCAATATGCAGATCAAACATTTGGCTCCAAGACTGCTCACTCAATATCTGTCTAGCATGCATTCTCAAGAACCAAGCATGCATGTCTTGAGCTGTCGATGAAAACCCACCACTGCCTTCAAGCCATCGTGCTCCTGGTTTTTCCCGAAGGTGTTGCAAAGAATCACCAACACTTCGACTCCTTGCTTGTAGCCTTAACATACGTTGCAACCAATTAGGGTCTGCGCCATAGTTTATGGCGAGTCTATCCTGCGGCACAGACAACAGGCGATACCCTGTTTCTGTTAAGCCTGCTGGTAACAGGATATGTTGTTTGATGTAATCTTCCCAATTTTGGCCAGTTGCAATTTCAATCAGTTGTGCCAGCAAACCATAACCGATATTTGAATAGTTATAGCTTTCACCTGGCAACGCTAATAATTCCTGCTTGAAGATTTGTAACCTATAAACATCAGTGTCTATGACATCGTAGAGCCCTAAACCCGGCGGATTTGGTGGCAACCCTGAAGAATGAGTCAATAAGTGATGAATGGTAATACTCTTCTTATCTGAGGGAACATCTGAAAAGTAGTTATCGATTGTAGCGGAAAGTGATAACTTCCCTTGCTCTACCAACAACATAATGGCCGTTGCGGTAAATTGCTTGGTCACAGAGCCAATATCAAAAACGGTATGTTCATCAAAAGCGCGCTGGTTTTCTCTGTCCGCCAAGCCAAAGCTTTGATGGAAAATGATAGCATCAGAGGTTGCCACGAATACCGTTCCGGAAAACGCTGATTGCTCTATCTTTTGCTGCCAATGCTGCAAGGGTTCTGCCGCAGACAGCTGTGAAGCGACTAATAGTGTCAATACACCAGCAAAAACTATGCGAAATTTAAGTTTTACCCCAGTTGTTTTCAAAATAACCTATCTTTGTTGTGGCTAACGCTTATTCGACGGAAAGATCCGTATTTAAAGACGGGTCTTTCCGTATTTGTAAAATTAATTGCTTGTACATTAACCAGAAAATTGCCTACAGACAATATCTTATAGAAATTAATTTTTAACACAACGAGACAAATACGGATACATCCGCCTAACAAAGGCAACTTGACTTTTCAGAAATAACTGTATACTTAAACAGTGCTTTTTTGGGAGGTACTTTATGCCGCAATCATCACCATTTTTGCAATACATCGCTGATGAAATGTATACCCGACGCTATGCCAAGCGAACTGTAGAAACTTATTTGCATTGGATTAAGTTTTTTATTATTTTTCACAAAAAACAACATCCAAAAGATCTGGTTGAGCAGCATGTAGAGCAGTTTTTAACCCATTTGGCCGTAACCCGAAATGTTGCTGTGCAAACTCAGGCACTTGCGCTTAATGCATTAAGTTTTTTGTATAAAGAGATTCTTAAGCGGCCGCTGGCGTTAAACCTTAACTTTAATCAGGCAATTAAACCACGAAAGTTACCCGTTGTTCTGACCAAGCCTGAGGTTAGGCAGCTTTTTACCTGTATTGACCCACAGTACTTACTCTTGGCGCAGTTGCTGTACGGCAGCGGCCTGCGGCTGATGGAGGCTGTGCGACTGAGGGTTAATGCCATTGATTTTGATTATTTATCTTTAATGGTGTGGCATGGTAAAGGCGGTAAACATCGCAGAGCAACCTTAGCCCCGGAATTGCTTGAGCCATTGCACCGACAAATTAGTCTGGTAGACGCTTTTTACCAACAAGATATACAGACGTCTGAATTTGCAGGCGTGTGGTTGCCTTTTGCCCTGGCACGTAAGTATCCTGCAGCACCCAAAGAACTGGGGTGGCAGTATCTGTTTCCCTCTGCCCGTTTAAGTATGGATCCGCAGCTTAATGTGTTACGTCGCCACCATATTGACGAATCCGGGTTACAAAAAGCGGTGCGCGCCGCGGCAACAAAAGCTGGCCTTGCCAAGAATGTTACCTGCCATACACTGCGCCACTCGTTCGCTACCCACTTACTGGAATCTGGTGCAGATATTCGTACCGTGCAGGAGCAGCTTGGCCACACCGATGTTAAAACCACCCAAATATACACTCATGTGCTGAAACAAGGCGCCAGTGGCGTAAAAAGCCCGCTGTCGATGTTGCTGTAATGATGTTACTGCTTTCACCATCGCTGCATTGCGTACAAGTATAAGTATAAGTATAAGTATAAGTATAAGTATAAGTATAAGTATAAGTATAAGTATAAGTACAATGTAGCCTGTATTTGCCAGCAAAGAGATATCACTAATGGACACCATGAGTTATTCAGCGTTTCGCGCCCAACTTGCCACAACCTTAGACAAGGTTAACGACGACCATAAGCCGGTACTTATCACCCGCCAAAACGGTAAACCAGCGGTGTTAATCAGCCTTGAAGATTTTCAGGCTTACGAAGAAACGGCCTACCTGATGGCCAGCCCGAAAAATGCGGCACGTTTAAACCAGGCAATTGCCGAAGTCGAGTCGGGTAAGCTGCTGGAAAAAGAGTTAATTGAAGAATGATGTTAACCTTTGCCCAATCTGCATGGGAAGATTATCTGTATTGGCAGCAAACAGATAACAAAACGCTGAAACGAATTAATACGTTAATTAAAGAAATAGCCAGGCAGCCGTTCGCTGGCATTGGTGATCCCGGGCCGTTAAAGCACAACTGGTCAGGCTATTGGTCACGACGGATAGACCGGGCGCTTCGGCTGGTTTACAAAGTGACAGACCATCAGATTGTTATTGTGCAGTGTCGATATCATTATTAGCCTTTACCTGTTTCAATGCTTTACCTGCTGCCATTCTTTACTTGTTGCCATTCTTTACCTGCTGCCACAGCGCTTCCATTTCATCCAGGTTACTTTGTTGCGGGCTTTTACCTTGCTCGCTAAGCGCCTGCTCGACGCCACGAAAGCGCCGCTCGAATTTGTTGTTGGCGGCGCGCAGCACTGCTTCCGGGTCGAGTTTATGTTTGCGCACCACGTTAACCAGGGCGAACATTAAATCGCCCAGCTCTTCTGCCAGTTCCGGGCTGCCGGCGGCGGTTTGTTCTACTTCCAGAATTTCTTCTTTTACTTTATCCCAGCAGCCGTCTACTGTCGGCCAGTCGAAGCCGACTGTAGCACAGCGCTTTTGCAGTTTGTTGGCACGGCTAAGTGCCGGCATCGCCTGTGGAATATTGTCCAGCACGCTGTGCTGGCCGCTTTGCTTGCGCTCGTTACTTTTCAGGGCTTCCCAGTTTTTAAGCACCGTTTCTGCGTCTGCGCCATCTGCTGCCTGCCTCTCGCCAAACACATGCGGGTGGCGCCGCTCCAGTTTGTCGCAAATAGCTGCCACGCAATCATCAAAGGCAAAACGGCCGTCTTCTTTGGCCAGCTGGGCATAAAACACCACCTGAAACAGCAAATCGCCCAGCTCGTCTTTCAGCTCGTCAAAGCTTTCGCGGGCAATGGCGTCGGCCACTTCGTAAGCCTCTTCCAGGGTGTAGGGCACTATCGTCGCGTAACTTTGTTTAAGGTCCCACGGGCAGCCGGTTTCGGGGTCGCGTAACCGGCTCATAATGGATAAAAGGCGCTGAATATTATCTGCCACACTGCTCTCTTTTTTGATGTTAAGGCTTAATGATGAAACCGTTTTGCTTCTACTACGTCATCTATCTGGCTGACTTTACTTAATAACTTATTAAGAGAATCGAGGTTATACAACTCCAGGGTCATATTAATGACTGCGGTTTGTTCTTTAATATCAGAGCTGCTGCTCATTTTAGTGACGTTGGCTTTTTCATTAGCCAGAATACTGGTGATGTCGCGTAGTAAACCATTGCGATCGTGGGCCACGATCCGGATATCAACCTCATAGCCTGAGGCATATTTATCACCCCAGGTGGCATCGACCACCCGCTCCGGATGACTATCCTGCAAGGTTTTAAACTGGTCGCAGTCGTCGCGATGAATAGCAATGCCGCGGCCCTGGGTAATGTAACCAATAATGGCATCACCCGGTAGCGGCTGGCAGCAGCCTGCCATGTGGCTAAGCAAATTGCCGACTCCCTGCACCACCACATCGCTTTTGCTTTTGCTGCCGGGTAAGGGTTTGGTTTTCAGCCTGGGGTCTATTTCCGGCTGTTCCAGTTTACCGCTCTGGCTCTGAATAAAGTGCACTACCTGAGTAACTTTAATTTCGCCGCCACCAATTCCTACCAGCAACTCGTCCATTGAATTAACGTTAAAACGGCTGACCACTTTGGCCGGATATTCCATTACCAGATTTAAGCGGGTTAATTCGGTATCCAGCAACTCTTTGCCGGCGGCCAGGTTTTTATCCCGGTCTTGCAACCGGAACCAATACTGCACTTTCGAGCGGGCCCGGCTCGATTTTAAATAGCCCAGGTTCGGGTTAAGCCAGTCGCGGCTGGGGTTAGGTTCGCGCCCGGTTAAAATTTCTACCTGATCGCCGGTTTTCAGCTGATAGGTAAAAGGCACAATTCGGCCGGAAATTTTGGCGCCAATACAGCGATGGCCAACATTTGAGTGCACATAATAGGCAAAATCGAGCGGGGTGGAGCCGATTGGCATATCGACAATGTCACCTTTGGGGGTAAATACATACACCCGGTCTTCAATCACCTGAGTACGCAACTCTTCGGCCAAATCGGTGCCGGCTAAGTCGGCGCCATCTACTACATCTTCCTGCCACTGCAGTAACTTGCGCAGCCAGCCAATTTTCTCATCGTTGGCCACCACTTTAGTGCCGCCAACACCGCCTTCTTTGTAGCGCCAGTGTGCCGCAACTCCCAGCTCGGCATCTTCGTGCATTTGCCGGGTACGGATCTGAATCTCCACGGCGCGGCCCTGCGGCCCCAGCACCACCGTATGAATAGACTGATAGCCGTTTTGTTTTGGGGTGGCGATATAATCATCAAACTCTTTTGGTAAATGCCGCCAGCCAGTGTGCACTATACCCAGGGCACCGTAGCAATCCTGCACCCGGTCGGTAACAATGCGCACTGCGCGGATATCAAACAACTGATCAAAGCTCAGTTGTTTTTTCTGCATTTTTTTCCAGATGCTGAATATGTGTTTAGGCCGGCCATATACTTCAACGTCCAGTTTCGCGTCCTGCATTTTCTGACGCACGGCCGCGACAAAATCCTGCATATATTGTTCGCGATCCAGCCGTTTTTCTTCCAGTAAATTGGCAACCTGCTTATAAACCCCGGGGTGCAGATAGCGGAAGGCTAAGTCTTCCAGTTCCCATTTCAGCTGACCAATACCCAGCCGGTTGGCCAGCGGGGCGAAAATGGCATTGGTTTCTTTTGCTGCCAGTACCCGGGTTTCTTCGTCGGCGTCTTTTACCTGGCGCAGGTAACAAATTTGCGCCGCCAGTTTCAGCACCACCGCCCGCACATCTTCCACCATTGCCAGCAGCATTTTGCGCAAATTGTCGGCTTGTTGCGGGTTAACACTTTGGTTAGCGCCGGTAGGAATAGTGCGGATGGCATCCATTTGCTGCACCGAATGCAGCAAGCCAATAACCGTTGGCGTAAATTCCGCTGCCAGCTTTTCCTCGCTTAGCAGGTGGCCATCGAATGCCGGAAATAGCAAGGCGGCCAGCAGTGAGTCATGGTCCATTTTCAGATCAGCCAGAATTTCAACCATTTCCCAGCCAGTACGAACCTGGGCTACGTTGTCATCCAGCTCCTGCTGCTTCAGCCATAAGCCACAACTGAGCAAGGCATTGATTTTTTTTTCTGTCAATCCCAGCGAACACAGCCATTCCAGCGTATCGCCGCCATGATAGCCACTACTATGCGATTGACGAACCCTGACCATGAAAACTCCTTAATTTTTTGCTGGCATGCTAAACAGCGCCATCAGTTCCAGATGGCTGGTATGCGGAAACATATCCACACCAGCCAGTTTTTGTAACTGATACCCGTGGCCAAGCAATACTTTGGCATCGCGGGCAAAGGTGGCAGCATTGCACGACACGTACAATATTTGTGCCGCTTTAAGCGTTGCTACCTGCTCTATTGCGCCCTGAGCACCGGCACGGGCCGGGTCCAGTACCACTTTTGTGTAGCGCTGCTTAAGCCAGGGGGCAGCAGGCCAGGGTAAATGTAAGTCGGCCTGGGCAAAGCTGGCATTGCTAAGACCATTAAGTTCAGCATTGGTTGCCGCCTGCTGCACCATTTTGGCCACGCCCTCAATACCCTGCACTGTTTTGGCATATCTGGCCAGCGCCAGGCTGAAATTACCGATACCGGCGTATAAATCCAGCACGGTGTCGTCGGCATTAACATTGAGCCAGGCCAACGCCTGAGTCACCAGCTGCTGATTAATTTGCTCATTCACCTGAATAAAGTCACCGGGCTGAAACTGCAGCTGAATGTTTTGCTCTGCCAGGGTATACGCGGGCACAGGGGTGTCAGCCTGCCAGGGCTGCAACAGGTTATTGCCGGCATCGCCCAGAAAGTATGCCTGTGGCCAGCTTTGGCTAAACAACTGCTGCTGCGCCGCAGTTAAGGTTTTAACATGGCGCACCACCACATAGGGTCGCTCACCGGCGCTGAACAGTTCCAGATGGGTAATAACTGCAGGCTCGGGCAAGGCTTTAATCACCGGTGGCAATAGCGTCAGCGCGGGTGTCAGCAGCGGGCTTAGCATGCTGCATTCGGTGATGGCGCTAATAGTTTTACTACCTTCAGCACGAAAACCCACACTCAGCTGGCGGGTCTTTTTATCATACCAGACGCCCAGCCTGGCTTTGCGCCGGTAGTGCCGGTCCGGGCCGCTGATCATCGGCTGCCATGGCAGGCTAGCCAGGCCAGTCTGATGACGGATCAACTGATCTGTGCCCTGCTGCTTTAGCTGGCTTTGCTGGTTATTGCTCAGATATTGCAGCTGACAGCCACCACACTGACTAAAATGCGGGCAAAAAGGCTGCTGGCGCTCAGCTGCCGGCGCCAGTACTTTGATGGTCCGGGCTTTCAGAAAGCCGGGCTTATCTTCCAGCACCAGCGCCCGCACTTTTTCACCCTTCAGCGCCCCACTGACAAAGGCAATTTTTTGCTGGTAACGGCTAAGGCCATTTACTTCATAATCCGTGCTGTCGATATCCAGGGTAACAGTTGCCCCTGTCAGGCCGGCTTTAGCCTTTGCTTTATATAGTGTTACCATCTGTGCTCTGTATTGTAGGCAAGTAGAAATTGTTATGTCATTATGGGCGGGCCCGCAACTATTGTAACAAGCCCTGAGCCTAATGACGAAAATTGCTTTACGTTACTGGATACTACTTTGCGCTCTGCTACCAGCGGTGCTGGCCAGTGTCAGTCTGGGTAGCTACTTTGCTTATAGCAAGGCAGAAGAATTACACCGCAATCTGGCCGCGCAGGCCAAAAATATAGCAGTGCCGCTGGCAATTAGCAGCGAAAAATTCCTGGCTGCCAATAATATCGCTGCAATTGAAGACTTATTAAATACCAGCCATCGTCTTAATTCACCGGTGGTCAGTAATATACTGCTGTTTGATAAAAACGGCCAGATCCTCGCCAGCAGTAACCCGCAATATCAGGCAGCAGACTATCCCGGGTTTAATCCTGAGAATGGCAGTGTATCGGGCAACCTGGTTTCTTTTGAGCAAAGCCTGCTCACCTACCAGTCGTTGTTATTTAACAGCAATCAGCCGGCTGAGGCGCCCTATATTCTGTTGCATTTACAAAATGAGCAAATTTTGCTGCAACAGCAACGTTACAAGTTACATGTTTTGATGCTGGTGGCGGCGGTAATTATGTTATGTGTGATTTTAAGCCAGTTTGTCCGGCATAAAATCAAGCCGGTACTCAGCCGTTTACAGTTGCAACTGCAACAGCTGCAGCAGGGCAACTATCAGCAACAAAGCAATCTCTCTGGCATTAAAGAACTTGATCAAATCCAAACCAGCATTAACCAGTTAAGCCAGCAGCTGAGCTCGCTGGAGCAGGAAATGCAACACAATATTGAGCAGGTCACCAGTGATTTACAGCTTAGTATGGAACAATTAGAAGTACAGAATATTCAGCTGGATTTCTCCCGGCGTAAAGCGGTGGAAGAAAACCGGCAGAAATCAGAATTTCTGGCCAAAATGAGCCATGAACTGCGGACCCCGCTTAACGGGGTTATTGGCTTTACCCGTCAGTTACTGAAAACCCAGCTTAGCGCTAACCAGCACGATTACCTCAGTACTATTCAGAAATCGGCTAACAGTCTGCTGCATCTGGTTAATGATGTGCTGGATTTTTCCAAGTTAGAAGAAGGCCGGATGTCAATTAATCCCGAACCTTTTTCACTGCGTGACTTACTGAACGATGCCACTGAGTTACTGGCCGCTAACGCTTTTGACAAGCACCTTGAACTGGTAATAATGATTGATAATGGTTGCCCGGATGATTTGATAGCAGACCCGGGCCGGTTAACTCAGGTACTGATGAATATTGCCGGCAATGCGATTAAGTTCACCGAACATGGCAGTATCGTTATCCGGGTCAGCGCCACCTTGTTAAATGAAGACCAACTTATTCTGCACTGCTCAGTACAGGATACCGGCCGCGGTATCAGTGAGGATAAACAGAATCAGTTGTTTCAAGGCTTTACCAGTAGCCAGCCGGCTGATCAGCACAGCGGCTCGGGCTTAGGCCTGATGATTTCGCAGCGTTTAGTACAGGCAATGGGCGGTAATATTGGGTTTGAAAGTAAAGCCGCCGAAGGCTCGACTTTCTGGTTTACCATTAAATGCCAGCGCCACCATTTATCTGTGGCTGAAGCGCTGCCGATTGATGTGCTGGATGGTAAAACGCTGCTGTATTTTGAGCCACAACAATACTCGCGCCAAGCAACTCTCAGCCTGTTACACAGCTGGGGTTTACAGGTAACGGCTTGTGCCACCAAAGGCCAACTGCAACAAGCACTGAATCATGGCCAGCATTATGATATTGGCCTGATAGGCCGGGCGATTGCGATTAATCAGGTAAACCAGGTGATTAGTCTGGTGCAGCAAATTCAGCCCAGCTGTAACTACACCTATTTACTGGTTAATACCTTATCACCCAATTTACGCGAAGCCATGTTAGCCTCGGGTGCTAATGCCTGCCTGCCTAAACCCACTCATCAGCGTAAACTGGCGATTGCCCTAGCTAAACCCTATCTGGACCAGGCAAAGAATTTGCCACAGCCGGTCGCGCTCCCTAAAGCAGCATTAAAAGTACTGACGGTTGACGACAATGAAGCCAACCTGAAATTAATTAATACTTTACTGACCGAGCTGGTAGAACAACTGGAGTCAGCCACTAACGGTGCTGATGCCTGGCAAAAAGCCACCCAGCACGTGTATGACATCATTTTTATGGATATTAATATGCCGGTAATGGATGGAATCAGCGCCTGTCAGCGGATCCGGCAAAGTTCTTTAAATGAACATACGCCTATAGTTGCGGTTACTGCGCATGCAGTAGCAGGAGAGCGCGCCCGCCTGTTATCGCTTGGTTTTAACGAGTTTTTAAGTAAACCGCTGGATGATAAAATGCTGCATTACACTCTGCAGGAGTTCTGTCCACTGGGTGTCCAGGCCAACCCGCCCGCTGAAGCCGCGGGGGCTTTAGCAAGCCTGGCTAACGACAAAGATGGCTTGATAAACTGGCAAATAAGCTTACAGCGCGCCGGCGGCAAACCTGAGCTGGCTAAAGATATGCTAAAAATGTTGCTGAAAAGTCTGCCGGAAACCCAACAGTTACTAAACGAGGCAGTGCATGCCAACAACAGTGAGCAATTATTACAGCTGGTGCATAAACTGCACGGTGCCTGCTGTTACACCGGGGTCCCTGCATTAAAAAGTCTGGCAGAAACCCTGGAAACCCAACTGAAAATGGGTACTGCCCTGCAGCAGCTGGAACCCGAATTATTTGAACTGGATGATATTTTAAGCGCACTGGGCCAGTTGGATGACGCCTGGCTGGCTAAGGTTGAGCTTCCAGAATAACGGTTGCCATGGCATAGGCCTGCTCGTCACTTAACGACAGCCAGCAATGACTCACCCCTAAATTTGCAGCCAGCTCTGCAGCATAACCACTGAACTTAAGCTCTGGCCGGCCGTGTTGATCATTACTGATTTCAATATGCTGAAAAGATACCCCGCGGCCAATGCCGGTGCCCAGCGCTTTGGCGGCGGCCTCTTTGGCAGCAAAGCGTTTGGCAAAGTAGCGGCTGGCAAGGGTATGGCCGGCAAAATGCTGTTGCTCTGCCGGCGTAAGCACCCGCTTCACCAGACCCGGTGAACGCGCCAGACTTTGCTCGATCCGGCCTATCTCAACAATATCAGTGCCTAAACCGATAATGGCCATTAACGCCTGGCCTCCACCATCAGCCGCTTCATTTCTGATACTGCGCCTGCCAGACCACTGAAAATAGCCCGGGCAACAATGGCATGGCCAATATTAAGTTCGTACATCTGCGGAATAGCGGCTATTGGTTGCACGTTGTGATAATGCAAACCATGGCCGGCGTTGACCGTAATACCCAACGACGCCGCATAAGCTGCAGCCTCGGTTATTCTGGCTAGCTCTGCCTGTTGCACTTTGCTGTCAGTCGCTTCGGCATAGCGGCCGGTATGGATCTCAATAAAAGGCGCGCCAACGGCAGCGGCCGCGTCTATTTGCGCGTGATCAGCATCAATAAATAACGACACCAGAATATTGTCCGCGGCCAACGCGCTTACGGCGTCTGTCATCCGCGCGAGTTGCCCGGCCACATCCAGACCGCCCTCGGTGGTCAGCTCCTGGCGTTTTTCGGGTACCAGACAACAAAAATGTGGTTTTAGCTTGCCGGCAATAGCCAGCATTTCGTCGGTTACCGCCATCTCAAAATTAAGCCGGGTACTCAGGCTCTGGCGCAGCAAAAATACATCACGGTCAATAATATGGCGGCGGTCTTCACGCAAATGGACGGTAATACCATCGGCACCGGCCTGCTCTGCTACCAGAGCGGCGTGTATGGGCTCAGGGTAACTGGTACCGCGAGCCTGGCGCAGTGTGGCCACGTGATCAATGTTAACACCAAGATAAATAGGGCTCATAACGGCTCCGGTATTATTTATAAATTCAACTTACGAATTAAAATTGTTAATGCCAAAATTAAAAATAGAAATACAGGCTAAACAGCTACAGTAAACAGGGCACGGCTGTTCAGTGGTTTGTCGCCAAGTAACGGCTTTAACAACCGCCGGCTAAGTTGCTTGGCAACCTGCAGGCTGCCAGTTTGCTGCCAGTCTTGCCGGCCAATAGCCAGCAACACCGCACCCGGCCAACCAGCAGACACCATGACAAACCCTTGCTCTGGCTGCCACAAATACTGTAAGTCAGCATTAAGCGGTGTGCCACTGGCATCATGCTGCCAGTCTACCTGCAACCCCAGTTCACTGAGCAATGCAAATTCAAATTCACGCAGGCAAGGTTCCAGCTGACCGGGCGTATGCTGCGCCAGGTTTAAGGCAGCGAGACTTTGCTGGTAGTAGTTAAATAACTGCTCTGCCGCCATGTCGTCCGGCCACAGCCGGCAGATCAGTTCATTCAGATACAGCGCACTAAATAAAAACTTGCCATTAAAGCGGCTGGCCGGAGCAAGCTCATCCAGGGTGCTGATGGTTTTTAAACTGCTACGGCCGGTAAGTGCTACGGTAAACAGCTGAAACGGCTGTAAAGCAAAACGTTGTTTGCCCTGGCGCTTACGAATAACTGCTGACACCCGGCCCTGCTCTGGCATTAACAACTGCAGCAGCAGCTTTTCGTCCTGAAACGGCCGGCTATGCAAAATATAGGCTGGACATAGCGGCTGCATCTGGTTACACCTTAATATTTACGGTAGTTAATCTTCGCCATAGCCAAGACTGCGCAGCGCACGCTCATCGTCAGCCCAACCCGATTTCACTTTAACCCACACCTGCAGAAAAACCGGTTGCTCTAACATAGCTGCCATATCCAGCCGGGCTTCAGTGGCGATAGTTTTAATCCGCTCGCCTTTGTTGCCAATCACCATTCGCTTCTGACTTTCCCGCTCTACCAGCACTAAAGCGGCAATATGAAAATGTTTCTCTTCCCATTTAAAGCGTTCAATTTCGACGGTAACCGAATACGGTAATTCATCGCCGAGAAAACGCATTAGTTTTTCGCGGACAATTTCTGCCGCCATAAAACGCTGTGAGCGATCGGTAATATAATCTTCCGGAAAAAAGAACTCACACAATGGCAAGTTCTGTTGCACCACTTTACGTAGTGCCGCCACATTGTCGCCACTTTCAGCCGACAACGGCACCACATCAACAAAGTTCAGCTGGCTGCCCAGCCTCTGCAAATGCGGCAGCAGCTCTGATTTATCTTTGTATAAATCGACTTTATTCACCACCAGCACCACCGGCTTTTCTGAGGCAATCAGTTTATTTAATACCATCTGATCGTCATCATTCCAGCGGGTCCCTTCCACCACAAACAGCACCAGCTCAACGTCGGCTATTGAGCTGCTGGCGGCTTTGTTCATCAGTCGGTTAATCGCCCGCTTTTCTTCAATATGCAAACCCGGGGTATCGACATACACCGTTTGATAGTTATCAACTGTATCAATTCCGACAATCCGATGCCGGGTAGTTTGCGGTTTTTTTGAGGTAATACTGACTTTCTGGCCAACCAGTTTATTAAGTAAGGTAGATTTGCCGACATTGGGGCGGCCAACTATCGCCACTAAACCCGCATGGGTAGTTGGCGCGGCAGTTGGCGAAGGGTTATCGTTCATTTTTAATCTGTTCCAAAGCCGCATTGGCGGCGTCTTGTTCGGCTTTTCGCCGTGAACTGCCCGTCGCAGTAATAGGCTTAATACCCGGTACCGTGCAACGAACAGTGAAGGTTTGTTGGTGTGCTTCGCCTGCGGTGGCAATAACGTCATACACGGGCAACGCTAAACGCAAACCCTGTAAATATTCCTGCAACCGGGTTTTAGAGTCTTTTTGCTCACCCGGGGCAATCTGCTGCAGCCGCTCACCAAACCAGACCAGAATACGTTCGCGGCATGCTTCCATACCACTGTCTAAAAATATAGCACCCAAAATCGCTTCCAGCGCATCCGCCAGAATAGACTCGCGGCGGTGACCACCACTTTTCAGCTCACCCGGGCCCAACCGCAAATACTGAGCTATCGCCAGTTCCTGGGCTATTTCTGCCAGAGTAACGCCTTTTACCAGCGCCGAGCGCATCCGGGTTAAATCACCTTCGCGGGTTTGCGGAAACTGTTCAAACAGCGTTTGGGCAATGATCAAGCCTAAAACCGCATCCCCTAAAAACTCCAGCCGCTCATTATGCTTACCTTTGCAGCTGCGGTGGGTCAGGGCCTGTTCAAGCAATCCGGGCTCAGCAAACTGATAACCAAGCTTATTCATCAACGGTTTAACCGGCTGTAGCATCAGGCCACCTTACTCAATTTTACCCAGGCGCTCAAAACGCACGCCAACCGGCACCCAGCCTGGTAGCCAGCTGTTCGGGTCTTCACTGAATTCAAAGCTCATCCAGATAAATACCGCCTTGCCCACCAGGTTGTCGGCTGGTATAAAACCCCAGAACCGGCTGTCCCGGCTGTTATCCCGGTTGTCACCTATCGCGAAATAATGGCCTGCCGGCACCACAAATTCATCAATTGCTGTGCCGGGCTGCTGATGATACTGCCTTACCAGCTCGGGTGCTCCCGGAGTAATCAAAATATTGTGGCCATTCTCACCGAGTGCTTCATGAAAACGCCGCTGCTGGCGTTGGCCTTGAAAAAACTGGTTATCTGGCACATGGGTCAGAGTAATCCGCTCCAGGGTGCCGCAACCGGTGGTTTGGCCTGCTGCACAGGCTTTATCAATATACAGCTGCTTGTCCCGGTAAATAATCCGATCACCCGGCAAGCCGACAATTCGCTTAATAAAGTCGACTGTTGGCTGCTCAGGATACTTAAATACCGCCACATCACCATGTTGTGGCAGCTTGTTGTGATACAGGGTTTTACGCCATACCGGGTCTTTTACATCATATGAAAACTTTTCAACCAGAATAAAATCACCAACCAGTAAGGTTGGCATCATTGAACCAGAGGGAATTTGAAAAGGCTCATATAAAAACGAGCGGAATAGCGTAATAGCGGCAATCACCGGAAAAATTGATTTTGCCGTTTCCACCACCGCCGGTTCTTTCAGTAAGGTATCACTGGTTTCGGCGGTCAACTGACTGCCCGCACTACTTTGTGCTAACACCAGCCGCTCACGGCGTTTAGGTGCCAGCAGCAACGCATCCAGCAGCCAAATTAAGCCACTAGCCAATGTCAGTAGTACTAAGAATATTGCAAAATAACCGGCCATGCGTTTCCCTTTAACTTGCTACGTTTTACTTGCCAACTTTCAGAATAGCCAGGAAGGCCTCTTGCGGCACTTCAACATTACCGACCTGTTTCATCCGCTTTTTACCGTCTTTTTGCTTTTGCAGCAGCTTCTTCTTACGGCTGATGTCGCCACCATAACATTTCGCCAACACGTTTTTGCGCATTTGCTTAATGGTTGTGCGGGCGATAACGTGGTTACCAATTGCCGCCTGAATGGCAATATCAAACATTTGCCGCGGGATCAGCTCTTTCAGTTTTTCCGCCAGCTGCCGGCCCCGGCTCTGGGCAAAATCGATATGACTGATAATTGCCAGCGCATCAACCCGCTCGCCGTTGATCAGGATATCGACCCGCTGCATATTCGAGGTTTGAAACCGTTTAAAAGAATAATCCAGCGAAGCATAGCCCCGGCTGGTCGACTTTAACCGGTCGAAAAAGTCCATCACCACTTCGGCCATGGGTAACTCGTAAGTTACGGCCACCTGTCGACCGTGGTACAGCATATTGGTTTGGGTTCCACGCTTTTCGATACACAGAGTAATAACGTTACCCAGATATTCCTGGGGGACCAGGATATGAGCTTCTACAATAGGCTCACGGATTTCGTCAATATCATTGACCGCCGGCAAATCGCTGGGGTTATCAACCAGCACTTTTTCGCCATCTTTCTTAATTACCTCGTACACAACAGTGGGTGCGGTGGTGATAAGGTCTAAATCGTACTCACGCTCCAGCCGCTCCTGGATGATTTCCATATGCAGCATACCGAGGAAACCAATCCGGAAACCAAAACCCAAAGCACCGGAGTTTTCCGGCTCATAAAACAAGGAAGAATCGTTCAGGCTGAGCTTAGCCAGCGCATCACGAAAATCTTCATAGTCATCTGAGGATACCGGGAATACCCCGGCATAAACCTGCGGTTTGATCCGTTTAAAGCCTGGCAACGGCTTCTCAGCGCTGTTTTTTGCCAGGGTCAGGGTATCGCCCACCGGCGCGCCCTTAATTTCCTTGATACCCGCAATAACAAAACCGACTTCACCGGTGTTCAGCTCGCCGGTATTAGTGGCTTTCGGGCTAAAAATTCCTACTTTATCAACTTCATAAACCTGACCGGTAGACATGACTTTTATCTTGTCTTTGGTTTTAATGGAACCATGCTTAACCCGCACCAGTGATACCACGCCCTGATAAGCATCAAACCAGGAATCAATAATTAACGCCTGCGTGGGTAAGTCTCGCTCACCCTCCGGCGGCGGGATTTTCTTTACTATGGTTTCCAGCACATCTTTAATGCCAAAACCGGTTTTAGCTGAACATTGCACCGCCCCAAGTGCTTCGATGCCAATAATGTCTTCTATTTCTTCGGCCACCCGCTCTGGCTCAGCCTGCGGCAAATCAATTTTATTAAGTACCGGGATCACTTCCAGGTTCATATCAAGCGCGGTATAACAATTAGCAACGGTTTGTGCCTCAACCCCCTGCCCCGCATCAACTACCAGTAAGGCGCCTTCACAGGCGGCCAGTGAACGGCTGACTTCATACGTGAAGTCGACGTGCCCCGGGGTATCGATAAAGTTCAGCTGATAGGTATTGCCATCATCAGCGATATAATTCAGGGTGACACTTTGCGCTTTGATTGTGATACCACGTTCGCGCTCCAGATCCATTGAATCCAGCACCTGCTGCTGCATTTCCCGATCAGCCAGACCACCACAATACTGAATAAGCCTGTCTGACAGGGTTGATTTACCATGGTCAATATGGGCGATGACGGAGAAATTTCTGATGTTATTAAGTTTTGCCATGTTATCCGCAAATGTCCGAAATATACTGGGGGTACTGACAATAAGCTCAGACGCACCGGTTAATGGTACGGCTATTGTGAGACCGATGCTGTAAAAAAATTAGCGGGAATTGTACTCTATCCGCAGGCAGCTTGCTATGTGTTCTTCGATGCTGGCTTAGCAGAGGTACTGAACTTTTGTTGCACCGAGATATCCGGTAGCACTGCCAGAATGCTAAGTTGCTGCTGTGCAGCGATTTTAACACCATAGTAGCGGGCAACCAGCAAACCACAGCCTGCACCAGCTGCAGCAGCCAGCATAACCCAGCCTTCAGCGGCCTGCCAGCCAAGATGCACCAGCAGCGCGGCCATTATCATTAATAGCAGTGGCAGCAAATAAACCAGCAGCGCAGCAGTTACCAGCTGTTGGCCGGCGGTAGCGACCCTTACCTGTTCGCCAGGTAACAGTGGCAACTCAGTATTAATAAAGAAACGGTTCTGACGGGGGGTCATGGTTTTCGCGACGATGCCGGTACCGCAGTCAGCACTGGCATGACAGGAATTACAGGTCGTAACCGGAGTAGTGCCCAGCCACACGCCATCAGGTTCAACAGCAAGTACCGTGGCTATTTGCTCAATCATTTGCCTGAGATCCGTTAGTAGTAGTCATTCACTGATAATCTTCTTTTGCTAGCGCACAGCTGCAGCAAGGCGCTCGGCCACATTAATACTGACCGGGCCAATCACTGTTATATCATGCTGCGGCGCACTTAACATATAGATGGTTGTCGCGCCATCCCGGTAAGCCTGGGTCGGCATGCGCTGGGTAGGCTGCACAAAAACTGAAACCTGATGCAGGCCATCTGTCAGCAACCAGTAGCCCAACAGGCTTTGCTGTAGCTGAGGCACGATGTGAGGGTCGCTGACTAACTGATATCCATCAGGCAGCCAGGTTAGCTCCAGTTGGTTTACCGGCAATACGGCACCTGTCTGGCGGCTGGCCGGCTCAGGTAATTCGCTATCCAGCAGGCGCTGCAGATTGTCAGGCAGCTCCGGACTAATTTGCATGTGGGTTACCAGCCAGCGCTCCAGCGGTGCCTGTTGTTCTGACATCACATCAATCCGCAGCGGAAAGCCTGATTCTGCTTCAACCCATAACCAATAGCTGTGCCGGCTGGTATCATTAGCACTGAGTCTCAGCAGCTGGGCGGTGTGGCCTGACATGACTGAACTACTGCCTAGAACCGCAGTGTAAAGTTGCTTAATCTGCTGACTGTCCTGAAAAAGAATGGCGGGTAACTCTTTGATACTGTCACTGATGGTAACCAGGGCCGGCCGATCCGTTAAGAAGTAATAGACCACACCATCCCGTCGTAAGATATCAACGCCCTCGGCGTCGAGAGGGACAAGGTGTTCAATTTCCTTATCACCTTTGCGGCCATGTTGCCAGCGAAAGGTCTCTACCTGTCCACCTTTAAATACTACAAAAGAGCTATCAAAATTGTACTTTTTTACGCTTGACTGCACCCTATCAAACAGGGCCCAGCCAGCATCATCAGCCTGCAGCAAGTTGCTGCACAAAAACAACAGGGTGCAACACAGACTTACTACTTTGCTCATATTACTGCTCGTTTTTTTGCTCAGTTTTTGCCTGTTCCTGCTCCATTAGCCGAACCTGCTGCCGATGGGCCTGTAGTAAAGCTTGCAGCCTGCGTTGCTGCTCTTGCATCGCTTGCTGTTCCTGCTCGGCAAAGCGGGTATCAGCGGTAGTGGAACTCAGACTGACCGGAGTGGCAAAGCCGCCTATCGGGTTAGTTTGCAATACCGGACTTGGCAACATTAGTTCCTGCCCCGTTGGCTGTTGATACTGCTGCACGCCTAGTACCGCAAAAAGCGCTACCCCTGCAGCTACAGCACCCTGCGCCGCTGGCTTGAGCCAACTGCCATTCGCAGCATATCTGATACCGGCCCCTACTTTGTGCAGCAGATTACGGCTTTGACTTAGTTGATATGTCGGCTCATCCTGCAATAACGCGGCAATATCGGCGCTGAAATCTTTAGGTAACGGAACTGATTTTTCCTGACGAAATACAGCCGCAGCTAGTTGATAGCGTTCCAGCTTTTGCTGTAACTCAGGCTGCTGCAACAACAGGTCCAGTTCAGTTTTACTGATTTGTCTGTTATCACTGGCGGCTGAGAGCCAATCCTGCTTTTCTGACGACATAATTTTTCCTGTCTGCTTGCTGTTCATTATCCGATTTAGCCTATCAATGGTTTAAGCTGAATGTCTATCGCTTCACGCGCCCGGAAAATCCTGCTGCGTACTGTGCCGATAGGACACGCCATTACTTCTGCTATTTCTTCGTAACTTAACCCTTCAAGCTCTCTGAGTGTTATTGCGGTCCGAAGTTCATCTGGTAACTTATCTATGGTATTAAATACCACCGCCCGAATTTCGTCCGACAGCAATAACCGCTCTGGCGAGTCCTGCTCTTTTAACGCATCGCTACCTTCAAAATATTCGGCGTCTTCAGCGTCTACATCGGTGGCCGGCGGCTTGCGGCCATTGGCTACCAGATAATTTTTAGCACTGTTAACCGCAATCCGGTAAAGCCAGGTGTAAAAAGCACTTTCCCCCCTGAACCCCGGCATAGCACGATACGCTTTAATAAAAGCTTCCTGAGCAACGTCTGCCACATCTCCGTGATTAGAGACATAACGGGAGATTAAGTTCGCGATTCTATGCTGATATTTTTTCACCAACAAATTAAAAGCGGCTTTATCGCCTTGCTGGACCCGCTGGACAATTTGCCAATCTAATTCTTGCTCGCTCATTCTGTGAGCCTGTCCCCTGTAATACTTATTAGGTAGTCGATTTTAAATGGCCCTTGTCTGGCGTCGAAGCTCAGACCACGGCCACAATAAATAGTTCTGTTTATTATGACAAAACCGCTACAATAAGCTGATCCAACAGTCCTGCTGTCGGGTAATTGCAGCGGTAACCTCGAGGTTACCCTAACATTAAGGCTTAACTGGGATAAGTGTATCGCATGACACTACAACATGAATATCATTGTGACGTTTTAATTATTGGCAGCGGCGCTGCCGGTTTAACTTTGGCGTTACAATTAGCAGATCATGCGCAAGTGTTAGTGTTAAGTAAAGGGCCGCTGCGCGAAGGTTCTACCCTCTATGCCCAGGGTGGCATAGCTGCGGTATTTGACGAAAATGATAGTATTGCCTCCCACGTTAGCGATACCTTAATTTCTGGTGCCGGTTTATGTGACGAGGCCGCGGTGCAATACACAGCCGAACATGCCAAAGAAGCGATGCAGTGGCTTATCAGGCAGGGCGTACCCTTTGATCAGTATCATGACAGCGATGGTAGTCTGAAGTACCACCTGACCCGGGAAGGCGGTCATAGCCATCGTCGTATTTTGCATGCTGCCGATGCCACCGGCCAGGCGGTGCAGATAACCCTGGTGGACCAGGTAAAACAGCACCCTAATATCCAGCTACTGGAAAACTATAACGCGATCGATTTAATCAACGGCAGCAAATTGGGCTTAGATGCCAGACGCTGCTATGGTGCTTATGTCTGGAACAAAACCCGCGCCAAAGTTGAAACGATTAAAGCGCATTTTGTCGCACTTGCTACCGGCGGCGCCAGTAAAGTCTATCTGTATACCAGTAACCCGGATGTTGCCAGTGGTGATGGCATTGCCATGGCCTGGCGTGCCGGTTGCCGGGTCGCCAATATGGAGTTTAATCAATTTCACCCAACCAGTTTGTATCACCCGGACGCGCCAAATTTTCTAATTTCAGAAGCAATGCGCGGTGAAGGTGCCTATTTGTGCCGGCCGGATGGCAGCCGCTTTATGCCTGAATTTGATGAACGCGCTGAATTGGCCCCCCGGGATATTGTGGCGCGGGCAATCGATTATGAAATGAAACGCCTTGGCGCCAATTGTCTGTACCTTGATATCAGCCATCAGCCGAAAGATTTTATTATTGAGCACTTTCCCACTATTTACGCCAAGTGTTTAAGTGTCGGTATTGATATCAGCCGCCAGCCTATCCCGGTGGTCCCGGCAGCACATTATACCTGTGGTGGGGTGCTGACTAACCTTAATGGCCAGACCGATTTGCATAATCTTTATGCCATTGGCGAGGTAGCCTACACTGGCTTGCACGGTGCCAACCGGATGGCCAGCAATTCTTTATTAGAATGTGTGGTGTTTGCTCAGGCCGCTGCCAAACATATAATAAGCCAGTTATCAGCCGACGCCAGCTATGCTGAGATAGCGCCATGGGATGAGAGCAGGGTTAGTGATTCCGATGAGGAAATTGTCATTACCCACAACTGGCATGAACTGCGGCTATTTATGTGGGACTATGTTGGGATTGTCCGCACTAACAAACGGCTGGAGCGTGCGCTGCATCGGGTAGAGCTGTTGCAATCAGAAATTCATGACTACTACAGCCATTTCCGGCTAAGCCACAATTTACTAGAGCTGCGCAATCTGGCACAGGTTGCTGAACTGATTATTCGTTGTGCTATGGCCAGAAAAGAAAGCCGTGGTTTACACTATAATCTCGACTACCCAGAGTTGCTAAGCAACAGTAAACCTACGGTGCTGGCACCAAAGCCTTAGCCCCTGCGCAGCGTTATTGCCCTAATTAGCCGGGTATTTACCGGCGCTGGCTTGCCAGTTCACCTGATTAAGCTGCCGGGCCAATGCCCGGTAGTGGGCGACCGACAGCTGGTCAGCAAGCAACCATTGTCCATACTGTTGGTTATTGTCATTTTGCCAGCGAACCAGCAGCCCGAACTCACTGACCAGACAACCCGCAACAAGTTGCCCGCCGGGTTGTTCACTTTGCAACCAGCGCAACTGGCCATTGGCCTGCACACTCAAACCTTTGGCTACTGCTTTTTGCTGATACAAAATTATTCCGTACCAATACAGTCCCCAAAGAAACGGGGCAATCAGCCAGAGGGTAAGCAGTGACAGAGGCTGGATAGCAAATATCAGAAAAACCACTATCGCCAGCACCAGCAGGCCGTATTGGCGCCAGCGCGAGCGGCAGATAGCAACATTACACCCGGACACGGTCAAGAATTAACTTAATCAGGGCCTGCAGCGCAGGATCGGTTGTTTTGGCGTGACCCATAAACCAGGCAAATAAATCCGGGTCGTCACATGCCAGCAATCGCTCAAAATCATGTTTTTGCTGCAGTGACAACGCGTCATAGCCTTCCTCAACAAAAGGCGCCAACAACACATCCAACTCTAGCATGCCACGGCGGCAAGCCCAGCGCAGACGGGGTTTAATCATTAACTCGGTCATTCAAATTCCTTTCTGGCAACTACACTATAAGGATAATGGCAATTCAACAAATCTGCCGCTATGGGGTTGAGCTTTTCACTGCAGCCCCAATGTTACAACTATCTTAGCTTTGGTGATACTTCTGGTGATATAAACAATGCATACATCCTGGTTAACTGCAAAGAGTTACGGCCAATTATCCAATCAGGTTCAGGGCGCTTTTATTGCCCCCCTGCCCGCGTTCGAGATTGTCAGTGTTAGCGGCGCTGATAACCGCAAGTATTTACAAAGCCAGACCACCTGTGACATCGACCAGCTTGGCGACGATACATTTTTACGGGGCGCCCACTGTGATGCCAAGGGTAAAACCTGGTCTGTGTTCCATTTACTGCAACACAACGATGAACTGCTGGTTGTCGCCTTTCGGGATGAACTAAGTGCTTCGGTTGCCCAGTGGCGCAAATTCGGTGTGTTCTCTAAAGTGAGCTTTGCCGCAGCGCAAGACAGTTTTGCGACACTCGGCATCGGCGGTGCAGGTGCTGAAAAGCTGATCGACCAACTTGGCTTTAAATTGCCAGACGGCAATGGTAGGCTAAGCCGCCACAACGGCGGAGTAGTATTACAGCTGGCTGCTGAGCATTTTATGCTGATTCTGCCCAAAGCTGATGCGATAGCCCTGCTGGATAGCGACTACCCGCTGGCTGCGCCTACCCTGTGGTTAAAGCAGCATATTCTGCACGGTCTGTGTTATCTGGAACAACCACTGATTGGCGAATTTGTGCCGCAAATGCTTAACTTACAGGCGGTGGATGCCATTAGCTTCACTAAGGGCTGTTATCTTGGCCAGGAAACAGTGGCGCGGATGAAATACCTGGGCCGCAATAAGCGCGCTGCCTGGATCCTGCAAGCAGAAACGGACGAAGCGCCAGCTGCAGGCTGTGATATCGAACAACAGTTTAACGACAACTGGCGCCGGGTCGGCCAGGTTATTAACGCAGTAAATATCAATAACCAGCTTTGGTTAATTGCGGTGCTGCCTAATGATATAACACCGGCAGACACGTTACGGTTAAAGTCAGACAGTGCACCGGCACTGCAGTTACTGCCGTTACCTTATCCTTTAAGTTAAAGAGGTTTTCATGACCATTTCACAAGACAAAGTCGTCGCCATGCACTATACAGTTACCGATCCGGCAGGTAATAAACTGGATTCATCTGTTGATGGCGAGCCTTTGGTATTTTTGTTTGGCCATGGCGCATTAATTCCCGGCCTGGAACAAGCGTTAGCCGGCAAAACGGTTGGTGACAGCTTTTCCACCACTATTGCGCCAGCAGATGCCTATGGCGAGCGCCATGATCAGCTGGTGCAATCCGTACCTAAAAACATGTTTGAGGGCATGGATGTGGCGCCAGGAATGCGTTTTCGGGCCGCAGGCCCGGATGGTCGTGAGCAGTCAGTTATTATTCTGGATGTTACAGAAGAAGAAGTAGTCGTGGATGGCAACCATCCGCTGTCAGGTATTGAACTTAGTTTCGAAGTGGAAGTACTGAAAGTACGTGATGCCACCGCAGAAGAATTAGCCCATGGCCACGTGCATGGCATTGAGGGTGACGAAAGCCATTAATGCATTGACATTAATGTAATTAGTGCCAGAACCGCGGCTATTTGCTGCGGTTTTGTCATTTAACAAAGCGACGAAAACCTTGACAGCAGCGACAAAGCGCCCTATTTTGACCTCTTGTCTTGTTTTTAACCATTGTAAAAGCTGTTATATCAGATGAAAGATAGAATTATTATCTCGGTATCGAGCATCAATGGTACCCGCCACTTTAGTGTCAGCAAACTGTTTAAACGCAATGCAGTAATTAGCTTATGGCTCATTCTGTTTACTGTTATTATTACCGCGGCTGTAATCGATTATTTGCTGAAAACAGTCGACCATACTAAAAATCAACAACAAGTACTGGCAGCACAAGCTAAACAACTCGCTACAGAAATCACTGAGCTTAGCCAGACCCGGGAGCAATTACAGCAGGAACTGGCGATTAAGCAGGATGAAATGCTGCAGGTCAGCAACCGGCTGGGCGAAATTGAATTAACGCTCGGCCTGGAACAACAATTCCCGCAGGATTTAGAAGCCAGGCTGGATACCGCGACGGTAAACTCCAGTGCTAAAATGGCAATGTTGCAGCTGGTTCCTAATGGCTCACCACTGGAGTTCCGCCGTCGCTCATCCCGTTTTGGTGTCCGCACTCATCCAATTATGGGCAAACAACAACATCATAACGGTATAGATTTATCTGCCAATCGCGGTACGCCAATTTACGCCCCGGCAGATGGCGTGGTTGAAGTAGTCCGCCCCAGCAAGAATGGCTATGGCAATTTGCTGAAAATTCGCCATGCTTTTGGTTTCTCGACGCTCTATGCCCATTTAGACGAGTTTAAAGTTGCCAATGGCCTGTTCGTCCACAAAGGTCAGTTAATCGCTACATCAGGCAATACCGGTAACTCAACGGCACCACATTTGCATTATGAAATACACTTTTTAGACCGGTCGCTCAATCCGCAAAACTTTATGGATTGGGATGCAAACAATTTTGACCTGGTTTTCGAAAAAGAACGGAGCATTAAATGGGATTCTTTAGTAACGATGCTGCAAACCAAAGCAAGCACACAACTACAACTGTCATCGCTGCGGGATGCTCAATTATCGGAAGCCTCCGACTAAGCTGCGATATGCAGGTAGATGGCTATGTCGAAGGGGTTATCACCAGTGAGAAAACGCTGATTATCAGCGCTGAAGGCCGGGTTAAAGCTCAGGTTACCGCAGATAAAGTTATTATTAACGGCCTGTTCGATGGCGAGCTGTTTGCTAACACCGTTGAAATATTACCTCAGGGTAAAGCACATGGCGTTATTCATACTGATGATTTATGTATTGAACGCGGCGGTAGCTTTATCGGCGAAACTCAGGCCACTGCTCAGGATCAGGTATTAAGTCTGGCTAAAAAAGAGCCGCAGAACGAAACAGCAGCTGATAACAGAATAGAAAGTAAAGCCTGACTGCAAAACGTCAACATGCCCCGCTAACATCTGCTATAATGCCGCCCCCTTGCAGGCGGCGTCCTGTTATTTATTGCAGGATATTTTCATGTCTGAACATTGTTTTAGCCAACTGGCACTGCCAGCGCCCTTGCTGGAATGCTTAACCAGCCTCGAATACCACCAGATGACACCGGTCCAGGCACAAAGCCTGCCCGCTATTTTAGACGGCAAGGATGTTATCGCGCAGGCTAAAACCGGTTCCGGAAAAACAGCAGCCTTCGCTTTGGGATTACTGGCAAAGCTGGATGTTAAGCGCTACCGGATCCAAAGTCTGGTACTGTGCCCTACCCGTGAGCTGGCAGAACAAGTGGCCGCTGAAATTCGTAAACTGGCCCGCAATATTCATAACATTAAAGTACTGACCCTGTGCGGCGGTGTGCCGACCCGTGGCCAGATTGTTTCGCTGGAACATGGGGCCCATATTATTGTTGGCACCCCTGGCAGGATCCTCGACCACTTGCAGCAGCAACGGCTGGATCTGACTAATTTAACCACCCTGGTATTGGATGAAGCAGACCGGATGCTGGAAATGGGCTTTGCTGATGCGCTGAATGCCATCCTGGCTGATGTACCAGCAGTACGGCAAACCCTGCTTTTCAGTGCCACTTTTGACAACGCTGTCCGCCAGATCGCCGACAGCATTATGCAGTCCCCTGTTACTGTAACAGTGGCAAGCCCTCATACCCAAAGCAGCATCGAGCAGCAATTCTATCAGCTGGATGGCGTAAAACGTGCCGACGCCGTTAAGTTGCTGTTACACCGGTTTCAACCAGCCAGCACCGTGGTATTTTGCAATACCAAACGGGAAACCCAGGAGCTGGCAGACACCTTACAGCAGGCCGGTGTCAGTGTTATCGCCCTGCATGGTGATTTAGAGCAGCGTGACCGTGAACATGCGTTACTTAAATTCAGTAACAACAGTGTGAGTGTATTGGTAGCAACCGACGTTGCGGCCAGGGGCCTTGATATCGACAAGCTGGATTTAGTTATTAACTATCAGCTGGCCCATGATGTGGCTACCCATACCCACCGGATTGGCCGCACGGGTCGCGCCGGTAACAGCGGGCTGGCCTGTTCCCTGCTAAGTCCGGATGATGGCCAGAAGCTGGCAGCACTGGCTGAACAACTAAGCCTTGAGATCACAGCCCGGTCACTACCTGATAATTCGGTGCTGCAACAACCTTTGCCTGAACCTGCGATGCAAACTCTGCAAATTGATGGCGGAAAAAAACATAAATTACGGCCGGGTGATATCGTTGGTGCCCTGACCAGCGCCGGCCAGATTGTGTTTGCCGATATCGGCAAAATTCAGTTACTGGATACGGTAGCTTTTGTTGCCGTTAACCGCAAAGTGGCAAAACAGGCGTTAGCACTTTTAAACGACGGCAAAATGAAGGGCAAGAAATACCGGGTCTGGCGACTGTAGCAGCAAACCCGGTTTGCTATGTACTTCGCCAGCGTTACTACGCTGGCGAAGTAACGCTGGCGACAAACCACGACATTACAGTGTTAAAGGTTCAGCTTGCAGTAGCGTATTGATCCAGCGCTGTTCAGTAATAAAATTCCAGTGCCAGTTTGCCCATTCTGCACCAAGGCCGGCTTCGACAATTTGCTCGTTAGTTAAGCCTTTGGCCTGCTGTTGTTCTACTATTGCCAGGGTTGTTACCATCATCTGATGAAAGCGTTGTAAGCCGGCTTTGTCGGTCAGCTGGCCATGGCCTGGCACGACTATTGTTTTATCATCTATCTGATCCAGCACATAAGCCACATTGGCAATATAGCCCCGCACCGAACCGCCGTTATTCAAATCAATAAACAGAAAACGTCCCTCAAACATCATATCGCCCATGTGCACGACATTTTTGCCTTCAAACCAGACAATAATATCGCCATCAGTGTGGCTGGGTGGCAGGTACTCCAGGCGGACTTTCTGACCATTGAAGTTCAGGCTTAATTGGGTTTCAAAAGTTTCGCCGGGCAAGCCGCTACGTGGAAAGGATTCATCTGCGCTCAGGCGTTTCAAAACGTTAACATGAGCAATAATCCGCTTTGGTTTTAACGCACTGTTGCCGTTTACATGGTCTGCATGTAAGTGGGTGTTAATCAGGGTGCCCAGTGCTTTACCAGCACTCAGTTCGACAAGTCTGGCATTAATTTTATCGGCCAGCTCAGCAAACTGGGCGTCAATTAATATCACTTCACTATCGGTTACCAGCGCCGCCATATTGCCGCCTGAACCCGTTAGCATATACAGATTATCGGCCAGCGGCGTAGCATTAATTTCAACGTTAGCAAAGCGATTTGCCAGCACAGGCAAACTTAATGTAAGTAACAGGATCAGGGTGTAAGGTAGAAACCTGGTCATCATTATTATCCTTAGTACAGGTTAGCGTTAAAAATTGCAGGCAAACCAGCGCCTGCACCAGTAAACAGCTTAACCTATACGCCCGGAATCACAATTCAGATGATTTTATTATCCTGCCAGAATTTTTCTTTTTCCAGCCGTTTCAGTCTTTTCTCGCAAGGTTTGTCGCAATCACATGCTTTAGCTATGTTTAACTCACCAAGGCCACCACAACTACCGGCCAGGGTTTTGCGTTGGACAATAAAGCCTACTGCCATGGCCAACACCACCACCAGGAATAAACCAAAGGTAAATAGAAAAACGCCCATCGCTTACCTCACTTCGTCAGCTAAAAAGGGTTTAAATGCATCGCTTACTAACTCGATAAAGCCATCATCGGTTTTGACAATCAGCAGCAGTGCCAGCTGATGCTGGTTAGCAAACTGCAGTGCTTCTTCTGCATTCATAATGTGTAACGCTGTGGCATAACCGTCTGCTGTCATACTACTGCGATGAATGACGGTACTGGATACCGTTCGATGTTGCACCGGCTCTGCCGTTCGTGGATCAATCAGGTGCGAATAGCGGATACCATCCTGTTCAAAATAATTTCGGTAATCACCCGAGGTAGCAACCGCCATATCGCCCGGAGTAATAATCTGCTGCACCGCACGATTTCCAGCTACGGGCTTTTCAATTGCCACCCGCCAGGCGCGATCAGGTTTAGTACCTCCGACCCGCATTTCACCACCAATGTCCACCAGATAATCTGTTATGCCAGCCGCTTCCAGAATATCGGCTAAACGATCTACTCCATACCCTTTGGCAATGGTCGATAAATCGATCGCGATTCTCGGGTCAAGCTTGGATAGCTGATTATTGCTCAGGATTATCTTATCGAGGCCAACATAATCAATGATCATAGCCAGTTGTTCCGGCAGAGGACGCTCAGTAATCCGGCCACGGGCGCCAAAGCCCCATAACTCTACCAGCGGACCTACAGTGATATCTAACACTCCGCCGGTTTGCTGACCAATTCTGATCGCTTCGGCAACAACTTTCGCTGTTGGTTCACTTAGGGTAAAAGGTTCAGTGCTTTGTAACTGATTAAATTGCATTAATTCAGATGCCGGCCGGTAGGTCGACATAAGATCATTAATCAGCTCAAGTTCCTGCTCCATTTCTTGTTGCAGTAAATCGCTATCAACCGCTTGCAGACTGAAAAACGTCACACTATAAGTTGTCCCCATAGTGTTGCCGTGCAATGTCTGCTCTTGGGGTAGTTTTGCCGCAGGTGAGCAACCGCTTAGCCATAAGCATATAACAACTAACCAGATAAACGAAAAAGGGTAACAACGTTTCATCATATGTCCTGCTAACATTCCTGATTATATTGCTTACAATATTGCTAATAAGATAAAGGGGCAACGCATAACGTTACCCCTTTAGACTTCACTACCATAAAGTGGAATTAACCGCCAAAATCATCCAACAGTATGTTGTCGTCTTCCACACCTAAATCTTTCAGCATGTTGATAACCGCTTTGTTCATCATTGGCGGTCCGCACATGTAGTACTCGCAGTCTTCCGGTGCTTTGTGGTTTTTCAGGTAGTTTTCATAAATTACGTTATGAATAAACCCGGTATAACCATCCCAGTTATCTTCCGGCTGCGGATCTGACAGCGCTACATGCCATTCAAAGTTGTCGTTCTCAGCTGCAAGCATATCGAAATCTTCCACATAGAACATTTCGCGCTTCGAACGGGCGCCATACCAGAAAGTGATTTTGCGCTTAGATTTTAAGCGGCGCAGCTGATCAAAGATGTGCGAACGCATTGGCGCCATGCCGGCACCACCACCGATAAACACCATCTCTGCTTCAGTTTCTTTGGCAAAGAACTCACCAAATGGCCCTGAAATCGTTACCGAATCACCTTCTTTCAAACCCCAGATAAATGATGACATCTTGCCGCAAGGCAGGCTCAGGTTATTAGGTGGCGGCGTAGCAATCCGCACGTTCAGCAAAATAATGCCTTCTTCGTCCGGATAGTTTGCCATTGAGTAAGCGCGAATAGTCTCTTCATCAACCTTTGATTCCAGGCTGAAAAAATTAAACCGTTCCCAATCACCACGGAACTGCTGCGGGATATCGAAATCTTTGTATTTAACATGATGTGGCGGCGCTTCAATCTGGATATAACCACCAGCGCGGAATGGTACTGACTCGCCATCCGGAATCGCCATTTTCAGCTCTTTAATAAAGGTTGCTTTGTTATCATTAGAGATAACTTTACAGTCCCATTTCTTGATGCCGAATATCTCTTCTTCAACTTCGATTTCCATATCAGATTTAACCGCCACCTGACATGATAAACGGCAACCTTCCCGCGCTTCACCTTTGCTGATATGACCCATTTCAGTTGGCAGAATTTCGCCACCACCTGATTTGATGTGCACCCGGCACTGACCACAAGTACCACCGCCGCCACAGGCTGACGACAGGAAAATGCCGTTATCAGCCAATGCGCCCAACAATTTGCCGCCAGCTTTGGTTTTAATGGCTTTATCAGGGTCATGGTTAATACTAATTGTAATGTCGCCGCTGGCTACCAGTTTTGATTTTGCTGCCAGAATAATAAATACCAGCATCACTACCACTACTGTGAACATGCCAACGCCAAGATATATCTCTTGCATTGTATTTTCCTTCTACTGCTTTACAGTGAAACGCCAGAGAAAGACATAAAGCCTAATCCCATTAAACCCACTACCAAAAAGGTAGACCCTAAGCCGCGTAAACCAGCGGGTATGTCAGCGTACTTCAGCTTCTCGCGAATACCAGCCAGTAAAGTAATCGCCAGCGCCCAACCTACACCACTGCCGATACCAAACACTACGCTTTCGCCAAAGTTATAATCACGCTCTACCATAAAGGCTACCGCACCAAAAATGGCGCAGTTAACGGTAATCAGTGGCAGGAAAATGCCCAGAGCGTTATACAGGGCCGGGAAAAACTTATCCAAAGTCATTTCCAGAATTTGTACTAACGCAGCAATTACCCCGATATAAGTTAAAAAGCCCAGGAAGCTTAAGTCTGCCTCAGGAAAACCAGCCCATGACAAAGCGCCTGGTGCCAGCAACAGGTGAAACACCAGATTATTGACCGGCACTGAAATACCCAAAACCACAATAACCGCAACACCTAAACCAAAAGCTGTTTTGATCTTTTGTGATACTGCCAGGAACGTACACATGCCCAGAAAAAAGGCTAATGCCAGGTTTTCAATAAAGACGGCACGTACAAATAAGCTTAAATAATGTTCCATTTGCTACTCCTTATGCCTTCTCTACCTGTTCCGGGCGATATGCGCGCAGTACCCAGATAAATAAACCAATAATTATAAAGGCACTAGGTGCTATCAGCAGGAAGCCCATAGGCTGGTACCAACCACCCTCGCTAAGTAACGGCATAATTTGTACGCCAAACAGTGAACCAGAGCCGCCTAATTCGCGAATAAAAGCCACCACCAGCAATACCACGCTATAGCCCAGGCCATTACCAATACCATCCAAAAAGCTCATACCAGGTGAGTTTTTCATAGCATAGGCTTCTGCCCGGCCCATTACGATACAGTTGGTAATAATTAAGCCAACAAACACCGATAATTGCTTAGACAAGTCAAAAGCGAAGGCTTTCAGGAACTGATCAACTACGATTACCAGCGAGGCAATAATGGTCATTTGCACGATAATCCGCACACTAGAAGGAATGTGATTGCGGATCATCGAGATAAACAGGTTTGAAAATGCCACCACGAAAGTAAGTGCAAAACACATTACCAACGCAGTATCCATCTTGGTTGTCACTGCCAGCGCTGAACAGATACCCAGTACCTGCAAGGCAATAGGGTTATTGGCAAAGACTGGTCCAAACAGAACCGTTTTAATTTCTTTTGCATTAGCCATTAGTTAAGGCTCCTTGACGCACTTTCTGCAAGAACGGACCAAAACCATTCTCACCAATCCAGAAGGTAAAGGTATTTTGCACCCCATTGGCGGTTAAGGTTGCACCTGATAAACCATCAACCTCATAGGCTGAATCAGGGTTTGCATTGCCTGGTTTCTTAACTTCCAGTGCAATTTCACCCGCTTCGTTTACCAGTTTTTTCCCTTCAAACTGAGCCTTCCAGCGCGGGTTTTCAATCTCTGCACCTAAGCCCGGGGTCTCACCCTGCTCATAGTAGTTTAAACCGATAACGGTATTACCATCGGTTTCTAATGCCAGAAAAGCATGCATGGTCGACCACAAGCCATAACCATGCACCGGCAGTACCACTGCTTTCAGGTTACGATCTGCGTCATAGGTAAGATATACCGGCGCCCTGGCAGCAACCCGGCGAATCGATGCCACATCGGCAGCACCATCCAGTGCAGCGCTTAACTCAGGATCTTTCATCGCCCGACGATAATCATAACTTTCAGCACAACTCGTATCACAATCGGCAACAATCTCCCCGGTCTCCAGGTTAACCAATCGTGATTCAACATGCTTGCTAAAGGTATCTGCGATTACCTGTGGTGATGCTTTGCCTTCAATCAAACCAACGCTGCGCAGAATATTCACCTGAGAATCCAGCAATTTATTCTGAGTCTGCTTTGGACGCAGTTGCACAGCTGCAGTAGAAACCACAACCGCACACACTAAACATAAGGAAACTACTACAATCAGCGTTTTGCTGATGCTGTCATTATTACTAGACATTGCGTGCCAGCCTCCGCTTAATATTGGCTTGTGCCACAAAGAAATCGAACAGTGGTGCAAACAGGTTAGCGAATAAAATCGCCAGCATCATGCCTTCCGGATATGCCGGGTTTGCCACACGAATCATGATCACCATAAAGCCGATCAGTATACCGTATGCCCACTTGCCCTGATTGGTAAAGGATGCGGATACCGGGTCTGTCGCCATAAAGAACATACCGATGGCAAAACCACCCAATACCAGATGCCAATGCCACGGCATGGCAAATAACGGGTTAGTATTAGAGCCAATGGCATTAAACAGGTAGCTGGTTAAAATCATCCCGATCATCACACCCAGCACGATACGCCAGGAGGCAATCCGGAAGTAAATCAGCGCTAAGCCACCTACCAGCAACGCCAGTACAGAGGTTTCGCCTACTGAACCAGGAATAAACCCTAAGAAAGCATCCCACCATAACTGGGTGTTGGCGGCATAATCTAACTCGCCCATTTGTGCTTTACTTAACCAGGTTGCACCTGAATAACCGTCAGCAACAGTCCATACTGCGTCACCGGAGATTTGCGCCGGGTAAGCAAAAAATAAGAATGCACGACCAGCCAGCGCCGGGTTTAAGAAGTTACGGCCAGTACCACCGAACACTTCTTTCGCCACCACGACACCGAAAGTAATACCTAAGGCAACCTGCCACAGTGGAATAGTCGCTGGCAGAATTAATGCAAACAGGATAGAACTGACAAAGAAGCCTTCATTCACTTCATGCTTACGCACTGATGCAAACAACACTTCCCAGAAACCGCCCACTACGAAAGTTACCGCGTAAATAGGCAGAAACCAGACAGCGCCATAAAACATCTTACCGGCCCAGCCTGAAGCTTCAGTCAGATTACCGCCCAGCATCTGGAAAATAGCCACCTGCCAGGTGTCGGGCGTGCCATAACCAGCAACCAGTGCTTCTACCGCCTGATGACCGATATTGTACATACCGAAGAACAATGCCGGAAACAGAGCCAGCCAAACAAAAATCATGATCCGCTTTAAGTCGATACTATCACGAACATGAGTACCATTTTTGGTAACTAAGCCGGGGGTATATAAAACGGTGGCAACGGCTTCATACAGTGCGTACCACTTTTCATATTTTCCGCCTTTCTCAAACTGCGGTTCAATGCGCTCTAAAAAATGCTTTAAACTCATGATTAGCCTTCCTTCTGGATGGTCGTCAAGCAGTTGCGCAGAATAGTGCCGTAGTCGTACTTGCCAGGGCATACGAAAGTACACAATGACAAATCTTCTTCGTCTAACTCCAGGCAACCCAGGGTTTGGGCGCTGTCAGTATCACCGGACACCAGGTCCCGCAACAACAACGTTGGTAATACATCCAGCGGCATTACCCGCTCATAATTACCAATTGGCACCATAGCCCGGGATGAGCCATTAGTGGTAGTTGTCATATTGAACAGGCGTTTAGGGCTCAGATGCGACAGATAAGCACGTGTTACCGAGAATTTAGTGGCGCCGGGGGCAATCCAACCTAAGAACTCTTTGTCATAGCCTTCAGCCAGCACTGAAACCTGATTGTGATAACGGCCTAAATAGCCATGCACACCATGAGCACTGTTACCAGCCAACACTGAGCCTGAAATAATACGGTTTTTACCGTCATTAAGTTCATTATTGGTCAGCTCTGCTAATGAAGTACCCAGCACCGTTTTAATCAGTCGTGGTGATTTCACTACAGGACCGCACAAAGCGACTACCCGGTTGGCATCCAGCTCGCCGCTTAAAAACAGCTTAGCCATGGCAATAACGTCTTGATAGCCGATATGCCATACCACTTTTTTCATGCTTACCGGCTCTAAGAAGTGAATATGAGTACCCACTAAGCCTGCCGGGTGTGGACCATCAAACTCGGCCACTTCCACCGCTGAACTGGCCGGCAGCTGAGCACCTGCCTTCTTGGTCAGGAATACTTTGCCATCGGTCAGCTTAGTTAACAGGGTCAGGCCCTGGTTAAAGGCTTCAGCTTCAGCATTAATGATTACTGCCGGGTCAGCCGCTAACGGGTTGGTGTCCATGGCGTTGACGAAAATGGCACGTGGGCTGCTGTCAATTGCCGGTATCTGGCTGAATGGCCGGGTGCGCAAGGCAGTCCATAAACCTGAATCTACCAGATTCTGAGTGACTTGCTCGCGGCTTAAACCGGCCAGCTGATCACTGCTATAGCTGTTAAACTGCTCAGCGTCATTACCACTAACGGCAATAACCACCGATTGCAACACCCGCTTAGCACCACGGTTAATTTCTTTGACAGTGCCTGCAAGTGGCGCGGTAAACTTAACGCCAGGGTTTTTCTTGTCTTCGAAAAGCACCTGACCTTTTTTAACCGTATCACCTACTTCGACTGCCATCGTCGGACGCATGCCCACATACTCTTCGCCCAAAACGGCGACGGTAGTAATGGCGTTACCCGTACTTATCTCTTGTTTAGGACTGCCTGCGAGGGGAATGTCCAAGCCTTTTTTGAGTTTTATCATACGTACTTGCACTACTATTTTGGGAAGAAACCGGGTCCAGTTTTTCAGCTGCAGCAAGCGCAGCGCACCTGATTATACTAATCAAGCCGCGAAGGCGATTAATTTTTAACCAGATACACGTATTAAAGTCGCGAATTCTAACATTAAAGCCAGCGGCTATCCATGGTACAGCGTAAAATTATCAGCAAAATCATTGTGGCCTGCCCCTGACAAATTGCTGTCAGCAACCAGCTAATCATCGCTCTGCCCCCGCTTAATTAGCAGGCTTGCTGCACCAATGGACCTGCCCGGCTTAAAAAAAGCCGCTCACAGGCGGCTTGTCAATAATACTAATTAGCCAGATTGGCCAACGGCACTGCCGGTGTGACATCGGCGTCGTAATCGACACCAGCAAAACCAAAACCAAATAAGTGTAAAAATTCAGTATGATAGCCGTGATAATCAGTCAGGCTGTCAATGGTATCAGTGGTAACCTGATCCCATAGCGACGCAACTTTGTCCTGCACCTCATCCGCCAACTCCTTACCATCCATCCGCAAACGCCCTGCGTCATCAAGTAGTGGTGTGTTGCTGTACAGGCCCTGGCGGAACAAACCGTTAATTTGTTCAATACAGCCTTCATGGCTGCCCTGCTCTTTCATTACCCGATAAAGCAGGGATATATATAATGGCATAATCGGAATAGCTGAGCTGGCCTGGGTAACCAGCGCTTTCAAAGAGGCGACATAAGCTTTTGCTTTAACATCATTCAGCTTACTGCGAATAGCGCCCGCCGCCCGGTCTAAATCTTCTTTAGCCCGGCCGATAGTTGCTTTACCATAAATAGGCCAGGTAAGTTTCTTACCAATATAAGTGTAGGCGACGGTCTGACAATTTTCTGCCAGTACGCCGGCAGCATGCAACTGATCTAACCAACGCTCCCAGTCTTCACCGCCCATCACTTTGACGGTATTGAAGATCTCATCATCATTAGCCGGCTCTACCGACACTTCTTCGATTTCACGTTTGGTGGTATTCAGATTTTTCGCAGTGTATGCCTGACCAATCGGCTTTAGCACCGAACTGTATACTTCACCCGTTACCGGATCTTTGCGACGTGGTGCAGCAAGGCTGTATACCACTAAATCAATTTTGCCCATTTCACTGCGGATCAGATTAATCGCTTCGGCTTTTAATTCGTCAGTAAAGGCATCACCATTAAGGTGTTTGTTCCACAAGCCCTCTGCCCCGGCTGCTTGTTCAAAGGCTGCAGTGTTATACCAGCCGGCAGAGCCGGTTTTGCTTTCGGTTGGCGCTTTTTCAAAAAATATACCCAGAGTGCTGGCACCTGAGCCAAAAGCTGCTGTAATCCTTGATGCCAGACCATAGCCGGTAGATGCACCTATAACCAGTACATTTTTCGGGCCATTCGCTACGGGCCCCTGCTGTTTTACATAGTTAATTTGCTGTCTTACGTTCTCAGCACAGCCTACCGGATGGGCGTTAGTACAAATAAAACCACGAATTTTCGGTTGAATAACCATAAGAAGTCCTGCTGTTAGCTCGCTAAAAAATTACGCTAGTGTAAAACTTTAACGCAGAAAACAGGTCTGATCAGCCTGTTTATTTCGTTTTAGGCAAAATTCAGCTGATAAACCAGCTGCTTTGGCTGGTGCCGGGCTTATAAAGTTGCCTTATCGGCTTTGCTGCCACCAAAGCATTTGGGCGATGCAGGCGGTTTCTCGGCATAATATTCATACCATTCCGACGGAGTATAGGTGTGCAGCGCCAGGGCGTGAATCTTTTCTGCAAGCTCTTCTGCCAGCACCGCATTAACTGCCCTGTGCCGCGGCAGTAAACGCATACCATCGAACGCCGGTGTTACAATGACAACCTTAAAATGTGACTCGGCACCGGCCGGAACATTATGGTTACTGCTTTCATTAATAACTTCCAGAAAAACCGGATCAAAAGCACTCAGTAATTTTTGTTCTATCGCTGTCTGGATCAACATATTTCTTATTCCCTGAACAGGTATTTAACCTGGATCTTAGTTAAGCAGGCTGACGTTGTCGCCTGCTATTTTTGTTTTTAACAGCTATAGCAAGCTAACGAACTGGCTGCCCTACTAAAAATAATTTTATCTAAGGCGGCGGCATTATATATCGAAAAGTAAGGTTTAAACGGGCCGCTGCTACCCGGCTTTGTTTTGGCAACCGGTGTTGCCAGTGCTGCTGACAGGCTCCGGCCATCAGCAGCAAACTGCCATTTTCCAGTTGTAATTGCAGCTGATGGCCCAGAGTCCGGTGTTGCAAATCAAAACGACGGGTTGCCCCCAGACTCAGAGAAGCAATTACCGGAGCAGCACCAAGTTCAGGCTCATTATCGGCATGCCAACCCATATGGTCCTGGCCATTGGCATATAAATTCAGCAGCACGCAATTAAGCGGCCGGCCAATAGTATTGCTTAGCTGACGGCATAATTGTTCGATGGCAGGATGCCATGGCGAAGGAGCAAAACGCACGCCCGAGTATTGATAACTGCAGTGTGGCTCGCCCATCCATACTTGCTGACGCGGTATTTTAACCGATTTACCATAGATCCGGATTTGCTCCTGGCGCCAGCCTAGATCTGTTGTCAGGCTTGCTTGCAGTTCCGACGCAGTGCCGGCTGGCAACCAGGCCGGCCACAGACTAATGTCGGCATCAGGTAGTAAAAAGTGTTGCGCTTCCGCTTTGTGGTTGTCGCTCTGCGCCTGGCGTGTCAAAATGCTGCTCTCTCTGCTAAGACGTTATCGTTATGAATACCCAATTTCAGTTTGGTCAGATCAACCTTACCCTCCAGCGCTGGCCGCTAAATCAGCCTAATCACAGCTTGCAAGCGTGGGACGCGGCTGATGAGCTGCTGATAGACGCGGCAAACACTGCTATTGCCGACTTTACTGCAGCTAACTGCGCCGCCCCCCAATTGTTGCTAATCAACGACAGTTTTGGTGCGCTGTCCTGTGCACTTGCCCACTGCCGGCAAACCAGCAGCAGCGACTCTTTTCTGGCACAGCAGGCCGTTGCTTACAACCGGGCAGCAAATGGCATCGATAACCAGCAATTTAGCAGCATCAACAGTCTGGCGCCGCTACCAGACAACGCCGACATTGTGTTATTGAAGCTGCCCAATAACCACAGTTATCTGCGTTTTATTTTAAGTCAGCTGGCGGCCGTTGTCCGCCCCGGGACCATTATTCTGGCGGCGGCTAAAGCCAAAGAGATTAACCGTAACGTGCTGGACATGTTTGCAAAGCAGCTTGGCCCGGCCCAGGCATCTCTGACTGTAAAAAAATGCCGGCTAATTCACTGTCAACCTGAGCCCGGCAAAACCCAACCGCATTTTCCTTTGCAATGGCCACTGGAAGATACTGATTTTACTTTAATAAACCATGCCAACGTGTTCGCCCGGGAAAAACTGGATTTAGGCGCACGGTTTTTATTACAGCATCTGCCGCCTGACACCGCCGGCCAACGGATTATCGATTTAGGCTGTGGTAATGGTGTGCTTGGTCTCATGTTATTAGCTAAACAACCGCTAAGCCAGCTGGTATTTACCGATGAATCCTATATGGCGGTCGCCTCAGCCAGGGCCAATATCGAACTGAATCTGCCGCAATGTCTGAACAATACCGAATATGTCGTTGATGATTGCCTGGCCAGCCAGCAAGAGCAAAGTGCTGATCAGATTATTTGTAATCCGCCGTTTCACCAGCAGCATACGGTTACCACCCACATTGCCACCCAAATGTTTGCTGAAGCCAAGCGGGTGTTGAAACAGGGAGGCCGCTTGCGTATTGTGGCTAACCGTCATCTTAATTATCAGCAGCAATTACAGCGACTATTCGGCCACTGTCAGCAGTTAGCTGCTAATCCAAAATTTGTGATACTCGAAGCGATAAAAAGGAGCTAACCAGATGCGTATCCTGTTGCTGTGTTTATTTTTGCTCGCCGGCTGTGCCAGCAAACCACCGCAGTTAATTGTCAGCCCGCAGGTGTTCTGGCCGCAGGCGCCGTCACTGACCCAGAGTTCCTTTAGTTTTTACTTGCTGGATCAGCGATCCAGCCTGAACACCCTGGTTATTCAGCGCGGTGATTCCAGTCATGGCTATGCCACAGCCAATGATCTCAGAGCAGAGCTGGAACAAACTGTCGCCGATGCCCTGAAAGCACGTGGTGCCAGCATAACTAACCAAAGTGAACGCGCACTAACCATTCAGATTAACCAGTTGCAAGCCAGAGTAAATCAGCGACCACTCGATCATGAGGTAGTAAACCGGGTGACGATGACAGTGTTAGTGCAACATAATGGCAATAGCTTTTCCAAAGCCTACAGTGGTGACAGCCGGCAGATAGCGCCGTTTCAGGCTGATATTGCGGTAATTGAACGCGAACTGCGGGTTCTGACTGAACAAGTACTTACCGATTTACTGCGCGATGAAAGCTGGCAAACCCAAATCAGAGGATAAAATAATGCGAGTTTGGTTAGTATTAATAACATTACTTTGTGCCCTGCCCTTACAGGCCGGTAAATTTATGCAGCCCGACAACCTGTATCCCCGGGTGCAGCTTGAGACTTCAGAAGGCAACATCATACTTGAGCTGGATCGCAGTCGCGCGCCCATTACCGTCAATAACTTTTTAAGTTATGTAAAAGCTAATGCCTATAACAACACGGTTTTTCACCGGCTTATAGCTGATTTTGTGGTGCAGGGCGGTGGTTATAATATGCAGTTTAAGGAAATTGAGCAGGGCAAAACCATCTTTAATGAGGCAGGAAATGGCTTAAAAAATCAATATGGCAGCATTGCCATGGCCCGATTAGCTGAGCCGCATAGTGCCAGCAGTCAGTTCTATATTAATCTGGCCGACAATGACAGCCTCGATCCCGGTTCACGCTGGGGTTACGCGGTATTTGGGCGGGTGATCAGCGGATTCGAAGTGCTGGATAAAATCAATGCCCTGGAAACCGAAACCAGCGAAAAGCTGGGTTGGCCTGATGTGCCCCGCCAGCCCCTGCTATTAAAAACAGTACGCTTACTGCCAACCGAATAAAACCGGCTATACTTGTCTTAATTGTTGGCCTGTTGCCACAATTAAGGCGGGCTATGTTAGAGCAATTTATCGAGCTTAAATCTCAGCAACTGGTGTACTACGTATCCCGGTTTTTGCGCGGACGGCTCGCCCATAGTGAATTGCACTTATTTGTCTGGGATACTCTGGAAGAATGGTCACAGCTTCGGTTATCTGCCGGTGCCCCTGGTAGCTTAAGGGAGCGGGTGTTCTGGCACCTGTTGCATGAACTGGAATTCTGGTCTGCCTATAGTCTGCGGCATAATCGACAACTGCGCAGAAATATTCAGGACTGCCTGTGCTTTTTGCGCGGCAAGGGTCACTGCCCGCTGGACTGTATTGGCGTCAGACCTTAATCACTTGACCAGAATTATCAGCAAGGTAAGCTGGAACACTGCTTTTTTAACGGATGTATTCTTTGACCTCTTATTTTTCCTGGCTATCTGGCCTGCGTATTTACTTGCAACGCCGGGTTCTGAGTATCTTCGTTTTAGGTTTCTCAAGTGGCTTGCCTCTTATGCTGGTTTTCGGTGTGTTATCTTTCTGGCTGCGTGAAGCAGACGTATCGCGCGCTGACATCGGTTACTTCAGTTGGGTGGCGCTGGCATATGCTGTGAAATGGCTATGGTCCCCGCTAGCTGATCACCTGAAAATCCCGCTGTTACATAGTCGCCTGGGCAGAAGACGCAGCTGGCTGCTTACCTCACAGATTTTGGTTACGATAGCCATCTGCAGTATTGCTTTGACAGATCCTCAACAAAATTTAGCTCTGATGGCTGCGCTGGCGGTCTTACTGGCATTTGCCTCTGCAACTCAGGATATCAACGTAGATGCCTTTCGGATTGAAAGTGCTGAGGTTGAACTGCAGGCCGCGCTTGCTGCTGCATATCTTTCCGGTTACCGGTTGGCGATGATCCTGGCATCAGCTGGTACCCTATGGTTAGCCGCAATATTTTCTGATGGCCCGGCTTATGATTTAGCTGGCTGGCAGCAGGCCTATCTGGTAATGGGGATTTGCATGCTGCCTGGCATCCTGACGACGTTACTGAGTAAAGAACCGGTAAGTGGCTTGCAGCAACAGCAATATACTGAGGGTACGGCAATTCAGCGTTTTGCTGCCTGGCTCAAGCAGGCGGTGGTAGCCCCTTTTACTGATTTTTTCGAACGCTACAAGTGGCATGCTCTTCTTATTTTGGCGCTGATTGCCTGTTACCGGATTTCAGATGTGGTAATGGGAGTAATGGCCAATGCTTTTTATGTTGATATGGGCTATAGCAAAGAGGAAGTTGCCAGCGTCTCCAAAATATTTGGGGTAATCATGACCTTGGTAGGCGCAGCACTTGGCGGCGTGTTGATTAATCAGTTCGGAATAATTAAGGTCTTATTTGTCGGGGCCCTGTTAAGCGCTGTAACCAATATATTATTTTCTGCGTTAAGTCATATTGGCTACGATTTAATGTGGCTGACACTGGTTATCTCTGCAGATAACCTAAGTGCAGGCATTGCCACCAGCGCCTTTATTGCCTATTTATCCTCTTTAGTTAATTTGGCCTTCACCGCAACCCAATATGCCATGTTTAGTTCTCTTATGTTGCTGTTACCAAAGTTTACCGGCGGGTTCTCCGGGCAGTGGGTTGATCAGTTAGGTTACAGTAATTTCTTTATAATGACCGCAGCCATGGGTATTCCGGCCCTTATTTTAATCGTTGTACTTGCGAGCGTTAAAGAACTATCAGCCAATAAAAAAGCCGCTAATTAGCGGCTTTTTCTGAGGTTTAAAAAGTTAAGCGCTAAGCACTTGCTTTAATCCTTCAGTCGGATCAACTTCTAACGCCTGACAATAGCGGACATACTCAATAACGTCCAACCGGCGCTCCTGATTTTCAACTTTACCAATAAATGAATGTGGCGTTCCCAATATTTCGGACAAACTGCGCATGGTGTGGCCTTTGTCCTGACGTTGGCGTTTCAGCCAGACACAAAGTCGCTTATTTTCGTCTGAAATTACACTTTTAGTACCTTTCATTTTTTTTCTTCTCCCAGCGTGTTACGCTTTTATTATGATCAACCAGCCTTCCTGCGAAATAAAATCCAAACCTTATTGCCAGTGCAATAAGCAATTTAAAGCAATTAATTAAACCATAGGATGCGACGAGCGTATAGCTACATGCGTTAAAAAATGTACAACAACTTTACAATGGCAGAAATGAGTGGCGAAGATAAACACTTAAGCTGTTTGAAATTAATGATAGTTACGGGGATTCTGAGGTAAAAAAATGGTTAAACTATTGTTTCTAATACCGTTATTAATGTGTGTAATTTGGTACCTGTACCTCAGGCAAAATAATTGGACGCTGGCGCAGGGTAAAAAAGGATTTACCTATATTATCAGCTTCAACCTCGTGATAGCGCTGGTTCTGACTATATTAGTGTTTGCTACAGATAAATAGACTAAAACTGTGATTTTAAAGCGACTTTGCTGGATATACTGGCAAAATCGTCTTTAAAAATTTACAAAGTGTCTACTTTTGCTAAACAGAAAATGATGAGCCACAACCACAGGTTGTTGTTGCATTGGGGTTTTGCACGATAAAGCGGCTACCCTGTAAGCCTTCAGTATAATCAACTACGCCGCCCATCAGATACTGCAGACTCATCGGGTCGACCACCATAGACACACCCTGCTTTTCTACGGTTAAATCACCATCGTTCACTTTTTCATCAAAGGTAAACCCGTATTGAAAACCAGAACAGCCACCACCGGTAATATATACCCGCAGTTTCAGGTTCGGATTGTCTTCTTCACTTACCAGCATAGCGACCTTGCGTGCCGCGGCATCAGTAAATTCTAAGGGTATTTGCATATCAGACATGGGTGCTCCAACAGGGGTTACAACGGCGGGGATTATCTAATACCTGAGTAATTTATTCAAGTATTAACCGGATCAACAACAAACTTAAGTTCAGTTTTGTCTGATTTCAGCAATTAATATCTGCGTTCTCATATGCTTATGTTAGACTTAACACATCGTTTAATTCATCCCTCTTACTATGCGACGATGGCGAGACTGGCTGCCCGGGTTGCAGCGCCGATTAGCGTTACCACAAACATCTATCCAGTTATGTTTGCTGGGTATGCTTGGCGGTTTAATAGCTGCAGTGCTTATTATTATCTTCCGCCTGGCAATTATTGCTATCCAGCAGCTTTTCTTAACTGAAACTGATGACTTTTCCAGCGCTGATCCGGAAATTGTCTGGTTGCTGCCAATTGGCGGCGCCCTGATGATTGGGTTGATCGCGATGATCACCGGTTATCGGCACTACCGGATGGGTATCCCTTTTGTTATTCACCGGATAAAAACCCGCTACGGTATTATGCCGTTCCGTAACACCCTCAATCAGTTTTTTGGTGGTATTGTTGCCCTGGCAAGCGGCTTTTCAGTCGGCCGGGAAGGACCATCCGTCCACCTGGGTGCTTATGGGGCCAGTACTGTTGGTCGCTACTTACAGTTGCCTTATAACAGCATCCGCATTCTGGCCGGTTGTGGCATAGCCGCTGGCATTTCCGCTTCGTTCAATACTCCTTTGGCTGCCGTTATTTTTGTAATGGAGGTAGTACTACGCGAGTACCGGATTCATGTTTTTATTCCGATTATGCTGGCGTCGGTGGTTGGTGCACTGGCAACTCAGCTGGTGTTTGGGCATGATCGGGAGCTGGCATCGCTTAACATAGTTGCAATTAGTATCTGGCACTTTCCCTATCTTATTGTCTGCGGCATTGTGTTTGGCGCAGTAGCCTTTTTATTTAACCAGAACCTGATGCGGCTGATCCGGCTGGTTAAAAACTGGCCTCTGTTAATTCGTCTGGCGCTGGCTGGTACGGTAACCGCAGCCGTTGGATATCTGATACCGCATGCGATGGGAGCCGAAACCGGCGCAATCTTTAATGCGGTGAACAATCCGACAGATGTTCAGCTGCTACTGGTGATATTCATTGGCAAAATGATACTGACAATTTTTGCCCTGGGGCTGGGCGTACCAGGTGGGGTTATAGGTCCGGTATTTGGTATCGGTATTGTTTTGGGAACGCTGCTGGCTATAGTGCCAGCCATCTTTATCGGTGACAGCAGCACGGCTGGTACTTATGCGGTACTTGGTATGGCTGGTTTTATGGCCGCTACGTTGCACGCGCCGTTAGCGGCATTGTTGGCAGTAATAGAGCTAGCGTCAAATCAGCAAATTATCTTGCCCGCTATGGTTGTTATTGTTACCGCCTATGTCACGACGGTGCAATTTTTTAATAATAAATCTATTTTTATGATGCAACTCGATTTTATGCAAATGCCTTACAAACTTGCCCCCGCCGATGATATCCTGCAAAAAGTGGGGGTACTGGCGTTGCTCAGTAAAGAATATGTATTACTGCACAACCCGGATGACAATGCAGTGCGCCAGCAGCTGGCTCAGTTGCAGCCACCGGTGCAATTATTGTTAAAACGCAGCGACGGCGATAAAACTGAGTTCGTAGCGGCCAGTTATGATGTCAGTTTATCGTTAAGTGGCGACAGCGCCATCCGCTATCAGGACGTTACCGGGTTATCCCATCAGGCTACCATGGCTGAAGTGTTCGCCCTGCTGGATGATGAGCGTGACGGTCTGGTTTTCGTTTATCAGGACACCCCAACAGAACCAATTGGTATTATCCGCTGGGACCAGGTTCGCAGCTTACTTGTTAAACAGAATAATTTACTATGACACTGATTTTGCTATATAAAGCACTTCACCTTTTTTTTATGGTTGCCTGGTTTGCCGGTATTTTTTATTTACCAAGGCTGTTCGTCTATCATGCCGAAACCCGCAGTCCCGACTGCAATGAAACCTTTAAAGTGATGGAGCGGCGCCTGCTGTTTTTTGTCACCCCCTTTGCCATACTGACTCTGGTCTTCGGCGTACTACTTATTGCTGCCTATGGCAAAGCCTGGTTTATCGCCAGTGGCTGGTTACATATTAAATTACTGCTGGTGATATTGCTTTACGCTTACCATGGCTGGTGCTTTAAATTATTAGCCGATTTCAAACACAACCGTAACCGGCACAGCCCACGCTTTTACCGGATATTTAACGAACTACCGGTACTGTTGTTGCTGGCAATTATTTTACTGGCCACCCTGAAACCACTTCTGCGCTAAACTCGCTTTTAGTCACTGGTTTTGCGTATAATACCGCCCACTCTGCGCCTGCAGTGGCGCCTAATGGCAAAGTTTAGTGAGTACTGACTATGAGCTTTAAAGGCCAGCATATCCTCTCTGTAAAGCAATTTGACCGCGACAGCATTACCCGGATTTTTGATATTGCCCGGCAGATGGCACCTTATGCCAGCCGCAAAAAACGCACCCGGGTACTTGATGGGGCGATATTAGGCAACCTGTTTTTTGAGCCCAGCACCCGCACCCGGGTTAGCTTTGGTTGTGCTTTTAACCTGCTGGGAGGCGAAGTACGCGAAACCACAGGGATGGAGTCTTCAGCGCTATCTAAAGGCGAATCTTTATTCGATACCGCCCGGGTGATCAGCAGTTACAGTGATGTCATTGCTATGCGTCATCCACAGGCAGGCTCAGTCGCTGAATTTGCTGAGGGCAGCCGGGTACCGGTACTTAACGGCGGTGATGGTGCCAATGAACACCCTACTCAGGCGTTACTTGACCTGTTTACCATAGAACGCGAGCTTGCTGCCTCAGGTTTGCAGATTGATGGTATGCACATTGCTATGGTGGGCGATCTGAAATTTGGCCGTACCGTTCACTCACTATCAAAACTACTGTGTTTATATCGCAATATTAAGCTTACTCTGGTGTCACCGGCTGAACTGGCGATGCCTGATGATATTATCAGCAGCCTGACCAATGCCGGCCATCAGTTGGTGATCAGTGACAAACTGGAAGGTCATTTAAATGCCGATATTGTCTATCAGACCCGGATCCAGGAAGAGCGTTTCCCTTCGAAAGCCGATGCCGATCAGTATCGCGGTAAGTTTCGGTTAAATCAGGAAATTTACACCCGGTACTGTAAATCGAACACTGTTATTATGCATCCGCTGCCACGCGATTCGCGTATTGAAGCCAATGAATTAGACAATGATTTAAACCTTAACCCTAACCTTGCTATTTTTCGCCAGGCTGATAACGGCGTACTGGTGCGAATGGCACTGTTTGCCCTGACTCTTGGCGTGGAAAACATCGTCAAAGATTACGAATGTGCGGTGCCCTGGTATAGCAACAAATAGTACTGCTATCAACAGGCTCTGACCCAATAACTGCGAACGGAATTTAATATGTCTTTATCTGAAACCCTGTTTCAACGTGCCCAGCTCACTATCCCCGGTGGGGTTAACTCGCCGGTACGTGCCTTTAAAAGTGTTGGCGGTACCCCGGTATTTATTGAACGTGCTGACGGCGCCTACTTATTTGATGTTGATGGCAAACGTTACATTGACTATATCGGCTCATGGGGCCCGATGCTGCTTGGCCACAACCACCCGGCTATTCGCGATGCGGTAATTCAGGCTGCGGCAAATGGTCTGAGTTTCGGCGCGCCCTGCCCGGCAGAAATTGATATGGCAGAAACCATTGCCCGCCTGGTACCGTCAATGGAGATGGTGCGGATGGTCAGCTCAGGTACCGAAGCGACTATGAGTGCCATTCGTCTGGCCCGTGGTTACACCGGCCGGGATACCATTTTAAAATTCGAAGGTTGTTATCATGGCCATGCTGATTCCTTGCTGGTCAAAGCGGGCTCGGGCGCCCTGACGCTTGGTGTACCAAACTCCCCCGGTGTACCGGCAGACTTTGCTAAATACACCCTGACCTGTGAATTTAATAACCTGGAGCAGGTGGAACAAATTTTTGCGGAAAAAGGCGCTGATATCGCGTGTATCATCGTCGAACCGGTCGCTGGCAATATGAACTGTATCCCGCCAGAACCGGGCTTTTTGCAAGGGCTGCGCCGGATTTGCGACCAATACCAGAGTGTACTGATTTTTGATGAAGTGATGACAGGCTTTCGGGTAGCACTGGGCGGCGCACAAGCTGTCTATCAGGTAACCCCCGATCTGACCACCCTTGGCAAAATTATCGGTGGCGGCATGCCGGTCGGTGCATTCGGAGGTAAGCGGGCTATTATGGAGCACATTGCACCATTAGGGCCGGTGTACCAGGCAGGTACCCTGTCGGGAAATCCTATTGCTATGGCTGCAGGCCTGGCTGCACTTAACGAGATCAGTAAGCCAGATGTCTTTGCAAAGCTAACCGCGAAAACCAGTCTGCTGATTACCGGCATCAGTTCGGCTGCGCAGCAGCATGGTGTGCCAATGGCCTTTAACCAGGTGGGTGGTATGTTTGGTTTTTTCTTTAGTAACGAAGCCAGAGTCAGTAACTATCAACAGGCAACCCAATGTGATGCTGACGCGTTTAAACGCTTTTTCCACCTGATGTTACAGCAGGGAATTTATCTGGCGCCCTCTGCTTTTGAAGCGGGCTTCTTATCACTGGCTCACAGTGACGACGACCTTGCAGCCACAGTAGACGCTGCCGCTAAAAGTTTTGCTGCGCTGTAACCTCTGTTTCGCCGGGCTCTAGCCTCTGTTTTGCAGCCAGACGATATCAGTATCGTAATGCCGCGGCTGGACACTGAATAAGCCACCGCTATTGTCGCTATGAATTTCCAGCGGCAATGCTGTGGCAGGCCAGGGGTAACTGTGGGTTTCACCACTGTGCCAGTCATATACCTTAAGTTGCCACTGTTGCCGATCGAGCCATAACAGTTGCTGGTTATTACTGGTCCACTGCTCTGGCAGAATATGATGCCAGTTCAGACTAACCGGCAACGGCATTAACTGTTGCGGCTGACTGGCTGACCATAGCGCCAGATTATCGTCGTTATAAAACTGCACCACCAGCCCCTCTGGTGCACATTTCAGATTCACCACCCCCGACAACAATACTTCGGGTTGCTGCTGACCATGCATTAAGCGCCAGCCGTCACTGTCTTGCTCTGTCCAGTACAGGGTATCATTGCAGCTTTGGTATCGGCCTGAAACCGGCCGGCTACTCATTAACGTCAGGCTGCCATCATCCAGCGCAATCTGGTAAAGCTGGTTATCTATAACTGATAGCAGGGCATCACGGTGCCAGAATAACTGCTGAATATACTGGCCAGCGGCTAAACGCGACAATTGGCGACTCTCGCCAGAAAGCGACAGCCAAACCTGATTATCGCCAACCCGCTCCGAGACAAAAGCAAGCTGCTCACCATTAGCAGCAAACAACCGCTCATTCCGATTACTGGTTTGCCAGCTTTGCTTGCTTAGCAACTGTTCGTCAGCAAGAGATACCCGCACAATATCTGTCGTGTAATCAAGGTACTGTGTCGAGATAATTCGCTCCTGATAGCGCTGAGGCTGGGTCAGTTCCCAGGTCATCGGCCCCAGGCTTAGCTGCTTTTTGTTCTTTAAATTATATAGCTGCAGCTCACTGTTTTTCAGAGTTAACAGCGCATGTTGCTGATCCCAGCCGCTGCTGGTAACAATTTGATTGTCAAAGCTACCGATAGCTTCCAGCTGTTTTTGCTCCAGATTTACCCGATACAACCGGCTGCGATAGAAATCCTGCTGCGCAATCAGATATAAAGACGAGCCTACCACCAGCAACTGGTCAACTTTCTGCCATTTCTCAGGAAACGCCATCAGCCGCATAGTGCTGCCATCTTCAGCGCGCCGCCATAATTCGTAGCGTCGCGAATCAGCAGCATAATCCAGCCAGTACCATTGTTGCTCTTTCAGCGCTAATCCCTGCAGCAGAACCCGCTGACAAGGCATTATTCTGCGCGCTGGCATAAAATCAGGCATTACCTGCTGCTGATAAAAATAGCATTGTTGGGCACTGTCCCGGGCCCGGAACAGCAATTTGTTGTCATCGACCCACAATAGCTGGCTGGCCGCGCTATACAATTCTTCGTGGTAACTGACTTTTAAACTGGTTAAATCCTGGCGGGCCAGTTGTTGTGGAGCCGCTTCAGATTTGCGGTGCCAATAAAATGCATATTGCTGGCCGGGCTCCAGAGTGGCCCAAAACTCCTGTCCTGTTAATGCACTTAGCGGTTTCACCGTATCAGGTAATTGGGTTAGCGGGGCTACGGTCACGCTGGCCAGCATATATGCCAAGGTGGCACCACCCAGTACCAATACCGTGCAAACTGCGCTGATAAACCGCCAGGGTAAGCCTTTGTCAGAGACAGAGTCAGCCAGGGTAAGGTCTGCTGCAGAGATGGTGTTTACCCGTGCTAATGGCTTGCGCTGGCTACTGGTCAGCGGTTCAATATGACATAACCACTGGTAACCTTTCTTAGCTATGGTGGCAATATACTGTGGTGACTTAACATTATCACCGAGCACTTTGCGCAGCGCACCAACCGCCCGCATAACGGCGGCATCGGTGCCTTCAACAGGAGGCCAGACATCATTAATTAAGGTGTCTTTATGTAGAACCTGGTTCGGATGCAGCAAAAAATAATTCAGCAGACTATGCAGTCGTGGTTCTAATACTACCGGCACAGCATTACTGGTTTCAGGTTCTGCCGGCAATAATTGTCCATACGCAGCCTGATAATACCAGTCGCCAATTTTTACCAGTGGTTCTAAATTTGACATTAAGGTCCGCCTGACTAAAGTGTCAGGCGGATTATACCTTAATTAACTGAAAAGTAGAGTGTATCTGCTTTTGAAACAGTATTAATTTGTCTCAGGCCAGCTGAGTCTGATCTTTTTTATCTTTAGTAGTGTCTTTATCACCGCTTGGCTTAGGTACAGAGCTATCTGTTGGTCCGGGCTTAGGCGCTTGCTCTTCAGGGTCTTTACAAGCAGGCCACCATGGACAAGCATATAGATCATTGAGCAACAGTTGCTCTTGGCTAATATCATTGTAATTAGTATTGCTGGCATTTAAGGCTAAAGTGATGCTGGCGGTGACGACTAATATTTTGAATGCTTTAATCATGATCCAATCTCCGAGTATATTTTCAGCTGTTGGGGCCACGAAATGTGCTCAACATTCGTGACCCTACACCTGAACTAGCTGTTAAACTCGATGATTTTTCAACAAAAGCCTTATAAAACGTCGATCTAATAACTTATTTCAGCAATATCGAAATCTGCCCTGGCTGCTTCCAAAATGTAAACTTCTGTCTCATCAGCGGAAATGCTATAACGGTTATGGTACAGATAATCTTTAATAACATGCTCGTTCACTTTATCAGAGGCTAAATCGTAGTATCGCAACTGATACTGGGTATCTACCATTAGAAACGTGAAGTAAAAGCCATGCTGGCGCAAATCAAATTTGAATAGCATTTGATCTGCTGTAGTTCCTAAATTCAGCTCTTTTGTATCACCATTACTGTATTCAATGACAAAGTTCTTCGAATTAGCATCGCGCCAGATATTATAATCTGCGGCATAACTTTGCATATATAACTCGCGATCTGTCGCCACAAGCCGCGTCTCAATTTCCATATCGATAGCTGCGGCCATAATATCCCAGCGCCCCCTGCGCGACTGAGCATAGAATATCTCTGTACCATCCCGGCTCCAGGCTGGATTAGCCACAATCTCGCCGTTCTGGCCAACTATCTGCCTAAGTTCGCCATTCAGATTTAATTGCCAGACACCACTATTTAAGTGTAATAATAATTGGCTGCCATCTGGCGAGAAAACCAGACTACGGATCCGTTCATTTGAACTAAAATCTGTCAGTTGTTGCTGGCGGCCATCCGGATAAAACAACCAGACCTGTGATAGTCCTGAACGGCGCGATACCACAGCAGTAGGTCCCTCCGGCTGCGGATTAATTTCTACATATATCTCATTGCGATTTGAACTGAACATTAAACTCTCGATTGGCGCAGTCGTAAGTAGTTTATTGTTTACTTTTTTAATATTAGTGTGTGAGAAAAAGCCCACCGAAGCATAAATTTTACCGCTGACAGCTCCCAGCTGAATTTCACTGGCATGGTTGTCGGTATAAGCCAGCTCGCGGCTCTCCCCGGTAGCCACATTAACAATACCGAGCGACGTCGGCCCCGAGGGGAAAATAATACTGCCATCGTCCAGGGTCCAGTCGATATTACCCGGATAGGCGTTATCAATCTGTACCAATAACCGGGTTGCCCGGTTGGTTAAATCCAGCACCCAGATTTGCGCAGTTCCTGCCGCATCCCGGATAAAGGCAATTTTATCGCCGGCTCGCGAATAACGCCCGGCATAATCCCCAAAACTACTGGCTGGCGGCACGGTTAATTGCTCGGCAATGCCACCGGCGACGGGGTACATCATCATCACCATTTGCCGTTGTTCAGGGTCAAGACTTGGATAAACAATATAACGACCATCCGGCGACCAGCTAATTCGTGCTGATACCGACTCAGGGGTACAGGTGGTTAACAGTTGGTCAGTCTTTACCTCCATTTTGCTTTGTTCCAGTTCAATCAGCCGGATTTCGCAGCTTCGATCTGGTAGCATTCGATGATATGCAATCTGCCGGCCATCCGGACTAAATGCAGCTCCCAGACTGCTACCACTATCAGCTGTTATCTGGATCCTTTTGTGACTTTCTAAATGCTGCAAATTAAGAACTGCTATAAGTTCCGTTCCTACCTCGGCATAACTAAATACCAGATAACGCTCATCGGGTGAAACGTTATGGTAGAACTCGAGGCCATCCAGCGAGGTAATAGGTTTATAGCGCCACAGTGGGATAGTATTTACTTCTGCGGTCTGGTTTTCAGCCGCGGGTGGGAACCAAAGCAACCAGGACAACAGCACCAGCAGTACAACAAAGCCCCCTCCGCCCCAGAGCATAGTCTGCTGGCGTGCACGATTGGCAGCGTTGGCTGACAGCGCGGAATCAGTACTACCTTGATCAGCCAGGGAGGTGGCCGGGATCTCGGCAATATCGGCAATAAACCGGTAACCCCGCTTTGGTATCGTTTCAATGTAGCTAGGCTGGCGGGTATCGTCACCCAGCGCAACCCTGATCGCCCGGATCACCCGCATTACCCGGCCGTCTGAGACATCCCTGATCCCCCAGACATCAGCCAGCAGCTGATCTTTAGTCACCAGATCACCAGCATGAACGATAAAGTAGTTAACGACTTTCTGGCCCAGGTTATCTAAGTCAGCCTTAGCAACAATCTGGCCGTGCTGATCAAGCTTGACCAGTTTGTCTTCTTTTGCCAGATAGTGCCATTCACCAACCAATAGCGAGCGTTCGGGTTTAATTTCCATAATTGTCAGTATGCTGCACCCTATTTACTATAAGCGTTAAATTTAATCATCACAGCTTAATTGCTGCTGTATTTCAGCTGATATCGCTGGTAATAACAATATGTTAGCGCAAGTTTCTGCAACCGGTGCACCGCTGTCCGCTGAGAATGCCTGGATTCGAACCTGATCAGGCAGATAACGAATTATCGATTGCGCTCCAGAGCCTTTAAAGTAATCGATAAACAATGGCAGAGCACCGCTACTACCGGTCAGACCTATCGGCTTATTGTCATCACGCCCCAGCCAGATCGTAATCAGGGTTTGCTGGTCAAAGCCACTGAACCAGCTATCGCGGTAATCACTTGAGGTTCCTGTTTTACCGGCAAACACTGTGGTTGGCAAGGCATGCTGCAACGCTTTTGCCGTGCCAGTCTGGGTTGCAGCTATTAACGCGTGGTGCAGCAAATAAATACTTTGCGATGGATAGCGACTGAAACGTTGGCCAGGCCGGTGATAAAGGCGGTGGCCGTCCTGATCGGTGACCGCCTGCACGGTGGCGAGCGTCTGGTAAACGCCGTCGTTTGCCATCGTCTGATAAAGCTGACTCACTTCCAGCGGGCTTAATTCAATTGCTCCCAGCAACGCTGCTGGATGCAAATTTACCCGGCGACTGAGCCCAAGTTTGCGCAGGCCGTCACTTACCGCCGGCATTCCCAGTTGCAAACCTAAGCGTACCGTCGGCACATTCAGCGAGTCGGTTAATGCGGTTAACAAATTAACCCGGCCGCGAAAGGTTTTATCAAAATTCTGCGGCTGCCAGTCCTGATTGTTAGAACGTAAACTTAACGGTTGATCTTCCAATATCGAAGCCAGCGAAAATCTACCGGGCTGGTTCAGTGCTTCCAGATAAATAACCGGTTTTATAATGCTGCCAATTTGTCGCCTGGCATCTAATGCCCGGTTAAAACCCGCAAAACCACTTTCTCTGCCGCCCACCAGCGCCTGGATCTCTGCCTGCTGATAATTGACCACCAGCATCGCCGCCTGCAATTGTTCATCCTGATTTTGCATTTGCTGGCGCACAGTAAGCTCTGCTTGCTGTTGCGCTTTAGGATCTAAAAAAGTAAAAACCTTGATACCGCTGCTTAATAACTTCTGGTCGAAATTTATCTGCCGCAATTCTTTTTTTACTGCATCCATATAGGCAGGGAAACGCGCATTCAGATACTGGCCGCGCGGTACCAGCTGCAATGGCTTAGCAAGTGCCTGCTGATACTGTTCACCATCCAGCAAATGATGTTCAAACATCAGTCTTAACACCAAATCCCGGCGGGTTAAAGCCCGCTCAGGGTAACGCCTGGGATCATAATAAGATGGCCCTTTGAGCAGGCCAATCAATAGCGCAACTTCATCGGGCCGCAACTCTGTTATTGGCTTAGCAAAATAGAAGCGACTGCCTAAGCCAAAACCGTGCACGGCTGTGGCATGATTCTGACCGAGGAAAATCTCGTTCAGGTAAGCTTCCAGCAAATGATCCTTGCTAAAGCGGTAATCGAGGATTAACGCTATCATGGCTTCGTTAATTTTACGCAGCAAAGTCTGATCACTGGTTAAATACATATTTTTCGCCAGCTGCTGGGTTAAAGTAGAGCCGCCCTGCACTGTCCTCCCGGCGCTGATGTTGGCCCATAGCGCACGTAACACCGATAGCGGGGAGACCCCGCGGTGGTGATAAAAATCCCGATCTTCTACCAGTAACAGACTTTCCTTCAGCAGCATGGGGACCTGTTCTAACCGAACCAGCTCCCGGTCTTCCTGATGCGGTGACAACATATGCTCAATTAACTGCGGTTCCAGCCGGGCAAAGTTTACTTCCTGCTGCTGCCGGTAACGAATGCGGTTAACACCACTGCTATTAAACTCCACGCTGAATAGCGCTTCAGGTTCAACACCGTCAATATAGGTAAAAGCACGGCGATAAATAGTAATGTGGTTGCGCGACACACTGTATTGGCCGGCGGCAGTCATTGCCGGGTTGCGATGATATTGCAACTGCTCTAATTCAGCTTGCAACTGAACCGAGGTTAACGCCTTACCAGGGTAAAGCTCGAGGCTGCGGGCGTAAATTTGGGCAGGCACCTGCCATTTCTGTCCGGCAAAAGCCCGGGTAACTTTACTATCCAGATAAATCAGGTAAGTGGCCAGCAAAAAAAACATCACCAGCGCCAGCTTACCCATCGTAAACAGTACCTTATGCCACCATGGTCTTACTTTCACTTTTGGCGCCCTGGCGCCTTTACTTCGGGTTGACATCGCGTAACATCGCCTTTTTGGTTTTTGTTGTTGGCTGCGCATCGGCCGGGTTATCAGGCCAGTAATGTTTGGGGTAACGCCCTTTCATCTCTTTTTTAACATCCTGCCAGCTATTTTGCCAGAAACTGGCTAAGTCGCGGGTGACCTGCAGCGGCTGTCGCCCCGGCGCCAGCAAGGCGATAGTAAGGGCGATAGCACCATTTAACACCACGGGCGTGGTGAGTTGACCATACATTTCCTGAACTCTGACTGAAAGCTGCGGCCCGCCCGGATGCAGATAATCAATTTTCAGCCGGCTGCCGGTAGGTGTTTGCCAGTAGCCCGGCAGCAGCTGCTGCAACAGCTGCTGTTGCTGATAACTTAATCTGGCCAGCAATACCGGTTCCAGCTCCAATTGGGTTAACTGCACTTTTTTGCTGATATTGCCAAGATATGGCCCGAGCCAGCTGGCCAGATCTGCCAGTAAACCGGCCTGACTGAAATCCGGCAGCATGTCAGCGCCAAGATGCTGTCGTATCAGCTGCACCCGGGCACATAAGCTTTGAGCCGCATCTGACCAGGTTAATTCTGCCAGACCACGCCGGCCCAGGTAATCAAGCCAGGCCTGCAGGCGTTCTGCAGCTGTTATGCTATTTTGCACCGGCTGCCGTTGCAATACCAGCTGGCCAAAACAACGCTGGCGCTCGCTACTGAAACTGGCCGTTTTATCGTTCCAGCCCGTTTTCAGCTGCCACTCCAGCTGTTGCTGCCAGTCAGCCAGGATCTGCTCCAACGTAATCGCTACCGCATGGCGAATGCGGTTTTGTTGCTGCCAATGTTGAAGGTCCAGCACCACCAGCAACTCTGTATCTTGCAACGGATGGTCCGGCGCCAGGCTGGCGCCGACACCATTAGCCAGTAAATAGCCCTGACCACGACGCTGCGCCAGTTGATCCGGAAAGGCCCTGAGCAACAATAGCGGCAGCCATTGCAAAGGTAAGCGGGTAGCGCTGTGACTACCCAACCGACGGAAAAATTGCCGGGCCTGCTGATATTGCGGCAGGTGTTTGCTATGGGCCAGCATTTGCACCTGTTGCTCCAGGTTTGGCTGCAAATTGCGGCTATCTTCCAACAATGCTGCCAGCAACGCTGCCAGCCAGGTCAGGCCGGGGGCCTGCGATTCATGTTCAGTGGCATACAGCATCATACTGGCCAGCCGCACTGAGCTGCCGGTTTGGTACAAACGCCGGCCGTAGGGCGTGATTACCCCGGCATCGTCCAACGCCGCAAACTGTTGCAGCAACCGGCTGGCAACAGCCAGATGGGCTGGCGGCGGAGGCGTTAACCATTGGATATCAGCTGGCTGACAGCCCCATGCCGCGATTTCCAGCCTTAACTGAGTTAATTCCGCCAGTTCAATTTCAGCCGGTTCAAACGCGGCCCGCCTTTGCCATAGCTCCTGAGTATCTAACCGGTAACAGCGGCCCGGTGCCTGTCGTCCCGCCCGGCCAGCACGCTGCACTGCTGCCGCCTGGCTAATTGCCACCGTTTCCAGCTTACTGATACCGTGGCGCGGGTTAAAACTGGCGCGCCGGCACAAGCCGGTATCCACCACCTGATTAACCCCATCAATGGTTAAACTGGTTTCAGCCAGATTGGTTGCCAGCACAATTTTGTACTGGCCTGCTGGTGGCGCCGCAATGGCGGCCTGTTGCTCGGCCAGCGTCATGGCGCCCAACAGCGAATAAACATGCAGGTCAGCAGGTAACGTCTGACTGGTCAGATATTCCCGGGCTTTATTAATTTCTGCCTGGCCAGGCAGAAACACCAGAATATTCCCAGGCTCGTGGTGAAATGCTGCCAGCGCCTGCCTTGCTCCTTGCAATGCAAGGGGCTCTGAACCCGGTTTTATATACTGAATATCGACCGGATAACTGCGCCCACTGCTACTGACTACCGGCGCTTGCAGGTAGCTCTGTAGCGCAGCCACATCCAGGGTGGCAGACATCACCAGAATTTTCAGATCGTCCCGTAATTGCTGTACTTCCAGGCTCAGCGCCAACGCTAAGTCAGCATGTAAAGAACGTTCATGAAATTCATCGAAAATCAGCAGGCCAACCCCGCCAAGTTCAGGGTCCTGCTGCAGTTTGCGGGTAAGAATACCTTCAGTAACAATTAACAGCCGGGTGGCTGCTGACTGGCAACTATCATGGCGGATTTGATAACCGACGGTCTGGCCCACCGGCTCATGCAGTTGCTGCGCCAGATAACCGGCAATGCTTTTGGCCGCCAAACGGCGCGGTTCCAGCATAATGATCTGGCCGTTGGCCAAGGCCTGCTGCTGTAGCAATTGCAACGGCAGCCAGGTCGATTTACCGGCACCTGGTGGCGCCGATAAAATAACCCGGTTCTGCGCTGCCAGTAACTGCACCAGCTGCGACAACACTTCGGCTACCGGCAGCACATTTGCTGCGGCTAAGCCGGGATCGGCATTATTACTGACCACCGAAGTGTTACTTGCCAGCAGTTTCGGTTAGTAAGGTAGCGGCGATACTACGAATACCATGGCCGGTAGCGCCGGCGGCCCAATAACTGTTAGCAGAGTTATTGAACGCGGCAGCTAAATCAAAGTGCAGCCAGCCCTTGCCATCATCTGCGACAAACCGGCTTAAAAAGCCGGCAGCATTACTGGCACCACCGGCACCACCACCTTTTACCGGACGACTGTTAGCAGTATCGGCATAAGGTGACGGACACTGTTGCTGATGCCATTTCTCCAGTGGTAACTGCCAGGTGGCTTCCTGCTCATTGGCGGCATACTGCAATGCCCTGGCAGCCAGCTGTTTGTCCAGTGCAAACAGGGCATTGTATTCACCGCCCACTGCTACCATGGCCGCGCCCGTCAGGGTAGCGGCATCAATAATTAATGGCGCTTTGCTCTCGGCGGCGCACATCAGGCCGTCAGCCAGTACTAAACGACCCTCTGCATCGGTATTAACAATTTCAACGGTTGTGCCGTTTTTGTAGGTAATGATATCGCCCAGCTTATAAGCGTGGCCGCTAATCAGGTTTTCAGCACAGCATAAAATCAGTTTCACCCGCTGGCTCAGGCCCTGCATTATCGCCAGCGCCAGCGCCGCCGTTACCGTGGCGGCCCCGCCCATATCGCATTTCATCGCTGCCATGCCTTCAGTAGGCTTGATAGAGTAACCGCCGCTATCAAAGGTAATACCTTTACCCACCAGTGCGGCGGCAACAGCTGTATCGTCTGCTTTAGCGGGGTTAAAATCCAGTACCAGTAACGCTGGCGGCCTGGTGCTGCCGCGCCCTACCTGATAAATACCATGCCAGCCGGCTTCGGCCAGATCTGCGCCGGTAATCAGGGTGCTGCTTACGCTACCTTCCCGGGCGATACTGCGGATAAAAGCTTCAGCCTGTTCTGCTAACGCTACTGGCGATAACATTTCAGGAGTATCGTTAATCATTTTCTTGGCAAAACTAAAACATTGCGCTAACTGTGCCAGCTGTTCAGCTTCGCCCTGCTCGTTATTAAAGCTCACGCCATCGTGTTTTCTGGCGTTACAAAAGCCCTGATAAAACGCCCATTGCAAGTCTTTGCTCCAACCAGCGCCGCTTAGTTGCAGTTGGGTAATACCAAGATTATCCAGGCTGCGACCGGCTTTTTGCATACCACGCAGCATGTCATTGGCTGGTAGATGAATCTGATACCCCTGTGCAGTAGGGCTTAGCAACGCATTATTACCCCATTTTTGGGCGGCTTTAGCTGTAGCAATACTAATTTGTAATAGTTCTGGTGTTGAATCAGAGCTTGAATCAGACTTTAAATCAGACATAGTAATCCCCATTTTATCGAGCTTAGCAGCAGTGATGGCTAACTTTTGTGGGGCAAAGTGTAACATAGCGCAACAGCTGGCAACGAGCACAAAGCGCTAAAATGGCGTTACACTGCACTATTAACGCGGTTATTAGCGCGGTTGTCAGTAACCAAGCCATGCCACTTTGCAGCCATTACAACTGCCGGGGTTAAAACAGGTGACGGCTATAGTCACAATCTGTATACTTCGCCGGCTTTTTATTAGTGATTGCGGTAGTGGCAATATTCTGCTATCTATAGCCGCCACTTTTTTTTGCTTGGCAGTATTGTACAGGAGATGAGCATGCCAGAAGGCAAGAATGTTAAGACATTAGGGTTACTGGCGCTGGCCGGTGTGACACCTTATCAGGAGGCGGTCGGGGAAGAGTATATGAACCCGAAGCAGCTCGAGCATTTTCGCAAAATTCTTGACGCCTGGCGCCAACAACTGCGCGAAGAAGTTGACCGCACTAAAACCCATATGGCCGATGAAGCAGCCAATTTCCCTGATCCGGTAGACCGTGCCGCCCAGGAAGAAGAGTTCAGCCTGGAATTGCGCGCCCGTGATCGTGAGCGTAAGCTTCTGAAAAAAATTGAAAAAACGTTACAGAAAATCGAAAACGATGATTTCGGTTTTTGTGATACCTGCGGTATTGAAATTGGTATCAAACGTCTGGAAGCAAGGCCCACAGCTGATCAGTGTATTGACTGTAAAACCCTGGCTGAGATAAAAGAAAAACAGTTAGGCGGCTAATTGCAGCTACTGTAGCTATGTTGAGTAACAAACGTAAGCCAACAGCAAACACTGTTGGCAGGTTTGCGCCCTCGCCCTCCGGACCTCTGCATTTTGGCTCACTGCTGGCGGCTGTGGGCAGTTATCTGTTCAGCAAACAGCAAAGTGGTAAATGGCTGCTACGCATAGAAGATATTGATACCCCCAGAGTTTGCCCGGGTGCAGACAGCAGCATTATGCACACCCTGGAGCAGCACGGCCTGCTGTGGGATGGCCCGGTTATTTATCAAAGCCAACGCACTGAGCGCTACCACGAAATTTTCAACCAGCTCCAGCAACAAGGCCTGGTATATGGCTGTCAGTGCAGCCGTAAGCAAATTAATGCCGGCGGCGGGCTATATCAGGGTACCTGTGCGCCGCTTCATCTGAATAATACCAACAGTGATGTTAAAAAATTAAGCTGGCGGCTGCACAGTGCAGGCGTAACCAACCAGTTTATCGATAGCCTGCTTGGCCCACAGCAGATTGAGCAGACGCTGGCAGAGGAAGATTACATTCTGCTGCGCCGGGATGGCTTATTCTCGTATCAGTTAGCGGTAGTGGTGGACGATTGGGACCAGGCTGTTACCGAAGTGATCCGTGGTGCCGACTTACTCAGTATGACACCACGGCAGCAACATTTATTTCAGTTGCTTGGGGCTAAAGCACCGCTGTATGGCCATTTGCCATTAGCAGTTACCGCGCCGGGCCATAAACTAAGTAAACAAAACCATGCCACAGCTTTGGATAACTGGCCTGCCAGCTATACCATGGCGAGGGCGCTGGCAATATTGGGGCTGGTGTTACCTGCTGAGTTACAGCAAGCAGCGGCACCAGAGCAATTAAGCTATGCGCTTGCCAACTGGCGGCCTGCTGCTATTCCGGCTGAACGGGAAATAATAACCAGCGATTTTGGCTGATTTTAGCCAGATTAATTCTTTTTTGTTCTGTGCTGCGGTATTATTAGCCGTTTTTTTTAGTCAGATGCCAATGCCACCAGCCAGACTGGTAGGGCTTAGGAGAGATATCATAATTTCGCGTGTGTTAGATTTTTGCCGCAGAACCTTAAGTGGCAAGCCTCAGGGCGACAACCAACAACAGCCTGTTGCTGCTAAATCAGCCGCTGCAGCTGCCCCTATTGCCCAGGCATCGGCGAGCTCAATATTACCACCGATGCAGGTTATTACCCGCGGTGAGCACAGTGTCTCCCGGCGCGACATCAGCCCCAGCGCCTTAAAAGTACTGTATCGCTTGAACGATGCCGGCTTTGAAGCCTATTTAGTTGGCGGCTGTATACGCGACTTATTGCTGGGCTTAAAACCAAAAGATTTTGATGTGGTAACCAATGCCCACCCTGATCAGGTTAAACAGGTATTTCGTAACTGCCGCTTAATTGGCCGCCGTTTCCGGCTGGCCCATGTGGTATTTGGCCGGGAAATTATTGAAGTAGCCACTTTTCGTGGTCACCACAGTGGCGCTGATGATCAGGAAGATACCGCCCCCAAGCTAAAGACCGCCAGTTTAAGCGACCATGGCCAGATTTTACGTGACAACGTCTATGGCACTATCGAGGAAGACGCTGAGCGGCGCGATTTTACTATTAATGCGTTGTACTACTCGGTAAAAGATTTTGCCATTTATGATTTTGCCAACGGTATGCGTGATATTGCCGCGCGGCGGATCGAACTGATTGGCGACGCGGATGTTCGCTACCGGGAAGATCCGGTACGGATGCTCAGAGCTATTCGCTTTGCTACTAAGCTCAATATGGAGATTGCCCCAGACGCCTTAACGCCTATCAGTCAGTTAGCTGTGCTGTTAAAAAACATCCCGGCCCCGCGCTTGTTTGATGAGCTGGTAAAAATGCTGCTGGCCGGTAAGGCATTCGACAACTTTATGTTGCTGCGCGATACCAGAATATTAAAACAGTTAATGCCACAGCTGGACAAAATAATAAAGCAGGAGCCAGAAGGTAAAGCCTTTAGCCTGGTAACCCGCGCCCTGCAGGATACCGATCAGCGGGTTGCTGTTGATAAACCGGTTACTCCGGCCTTTATTTTTGCCGCCATGCTGTGGTACCCGGTAGAGCTGCGCAGCCAGACCCTGCTGATTGAAAGCGGCTTAAATGAAATTGACGCGCTGAACATTGCCATGACCGAAGTGCTGGATGATATTCAGCGCACTATCGCTATTCCAAAACGCTTTAGTTTAACCATGCGCGATATCTGGGCGCTGCAATACCGGCTGACCAAACGCGGTGGCCGTCGGGCTTTCAAAATGCTTGAGCAAACAAAATTCCGCGGCGCTTTTGATTTTCTGCAACTGCGCGCCGAAGCCGAGGGTGGCAGCCTGACTGAACTGGCCAGCTGGTGGCAGCAATTTCAGTTTGCAGATGATGCTGAAAAACTGGAACTGATAAACAGCCTGGGCCGGGAAGCGCATGACCGACCGAAGCGGCGGCGTAACAACTATAAACGTAAGCGCAGCAGTACACCCGATGCCTGAGCAGCAACTCGAACGGCCTGCTGAGCATGAGGTATATCTGGGTTTAGGTGCAAACTTAGCCAACCCGGCAGCGCAACTGCAAAACGCCGTAGCGGCGCTAAACCAGCTACCGCAAAGCAGCTTGCTGGCGGTATCCAGCTTATACTGTTCCAGGCCAATGGGCCCGCAAGACCAGCCTGACTACGTTAATGCTGTCGCAAAAATAAGCACTACCCTGCCGCCACTGGCATTACTGGATGCCCTGCAGCAAATAGAGCAGCTTCAAGGCCGGCAGCGAAAAGCCGAGCGCTGGGGCCCTCGCTCGCTGGATCTGGATATTTTGCTATATGCCAACCAAACTATAACTAGTGAACGCTTAACGGTGCCACATTACGGTTTGGCTCAGCGTGAGTTTGTGTTGTATCCGCTGGCCGAAATTGCGCCACAGTTGACCTTGCCTTGTGGTACACCACTAAAGGCATTGCTAAGCAAAGTGCCTGTAAATGGCCTGCAGAAACTTAGCGAATCTTGCCGCTGGTAACTTGCAGCTGGCGGAACTTTGTGCGATCTTGCGCACCCGGAATTAATGGTCGGATGAGAACCTATGGCTAAAATCACCACAGCGGTACTGCAAAAAATGAAGCAGCAGGGCGATAAAATCAGCATGCTGACGGCGTATGACGCCAGCTTCGCCAAATTGTTTGCCGGGCAAGGCGTCGATGTGTTGTTAATTGGCGACTCGCTGGGCATGGTGCTGCAGGGCCACAGCGATACTTTGCCGGTTACCATAGCCGATATTGCTTACCACACTAAGAGCGTACGGGCCGGTGCACCGGACGCTTTTGTCATTGCCGATTTACCCTTTATGAGTTACGCCACACCAGAGCAGGCAATGCAAAGCGTCACCCCACTAATGCAAGCCGGTGCTAATATGGTGAAACTGGAAGGTGGTGATTTTTTACTGCCTACTATTAAAGCATTAACCGAGCGCGGGGTACCGGTATGTGGCCATCTTGGGCTTACGCCGCAGTCGGTGCACATTTTTGGTGGCTACAAAGTGCAGGGTAAAACCGATGCGGCCGCCAATGCTATGGTTGCGCAAGCCAAAGCGCTGCAGGATGCCGGTGCCCAACTGCTGGTGCTGGAATGTATTCCAACGCCGCTGGCCAAGCGGATTACTGAAGCCCTTAGCATTCCGGTTATCGGGATTGGTGCCGGCAACGTCACTGACGGTCAGGTTCTGGTAATGCACGATTTACTGGGCATCAGCAGCGGTTATATCCCGAAATTCTCGAAAAACTATCTGGCACAAACCGGCGAGATCAGAAGCGCCATTGCCGCCTATGTCAGTGAAGTAAAAAGCCAGGTATTTCCCGGCGCAGAACATAGTTTTAACTAAATGAATATTGTTGCCACTATTGATGAACTTCGGTCGCAAATAGCCAGCTGGCGCCGCGCCGGTGACAAAATCGCCTTTGTGCCTACCATGGGTAACCTCCACCAGGGCCATTTGCAGCTGGTTGATGTGGCGAAAAGCCGTGCTGATAAAGTGATTGTCAGTATTTTCGTTAACCCAATGCAATTTGGGCAGAACGAAGATTTAGCTAATTACCCACGCACCCTGGATGATGATGTTGCCGGCTTAACCCAACACGCTGCTGATGCTGTTTTTACCCCTACCCCACAACTTATGTACCCGCGCGGGCTGCAGGCTCAAACCTTTGTTGAAGTGCCGCAACTGGGTGACTTGCACTGCGGTGCCAACCGGCCCGGCCATTTTCGCGGCGTGTCGACCATCGTTTGTAAGTTGTTTAATCTGGTGCAGCCCGATATCGCCTGCTTCGGTAAAAAAGACTTTCAGCAGCTGGCGATTATCCGCCAGATGGTTATCGACTTATCCTTGCCAATTGAAATTATCGGCGTCGCCACTGAGCGTGCAAGCGATGGCCTGGCGCTGAGCTCCCGCAACGGCTATTTAACGCCGGCAGAGCGGGCCAAAGCCCCGGCGCTGTATCAGATATTGCAGCAGGTTAAAACGGCTGTAGCCGCAGGCAATAGCGATTACCGCGCACTGGAGCTGCAAGCTAAAACAGCACTTACAGCAGCGGGTTTTGTGCCGGATTATGTCAACATCAGCAACCAGCACACGCTGGCATTAGCTGTTGATGCCACCGAGCCAAAAGTCATTCTGGCCGCAGCAAGACTGGGCACCACCCGGCTGATTGATAATCTGGAGCTGTAACCTTGATCTATAACCAATGGATTTCGAAATGCGCGTAGGCGGCAAGACCGTGAACTGGAGCGCCAGTGCGACCCATGAACTTAGCTGTACTAAGTGATTGGGGTTCACGAGCCGCAGCCAACACCCGTGCAGTTTGAAAGACAACGGTTATATATTGGCTGTCCGATGTGGGCTAACAGCCGCTGGAAAGGCAGCTTATTTGCCGACGATCTCAGCAACAACGAATTTTTAGCCGGTTACAGCCAGTACTTTAACAGCGTGGAAGGCAATACCAGCTTTTATGCTGACCCGTCCGAAAGCCAGCTCGCCCGCTGGGCCACTCAGTTGCCAGAGCATTTCAGGTTTGTATTTAAAGTACCCCGCCGTTTTAGCCATCAATTGGCAGAGCTTGATCACAACGCCCTGTTAGCATGGTGGCAGCATTTTACCCCGGTCCACCCTTACATCGGTTTAGTTCACTTACAACTACCGGCAACTGCCGGCCCGGCGCTGCTGGGGCAATTTGCCACTGTGCTTGAGCTATTAAGCAGTAAAATACCAGTGGCGGTAGAGGTAAGACATCCGGCGTTTTTTGATAAGGCAGAGCATGAGCTGACCTTAAACCGCCTGTTGCAGCGCTATAATGCTGAGCGGGTGGTACTGGACAGCAGAGCGCTGTTTTCAGTGGCGGCAAATAGCCCGGCCCTGCTGGACGCCCAGGCGAAGAAGCCACGCTTACCGGTGCATGCTATTTGTCTGAGTGACCGGCCGATGCTGCGCTTTATCGGCACCGATGATCTGGAGCTTAACCGCCAATTCTATACACCCTGGCTGGCAAAAATTAACGGCTGGCTGCGTGAGGGCAAAAGCCCTTATTGTTTCTTCCACACCCCGGACAATACCCTGGCACCCCAGCTGTGCCGTCAGTTTGTCAAAGACCTGCAACAACCCCACTCCGTGCTGGCACCCTGGTCAGGCGAGCAGCAGGCACAGCTGGGGTTATGGTAAGGTTACAGCAAACTGCTCAGCAATAGGCTAATTACCGCGACTTCTCCTGCTTTTAAGCAGCAATTTCTTATATAGCAAAACTGCAACTGTTACCACTTAACTACCCTTAAATAATATAAAGCTCTGATTCAGATATTTTTGATACGCCCTAGCACGAATTTCATTATGCCGCCAAATGCCAGGCCGGCTACCAGCCAAATCGCTACTTGAGTTAAAATCATCTTAACAGAGGTGTTCTGACTGATTATTTGCGGCAAAGACATAACGCAAAACATTAGCGCACCAAAAGTCAGCCCCATTTTTATGCCGGAAATATCTTTTGCTTTAACCAGCTCAGTGTCTTTATTGGCAAGCTGTTCGTTCTTTTTATAGCTTTTCCACTTTGCTTTAAGGGGCTTTCGAAACCATCCCCAGATAGGAAACGTTAGCGCTAACAACAGCAAGCTGGTTAAATTCCAGAGACAAGGGATCACTTCGTCACACTGTGGGCATAAATAGCCGAACCAGTTTTTAAAAGCCCCCTGCTTACCCCAAAGCCTGGCATCATGAATAGTATGGCAATGTGGGCAGGGTACGTACTGCTTTTCAATCAATGGCGCATCACTGGTTTTATCTATCAGGGTGATTTTTGGTATCCGTTGCCCTAAAACCAGTTCATTAAATGCTAAGCCGGGATTAATGACCCAGTGCAATAACAAAGGGTTAGGTAGCTTCCATACTTTATATTTGTTCTGATCAAAATCCATATTTTACTAACACTCCAGACATAAGCGATATATTCTTCAGCACCAATCCTGCCAATAATATCATTGTTGCGCAATTGTTTTGATAACAGCTTCGCAACTGCACAGTTTTAATTTGCATACTTTTCCAAGGATTAATGTCACACCTTACCGGGCATCGGGTGACGTTAGCGCTGAAAGATATTAGGCAATGCCCCGGTCTTTGAACCGTATGCAGCTAAAGCGCATATAACTTCAGTTAAGGATAAATAAGCAATGAGTATTTTAAAATGAAAGCATTATATCTGACGCTATTACTGGCCCCGGCATTTAGTTTCAGCGCCGAGGGCCCGCCCAGGGTCTCAGCGCAGCAGTTTGTCGACCTGCAACAAGGTAACACTGATTTTCCGGGGTTTCGTCGCGCCCATGCCAAAGGCATTTGTGTCAGTGGTGAGTTCCGGGCCAACGGCCAGTTGGCCGATTACTCAAAGGCCAGCCTTTTTAAGACAGGCGCTACCCCCTTTACTGGCCGCTTGTCGATTGCGGGCAATAACCCTACTGCTCCGGATTTAAAAGCGCCGGTTCGTAGCATGGCGTTAAGTTTTGCCAGCAGTCGCACCGAGCAATGGCGCCTGGCGATGAATACGCCGCCGGTAATGGCAGTGGCCGATCCGCACACCTTTTACCAGCAAATACAAGCCATTCAGGCTGGCCCGGCAGCAGTAAAACAATTTTTTGCTGCACACCCTGAGAGTAGCGAGTTTTTAACCTGGGCCGGGCAATACCAGGCAACGGGCAGCTTTGCGGCTGAAACCTATTACAGCATTAATGCGTTTTATTTAGTCAACGCTGACGGCAAGCAGCAAGCGGTGCGCTGGGCGATGCAACCCACAGTTTCGGTCGCTGCCACTGATTTAACCGCCCCTGATGCGCTGCAACAGGAAATTGCGGCCAGAATAGCCGCTGATCAGGTGGTGTTCGATTGGGTATTCACTCTGGCAGATGCCACCGATGATGAAAATAATCCAACCAAAGCATGGCCTGACAGCCGCCAGCAGATTATTGCCGGCCAGCTGGTACTTACCGGCACAACACCGCAACTTGAGGGCGATTGTCATGCCATTAATTTTGACCCCCTGGTGTTACCTGACGGCATTAAAGCAACAGCCGACCCCATTCTGCGCGCGCGCTCCGCAGCCTATGCAGAGTCATACCGGCGCCGGGCAAAAGAACAATTACAAGGTGCATTAGAGGGCAGCAATAATGAGTAACACAGATCGTTTTTCACTGTCTATGCGTTTATTTCACTGGGGGATGGCGGCATTAGTATTATCCATGGTGGCCGCAGGCCTACTGATGGTAACTTCACTGCAAACCTGGCAGTTAACTCTGTTAAACATCCATAAAGCATTTGGGGTTGTGGCTATTTTACTGGTAACGGCAAGGCTGATAAACCGCCTGCAGCATAAGCTGCCCGCGTTACCAGATGAATTGGCTGACTGGCAAAAAACTGTGGCTAAAGCATCGCATTGGTTACTATATATCTTATTGTTTGCCATGCCTGTGTCCGGTTATCTGATGCAGTATTTTGCCGGCAGGCCAGTCGACGTGTTTGGCTGGTTCAGGCTGCCGGCCGCGTTACAAGTTGATATTTATAACTATGCGCTGTTCCGGGAACTGCACGGCTGGCTGGCACTGGCCCTTATCGGCATGATAGCGCTGCATATTGGCGCAGCCCTGCACCATCATTTTATCCGTAAAGATAATGTACTAAAAAGTATGTTGTAAGGCACTGACCCTAGCCACCACTTAACGGCCAGAATACGGGCAGTAAAGCCATAGTGATAACAAATAACAGCAGGCTTAACGGCCCGCCTACTTTTAAGTAGTCAATGAAGCGATAGCCGCCGGGGCCCATTACCAGGGTGTTGGCGGCGTGGGATACCGGGCTGGCCAGGCTGGTGGCCGCTACAGCCACTACCATCATCGCGCTTTGGCCATTCACTCCCAATGCGCTACTCAGCATTAAGCCAATGGGCGCCATTATCAGCACCAGCGCCACTGTGGGAATAACTAAGGTACCAAGCGCAGTAACCAGATATAAACCTGCCATCACGGCCAGGGGGCCATACTGACCTAAACCGGATTGCACACCACCGGCCAGCCAGGCGGCAGCACCGGAATGCTGCATTGCCAGACCAAGCGGCAGCATGCCCGCAATCAGAAAGATCGAGCGCCAATCGATAGCGGCATAGGCCTGCTCCATGCTCAGGCAACGGCTGGCGACCATTAAGGTAGCAGCCAGGATTGCAGCAAGATAAATCGGCAGCACGCCAGTTACCGTCAGCAGCACCATCAGGCCCATTAAACCGGCAGCCAGCGGTGCCTTACTGGCATTAATAGGTTTTACCTGCACCGGGTTCATAACGATTAAATGCTCACTGTCAGTCAGCTGGGCCAGACGGGAACGCGGACCAACAATCAGCAAGGCATCACCCGGTTGCAGCAACATGCTACCAAGTGCCGTGCGGTAGGAGCGGCCCTCGCGCCAGATGGCAGCCACCTCAACCTTGTAGCGTTTATCCAGTTGCAGCGCGTTGACGCTCTGGCCGATGTATTTACTACGGGGGTGCAAGGTGGCTTCTACCAGCTCCAGCTTGCCTTTAGCCAGCAAGTCGAGGTAAGGCGACATATCGTCCAGCCGCTCCAGCTCTTTAAAGCCACGCAGAATATCCAGATCTTCTTCCCGGCCCTGGATCAGGAGTAAGTCGCCGGCTTCCAGTTTGTCGTCAGAATGAAACTGCTGAATAATTTCACCATTACGAAACAGGCCCAGTAACCGGAAATCAAAAGCATCACCAAGCCGGTTATCGGCGAAGGTACTGTCTACCAGCGGGCTGTCTGCCGGCAAACCCAATACAAACAGCCGCTCTTCCAGCTTATACTGGCGTTTTACATCGTCGGCGCTTAACGGGTTTACCGCACTGAACGCTTCCTGTTTTTGCATCGCCTCCAGCGCAGTGCGGCTGCCCTGCACCAGAATTTTATCACCGCCCGCCAGCGACAAATCAGCCAGCCGGGTGCGCAAAGTCTGGCCCGGCCGTTTAACGGCCAGTACATTTAACTGATAGTTTTCCCGGAAGCGGTGATGCTCTAATATTTCGTCAGCCAGCGGACCATCGGCAGCAACTTCCAGCTCAGCCAGACCGCTGGCCGCCAACAGTTTTTCGTGCAACATTGGCGCTTCGCGCTCAATAGTAAGTGAGTTCCAGCTACGCAGCCGTTCAAAACGGTTAAATTTGCCCTGGGCCAACACGATATCGCCCGCTTTGAGCACTGTCTGGCGTGATGGCAGGGTAAAGGTTTCCTTGCCGCGGGTCAGTGCTATTACCACCAGGCCGACGGTATTTATCAACCCTGACTCTTCCAGCGTACGACCGGCCAGTAGCGATGGCTTAGGTAAGCGCAGGGCAAAAATCCGCTCCTGCAAACCATATTGATCGCTCAGATTCCGGCTGCCAGCCAGCCCGGCCCGGCCCGGATCAGTGGCCGGCAGTAAATGACGGCCAATAAAGGCCACAAACAAGGTACCTGCCAGCAGTACCGGTAAGCCTATCAATGCAAAGTCGAATAAATTAAAACCCGGCTGATTATTGTTTTCCAGCGCAATACTCACCAGTAAATTTGGCGGGGTACCAATTAAAGTAAGCAGGCCACCTAGCATGGCACCAAACGCCATCGGCATCAGCACCTTGGCTGGCGGAATGCCACAGCGGCGGGCCGCCTCTACCGTAACAGGCAGCAATAACGCCACTACCCCGATATTACTCATAAAAGCCGATAACAAACCGGCAACCAGCATAATCACGATGATCATCTGGGTTTCGCTGTTGCCTGATAAACGAATAACCCGCCGGCCGATGCTGTCGGCGATGCCGGCCCGGGTTAAGCCCTCACTCATAATAAACATGGCCCAAACAGTAATGACGGCCGGGTTGCTGAAGCCACTTACCGCTTCTGCCGGAGAAACCAGCCCCAGCAGGGCCAGTGCGCACAATACCAGTAAGGCGACTACGTCCATCCGCAGCCACTCAGTAATAAACAGCATCAGTGCAGCCATTAGCAGGAGTAAGACCAGGGCGATTTCCAGCGTCATAGTGGCCAGAACACCGTAAGCAGTGGCAAGGCGACCAGCACCACCAGAATTTCCAGGGGTAAGCCAAGGCGCCAGTAATCACTGAATTTAAAGCCACCGGGCCCCAGAATGAGGGTATTGTTCTGGTGACCTATTGGCGTTAAAAACGCACAGGATGCACCAATTGCAACTGCCATTAAGAATGAATCTGCATTGACCCCCAGCGTCATAGCTGCACCAATAGCAATAGGACACATTACTGCTGCCGTTGCCGCGTTATTCATCAGATCAGATAAAAACATGGTAATCACCAAAACCATCCCCAGAGCGACTATCGCATTACCCTGCGCAACATACTCCATTAGTAAACTGGCTATCAGGGCAGCCGTACCTGTTGCCTCCATAGCTCCTGCTACCGGGATAAGTGCTGCCAGTAAAACGATTACCGGCCAGTCAATAGTATTGTATACAGAACGGGGCGGCACGGTTTTAAAGACCATCGATGCCAGCACACCCAGTGCGAAAGATATAGCTGCAGGTAACAAACCAAAAGCCGCACCGGCAACAGCGAAAAACATGATTATTCCCGCAAGGGCAGCTTGTTTCTTATCCGGAATTTTCAGTTCTCTTTTTGCCAGTGGCACACAACCATAATCACTGGCGAACTCCAACACACTCTCACTGGTACCTTGCAACAATAATAAATCACCTGCCTGCATTCTGAAATTTCGCAGACGGGATTTAGAACGGTTACCATCACGTGACACAGCCAGTAAATTCAAACTGTAGCGGGAACGCAGCATTATGTTGGTAGCTGAACGACCTTGTAAATTTGACTCTGGCCGCACCACCAGTTCCATTAACACGATATCCTCAGAATTTTGCGGCTTACTGTCCTGCAGCTTGCTGTCCTGCGTTTTGTTTTCCGGTGGCTTACTGCCGGGGGCATGTGGCTCTGAAGGCCCCTTATCGTTGTTGTTCTCTTGCTCAGGTTTTGTCTGATCGCTGTCGGCTAATTCAGATTTAGCGGATTTTTCAACTGTTTTTGATTCTTCCAGTTCCAGACCCAGAGTAGACAACACTGCACCTAGCGAATCGACCTCTGCTTCCAACACCAAAATGTCACCAACCCGGATAACCCTGCCTCCGCTGGGCGCGTTGATTTTAACGTTATTTCGGATAAGCCCGACAATCTGCGCACCGCTGTCATCAAACTCTTTTTCAATGTCATACAAACGCATATCAACAATTTTGCTTTTTTCAGTTACCCGAGCCTCAGTAAGATAAGCTCCGGTTTCAAAACCTTCAGTGCCGGCTTGTTTCCGTGCAGGCACCAGGCGCCAGGCCAGCACCACAAATATGCAACCTGTCAGCGCCACAGCGAACCCTACTGGTGTAAAATCAAACATGGCAAAACCAGTAGTGCCCTGTTGTGCCCGAAAGCCCGACACAATTAAATTAGGCGGCGTACCAATTAGTGTCGTCATTCCTCCAAGAATAGTACCAAACGCCAATGGCATCAGCACCTGGCCCGGCGGCACCTCTAACCGGTTAGCTACCTGCAGGGCAACCGGCATTAGTAAAGCCAATGCCCCCACGTTATTCATAAAACCCGACAACAAAGCGCCGATACCAACCAGCGCCGCCATACTGACCATCAGGCCGGCATTTTTCGGCATAGCATGGCGAGCCAAGACATCGACCGCCCCCGAACGCTGCAAACCAGCACTTAATACCAGCACACAGGCAACAGTAATAACTGCCGGGTGACCAAAGCCATTGAAAGCGACAGCAGGGTCGATTACCCCGGTAACGACACAAGCCAGCAAAGCAGCCAGCGCTATCATGTCATGGCGCCAGCGGCCCCACAGAAACATGCCGATAGTAACCAGCAAGATCAGGATAATAATCGTTTGCGGCGTGGTCATAGTGGCTCTTTTATTAAATTAAAATTTACTTAGTTAGCAGCGACTCACTTACGCTAACAGTGGCTTTGTCAGCATGCTGACCGCTAAAAACGGGCCCTGAACTTAGCCGCATCAATAATCGCCCATAAATGGGCAATAGCCGCAATAATGGCGGGGATAATCAGCCACCATAGCGCATAGCCTACCGCACAAATAACAAAAAACAGTAGTGCCGCTAATATCCGCCCCTGGACTAGTTGCCCCAGGCCCGGTATAAAAATATTGCAAAGTGCAGCGATAACATTGCCACCAGATCCCTGACCTGACATAGAACTCTCCTGTTTAGATTAAATTTAAATGAACAAATCGCGCCAGTGCGTCCGCAGACTCTATTGTTTAAGGGTAGCAATAAACTGCTGTGATTCACTTATAGCTTTATTCATGTTGCTGATCAGCAGGGTAATGTCCCGTTCGACAGTAGCGAACTCACTACGCAAGGCACCTATCGCCTGCGCGTTCAGATTATGCTTCAAATACAAACTATTATCCCGCAGGCTATCCAACACCGGCGCCATAGAACTTTCTGCCTGGCGCATGGTACTGAGTAGTTGCTTGTACTGGCGCTGGGTCGAGTTCAGCTTCGCTTTGCTGTCCTGTTTCAGCTTCGGATTGGTATACATATCCAGTTCATCCTGCCATTCATCAAACAAGGCTTCTGCCACATCCTCAATGCTGTTGATCCGCTCTGAAACATTGGCGGCAGCTTCGTTACAGGCCTGATACTGCTCATCTGTCTGCTCATACTGTTTTTGCAAACTACCACCATCAAACTTAATCAGGCTACTGAATTGCTCTAAGGCAGATTTAAACTGTTGCTGGGCATCTTGTTGCGCGTTCTGGGCCTTATCTACCCGGTCGGCCAGAATATCGCGTTTATGCACGCCTACTTTTTCCATAGTGGAGTAGTAGGCACTCTGGCAACCTGCCAGCAAAAGCAATGACATAACCAGTAATAGTGTACGCATAAGGGTTCCTTAATTTGGTATGGGCCAGACGGTCCAGCACTGCCCCGACAATAGCAATTCATCATTAGTTTACAACATAAATGCGAAAAAAATGTCGCAGATCAAGCTGCAAGCTGCCAGCCGGCTATACTCTGTAGCAAATATGTTTTACAGGAGTGTTGTTTGCTTAAACAGCTTTGCGGCGTAGCACGTGTCAACTTCTTAAGCCTGACGCTGGTGTGTATAGCCCTTGCAGCAGGGGCCAGCTGGCATGCCGGCCATCTGTTATCGCCTGGCTTGTTGACACTGGTTACTGCCATGGGATTATGCGCCCATATAAGTGTCAATGCGCTGAATGAATACCTTGATTTTAAATCGGGCCTTGATTTTTTAACCAACCGCACGCCATTCAGCGGTGGCAGTGGCACCCTGATCCAGCATCCGGCTGCGGCAAATCTGGCGTTGACGCTGGCCATAGTCAGCATGTTGCTGTTAATTGCTGGCGGTTTATATCTGAGTTATCAGCTTAACTGGCAACCGCTACTTATTGGCATACCCGGAGTGGCGCTTATTTACGGCTACACCCGGCACATTAACCGCTGGCCATTGCTCTGTTTACTGGCGCCGGGCATTGGTTTTGGAATTTTTATGACTCTGGGTAGCTACTGGGTGCTCGCTGGCAGTGTTAGCGCCACAGCCTGGCTGCTGGCCTTTATTATGACTTTGCTGATCAGTAATTTACTGCTTTTAAACCAGTTTCCCGACGTCGAGGCAGACCGCCAGGTTGGCCGGCGCCATTTACCTATTGTTATTGGCCGGCGCCACAGTGCCAGTGTTTATACCTTACTGTTATTACTAAGTTATCTGCTGCTGCTTGCCGGTGTAATCAGCAACATTCTGCCCTGGCAGTGTTTACTGGCGCTACTTACCCTTGGGCTGGTAGCCAAGTTGCTGCCAGGGCTATTTCGCTTTGCTGATAAGCCGCAGCAACTGCAGCCTTATCTGGGCTTAAATGTACTGCTATGTCATCTTTACCCACTATTATTACTGGCCGGGCTACTGTGGGCCGGCCCAACCTGACGTTAAGGACAACCAATGCAACAATTACAGCAGGACATTATTGTAGTGGGTGGCGGTGGCGCCGGCTTACGGGCAGCTATCGCTGCCGCTGAAGCCAGTCCGGGCTTGCAGGTGGCATTGCTTTCCAAAGTTTACCCGATGCGCTCACATACCGTTGCTGCCGAAGGTGGTGCGGCAGCAGTAACCCTGGATGAAGACAGCCTGGCAGCTCATTTTCAGGACACGGTAAGCGGCAGCGACTGGCTGGCCGAGCAGGATGTGGTGGAGTATTTTGTTGCTCACGCTTATCAGGAGCTGGTGCAATTAGAACGCTGGGGCTGCCCCTGGAGTCGTAAAACCGATGGTAAGGTGCAAGTTCGCCGTTTTGGTGGCATGAAAACTGAGCGCACCTGGTTTGCTGCCGATAAAACCGGCTTTCATATTTTGCATACCTTGTTTCAAACCTCGCTGCGTTACCCTGCCATCAAGCGCTTTGACGAATACTTTGTGGTTGACCTGTTAGTGGTTGAACAGCAAATTGCCGGCGTGCTGGCCATTGATTTCAGCAGCGGCAAGCTGGTACAGATAATGGCTAAAGCCGTTATTCTCGCTACCGGCGGGGCCGGCCGGGTGTTTCATTACAATACCAACGGTGGCATTGTTACCGGTGACGGTATGGCGCTGGCTTATCGCCATGGTGTGGCACTGCGCGACATGGAGTTTGTGCAATATCACCCCACCGGCTTGCCGGGCAGTGGCATTTTAATTACCGAAGCCTGTCGTGGTGAAGGCGGGATTTTACTGAATAAAGACGGCTACCGGTACTTACAGGATTATGGCCTGGGCCCGGTAACCCCGGCCGGCCAGCCACAGAATAAATATATGGAGCTGGGGCCACGCGATAAACTCTCCCAGGCTTTCTGGCAGCAACAGCAACTTGGCTTAACCGCCGATTATCAGGGTCATGCCGTGGTGTACCTGGATTTACGCCATCTTGGTAAAGCCCATTTAGCCAGCCGGCTGCCCTTTATCTGCGAACTGGCCAAGGCCTATGTCAATATTGACCCTGCCACCGCCCCTATTCCAATTCGCCCGGCCGTACATTACACCATGGGTGGCATTTTAACCGACATTAACTGCCAGACCAGCATTGCTGGTTTGTTTGCGGTGGGTGAATGTGCCTCGGTGGGCTTACATGGCGCCAACCGGTTGGGGTCTAATTCATTATCTGAGCTGCTGGTATTTGGCAAAGTGGCCGGTGAACAAGCCGCAGCGCTGGCACTGCAGGCGAACCTGCCACCGTTGAGCGCAGTCGCGGTGCAAAGTGAGCAGCAGCAAAACTATATCGGCAATTTATTTGCTGACAGTTGTGATGACACTGTCCATGCCATTCGCACAGAGCTCACTCTGGCCATGGAGCAAGGCTGCGGCATTTATCGTGACAACGCCGGTATGCAATCGTGTCTCGACACCCTGCAGGCGCTAAAAACCCGCTATCAGCAGCTAAAAGTAACTGATAACAGTAAAGTTTATAACAGTACCTTGTTGCAACATCTGGAGCTGGGGTTTGGCCTCGATGTGGCAGAAACTATTTGCCGCAGCGCGCTGGCCCGCACCGAGTCGCGCGGCGCCCATCAGCGGCTGGATGAGGGTATGACAAAACGCAATGACAACGACTTCTTAACGCACAGCCTGGCAATCCGCCAGCCCGATGGCAATACGATGATTAGCTGGCAACCAGTAAAAATAACCAGCTTGCCGCCGGCTGAGCGCCACTATGGCGCTAAAGGGAGTGGTCTTGCAGGGAGTGGTTCAGCAGGGAGCAACGTATGAGCAAAACCATCAACATCGCCCGTTATAACCCCGAACAAGACAGCCAGCCGCAATTACAGGCATTTCAGGTAGACAGCGATCACAGCACCTCAGTGCTCGATGCGCTGCTCCAGGTGCAGCAGCAGGACCCAAGCCTGGGCTTTCGCTGGTCGTGCCGGATGGCGATATGCGGCTCTTGCGGCGTAATGGTGAACGGCATACCCAAACTGGGCTGCAAAACATTTTTGCGGGATTATCCTGATGAAGTGACCGTCAGCGCGCTGGCGCATTTTGTGGTAGAGAAAGATTTAATCGTCGATATGCAGCCGTTCTTAGCCCACTTAAGCGCAGTAAAGCCCTATTTAATTAACGATCAGCAAAATGCTGAGCCTCACCGGCAAACGCCGGCGCAACTGGCCAAATACCAGCAGTTTGCCAACTGCATTAACTGCGGTTTATGTTACTCGGCCTGTCCGCAGTTTGGCTTAAACCCCGAGTTTCTGGGGCCGGCGGCCATCACCCTGGCCCAGCGCTATAACCTGGACAGCCGCGATCAGGGCAAAGCCGCCCGGATGCCTGAACTCAATAGCAAAAACGGGGTATGGGGTTGCACCTTTGTCGGTTTTTGCTCTGAAGTCTGCCCGAAAAAAGTCGACCCGGCAGCGGCCATTAATCAGGGCAAAGTGGCCTCGGCCGGCGATTTTATTATCAGCATGTTTAAACCTTAAGGATGGCAGCCATGGTAGTTAAGAAAAAATCAGCGCCCGGCCCCTATCAGCCAGTAATGGCACGCACCTGGTGGCTGCAGCACCGTTATTTCCAAATGTATATGCTGCGCGAAGCGACCGTACTGCCGTTACTGTTCTTTATTGGCTGTCTGCTATATGGCTTGTATTGCCTTAACCTGGGTGAAGTGCAGTGGCAACACTGGCTGGCGTTTATGGCCCAGCCCTGGGTGGTGCTGCTTAACCTGCTGGCGTTTATTGCCAGCTTATTTCACGCTAAAACCTTTTTTGAGTTATTTCCAAGAGTGATGCCGCTGGCGCGGCCCGGTTTAATGATCGCCGGCCAGTGGCTGGCCACCTTGCTGGTGGCAACCGGCTTGGTTTTACTGTTGGGAGGATGGCTATGATACAAAAAAATGCGCCACCAAAACGTTCCGACGAGCCGGTATGGTGGGCCTTATTCAGCGCTGGTGGCGTCTGTTTTGCGGTGGTAGTACCCGGAGCCATTCTGGCATTGGCTTTGTTACCGGCACTGGGCGTAATTACAGCCGATAGCCTGAGCTATCCACGCATATCAGAATTACTCTACCAATCGCTGTGGGGTCTGGCCGGGTTAGCTTTTGTCGGTAGCGTAATTTGCTTACCGCTGTTTCACGCGGCGCATCGGATCCATCATGGCTTACACGATCTTCAGCTGGGCGGCGGTTTGCTCAGCAAAGTGCTGTGTTATGGCAGTGCGGCTGTAATCAGCTTATTGGCACTATACTTAATCAGCTAACTGGCTATTGCATTTGTGTAGCTCGTTTTCCAGCTGGATATACGACTCAACCTCAGCTGGCATAAAAAACTCCAGCTCTGGAGCCAACCCCAGCAGGGCACGTTTATATTGCCACTCCTGGAATAAGTTCTGAAAAATGTCATCGAACAGAGCGCGGTCCTCAGCAGGCAACGGTGATTGCTGCAAATGGTGGCGTACAGGGTATAGTAAGTCATGTAACTGCGGCATTACCTCAATAGACAACGATAAATAAGCCCTTATCATCAGTTCAGTATCGTTAATTTGTTCTGCCAGAGCCTGTTGTTGCTGTGCTGATATTAACCGCCGATTGAAGTCTTCCAATTCTACAAAATACATTCCGGCTAACAGCATAAATGCTCCGCCGTATCCATGAAGTGCTGTTTGTTCAGCCCAGTAGCGTGCTTGAGCCAGCGCTGAACGATCCAGAACCGCTTGTTGTTGCTGTTCAACTGGCTGGTCGTAGCGCTGAAACCGGGCGTAACGGAAATATTTCTCAGCCAGCATGCGCATAGCATGAATATCAGCTGCTTGTGCTTGTTGCAGCAACTCCTCCATACTAAGCCGCTGGTAGTAGCTGTCATGCAAATCGGCAGACAGTTCTTGTTGATACCAGTCCTGAAACTGATCTCTGGCCGGATGGCTTTGCAATGCTTGCAGTAGTGTCTGGCAGTTTTGATTTGCTATTGGCTGTTCCGGTTTAGCCGAGATATCAGCACGCAAAACTGCCATATTCTCTTGCTCAGGCGGATTTGCTGCTAACGGTTTGCCGGTGTCACCAGTATCAGGGGGCACAACATCTGGCGCTGTTACTCTCTTTTCTGTTGATACCCGCAACGATTCAGTAGCGGTTGCTGCTTTATCACCTGGATAAACCATCCTCAACACAACAATTACAACAAAAATTGCGACAAAAACCAACGTCGTAATAATTAGTGCCATAACAATGTTACGTCGGGATTTCGCACCCATAACTATCAGCCTGTCAGCGTTTTAGCCAGCTGCAATAACTTAGGATAAAACTCTTTATTTTGCTGGGCTATCTGATCCTGCTCCACCAAAACGTCATGCAGAATTTGCTCGGTGGTCAGCGGGTTCGCCAGTACCACCCGGAACACGATGGTTTCCTGCCGATCGTAAGCTGCCGGGGTTAAGCGGGTCCGCGAGACAAACGACTTACCCTCTTCCCGCTGCCGTTTCTGAATAAATTTAGTCAGGCCATTTAGCAGCTCATTAAACTGCTGGCGCTGTTCACTACTGGCAAGAGCCATGGCTTTTTGCACCTGGGCCGGTACATAGCGATAGGTTAGCAGACAGAGCTCTGGCGCTGTAATCAGCTCAAAATCAATATTATGCTCAATTAAGGTGGCGAAGTAGCGGGCTTTTTCCAGCGAGCGGTTAATCAGAATTTCATAGCCATCGCGGCCAATCACCTGCAAACAGGCATGCACCAGCATCGCCATACCGGGGCGCGAGCCTTCGAGGGTCTGGCTGCCTAAATCTTTTGAGCCTTTGCGCAAAATGTATTCAGCATGATGTTCAATAGCATGGGCCGATGACGGATGCTTAAACACCACCATACCTGCGCCCATTGGCACGTACATTTGTTTATGGGCGTCAATTGTTACAGAGTCGGCCCGTTCAATACCGGCCATTAAATGGCGGTATTGATCTGATAACAAGGTCGCACCACCCCAGGCAGCATCCACGTGAAAATGACACTGAAATTGTTCGGCTAAATCAGCAAGCTGGGTTAAGGGGTCAATATTACCGGTTTCAGTGGTACCGGCCACGCCGACTATCGCCAGTACCTTGATATTTTTCGCATTTAGCTCAGTTAACACCTGCTGCATTTGCGCCACATCAACTTTGTTATCTGCGTCGGTTTTCACGCTGACCACATAATCGCGGCCAATACCCAGCACATCGGCGGCTTTACCCAGTGAATAGTGGCCCCGCTCTGATACGACAATAGCCAAACCATCGTAACCATAGTGCTTTAAGGCCCGGAATAAGCCCTCTCTGGCAATGCCTTTAAAGTCGCCATCAGCTTTAAGCAGACGGTTGCGGGCAATCCATAACGCTGTAATATTAGCGACGGTACCGCCGGAGCAAAAAGCACCTAACGAGTGATTGGCACTGTGCATCCACTTTTTATAAAAATTGTCTTTCTCGCCATAAACCAGATGATGCATCATCCCCAATACCTGACGCTCCAGCGGGGTGAAGGCTTTGGAGGTTTCAATTTTCACCAGGTTCTGGTTCAGCCCTACCATCATTTTCGACAACGGCAGCACAAAGTACGGTAAAGCTGAGGTCATATGACCAATAAAGCTGGGAGAGGCGGTATGCACTGAGTGCGCAACCAGTTTTTGCATTATGCTTTCGGCATAATCGGACACAAACTGCGGCGACAATGGAATTTGATGGGCCTGAAAATCCCGCTCGATTTGCCACAACGGTTTTTCCAGCGCGACAATACTTTCCCGCAGAAAGCCGGCCAGATTCTGTGACAGATTCTGTTCAATAATACTTAGGGTGGAATCCGGCGCCTCCGGTACCGTAAAGATACGCCAGAGTGCATCTTCAGAGGCGGCAGCCAGCCGTTTTGTCGGTTCTGTCATGCTTTATGCTACTCACTGAGCCGAAACAGGCCCCACTTTAGGTCTACAAGCTTAAGTATTACAGTAAAAGCCGGCAGATAGGTCCGCAGAAAGGGCCTAACTCTACTGCAACTGCCCGAAAATGTCTGTAAAAATTTCAATGGTTCCGCCAGGCTTAGCTGCGCAGGCCAATGCCACGATTAATTAAATACAGGGCAAAGCTGAACATGACCACGATAAAGCTAATCACCACGGTCAGTGCCAGGGTCAGGCTGACATCGCTGACCCCGAGAAAACCATAACGAAAGGCATTAACCATGTAAACAATAGGGTTCAGCGCTGCCACGTTCTGCCAGAAACCAGGCAGCATAGTTAACGAATAAAATACCCCGCCCAGATAGGTTAACGGCGTTAACACGAAAGTAGGAATAATACTGATATCGTCGAAGGTTTTGGCATAAATAGCGTTAATCAGGCCACCGAGCGCAAACAGCATCGATGTCAGGATCACCGTGACAATGATAATCGCCAGGTTATGGATCTGAATATCGACAAAAAACAGTGACAAGATAGTGACAATTAATCCTACCAACATACCACGGGCCATCCCGCCACCGACATATCCCAATATAATCAGGTAATTCGGTACCGGTGCCACCAGCAGCTCTTCCACATTACGCTGGAATTTGGCGCTGAAAAACGATGATGCCACATTGGCGTAAGAGTTGGTGATCACGGCCATCATAATCAGCCCCGGTACTATAAAGTCCATATAGCTGAAGCCACCCATATCGCCGATGCGCGAGCCGATTAAACTGCCGAAAATGACAAAATACAAACTCATGGTAATGGCGGGTGGCACCAGAGTTTGCACCCAAATCCGCATAAAACGGGTAATTTCTTTATTTAAAATGCTTTGCAGAGCAATCAGATAACTGGCACGCATTAGTTTGCCCCCCCGCGACCAGTTTCCACCAGCTTCACAAATAACTCCTCTAAACGATTTGCTTTGTTGCGCATCGATAACACATTCACCTGTTGCTTACTTAGCTGACTGAAAATAGGGTTTAAGCCCTGACTTTTTGGCACGTCAATTTCAATACTGTGCTCATCCAGCGCCCGCCAGATGACATCATCCAGGGTCACGCTGGCAGGGTTCTGATCTAAATCGAGAATAAAGGTTTCTACAGTCAGTTTATTCAATAACGCTTTCATGCTGGTGTTTTCAATAATCCGGCCTTTATCGATAATAGCGATATTACGGCAGAGCATTTCGGCTTCTTCCAGATAATGGGTAGTAAGAATAATAGTGACCCCGGCTTTATTTATGGTCCGCAGAAAATCCCACATTGAACGGCGTAGTTCGATATCTACCCCGGCGGTGGGCTCATCCAGGATCAGCAATTTGGGTTCATGCATCAGGGCGCGGGCAATCATCAGCCGCCGCTTCATGCCGCCCGATAATTCACGGGCACGGGCCTCACGTTTTTCCCACAGGCCAAGTTGTCCAAGATATTTTTCAGCGCGGGTTAACGCCAGTTTTTTCGGCACACCGTAGAAACCGGCCTGATTAACCACAATTTGCAGCACCGTTTCAAACTGATTAAAGTTAAACTCTTGCGGCACTAAGCCCAGCTGGCTTTTCGCTTGCTCCAGCTGGCTGTCGATATCAAAACCAAATACGCTGACCTTGCCACTGCTTTTATTAACCAGCGACGTTATTACCCCGATGGTAGTGCTTTTGCCTGCACCATTGGGGCCAAGTAAGGCAAAAAAGTCACCCTGCTTAACCTGCAAATCAATACCACTGAGGGCGACGGTACCGCTTTTATAAACCTTGTGTAACGCCGAAATATCTAACGCCAAACTCACTCGCGCTCTCCTGTATCTGTGTTATTGCCGGTGTTTTTAGCATCTCGTCCGCCGCCGTAGCCCCATCGCGCAGTAAGCTGCTGCTTTAGCCCCAGCTGGTCTAAAATACGTGCCACCATAAAGTCGACTAAATCGCTGATTTGCTGCGGCTGATGATAAAAACCGGGGGCCGCCGGCATAATGGTTACGCCCAGCCGGGCCAGCTTGAGCAGGTTTTCCAGATGAATAGCACTAAGCGGGCTTTCCCGTGGCACTAAAATCAGTTTACCGCCCTCTTTAATCACCACATCAGCAGCACGTTCTATCAGATTATCGCTGGCACCACAGGCAATCGCCGCCACAGTACCGGTAGAGCAGGGGCAAATCACCATATGTTTTGGCGCGGCAGAGCCCGACGCAACCGGCGAGAACCAGTCATCTTTGCCATAAACCGTCAGTTGTCCATTGCCACACTGAAAGTGGGCCTGCAGCTGCTCGGTACATTTGTCCGGTGCACCAGCCAATTTAATATCATGTTCGGTAGCAAACACCACCCGGGCCGCACTGGAAATAAGCAGATGAACCCTGATGCCCTGCTGCAACAACATTTCAAGCAAGCGCCAGCCGTAAGGGGCCCCTGAGGCACCGGTAAAGGCTAAGGTAATTTCCTGCATGCTTACTCCCATTTTTGCGCTAAGGCGCTTATCAGCTTATCGTGAATGCCGCCAAAGCCGCCGTTGCTCATAATCACTATGTTATCACCCTTTGCCGCTTGTTCGACCAGTAAACCGACCAGCGCCTCGATATCATGCGATAAATGGGCTTTCGGGCTTAAACTGCGGGTTAAGGCTTCCAGCGACCAGTTGGCATTGGCCGGTTCATACAAATACACTTTGTCGGCAATGGCTAACGCCACCGGCAAGGCCGCCTCGTGCACGCCCATTCGCATGGTATTTGAACGTGGCTCCAATACGGCTATTAAACGCCCCTGGCCCACTTTATTGCGCACGCCCTGTAAGGTAGTAGCAATGGCCGTTGGGTGGTGGGCAAAATCATCGTAAACCTTAATGCCAGCAATATCGGCCTTCAACTCCATCCGGCGCTTCGGCGCGATAAACTGGCTCATTGCTTCCAGGGCAACGTTTACCGGTACCCCGGCATGCCTGGCGGCCGCAATCGCCATTACCGCATTATCCACATTATGCTGGCCGCCTAATTGCCAGTGCAGCTCGCCTTGTAATTGCTGCCGGTAAAATAACCGGAAGGCACTGCCATCATTATTTATAAGCTCGGCCCGCCAGTCCTGGCCATAGCTCTGGCGTTCACTCCAGCAGCCCATAGCCAGGGTTTGACTGACAGCCTTGGTATCTTCCGGTGATAATACCAGGCCATTTGCCGGCACCATGCGAAGCAGGTGATGAAACTGGCGCTGAATAGCGGCTAAATCGGGGAAAATATCGGCATGGTCGAACTCCAGATTATTAATCACCAGAGTACGGGGCCGGTAATGGACAAACTTTGAACGCTTATCAAAAAAAGCGGTGTCATACTCATCAGCTTCAATCACAAAAAAAGGTGACTCGCCGAGCCGGGCTGACGTATCAAAATTTTGCGGAATACCGCCAATTAAAAACCCCGGCTTCAGGCCTGCGGCTTCTAAAATCCAGGCCAGCATACTGCTGGTAGTGGTTTTGCCATGAGTGCCAGCGACGGCCAATACCCAGCGGTCCTGTAACACTTGCTCTGCCAGCCACTGCGGACCTGAGGTATAGCGCAAACCGCGGCTTAACACATATTCCACCGCCTCGTTGCCGCGGGATAAAGCATTACCAATAATCACCAAATCAGGCTCAGGGCTAAACTGGCTGCTGTCATAACCCTGCACCAGGCCAATGCCCAGCTCTGCCAGCTGGTCGCTCATCGGCGGATAAACATTCTGGTCAGAACCGGTAACCTGATGGCCCAGTGCTTTGGCAATAGCGGCAATGCCGCCCATAAAGGTGCCGCAAATACCTAAAATATGAATATGCATCAGTTATTTCCTGCTATGCAGGCCCGTTGGTATCAGAAAAACAGATAAAACTACGATCAAAACTGCAATTTAACAATAAATTCTTTAAAATAGCGCTGCCCTACACTTTTACTACAGCAATAAAAGGAATAACAAAATGCGCCGTATTTCCCCGGTACTGCAGCAGGACGGAGTCGAACCTGAGTTAATCGCCCTGCTTAAAACCATCCTTGCCGCCTGTCGCGAAATCTCTTTTCGGGTCAGTCAGGGTGAACTCGCAGGTGTATTAGGTTCTACCCTTGGCGAAAATATTCAAGGGGAAACCCAAAAAAAACTTGATGTGATAGCCAACGAATTACTAAAAGAAGTGATCCTGGAAACAGGCGTAGTAAAGGCGATCAGTTCTGAAGAAGAAGATACCATCGTTGCTGGCAACCCGCAGGGTAAGTACCTGGTAACCTTCGACCCGCTGGATGGCTCTTCTAACACCGACATTAACAGCTTAATTGGTACCATTTTTTCAATCCTGCCAGCGGCGCCTGATAAAGCGCCGGACGACAGCAGCCTGTTTTTACAACCCGGCACCGCTCAGGTCGCTGCCGGCTATGTGTTGTATGGCCCCTCGACTATGCTGGCCCTGACAACCGGCCATGGTACCCGCTTATATACCCTGGATAATACCTATGGTGGTTTTTTGCTGACCGGAGATCAGGCCGCTATTCCAAAATATACTACTGAGTTTGCCATCAATATGTCTAATCAGCGCTTCTGGCAAGAGCCTATGCAGCGCTACGTGGCCGACTTACTGCTGGGCAAAGCCGGGCCTCGTGGCAAAAACTTTAATATGCGCTGGATAGCAGCCATGGTTGGTGATGTGCACCGGGTATTGTGTCGCGGCGGTATATTTGCCTACCCACGGGATAGTAAGGATCCCAGTAAACCTGACAAATTGCGACTAATGTATGAAGCCAATCCAATGAGCTTTCTGGTAGAACAGGCTGGTGGCATCAGTTCTACTGGCTATCAGCGGATTATGGACATTGTCCCGACTGATATTCACCAACGGGTAGCGGTTATTCTGGGCTCTAAACACGAAGTGGAAACCTGTATTGGCTATCACAAAGCGTAGCGATTTTTATTGCCGCCGCTATAATAGCCGGCATTGATTAAACATAAAGGAAGCAGCATGAGCTTAAGCGACGTAGCAGCAGGTAACAATCTGCCAGACGAAATTAACGTTATTATTGAAATCCCGGCCAACGCCGATCCGATTAAATATGAAGTGGATAAAGACACAGGTACTGTCTGGGTTGACCGTTTTATGTCAACGCCGATGTTTTACCCTTGTAACTATGGTTTCGTTAACCATACCTTATCGCTTGATGGTGATCCGGTAGACGTGTTAGTGCCAACTCCTTATCCGCTGGTGCCAGGTTCAGTCATCAAATGCCGGCCGGTTGGCGTACTGAATATGGCAGATGAGTCAGGCGAAGATGCTAAAGTTATCGCGGTACCGGTTAGTAAATTAACCAAGCTGTATGACCATATTCAGGATATCAACGATGTGCCTGAACTGTTAAAGCAGCAAATCCAACATTTCTTCGAGCGCTACAAAGAGCTGGAACCCGGTAAATGGGTTAAAGTGCAGGGTTGGGCTGATGCTGCCGCAGCCAAAGCAGAAATAATGACCTCGTTTGAACGGGCAAAAAAATAACGACGCTGCCATTATGGTTAGTTATTTAATAAAAATAAAGCCGCGTAATGCGGCTTTGTTTTCAGCTTTCTGCTGACTTGTTACTGGCCAGAAACTTCAATAACTCAGGTGTCGGCATTGGTTTGGCAAACAAAAAGCCCTGCACCTCATCACACCCCATGGCTGCAACTGCCTGCTGCTGTTCTAAGGTTTCGACGCCTTCTGCAATGGTAGAAAGTCCCAACCGTTTACCCAGGTTTATAATGGTCTGAGCAATCACTTCGCCGGCCGGCTCTGTCACTTCACGCACAAAAGCCCGGTCCACTTTAATCCGGTCAAGTGGTAGCTGCTGCAAATAACTCAGCGAAGAAAAACCAATCCCAAAGTCATCTATTGCGACTTTAATACCGGCATTTTTCAGTTTTTGCAGGGCATCAATGACAATTTTAGGTTCGTCCATCACCACTGATTCAGTGATCTCAAGTTCCAGCAACGCCGGATCGATATTGTAGCGGTTTACACAATCAATAACCGTCTGCACAAAATGATGGTTTCGGAATTGTGGCATCGACACATTAACGGCAATCCGCAAATTGCTATGTCCTTGTGTTGCCAGATGTTTTATTTGTTGGCATGCCTGCTCCAGAACCCAACTGCCAATTTCGACAATTAGGCCTGAATACTCAGCCAGCGGAATAAATACTGCTGGTGAGATATACTGGCCATCGGCAACCGGCCAGCGCAACAGCGCCTCCATCCCAACCACTTGTTTGCTGCTTAACGATACTTGCGGCTGATACCATAACTCGAGTTTATCGCGACTGAAATCACTACGTAGCTTGCGCAGCAACGATAACCGCTCTGCCATTTCATCTTCCATTTCCGGTTGATAAAACTGGTAATTCTGACTGATACTCTTTTTAGCTTTGTTCAGGGCAATATACACATGTTTTAAAATGGTCAGCCCCTGCTCTGCAGAATCAGTTAAGCGGCAAAGTCCAAAAGTGGCGTTCACCTGTAAAGCATGCTCTGAAGCCTGAAATGGCTCGTTAAATACTTCCTCCAAACGCTCTGGGGTTAGTTCATGCGAAGGCCCCACCAGGCCGAAAACATCTGCACCTATCCGGCCCAGCTGGCAGCTGGTACCAAAAAAGGCGATCAGACGTAACGTCAGGGCAATTAATAGCTCATTGCCTACATCCTGCCCCAGGCCGTCATTTACGTCAGAAAAATGATCAATATCTACCAGTACCGCAACCATACCCTCGGCGTCAAAGCGACGGGTATCCTGTAAAATCTGGATAAACTCGTTGCGGTTCGGAGTTTTTGTTAGCGGATCAATATAGGCAGCGTGTTTTAATTGCTGAAACAAAGTGACATTTTCATAGCCAATAGAAATATTGCTTAGAAAAACTTCAATAAGTTGCCGGTCAAACGCCTCTATCGGCCGGCTGGTTTCTATATAAACCGCAGCACAATGTCTTTCACTACCCAAATACAACACAGTATCCTGCTGACCGAAAATATTCTGTCGCTGGCTTAAACATAAGTTAATTTGCTGGACTATGCGTGGGTTATCTAACTTATCAAGCTGACATTTGATAAAGGGCGCATAATGACCTGCCGCACCCAGGACATAAATTTTGTCGCTGGTGCTACCATCATCTTCAATTTGTGCGCAAAGTACCCCCTCAGCATGCAGTCCAATTAGAGACGCAATCTGGGTAACAACCCCTTCTGAAAACTCATGCAGCGAATGTTGCTCAAGTAAGTTAGCACCGGCATTAATGATTTTTTGCAGGCCAATCCGATTTTGATTAATAGTGCGAATTTGCTGATATGAGCGGATAGAAGCAATTATAGCTGTGACTAACTTACTGCGGGTTAATTCTGTTTTGGTTTTGTAATCGTTAATATCGTATTCTTTGATCACGCTTTCTTCCGGCGCGTAACCGGGCTGGCCCGTTCTGAGAACTATCCGCAACTCTTCCAGATGCAGCTCATCACGGATCCGCTGCACTACTTTCAGGCCGGCATCATCCGACTCCATCACAACATCGAGCAACACCATGGCAATATTAAGATTGTTCTGCAAAAAGCGAATAGCCTCATCACCAGAGTAAGCATGATGAAATTGAAGCTTACGACCAAGGACAATTAAGTCATTCAGCGCCAGTTTGGTAACGGTATGAATTTCCTCGTCATCATCAACAATAAGAATATTCCAGACACCAACAGCCAATTCCGGTTCTGACGAACTTTGTTCGTCTTCTGCGAAAAACAGAAAATCTTCATCTGTTTCATTCGATTTCATGATTACGCCTTAAATTGTCTCTTGCCTTAAATATACATGCATACGTTAAAAAACAAAAAACGAATTGTCGTTTATTTTTATCTTATTTAATTTTGCAGCGGTAACAGGTAAATTGTTGGCGTTACTTGCTGCTACACCAGCTTAATGCCAAGATAACATTTCTTATTCGATCGAAACCGGATTTATTTTGAACAAAATAATCTCAGCCTCCGGTCAGCAGCGGCTGCTAAAGCTGGCACGTTATCACCTTGGCGCGCCCGTGGCGGGCAAAGCGGCTGAAACCAGCAATGAGGCCAATGCGGACATCTCAGACAATACCCCAGGCAATGCGAAACATCAGCAACTTGCTGCCCGCTCTGGCGCACCAGAACCGGCTGGAGAATTGACCCTGGCGCAACGGGTAAGCCGCCGCCTGCAAATGCAACGCGAGCGCCAGCAGCAAAACCTGGAAAAAACTATGGCCCTGGCTTTAGAATATTGCCCGGAGCGGGTATCCGCGCAGGAGGTAGACCCTGACTGGTTTGCGCAGTACTGTGAGTTAGTACTGGATATTTCTAACAGCAGTATGCAGCAACTGTGGGCAAAAATACTGGCCGGTGAAATTGCCACGCCAGGCCGTTTTTCGTTGAAAACCCTGCAAACCCTGAAACAAATGAGCCATAAGGAAGCGCAAAGCCTGCAGTTAGCTGCCAGTTTAAGCTGTCGGAGCAGGCAAGAGCAAAGTGGTCGTATTTACTTTGGTTACATCCGCAAGCCATCGCTTTGGCAACTGCTAACGGGCCGCAGCATGGCATTGCTTAATTTAAGCCAGTTCGGGTTATCTTACCCACAAATACTCAATCTGGTTGATATTGGCATTTTACATAACGTCGAAATCGAAAGTGGCGAGCTGCAACCCGGGCAACACTTCAGCTGGCAGTTTCAGAGCCAGACCCTGGAATGTACCGCTCTGCAACGTGGCGTAGTATTGCAGTACTATAAATACACTGCGGTCGGCACCGAATTATTACCGTTATTAAACAGCCCTACCCACAGCGGTTACTTAGCGGCGTTGCAACAACAGCTGGCAACGGTCTTGAATTTCAAATAATTCGATAGATTATCCGTAAATAAGTGACCTTTTGTTTCTGCTGTTTATCTGGGCGTTAATGAAAACTTGGCAAGCAAGCTGTCTAGCCGGGCCGGCTCCAGTGGTTTGAACACAATATCATCCATACCAGCATCACGATAGGTTTCTATTTCAGCAGGCATAGCGTGCGCCGTAAAAGCAACTATGGGTACCTGACGAAACTGTGGCATTTGACGCAGCTGTTTAGCGATATCTACCCCAGACATATCCGGCAGTTGAATATCCAGCAGAATCATATCAAACCGTTGTTGCTGACAAAGCGAGAAAACTTGCGCCGCTGAAGTAGCCGTATGCAAAACCAAAGGCTTATTTTTTAGCAGCACCTGCACAAACGCCAGGTTTGTTTCATTGTCATCAACCACCAGAATATGCCGCAAACTGGCAGGCTCAGATACCTTTTCAGCAGATGTTTGCACTGGTATTGTCAGCTGCAAAATACAACCCAGTCCATCCAGTGACTGAGCGCTAAATTCACCGCCCGTTATTTGTATTGCTTTGAGCAATGCAACATCGGCATCACTCCACTGTAAATCAAGCAGATCAGCTGCATGCAAAAGCTGACGGCAATGTCCGGGCAAGCCATTACCATTACAACTGGCGGTTAGCTTTAATGCGGACTGTTGCTCGCCAACCTGCAACTGCAGAGCAACACTAATTTTACTGACATCCTCGCTGCGCAGACAAAGCATGATGAGCGCCTGCAGCAGCGACTTTAATGTTTTGTCACAAATGTTTACTGAATATGCCAGGTTGTCCGGATGCTCCTGCCAGTCCAGCACAACCGAAGCAGCAGGCAATAATTCATTGAAGTCATCAAGATGCCGGCCCAACCAGCTACCGAGTTGAACTGGCGGCCCTTCTGGATCGGCAGCGCTGAATTGATAATGTCCTGCCAGCAAGTGCAATTGCAATAATCGTTGTAACTGCAATGGTTGCAGTTGATCTCTGCGTTGCCATAAAATCTGGCTTTGTTCGAACCAATGCCGGATTTGGCGTTGCTGCAACTGCTGCGCCGTCGTTAACTGCTGATGTTGCTGTTCAAGTTCAGCTAATTGAGCATTACACTGCTGCAGCTGCTGATTTAGTTGCTGCACCAGTTGCTCTGAGGCCAACTCATTCTGCTCAAGCGCGCCGGACAGCTCGTTGAACGCCTGCTGTGCCGGCTTTAATAGTGGGACAAGCGACTCACTTATCTGGCATTGTTGCGGAGAGTTTTGCAGCCGTTTTAAATGGTGAGCCAATAGCTCTGCATCAGTTGCAAGCTGCAACTGTCCACGCTTTATTGCGCCGACACTTAATAAAAGGCCAAATGCCATGGCAGCTGTCAGCAATGCCAGCAGAATTAACCTAACCAGCCACGGCTGCGCAGTACTGAACACTATTGCGACATAACCATTGTCTGACAACAGCAGTTGCTGATTGTGGAGCCATGTAATAACTAACAACCAGGCCAACAGCAGTGCAAGCAACCAGGGTACAATTAACTGTCTGAATATATTTGTCAAAATGATATTGCCGTCACTTCTAATAAAGTTACTATAAAGCGATTTGGCGACAGCAACAAGGGGTGTACCGCAGCACGCCAGACCAGCAGCACAACACTACCTGAGCCACCGGCTAGAAATGCAACTCAATACCGGCAAATACGCCTTTAAAATCAATGTTACTATATAAATTATCAAGGTCATCCAAACGCAAATTTATGGCCCGGTAACCCACTTTAAGTCTGACATCAACAGCCAGTGAATCGACAACTTCATAGCCAACGCCAGCCTGTACATCATACATCCGGCTATCACTCCATCCGATGTAGCTGCCCTGAGCAAATATATCTAAACCAGTCAGCGGTAAACCAATTTTACTACTGACATACACCAGTGGCAGCCACTGCGACACCGACTCCTCGCCCTGTAAGCCGTTCTGGGCCTGCTCCACCACTGAGGCCGAACCTTTGATATGCTTACCATTAACACCCAAATCGAGCGCGACTACACTGTTGTCGAGTATTTCATAGTACAACACAATATCGGTATTGCTCAGGTCTAGCCGATTGGCAACTGTAGTACTCACTGCAAAATCTTCACCGCCGAAACTAAACTGAGCATCGATTATCGACACACCTTGTGCTTCAAGTTGATTGTGTGCCAACCGGATATTCGGTAACAGCGGTATTGGATGTTCCAGCGCAAGAAAATAAGAACCCTGAGTTTTACTGTCAAAATTAAATACTGGTGCCGGCTCGCTGTTGCCAAAACTTCCGGTAACGTCGCTACGCCAGCCATCACCACCAACGTATATGCCAAACAAGGTGTCAGCAGAAGCCTGCCCCGTTACCATGACTAAACTCAGGGTCATTGATAACGCGGTTTTATTAATAAAGCTTTTTTTCATCCTGCTTATCCTTGAGTCAATAGTTCTGATAAATCAATCAGTGCCGCATTGGCGCGGGAAATGTAATTTGCCATTACCAGGCTGTGGTTGGCAAGCAAACCAAAGCCGCTGCCGTTTAATACCATTGGGCTCCAAATTGGCTGCTGGGTAGCCTCCAACTCACGGATGATCTGTTGCAAACTTACCATAGCATTGCGCCGGTGCAGCACTTCAGCAAAATCTACCTCTACTGCTTTCAGGTAATGCAATAAAGCCCAGGCTGCACCGCGTGCTTCATAAAATTCATCATCAATTTTCCACCAGCTGGTTTTAACAATCTGATGACCCGGTGCATTAGTCGACTGCCGGGCACCGACATCACCAGCAAGATCAGTATTCAGACGATCCTGGCCAACACTGGCACTTAACCGCTGGGAATAACTTCCCAATCTTTTTTCAACGTTTTTTAACCAGTCCCGCAGATTATCAGCTCTTGCATAAAACTGGCTGTCAGGCATTGAACTGTCGGACAAGGCATCACGGTAAAGATATAACTGGGCAATAGCCTTTCGATATTCAGATTCGGCGCTTGGGATAGCCCAGCTGCGATGATCAATATTAAATTGTGGCTGAGCTACTTTTAAAAATTCGTTTTCGGCAGATTGTGATTGGGAGCGGCTGAAGTCTTTACGAAACGCCAGTGCCAGATCGCGCGACATTTCCAGCACCCCAAACTCCCAGGCGGGCATATTGTCCAGTAAGCTGTAGGGCGGCAAAATATCATTAGCCAGATAACCACCTGGCTTATCAAGCAGGGTTTCGGTCACTTTTATCAATGCGGTGGTAGTAGTGTAACCCACTCTGGGCGTAACATTGTCGTTTTGCTGGGCATGCTGGATCTGCTCGGTCATTACTGCAGGCTCACGGCTTACCCACCAGCTAATCACCATAAAAATAACCAACACCAGGCCGACCACCAGGTAGCTCATATTACGCTTGTTCATTTAATATCCTTAGCGACGAGGCATTTCAGTTAATGGCATACTCAGTTCAAGCTGCTGGCCATTGCTAAAACTCAGAAGGACAGTAACACTCTCACCCGCCAGCAGTGGCTGCAGCGGATTAAACAGCATCAGGTGTAAGCCACCTGGCTGCAGACTAACGCTGGCATTTGCTGCAATCTCAATTTGCCCGACCTGTTCCATCCGCATTACACCATCCTGATGAGTATGCTGGTGCAACTCGGCGCGTTCAAATGCTGTGCTTCGGGCAGCAGTTAAGCTGACAGGGTCTGCTGTATTATTCTGGATAGTGAAATAACCTGCGGTCACGGTTCTGCCAGGCATAGGGACTCTGACCTGACCATCAGTTACGATTAGCTCTGCAGCATTAGCGGCAAAACTGATTACGGCAATTAGTATTAAGACAATAAATCGAACCATGTCATGCTCCCATAGCAAATTTAGTTTATCTTACACCAAATTCTGACAGCTGGCAGCGACCAGAGATAAAGTTATCACGCTTAACATGGCTTAGGCCCGGTACAGCTAACTCCGGGTTTTGTACCATAACAGTAAAACAGGCGTCAGAAAACTCCACAACATGAACGCCGAAAACATGGTGACAACGGGCAGTAAATACAGCAGCAATAAACTGCTTGCAGTCAACATTACTTACTCTGCCGCAGGTTTGGGATCTGCTTTGACATCCACTTCTTTATGTTGCGCGACCTGAGAATCAGTCTGCAATAATTGGCGAACTTCAGCCGCGGTTTTTTCGACCGCCTGCCGTGCCTGATCAGCAATAGTGACTTTAAGTTCCGCCAGTTGATTGGCTGCCAATTGCTGCAAAGCTTCAGTAGCAGGGTTAGCTTGTACTGGCGCAGCAGTAAACATTACAGCAGCAGTTAAGGTAAGAGCAGCTAAAGTTTTCATTTGATATTCCTTCATAATAGTTAAGTTAGTTGGTACTACAACTTACCTATTACAAAGCTTATGCCAACTTTATTATAAAAATAACTTATTGATATTTAACACTTTAATTAACACCCTGTTGTTGGCTGTTTTTTAGCCAATCCTGTAAAACTAAAAATTAGTTAAATTAACCACTGCGTTAGTCAAATTCTTCATGCTGGATTCATATTGCGATTTACACCAGTATTTATAATGCTACTTACTCAGGTACAGCGGCCAACGCCTGAACTAACACTTCCGGCCCAGCCCCGGCCAGATGGCCATTTTCGCTCAGATGACGTCGCCACAAACGGGCACCCGGCAGGCCCTGAAACAGTCCCAGCATATGGCGGGCAATGTGCCAAAAACGGGCCCCTTGCTGCATTTGCTGCTCAATATAAGGCAGCATTGCCCGCACTAATTCGTGCTGACTGAGCACCGGCTGCTCCTCACCATAAATAAAATGATCAACCTGACTGAGTAAGTACGGGTTGGTATAGGCCTCACGTCCTACCATCACGCCATCAACCAGCTGTAACTGATAACGCACATCATCCAGGGTTTTAATACCACCATTGATGCTGATATTAAGCTGAGGAAAATCCTGCTTAAGTTGATGCACCCTCGGGTAATCTAACTCTGGTATTTCCCGGTTTTCTTTTGGGCTTAAACCTTTTAACCAGGCTTTACGCGCGTGGACAATAAACTGCTGACAGCCTGCATCAGCTATGGTGCCAACAAAATCTGTTAAAAACTGGTAGCTGTCCAGCTCATCAATTCCTATCCGGCTCTTTACGGTAACTGGAATCGACACCGCGTCCAGCATGGCACTGACGCAACTGGCCACCAGTTCAGGCTTCGCCATCAGGCAGGCACCAAACATACCGTTTTGCACCCGATCTGACGGACAACCAACATTAATATTTACCGCATCGTAGCCGCGCTGTTCAGCCATTTTTGCGCATTGAGCCATTTCTGCCGGATTAGAACCGCCCAGCTGCAAAACCAACGGATGCTCCTGCTCGTTAAACGCCAGATAATCCCCTTTACCGTGGATAAGCGCGCCGGTAGTTACCATTTCGGTATAAAGCACGGCGTGTCTGGTCATCAGCCGGTGAAAGTAACGGCAATGTTTATCCGTCCAATCAAGCATCGGAGCAACTGAAAATTTGTGGTCTATAGGTTTAGAAGCCAAAAGTCACGTACCTGCAACGAGAGATGAATTATAAAGCCGCATAGTGTACAACAATTGGTAGCCAAATAGACCGCCTTCAGCCAATTATCAGCCGCCGCTATGCGTGGAACTTGAAGAGCAATATGCTACACTGCCAACGACTGCTGCCAGGAGATCAGATTAAGTATGTCAACAGAATCATTAGTCACCCGGGCTAAAGCAATTTGCGAGAAGAACGGCGCACGCTTTACCTCCATCCGGGAAAAAGTATTTCGGTTAATGGCACAAACCGACAGTGGTATGGGTGCTTACGACCTGCTGGAACAATTAAAGCAAACAGAACCGGCAGCCAAACCTGCTACTATCTACCGGGCGTTGGAGTTTTTAACCGAACAGGGCTTCATCCATAAAATTGAATCAAGTAACGCTTTTATGTTGTGCCATCACTTTGGCCATCATCATCCGGCGCAATTACTGATCTGTGACCGTTGCGGTAACGTAAGCGAGTTGCATTCTGCATTACTACAGCAAGAATTCGGTGCCCTTGCCAACGAACGGGGTTTTAAAATTAACCACCAGACCATAGAAGCACATGGTTTTTGTCAAAAGTGCCAGCAAGTTGCATAAATACTAATAAAACAATAAGCTGGCTTGTATGATCAGCGAAATACTCCTAGTCTTACAACGTCAGGCTGGTATATTCCAACGCAAAAAAAACAGGCGCGTTCCATGAATGTTGAGTATATAAATCCGTTTCTCTCTTCTCTGGTTAATGTTTTAGCAACTATGGCTAATACTACTATTGTGCCGGGCCAGCCACGGATAAAAAAGGACGAAGTAGCCCGTGGCGACGTGTCCGGTTTAATTGGCATGGTAGGCAGCGATATTAAAGGCTCGTTTTCTGTTAGTTTTGAAGAAAGCCTGGCGCTGGAAGTCATGTACCGGATGCTGGGTGAAAAGCCAAAAACTATTGATGCAGATGTTACTGATATGGTTGGCGAAATCACCAATATGGTTACCGGAGGCGCCAAACGCATTCTAGGCGATAAAGGCTATGAATTTTCGATGGCCACGCCAATAGTGGTGTCCGGTAAAGCCCATACCATCACTCACAAATGCGAAGGGCCAACCATTTTAATGCCGTTTGATTCAGAATTTGGCAAAGTACACATTGAAGTCAGCTTTGACAGGTAATTGTCCGGTTAGCGGTTATACAGGCAAATACTGATAATCAACTCTGGGAGTAATATTACATAGCAACTCATAGGGGATGGTATCCGCATATTGCGCTACCCGCTCAATGGCAAGCTCCGGGCCCCAGAGTACCGCTTCAGCGCCAATTGTCTCAGCAGGATTGGCACCCAGGTCAACGGTAATCATATCCATCGACACCCGGCCTACCAGTTGCACTTCCCGCCCGGCCAGCCATACCGGCGTGCCGTTAACGGCGTGGCGCGGATAACCATCGCCATAACCTATAGCGATAACTCCAACCCAGGTTGCTTTTTCGGCTTGCCAGTTGGCGCCATAACCTACGGTATCGCCGGGCTGCAACTGGCGCATAGCAATCAGCCTGCTACTTAACCGCATAACCGGCTGCAACTGATGTTGCTGCCCCTGCTGATCCGGTAACGGCGAAATACCATGCAGCATTAAGCCGGGGCGTACCCAGTCACCATGGCTTTGCGGCAGGCAAAGAATAGCGGCGCTGTTAGCCAGGCTTTGCTGCTCGGCTTTATCGATACAAAGCTGCTGAAACAGTGCCAGTTGTTGCTCTGTCTTGGCAGAGCCTGGTATATCTGCACAGCAGAAATGGCTCATTAAACGAATACCAGGCTGCACAGTCTGACACTGCCACAGCCGACGATAGAATTCATTAAATTGCTCGGGGGCAATGCCCAACCGGTGCATCCCGGTATCAATTTTTAACCAGACTTTTAGCTGCCCCTCTAACGCTGTTTGCTCCAGCGCTTGCAATTGCAGCTCATTATGCACCACCGTTTGCAGGTTGTTCGCCAGCAGTATCGGCAGTTCAGCGGCTTCGTAAAATCCTTCCAGCAGCACTATTGGTTTAACAATACCCGCTGTGCGCAGCGCCAGTGCTTCATCTATCCGCGCCACCGCAAAAGCATCCGCCGCTGTTAATGCCTGGGCCACTTGTACCAAACCATGACCATAAGCATTAGCTTTCAACACCGCCAGTACTTTACTGGCAGGCGCCAATTGCTGCACCCGCTGCAAATTATGGCCAAGGGCAGCCAGATTAATTTGGGCTACCGGCCGGCGTGACATTAATACTCGTCCTCAAAACGGGCGCTGCCGGCATAGTTGTCAAATCGGGAGAAATGACCGTGGAAGGTTAAGCGCACTTTGCCGATGGGGCCGTTTCGCTGCTTGCCAATGATAATTTCGGCCAGGCCTTTTTCAGCACTGTCCTCATGATAAACCTCGTCGCGGTAGATAAACATAATTAAGTCGGCGTCCTGCTCGATAGAACCCGACTCCCGCAAGTCAGAGTTAACAGGACGTTTATCAGCGCGCTGTTCCAGGCCCCGGTTTAGCTGCGACAGCGCTATCACCGGCACTTTCAGTTCTTTCGCTAAGGATTTTAATGAACGGGAAATTTCAGCAATTTCTAAGGTACGGTTTTCACTTAAACCCGGTACTGTCATCAGCTGCAAATAATCGACCATAATCATGCTCAGGCCGCCATGCTCCCGCGCCACCCGCCGGGCCCTCGAACGCACTTCAGTCGGCGTCAGGCCCGAGGCATCGTCGATATACATTTTACCTTTGCTGTTCAGAAGCTCAATAGCCGAGGACAACCGCGCCCAGTCTTCATCTTCCAGCTGGCCGGTCCGCACCTTGGTCTGGTTTATCCGGCCTAACGAGGCCAGCATCCGCATCATTATCTGGTCTGAGGGCATTTCCAGACTGAATATCAGTACCGGTTTGTCACTGGTAATGGCCGCATGCTCGCACAGGTTCATGGCAAAGGTGGTTTTACCCATCGACGGCCGGGCGGCGACGATGATTAAATCGGATGGCTGGAAGCCATTGGTCATTTTATCAAGATCCATATAACCCGAAGACAAACCGGTAATACCGGTTTGCGGCGAGCGGAACAGCGCATCAATTTTGTCGATGGTTTTGGCCAGAATATTATTAATTGGCTCCGGGCCTTCATTGGCATTAGCTCGCTGCTCAGCAATTTTAAATACCTTACTTTCAGCGAAATCTAAAAGTTCGGCACTGGTGCGGCCCTGAGTATCGTAGCCGGCATCGGCAATATCATGCGCTACCGCTATCATATCGCGCACCACAGCCCGCTCCCGCACGATGTCGGCGTAGGCCATAATGTTAGCAGCACTGGGAGTATTTTTGGCGATCTCACCCAGATAAGCAAAACCACCGATATCGTCCAGTTGCTGGTTGGCTTCTAATGCTTCGGATACGGTTATTAAATCGATGGGCTGATTTGCTTCGGCAATCCGCGCCATGGCGCTGAAGATAAAACGGTGCGAACGCAGGTAAAAATCCTGCTCAACCACCTTTTCCGACACCCGGTCCCAGGCCTGATTATCCAGCATTAAGCCACCCAGTACAGATTGCTCAGCTTCGATAGAGTGCGGTGGCATTTTCAGGCCGGCGACTTGCTTGTCTTTATTACTGCTCATAACACCTGACAAAATTGGGAATAACTGTGCAATGCTACCTTGCAAGCGGCAGAATAAAAAGCAACGTTGTGGTTTTTTTTAATTAAGGGGCGGTGCAGCTGAAAAGACGGGCGGTAAAGAAGGTTTAAACAAGATCAGGAGAGGAACAGAGTGGCGCACTGCATTGCAGTGCGCCAGTAGCCTTAGGCTTCTGCGATAATAACAACTTTAATGGTTGCTACTACTTCAGCGTGTAACTGCAGGTCGATTTCGTGCTCGCCAGTTTCACGTAAAGTACCGTTAGGTAATTTCACTTCAGCTTTAGTAACTTTTACGCCAGCTTCAGTAATGGCATCAGCGATATCGCGGGTGCCTACTGAACCGAACAGCTTGCCTTCGTCACCGGCTTTAGAAGCGATAGTCACTTCAGCCAGTTCTGCCAGCTTAGCGGCACGGTCGTTAGCGGCAGTTAAATCAGCAGCCAGTTTGGCTTCTAATTCAGCGCGACGCTGTTCGAACTTTTCAGTGTTAGCTTTGTTAGCCGGAACTGCTTTACCCTGTGGGAATAAGAAGTTACGAGCATAACCAGACTTAACAGAAACATTGTCACCTAAACCACCAAGGTTTGAGACTTTGTCTAACAGAATAACTTGCATACTTATACCCCTTCTGTATTAGCTGTGTGAGTCGCTGTACGGCAACAAGGCCAGGTAGCGAGCGCGCTTAATAGCACGAGCCAGCTGACGCTGATACTTAGCGCTGGTACCAGTAATACGGCTAGGTACGATCTTGCCGCTTTCTGTAACATAGTTTTTCAGAACAGCGGTATCTTTGTAATCAATCTCTACAGTGCCTTCTGCAGAAAAACGGCAGAATTTACGGCGACGGAAAAAACGTGACATTTGTCTGTCTCCTAACTTATTTGTTCAATCTGCTGGGCGTGCAGTACCAGTTTTGCCTGACCACTGCGGTTCTGGTGCCGGTTTAAAAACCCGCTAACCTTTACCATGCTACCCAACGTCAAAGTTTGAGCTTGCTGATGTAACACTGTGCCACTTAACACGGCCTGCATTCTGACATAAGCCTGACGGTTAAGGCCGGCTTCCTGCTGATTGCTGCGATGCTCAATTGTGATAACAGTGTGCGGGATACCCGCCGGACTCTCACTGCGTTCAGGGTGCCGGCATACGGCGCCACTAAGCACGATGATATTGTCCATCAAACTTACTCTTCGTTTTCAACCTGCTCTTCTGATTCACGAGGAGCACGGTCACGAGGACGCTCGTCACGTGAACGCTCATCACGTACCTTAGCCATTGGAGATGGCTCAACTACGGCACCGTTAGTGCGCATAATCAGGTTACGTAAAACTGCATCGTTGTAACGGAAGTTAGTTTCCAGCTCATCAATCACTGTTTGTGGTGCTTCCACGTTCAGCAACACATAGTGTGCTTTGTGCAGTTTTTGGATTGGGTAAGCCAGTTGACGACGGCCCCAGTCTTCTAAACGGTGGATAGTACCGCCCGCTTCTTTGATAGAGCCAGTGTAGCGCTCAATCATGCCAGGCACTTGTTCACTCTGATCAGGGTGAACCATAAAAACGATTTCGTAATGACGCATTGTAGCTCCTTACGGTTAGTAAGCCTCGGGTGAGCTCGGCCGGGCTCGCATAGAGGCAAGGAACGTTAGTGTATGGCCGAAGGTCGCGTATTTTACGGAGTTAGCGGGCAAATAACAAGCAGAATATACCAGGTCAGTTAACTTCTTTGGCGTACTGCTTCGAACAGGCAAATTCCCGCTGCAACTGACACATTCAGGCTGGACACAGTACCAAACATCGGTATCTTTACCAGGCTGTCACAGGTTTCACGGGTTAAGCGGCGCAGGCCCTCGCCCTCAGCGCCTAACACCAGCGCTAACGGTCCATTAAAGTCAGCCTGATAAATAGTGGTGTCGGTTTCTCCGGCCGTACCCACCACCCAAACGCCGGCTTCCTGTAACTCGCGCAGAGTGCGGGCTAAATTGGTCACGGTAATAAAGGGCACCGCTTCAGCGGCACCGCATGCCACCTTGCGCACCACTGCCGTCAGTTTAACGGAGCGGTCTTTCGGTGAAATTACCGCATGCACCCCAGCGGCATCAGCACTGCGTAAAATAGCACCCAGGTTATGCGGATCAGTTACGCCATCGAGCACCAGCAAAAATGGTTTATCTTTTTGCTCAAGTAAGGTGGCCAGGTCACTTTCATTGCCACTACTTGCTAAACGCGCCTTGGCGACAATGCCCTGGTGCTGGCCATTAACCATGTCATCCAGGGTTCTGCGGTTACAAAACTGGATAGAAATACCATTTTGGCGCGCTTGCTGAATAAGCGGTTGCATCCGCTTATCTTCGCGGTCTTTCATGATAAACAATTCTAAAATATCCTGCGGTGCCCGTTCTAACAGGGCATTTACCGCATGAATACCAAATACAAAATCTGCGCTCATAGTTAGCTTTTTCTCAAATTTTTTGCTTAGTCAGCCTGGCCAATTAAGATTTCTTCGCCCGGCGCCGCGGCTTTTTCGGGCCGCTTTTCGCCGTTTTAGGTTTGTCACCGGCTTTGGCCGCTGGTTTAGCAGCGGCTTTGCCACCACCTTTACCACTGCGCCGGCCGGCACCGCCAGTTTTCGACTCTTTTTCAGCAAAAGCCGCATTGCGGCTGGCTTTTACCGCCCGTCCCGACACATTATGTTTTGGCTCACCCACCACAGCTAAATCAATTTTGCGCGACTCTAAACTAACTGCCAGCACTTTTACTTTAACCTGATCGCCCATCCGGTAACTAACGCCGCTATGTTCGCCATTCAGCACCTGACGTTCAGCATCAAAGCGGTAGTAATCGTTTTGCAACGAGGTCACATGTACCAGGCCCTCAATATATAAATCACTTAAGCGGACAAATAAACCAAAGTTGGTTACAGTCGCTACCACACCGTCAAATTCGGCGCCTAAATGATCCTGCATATATTCGCACTTCAGCCAGTCAGACACTTCACGGGTGGCATCATCGGCCCGGCGTTCCGTCATTGAGCACTGCTCGCCAAAATGAGTAATCTCTTTTTCGCTGTATGCCCGCTCGCCATTTACTTTCTGGTTTTGCTTAACCAGAATCGCTTTAATCGCCCGGTGCAACACCAGATCCGGATAGCGGCGAATAGGTGAGGTAAAGTGGGCGTAAGCCTCCAGCGCCAAACCAAAGTGGCCCTGATTATCCCCCTGATACACCGCCTGCTTCATCGAGCGCAGCATGGTGGTTTCAATCAGTTCCCGATCTGGCCGGTCGGCCAGAGTGGCCAACACTTGCGTCAACTCCAGTGGGGTTGGTTCAGCGGAAATATTGGCTTCAATACCTAACTCGGCTAAAAAGCGCCGGAAATTAGCAAAACGATCGCCATCTGGCCGCTCATGCACCCGGAATAAGGCATGAGCCTCATGTTTTTCAACAAAACGAGCTGAAGCAACGTTGGCCATAATCATACATTCTTCGATGATTTTATGTGCTTCATTGCGATGTACCGGCACAATTTGTTCTATTTTGCGATGGCTGTTAAAGATAAAGCGGGTTTCCACCGTTTCAAACTCAATAGCGCCGCGCTGACCACGCACTTTGGCCAGCTTTTTATAAAGGCTGTACAGGGTTTCCAGATTGCTCAGGTTGGCCTGATATTGCTTACGCAGCTCAGGATCACCCTGTAAAATGGCATGCACTTTGTTGTAGGTAAAACGGGCGGCTGAGTGCATAACAGCTTCATAAAACTGGTAGCTTTCCAGCTTACCACTGGCACTAATATGCATTTCAGCAACAAAACATAAACGATCGGTGTGTGGATTCAGTGAGCAAAGGCCATTAGATAACGCCTCCGGCAGCATCGGCACCACATGGTCGGGGAAATACACCGAGTTACCCCGCTCCAGGGCACTGCGATCTAATGGCGTGTCAGGTTTAACATAAGCACTGACATCAGCAATGGCTACCCAAAGCTTCCAGCCCCCGTTTTCTTTGGCTTCGGCATAAACTGCATCGTCAAAATCACGGGCATCTTCACCATCAATTGTAACCAGTGGCAGTTTGGTCAGATCTACCCGGCCCAGTTTCGCTTCGTCTGGCACCTGCTCGCCGTATTTCGCAACTTGTTGTAATACAGCTTGCGGGAACTCGTGTGGGATCTGATGATTGCGGATAGCGACTTCAATTTCCATCCCGGGCGCCATATGCTCACCCAGTACTTCAATCACTTTACCGACAGCGCTGACCCGCTTTGACGGGCGCTGAGTTATCTCAACCAGCACTATCTGACCATGACGCGCTGCACCTTGTTCTCCTTCCGGCACCATAATATCCTGAGTGATCCGTGGGTCGTCCGGTACCACTACGCACACCGCAGTATCTTTATAATAACGGCCAACCACCGGCTCAGTGCGGGGTTCCAGCACCCGCACTACCCGGGCTTCCACCTTGTCTTTACTCTTCATCGCCGCTGCAGTGGCCAGTACTTTATCGCCTGGCAGCACCCGCTGCATTTCATGATAAGGCAGATACCAGTCCGGGCCGCCCTGCTCCAGCTTTAAGAAGCCAAAACCTTCCCGATGGCCAATTACAGTGCCCTTTACCAGGTCCATATGGTCCACCAGACCATAGCGCTTATTCTTAGTGAAGATAAGCTGGCCATCCCGCTCCATTGCCCGTAAACGCTTTTTAAGAGCGAAGATAGCATCGTCATCAGTCAGGGCGAGTTCGGTTACCAGTTCGTCAAAGTAGGCAGGTTGTTGCCGCTTTTCGATGTGTTCCAGGATAAATTCCCGGCTGGGGATAGGGTTGTCGTATTTTTCTTGCTCACGCGCAAGATGCGGATCATTTACCGTCATTAATTAAACTTTTATTTCCTGTTTTCATATATTGAGTGTAACAGCTAAGCAGAAACATTGGATGAATTTCATTTGACAGGTCGTCTGGCATTGGCCACTACCCGCTCTGGCATCTTCTTGGCAAGCTGTTGCAGCAGTTGCTGTATTCTAGCATGAGTGTTGGCATCTGCACTAATAGCATGATGCAGCCAACGGTAACTTTGTTCGTAATCTACCGGTGAACCGTAACCGTCTGCCAGTAGCTGGGCATAGCGCAGTTGCGCATTCAGGTTGCCCATTGCTGCCGCTTCATGCAGATAAACCAGCGCTTTGTCTATATCTACCTGCACGAAACGGCCTATGTGATAATAGCGGCCCACTTGCTCCAGTGCTTCGGGTAAGCCTTGTGCAGCTGCTTGCAACATTAAATCCCAGCCGCGTTCTACGTTGCGCGGCACACACACTGCATATGCCAGCATGTCACCGTATAAAAACTGATAGGCCGGAAGCTGCATAATATCGGCCCGGGCTTCAATATCCTGCACCAATTGACAATCATCGGCGCGAACTTTTCGTAAGTGACTGTTAGTTTTAATTAAATCTAACAACTCATCCTGAGTGTAAAGTTGTACCGCATCCACTTGCTGGGCAGTAATTGGCGGAGCAATTACTATCCCAAGCAGCAGCAGGACAGCAGGCAATAACATAACTGTTTTCATAGGGCGTCAAATAACCGTTAAATAATAACAACCAGTAATTTTTTCCTGCAAAAAACACGCCAGCAGAGGTTATTGCTCGTTATAGCGCAGCCATTGTGGCTGAACCTGCTGTTGTAACCGTCTTTGTTGCAAACTCTGAGTACTTACCGCTACCCCGCTGCAGCTACCACTATTAATATAAGCCAGCGCTTCAGCATATAGTGGATCATTATTTACTCCCCAGTCACCGGCCACCGCCGCAGTTACCGGGCAATTCGGGCTCAGCCCATCAAAGTAGTCACCAAAATCCAACGAATTAACTGTCTGAAAATTTATCGCAAATAAGCGGAAGTCGCCGACCCGATCAGGCACCTGACCTACCGGCTTGCCGCAAGTGGTTTCACCAATTTGTACCACATCAATAAAGGGGCTCAGGGCGTTAATTACCAGCTCACTGGATGAGCAGCTACCTGCCGTGGTTAATACAAACACCCGCGACAAGTTTAACTGAGTACGGCCGGCTCCCAGCGCAAAGCCAACAGTGCTGTTTTTCCGGGTATTTTTATCGTTGTAGCGATATTTAACAAAAATATTGCCCTGTAACTTTGCAAAAGCGATTTGCGAGCTAAGCTGGTTTGCAACCCGGATTAGGCCACCGCCGTTGTATCGGACGTCTAACACCAGCTCATCGATATTTTGCTGGGAAAAATAACTGAAAGCCTGTTCTAACTCTGTTTCAGACAATTCGATAAAGGTATTAAACACCAGATAACCGACTGTTTTATCACCTAGCTGCGCTACAGAGCGATGCATAACGGTATTAGTACTAACGGTGCCTTTTACGAAGTCAGCCTGCCGTTCAGTGTTATCAGGCTTACGCCAGACAAATTGCCGCACCACACCTTCTTCATTCGGGCCGTAGATATCGTCGTTGGTTGCGGTACCGGCGTCCAGCCTGGTTAACCACTCGGCAACGCTGATGCCATCAATCTCAATTATTTTATCGGCCCGGCGTAAACCACGCTGAGCAGCTGAACCTGCGTCATAGACATATAACACCTGCAGCGCGGTGTTATTGTCCGTTCGCTGAGTGGCAAAGCCATAGCCAAAAAATACCGCATTAATATAACGGTCCTGATATTGCTGTTCTGTCATTACAAAACTATAGCGATCCCGATCAGCAACCACCTGATTTAAATAAGCAGAGGGGGTGCTAAACGCCAGCGGGTCAACCCCCGTCTTTAATTCGTCATACCATAGATAGTCGGCAAATAACTTACAGTACAACTGACTGTTAATATCATTGCGGCTACACTCGGCGACGTTATTAGTGGCACTGTCATCAGCACTATCAGAACCGCCACACCCTGCTAACAGCACGCTTAGAAAAATCAGCAGAAGCTTATTCATCAGACACCTCCAACCTTTATGGCTACAGCGTATAAAAAAACGCCACCAAATGGCAGCGTTTTTTTATACGAGCGGGTTACGCAAACGGATGCGTCAACACTATCGTCTGCACCCGGTCTGGTCCGGTTGAGACGATATCAATCGGCACCCCGGTCAGTTGTTCCAGCCGGCTGATATAATCCCGCGCTGCCTGCGGTAACTTTTCCAGCTGCTGAATACCAAAAGTATTGTCAGACCAACCTGGCATAGTTTCATAAACAGGTGTTACCAGCTCATAGCCTTCAGCGGCCAGTGGCGGTGTATCCAACACCGTGCCGTCTGGCTGTTGGTAACCAACACAAATACTGATGCTCTCCAAACCATCCAGTACATCCAGCTTGGTCAAACAAAAACCAGAAATACTGTTTAGCTGCACAGCCCGGCGCACAGCAACGGCGTCAAACCAGCCGGTACGCCGCTTACGCCCGGTAGTTGCACCAAATTCATGGCCTTTCACACCAAGGTGTTCACCAACCGCACAATCGAGCTCGGTTGGAAAAGGGCCTGAACCTACCCGGGTAGTGTACGCTTTCACTATACCCAGAACATAGTCCAGGTAGCGCGGACCAAAGCCACAACCGGTAGCAACACCACCTGCTGTAGTATTCGATGACGTTACATAGGGATAAGTACCGTGGTCAATGTCCAGCAAGGTACCCTGAGCACCTTCAAACATGATCTTGTCACCGTTTTTGCGGGCTTTATCCAGCAAATCGGTTACATCAACCACCATAGACTTCAGCAAATCCGCCATCGCCAGGGCATTATCAAGAGTGGTTTGATAATCCACTGCGTCAACTTTGTAGTACTGGGTCAGCGTGAAGTTATGTAACTCCATTACCACCTTAAGTTTTTCAGCGAATAACTCAGGGTTAAATAAGTCGCCCACCCGTAAACCACGGCGCGCTACTTTGTCTTCGTAGGCAGGGCCTATACCACGGCCAGTCGTGCCAATCGCTTTGTCACCCCGGGCTTTTTCCCGCGCGACATCCAGTGCCACATGAAATGGCAGGATCAGCGGACAGGCTTCGCTTAGCAGCAGCCGCTCTTTTACCGGTACACCACGCTGTTCCAGCATGGTCATTTCCTTTAAAAAAGCTTCCGGAGAAAGCACTACACCGTTGCCAATCACACATTTTACATTGGCACGTAAAATACCCGATGGAATTAAGTGTAGTACGGTCTTTTCACCGTCGATAACCAGAGTATGACCAGCATTATGACCGCCTTGGTAGCGCACCACATAGCTGGCTTTATCAGTTAATAAGTCAACGATTTTACCTTTTCCTTCGTCACCCCATTGAGTGCCGAGCACAACGACGTTTTTGGCCATGGTTCCTACATCATGGAAAAAATTAGGCGAGGATTCTATCAAATCGCTGGCCAACTTACAGCTGTGTTGCCTAAAAAAAGCCGGTTTTTTCTCCGGCTTAAGCTAAATACCCGGATTTACTGACGCTGCAGACAAGATAAATCAAATGCCTGGCTGTTCTGATATAAACCAAAACCAAAGCGCAAGCGGTCGCCGCGATAGTCAGTGATAATGCCGTTATTCTTTAAAAAAGCTGACAATTCAGCTACTTCACTGGTACTAGCCAGTTTATAGGTAAAAAAGTGGCCGTGCTGATCCAGATTTTCCAGTAACAGCTTATCCTGGTTAAGCTGTGGGTGCTGCTGCCGGGCCAACTCAGCAATAAACGCTTGCTGCAGCTGTTTGACATACTGATGAATTCTGCCAACAGTGATGCCCTGCTGCTTAAATAACAGCAATACTGCATGTAAGCGGTACAGGGCGGTATAATCCATCGTAGCCCCGGCAAAGTGATTGCCGTCATTGCTGTATAATACTAACGCTGATTTTTCCGCCGCCAGAGTGCCAAACTCGGCAAACCAGCCGGTATACCATGGCCGCTGATTACTCCCTGGCGGCACAGCCATAAAACAGCAACCCTCGCCACCCTGGGCATACTTATAGCTACCCGCCAGATAAAATGCCCGGCCGGCTATCGTGGCCAAATCAGTTGGTACAGCCATAAAGCCATGATAACCATCTATCACCAGCATCGCATCAGTCACTTTTGCCAGGTCGCTGACAAAGCCGGCTAAATCGGCTACGGCATAACCAGAGTTAAAAAATACCTGACTGCAGAACACCATATCCGGCTGCTGCGCCTTCGCCTGTGCAATAAAACGTTCGGTAAAGCTGGCAAATGGTTCTGTGGCTACCGTAATAAGCTCTATGTTTTCAAACTCAGCCAGCCGCTTGGCCTGACGCTGAAAGCTGTAAAACTCACTGTCGGTGCTTAGCACTTTAAGTGGTTTTGCTAAGTCGAAACAACTAAACAAGCGCATTACCAGTTCATGGGTATTCCCAGCAAATACAATTTGGTCGGGTGCGGGCAAATTCAACACATCAGCAATAAGTTGTTGTGTTTGTGGGATCATCTCGCCAAAAATACGCTGCCACTTATCATCCACCAACCGGGCACTGTCATCCCAGTATGCTAAGGTCGCGTCCCGGGTAATATCAGGCCAGTAATGATGTGAATGGCTGGCAAAATGCTGCTTGCCCTGATTCGCCTGCAAGAATCGCTGATAAAATTGTTGATACATAGAGTCTCCGCTTCACTTGGCATAAGCAAAAATCGCTCTGACAAAAAAGGCCCTTTCGGGCCTTTTTTAATCTTCAGTTATAACTAGTTTTGTACTTTATCTGACTTCATATATTTAAAGAAGTCATTGTCAGGCTGAACCACCATAATATCATCTTTATCTTTAAAGCTGTTTTTATAGGCTTCCAGGCTACGCACAAAAGAGTAGAACTCAGCATTGCGGTTATACACATCGGCATAAATTTTTGCAGCCTGAGCATCGCCCTGACCACGCACCGTGCGCGAATTACGCTCTGCATCTGCCACCATAATGGTCACCCGGGCGTCAACATCTGCGCGGATAATATCTGACTCTTCCATACCACGAGAACGATGTTCCCGCGCTACTGCATCACGTTCTGCTCTCATTCTGGCGAAAATCGAAGTGCTGACTTCTGTTGGCAAGTTAATTTGCTTAACCCGAACATCAATAACCTCAATACCCAGCTCATTTGCAGCAACGCCGGCTTGCGCCAAAGCACTTTCCATTAACTGCGTCCGCTCGCCGGATACAATTTCCTGAATAGTTCTGGCACCAAACTCAGTACGCAGGCCGTTATTGATATACTGTTTTAACAGCACTTCAGCTTGTAAAGTAATACCACCGGTAGACAGAAAATAAGCACCAAAATCTTTGATCCGCCATTTCACATAGCTGTCGACCAATAAGTCTTTTTTCTCTGCAGTTACAAAGCGGTCAGGCTGATCATCCAGAGTTTGCACCCGTGAATCAAGTTTACGCACCACCTCAATCATTGGGATTTTAAGGTGCAAGCCAGGCTCATATACCACTACCTGACCGGCATCGTCCCGCTGGATCTTACCGAACTGAGTAACGATGGCACGCTGTCCTTCCGGTACTACAAATAATGCAGAGACCACGATAATAGCGACCACTACCACAATAGCGATAATAAAATTTTTCATAACTTAGCCCCTCCCGCTACGCGTGGTACTGCTGCGCAAAGTATCCTGCCGCGGCGACGTGTTGTCGGTACTGCGGGCTGGTAACGGCATTGGGTTTGCACTGCCACTACTGCTATTTCCACCAGATTGGTTCATTAACTTGTCTAATGGTAAATACATAATGTTATTGCCATTTTTAACATCAACAATTACTTTCGAGGTGTTACTGTATACCGCTTCCATCGTTTCCAGATATAAGCGATCACGGGTAACTTTTGGTGCAGCCAGATACTCAGGTAGCAATTGTTCAAAGCGGGCAACTTCACCCTGAGCTTTTAAGACAATTTGCTGTTTGTAAGCTTCCGCTTCCTGCATTACCCGGTTAACCTGACCACGGGCCCGAGGTTCAATTTCCCGTGCATAAGCCTGAGCTTCCTGCACAAAACGTTCCTGATCTTCCTGCGCCTTGATGGCATCATCGAAAGCATCACGCACTTCTTCCGGTGGCCGCGCATCACGGAAGTTAACATCAACCAGGTTTAAGCCCATTTTGTATGGCGCAATAATCGATTCCAGTTCCTGACGGGTATTCTGACGAACCACCTCACGACCACGGGTTAATACGTCATCCATAATTGAATGACCAATAACAAAACGCAGCGCGGCATCAGTAGCCTCACCCAGGCTACGGTCAGCATCCACTACGGAAAACAGATAATCACGTGCGTTGTAGATACGGTACTGTACTTCAAAAGTTACCCGCACCAGGTTTTGGTCCTGAGTCAACATAAAGCCATCTGAACGCAGTGATTTAACTTCCTGGACGTTTACCGGGGTAACCGAATCAATAAAAGTTGGTTTCCAGTGAATACCGGCACCCACTTCTGTGTGATATTGACCAAAACGCAGAATTACCCCGCGTTCAGCATCTTTAATGGTATAAAAGCCACTGATAGCCCAAACCACAGCAGCAATAACCAAGATCAGGATAAACGCTGCTGAAGCACCGTTGCCTGATGATTTATTACCACCGCCGAACATACCACCAAATTTCTTACCGAAATTGCGGAATACTTCATCTAAATCGGGTGGACCCTGGTCACGACCGCCCTGTTTCCAGGGGTCGTTGTTCTTACCATTGTTACCCGGCTCATTCCAAGCCATGTTTAACTCCATCTCAAGTTATAAATTAACGGTTAATGTATCAAATAACAGGCGCTATGACGATATAGTTTTCCAGCTCGCCATCGCTTTGCTTTAACATCCGGGCCCATTGCGCCAATGACAGCCGGATCTCCAACCAACAAACACCGGCATCATCAAAGTGTTCAGTACTAATAACCTGCAACTCATGAAATTTTGCCCGCCAGGATGCACAATTTGGCGGCAACGCCAACCTTAGCTGTAAATGCTCAGTTGATAACAAGCTGGCAATGGCTTGCTGCAGCAGCTGCATCCCCTCGCCGGTCAATGCTGACAAATACACCGCCCGCGGCAGACCATCATCACCATAGTCTATACGGGCAGACTGCCCCATCTGATCTACTTTATTAAATACCTGCAGTTGCAGAACCTCAGCAGCGTCAATATCTGTTAACACTTGTTGAACCGAAGCAATATTTTCTTCTTTTCGCGGATCGGCAGCATCAATAACATGCAGTTGTAAATCAGCGTCACGGGTTTCCTGCAAAGTCGATTTAAATGCCGCCACCAGATTGTGCGGCAAATGGCGGATAAAACCTACAGTGTCAGCCAGTACTATTGGCCCGAAATTATCAAGTTTAACCTGGCGTAAAGTGGGATCGAGCGTGGCAAAAAGTTGGTCTGCTGCGTAAACGCTGGCCGAGGTTAAACGGTTAAATAATGTTGACTTACCGGCATTGGTATAGCCGACAATAGACACAACAGGTGTAGCACTTCGTTGCCGTGATTTCCGCCCCTGCTCTCGTTGCAAGCCAATTTTATCCAGGCGCTGCAGTAAAGCTTTCACCCGCTCCCGTAACAAACGCCGGTCAGTTTCAAGCCTTGTTTCGCCCGGTCCCCGTAAGCCAATACCACCTTTCTGGCGCTCAGCATTGTCCCAGCCCCGCACCAGGCGTGACGCTAAATGTTGCAGCTGCGCCAACTCAACCTGCAACTTACCTTCATAAGTCCGGGCCCGCTGAGCAAAAATATCAAGGATAAGGGTGGTACGATCGATCACTCTGGCTTGCAATAAATGCTCCAGATTTCGAGTCTGGCTGGGGCTTAGAATGTGATTAAAAATAACTACCGAAGCCTCAAATTGCTCGACAGCATCTTTTATTTCCTGCGCTTTACCAGAACCGACAAATAGTCGGGTATCAGGCGCACGGCGATTAGCAGTAATAATTTGCATCGAAGTCACATTTGCAGAAGCTACCAACATGGTAAGCTCCTGCAAATCTTCGTTGCTATGCTCTTGCGGAAAGTTTACATGAACCAGAATGGCTTGTTCTGCAAGCTCGGCTAAATCAAACAAGCGCTATTGCTCCCGGCGTTATTCCACGTCCTCGCCTTCACTGTCGCTTTGACCAGCGCCATGGCTAACCATAGTATTGACAGCGCGGGATGGCACAACCGTAGAAATGGCATGTTTATAAACCATTTGGCTTACTGTATTTTTCAGCAAAATGACGAATTGGTCAAAAGACTCAATCTGCCCCTGAAGTTTAATTCCATTCACCAGATAAATAGAGACCGGAATGCGCTCTCGTCTTAAGGTGTTTAAAAATGGATCCTGTAAAGATTGGCCCTTTGCCATGTGCCGCTTTCCTTTTTTTATTAGTGAGCTGTATATTGGTATTATTTTTTTTATTTCAAGTTGTTAAAGCTAACTTTTTTTTCCATCTTACTTAGCTTAGCGAAGAAAGTACCGCTTGCAAGTTTTCTACCGGTTCTGCTTCACTTTTTAGCCAGGTAACCTCCGGCCATCCTCTTAACCAGGTCAACTGTCGTTTCGCCAGTTGCCGGGTGGCCGCAATCCCTTTTGCTTTCATCTCGTCGTAACCAAACTCGCCATCCAGATACTGCCAAACCTGACGATAGCCAACACAACGCATCGACGGCAAATCTGCATGTAATTGTGGCTGGCTTTTTAAAGCTGCCACTTCCTGTTCAAAACCGTTCGCCAGCATTTGCTGAAACCTGTCGGCAATACGCTGATGCAACATTGCGCGATCAGTTGGCGCAATGGCAAATTGGTGTACTTTAAATGGAAAAGGTTCCCCTTTTTGTACAGTTAATTCTGTCATGGTATTGCCGGTTAGCCGGTAAACCTCAAGCGCACGATTAATTCGCTGCGGATCGTTAGGATGAATTCGCGCCGCCGCAACAGGATCAATGTCCTGCAGCTGCTGGTGCATCGCCGGCCAGCCAAAGCTGGCGGCTTCGGCCTCCAATGCGGCTCTGACATTACTATCAGCTGCCGGTAACGGCGATATCCCCTCCAGCAAAGCTTTAAAATACAACATGGTGCCACCAACCAGTATTGGTATCTTGCCCCGCTGCTGAATGTCATTAATTAAACGCAGCGCGTCATCCCGAAAATCAGCTGCAGAATAACTTTGCACAGGGTCCAGAATATTCAGTAAATGATGCGGCGCCTGCAATAACTCTTCAGCTGTTGGTTTCGCAGTACCGATATCCATACCCCGGTATATCAGTGCACTATCGACACTGATAATTTCTGCAAAAAGCCGTTTAAACAACTCTATCGCCAACGCCGTTTTACCCGACGCGGTAGGGCCCATAATAAAAATAACGGGTAAGGCGCTAGTCATTGTTGCCCTTGCTGGCTTAACGCCATAATGCTGCTGCTGAGGTCTAACGGTACCGCCAGCCACTTACTGTCGTCTGTTAACATTCCGGCAAAATAGTTTATCAGTGCAGCGCTACTAAGCCAATTCGATGAAAGTAGCATAGACAATAAAGCCTGGCTGCTGACAACAGGTTTAGCAGCTTGCAGCAATGGCAAAGCATGCAGTAACCACTGACTGAGCGATGTCGAACGTAACCAGGGCGCAACTGCTCTGACAATAGCAGTGTTGTCTTTAAGTAGAATATCAAAACCCAGTTGTTGCAGCAGGCTTGCTGCTGCTATTAGCTGCTGCTTTTCAGAATCAGTCAGCTGTAAGCGCAGCGGCAGCAACAACGGTGCTTTATTGTTATCGGCCAGCCAGAGTGGTGCTACACTTGCAGCCAAATCTAACAGTACCAGACCATCAGGGCCCCGGGTCACGGCGAAGCCTTGCCCCGCAGGTAATATTAACAATGCAGGCTCAGCAGTAGGCGCACCCCCATTACTGGCTGCCGCATACTGGCCCTGTAAATAATGTATTTGCTGATGAGCCTGCAGTAGACCAGGGTTTTCAGCTGCACCAGATTCCCGACTCCCCGACGAACGACTGCCTGCTGACCAGCTACCAGGCTTCACCCCGGATTGCCTGGGGCCGGCCACCCCGCCAACTGCGGTTACCTGATAAGCGGCCGCAGTGTCAGCCACCTGAGGCTGCGGCATAGTCTGCTCATCTGCCAATTGTGCTAATGCATCTGTCAGGGCGCTGACCACAAAATCATGCACCAGCCGCGCCTGATGAAAGCGCACTTCATGCTTCGCCGGATGCACATTGACATCGACCTCTGCTGGCGCAATTTCCAGATACAAGACAAATCCGGGCTGCTGCTCTGCTGTCAGCAGCTCACCATATGCCTGACGAATAGCATGATTCAGCAATTTATCGCGCATCATCCGGCCATTAACGTAACTATACTGGCAAACAGGCTGACTCTGACAAGCCTGCGGCGCTAAAAGCCAGCCGCTAAGCTTAATGGTGCCACAACTGTTTTCAATATAGGCTGCCTGCTCAGCAAACGCTCTGCCACAAAGCATAGCCACTCTTTTTCGCCGGGCGTTATCTGAGGTTGCCTGCGGCAGACGGCGCACACTCTGACCGTTGTGGTTTAACTGCCAGCTAACATCGAACCGGCTAAGAGCCAACCGCTTTATCAGTTCATCAATATGACTGAATTCTGTTTTATCAGTGCGCAGAAACTTGCGCCGGGCCGGCGTGTTAAAAAATAAGTCAACCACCTCTATGCTGGTGCCGTCCGGGTGGGCCGCCGGTTTAACTGTTACCGCCATATCCCGGCCTTCGGCCTGCGCTTGCCAGGCAGCTAACTGGCCCGCGGGTTTTGAAGTCAGGGTTAAACGTGATACCGAGCTGATGCTGGCCAGGGCCTCACCCCGAAAACCGAGGCTGGTTATCTGAGCCAGGTCATCCAGCTCAGTTATTTTGCTGGTAGCGTGCCTGCTCAGTGCTAATACCAGCTCCTGCTCGGCAATGCCGGAGCCATTGTCTCGAATGCGGATAAGTTTGCTGCCGCCTTTTTCAATATCGATATCAATCTGGCTGGCGCCGGCATCCAGGCTATTCTCTACCAACTCTTTAACCACCGAGGCAGGTCTTTCTACCACTTCACCGGCGGCAATCTGGTTTGCCAGTTGTGGCGGCAGGATTTTAATAGTCATGTTCAGGGGATCCGTAATACCTGACCAATCCGGATGCTGTCATTTGCCAATTTATTGTGGTTGCGCAGCGCGTCAACCGACACATCATATCGCTGAGCTAACAAAGACAGTGATTCGCCGGCCTGCACTTTATGCTCGCGGGCCCGGCGCTGGGCAAACATTGAATCAGCGGGCGGCGCCAGCTCAAAGTGCCGCTTTAGCGCCCGGTGCAACGATTGAGCTAAACGGGCCTGATGACTGGCCGACTTTAACTGTTTCTCATCGTTTGGATTGGAAATAAAACCCACTTCCACCAGAATGGACGGAATATCAGGTGATTTCAGTACCCCAAAACTGGCAGCTTGCGGTTTAGCCTGATGCAGTGAGGTTATCTTCCCTAATTCAGTCAGTACCTGATTAGCGGCCTGATAAGCAGTTACCATCGAGTGATTCATCGATAAATCCAGCACGGTCTGTGCCAGATAACGTTCATTTGCAGAATCCCGGATAACTTCTGCCACGCCACCCAGCAGCTCAGAATGACGTTCCGTTTGTTCCAGCATCCTACCTACTTCTGTGGTTGCCCTGCGCAAAGATAACACCCATACCGAGGCACCTTTCGGCTGCGGCGAGGTGAAGGCATCCGCATGGATTGAAACCAGTAAATCTGCTTGCTGGCCACGGGCAACTTCTGTCCGGCGGTTAACGTGGATGAAGTAATCGCCGGTACGCACCATCACTGCCCGCATACCCGGTTCTTTGTTAATCAGTTCAGCCAGCCGGTTGGCGATTGGTAAGGTCAGGTTTTTCTCAAAAATACCACTGGGTCCAATAGAGCCCGGGTCTTCACCACCATGGCCGGCATCAATGGCGATAACAATGTCACGCGCAGCCCGGATACTTGGCGGCGGTCGGCTCTCGGTGCGTTGCTGATCCGGTAAATCTATTACCAGCCGATGGCCATAGGGCGCGGTGGGAGTTAACGAAAAAACTGTCGGTTTCACCTTATTGGTTAAATCCAATACGATACGCATACTGTTGCTGTCACCGCTACTGCGAATAGCTTTAATCAGCTTTGAATCACCATCAATTTTAGGTAATGAGCCACTTCCTTCAATATTACTGAGGTCTATTACCAGGCGGTCGGGATTATCCAGACTAAAGCTTTTATATTGCGGCGCTGCGGCCAAATCGAGCACCACCCGGGTGTTATCAGGCGATGGCCAGATCCGGATACTTTGTACCTGATTACTTGCATAACTAAACGCTGAAAAAAACCATATAATGGTTAAGCCGGCGCAGCTAAGAAATTTATTATTATTTTTCATCATCTCTTATCGCATCTATTACGGCGCGGCCAGCGGCAGTGCCAGCACTTATCACTATCTGCCTTTGCGCGCCAAGATAGCTTAAGTGTATGTCGAGATCGGGTTCAGGTAAATATCCCTGGCCCTGCTCAGGCCATTCCAGCAAACACAAGCTCTGGCCATTGAAATAATCCCGGATCCCCATAAACTCCAGCTCTTCAGGATCAGCCAGCCGGTATAGATCAAAATGGTATACGGTTAACGCCGGCAACTGATAGGGCTCAACCAGGGTATAAGTCGGGCTTTTGACATTACCCTGATGCCCCAGGGTCTGCAAAATGCCACGGCTGAAAGTGGTTTTGCCCGCCCCCAGGCTACCATGTAAAAACAACACCAGCCCTCCATGCAGCTGTGTCGCCAGCCTGGCCGCCAATTGTAAGGTGGCAGCTTCATCTGCCAATACTTTTTTCAACCCAGGCGTCTGCTCAGATGGGCGCGCCGTCATATGTTCAGTTACCACGTTGCCTCAATTCAAATGTTGTTTTGGCCAATTTCGGCACTTCTGGCGCCATGTTAACAAACTATGGCAAAGTCCGGCCAGCAAAACCGCTAGCTGGCAGCCCGTATTACCTGAAACCTTATTAACTGAACCCTTATTGCCTGAAACAGTATTACCTGAAAACTCTGACCAGAAAATGAATAACCGGTTCCCGTCAGTTAAAACGCTATGTTAAAGTAATGCTCATTTCAAAAAAAGCGCCAGGGGATTGACCGCTATGGCTACCGATTACCAGCAGCTTGCCCTGCAAATTAAGCAATGGGCTCGCGAGCTGGGGTTTCAGCATCTGGGTATAACTGCCACCGATTTAACCACTGAAGAACCCAGGTTGCAGGCCTGGCTGGAGCAAGGTTATCACGGTGATATGCATTATATGGCCGAGCATGGCCTGTTACGGGCCCGCCCTGCTGAACTACTGCCTGGTACCTTACGGGTGTTAAGTGTCCGGATGGACTATCTGCCTGGCCAGGCTGGGTTTGCCACTAATCTTGCTGACCCGGCCAAAGCCTATATCAGCCGTTATGCGCTGGGCCGTGACTATCACAAATTAGTACGCAACCGTCTGAAACAACTGGCGTTAAAAATCAGCAGCGAGCTACCCGAGCTCAGTTTCCGGCCTTTTGTAGACTCAGCACCAGTGCTGGAGCGGCCACTGGCCCAGCGCGCAGGTTTAGGTTGGGTGGGAAAACACAGCTTACTGCTGGAACAGGGCGTTGGCTCCTGGTTTTTTCTGGGTGAACTACTGATTGATATTCCGCTACCGGTCGATGAGCCGCATCAGGGTGATTGCGGCAGTTGTGTGGCCTGCATTACCAGTTGCCCCACCGGGGCCATAGTTGCGCCCTATGTTGTTGACGGCCGCCGTTGCATATCTTATTTAACTATTGAGCTGAAAACAGCTATTCCGGAAGAACTACGCCCGTTAATTGGCAACAGGATTTATGGCTGTGATGATTGCCAGCTGGTTTGCCCGGAAAACCGTGATGCACCGCTGAGTATCGAGAGTGATTTTCAGCGCCGGCCACAGTGGCAGCACCAGGATTTACTGCAGTTATTCGGCTGGGATGAGCCAACCTTTTTAAGGCTGACCGAAGGCAGCGCTATCCGGCGGATTGGCTTTGAGCGCTGGCAGCGTAATATCGCGGTGGCGCTTGGCAATGCACCGTATCAGAGTGAAATTACTGACGCTTTGCAACAAGCAAGAACAGATAGTTCGGCGCTGGTGCTGGAACATATTGACTGGGCGCTGGCGCAACAAAAACGTAAAAGCTGGCAGGCAGAGAATTTACTACCGCGTACAACCGAAAGGCTGGTCAGGATTATTCAGAAGGGGTTGCCACGGGATGCATAAGGCCAGGTTGGCTGGCAGCCAGCCGCGCTTGCGCCTGCTGCACAATTTGCAGCTGCCGCTGCCCGGACGCCTGATGCCACTCCAGTATTTCAGCCAACAGCCGGCCACAGCCTAAACAGCAGTCTTGTTGATCCAGGCAACAATTTCGGACACAAGGCGATTCAACCATATTTGCTCGCACAATTTCTTTGGTTTGAGTGTAGCAAAACTGAAAAACAAAAAGCCGCTTAAAAGCGGCTTTTTGTTCGAATTTGGAGCGAGTAACGAGGTTCGAACTCGTGACCTCGACCTTGGCAAGGTCGCGCTCTACCAGCTGAGCTATACTCGCATCGGTCAACGCTGTTGCGTTGTGATGGCGCGCATTTTACAAAATCAGCAGGCTTATGCAAGCACTTTATGCCGGTAATTTGAAAAAATATTGGCGATAGGTTACTAATTCAGCAATCGACTCACGAATATCGTCCAGCGCCAGATGAGCACCGGTTTTCTGTACCTTGTTAAGTACTTCCGGATGCCAACGTCGGGCCAGTTCTTTTACGGTACTAACATCCAGATTCCGATAATGAAAATAGCTTTCCAGGGTCGGCGCATATTCAGCTAAAAACCGCCGGTCCTGGCCAATGCTGTTGCCACACATTGGCGATTTACCCTTTGCCACATATTGGCTTAAAAACGCAACAGTTTGCTTTTCCGCTTCTGCCAGGCTGACGTTACTGGCCAGACAACGGGCAGTTAAGCCACTCTTGCCGTGCTGCTCAACACACCATGGGTCCATATTATCCAGGATCCGGGCCGAAGTACTGATAGCAAATACCGGCCCTTCGGCCAGAATATTAAGCTGGCTGTCGGTGACAATGGTCGCCATCTCTAAAATAACATCAGTTTTTGGTTCCAGCCCGGTCATTTCTAAATCAAGCCAGACTAAGTTGCTGTCATTTGTTGCCATATCCATTCCTCAAGTGCGCGCTGCTTTGTTCAAATTCAGATTGCAGGTATGATACACGCCTTAAGCTTAACACTGATAGCGCCTTGTTGCGCACAACGGTAAAACCAGCACGTGACCAAAAAAAAACACCTGACCAAACGCCAGACTGACCGGATTGCCCAGAATGAGCAAAAACGGCTGCGGGGCAATAAAAAAGTTAAAGCCGTTCAATGGGATGACGATGTTCTACTGGCTGCAGAACCCGGCCTGGTTATCAGCCGCTTTGGCCAACATGCCGACATTGAAGACAGCCATGGTTTAATCGTGCGCTGCAGCATGCGCCGTACCATCAGCTCAGTAGTGACTGGTGACAAAGTGGTCTGGCGCCGCGCCCGGCAAAGCACCGGCAGTATCGATGGGGTAATAGACGCAGTGGAAGATCGTAGTTCAGTACTACTGCGCCCCGACTTCTACGATGGGTTAAAGCCGGTAGCAGCCAATATTGATTTAATGATTATTGTCTCGGCCATTTTACCGGCACTGTCGCTGAACATCATTGACCGCTATTTAGTCGCCGCCGAAATGACCCACATTAAACCACTGCTGGTGATCAATAAAGTAGATTTGCTGACTGCCGAGCAGCACCTGCAACTAAATGAGCAACTTAGCCTGTACCAGAAAATTGGCTATGATTATCTGCTGGTAAGCGCCAAAACCGGCCAGGGCATGCCAGAACTGCTGCAGCAAATTCACAGCGGTACCAGTATTTTTGTTGGCCAATCCGGCGTAGGTAAATCATCGCTGATGAATAACCTGATGCCAGGCCTGACCGCAGCTACCCGCGAAGTATCGGAAAACTCTGGTTTGGGCCAGCACACCACTACCGTATCAAGGCTTTATCATCTGCCAGAGGGCGGCGATTTAATAGACTCACCCGGCATTCGCGAATTCGCCTTGTGGCACTTAAGCGAGCAAGAAGTTACTGAAGGTTTTATCGAGTTTCAGCCCTGGCTTGGTCGCTGTAAATTCCGCGATTGTAAGCACGTTAATGACCCGGGCTGTGCTATCCAGCATGCAGTGCAGCAAGGTGAAATCAGCAGCGAACGCTACGACAGTTATTTAAAAATCCTCGCCAGTATGGCGCAGGACAAACCGAATTATTTTTAAGTTAAAGGTTAAAAACCCTATGGATAAATTAAAAATCACCCTGCAATACCTGATGCCTAAGCATCTGATATCGCGTCTGGCCGGCAAAGTGGCGGCTGCTGAACTTGGCTGGTTCAGCCATTTTCTGATCAAGCGGTTTATTAGCGCCTATAAGATTGATATGAGTGAAGCTCAGTTCGAGCGGGCAGAGGATTACGCCAGCTTTAACGAGTTTTTTACCCGGCCGTTAAAAGACGGTATCCGGCCACTGGCCAGCGATCCGGATATTGTCGCCCACCCGGTCGATGGTGCTATCAGTCAGTTAGGCCCTATTGTTGATGGCAAACTGGTACAGGCAAAAAATCACACCTATTCATTGCAAAGCCTGCTTGGCGGCCTGGAGCAAACCTCAGCGCCCTTTGCCGGTGGGTCTTTTGCCACTATTTATCTGGCGCCAAAAGATTACCACCGTATTCATATGCCGGTAAGTGGCACCCTGCGCGAGATGATCTATATCCCGGGCGAGCTGTTTTCGGTAAATCCATTAACAGCTGAAAATGTACCAGATTTATTTGCCCGCAATGAACGGGTAGTTACCATTTTTGATACTGATTTCGGCCCGATGGCGCTGGTATTAGTGGGTGCCACTATCGTCGCCAGCATTGAAACAGTCTGGGCCGGCACTATCACCCCACCAACCGGCAAAACCATTTTCCGCTGGAGCTACCCGGCAACCGGTAATACTGCCGTTAAACTGGAAAAAGGGGCTGAAATGGGCCGCTTCAAACTAGGTTCTACCGTGGTACTGGCCTTCCCGGCTGGCAAAGTAGATTTTCTGGCTGACCAACAGCCCGGCACCGTCACCCGGATGGGCGCGCCTTTTGCCGATATTAACTGATATAACAACTGTACTGGCTGACGCGTATGTACTTTCTGCTGTGACCGTTGAAGCCCCGGATGGGCGGATAAATGCGTAAGGAACGCATTTAAACAGCTTCGCTGGCCCATAGGGTAAACTTCATGGATGAAGTTTATAAACGAGCCCCCAGGGATGGGTTCACGGCGTGTCACAGTAGAAATGTACGGAGTGGCAGCCAGCGTTCGGAGAAATGGAGATCACACAATGCAAATCATTGCCCATCGCGGCGCCAGTGGCGATTACCCGGAAAACACCCTGCTGGCTATTGAGCAAGCCATAGCTCAGGGCGCAGATGCGATTGAGATAGATGTATTTGCTGTGCAAGGCGAGCTTATTGTTATTCATGATCACCATCTAGAGCGGACCACCAATGGTACAGGCAGTATTTATCAATATAGTTTAGCCGGGCTAATGAAACTCGATGCCGGTCAGGGCCAGCGTATTCCAACCCTGTGGCAGGTACTTGAGCTTACCCATGGCAAATGCTGGCTGAATATTGAATTAAAAGGCGAGGACACGGTAGCGCCGCTACTAGCCCTGCTGGATAAAGCCGAACAGCAACTGGGGTTTGATCCGCTAAGCCTGGTTATTTCGTCATTTAACCATCACCTGCTGGCCGCTCTTAAACAAGCACGGCCACAGCTAAAGCTGGGCGCGCTAACCGCCTCATTACCGTTAGACTACGCCGCCTTTGCCAGCGAGCTGCAAGCCTATAGCGTGCATTGTGATGTCAGTTTTATTGACCAGGCTTTTGTTACCGACGCTAAAGCCCGCGGTTTAAAAGTATTTGTCTACACCGTAGATCAACCCGATGATATCCAGCGCTTAACAGCATATGGCGTCGATGGTATTTTCAGTAATTACCCGGCAAGAAGCCGGAAGCTGGCAAACAAAAAACCCGCTGTTTAAGCGGGTTCGTCGGCGTGGTGTTCGGTGTCGCAGCTCCCGCACTGGTTGCAGAGCCGCATATTCATTATATGCGCCAGCACCACCAGCGAGGCGCCGACAATTAGCACGGCATGTTCGTATTCATGGCCCCATACATCGCGCTGCCAGTAGATAAAACCACCTAAAAACAATGAATAGAAAGGATAGAGCTTACGGTGATAACGGTGAAAACCGATAAACAGCGCGACAAAACCGAGTGCCATAGTGATCAGCAACATCACGCGTTCAAACGCATGGTTGTGGCTAACAGTTAAGCCAAGCAGTGGTAATACCGGCAATAATACCGGCAGCATAATACAATGAATCGCGCACAGCGACGTCACGGTAATGCCCACTTTATCAAATAACACTCTGGCTCTGGCTAACACGATATAAACCTGCTGGGTTGAAACCGGTAAAACGATATAATATAACAAATCAAAACACAAATAAACGGCTGGGCCATAATTAGTTTGGATGGTCGGTGCAAACAGCTACTTGCCGAAGCTGATCGGCTTTGCCGCTTGTGGCATAATGGCGCCACTTTAATTTAATCAGGCCTGTTATGGACTCCTTATTATCTCAACTTGATGAAAACCTGAAAGAGCTGTACCGCAAAGCGTTAGATGCCGATGCTGTATTAGAGCAGTTACAACAGCAAGGCCGGGCGAAACACCAGAGTATTTTTCCTGCCAGCAGCGACTTCATAGTGAACAGTAATCGTTTTATGCCTTATCTCAGCGAAGCGGCTGAGCAGGTTGCCGCAATCCGGCAAAGCCAGCAATTTAATACCGCTACCCTGGCCAGGGTGGTAAAACAGCTTCAACTACTGCATAAAACACTGGCTGAGTTTCGCATGGTTGTTAATAAGTAGCCATTAGTCAGTCACGATATAAGTCATGCCTGGCAAGCGGCCGCAAACAAGAGTTTGTTTACAGGGGCTACTGGAAAAATCAGCAAAGGTTACTATGCTTAATATTGGCAAGTAACGCCAGGCAGGGTAGTGAGCAGGTTATGGTAGTTAACACAGTTACTATTAACAGTTTAAGCGTTTCTGGCACTCGGAGTTTGAACACCAGCCGCGCAGAGACCGCAGCGCCATTGCTGGCAGATGCAGCTTCTCGCCAGACCAGTATTGCCGCCGCTGCAGCTAATGCGGTGGCTGAGAGTCCGGCAGCGCAGCCACAACAACCAACAGAACGTAGCTCAGAAAGTGTCCGGGTAAGTAGTACTATTGGCCGGGCAGCTTCTGCCGGCCAACTTACCAGAGAGCAGGCACTGGAAATTTACCGCAATATTGCCCGCTTTCTTTAGTTAAAAACTTAACGCTCTGGATTACTCACCTTGGCAGGTAACGCGGCGTGTTCAGTTATTTTCGGCTGTAGTTCTTTTTTAAACCAGTCTTGCAGCATCACCCGTTCAAATTCAAACTCAGGTGTATTGCCGCGTGGTGACATTCTGCTCATAAAGCCCATATCGCGGAAGCGTTCTTCACCGCCGGTCACTTCTTCACCATACTGATCACGCAGCAAGTGATTAAAGCGAATCGCTGGTGAATTAATTTCTTTAATTACCCGGATAGCCTGGCCGGTATTGGTAACGAAATAGTCAACTTCACCCGCCAGATCAATATCGGTAATCGTTACCTGCCAGCTGTAACCTTCAGGTAATTCATTGGCCATTTCCTGAAAAAACTTTTCAAAATTGCGCTGCACCCGCTCCTGAAAACGGCTACGGGAGTCATTGGCAGCGCGGATATCAGTGAATTTTTCCGGCTCTTGCCAGTTCAGTTCCAGCTCGGCCCCTGCTTCGGCGTTACTGAATGCAGGCGTTGATAATGCCAGGGCCAATGTTGCTATCAAAAATGTTTTCATCACTACCTCCCACTTGTCAGCCCGATCTGATACCAGTGTTTATATCACTTTCGAACGACGCTGTGCCTATAGACCACGATCACGATGTTAAGTTTAGCTTGCTGTCATACTATAGAGCATAACCAGCTGTTCCTGCTGTGCGAATTTGTATTAAAAGTAGGGGGATTGTGTATAAAATTGTACTAAAAAAAAGCTCCCGGGATTAGCGGGAGCTTCTATAAAAGCGGGGCAGGATTACATCATGCCGCCCATGCCACCCATGCCGCCCATATCAGGCATAGCAGGAGCATCGTCTTTAGGCAGTTCAGTAATCATCGCTTCAGTGGTGATCATCAGTGAACCAACAGACGCAGCAAACTGCAGTGCTGAACGGGTTACTTTGGTTGGGTCCAGAATACCCATTTCCAGCATATCGCCGTACACGTCGGTAGCGGCGTTGTAACCGTAGTTACCTGAGCCTTCTTTTACCTTATTTACTACCACTGACGGCTCTTCACCGGCGTTGGCCACGATTTGACGCAGTGGTGCTTCCATCGCACGCAGCGCAATTTTAATACCGTGAGTCTGGTCTTCGTTGGCACCGGTTAAGCTGGTCAGCTTGGCCGCGACGCGTACCAAGGCGACACCGCCTCCAGGTACCACACCTTCTTCCACTGCAGCGCGGGTTGCATGCAGCGCATCTTCAACCCGGGCTTTTTTCTCTTTCATTTCCATCTCAGTGGTCGCGCCCACTTTGATAACCGCGACACCGCCAGCCAGTTTGGCCAGACGCTCTTGCAGCTTTTCTTTATCGTAGTCAGAGGTGGCTTCTTCAATTTGCTGGCGAATTTGCTTCACCCGGCCGTCAATAGCGCCTTGCTCACCTGCTCCATCAATGATAGTGGTGTTGTCTTTGGTGATCACAACCCGCTTCGCCGTACCTAAATCTTCCAGGGTGGCCTTTTCCAGTTCCATACCAATTTCTTCAGAAATAACGGTACCACCGGTTAAGGTTGCGATATCCTGCAGCATTGCTTTACGACGGTCGCCAAAACCAGGCGCCTTAACTGCAGACACTTTGACGATGCCGCGCATGTTGTTAACAACCAGTGTCGCTAAGGCTTCGCCTTCTAAATCTTCAGCAATAATTAACAATGGCTTGCCTGATTTCGCCACGCCTTCTAATACCGGTAATAACTCACGGATATTAGAGATTTTCTTATCAATTGTCAGAATAAACGGGCTGTCCAGTTCTACCTGGCCGGCTTCCTGATTATTGATGAAGTATGGAGACAGGTAACCACGGTCAAACTGCATACCCTCAACCACGTCCAGCTCGTTGGCTAAACCCTGGCCTTCTTCAACGGTGATCACGCCTTCTTTGCCCACTTTATCCATGGCATCAGCGATGATCTTACCGATTTCTTCGTCAGAGTTAGCTGAAATGGTACCAACCTGGGCAATAGCTTTGGTATCAGCGCAAGGTTGTGACAACTCTTTCAGCTCTGCTACTGCAGCGATCACAGCTTTATCAATACCACGCTTTAAATCCATTGGATTCATGCCGGCAGCAACGGCTTTGACGCCTTCATTAATAATGTTCTGGGCTAATACTGTAGCGGTAGTGGTACCGTCGCCGGCTTCGTCATTGGCTTTAGAAGCAACTTCTTTCACCATTTGCGCGCCCATGTTTTCGAACTTGTCTTCCAGTTCAATTTCCTTGGCTACCGAAACACCATCTTTAGTGATCATTGGTGAGCCAAAAGATTTATCCAGAATCACATTACGGCCTTTCGGACCCAGGGTTACCCGAACCGCGTTTGCCAGAATGTTCACGCCCTTAAGCATTTTATTGCGAGCTTCGTCGCCAAAACGTACGTCTTTTGCAGCCATTTTTAAAATTCCTTAATTCAGTTTCAAGTTAAACGATGAGTTAATGTGCAGCTTAAACAGCGCAACTTAATCGAGGATCACACCTAAAATATTATCTTCTTTGGTGATCACAAACTCTTGTCCGTCTACTTTTTCAGTGCGCTCTACATAGGCACCAAACAATACTTTGTCGCCAACTTTTACATCTAATGGCTTCACGTCACCGTTATCCAGAATGCGACCATTGCCAACCGCAATGACTTCGCCACGGCTAGATTTCTCGGCAGAAGCACCAGTTAAGACGATGCCACCCGCTGACTTGCTTTCTGCTTCTAAGCGTTTGATGATGACACGATCATGTAATGGACGAATATTCATGCTCTAATCTCCTAAAGCGTTTTTTGAGTTTTAACATGGGTGTTAAAATGTGTGTTCGGTATATGGGGCGGCAGCGAAAAAAATCCAAGGGGCAAACTAAAAAATTCTTGCTCCCCGGAACAAACCCAAAAAGCCCGAAGGGTATTCTTCAGGTTTAATTAAGTAATCATTGAAATAATAGCCTGATGCAGCAGGTCTATAACCTGCAGAGGTTGGTCGCATTTAACAAGACCAATAAGCCGTTATTTACGTACACTCGCATTAACGTATAGTAGCGCTTAATTATGCTAGAGATCCCGCTATCAACAGGAAGGTTTAATTGATGTATAAAGTTTTTTTGCTGCCATTTCTATTGTGGTTTTCTCTGCTTGGCCTGTCGCTGACTTCTGCTCCCAGCCAGGCGCAGCAGCGCTCAGTACTTGACAGCCTGCTACAAGCAGATGACAGTTTTCTGCCAGTAGATCAAGCCTTTGTGATGGATTTCCGCCAGCAGGATGACGTGCTTGTCGTTAACTGGACCATCGCTGATGGCTACTATATGTACCGCGATAAGTTTAAATATGGCGGCGTGGCTGTCAGCTTTTCTCACCCCACTTACCCGGCCAGCATCCAAATTGAAGATGAGTTTTTCGGGGTAACAGAGGTGTACTACCACCAGCTGACCTTGCGCATTCCCTTGTCTGATATCAGCGACGACGCTTTTTTACGGATCCAATACATGGGCTGTGCTGAAGCAGGTTTATGCTACCCGCCGGTTAATAAAGAAATTCCGTTATCTGTTGTTAGCAATGCTGCAGAATCTGCACCAACTGCGGCGGCAGACACGCTGATATCCAGTCAGTTTAGCCTGGCAGACCGGCTTAGCAGTGGCTCAATCTGGCTGAATATGGGGGTATTTTTTCTGTTAGGCCTTGGCCTGGCATTTACCCCTTGTGTGTTCCCGATGTACCCTATTTTAAGCAGTATTATTGTTGGTCAGGGTAAACAACTCAGTACCCGCCGCGCCTTTAGCTTATCGTTCAGTTATGTGCAGGGTATGGCTATTATGTACTCGGCCCTGGGGCTGGTGGTTGCCAGTTTAGGGGTGAAGTTCCAGGCCTGGATGCAGCACCCTGCCGTGCTAATTAGCGCGGCTGTTATTTTTGTTTTACTGGCACTGGCTATGTTTGGCGGCTTTAATTTTCAGTTGCCGTCAAGCTGGCAGGCGAAAGTCCGGGCGGCAAGTAATAAGCAGCAGGGTGGCAGTTTAAAAGGTGCTTTTGTAATGGGCGCATTATCTGGCCTCATTGCCTCGCCATGTACCACAGCCCCCTTATCGGCAGCATTATTGTATGTGGCGCAAAGTGGCGACTTAATGCTGGGAGCACTGACCTTATATGTTCTCAGCCTGGGCATGGGTATACCGTTAATTCTACTTGGCACTTCTGGTGGCAAGTTACTACCCAAAGCCGGTGCCTGGATGAATATTGTTAAAACCGCTTTTGGTTTTGTGCTGTTGCTGGTACCGATCATCCTGTTAGAGCGGATTTTGCCGTTCTGGCAGGTGGTAATACTGGCATCTTTACTCAGCCTGTTAATTTGTGGTTATTTATTTAAGCTGCTATTTGAACTGCAGAGCAGTACCGCCAAAGCCGGCATGATGCTATTTGGCCTGCTTCTGCTGCTGGTTACCGTATTGTTCAACTGGCAGTACTTTGGCCCGGGCCAACCGGTTACTGGCGCTGCCAGCAGCGAAAATAGCAAGGGCCAGTTTATTGAGGTTGCCGATTTAGCCGGCCTGGAACAACAACTGGCAGCAGCAAAAGCCGCCAATGAATATACTCTGGTCGATCTCTATGCTGAATGGTGTATTGCCTGCAAGGAATTTGAGCAATTTACCTTTCCGGCAGAACAAGTACAGGCTCATACCAGCAAAATGCGCCTGATTAAAATAGATGTTACTAAGATGACCCGCTCTGATGAAAAGCTGCTGAATCATTATCAGGTGCTGGGGTTACCCACCTTATTATTTTTCAGCCCGGATGGTGAAGAGTTAACCAATGCCCGGGTAACCGGCTTTATGGCAGCAACCCCATTCGCCGAGCACTTAGCGGCATTAACCACTCCCTGATATCGGGCGGGCGCTGGCCTGTTACCTGCATTTTAGCAAGGTGCAGGCCAGCGCTACTTGTTTAATCCACACCTTCGATACTGCTTGTTATTTAACCACTCTGGCTGATAAGACCAGTATTTTGCTGCCATTTGTCACGATTTCACTATAATAAGGCGCTTATCTGGTGATAAAGGGCCGCTTTAATGTTGCGAACTAAGCAAACAGATGCTTTTTGACGCTGGCTCTCGTAAGATAAAGCTTATTCATTACATTTAGCGGAAATACAGCACAAATGGCGGCAAATTACCGAGTTTTATTGTTAAATGGCCCAAACCTGAACATGCTAGGCGTGCGCGAGCCCGGCGTGTATGGGGCTGCCAGTCTGGCTGATATTGTCAGTGCGCTGGAAAGCGAGGCCAGTTCAATGAACGTTAGCCTTAGCCACTTTCAATCGAATGCTGAACACGAACTCATTGCGGCAATTCAGCAAAGCCTGGGTAAGCAGGATTTTATTTTAATTAATCCGGGTGCCTACACTCATACCAGCGTGGCAATTCGTGATGCCCTGTTGGCAGTAGCAATACCTTTTATCGAAATTCACTTGTCCAACGTGCATGCCCGGGAAGCGTTCCGGCGACACTCTTATTTAGCTGATATTGCCCGTGGGGTGATCTGCGGCCTCGGTGCCAAAGGTTATCACTATGCACTCGACGCAGCGGTAACAGCATTACAAACAACCAAAAAAATTAACTAACATCAGGCGACAGACATGGATATTAGAAAAATTAAAAAATTGATCGAACTGCTCGAAGAATCAGGCATTTCTGAGCTGGAAATTACTGAAGGCGAAGAGTCAGTGCGGATCAGCCGTAACAGCCCGGTCCAACATTATGCACCTATGCAACCAATCCAATACGCCCAGCCACAAATGCAAGCAGCTGCTCCGGCTGCAGCACCTGCAGCAGTAACCGCAGAGCCAGCAAAGCCGGTAGCCAGTGGTCAGGTTGTTAAATCTCCGATGGTCGGCTCGTTCTACCGGGCAGCCTCACCTACCTCTAAAGCCTTCGTTGAAGTAGGCCAGAGCGTTAAAGTAGGTGATACTTTATGTATCGTTGAAGCGATGAAAATGATGAACCAAATCCAGTCTGATAAAGCAGGCGTGGTAAAAGAAATTCTGGTTGAAAACGGCGACCCGGTCGAATTTGATCAGCCGTTATTTATTCTCGAATAACCAAAAAGGCTGACCGATGCTAGAAAAAGTCCTAATTGCCAACCGGGGAGAAATTGCACTACGTATTTTACGCGCCTGCAAAGAACTCGGTATCAAAACGGTAGCGGTGCACTCCACTGTTGACCGTAACTTAAAGCATGTGCTGCTGGCCGACGAGACCATTTGTATTGGCCCGGCCCCGTCACCACAAAGTTATTTAAATATTCCGGCCTTAATTGCCGCGGCAGAAGTAACTAACGCTCAGGCCATTCACCCGGGCTATGGTTTCTTAGCTGAGCGCGCCGACTTTGCCCAGCAGGTAGAAGAAAGTGGCCTGGTGTTTATCGGCCCGCACCCGGAGTCTATCCGCCTGATGGGCGATAAAGTTTGCGCGATTGAAGCAATGAAAAAAGCCGGCGTACCCTGTGTCCCGGGTTCAGACGGCGCAGTAGGCGACGACCCTGCTACCAACAAAACCATTGCTAAGCGAATTGGCTATCCGATTATTGTCAAAGCGTCTGGCGGTGGTGGTGGTCGCGGTATGCGGGTGGTTCGCAGCGAAGAAGAGCTGGTCAGTTCTATCGAGATGACCAAAGCCGAAGCCAAAGCGGCTTTTGGCAACGATATGGTGTACATGGAGAAATTCCTGGAAAACCCACGCCATATCGAAATTCAGGTATTGGCCGATGGCCAGGGTAACGCCATTCACTTAGGTGAGCGTGATTGTTCGATGCAGCGCCGCCACCAGAAAGTGGTAGAAGAAGCACCTGCGCCAGGCATTACGCCTGAACTGCGGGCTTTTATCGGTGGCCGCTGTGTAGACGCCTGTAAAGTAATGAATTATCGCGGCGCCGGCACCTTCGAGTTTCTGTTTGAAAATGGCGAGTTTTTCTTTATCGAGATGAACACCCGGATTCAGGTAGAGCACCCGGTTACCGAGATGATCACTGGCGTTGACCTGATTAAAGAACAGTTACGGGTTGCCTCTGGCATGCCATTAACCCTGAAGCAGGAAGACATTGTGATCCGCGGCCATGCCGTAGAGTGCCGGATCAACGCTGAAGATCCGGTAACCTTTATGCCCTCGCCGGGCAAAATTACCCGTTTCCACCCGGCCGGTGGCAATGGCGTGCGCTGGGATTCGCATATCTATGCTGATTACACCGTACCACCAAACTATGATTCAATGGTCGGCAAGCTGATTACCTACGGTGAGAGCCGTGATATTGCTATCGCCCGGATGCGTAACGCTCTGGACGAACTGCTGGTGGAAGGTATTAAAACCAATATTGCGCTGCACAAAGATATTATGCGCGATACTGAGTTTTGCAAAGGCGGCACTAATATTCATTACCTTGAGAAAAAACTGGGAATGAAGTAAAGACGACTGATTGCTCCACCAGCAGCATTTAGCTGAGAATAAAGGCCGCAATTGCGTAATGCCGGTCAGTTAAGCTGACCGGCATTTTTCTTTCTGACAGGATACTTCAATTTGCTTGATTTTACGCAGCGGGGATAACATCGCTCTCGTCTTCCGGGCAGCAGGAAGTATGAAGCCATTGCCGTAATATCCATTACCACTCGTGGAATACGGCCCGGTGACACATAAGGTAATGTGGCGAGCTGGAACACGATGTGACTGGCAGCCTCCTTGAAGCTTAGCTGGCTTGGCGAGAT
>NZ_KB907709.1 GCF_000382165.1 Arsukibacterium perlucidum DSM 18276 | reverse complement strand
AGAGTGGATGCTGGAGTTCACGCGCTTTTACAATTATGAGCATCGCCACAGCGGCATAAGATTCGTGACACCGGCGCAGCGTCATAAGCAGCAAGACGAGGCACTACTGGCAAAGCGTAAAGAGGTGTATGAACAGGCGAAATCAGCGTATCCAGAGCGATGGGCTGGCAGAGCAACAAGAAACTGGAGCCCTATAGGGCCAGTAAGTCTGAATCCAAATCGGGAAATCGTGCCGGTTCAGGCAGCAGCATAAAACGGGAAAATCGGACAACTACCTTGAAAAACTCCGGCTGTTCCGAGACAAAGTGATTAAAGGCCTGGCGCGCCTGTTTACCTGTTACCGCATAGCAGAAGTTGTCAGCCGAGCCCGGGTTATCGGCAAAGTGTTCGCTAACCAGTTTTATGACTTCAAGCGTAATAGCATCAGGTTTAAACTGCAGCGGTGCTACTGCCTTAAGGTTGGGCGGCGGACTCTTGCGGTTAGCTTTGTCAAAATTCCACTGGCCACCGAGCGGTTGCTTTTTATTGTCGAGCAGCAAACCGGTATAGCGGCGCATTTCGCGATAAAAGTATTCCATCCGCAACTGCTTGCGACCATCAGCCCATTGGCCAAACATCGCTGTGTTGCATAAAAAACGGTCATCTTCCAAAATGTTTAGTGGTAATTCAAAAGTTTGCTGCCAGCTTTTGATTTCTTGCTGTAAGCGGTACTCGCCGCATTCGGTAAGCATAATGCCATCCAGTGTCGGATGCTGCTGCAGACTATGTTTGACCGCCGCGGTAAGTGATGAGCAGCCTTGCTGGTAATCCAGATATATTACCTGATAATTTTGCTGACGCAGCACTTCAGCAAAATGGCGCATGGCACTGAACAACAGAATGATTTTATGCTTGTGATGCTTAACGTAGCCGGCTTCCTGCTGTACTTCAGCCAGCAGAATAATATCGTCACTGTTTGCTTCCCGTAGCGCCGACAAGGCCGGGCTAAGCTGGTCTCCTAAAATAACGATTAGCTTGGCCATAAATCCTGACTCGTAGTAGTAATAGTCAGGGTTACGCGAAGCTGTAGTGCCCAGATCAGGTTTTAAGGCGGTTGCTACCTCGTGGCACCAGCAACATATTGCGTTGGACTAACAAGCAGGTATGATAACGGCACCAGATAAAGAACAAGGATTATACTGATGTCAAATTTTCGCTTAAGTACTGCCGTTGGCTGCTGGTTAAGTGCGCTGACAGTTGGCGCAGTGCTGTTAACGCCACAAATTGCTCTGGCCCAGCAGCATGAACATCAACATGCAGAACATGACCATAAACATGACCATAAACATGAGCATGAGCATGAACATGAACATGAACATGAACATGAACATGATGAGTTTAATAGCCCGGGCACACATGTGCACGGTGAAGCTATGCTGACGTTGGTCCTGGAAGGCAACGAAGCGATGGTGGCATTGCAATCTGCCGCTTATAACATTGTTGGCTTTGAACATGCCCCCAAAACCAGCGAACAGCGCCAGGAAATAGCAACCGCACTTGATGTGTTGCGTCAGGGCAAGTGGTTTGCGATGAATCCGCAAGCGGGATGTGATGTTGCCCAAAGTGATGCCAACACTGATTTAACGGCAAAGGTTAACAGTAAGCACGGTGATTTTTATGCCAACATCAGTTTAGTTTGCCAACAACCGGCACGGTTAAATGAAATGACAGTTAGTCTGTTCAATCTGGTACCTAGCGTAGAAAAAATAACAGTGCAGTGGGTGATAAATGGCCAGCAGGGAGCAACGGAACTGAGTTTAGCCAACAACACCGTTACGTTTTAAGTAACCGTTTTCAGTAGTAAAAAGCCCCCGCCCACCTGCCGGTGCCGGGGGCTCTTTGTGTCAGTTAACTTCTAAATTAATAAGTGTATTCTTCCACTAAATCAGCTTTTAATGTATAGGCTGCATTAGCTAAATCATGGCTCATTGGCTGAGTAGTAATGGTGCCGCTAATCCAGAATGGTGAGTAAATCATATCGGCCTTCAGGTTTTTTGCGCCACTGACAAAGATAATCTGGTTCGGTGGAGGTGGTGGTACATGAATACAGGCACCAAAGTAGGGCACCAGAAAAAAACTGGTCACATTCTGCTGGTCATCAAATTCCAGCGGCACAATAAAACCAGGGATCCGCACTTTGGTATTATTGAATTCTTCTTTTACTTTGGCTGACTGCAAAATCTGCTCCCACTGACCCGCTGCTGGATTGTCACCATTATAATTATCATCAAAGGGAGAAGGCTGACTGTAATCATGCTGTACTTCAGGCATGGCCATCAGTAATGCCAGATCTTCTTCTGGCATTAAGTCAGTCCATTCAATGGTTTTAACTTCACTGGCATTTAGCAGCAGGCTGAAACTTGCGACCAATAGCATAGATAACGTAACAGATAACTTATTAAGCATTGGAGCTTACCCTCTTAATTTTGCATAATAGACGCCAATTAACCACGCAATCATAACATGACCGGGATTAAACCTGTGACCGACAAGCCGAAAATTCCTGCCATTGAGCTCAAAAATGTTGTGTTCTATTATCAGACTGCAGCCTGGCAACTTAGTTTACCAGAGCTGACTTTACAGCAAGGTCAGCATTTATTTATCCAGGGGGCATCGGGCAGCGGTAAAACAACCCTGCTTAATTTACTGGCCGGCATTATCACCCCCAAACAAGGTGAAATTAAGCTAGGTGGTGAGCCGTTCAGCAGCTTGTCGCCGGCAAAGCGCGACACTATGCGGGCACGGAAAATTGGCGTTGTGTTTCAGCAGCTTAACCTGATTTCTTATTTATCGGTGCTGGATAACGTGCTGTTAAGTGGTCATTTTGCCGGCAACGCCAGGCAACAAAGCGAACAACGCGCCATAACATTGTTACAAAGCCTGGGGCTGGGGGCAGAACTGGTTAAGCAGCAGGCAGCGGCGCTGAGCGTCGGGCAACAGCAGCGGGTAGCTATTGCCCGCGCCCTGCTAACCCAGCCGGCGTTACTGATTGCCGACGAACCGACCTCAGCTCTGGATGCTGACAACAGGGATAGTTTTATGCAGGTATTGCTGGAACAGGCCAATGCCTGCCAGACCACTGTTATTTTTGTCAGCCATGATGCCGGTTTGCGCCGCTATTTCAGCTGGCAGCTAAATATGGGAAATCTGGCACAAGGAGCCCAGCCATGTTGATAAAACTAGCCCGGCAAAGTTTATGGAATCGTCGTGGTACAGCGATGATGACTTTATTTTCATTAACAATAAGCCTGGTGTTGTTGTTTGGGATTGACCACCTGCGTAAAGAAGCACGGCAAAGTTTTACCAGTACTATCTCTGGCACCGACTTAATTGTCGGAGCCCGCTCTGGCCAGCTTAATTTATTGCTGTATTCGGTATTCCGGATTGGCAATGCAACTGCCAATGTCAGTTGGGACACCTACCAGCGGATCAGCAAGCATCCGCAAATAAGCTGGACTATTCCGATGGCCCTGGGTGACTCACATCGCGGCTATCGGGTGCTGGGCACTAACGGCGATTATTTTAGCCATTACCGCTATGCTAACCAGCAGTCATTGCAGTTCAGCGAAGGCCAGCCATTTAATGGTGTTTATGACACTGTGCTTGGAGCAGAGGTTGCCCGGAAGCTGGGCTATAAACTTGGCGACCAGATCACCCTGGCGCATGGTGTTGGTGCTGTTAGTTTCAGTGAGCATAAAGACAAGCCGTTTACTGTTACTGGCATTCTGGCACCTACCGGCACACCGCTGGACCAAACAGTTCATGTCAGCCTGGAGGGTATTGAAGCTATTCATATTGACTGGCAACAAGGTGCGCCCATGCCGGGGCGTAGAATTAACGCTGAGCAAGCTTTACAGTTGGATCTGACCCCTAAAGCGATCACGGCCTTTATGGTTGGGCTGGAATCCCGAATGGCAACCTTTGTCGTGCAGCGGCAAATTAATGAGTTTCGCGGTGAGGCGTTGTCGGCGATTCTGCCTGGTGTGGCGCTGGCCGAATTATGGCAAATGCTGAGCATGGTAGAAAACCTGTTGCTGTTAATTACCTTGCTGGTGCTGGTTGCCGGTCTGGTTGGGATGATGACAACGTTACTGGCATCAATGAAAGAGCGGCAGCGGGAAATGGCTATTTTACGTGCTGTTGGCGCACATCCCTGGTATCTGTTTGTGTTAATTCAGCTGGAGGTACTGTTGCTAACTGCCCTTGCACTGTTGGCCGCGGCAGTGAGCCTGGTTGTTACTCTTTGGGCTTTGCAGGATACACTGGCCAGTAATTATGGCTTGTTTATTAACATTAACCCGTTCAGCCTGCAAAGCCTGTACTGGGCAGGCGCAGTGCTGATAATCAGCGCGTTGCTGGCCTGTATCCCGGCATCTACTGCGTACCGGCGTGCGCTGAACGATGGCCTGGCAATCAGGCTTTAAGGGGCATTGGCAGTTAACAGCGGGTAGTGCTAGTCAGCCGCTACCAGCTGTTGCTGCATCCAGCGAACGGTGGTGCCCATGTCATAAGATCTGGGCAATGCTTCTGCTGGTGCACTGGTATCTGGGGTTACCTCAAAGGTAAAAGCATAGTTTTGACGCAAACCCATCCGTAAATCAGTCAGAATAAGCTTGTTATCCTGCCGCTGTAAACTATAAAAACCATGGCTAAATGCTGCAATTCTTGCAACATCTGGCTGCGTAGCATATTGCTGTCGCAAGCTGTTGTCCTCTGGAAAGAATTGATACTGAATGGCTGAACCCCGGTTGAAAATACTGTAGAAACCCTCGTAATATCCCTGTTCAGTCATTATCAGCACCCGCCACAATATAGTATTGAAAGGGGTTGGAGTAACCAGTACAGCTTTTGCTGCCGGCACAGGCAGCTCAGCTTTTACTACTGTGGCTATCCATTGCTGGGCGCTAACACTCCAGATTAAATAAACCGAAGACAATCCCAAACCACAGGCTGCCGCTCTGGTGCTCCACTGCGGCCTGAACAACCCAAATATTAAAGCGAACAACAACGGTAAGGTATATAAGGGATCAATGATAAAAATACTGCCCACACCAAAGGGGGTATCGGTAAAGGGTAAGCCCAGACGGGTGCCATAAATTGTCATAACATCCAGCAACGGATGAGTAAGCAGCACCAGGCCAATCGCCATCCACCAACGCGGGAAAAGAGCAGACTGACGGTGGATAGCTGATATCAACCAGGCGACAAAGGGGCTGACTAACGCCAGATAAAACAGGGCATGGGAGTGTGCCCGGTGACTCACCATATTGGCGATTGCGTCGCCGGCGTCAAACAACACATCCAGATCTGGCAGGGTACCTGCCACTGCACCCCATAACACTGCTTGTTTGACCGGTACTTTACGACCCATAACCAGAGTGGCGACGCCAGCTCCAAGACAAATCTGACTTAACGAATCCATAGCAGCTAAATGTTAATCAACGATAATTCAGATACGTGACTTATCAGGCGATGGCCCATTGTAAATCGGTATTTGTAATCATTTGCCGGCTTGACGCCACTAACTCCGGTTCAGTTAATAGCTGGCTACTTAAACTTTTCATTAGTTCAAGATACTCTGGTTGCAGGCTAGCGACCACTTCCCTTGCGTCCAGATAGTAGGGAGCCCGCTTCCCGTTAAAGTCTATAGCTTCACCAATCTGGTTGAAGTTGATGCCAATCCGTTGCAGTACTCTGGCCAGGCTGGGTTCGATGGTTACGAAGCCGTGATAATAGCCTTTTTCCAGGCACATCGCTGTTGCCATCAGGTACAGGCCAATTGCAATAAAGCGGTTAAAAGGTCTGGCAGAGCTGCTTAAGGCTGGTAAATCTTTGGCGGCAGCATCTTTTACTCTGCGCCGGAACTGCGCCGCAACCGCCAGCCGGGAAATTTCGCAAACATGTTGCCTTGGAAAACAGGACGGTGTTAGTTGTGGTGCAGTAAACCGTCCTGCAAAATACTTTTCAATTGGCAGTTGGCCAGGTTCTTGTTGGCAGTGAATGAGCCGCACAGTACCTGCAATTTCACCCGATTGGGAATCGGCCAGGCTGCAATGCAGGGCGCGCCGGTCAAAATCGTCTTGTTCCAACCCTGAAGGGCGGGGAGGCTCAAAGTTAAGTTCTTCACAATAAACCTTATGACGTAAACGAAATACTTCAATTTTTTCTTGATGACTAATTGCTTGAGAAGCAAGAAAAAAAGCGCTGAAATCAGATAAGTTTAGTTCGTTTGTTGGCGCTTTTGAATATTTAGCTGGTGTTTCTGCAGATATTGCCGGCACAAAAGCATCTTGCTCCGGCTGTAGCAATGTCGGATTCAACAGTGTCATCGTTATGCCCTAAAGATGATAGTACAAGCAAACCTATCGAATAAAGTTACGGTTTATGTTTTTTTATGCGCAGCCTGATAAGACATAACCGTCCATGCTAAAGTAAGGGCGCACTTCATTGTGCTAAGGGTGCTCAGGCGCAATTACTATGCAGATATCGAAGCTAGGCGTCAAACCAGAAAAACACTGATTAGTTTCAATAAATGAAAAACTTTAATTAATTACTTGATTTTACAGTTGTTAAAATCTGAAACTTTTTTATTACTATAAAAGCAGGCAATTAAGCTTAAGTTCATAAAGTGGTAATTTAAACTAGAAATGGTGGGAAAAGCGTGGCAATTGCAATATCGGGCAGTGTAACTATCGAAGACAACGAGCTGGAGTGGCAATTTATCCGCGCCTCTGGCGCGGGTGGTCAGCATGTTAATAAAGTGGCCACCGCAGTGCAAATTATTTTCGACATAGCCGCCTCGTCGTTGCCAGATTTTTATAAGCAGCGGCTGCTTAACCGCAGTGATCATCGCATTACCAAAAGCGGTAAAGTAATCATTAAGTGTCAGCAAAGCCGTAGCCAGGAGATGAACCGCGAACTCGCCCTGGCCCAGTTTATCGAATTAGTGCAGTCAGTCGCCAAAGTACAAAAAAAACGGGTAGCCACCAAACCGACCTACGGCAGCCAGCAACGGCGGTTAGAAGGCAAAAAGCAACGCAGCAAAACTAAAGCCTTGCGCCAGGGTAAACCTGATGTTTAATAAAAATTGTATTAGAAGGTATACATATTACGATTTTAAGCCGTAAGCCAGTTTTCTAGCCTTAAACCGGCTATCCGGTTGAACTCACTCAGGTTATTTGTAACCAGGCTTAATCCTTCACTTCTGGCATGACCGCCAATGTGCAGGTCGTTCACGCCTATCGGAGTGCCAGCTTTTTCAAGCTCAGCACGAATATCGCCATAATGTTGGGCGGCTTTTTCGTCATACGGCAAGATAACCAGTCTTGATACAAAATCTTCCACAGCAGAGCGGTTTTGCTCTGGTTTAGCGCTTTTCTCTACGCCATGGCAAAGTTCAGCATAGGTAATACTACTAATACACATTAAACCGGCATATTTATTAAAGGTGTCATGTACCTCAGGCGGGCGCCGCTTAATCACATAAATACAGATATTGGTATCCAGCATATATTTAAGCATTTAAAACGCTTCCCGCTCTTGCTGCTCTTGTGATGCGCGTTCAGTCATAAAATCATCGGTAACAGCTGCACCTTGCAGGAAGAACGAATCCCAGCTACTTTCTACCGGCGTTAAGATCCGATCTTTACCTACTACCCTTACCGCTACTTTTTTCACGGTATCAGGAAAGCGCGCTTCAACCGGTAACCGCACGGCTTGCGTACTATTGTTCTTAAAAACTGTTCCGGTATCCATTATTCACCTCCACATTCGCATAACGAAAGTATAGCTCCGCAAAAGTAGATACTCAATGTACCTACTGTTATTTATTCAGCCTGGTAAATTATTAGTGGAAGTAGAAAAGCAAAAGGCCACCTTGCGGTGGCCTTTTGCTTTGTGCTGGGGTCTATTGAATTGGAGGTATATGATTTTGATATATATAATTATTGTTTCTTGCCTGCTTTAGAGATACCCCCAAAAGTACCCCCTTTTGCCTGCTGTTAACCTGAAAAAATAATTTTTAATTGGTGCCGGCTGGTGTTCAATTTGCTGCACTATACCGGGTGATGATCTGCAAAGGCAGTTTTTTGCCTTAGCTGCCTTGGTTTTAATTTCATTTTTCGCGGGCGTAAATATTTGTCTTAGGGGGCGGTGTATAAATTCTATAGGCTGTAGGGATCAGATCCCCCCTACCAGTGGCGATGCATCAAATACTTAAAAGGCTTGAGGCATATTAATAATCGGTAATAGCAGGTTGGGATTTATATAGTTCGTTTCTTGCTTAAGTTTTGGTCATGGAGGCTTTAATTATATCTTCTTGAGCCAGTGTTATATCATCGCTAACTAGCGCGCAATCTATTAGCTGCGATGTTATTTCGGACGGAAGGTCGCAGATATGTCTGATTTCATTTGTGAATTTCTTTTGTAACAGCTGATCGGCTTTTAACTCGTAAAACTCGTCAAGACATACCCATGTACAAACACTTAGGTAGCAACAGTTTTTGGGCAAATAGAAGTTATGAAACCTGTCAGTTGGCTGGCAGCCGAACGTTACTCCTCTACCATGCTGCTTAGATGTTGTTTTAGCTACAACGCTAATTGAGTTATGCGATCCAATAACTACAAACAGCTTTTTACCATTGGCCCCATCGGCAAATTCAAACTCGGAATCGAAGAAAACCGTGCCAGGAATCAACTTAAGCTCGCTATGGCCTGCTTGCGTTCAACGACTACTTGATTGACTATCTCTGCTTCCTGGCTTCTAAGTGATAGTTCATAAGGAATCAAGTCCCGTTTTTTATTGTCCTTGTTATAAACCTTATCCCAAGGCATATTTTCTAGATGGGTAGCTTCGATCATGTCGTCAGCTTTTTTGTTAGAGTATTCACTGGCTAACGATTGCATTAGCTTTAATTCGCGCTTAGTAAAGTTTTTAGAATTAAAACTAACCTTTGCGTTAATTTTAAGCATGCTTGCGTTTCCCTGATAAACAGGAATTTCATCAAACTCAACAGCGGAGGCCATGTCATGCTCTGGAGCTTGAATCTCATCAAATAACTGTGTTGGCACAGGTCCCATTTTCCAGGCGTAATAATCTAAGCCGGTAACGCTGCGACCAGTTATTTTGAAATGTTCAAAATCAAGGAAGTATAGGAGCTTAAACAGCTTTACCTTGCCGCAATACTCCGTGTTTGCTGCAAAATATAAGACAGCATTGATTAGCTTATCTCTCTCACGAGTAATCAGCATTACTAATTCTGCCTCCTGCTGTTCTTAAATGGACCGCATTATACATCTGGTTATTTTAATGGCAACTGAATTATTAGTACTTCACTATTGGCGGCGACGCAACAATTTAAAGTGTTTATCAGGCAATATTGTAGCAGTTTTAACCTAATTTAGTTCGGCGGTGTAGCAAGGGGCTCAATATTGCCCTTAATAGCGTTTTTTTTGGATTTATTGTCTTTGTACATCTGTTGCCCATGAATTAGTAACCTTATCTGTCTTGTTAGTATTTCCTCTACCGTTAATTAATGCCAACAAAAGCTGTAGTAAATCGTCTTTCGTCTGGCGGAGCTTTTTGCTGAGAAAGCCAAGCAGAATAGCACTCAACGTTAGATACATTACAATTTATCGGGTCGTGTATCAGCAGAAACTGTGAGCGGTGTTTGTCCCATAAAGTCGCTGGTTATGTACAGCTTGACCAGCTCGCCGGCATTGAATTTACTGGTTATTGGGGGTGTTGTGGTGGATCACATAGAAAGCCCGAAAAAAATTGTTTAACCGCGCTTCTGCGCCCCCCTGGCTTCAGTTCGTCAGGGTAGGGTCCCTTGCCCAGTCAGGAAAGCAGTAATAAATATTGAGTAAATCGCATTCGCCCGGGTTTGCCTGTGCCGGCTTGCGGGTAAAACTTTTAATTTCGCGGGTGTAAAAATCTGACTTAGAGGGCGGTACAGCTGGTTGAACCAGTAGAGATTTGATCCCCCCCTCCCGATGCTCGTTTCCGCTAGTTTGCGGCTACATCAGCCTGAAATTAACCAGAATCGTTTTAAAACTATAGTGCTAAGGCATGTGGTGCCCTCTCAATTTGATTTGCTAGAGCCAGCGCTAGCCGCCTTAGATTGCTGCTGTGTTTTGGTCAGTTCAATCACTAATTGATTAGCGTTAGTAGGGCACGATAAGCACCCTTACAGCCTTACTGCTGGGCTTATGGTGGTGTGTGTGGCTGCTGGTAGGGCAATGGGTGCTGCTTCCTGAGCTAAGGCAGGATTCTGCCTTAGCTCGTGGGTGCTGCTGCAGTAGCCTGGCCAGCACTGGCAGCCCATCAATAGGGCTGATAAAAGTTATCACTTAACTGATTTGGCGGTTTCCACCATGTAAAACGCCGAAACAGGCTGTAGCCTTTATAAATGCTGGCTTGTTCCTTTTTCTAACCCGCATCGCATGGCCTGTGTTTTTGGCTGTATGGCCTGTAAACACTTTTCAAAATATTATTACTTTTGGCTTTTGGCGTTTTCCATATTGGAAAAAGCTTAAATCGTTTGCAGCCTTTGCTATCGCTCAGTTGTACCTGTTTTTAGATGTGCTTGTATTGGCGGTTAGTCTGGCTATATTGGCGGTCTTTAAAATGTTCAAGTATTACAATTCCAAAACTCAGTCTGGCCCTTTGCTTATGCGTGTTTAAGTGTTTTTGAAATAACGCCAATACCTGCATAGTGCCTACACTGCACTTTCTAATGCTGAAAGTGTCAGATATTGCTAACGCCTTAACTGATGAGGCCTGTGGGTCAGCTGCAATTTACCCAATGCCTGCCGGTTGCCTACACGATTTGCTGATACTGGCGTTGTAGGGCCATTAGTGCAGATTAACATTGCTGCTATATCGTGTTGGTTTGGCCCTGTAGTGCTGGCGTAGCTTTACCCAGTAGGGTAGCTCTGCCGGCGGTATGTTTTGCCAGAGTGGGGCAGCTGGTGTTTTGTTATCGTCAATTCGATAGCCAGCGATAATGCCCTTAATGTTGCTGATAAATCGATACATTACGCGCAGTATTCCACCCTGTGCCATGGCGAGGTAAATAAACTGGCCGGGTTCCAGTGCTGGGGGTTGCTCACCCGGTTGAAGTAAAACCCATTTATTCATGACGCTGGCCCATAGAGTTTTTTTAATGGCTTAGCCGGTTGATCATCCTTTGGTGTTGGCAAGCGTTTGGTATCAGTAAAGCGGCTAAAGTGCAGTTCTGGCTGTAAAAAGGTGCTGCCCGTTCTACCCATTCGGTTTTTAGCAAAAATGATTTCAGTAAGGCTGTATTCGTCTCGCTGGCCCTCGTAGTCCTCGTCATGCAGAAACAAAACCATATCGGCGTCTTGCTCGATGCTGCCGCTATCTCTCAGATTCATCAGTGTTGGCTTGCCGGTTAAGTTGCGGTTTAGCTGGCTAAGAGCAATAACGGGGCAGGCCATCTGCTTAGCCAGGTTCTTTAACCCGGCACTAACATTGCCGACTCTGATTGTCTGGCTCTCACCCTCAGCCCGGACAAGTTGCAAATAATCCACCACAATCAAAGCGGGCGGGCCGTATTTCATTGCCATGCGCTTTGCTCTACTTTGGATTTGCGTTATATGCTGGCCACCTTTTTCGTCAATCAGCAGCTTTGACCGTTGCATAAACTCCATGGCATTACTGAGCTTGGCCGTTTGTTCTGTGCTGCCTACAACCTGAGCATTGAGGATGCTGGCCAGTGGAATACTACCTACGCTGGAAAATACCTTTTGCAGTATTTGTTGGGCTGGCATTTCAAGGCTAAAGAATAGGGCTGTGGATTGCTGCTGGCCCGTTATCGTTACCCGTTCAAGCATATTCAAAACCAGTGTGGTTTTACCCATAGACGGGCGGGCGGCCACGATAATCAGATCACCATTTCTTAAGCCACCAGTCATATAATCCAGATTTTCAAACCCGGTTGATAAACCGGTAATGCTGGCGCCTCTCTGATATACCGTTTCTATGTGGGCCAGCAGTGCTGATTGGTGATCGGCCAGGTTGGTTATCTGCTGTTCTGATTCGTCTGCGCCGATACTACCCAGCTCACTAAGTACCAGGTTAATTTTATCAGCAGGTTCATGGCTGCGGTCGTGCAATACAGCAAGGGCCTTGTGTAATGCGCTGGCTGTATGCCTGAGCTCGCCATACTGCCTTACCTTGTCAGCGTATACTTTTAAGTTGGCCTGGCTTGGCGTGTTTCTGTAACACTGGCCCAGGTAGCTAATCTGGTACTCAGGATCTTTAGTTTTCAGTAGGTCGGTTAGCGTTATCAGGTCTACCGGTTGCCCTCTGGCTGAAAGCGTCTGAATGGCTTGCCATGCCATTTGATTTGCCCGATTGCTAAAGTCCTCAGGCTTACACGTTTCGATTGCCTGCAATGCGTTGTCGCTAGAGCTGTCATGCAATACGCCACCAATTACCGCTTGTTCTGCTTCGATGTTAATCAGCGCTTCCATGGCCATCCTCCGCGCTGTGCTGGTTCAGATACTCTTGCTTGAACTGTTGCATAAACTCTGGGCTATCTTCCCAGCGCCGTTGGTTGATATAGGTAGCCGCATGAATAGCGTCATAGCCAAGTACCCCGGTTTGCCGTTGCTGGTGGTAATACGCCAGCATCAAATTGAGTAAATAGCGAATAGCGGCCTCTGCTTTCCCCCTCATAAATTTATGCCAGGCTTTTAGTGCAGCTTGCTTACCGGTTTTAGTGGTGTAGTGCTTCCAGAATTGTGCAAAAAGCTGTTCTGTTATTTGTTTGTCAGCAGCCTTTTTGACGCGATCACTCGCAGAGTGATCTATTAATGATTCTATGACTGGTTCTACTGACTGGTTCTGAGTACCACTTTTGGGACTATTCAAAGTACCAGTTTTGGGACTGTTCAAAGTACCGCTTTTGGGACTGTTCAAAGTACCGCTTTTGGAACTATTCCGCTTTTGGAATGATTCCACTTTTGGCACTGTTTCAGTTTCGGTAGTCAGCCGGTACACTTTAACCCTTTGGGTGGCCCCTTTCCGTTTTTTGGTATCAATTACTGCACCGGTTTTCTCTAGTTCCCGGGTAGCTTTAATGATGGTTTTGCGGTTAAGCCCGGTATCAGCCTCTAATCGCTCAACGCTGGGGTAACATTCGCCGGCATCATCAGCCCGATCAGCGAGTGCCAGTAATACCAGCTTTATAGACGGGCTAGAGGCTTGAATACGCCAGGCCCAGTCTGTTGCCTTTCTGCTCATTGTGGCCCCTTATGCTGTTTTAAGGAGCTTTTCCAGTGAGACAGATCGCAACGCTATCCAGACAACCGGCACCGCGTGGCGTTTTATTCGCCATCGGTCAATTAGTTGTCGGGCTTTAGCCTGTTGGTGCTGGTGTACGCTATACCGGATCAAGTGGCAGGTTTCACCCAGGTAGCCGGGAGCCTTTTCACGTTCGCGGAGAATTTCCAAGTTGTAGCTGTGGGCCAGATCGCTGATTACGCTATTTAGGTGCCGTGCTTTAACAGGCAATTTTTCTGCTTCCTGGCAAGTCATGCTCCCGCTATAAAGCAGGCCTAATAAAACCCGTTCAAGCTGGCTCGCTGGTTTTACTGTTGTCAGCTTAGTGTTGTTTTGGTTACAATTGTTGTGCGTATTATTTATGCTTTGGCCGCCTTGCTGGGTGGCCTTATTTTTATCTGTCATAGCCGCCCCCTATGCTGCCCGGCCAGCTTCGAAAAGCCGCTCAGTAATCCAGTTATCAATATCGCTTTCAAGCCAAGCAACACGGCCACCGCCAATAGAAATAGGGCGGGGGAACTCACCGGAGTTCATGCGGTTGTATATGCTGGCTTTGCATAGGCCCACTCGGGCAATTACTTCTGCCCGGCGGATAAGACGTGGTTTTTGTGTAACGGTGTTCATGCTATACCCCTTTAGCTTTATTTGGCTTTCGGGGGTATGTTCTGGCAATGAAGGGGGTTACGTCCGTAGTTTTTGAAAAACTACAAAAAATAGTGAAAACTACAGTTTTTTTCGGTGCGTGATAGCGACTTGAAAAGCGCCATATAGGGTTTTACCTTCAATCTCTGGTATTGAATTTTTAAGCAGCTCTTTGTTAATAGCTGTTTGTAATGCGTCAGGGCGGTTCATTAGTTCGGGTGCTAGCTCAGCTTTCTTTAAAACATATTCGCTTAAAGACATTAGAGCCATGGCCTTTTTGGGGCTGTTGTTTTCCATTGGGCGCTGGCGGTGGCTTTCCTTTTTGTGAATTTCCATAGCTAGACTTGCATCATTAAAACGGCTTTTAAGGGGTTCTCCAGTAGTAATTGCATAGTGCAGCTTTTGAATTTCGGTTTTGGTAACTTGCAGCTGGTTAATCTGAAACTTCATTTCTGAATCGAGGTCTACAGTAAAGAAAATTGTTTTTTTATCAATTAATGAAACACTATCTATTATTTCTGCGGTTTCGGCGTAGAGGGAATAAGGAGTGAATGAATCGTTTCCGGTAAATAATGAATCCTCTAAGTCGTTATAATCAACGGCCCATAATCCTTGTATTGCGTCTACCTCGAAATAGTACATCTCAGTTTCTGGATTGAATGCGCTTTCGTCGATTGGACCGCTGATAAACATGTATGAAAGGCCGATTTTATATGACTCAGTACCTTCACCCATGGTAACTAGTTGCTGATATTCATTTTTATCTAGTACAAGCACGCCACAGTTTTGGTCATCAACTTTTAAATATAGGTCTATTGCACCGATTTCAAACCAGTGGAGAATATCCTCGATTTCACATTCAAGCAGTCTAGCAGCTCTGACTATGTTGCAGTACTCAAGTGGTAACAAGGGCGGGAGTGGCCGCCCTTTGTTTTTTGTTGTCATGGGGCCGCCGTTAACTTAACCAGGTTTCCTGAAATACACCCGCGCCCTGATATTGCTCCCGCTGGCTATGGGCTTCTTGCTCATTGGTAAAAGGGCCGGCCAGTAATTGCCCTGGCTGTTTATCATTTAGGATCTTACGTAAAGTAAATTCAGTTGTTGCGATTTTACTGGTGCTGGTTGGTATGTTGTTCATGTCTCTCTCCGGGATCAGATTAATTCAGTTAGTTTGGGGACAGTTCTGACGCCAACTCCAGGGCGCGTTCCCGCCATTTTTCATAGTGTGTTACCTGCATCATGTCTGGTTGCATCTTATGAATTTCGCCAAGTTCTCTAATGAGCTGCAACGCTAGCTTTTCCTTTCGGTGACTGATTGCTGGATTAAATGAAATAACGTCCATATGGCGTGCTGGTTTATCAACTTTTTGCATCGTTATAACCTCAGTCCTTAGCCGAATTTAGCCGGGATTACATTGTTACTACTGGCGCTTAAGCGCAGTGTGTCCAGGTAATCAGCCCAGCGCTGCATCATGTCGGTTCGCTGGGGTAGATGCTTGGTTCTGTTGTAGGCTCTGCCGTTGGCATCCTTTACAGCGTGTGCTAATTGCTGCTCAATCCATTCAATGCGATAGCCTAAAACCTCATCTAGTAGTGTCCGGGCCATTGCTCTAAAGCCGTGAGGCGTTAAGGTGTCATTGTCATAACCCAGCGCCCTGAGTGCGGTTCTTACCCCATTCTCTGACAATGGCCGGCTTTGCCCTCGAGGGGATGGGAAAACATATTTAAGTTGGCCGGTTAATGGGTGTATATCTTCGAGTATCTTTTGGGCCTGTTTGCTCAGCGGGATAATATGCGCTTCGCGCATCTTCATTTTTTCAGCCGGTATTTCTATCCGGGCATTTTCAAAGTCTATTTCTGACCATTCCAGATGCCTAAGCTCGCCAGGGCGGCAGAATAACAACGGGGATAATTGCAGTGCTGCTTTAACAATATTTGTGCCGGTATAGTTATCTAAAGCCAGCATTAGGCGGCCAACTTCTGCCGGCTCAGTAATGGCGGGGAAATGCTTTGTTACCGGGTTCTTTAATGCGCCTTTAAGATCGGCGCTTATATCACGCTCAGCACGGCCTGTTGCTATGGCATAGCGGAGAACTTGCCCGGCGGTTTGTTTGGCTCTGTGTGCTGTTTCAACTGCTCCGCGCTTTTCTATTCTCCGTAACGTGCCTAACAGATCAAGCGGTGTTAATTCGGCAATAGGCTTGCGGCCAATGTAAGGGAATAAATCTTTCTCAAGGGCGTTGCGTGTCCGGTCCCGGTGGCTTTCGCTTTTATCTGCCATCTTAATCGACAGCCACTCACGGGCGATCACTTCAAAGCTATTGGCTGCGGACTGATTGCCGGCCAGTTTACGGGCCTGCTTTTCTGCGCTGGGGTCGATACCTTGTGCCAGTTGTCGCCGGGCTTCGTCCTTGGCCAGTCGAGCATCTTTTAAGCTAACGTCAGGATAAACACCAATTGCCAGCAAGCGTTCTTTGCCGGTAAAGCGGTATTTTAATCGCCAATATCTGGCGCCGCTGGTTTTAACCAGCAGATAAAGGCCGTTTCCATCGGGCAATTTATAGTCTTTTTCCTGGGGCTTCGCTTTCTCAACCTGCGTTGCTGATAACGGCATGTTGTATTCTCCGGATTGCTGGCGCTACTGGCCCAGAGTTGCCTGGGGGTATCGGTTTGGGGGTATCACTTAGCGCGCTAGACAATATACCCCCATAGATACCCCAATAATTCGGGGGTATCTGCTGAACCATATTAGACCACGATAGAATGGCAGGCAATAAAAAACCCAGCAGTTACGCTGGGTTCGTAGCCTGTTATAGACTTGCTTAGTCTGTTGTGTGGTGGAGCTGGGGGGAGTTGAACCCCCGTCCGAAAAACCTACATCTTCGGTACTACATGCTTAGCACATTCATTTAGTTAACCCTATGAGCGCCGAATGGCAGGCTATCGTCGGGCGAGCCTGATTGGTTTTAACGTTTTGTCTCCAGGCGAAGACGCGACGCGATCCTATTAGGGGTGATCTTCCAGAGTCTCAGCTTATAGGCATGCGTGAGGGGAAGAGCTCTCTACTGCCTATTAAGCAGCGAGTGCGTAGTTTTCGTCGTTTGCGACTAGTTTTTTGCGGTTTTTTTACGAGGCCTACCGCACCTCGGCATGCACCTAGGAGTTCGTGAATCCCGTCGAATCCAGTATCAGCCCCGAATTCTTTGGTTTAACACTAACACTCTCAGTGTTTGGCTATTGTACGCCTGCTATCTGCTTATAACAAGGAACAAAATGTTGCAGAGCATTCAATCGCCGGTCTTACTTTCTAACTGTCACACCCATTAGATGGTGACACACCCTGATAGTTTCAAGGCCAGCCAAAAAAATTAGCGTTTGCTGTGTTTCATCATCCGCTCTTTTTCACGCGACCAGTCTCTGTCTTTAATATCATCGCGTTTGTCATGCTGCTTTTTACCCTTGGCTAAGTGAAACTCTACTTTTACCCAACAGGCTTTCCAGTACATAGCGGTGGCAATCAGGGTATAGCCATCACGCTCTTTCAAACCTATAAGCTTATTTAGTTCGCGTTTATTTAATAGCAGTTTACGGCTGCGATCCGGATCGCAGATAACATGGCTGGAGGCGCTTTTTAGCGCTTGTATTTGCGCACCAAACAGAAAAGCTTCACCGTCTTTGAGAATAACATAGGCGTCAGACAGGTTAACCTTGCCCTCGCGGATACTCTTAACTTCCCAGCCCTGCAAACTGATGCCGGCCTCGTATCTGTCTTCCAGAAAATATTCGTGACGGGCTTTTTTATTGGTTGCAATAGTACCGTTGGTATTTTTAGTTGGTTTTTTTTTGCTCATAATTCGCTATTTTGCTAACGCGCTGACCGGGTACGCTGCTCTGGATCCCGATGGGGCCGTACTATGCCGGCCTTGTTGCCCCGCGTTATTCTGTTACAATCAGCAGCGAGTTTTAAGGGGAGTGAGTATGCCACAAATTGAGCGCAGTGCCTTGGTTTTTTACAGTGCGCAACAAATGTTTGACCTGGTGAATGCCGTACCAGATTACCCACAATTTCTGCCTGGCTGTACCTCTGCAGATATATTAAGCCAGTCTGAGAATGAGATGGTGGCAAAGTTACAGGTTTCCAAGGCGGGGATTGGTCAATCTTTTACTACCCGCAATATTTTGCACCCGAATGAACGGATTAATATGCAATTAGTAGACGGGCCTTTTAAGCGCTTGCAGGGGGGCTGGCATTTTGTGCCCCTGAACGAACACTCTTGTAAAGTGGTGCTGCGTTTGGAGTTTGAGTTCTCCAGTCGCCTGGTACAGTTTGCCTTTGGTAAAGTATTCTCAGAGCTAACTGCCGCTATGGTCAATGCGTTTACCCAAAGAGCCAAAGTGGTATATGGGGTGAATAATGGCTGAGCAACTCACGGTAGAAGTGGCTTATGCGTTGCCTGCGCAACAAAGTTTATTGACGTTATCGGTGCTGCCCGGCAGCACTGTGCTGCAGGTTATTGAACAGTCGGGTATTTTGCAGCAATATCCCGACATTGACTTAAACCAGCAGAAAGTTGGGGTCTGGAGCCGGCCGGTAAAACCGGACGAGCTGGTAAAAGATGGCGACAGAATTGAAATTTACCGGCCGTTGATTGCGGATCCAAAAGACTTACGCCGTCGCCGGGCCGAGAAAGCCAAAGAAGAAGGGCGGGCAGATAAAGTTACCGGTGGTAGAAAGCAGGAACATTAATAGGAGTGGCGAACGAACCAGTTCACCCACAACGACACGTCGTAAACCCATCCATGGGGCCTCGTTTATAAACTTCATCCATGAAGTTCACCCTTGCGGGCCAGCAGAGCTGTTTAAATGCGTTCCCGACGCATTTATCCGCCCGTCCAGGGCTTCAACGGTCGTTTTAGGGTAAACCGATTCTTACGTAAAGATTGTTATGGCGATTTATCAGATATCCAGCGGGGTATTAAAATCTTCAGACTTCTCAAAGTCGCCAGAAATGTCCTGCAATTTATTATCTTTAAATTCAACAATAAGTTGTTTCTGAAAGTTATTACCGCGGCCACCTTTTAACGAATAGAAGTAATGCCAGGTGTCGTTGTCAAAAGCGTTTTCTGCTACCGGGCTGCCCAGTACAAATTTAACCTGCTCTTTGGTCATTGCCACCCGCAGTTTGTTGATGTCTTTTTGCTCAAGGAAATTACCCTGTGGCACATCAATCCGGTATATCACGTTAGAGCAGGCGCTTAAGCTGGCCAGCAGGCCAATTACTACTAAAATTTGTACTACTGTTTTCATCATTTTCGTCTGTTAAGTCCGGTTGCGGTTATCATACCCTATGACAGCCTTGCTGAAAAATCTTCTTTCAGACTGCCGGGGCACACAAAAGTTCGCGGGCATTGGCCAGCGCACTGGCACTGATATTCTCTCCTGCCAGTAAGCGGGCTATTTCGCCGATCCGTTGCTCATCACTTAGCAGGCGCATCCGGGTTTCTGTTGCCTGGCCATCAGTATATTTTTCCACAAACAGTTGTTGATGGCCCTGGCTGGCAACCTGCGGTAAATGGGTTACACAGATAATCTGGGTGGTTTCGCCAAGCTGGCGTAACAGCTTGCCGACACCGGCCGCCACCGGGCCGCTGATCCCGACATCAACCTCATCGAAAATCAGGGTAGGGGTAGTAATTTTATCTGCCAGGATCACCTGCACTGCCAAACTAATCCGCGATAACTCACCACCCGAGGCCACTTTTGCCAGAGGTTGTAGTGGCTGGCCCGGGTTGGTAGAAACGGTAAAGCTTATTTGGTCCCAGCCATGGCTGCTGGCTTGCTCTAAACTCAGCGCCTGAACGTTAATTTCAAAACGCGAATTCGCCATACTGAGTTCATGCATACTGTTGGCAATCAGCGTGCTTAACTTGCCAGCGGCCTGCTGCCGTTGCTGATTAAGCTCGCCAGCCAGTTGCTGGTAGCGCTGCTCTGCTTCGGTAAGCTCGGCTTCCAGTTGCACTAAACGCTGGTCATCGCCGGTCAGTTCTGCCAGTTGTCCTGCCAGCTGTTGGTGAAATTCAGGCAGCTGCTCAAAGGTAACCTGATGTTTGCGGCTTAAATTAAGCCACTGGCCCATTCGCTCATCAACTTCTTGCAGCCGCTCAGGGTCCAGTTCAACTTTGTCGGCATAGCGGCGTAGCTCGCGGCTGGCCTCTTCGGTTTGCATCAGCGCATCAGCGAGCATTTGCTGTAGCGGGTTTAAACTGTTATCAAGCTGACACAATTGCTCCAATTGCTGGTTAACGACAGAAAGCGCCTGATAAATCGAGCCCTCGTCGCTGTCGTACAGTTGCTCAATACATTGCTGGCTTTGGCTTAACAGAGTCTGGCCATGAGAAAGCCGGCTTTGCTCCGCTTCCAGCTGGGAAAACTCATCGCTTACCGGCGCAAATTGGTCCAGCTCTGCCACCTGATATTCCAGCAATTGGCGCTGGGCATCACGTTGCTGCTGGCTTTGCTGCAGCTGCTGATACTCCTGTTTCAGAGATTGCCACTGCTGAAAGCATTGTTTTAATTTACTGCGCAGTGGCGCATTATCGGCAAAGGCATCCAGCAGCTGGCGCTGATAATCGGGTTTTAGTAGTTGCTGGTGCGCATGCTGACCATGAATGCTCAGTAAGTACTGGCCAAGAGCTTTAAGTTGCTGAGCTGGTACCTGCACGCCGTTAATATAGCCACGCGAGCGGCCTTCGTTATTAATGACCCGCCGGACGATACATTCGCTGCCCATCGCCAGGTCCTGCTGTTCCAGCCAGTGCTGCGCCTGGGGTAATTGTGCAATATCAAAGGTGGCGACAATATCGGCTTTATCGGCCCCGGGGCGCACAACAGTGGCGTCAGCCCGCTCGCCTAAACACAGTGACAGCGCATCAATAGCAATAGATTTACCGGCACCGGTTTCGCCGGTAATGGTTGACATACCGGCTTGCCAGTCTATTTCCAGTGCCCGCACGATAGCAAAATTGCTGATATGAAGGTGGCTTAGCATGCTGTGACTCCCGTCAGGAATAATTACTGTTTTATACTGTGTTTAGTTACAGTGTAAATTTATACAGTAATTGTTGATTATGCAAGCCTGATTTTTAAACAGGTGACAGTTTCTAATAAAGTTTAGTGCCCCAGCCGAGTTTATTGCGCAGCACGTGGTAGTAGCTGTAGCCGGGGGGGTGCACTAAACGTAATGGTGTGGGGTGTTTGCGGATATAAATTTCATCGCCGGGCATTACCGCCAGAATAACGTGGCTGTCGCAGCTGATTTGCAGATGGGCATCGTTGCTGTCGGCTACTTTTAAACATATTTCACTGTTACCCGATACCACTAATGGCCTGCTGCTTAAGGTGTGCGGAAACATCGGTACCAGACACATCGCATCTAAATCAGGGGTAAGGATTGGCCCACCACCAGATAACGAATAGGCAGTAGAGCCGGTTGGTGTGCTGACGATTAAGCCATCTGAGCGCTGACTGTAGACAAACTCGTTGTTAATATATGCTTCGAATTCAATCATATGTGCCACTTTATCAGCGTGCAGTACAGCTTCGTTAACTGCGCTGTTACTGCTTTTAATGCTGCCATGGCGGTGGACTGATATTTCCAGTAAATTTCTTTTTTCAGTGACAAAGTTACCGTCCAGCACATCAGACAGTGGCTGTTCGAAGAATTCAGGCGCTAAATCCGTTAAAAAGCCTAAATTGCCACGATTGACCCCTAGCACCGCCACATCAAACCGCGCCAGCACTCTTGCCGCACCAAGCATATTGCCGTCGCCACCTACCACTATCGCTAAATCGCAGGTTTTACCCAGATCCACTAAATCAAGGATTTTCGCGTCGGCCAATGCTAAAGACTGCGCCACCCGTTCCTCAACGAAGACCTCAAGGCCTTTGGCACAAAGGAAATGATACAGGCTGACCAGAGTGTGGTTAGCACCCTGATGATTGGGTTTTCCAATCAGGCCGATTTTAGTAAAAGTATGGCTCATAAGGAGGTTCCTGGCTGGCATTTTGCCAGTATAGCGGCCACATCGGCCGGCGACCAGCTTCCGGCTTCTTTTAGCGATATATCAACTTGATATTGCTATTTTAGCCCCCAGATCAATAGCCAACACTGAATAAGGTATTTTGTAGTATGGCGGTGGCGCTAAGCAGGGCAGAGTTAATCTTAAAGCTGATCGTTGAGCAATATCTGGCTGATGGCTTGCCGGTATCCAGCAAGCTGATTGCTGAAAATCAGGCGTTGGATGTCAGTTCCGCCACCGTCCGCAATACCATGGTGCAACTGGAGCAACAGGGCTTTATCCGTTCACCTCATACTTCTGCCGGCCGGGTACCCACCACCAGTGGTATCCGCTTGTTTATCGATAAAATGCTTACTATGCAACCACTTAGTGGCCGCTGGCAGGCAGAAATTCAACGGCGGCTGGTGCCCACCCTGCCAGTATCGTTATTGTGCCAGCAAGCCGGCCAGTTGCTGACTAACCTGACAGGCTGTGTGGCCATTATCAGTGCACCCAAAGCCAGTGGCCGTGAGGTAAGACAAATTGATTTAGTTCGGCTGGCCAGTGACCGCTTGCTGCTGGTTGTAATTGACGAGGATGGCGATATTTTACACCGGGTACTCGACTGCGCCCAGAGTATCGACAGTGCCACTCTGGGTAAAGTGCTGTGTTTGCTTAATGCGGCGTTGGCCAATGGTCAGTGGCAGGACGGTATTGCCCGTCTTGCTGGCATCGCAAAAAATGAAAGTGGTTGTAGCCAACTATTGATCAATAACGTGCTGGGGCAACTGAGTCTGGATGAGTTTTTGCAGCATCAACCGCTTATTTTTGGCCAGCATCAATTAGTATTAAGCCCGGAATACCAGCATAATCCGGCGTTGCAGCAGGTTTTTCAGATGTTGGAGCAGCCAGCCGGCTTAATAAATTTATTGCAGAAAATTACTACCGATGAGCACCCAAAACTCATTCTGGGTAAAGAGTCTGGCTTTGTTGAACTGGCAGCGGTTAGTGTGATCAGCCAGCGCTACCAAACTAAGCCACACCGCTTTATTGCTTTGTTAGGACCCAGACGGATGAACTACGCCAAATTGGTACCATTAGTGGAAGCGTGCGCCCATCACTTAAATTTAAACTTGAATCGACAGAATCCATCCCCATAATACACCTACTTTCATTTGGAGTAGTTAGCATGACCGAGCAAACAAAGCCGAACGAGCAGGCTGAAGAGATTAAGCAGGACACCACCGCGCCGGAAAGTACGGCCAACGATCAGGCTGATACCGTTGAATTGTCTGGTGAGCAAGCGATCATTTCTAAACTGGAAACTGAACTGGCGCAGGCGCAAGCTAAGCTGGCTGACCAGCAGGATTTAATGCTGCGAATTAAAGCTGATGCTGAAAACGCCCGTCGTCGTGCCAGCCAGGACGTGGAAAAGGCCCATAAATTTGCCCTGGAAAAATTTGCCGGTGACTTATTACCGGTAGTGGATAATCTGGAGCGGGCGCTGGCGTTTATTAATCGCGAAGATGAAGCTTTTACCGGTATTGTAGAAGGCGTAGAGCTGACCATGAAGAGCTTCCTGGACACCGTTGCTAAATACGGTGTACAGCAAATTGACCCGCAAGGTCAGCCATTTAACCCGGATTTACATCAGGCGATGACCATTCAACCATCTGCAGATGTCGCACCTAATACCGTGACTTTTGTAATGCAAAAAGGTTATGAATTAAATGGCCGTTTATTGCGCCCGGCTATGGTTGGGGTGTCAAAGGCACCGGAATAGATTGATTTTAATAATAAAAAACCGGCTTTTGCCGGTTTTTTATTAACTACAGTAATGGCTGTCAGATAAGTCGCTCTGGTGAAACCCAATCATATCGCAAGCAAAAAACAGACTTGCTTTGCATAAATAAAATTTCGATAACTACTCTGCTGTTACCTTATTATCGGTTAGTCTACGTTAAGTGTTTTTCGCCAGAGGTTTGCATGCCACCGCAGTTTATTCAGGCTGTAAAACAGCTGATCCCCGCGTCGCGCTATTTTGACGATCCTATCGCTACCCTGGCGTATGGCACCGATGCCAGCTTTTATCGGTTACTGCCCAAATTAGTGCTGCGGGTTGAATCTGAGGCAGAAGTGGTGACACTGCTGAAGCTGGCAAATCAGCATAAAGTGGCTGTTACCTTTCGGGCGGCGGGTACCAGTTTATCCGGTCAGGCGGTAACAGATTCGGTGCTGCTGGTGCTGGGCGAGAACTGGCAGCAGCGCGAGGTGCGCGGCCTCGGTGAGCAAATCCGGTTGCAACCCGGGGTAATTGGCGCCGCGGCCAACAGCATGCTGACTAAGTTTCAGCGTAAAATCGGCCCAGACCCGGCGTCCATTAATAGCTGTAAAATTGGCGGCATTGTTGCCAATAATGCCAGTGGTATGTGCTGCGGTACTGCCCATAACAGTTTTAATACCCTGGCGGCGATGCGCCTTGTTTTATTTGATGGCACCGTGCTGGACACCGAAGATAGCGCCAGTGTTGAGGCATTTAAACACAGCCACCCAGAGTTGCTGGCTGAGTTGTCGTCATTAGCCGGGCAAACCCGCGCTGACGAGGCGTTGTGCGCTAAAATCCGCCATAAATACCGCTTAAAAAATACCACCGGTTTTTCACTGAATGCATTAACCGAATTTACCGATCCGATTGATATTCTGACTCACCTTATGGTCGGCTCTGAGGGCTGCCTCGGTTTTATCAGTGCCATCACTTATAACACTGTGCCGGATTACCCGCACCGGGCCAGTAGCCTGCTGGTGTTTCCATCTGTAGAGCAATGCTGTCAGGCAGTAACCTTATTAAAACCGTTGCCGGTAGCGGCGGTCGAGCTATTGGACCGGCGCAGCTTGCGCTCCGTTGAGCACAAAGCCGGCATGCCGGATTGGGTGAAACAAGTATCCGCTAATGCCTGTGCTTTACTGATTGAAAGCACCGCAATATCCAGCCAGACCTTACAGCAGCAATTAGCGCAGTTACGGGCGGTGGTGCAGGGCTTTGAGCTGGAGCGGCAGGTTGATTTCAGTACTGACCCTGCGGTATATAACCAGCTTTGGGCGATACGCAAGGGTACCTTCCCGGCAGTCGGTGCAGTGCGCGACACTGGTACTACAGTAATTATTGAAGATGTCACTTTTCCGCTGGCGCAACTGGCTGCAGGTGTGGCCCGGCTGCAGCAATTGTTTGCTAAATACAGCTATGACGAAGCCATTATTTTTGGCCACGCGCTGGAAGGTAACCTGCACTTTGTTTTCACCCAGGGCTTTGACACCCCGGCAGAAGTTAAGCGTTACGACAACTTTATGCAAGAAGTGACGCAGCTGGTGGCGGCAGAATTTGGCGGCTCGCTAAAAGCCGAGCATGGCACTGGCCGGAATATGGCGCCCTTTGTTGAGCTGGAGTGGGGAAAGGATGCTTATCAGCTGATGTGGAAGCTTAAAAATCTGCTGGACCCACAGCATATCCTTAATCCCGATGTGGTGCTAAGCCATAACCCGCAGTTGCATCTGCAAAATTTAAAACCGTTACCAGCGACGAACCCGCTGGTAGACAAATGCATAGAATGTGGCTTTTGTGAACCTGTTTGCCCATCGCGAAAACTGACGCTGACGCCACGGCAGCGCATTGTAACCCAGCGCGAAATTTCCCGCCTGCAGGCAACCGGCGAAGATGTAAAGCGGCTGAAGGCACTGCGCAAAGCCTATCAGTATGCCGGCAATGATACCTGTGCTGCCTGTGGTATGTGCAGTACAGCTTGTCCGGTCGGCATTAATACCGGCGAGTTAACCCGGGCGCTGCGGGCTGAACAGAACCGGCGCTGGCAGGGTATGGCGGCTTTGATGGCACGCCATTTTGCCGGTGTTAGCGCCATAGCGCGTTTTGGCCTGAGGGCAGGGCAGCTTCTCAAAAAGGTGATACCCGGCTGGCACCGGGCGATGCCTTCGGTTAATCGTAAAAAACTAACAGCCACTGATAGCACAACGCCCGCAAACAGCACCCTTACGCCAGTGATCTATCTGGCCAGTTGCAGCAGCCGGGTAATGGCGCCGCAAGCCAATAGCCGGGACAGTCGCAGCTTAATGCAGGTAAGTACTGACTTACTGGCCAAAGCAGGTTATCAGCTGATTGTTGCTGAGGGTTTGGCCAGCCAGTGCTGTGGCATGCCGTTTCAGTCAAAAGGTCAGTTTGCCGCGGCTGAACAGAAACAAACTGAACTAAACCAGTGGTTGCTGGCAACAAGTAATTGGGGTCAGATCCCGATTTATTCTGATAGCAGCCCTTGCAGTTTAACCCTGCAGGGTAAACTGGATTCAAGATTGAAGATAATCGACAGTATCGACTTTCTGTATCAGCATGTGTTACCAAAACTAACCATTACCCCGCAGCCAGAGCCGGTGGCGTTGCATATTAGCTGTAGCGCCAGCCAGTTGGGCCAGAGCGCAAAACTGCAGCAATTAACCGCTGCCTGTACCGGGCAGGTGGTGATACCCGAAGGGATCAGTTGTTGTGGCTTTGCCGGCGATAAAGGCTTTGTGTTGCCAGAGTTGAATGCGTCTGCGCTATCAAACTTAGCGGCGCAGGTAAGTAAGTGCTCACGAGGGGTGTCGAGCAGCCGCACTTGTGAGATTGGCTTATCGCGGCATAGCGGGATTGAGTATCAGCATCTGGTGTATCTGCTGGATCAACAAAGTGCTTAGATTGCTGGCGCTCACTTATTGCAGCAGTTATATTCAGCTAATCTACAGGTAAATAGATGCAGGGCTGTTTTTTTAACGGTTACTGATGCCAGAATCCCTGCCGGAGAGCATGATGAATGTCCTGAAAAGAAACAATGTAAAAGTCACGGGTTCAAAAAATGCTCCAATTATTATGTATGCTCACGGTTTTGGCTGCAGCCAGGCAATGTGGGCTGCTGTTACCCCCGCTTTTGAACATTGCAGCCAACAAATTCTGTTTGATTTTGTCGGTAGTGGCCAGTCAGATATCAGCCAGTACAGCTTTTCGCGTTATGCCAGCCTTAACGGTTATGCTGAAGATATACTTGAAATTTGTGATGCGTTAGGATTATCTGCTGATATTATTTTTGTTGGTCATTCAGTAAGTTGCAGTATTGGCATTCTTGCTGCTAATCGCAGGCCAGGGCTTTTTAAGTCAATGATTTTACTTGGCCCCTCACCTTGTTTTCTGAATGTTCCGCCGGATTACCAGGGCGGGTTTGAACAGGCAGATTTAGCAGGCTTGATAGAGCTGATGGATCAAAATTACCTCGGCTGGGCTAATTACCTTGCTCCTGTTGTCGCAGGTGCGGGCGCCGATCCGCAGATTGCCGGCCAGTTATCAGACAGTTTTTGTTCTACCGATCCTGTTATTACCAGACAATTTGCCCATGCTACTTTTTTTGCCGACAACAGAGCCGATTTTGCAAAACTTGCAGTACCGACATTGATATTGCAGCACAAAGAAGACGCCCTGGCATCAATCGAAGTTGGCCAATTTGTCCACCAGCAAATAAAAGATAGTCAATTGGTTACTCTCGATGTCGCAGGGCACGCTGCGCATATGAGTCATCCGGCGCTGGTGATTGAGGCTATGCAGCGCTTTTTGCAGCAGGAACTCAACTGTTGAACAATCTGGGTGAACTGAATGCGTTACCCTGCGCGGTAATAGTGACTGATACCGGCGGCACTATTCTGTTTATTAATCAGTGGGCACAAACAGCGTTTGCTTTAACCGAGCAGGCACTGCCTGACAGGCTGGAACGCATACTCCCCCGGGCGGGCCAGATTTTTTTGCAAACGCACATTTTGCCAATGCTACGTAAAGAGAGCGTGATAAGAGAGATATATCTGCAAGTTAACGGCGCAGCATCAACTCAAATTCCGATGCTGCTAAATGCCCAACAAGGTTTTTTTGGCGAAATAGCCTGCTTTCGCTGGGTTATGTTGCCGGCACAGCACCGGGCTGAATTCGAGCAGCAATTATTAAAAAACAGGCAGCAAATACAAGAGTTTGCAACAGAGGCTGAGTCTGGCAGACAAATCCTGCAAACGGTAATGGATGGCGTCAAGGATGTAGGCATCCTGGCACTTGCCGCTGATGGCAGTATCAGGTTTGCGAATAGTGGTGCCGGACTCATTTTCAAAACAGCAACGGATACATTGATTAAAAGTCGTATCGGAGACTGGCTTTGCTTACCAGAAAATTTGTTCAACGCTTTTTGTTCGCCGTCTGAACCAGGTGTTACTGCCGTGCAGCCAATGGTATTGCACGATTTTGAAACTAGGTTGCAGTTAACCGACGGTCGGAAAATTGATGTGCAGGTACAGTTAAGACAATTGGAGTCATTTACCACATTACAAGCATTCAGGTTTATCGTTATTATCACTGATATTCAGCAGCGCAAGCAGTATCAGGCCTTGCAGGATACTTTTATTGCCAATGTCAGCCATGAACTCAGAACGCCACTTACCTCTATTCTTGGTGCGCTTAAACTGCTGAGTGTTGATAAGAAGTCTGTTTTGACAGCGCAAAGTCAGAATCTAATAGATCTCACCGTAAAAAATGCCGACAGATTAAAGCAGCTGATTGTGGATATTTTAGATTTCTCAAAACTTTCTGCCGGTCAGCTGTCTGTAAATTTACAAACGGAATTTTTAACCAGCCTGTTGCATCAGGCAAGTGATGAACTGCTGCATTACCTGCCAGCAAAACAAATACGGATAGAAATCAGGCAACCTTTGTCAGATATCAAGATCCAGACGGACGCCGGCCGTTTTTTACAAATAATGTCTAATTTACTCTCAAATGCCAAAAAGTTTTCAGCCGCCAACAGCGTCATAAAGGTAGACGCTGAAATAATAGCTGGCTTTGTTAAAGTCACTATTACCGATCAGGGGCCCGGAATATCTGAAGATTTTATTCCTTTGCTGTTTAGTCAGTTCCGCCAGCAAGATGACGCAACAGGCAGGCAGTACGAAGGTACGGGCTTGGGTTTGTCTATTTGCAAACAGCTTACAGAGTTAATGGGCGGTGAGATTGGTTATCAGCAAAGTGCAGTGGGTGGCGCAGTTTTCTGGTTTACCACTGCGCTGGCACCGGCAGAGGATAGTGGTTTGTTGCCATCTTATAATTGAGCCGGACCAGATATTACCCAAGGTACGCAGCTTTGAATCTGAATAAAAGATCATTTTTAAAGTGACAACACCAGATTATTAATCTCTGCCGGTAGCACGGGTTTACTGAAATAGTAACCCTGAAAGTAATGGCAGTTCTCTTGTTGCAGTAAAATTAACTGTTGAGGATGCTCAACGCCTTCGGCGGTTATTTTAAGGTTTAGCTCTTGCGCCAGGTGAATAATGGCTAAAGTCAGGCGCCGTGCTTTTGTATCGTCTAACTTATTGATAAAGCTACGGTCAATTTTCAGAATATCTACCGGGTAGCGGTCCAGGTAGCTTAATGAAGAAAAACCTGTGCCAAAATCATCTAACGCGATACTGGCACCTAACTGCTTCAGGCTGGACAGCTGACTCATTACAACATCACTTTGCTCTATCAGAATACTTTCTGTAATTTCTATGATAAGTGCTGTTGCCGGCAAAGCATGTTTAGCCAGCAAGGCCGTTAAATGCGGAACCAGATCAGGGTTAGCAATATCAGCTGCGCTAAAATTAATGCTTAAACGCAGATTAGGCTTGGTTTTACGCCAGTGAGCCAGCTGGCAGATACCCTGTTGCAACATTTGCATCGTTAAAAAGGTTATCAGGCCTTCTTCTTCCAGCATTGAAATAAAAACCTCCGGGCTGATAAAGCCCAGCTCAGGGTGTTGCCAACGGGCCAAAAGTTCGACACTACAAAGTTGAGCGCTGTTATCAACAATGGGTTGGTACAGCGGATAAAAGGCCTGTTGCTGCAGTGCTGGTTTCAGACCTTGCTGTATCTGATAGCGCCGGCTGATCTCAGATTGCATACTACTGTTGTAATGTCGAATTTGATAACCGCTATTTTTCTTAGCTTCATGTAACGCCATATTAGCTTGCTGCAGCAATGTGTCGGCCTGTTCACTATGATTTTCCGGCCGGCAGATACCAATACTGGCCGTCAGGTTAATGTCTTTGAGTAAATCGTCAGTGTATTGCGACAGTTGAAACAAGAGTTTTTCAGCCAGTTTATTCACACTTGCGGTATCGTCGGTAGGCAACAGCAGCCAGAATTCATCACCGTTTTGCCGGTACAACTTATCTTCCGTTTCCAGTTGTTGCGCCAGGCGCCACGCTGCAGTTTGCAGTAGTAAATCGCCCGTGCTGTGGCCATATACATCATTTACCAGGTGAAATTTATTTATATCTAGTTTTAACAAATAAAATGGTAGCTGCTGCTGTTGTAAAACGGTAATGTCCCGCTGCAGCTGCCGTAGCGTCGGTAGTGCTGTTAAGGTATCTAACTGTTGAATCAGTTCCGGCTGGCGCATTAGCTGGCGCTTTTGCTGGCGCAGCAAGCGGCTACGCTTCACTCTGGCCTCTACCACCATCAGCAAGCGCCACGGTGCTATCGGTTTATGAATAAACTCATCACCGGCCAGGCGCACTGCCGCCAGTTTTTCATCAACGCTTTCATCTGCGGACATAAACACCAGCGGGGTGTCGATGAGTTCACTGTGCTGACGGATAATTTGCCCCAGCTCCAGCCCATGACACTCTGGCATATGCAGATCAATCAGCACCAGCTCGGGTAAATGTCGCAAGATCAGTTGCAAAGCTTGTTTGGGCTGCTGACAACAATAGACCTGGTAGCCAGCAAGTTTTAGTATCTGGCGGTAAAAACGTAGTACATCGTTATCGTCATCAATCAGCATGACACGGTAAGGGTCTTGCTCTGGTTTTTGTAACAAAGTAGCTAACATTTGGCATAATTTTTCTGCACTGACCGGTTTGGCTAAATAGTGGCTGCTGCCTGCCCGGACTGCCGCCAACCGGTTACTAAAATTATCGTAAGCTGAAATAAACAACACCGGAAAGGAGGCTCCCTGCTCTTGTCTAACCTGTTGTATATAATCGGCCCCGGCAGTTTCGCCTTCGGGAAATTCCATATCACAAATTACCGCCAGCGGTTGCTCCTGCCGAACGGTCTCGGCTAATTGTTTAACATCCTGTAGCGCAATTACCGCATAACCAGCGTCAGTTAAAGCCTGAGCATGATGCTGTAATAAATCGGTATCGTCATCAACGAATATCACCTTGATTTTGCCAGAGCCAGCAAGGCTAAAGCTACCGCCAAGGCTTGGTGTCACCGGAGTTATAGTGCTGTCATTTATAAGTTCATCGACAAGTGCTAACACGGCGTTGTGGATAAAGCTTAGCGTGGCGTTATCGCTGACATAATCGCTATACAGCAACTTATTTAGCTGTAATGCCTGCTGCGAGACTTCAGGAAAACCATATATGGCGCCCGAGCCAGCCAGTTGATGGCTTAGTCGCTGCAATTGCTGTAATGCATCCTGGTTGGCATTTTCGTTAAACAACAACCAGCTTTTTTGTAGCTCAGCTGCTTTATGTAATAAATTTCTACGGTACTGCAGTTGCATAGTGCGCCATTTGTTGCCGCTGAGTGAGTTAGCCATGCTGGTTTTAATAGTCATATTTAATATGTTTATTAACTTTAGCAAAATAATTTACATAAAAGTCGACTATTTTCCTTTTTTAATTACAGCTCATCGTTACGCTTGCAATTCAGTGTCAGCTGGTTAATGCTGAAATGATATGAAAGGAGTGGTTAAAGCGATGATTAACAAAATAAAGCAGCGTTATTTTTCTGACACTAACCTTTATCTGTTGATCACTGCCGCCGTATTGCTGATTATGCTGGCTTCGGCCTGGTATGCCATGCAGCAGCGCCAGCAAAGTTTTACTGCCCGGCTAAGCCATTTACATCAGTTGCAATTAAACCAGTTAGCACAATTAAATTATGATGCCCGACAGCAAGTTATGTTATCTGCGCAGCTGGTTGCAGCGGATCAGCAAATTAAACAATTACTGCTCTCTGCAGCTGCGAGCTATCGAATAAATGACCAGGAAACTGAACTTGGTCTGTTACGTGCCCAGGCGTTACCACTGTTAAACCACTACTGGCAAACCTTACTTCCTTATGGTGCAAGCCAATTGCACTTGCATCTTGCACCTGATGCTTACACTTTTTTACGTGCTCACCGGCCAGAGCGGCACAGTGATCGGTTAGCCGATGTTCGGCCTTTGGTTATGCAAAGCCTTAACAGTGGTGAAAGCACGGTCGGGATAGAATTGGGACGGCATGGTCTGGGGCAACGTGCTGTAGTGCCGGTAACTGATCAGCAGGGTAAGGTACAGGGTGCTGTTGAGTTTGGCGTAGACTTACAAAAAGCCTTTTTACAGGTTCAGGCCGGTTTAACTGATACCGGCAGTGATAACAGCTCAGCTATTATTTCGATGGCACTGTTAGTGGTGCCAGATATTACTGATGTACTTAACCCCGAGCTGCAGCAAAATTGGTATCAGAGTGAATATTGGAGCACGCCGGCATCATTTTCGCCATTACGTTATTGGCTCGACAGTAACGCCCTGCCGCAACAGCTTACTGAAGCACGGCAACTACAGCTTAGCTACGATGACAGAGACTATCTGGTCTCACTGCTGCCGATACCGGTTTGGGGTGAAAACCAACCCGAAGCACAACTACTTAGCATAAGTTGGCAGGATGTTACCGCACAAATTTATACCCAGCAAAAAGCGGACAATCTCATCTGGCTGATCTGGTTAGCTGCAACGTTATTGCTGCTTGCGCTGGGGCTGGTGTTGGTGTCTCACCTGCGACGTCAGGCACAGCATGAGGTGGCTGATCAGCAAGCCCTATTACGACAGTCAGAGCAAAAACTATCAGCGCTGTATCAGCTCTCGCCGCTTCCAATTTTACTAAACCGTTTTAGTGATGGTGCTTATATTGAAGCGAACCCTGCCATGGAGCAGCTGGTGGGCTATACACCAGAGGAGTTAAAGCAGCTTAGTTACTGGGATTTAACCCCGGAACGTTATGCCGAGGCTGAGCAGCAACAACTCAAAGCACTGACAGAAACCGGGCGTTACGGCCCTTACATAAAGCAATATCGCCACAAGAATGGCGAGCTGATAGATATTGAACTGAACGGTGTCCTGTTTAGCGACGCGCAGGATGAAAAGTTTATCTGGACGATTATCAAGGATATCAGTGACATTAAACGTATCGAAAAACTCAAAGATGATTTTGTATCAACCGTTAGTCATGAACTTAGAACGCCACTAACGTCTATTGGCGGTTCGCTTGGCTTAGTGTTAGGTGGTATTGGTGGTGAATTAAGCCCGAAGGCAGAAAAACTGTTAACTATTGCTCATAAAAATAGCCAGCGTTTAAATATATTAATTAATGATTTGCTGGATATAGATAAGCTAACGGCTGGTAAGCTTCGTTTTGAAGCAGCACCGGTTTTTTTACCAAAACTGTTGCAAGACGCGATTGAGCACAATCAGCCTGTTGCTACGCAGCATGCTATAACGCTAAACGTAGTGAGTTGTCCGCCAGTGCATTTATTGGTAGACGCAGCGCGAATTCAACAAGTGTTAACCAACCTATTGTCCAATGCCATTAAGTTTTCACCGGCTAATGCAGAAGTTTCACTGGCCGCTGAAATTACTGATGAACGTGTGCGAATTTCAGTACAAGACCAGGGGCCGGGCATTTCGGAGGTTGATCAGCAACGCCTGTTTCAGCGCTTTTCGCAATTAGATCAGAATACTGAACAGGTAAAATCCGGTACTGGCTTAGGTTTGGCTATAAGTAGAGAAATAGTGCTGCAATCCGGAGGTGAGATTGGAGTCAGTTCATGTCCGGGTGAGGGCGCAACGTTTTGGCTGGAATTACCGCTTTACCGGGCAGCCTTGCCGGTAAATAGCCCTGATGCCATTCTGGTTATTGAAGACGACCCAGATACGGCGCATTTGCTCTGCGAGTTTTTAAGAGCTGAACAATACCAGGCAGACTGGGTTGCCGATAGCCAGGCAGCTTGGCAGAAAATGGCTGAACGAAAATATGCCGCCATTACATTGGATTTAAAATTACAAAACGAAAATGGCGCCGACTTTTTTTTGCGGTTACGGGATAATCCTGCGACCGAAAATTTGCCAGTGTTAGTTATTTCAGCACATATTGAACGTGGCAAACTGCAACTGGCTGCTTTAGCTAATGCCATAGACTGGATAGAGAAGCCGGTAAGCCCGGAAATTCTCAGTTTAAAACTGGGGCAGTTATTAAGCCAGCTGCCCCGGCAGGAGCGCAATCATCGAATTTTGCATGTCGAAGATGACAGCGATATTGTCGCCATTATGCGTTTGCAACTGGAGAATCAATGTGAATACTTTGCAGTCGCAACGTTATCACAAGCCAGAGCAACATTAGGCAAAGAGCATTTTGATTTGATTTTGCTGGATTTAGGTTTACCTGATGGTAATGGCATCAGTTTGCTCACTAGTATTTCTGAAACACAGGGCAATATTCCCGTGGTCATTTTTTCAGCACAGGACGTAAGTGTTGAAAATAAACTAAAAGTGCAGGCAGTATTTAGTAAAAGCCGGATAAATACTGAATTATTAGCTAAATATCTTAAAAGAACCTTAACTGAACTATCGAGGTAAACCAATGACTTTACAACGGGTAATGCACGTAGAAGATGATGAGTCTATTAGGGCCGTGGCAGAAATAGCCCTGACTGATGTTGCTGGCTTTACCTTATTAAGCTGTGACAGTGGTCAAAGTGCCTTAGCTCAGGCGGAGGCGTTTGCCCCACAGCTAATTTTATTGGATGTAATGATGCCACAGATGGATGGCCTGCAAACGATGGCTGCGTTGCTCCAGTTGCCTTCGCTGAAAAATACGCCAGTGGTGTTTATGACAGCAAAAATACAGCAATCGGAGAAACAACGGTATTTAGATGTCGGCGCAATTGGTATTATCGAAAAGCCGTTTGAGCCAATGGAACTGGGCGACACCCTCAGCGAGCTTTATCAACAACACATTACATCCTAGATTGCAGGTCAGAGGGCAGGTGTTATGACCAATACGGCTAAGCAAGGCATAATTACTGCGCCCAGCCCCAGATATTTGTGTTTGTTACTGTTATTTGTGCTTGCCGCAGTTGGTTTGAATTATACCAGGCTACCGCTGTTTTTCAGTGTTGAGTTTATTTTTGGTTCAGCCATCGCCGTACTGGCGTTATTGGTGTTGGGACGCACTGCCGCAATTGTAGTTGGTTGTGCGGCTGCTGCGGTTACGCTGTTTATCTGGGGCCATCCTTATGCCTGGTTAGTTTTTACCGCTGAAATTATCTGGTTAAGTTGGCGTTGGCGGCCGGAGAACGGTCTTAATCTGGTAAAGCTGGATCTGTTGTTCTGGTTATGCGCCGGCTTACCAGCCGTCAGCCTGTTTTACGCATACGGCCTGGATGTTAAATGGCAAACCGCGGTGCTTATCGCCTTGAAACAGATGACCAATGGGGTGTTTAACACCTTACTTGCCAGCCTGCTGATATTGGTATTGCAGTCGCAGCATTGGGCTGACCGCTTTTTGGTTTTGCCGTTAATTAGTTTGCGCCAGCTGTTATTCCATATTCTGATTGCCTTAACCTTATTTGTCGGTTGCACTCCTTTATTAATGGATGCCCGAAAGCTGCAGGCTGAATACACTTTTAATGTTGAGCAAAGGCTGCAATGGCTGGCCGATACGTTACACAAACAATTGCAGAAGCACGCATCCCTGCAACAGCTTACAACCACTGAGGTTACTGGATTGCTGGAACAGGCTTTACCTGAAGAGAGTATCAGTGTACTGGTACTCGATAACAATGGCAGGGTGCTAAATAGCTCAGGGTTAATCACAAGCCTGAATAACGTTGTAAATTCGATGCCTGAGCCAGGTTTTTCGCACTGGCAGCCGGAGGGGGTGTCGCCACTTTTGCAGCGTTGGGGCCAGAGCCGCTTTGTACTTGTGCAGCACCCTGTCACCTTAGAAGGTGTTGGTGCTATTGTTATTGAATTCAGCGCCCGGGAGGTGATGAGTAAACTTGAACAGGATAGTGCCCGTCATCTAACCCTGTTAGTGGCCTTTTTATTGCTGGTCACCTTAGTTGCAAACTGGCTGAGCAGGGTTATCAGTTTGCCACTGCACAGGTTGGCGCTCGCCAGCGAAAGATTAAAGTCCAGTATTGCTGCCGGAGCTGATACGGATATTCCGACCAGTAAAGTCGAAGAATACCATACCCTGGGACAGAACTTGCAGGCTATGAGCCGGGAGCTAGCTGCCGCTTTTACCATTGGCAAAGCGAATGAAACTGAGCTGGTCAGAAAAGTTAATGAGCAAACTAAACAATTGCAGCAGGCAAACAGTCAGCTTGAAGCCATTCTGGCTGCTGCTTCCGATTTCTCTATTATTGCTACGAATAAGGATGGAATTATCAGTTATTTCAGCCGCGGGGCAGAAAAGCTGCTTGGTTACAGTGCTGCAGAATTAGTGGATAAGCAATCACCGGCCATCCTGCATGTGGCTGATGAGGTAATGCAAAGATCGCAAGAGTTAACAGTACAGTTAAAGCAGCCTGTTGCAGGTTTCCGGGCTTTTGTGGTGCTGGCAGAGCAGCAGGGTACTGACACCCGGCAGTGGCAATATGTTCGGAAAGATGGCAGTTGCTTGCCAGTATCGTTGACGGTAACACCTATTTTAAGTGAGTCTGGGACTGTCACTGGCTATTTAGGGGTAGCAAAAGATATTTCAGAGCGGCATCGTAATGAAAAGCTGAAGAATGAATTTATCTCTACCGTAAGCCATGAGTTACGTACACCATTAACATCCTTATATGCCGCGTTAAAGATGGCTAACTCTGGCAGACTGGGTGAGCTACCAGGAAAAGTCGCTAGCCTGCTGCAATTAGCTGAGAACAACAGTAAGCGACTTGGCCGCTTAATCAATGATTTGCTTGATATAGAAAAACTGACTGCCGGCAAGTTCCAGTTGTCACTGGAGGTGCAGCCATTACAGCCGCTGGTAATACAGGCGATTGATGAAATTTCCAGTTACGCCGCTCAGTACAAAGTGACTTTGCAAACTGATTTTGCCACTGAGCCGTTATTTGCCCGGATAGATGCTGGCCGCTTTGTGCAGGTAGTGACCAATTTATTATCGAACGCCATTAAATTTTCGCCTGCTGATGCCATAGTAAAGGTTAAAATGTATGCTGACGCTGCTTTTGCCAGGCTTGAGGTAAGTGATTTGGGTCAAGGTATAGCTGATGATTTTAAAGAGCGGATATTTGAAAAATTTGCTCAGAATGACGCGGCCAGTACCAGGCAGCAGGGCGGCACCGGGCTGGGACTGGCAATAAGTAAAGAGCTCACTGAGAAAATGGCAGGTAATATCGGTTTTGTTTCTGAGCCTGGCCAGGGGGCAACCTTCTGGTTAAGCTTTAACCTTTGTGTTTCGCCTGTTCAACAGCCTGTTAATGTTGTGACTAACGCAACGGGATCCCCGGAGAACCAATGCAGCCACCAATAATACCATCAAACGAACACAGCCGCTTGCTGGCGCTTGCTGGCACTGAATTGCTGGATACTGCCGCTGAACCCAGGTTTGATCGGTTAACCTCGTTGGTGCAGCAATGTCTGGGTACTGAAATTGTCTTAATTTCGCTGGTAGATAAAGACCGACAGTGGTTTAAATCGCGCCAGGGATTGAATGCTTGCGAGACAGGCCGTGATATTTCCTTTTGTGGCCATGCTATTTTAAGTGACGATATTTTTGAAATCCCAAATGCCAGCCAGGATCCGCGTTTTGCTGATAACCCCCTGGTTACCGGCGCGCCCAATATCCGTTTTTATGCCGGAGTGCCGTTAGCTCATCAAGGCCATCGCATTGGCACCCTTTGTATTATTGACCAAAAACCCCGCCAGCTTAACCAGGGCGAGCGCCAGATCCTGGCTAATTTTGCCAAAGTAGTAGAGCAGGAAATTACTGACCGGTTGCAAGAACAGTCGCATCAGCAACTTGCCGCCAGTGAACTGATGAACCGCTCGGTACTGGAGGGGACCCAGATTGGTACCTGGCAGTGGAATGTGCAAACCGGTGCCACGATATTCAATGAGCGTTGGGCAGAGATATTGGGTTATACCCTGAACGAGTTGTTGCCGGTAGATATCAATACCTGGTTATCTTTTGCCCACCCGGATGATCTGGCTGAATCAGCCCGGTTGTTAGAATTGCACTTTGCTGGCCAGTTGGCATTTTACGACTGTAAATGCCGGATGAAACACAAAAATGGCGATTGGGTTTGGGTGCATGATCGGGGCCGGGTAGTAAGCTGGACCGAAGATAACAAACCATTGATGATGTACGGCACCCATGCTGATATTACCGAGCAAAAACAAGCTGAGCTGGAGCTCAAAGCCAGCCGTGATCAGTTTCAAACTCTGGTTGCTAACATTCCTGGTATTACCTATCGCTGCAAGGCTGATAAAGACTGGACTATGCTGTATATGAGTGGCAGCATCGACCCGCTTTCCGGTTATCCGGCCAGCGATTTTATTAACAATGAAGTTCGCAGCTATGCCAGTGTTATTCATCCTGATGACCACGAACGGTTAGATTTAGCTGTGGGTCAGGCCATTAATGATAACCAAAGCTGGCTATTGCAGTATAGGATTATTCATAAGTGCGGCGTTATACGTTGGGTAGAAGAACGTGGCCGGGCAGAATATAACGAGCAAGGTGAAGTGAACTTTCTTGATGGTTTTATTCTGGATATCACTGAAGAAAAAACATTAAAACAACAGTTGTTAAAGCTAACCTCTCAGTTACCGGGCGTAGTGTATCAGTATCAGCAGTGGCCGGATGGCCGGGCATGTTTTCCCTACGCCAGTAATAATCTTCAGAAAATTTATGGTGCTTTGCCTGAGCAGGTAAAAGACGATGCGACATTTATTTTCAGTAAAATTCATCCGGACGATCTGGCTGAACTGGCTAACAGTATCGAACAATCAGCGGCAAACTTGTCACTCTGGCAACATCAGTACCGGGTTTTTCTGGATAACAAACAGCTAATCTGGCTGTCTGGCCGCGCTACGCCAGAGGCTATGCCCGATGGCAGTACCCTCTGGCACGGTTATCTTGAAGATATTACTACCACAAAACAGCACTATTTAGAGCTGGAACGGCTTAACAAAGAATATAAGCTTAGCCAGCAACGGCTGGAAATGGCCAGTGAAACGGCATTAATTGGTTTTTGGCAAGCGTCGCTGGTTACTGGTGAGCTGTGGTGGTCACCGGTTATTTACCAGATTTTTGGTTTTGATGAAAATATTACTCCCAGTGTTGCCTTATTTAAAAGCACCTTACACCCTGATGACAGAGATCTGGTTACGGCCAGTGAACAGCATGCACTGGAAATGGGTTTACATGATGTCGTACACCGGATTATCCGCCCTGACGGTGCTATTCGTTGGGTGCATGAACTGGCCAGATTACTACCGGTTGCAGACAACCCTGATCAAATTCTGGTTGGCTCGGTGCAGGATGTAACCGAGCGGATGCAGTTGCAGCAAATGAAAGACGCTTTTATTTCAACTGTGAGTCATGAGCTCAGAACGCCGTTAACCGCCATTAAAGGTGCGCTTGCTCTGCTGAATTCGGGTAAATTAGGTCAGGTGCCTGAAAAGTTGCAGAAATTAATGCAGGTGGCCAGCAGTAACAGTGACCGTTTGGCGCAACTGATTAATGATTTGCTGGATGTTGAAAAGCTTGCAGTTGGCAAAATGCCATTTGACATCCAGTCACTGCAAGTACAAGCAGAGTTAAAGCAAGCAATTGATAATCTGCAACCTTTTGCGGGGCAGCATCAGGTTAATATCACCTTGCAACCGCTTGCCGCCGGGTTAATGGTACAGGCGGATTCATTGAGGTTGCAGCAGGTGCTTACTAATTTATTATCAAATGCGATTAAATTTTCACCTAAACAAGCCGAAGTACTGGTTACCGCAAAGCAACAGCGAGATAAAGTGCTTTTTGAAGTAATTGATGCTGGGTCAGGTATTCCTGTTGCGTTTCATGCCCATATTTTTGAGCGTTTTGCCCAGGCCGATGGTTCAAATTTGCGTCAGAGCGGTGGTACCGGGCTGGGTTTGGCTATTTGTAAAGAGCTGGTACAGCAAATGGGCGGTACTATTGGTTTTAGTTCGAAGCAAGAAAAAGGTTCGACCTTTTATTTTGTTCTGCCAGCAAAGGCAGATATTATAAGCTAAATGAACGTCAGGAAGTATGTAATGCCGTCATCAAAAACGCAGGTTGATATTAGCGAGGCTTTTAGCCGGGTAAGGCAACGTTTTGAACGAAGCCTGCCAGACAGGGCCGACGCTATGCTTGCTTTGGCGCTAGACCAAAAAACCGGTAACGAATTGAGCCAATTAAAGGCAGAAGCTCATAAACTTGCTGGTGCCAGCGGTACTTTTGGTTATGCCATACTTGGCAATCTTGCTCGCAAGATTGAGCAACTGGTGGTGGACATTCTTGCATTACCGCCTGAACTTCGCGCTTTAAAAATACCGGAATTGAATAAGCAACTCTTTGTTTTTAAACAAACTGTTTCGCAAGTGCTAGGCTCATCCGAACCTTTTGCATCATCAGATGCAAAATTGAAAGCTGAGCAGCGTGACATTTGGTTAATGCTCGACAACACGCAGTTATTAACTGAACTTAGCACGCAGTTGCAGGCTTTTGGCCATAAAGTTCAACAAATATCCAATTTTGAAGGGTGTATAAAACGCCTCCAAACTGAAAACCCGGCACTGCTATTTAGTCAGGTAAAGCAGTCAGATGGTGCTGACTTGTTTAAGCAAAGTTTATTGCTGAATTTACTACAGCAGCGACAATGCCCGTTATTAGTTTTTTCAGAGCAGGATGATTTTTCACTAAGGATTAAGGCCGCGCAGCAGCATGCTGACGACTTTTTTGTCCAGCCACTTGATGTGTCAAACATGATTAGCAGGATCTCAGAACTGCTTGAGCAGGCAGCGGGTAGTAAAGGCAGAGTTTATATAGTTGATGATGATTTAATGCTGGCAGAGCATTATCAACTGGTATTACAAAATATAGGTATTGAAACCCAGATTAATACGCAACCACAGAAAATTGTTGACGAGTTAATATACTTTCAACCTGATTTAATTCTGATGGATATGTATATGCCGCATTATAATGGTGCTGAGTTAGCTGGTGTAATAAGGCAATATCCTCAGTTACGCCGTCTGCCGATCGTATTTTTGTCATCTGAGCAAAATAAAAGTGTGCAAAACCGGGCGTTGGCGCATGGTGCAGACGATTTTGTAACTAAGCCGATTGATGATCTTCAACTGGCGCAGGCGGTGACTGTCAGGCTTGCCCGCAGTTTACAAATTAAAAATCTGATTGAGAAAGACAGCTTAACCGGTTTAATTAAGCACAGTGCCATTAAAGAAGCTGCCGAGCTGGAATATGAGCGAAGTGAGCGCAGCGGTAAACCCTTGAGCATAGTAATGCTGGATATTGATAAGTTTAAATTGGTGAATGATACCTATGGTCATGCTACCGGTGATGTGGTTATTACTGCCTTAGCAACCTTACTAAGAAAACGGATCCGAAAAACTGACCGCGCCGGCCGCTACGGTGGTGAGGAATTTATGTTGGTGTTGCCCGATTGTGATGCAAAGCAGGCGCAGCAGCTGACCATGAAGATTTTGGAAAACTTTGTCATATTGCATTTTAATACAGCCCGCCAGCCATTTACCTGCACTTTTTCTGCAGGAGTAGCATCGACCGCAGATCAGGCATTTGAAAATGCCGAGCAACTAATAAAAAATGCAGACGAAGCTCTGTATCGTGCCAAACGTGCGGGCCGCAATCAGGTCTGTTAGTTCCGTCTGCAAGTTCAGCCTGAGCGCTGCTTAATTCTAAAATTTTTTAACTAATAACCTTGAATCGATCAGGGCTAATCCCCATTGAATGCTCAACGCAATTTTTAATTGTTCAGAATATAAGTGGAGAGCAGTTATGGGTAGAATAATCGGTATTGACTTGGGTACAACCAATTCATGTGTTGCTGTGTTAGATGGCGACAAACCTCGGGTGTTAGAAAATGCAGAAGGCACGCGTACTACGCCTTCAATTATAGCTTATGCCGAAGATGGCGAGGTACTAGTAGGTCAGCCGGCAAAACGGCAGGCTGTTACTAACCCTAAAAATACCCTGTATGCGATTAAGCGTTTAATTGGTCGTCGCTTTGAAGACGAAGAAGTTCAGCGCGACATCAAAATTATGCCGTTTAAAATTGTCAAAGCGGATAACGGTGATGCCTGGGTTGAAGTGAAAGACAAAAAGCTGGCTGCACCGCAAATTTCAGCTGAAGTACTGAAAAAAATGAAGAAAACCGCCGAAGATTTCTTAGGCGAGCCGGTTACTGCTGCGGTAATTACCGTACCAGCCTATTTTAATGATGCGCAGCGTCAGGCGACCAAAGACGCGGGCCGGATTGCCGGCTTAGACGTAAAACGGATTATCAACGAGCCAACTGCTGCGGCGCTGGCTTATGGTATGGACAAAAAGAAAGGCGACACCAAGATTGCGGTTTATGACTTGGGTGGCGGTACTTTCGATATCTCTATCATTGAAATTGACGACGTTGACGGCGAACAAACCTTTGAAGTGTTATCGACCAACGGTGACACCCACTTAGGTGGTGAAGACTTCGACAACCGGGTAATTAACTACCTGGTAGACGAATTCAAAAAAGAGCAGGGTATGGATCTGCGCAACGATCCGCTGGCCATGCAGCGCTTAAAAGAAGCGGCTGAGAAAGCTAAGATTGAGCTGTCATCAGCATCGCAAACTGAAGTTAACCTGCCGTATATCACGGCAGATGCTTCAGGCCCGAAACACTTAAACATCAAAGTGACCCGCGCTAAGCTGGAGTCACTGGTTGAAGACTTAGTGCAGCGTACTTTAGAGCCGCTGAAAAAAGCCTTAGCCGATGCAGATTTAAGCGTTAGCGAAATTAACGAAATTATCCTGGTGGGTGGTCAGACCCGGATGCCAAAAGTACAGGAAGCCGTTACTGCTTTCTTTGGCAAAGAACCGCGCAAAGACGTGAACCCGGATGAAGCCGTAGCGGTAGGTGCTGCCATTCAGGGGGCGGTACTGTCTGGTGATGTAAAAGACGTATTGCTGCTGGACGTAACGCCATTGTCGCTGGGTATTGAAACAATGGGTAGCGTAATGACGGCGCTGATTGAGAAAAATACCACTATTCCGACCAAAAAGTCGCAGGTGTTCTCAACCGCTGATGATAATCAGGCTGCAGTAACCATTCACGTGTTGCAGGGTGAGCGTAAACGCGCTACTGATAATAAATCACTGGGCCAGTTCAATTTAGAAGGTATTCGCCCGGGTCGTCGTGGCGAGCCGCAAATTGAAGTGACTTTTGATTTAGATGCGGATGGTATTTTACATGTGTCGGCGAAAGATAAAGACACCGGTAAAGAGCAGAAGATCACCATCAAGTCTTCTTCTGGTTTATCGGAAGATGAAATTGCCGCCATGGTGCGTGATGCTGAAGCCCATGCTGAAGAAGATAAAAAATTCGAAGAGCTGGTACAAACCCGCAACCAGGCAGATGCCATGGTGCATGCTACCCGCAAACAACTGGAAGAAGCGGGTGACAGTTTAGCCAGCAATGACAGAGCCGCTATTGAAACCGCTATCAGTGAGCTGGAAACCGCTCTGAAAGGTAGTGACAAAGCGGAAATTGATGCCAAGTCACAAGCATTAATTCAGGCTTCGCAAAAGCTGATGGAAGCTGCCCAGGCTAAATCCCAGCAGGGTGACGCCGATGCCGGCCAGCAACAAGCTGCTGGCAATGACGATGTTGTTGACGCTGAGTTTGAAGAAGTAAAAGACGACAACAAATAATACGGGCCCGGGCTGCAGCATGCTGCAGCCCTTTGACAAGAAGTAAGCACTGAATTTATGTCAAAGCGTGACTACTATGAAGTATTGGGTGTCGCTAAAGGCGCCGATGATAAAGACATCAAAAAGGCTTATAAACGCCTCGCCATGAAATTTCACCCTGATCGCACTCAGGGCGATAAAGGCATGGAAGAGAAGTTTAAAGAAGTCCAGGAAGCCTATGAGGTTTTATCAGACGAGCAAAAACGCGCTGCCTACGATCGTTTTGGCCATGCCGGGGTAGATCCTAACCGCGGTGGCGGTGGTTTCGGCGGCGGCGGAGCGGGTGCCGGTGACTTTGGTGATATATTTGGCGATGTGTTTGGCGATATTTTTGGTGGCGGCGGTCGTCGCGGCCAGTCGCGGGCGCAACGTGGCTCAGACTTACGCTATAACCTCGAACTGAATCTGGAAGAGGCAGTTAAAGGTAAGTCGGTAGATATTAAAGTACCAACCTACGTTAACTGCGACAGCTGTGATGGTTCAGGCGCTAAAAAAGGCACTTCGGCCAAGAGTTGCCCAACCTGTCACGGTGCAGGTCAGGTAACGATGCGTCAGGGCTTTTTTGCGGTGCAGCAAACCTGTCCAACCTGTAATGGTCGCGGTAAAATCATTCCTGAGCCCTGTACTAAGTGTCATGGTGAAGGCCGGGTTGAGAAAACCAAAACCTTGTCAGTGAAAATTCCGGCAGGGGTTGATACTGGCGATAGGATCCGTTTAACCGGTGAAGGTGAAGCAGGCATGCATGGCGCGCCGGCAGGCGACTTATATGTGCAGGTAAACGTTAAACCTCACCCGATTTTTCAGCGGGATGGCAATAACCTGTACTGCGATGTACCACTAAGCTTTGCTACTGCAGCACTGGGTGGTGAAATTGCGGTACCAACCCTGGATGGCCGGATCAAACTGAAGATCCCTGCGGAAACCCAAACCGAAAAAATGTTCCGGTTACGCGGTAAAGGCGTGCAGTCGGTGCGCGGTGGTGGTGTCGGTGATTTGGTTTGCAAGGTGGTAATTGAAACCCCGGTTAACCTCAGTGATAAGCAGAAAGAGTTGCTGCGGCAACTGGACGAAAGTATGGCTGGTGAGAGCGAAGCGAAGCACAGGCCCAAATCAAAAGGTTTTTTTGACGGAGTCAAAAAATTCTTTGACGATTTAACCGGTTAACTAAATTTAAAAGCCACCTTCGGGTGGTTTTTTTTTCAACTACCGATACAATTAACAACATGGGTACAATTGCTGACCATGCATTAATAAGGATTTTGCTATGTTGAAGAAGTTTTCCCTGGCCGCGGTTGCCGCTATTACTATGGTGGCGTGTGTTCAATCGCCTACTGGCCGCAACCAGATTATGTTATTTAATGACAGTCAGCTCAGCGCCATGGGTGCCCAGACTTTCGAAACGATGAAAGCGGAAACGCCGATTAGTAAAGATGTCAGAACCAATGATTATGTGCAGTGTATTGCCAGTGCCTTGTTGCGGGTGACGCCGGAACAATATCTGAGCAAGCCCTGGGAAGTGGTAGTTTTTGACAGCGAGCAGGTTAATGCTTTTGCGCTGCCTGGTGGTAAAATCGGCGTGTACACCGGTTTGCTAAAGGTGGCCGAAAATCAGCAGCAGTTAGCGGCGGTAATTGGCCATGAAATTGCCCATGTTATAGCAAGTCACAGCAACGAGCGGTTATCAACCAATCAGTTTATGCAGTCGGCGCTGGCACTCGGTGATGCTGGTTCCAAAGCCTACGGTGTGCGCTATCAGCAGGAGATTATGGCAGCGTTAGGGGTGAGTTCTCAGCTGTTTGTAACTTTGCCCTTTAGCCGCACCCATGAATCAGAGGCTGATATTATTGGCCTGGATTTAATGGCAAAGGCTGGCTTTGAACCGCGCCAGGCGGTAAACTTATGGCAGAATATGGCGGCTGCCAGCAACAATAATACGCCACAGTTTTTGTCCAGCCATCCGGTGCCTGAAAACCGGATAGCAGAATTGCGGGCCAGAATGCCGCAAGCCATGGCAACATTTAACGAGCGGAAGAAGGCTGGTCAATTGCCAAATTGCCGTAAATAGCTAGCTTAGGATGAGTTGAGGCGTCAGTTAAATTTACAATTTTAGATTTAACTGATGCTGTGCGCTTAGGAATTTAATGAATTTCAAGTGATTACAGCTTTGGATTGATTTTTGCATGTTTCAACGGAATAGCAAGCTTTACGCTGAAACATCAGGACAAGGGTGACAGAGTCTATGGACAATAAGGATATCAAAGCAGCGAGTGGCCGACGTAAGTTTTTAGTACGTGCGGGCATGGGATCGTTGCCGGTTTTAATGGCCCTCAAAAGTAAAGGCGCCTGGGGTTACAGTACCCAAAATTGTAATTTAAGTGCCAGTATGTCAAAAATGCAATCGGTGCAGGCCGAGCAGTTTGAGGATTGTCATAATCAGTTTCTTTCGCATGGAAATGCCAAGCAATATTTTATGACTGGTCCGGGTAATGGTAGTGAACGTAAAGGGTATTTTCACTCTGGCTCACCTAACTACCATAAATATGCCAGCCATACCTATACTCATAACGGTATAGCCATTAATGAGACTACCTTGTTCAGTAATTTTTTTGCCGGTGGTTTTGACGGTACTTTGCAACAAGCTGTAGAAGAGGGACCTACTTCACTGGTTCGGGACAGTGCGTCATTATTTTTGCATTCATTGTTTTATTATGACCAAGGCATCTATCCGAAACCTGAAGCATTTGTTGATGCCTACAATAAATCTATGTTGACCGGCGAAACCGATGCTCTGGCGAAAGTACTGCAACTTTATATCGAAGGCTAAGGGATGTTCAGCAATGAGCACAGTAGCAATTATGCTGCTTGGTTAAGCCAGACCAGGCAGCAGCATAGTGAGCAACAACACCTTAGTTTTCTGCGTTTTTCTGCTGATAATACTACTGTCAGCTTTGATCATATCAGTTATGCTACTGCCAAGGTTATCCCGGAACACTCTGCTGAGCAGGAGTAAGTTTGCCGCTTTTTTCATTACACACCCCCCCCTTTACGGTCCGTATTGATACTGACAGCCCGGCATTATTCAGTGATTTAGCCCGGCTTTATCCGGCTGATGTGCTGCGGCCCGTACCTGATAATGACCATGTTTATGACTTTCATATAGACTATAAGCGACGTTTCAGCGGCAAAAGCCGGCCTTACCATTTTCGTACTGGGAGCGAACATTTCCGGATGGCTGATGCTAACCAGCTGATCCCAACGTTTGAATGGGGATTGAACTGGTGTGTATCGGCTTATCAGCAACAATATCTGGCTATTCATGCTGCGGTATTGGAAAAAGATGGCAAGGCCCTGATTATGCCAGCACCACCAGGCAGCGGTAAAAGCACTTTATGTGCTTTGCTGATGCTGCGAGGCTGGCGGTTATTATCTGATGAGATGTGTTTGATTGACCCGGCCAGTGGCCAGTTGCAGCCCTATGTGCGTCCAGTCAGTTTAAAAAACGCCTCGATAGAGGTTATTCAGCACTATCAGCCAGGGGTAGAAATTTTTCACCGCACGGCTGATACTGAAAAAGGCACTGTAGCTTATTTACGGCCAACTGATAGCAGCTGGCAGCAGCAAAATAGCAGTGCACAGCCAATGTGGATTATCTTTCCCGCCTATCAGGCAAATGCAGCAGAGCCCGTCGCGCTGTTTACTATGCCCAAAGCGGATACTCTGCTTTATCTGGCGCAGAATAGTTTTAACTATGCGGTATTTGCAGCTGAGGGCTTTAATTTGTTAAGTCAGCTGGTGGAAAATACCGAGAGCTTTCGCCTGGAATACAGTGATACCAGGCAAATGCTTGAGTTGCTGGAGCAGCTGCTATGTTAGTGCCGCTGTTGATTCAGTGCTTTCGCGACCCGCAGCGCTTTCAGGCTAAAGCCGGTGCCGCTTGCTGGACTGATTTGCTGCAACAGGCACGGAGTCTGGGGTTAACGGCACAACTGCAAGCACTGTTTGCGCGGCATAATATGCTGGGCGATTTACCTGAAACAGTACAGAAACACCTTGCCTGGGGCTGGCGCTACTATCAGAAGCAGCGGGCCAGTTTATTTTACGAGTTATTGCAACTGGAGCCCTGTCTCGGTCAGGCAAATTATCCGTGCTTGCTGCTAAAGGGCGCAGCCTATCAGGCGTTGGCTCTGACAGTCAGCGAAGGCCGGTTATATTCTGATATTGATTTGCTGGTAAGCCGGCAGCAGTTGAATGACTGTAAATCAAAACTGTTTTTTGCCGGTTTTTTTGAACCGGCTATGTCGGCCTACGATAAACACTTTTACCTGGAGCTGTCTCACGAAAATCCGCCGTTTTATCATGTGAAGCGTGGTACTGCACTGGATTTGCACTTTGCATTGTTTCCATTGGCTGGCCGTAAAAACCTTGTCACTGAGCACGTTTTTGCAAGTGCCTGTCAGATAGAGGGGTCATGTTTTCAGGTGCCCAGCCTTAGTTTTTTATATATTCATGCTGCTATCCATTTTTTCTGGCAGGAAGAGCAGCATAAGCTGGTAAAAGATTTAATTGATTTAGACCTGCTCTATAGCCAGTTGGCAGAACAACAGCTGTTGCCGCAACTATTGAGTGACGCTGAGCAATTCGGCGCCATAGAGCCAGTGGTAAATACTTTATTGCTGATTGAAACGCTTTTTAAGCGCAGTCTGCCAGATGCTATCGCCAGGCAACTCGACCAGAGCCCGGCGCGGCGGGATAGCGCCAGGGCCTTGCTGCTAATGCAGCTGCAACCTGGGGTAAAAGCTAAAATAGCTGGCGCACTGTGGTACCTGCGCGGCTACCGGCACAAGATGCACTGGCGGGCATTAATCCGCCATATTTGGGTAAAAAGCTGCCTGGCCTGGCGGCAGCGTGGTGAACCAAAGGATAGCAATAATTAATCAGGTTTAACCTGACGCCCTGGTGTCAGCGCGACGCAGTAAAACAATACCGCTGGCTACAACCAGTAAAATCAGGCAGTAAAAGCTGTAACTGACCACCTGCCAAGGCGAAATGCCGAAACTTGCCCCTAACAACAAGGCCTGGGCACCATAGGGCACCAGGCCTTGGCTGATACAGGCGAAAATATCCAGTAAGCTGGCACTTCGTCTTGGCGGGATCTGATGTTGTTGTGCCAGATTTTTTGCCACATCGCCAGTCAGCACAATAGCAACGGTATTATTGGCAATACACAGGTTACTGCTGAAAGCCAGTGCTGCTATCGCCAGTTGCTGTGCTTTATTACCTGCCAGTCTGAGCTTGCTGGTCAGATTCTGAATGACCTCAGAGATCCAGCTTAAGCCCCCCTGTTGTTTGATAAACTCACTTAAACCGCTTACCAGCATCGCCAACAGGAAAATTTCCTGCACGCTGGCAAACCCGGCAGCAATATCTTTGCCTAAGCCGGTGATTTGATAGTCAGCAAACACGCTGCCTTGTAGCGCTGCCAGTACAATTCCCAGTAATAACACCAGAAACACATTTAAGCCCATCACTGCCAGCACTAAAATGGCGGCATAAGGCAATACACCGGTCCAACTGAATTCGGCGGCGGCTACCGGCGCGGTAGCACTGGTAAGCAGGGTATACACGATTAATGTCAGGACGGCCGCAGGCAGGGCAATTTTAATGTTTTCTCTGAATTTATCAGACATTTTGGCACCCTGCGTGCGGGTGGAGGCGATAGTGGTGTCGGAGATAATGGATAGATTGTCGCCAAACATGGCGCCGCTTAACAGCACTCCTGCAACCAGTGCCGGGTCCAGATTAGCCTGGGTTGCCAGACCGGCAGCGATAGGGGCCAATGCTCCTATGGTACCCATCGAGGTGCCCATGGCGGTTGAAATCAGGGCGGCAATTATAAATAAGCCCGGTAGCAGCCATGCTGTGGGCACTATGCTCAGGCCAGCATTAACGGCTGCATCCACACCACCGGTTGCAGTTGCCACGCTGGCAAAAGCACCTGCCAGCAGATAAATAAGACACATGGTAATAATGTTATGGTTGCCGGCGCCTTTAATCAGTACGTCTATTGATTGTTGCAGGGGTGCGCGGTGCAGCCAGATAGCCAGGATCAGCGCCGGAATTATCGCTACATGGCCGGGTAGCTGGTAAAAGGCATATTCAACGTTTTGCGCCTGAAAATATAAACCACTGCCTAAAAACAGTAGAATAAACAACCCCAGTGGGATAAGTGAGCGTTTAGCGCCCGGCTGGCTAACAGGGTTTACCATGAATTACCTCAACAAAAATGGGTTGCGAACTATATAGATGGCCAGACGTCTTGTCAAGAATTGCAGGAACTGCTGGCGCCAGGTAACTAACTTAGGGTATTTTGTTGAAAAAACCTACCGTTTTCAGCAGTTAACGGTTGCAACCGGATGCCACTATGTCTGCCAGTAAAATCATTAGAAGCCGTCGTTTTTTGCCATTTTTCTTAACCCAGGCGCTGGGGGCCTTTAATGACAACGTATTTAAAAATGCCTTGATGCTACTAATGGCGTTTACTGCCGCTAATGCTTTGCCCTGGAGTATCGATGTCACCATGAACCTGGCAGCGGGCTTGTTTATCCTGCCTTTTTTACTGTTTTCTGCCACTGCCGGCACCCTGGCCGACAGCATGTGTAAAACCCGGCTGATCCGCCTGCTGAAGCTAACGGAAATTGTGCTGATGTTGCTGGCGGCTGCGGCTTTTTATTTTCAGCAGTACTTAGTGTTATTGGGCTTATTATTTCTGATGGGCAGCCAGTCGGCGTTTTTTGGCCCGGTAAAATACGCTATTTTGCCGCAGCTGCTTGACGATAAAGAGCTGTTGGCAGGCAATGCCTGGGTAGAAATGGGCACTTTTATCGCTATTTTAGCAGGCACGATTGCCGGTGGCTTGCTGGTGGGTACTGAGCATGCCCAGCTATGGGTTGGTGCTATTGTTGTGCTGTTTGCGGCATTGGGTTATTTCACCAGCCGTGCTATTCCGGCGGTGGGCCAGGTGGATAAAGCCGGGCGTTTCAACTTTGCTCCCGTTAAGCAAACGTTGCAGACCATTAAAATCAGTTATACCAATCGCACCTTATATCTGGCCATTATGGCCATTAGCTGGTTTTGGTTTTTGGGCGCCAGTTATTTAACCCAATTCCCTAATTTTACCAAAACCATGCTGGGTGGTGACAATACGGTAGTCACTGCGTTGTTGGTGGCGTTTTCTGTTGGGGTGGGCCTGGGTTCAATGTTGTGTGAGCGACTATCCGGCAATCGGGTAGAACTAGGGATAGTGCCTTTGGGCTCTATTGGCTTAACGGTATTTGGCTGTAGTTTGTATTTCAGTACGCCTGAACTGGTATCGGCGGAGTTGCTCAGTCTGGGCGCATTTTTACAAAGTAGTTATGGCTGGTGGGTGTTGGTTGATCTTACCTTGATAGGGGTGTCAGGCGGCCTGTTTATTGTACCCTTGTATGCCCTGCTGCAAAAGCGGGCTGAGCCCGGCCAACGAGCCAGAATGATCGCGGCTAATAACATTTTTAATGCGCTGTTTATGGTGGCCAGTGCTATTGCCGGTATCGTGTTTTTAAGTGTGCTGGGTTTAACCATTCCACAGTATTTTTTAATTCTGGCCATTATGAATGCCGTAGTAGCCTTTTATGTCTACAGTCGGGTACCAGAATTTGCGCTGCGGTTTGTTATATATCTGCTTAGCCATACTTTGTACCGGGTACGTAGCCAGGGGCTTGTTCACATTCCTGAAGACGGTGCGGCGGTATTGGTGGCAAACCATGTCAGTTATGTTGATGCGTTGCTGATTGCCGGCGTGGTGCGGCGTCCGGTGCGGTTTGTGATGGAGAAAGCCATTTATGACCTGCCGGTAGCTAACTGGTTATTCCGGGCCGCCCGCACTATTCCTATTTGCAGCAAACAAAAAGATGAACAGGTTTATGAAGCGGCTTTTGCGGCGATAAAACGTGAGCTGGCCGCAGGCAATCTGGTATGTATTTTCCCGGAGGGCCGGCTGACCAAGACCGGTGAAATAGATAACTTCCGGCCGGGCATTGAGCGGATTATCAGCGAAAGCCCGGTGCCGGTGGTGCCGATGGCCTTGCAGGGGCTGTGGGGCTCATTTTTCAGCCATTATGGTAAAGGCGCGTTTAAATTAAAAGGCCGTTGGTGGTCAAAGGTGCAGTTAATTGCCGCTGATGCCATACCGGCTGCTGCCGTCAGCGCTGCTGAATTAGAATTACGCGTGCGCGCATTGCGGGGTGACAAGCGCTGAATGCAGGGATAAATGGGATATAAGCAAGGGCAACAGCCCTTGAAGCAAGCCGGCGCTGCCCACATAAAATGAAGATGTCTGATATTCAGCTGTAGTTTACCCGGAGTATAAATGCTTAACTTTTCATATCAAAACCCCACCCGTATTGTGTTTGGTAAAGATCAGCTTAGCCAGCTGACTAAATTAATTCCTACCGGCAGTAAAGTGCTTATGTTGTATGGTGGCGGATCAATTAAACATAACGGCGTGTATGATCAGGTAGTGGCAGCCCTTGCTGACTTTGACTGGCAGGAATTCAGTGGCATCGAGCCCAATCCCAGCTTTGAAACTCTGATGAAAGCCGCTGATTTAGTGCGCGAACAAAAAATTGATTTTCTGTTACCGGTTGGTGGTGGTAGCGTGATTGATGGCGCTAAATTTGTCGCCGCTGCGGCGGTATATCCTGGCGATGCCTGGGATATTTTAGCCAATCGCGGCAAGGTTGAAAATGCAGTTGCGCTCGGTTGCGTGCTGACTTTGCCGGCCACCGGCACCGAGAGTAACGGTAACTCAGTGGTAACCCGTTATGAAACCCAGCAAAAGTTGTCATTCAGCAGCCCGCTGGTGTACCCAAAGTTCGCTATTCTGGATCCGACTGTTACCTTTAGCTTACCGCCGCGCCAGGTAGCTAATGGCGTGGTGGATGCATTCGTGCATGTTATTGAGCAGTATCTAACTTACCCGGTGCATGCGCCGGTACAGGACCGTTTTGCCGAAGGTTTACTGCAAACCCTGATAGAAGAAGGGCCGAAAGCGTTGAGCGACCCGGATAACTACGATGTGCGGGCCAATATTATGTGGGCAGCCACCATGGCACTGAATGGCCTGATTGGTCAGGGCGTGCCGCAAGACTGGGCAACTCATATGATTGGCCATGAAATCACCGCGGTCTATGGCCTGGACCATGCTCAAACTCTGGCCATCGTGTTGCCGGCATTAATGCAACAGCAGCGAGTGCAAAAACGCGAAAAGCTATTACAGTTCGGCCGGCGGGTCTGGCAGCTTAGCCATCAGGATGAAGAGCGCTTGATTGATGATACCATTAGCCACACCCGGGCTTTTTTTGAGCAAATGGGCGTGCCCACCCGCTTGGCTGATTACAGTATAGCGGCCGATGCGGTGGATAAGCTGGTAGCTAAACTGGAAGCCAATGGCATGCTGAAACTGGGCGAGCATGGCGATATTGACCTGGACGTATCGCGGCAGATTTTGCAAAAAGCGGTATAACGAGATTCAATCGGGGAGGGTCCTAACACCTGATGGGGCGACACAGAGTGTCTGAGCGAACGCGCAAGCGGTAGCGACAAATTCGTCTGGAACGAATTTGAACAGCTTAGCTGGCCCCAAGGGCGAAAGGCAGGATGCCTGACGTAGTTGCTGTGGCGAGCCCGGCAGGTGTTAGGACCCGGACTACGAGCTATCATTTATAATTAGTCAGAAATAGCCATCTTAATGGCTATTTTGCTTTCTAGTATTGGCCGCTTTTGTTTTAATAGCGGCCATTGTTATTTTTATACCGAGTAAATTATGCCTGCTATCGGAATTTTCGGCGCTAACGGCCGGATGGGTCGTGCCCTTACCATTGTTGCCAACGAGCAGCAGTTAAACTTAACGGCGGCCACTGTGCGGGCCGGCTCGTCCTTAGTGGGCGTCGATGCCGGCGAGTTGGCCGGTTGTGGCAAGCTGGGGCTGGACTTAAGTGAAACCGGCACCAGTAGCATTAACAATGCTGACATCTGGGTCGATTTTACCATGCCGGAGGCGATGCTGGCGCACCTGCAATTGGCGGTAGCAGCAAAAAAAGCCATGGTAATCGGGGTTACCGGGCTAACCGATGACCAGTATCAGCAGCTGCAACAAGCCAGTGCGCATATCCCGATAGTATGGGCGCCGAATATGAGTGTTGGGGTTAATCTGCTGCTGCATTTGGTGCAAACCGCGGCCCGGGTAATGGGCCAGACTGCCGATATTGAAATTACTGAAGCACATCACCGCTATAAAAAAGATGCGCCCTCAGGCACCGCGATGGCCATTGGCGCTACTATCGCGAAAACCCTGGGCCGTGATTTGAATGAGGTTGCAGTGTATGGTCGCGAGGGGATTACCGGCGAGCGAGCGCAACAAACTATTGGTTTTGCCACGGTGCGTGGCGGCGACATTATTGGCGATCACACCGCACTTTTTGCAGATTTAGGTGAAAGGCTGGAAATTAGCCACAAAGCATCCAGCCGTAATACCTTTGCCCAAGGCGCGCTGCGCGCTGCTTTGTGGTTGCAAAATAAGCAGCCCGGACTTTATTCCATGCAGCAAGTGCTGGGATTGGCAGACTTAACATAAGCTTTTGGGCAACTAAACTTAAAAACGTGTTAAAGAAGGTATATTTGTAAAAAACTAAAATAGCCATAGCCAAAAGTACGCTTTTCGCCTAAAATAAGCAGGTTTGCCCGGTCTCTGGCTCGCGCCACTCGATCGGACCTCTCATCCGTTGAAAACGGGATTAGAATTTTGGGTCAAAACGGGTTGTAAAACACAAATAGTTTTCGCCCGTTTTTTGCTGTTTGGAGGTTATTTTGACTAAGTCCGCCCTGCTCGTACTGGAAGACGGCACCGTATTTCGCGGTACAGCCATTGGCGCTGAAGGAGTTTCTGTAGGTGAGGTGGTGTTTAACACCTCGATGACCGGGTATCAGGAAATCTTAACTGATCCTTCATACGCAGAGCAGATAGTAACACTTACTTACCCGCACATTGGTAACACCGGAACCAATAGTGAAGACGAGGAATCCGGACAGGTTTGGGCTAAAGGCCTGATCATTCGCGACCTTCCTCTGTTAGCCAGTAACTTCCGTAACCAACTCTCACTTAGTCAATATCTTTCCCAACATAACATCCTTGGTATTGCTGATATCGATACCCGCAAGTTAACCCGTATTTTAAGGGAAAAGGGCGCGCAGAACGGTTGCCTTATGGCCGGTGATAATTTGGATCAAGCCAAAGCGCTGCAACTGGCTCAGGGCTTCGCTGGTTTAGCCGGCATGGATCTAGCGAAAGAAGTCAGCGTTAAATCATCTTATCAGTGGACCGAAGGTAGCTGGGTATTAGGCGAAGGCCATCGTGCTGCAGCCGCAGAGCAGTGCAAGCAGCAGTTTCATGTTGTTGCTTATGACTTTGGAGTAAAACGCAATATCCTGCGGATGCTGGCTGACCGAGGCTGCAAGCTAACTGTAGTGCCGGCACAGACCCCTGCCAGTGATGTATTAGCGCTTAATCCGGACGGTATCTTCTTATCGAATGGCCCTGGCGATCCGGCGCCGTGTGATTATGCCATCGAGGCGATTAGAACCTTGTTAGATACTGACATTCCGCTGTTTGGTATTTGTTTAGGCCATCAGTTACTGGCACTGGCCAGCGGTGCAAAAACCTCGAAAATGAAATTTGGCCACCATGGTGCTAACCATCCGGTGCAAAATCTTGATAGCAAAAAAGTGCTGATCACCGCCCAAAATCATGGGTTTGCGGTAGATGAAGTCACGTTACCGGCCAATTTACGGGCCACCCATAAATCGCTGTTTGATGGTTCACTGCAAGGTATTCATCGCACCGACAAGCCGGCATTTAGTTTTCAGGGACACCCTGAAGCGAGCCCCGGCCCGCATGAAGCCTCTGAGCTGTTCGACCACTTTATTGCGCTGATGCAACAGCATAAAGCCTAAGCAAACACGAATTACGGAGAGAGCGACCCATGCCAAAACGTACCGACATAAAAAGCATTCTGATTATTGGCGCCGGCCCAATCGTGATTGGTCAGGCCTGTGAATTTGACTACTCAGGCGCTCAGGCCTGTAAAGCCCTGCGGGAAGAGGGTTACCGGGTTATTCTGGTTAACTCTAACCCGGCCACCATTATGACTGATCCGGAAATGGCCGATGCCACCTACATCGAGCCTATTCACTGGCAGGTAGTAGAAAAGATTATTGAAAAAGAGCGGCCGTGCGCTGTGTTGCCGACCATGGGTGGCCAAACGGCGCTGAACTGTGCGCTGGAATTAGAGCGCCATGGTGTGCTGGCTAAATACAATGTAGAAATGATTGGCGCGACCGCCGATGCTATCGACAAAGCAGAAGACAGAAGCCGTTTTGATAAAGCCATGCGTTCAATTGGCCTGGCTTGCCCGCGTGCTGGTTTAGCCCATTCGATGGAAGAAGCCTATCAGGTGCTCGAAGACATTGGCTTTCCGTGTATCATCCGGCCATCTTTTACCATGGGTGGCTCAGGTGGCGGTATTGCTTATAACCGCGAAGAATTTGAAGAAGTCTGTACCCGCGGCCTTGATTTATCGCCCACCAAAGAGTTGCTAATTGACGAGTCGTTAATTGGTTGGAAAGAGTATGAAATGGAAGTGGTGCGCGATAAAAACGATAACTGCATTATCGTATGTGCCATTGAAAACTTCGACCCGATGGGTGTGCATACCGGTGATTCCATTACTGTTGCGCCAGCTCAAACCCTGACTGACAAAGAATACCAGATTATGCGCAATGCCTCTTTGGCAGTATTGCGTGAAATAGGCGTCGAAACCGGTGGTTCAAACGTCCAGTTTGGCATTAACCCGGTAGATGGCCGGATGGTCATTATTGAGATGAACCCGCGGGTGTCACGTTCATCGGCACTGGCGTCAAAAGCCACCGGTTTTCCGATAGCCAAAATTGCCGCCAAATTAGCAGTAGGCTACACCCTGGATGAACTGGCCAATGACATTACCGGTGGCAGAACACCAGCGTCGTTCGAGCCAAGCATCGATTATGTGGTCACCAAAATACCGCGCTTTAACTTTGAAAAGTTTGCCGGTGCTAACGATCGCTTAACCACCCAGATGAAATCAGTCGGCGAAGTGATGGCGATTGGCCGTAACCAGCAGGAATCGCTGCAAAAAGCGTTGCGTGGTCTGGAAATTGGCGTGTCGGGCCTGGATCCGATTATTGATATTGCGCAGCCAGAAGCGAAAGAAAAGCTGACCCGCGAACTACGTGAGCCTGGTTCGCACCGGATTTGGTATATTGCCGATGCCTTCCGGTTTGGTATGAGCATGGATGAGATATTCACCCTGACCAATATCGACCGCTGGTTTCTGGTACAAATTGAAGATTTAGTCAAAGAAGAGCAGGCGCTGGCGACCGACGGTTTTGCTGCCCTGGACCAGGCTCGCTTAACGCGCTTAAAGCGCAAAGGTTTTGCCGATGCCAGGATTGCTGAGGTATTAGGGGTTAGTGAAAACGAAGTACGGAAAAAGCGCCATGGTTACAAGCTGCACCCGGTATACAAGCGGGTAGATACCTGTGCTGCTGAGTTTGCTTCTGACACCGCTTATATGTACAGCACTTACGACGAAGAGTGTGAAGCCGCTCCGACTAGCCGCGATAAAATTATGATTATTGGCGGCGGCCCGAACCGGATAGGTCAGGGTATCGAATTTGATTACTGCTGCGTACATGCGGCACTTGCGCTGCGTGAAGACGGTTATGAAACCATTATGGTGAACTGTAACCCGGAAACCGTATCAACCGATTATGATACTTCTGACCGTTTGTACTTTGAGCCGATTACCCTGGAAGATGTACTGGAAATCGTCCGGATTGAAAAGCCCAAAGGGGTAATTGTCCAGTATGGTGGCCAGACGCCATTAAAATTAGCCCGGGCGCTGGAAGCTAATGGGGTGCCAATTATAGGTACTTCGCCTGATGCGATTGATCGTGCTGAAGACCGCGAGCGTTTCCAGCAGGCGGTTGAGCGCCTAGGCTTAAAACAGCCGCAAAACGCCACCGTGACCAGTGTAGAAGAAGCCTTATCGCGCGCTCATGAAATCGGTTTCCCGATGGTAGTTCGTCCGTCTTATGTGCTGGGTGGCCGCGCCATGGAAATTGTGTACGATGATCAGGACTTACGCCGCTACATGACCGAAGCGGTCAGCGTGTCGAATGACTCGCCGGTATTGCTGGATAATTTCCTGGATGATGCGATTGAAGTTGATATCGATGCTATTTGCGATGGCAAGGAAGTAATTATTGGTGGCATTATGGAGCATATCGAGCAAGCCGGGGTGCACTCGGGCGACTCGGCCTGTACTTTGCCACCACATAGCTTGAGCAAAGAAATTCAGGATGTGATGCGCGAGCAGGTGAAAAAGCTGGCGTTAGAGCTGGGCGTAGTGGGCTTGATGAACACTCAGTTTGCGGTAAAAGACAACGAAGTGTATTTAATTGAAGTGAACCCACGTGCCGCCCGTACTGTGCCATTCGTGTCAAAAGCCACCGGTGTGGCAGTGGCCAAAGTGGGTGCCCGTTGTATGGTGGGCCAGTCGCTGGCAGCCCAGGGGATCACCAAAGAAATTATTCCGCCGTATTTTTCAGTGAAAGAAGTGGTGATCCCGTTTAACAAGTTCCCTGGCGTTGACCCTATTCTTGGCCCGGAAATGCGTTCAACCGGCGAAGTAATGGGCATTGGCGATACCTTTGAAGAAGCTTTCGCCAAAGGTGAATTAGGCTCAGGTACTTTAATCCCAACCGGTGGCCGGGCCTTGCTTTCGGTACGCGACAGCGATAAAGTGCGCGTTGTTGAGTTGGCTAAGCGAATGGTTGAAATTGGCTTTGAGCTTGACGCTACAGGCGGTACAGCCAAGGCACTGGCAGCAGCCGGTGTGCCGTGCCGTACTGTAAACAAAGTATACGAAGGCCGGCCGCATATTCTGGACCGGATTAAAAACGGTGAATACAGTTACATTGTAAATACCACTGAAGGGCGCCAGGCGATTGAAGATTCGAAAGTATTACGCCGTGGTGCACTGCAGCATAAAGCCAACTATACTACAACGCTTAATGCGGCGTTCGCGACCTGTAAAGCGAACGCGGCCAGTGCCTTTAATAACGTTAATTCAATTCAGGAATTACATAAGAGAGTGAACGGATGAGTCAAATTCCGATGACAGTGCAGGGCGCAGAAGCATTGCGGGTTGAACTGCATGAGCTTAAATCGGTAAAACGGCCAGCGATAATTCAAGCCATTGCTGAAGCCCGCGCCCATGGCGATTTAAAAGAGAATGCCGAATACCATGCTGCCCGCGAGCAGCAAGGCTTTTGTGAGGGGCGCATTCAGGATATCGAAGGTAAGTTATCCAATGCCCAGATTATCGATATCAGCAAAATGCCCAACAACGGCAAAGTCATTTTTGGCGCTACGGTATCTATTTTAAACCTGGATACCGACGAAGAAGTGACCTACCGGATTGTTGGTGACGATGAAGCTGATATTAAAAATAATTTAATTTCGGTTAATTCGCCGATTGCCCGCGGCCTGATTGGTAAAACAACGGACGACGTAGTTAATATCACTACCCCGAAAGGTGTGGTGGAGTTTGAAATTACCGCCGTTAGATACATCTGACGGTAACCGCTTAAGCTGAATCACAACGCCAGGCATGCCCTGGCGTTTTTTTAGCCCCAGAACCACCTGTTACTACTGACCAGACCGCTAATTAAGCCAGCAAAACCTGCCAGGGTGCCACCCAGCATGCCAAGCCAACACCATAAGCGGTTACGACGATAAACCTTAGCTGCTGCTGCATCATGCTGCATTTTTGCCAGTAAACGCGGCTTAATAGTTTGCCATACGCCGTATTGCAGGTAACCGAGGCCGGCCAGAAACAAACTGAAACTAAGCACAGGTGCCACTGCCCCGGCAGTGAACTGATAAGACAGTGCTAACAAAATACCGCTTAGTAATACCCAGCCAATACTGATGTTGCGGTATTTAAGCAGCTGCTGCCGTTCCTGGTTACTTTCAGCTCGTTTTAGTGGCTGGCGCATGCCCAGAATAACACCAAGCACACCACCCAGGGCGCCCAGCATGGCTCCACCAAACAACCAGCTAATTTTGGCCAGGCCGCTACTGTTTACAGCCAGCGCGCTGGCTGATGCTGCAGCCACCGGCGGGCTGGTCAGGGTTAGCGCACTGCAAATGGCGGTGGTTAAGCCCATGCCGGGCGCAGTAGTTAAAATTAGTTTGCCATATTTTGCCAGTAACTGGTCTTTTAGTAATTCCCGTACCCGCTGCAATTTTTTGCGGACATTGCTCTCTGTTATCCCCAATAATTCGGCTACCTGTTGGCTGTTTTGTTCTTCCCGATAAAACAGCAGCACTATTTCCCGGCTATCAGAGGGCAACTTAGTGATAAAATCGGCCATTATCTGGTTTTGCTGAGCTTTGGCTAAGTCGTCAGTCAGTTGCGTATCGCTGGCAAACTCTGCCAGAATAGCGTCTGCCTGCTCGCCACTGACTTTACTGCCAACTTTATTGTCACGCAGATAATTAAAAGCCCGATAGCGGGTAGTCTGGCGCACCCAGGGCAAAAAGCTGGCCGGGTTTTGCAGCGTATTGAGTTGTTGCCAGATATGAATAAACACTTGTTGCGTAATATCTTCACTGGCATCTAAATCTTTAACAATGGCCAGCGCAATACTGCTGACACTGCGCTGGCATGCTTTAACCAGCCGGGCAAAGGCATCTTTATCACCCAGACTAGCGGCTTGCACATCTGGGATCAGTTGTTGTTCAGTAATCGACATGCTCATGCTGTTAGTCCTTTAATGCGGCAGTGATACGTGCAATAAGCCAGGCGGGTTGATCCAGCATAATAAAATGCCTTGAGTCGGTATTAAACTCAAGCGTAGCGTTAGCAATAGTGGCAATTTGTTGCTGATACAGTGCTGTGGCCGCTGTCTGCTGCTGAGCATTTTGCAAGGCGCCACCGGCACCAATTAGCAGTACTTTGCTTTGAATCGTATGAACCTGCGGCCGTAAATCCGTTGTCAGTAATTCATACAACGCCTGGCCAACGCTGGCCGGATCTGAGGCGGTAGCCATCGCCACCACTTGCTGTTGATGTTCAGTTGAACTTGCCTGAATTTGCACTCCTTGCGCAGCCATGTTTGCCAGTTGTTCAGCGGTCATACCCTGGTAAAGCGTTCTGAAATATTCGGCTTGCGGTGTTACCTGAGCTACTGTGGTGCTGGCATCACGGCTAAACACGGGCGCCAGAAAGGGCAGGCCATCTACCGCAATTACATTACCTATAACATCAGGTGCGCTGCTGGCTAAACTAAAGGCCAGAAAGGCCCCCAAGCTATGGCCCACCACTGCTGGTTTATCCAGATGTTGTTGCTCAATATACTGCAGCAATTCGCGCTGTACTTTTGGCAATAACTCGCCGCTAATGGCCGGCGTACCGGCAAAGCCGGCAATGCTGATTAAGTGCAACTGATAGTCACCAGCCAACGCTTCGGCAGTTGGTCGCCACACCCGGGCGTCTGACATTAACCCCGGGATCATAATCACCGGCTTACCACTGCCAATAACTTCAACCCTAAAGCTGTCAGCAGCGTGGCTTTTAAAATTGGCAGCTAACATGCCGCCAATAATGGTCAGGCTGATAGCAAAGTAAGTCCAGAAACCGGGTTGTTTTTTATTGCTGCTGTTGTTATCAATGCCGTTTTTCATACTGTTGTTCATAAAAAATTCCTTAGTAATAAGTGAGTGTCATTACTAAGTACCGGTAGCAGGATGTGCTGTGACAAAAAATATGAAAAAGTTTCGGCTTTAAAATTTGGAGCGGGTGGTATTAATCGCCGGGGTAGCAAAGATAGTCAACTAAGATGAACTACGCGGTGATAAGTATTCAGTTTAATTAACGGGATCAGAATAAGTGTCGGTGTTGTGATAGCGACCACTGTAATCAAAAAAGCTGTCCAGCAGCTGCCAGCCTTTTGCCTGCTTTTTTAGCAGAATAAGCTGCGGCATCCGGAATTTATGCTGATCGGCTACCAGCTCGCTGGCGCTTTGGTAGTTTTTCGGTTTGAGCCCCGGGGTGCGGCTGTGGGGGTGGACAAATAAGGCATAGAGTGCCCGGCGCTGGGCGGCGGTGTCCAGTTTGAAATGACGATAGAACGGGTTACCGTCGACGTCCAGATATTGCACCTGCAGCACGCCTTGCTGATCGGTGAGTAACATTTGCTGACAACGAAATAAATGATGATGCTGCTTACTTAACACCTCTTTTAAGCGTTTATCCGGGTCGATAAGCTGCGACTGACAGTGCTGACAAACCCTGGCTGCAATATCGTTTTCACCGCCGCAGTCCGGACAAATCCGGGCTCTGAACCGATAGTTGCATTGTTTTGGCGCAGCGTTACTACTGTGCTCCACTAAGCCCTGACAGCGCCGGCCATAGTGTTCAATAATATCGCCGTCGTTATCAAGCAGCCCCCAGAAAATATTGGCAAACTGGCAGTGTGGGCAGGGTACCTGCACCGGTACTGCTTTGCTTGCTGGCCGCGGGCTGCCCACTTCCGGGTAGAATATGTCGTAGCCATTGGCTGCGTAATCAATAATCAGACAGTGACTTTTACCCGGTGCACTACGCAGGCCCCTGCCTACCATTTGCTGAAATAAACTGACCGAGGCAGTGGGGCGCAAAATAGCAATTAAATCAACATGCGGCGCGTCAAAACCGGTCGTTAACACGGCGACATTGACCAGAAACTTCAGCTGTTTTGCTTTAAAGGCGGCTATCAGCTGGTCGCGTTCGCTATCAGCAGTGGTGGCAGTTAGCAGTGCGGCTTGCTGGCCCTGCTGTTGAAGCAGGTTAAGCACTTCTTTAGCATGACGTACTGTAGCCGCAAATATAATTACCCCTTGCTTACTGGCCGCCAACTGGCAAAGTTGGCCAACAATAAGTTTGGTGGCCCGGCCCATTTTGCCAAGTACAGATTCAATTTGCTGTTCACTGTAATCCATACCACTTAACGGCTGCAGGCCACTAAAGTCGTACTGAGCTGTTAAGCCATCTAACAATACCGGTTTGGCTAAATAGCCCTTGTTAATAAGGGGGCGCAGCGGCAAGTCAAATATGCAGCGGTCGAAACTTGCGTATTCTGTTGAGCCGACCCGGCCATGGTAATGGCTCTGATAAATCCAGCCGGTACCCAACCGGTAAGGGGTGGCTGTCAGGCCAAGTACTTTCAAATTTGGGTTCTGTTGGCGCAAATGACTGAATAACTGTTGGTATTGGCTGTCGTCATTAAGGCTGACCCGGTGACACTCATCAATAATTAACAGTGAAAAAGTCTGGTTAAACTGCGTCAGATTGCGTCCTGCAGATTGAACACTGGCAATAACGGTTTTAGCTGAACTGTCTCTTTGCTTAAGGCCTGCCGCGAAAATACTACCCGGTTGACTCATTAAACCTACTTTTTCGGCATTTTGCGCCACCAGCTCTTTTACATGGGTAACAATAAGCACCCGGCCTTTGGCTACTCTGGCCAGCTCGGCAAGTACCAGGCTTTTACCTGCGCCGGTCGGTAACACCATTACCGCTGACAGGTTACTTTGCTTAAAATGCGCAATAGCCGCGTCAACGGCCTGTTGCTGATAATCTCTTAGTTGCATAGCACCAATAGTTGTTTTAGTAGAGTATGGTTTTGTCAAAATAGCACAGGTCAGAGTTTTGATTTACGGTGTTTAGGGTACAGTAACCGGTAATAGACCGGAGTGACTAATGAAAAATAGAAAAGCATTCAGCCTGAGCCTGGAACAGAGGGTATTGTGGGTGCGGGCAGATGGCGTATGGAATGAGCGTACAGCAAATGATTATGTGCAGGAGTTTCGGCAACTGGTACAGCCGATCTTGACTGAACCCTGGGCTGTGGTGCTTGATATACGGCACTGGCAATTAAGTACGGCTCAGGTATTTAGCGTGTTAAAGGACAATACCCGTTGGTGTTTCGAGCATAACTTACACCATGTTGAAACAATCTATGCTGATAATGCGGTAGTGATGTGGCAGTTTGTGAAAGCGACAGAAGTAAGCAACCGCCCAGCAAACCTGATAAGCCAGCTGGCAACAAATGAAACTGCTGCCCGCAGTGTTTTACAGGCAGCAGGTTTTTTAACTGACTAATCAGCCCCGCGGCAACTGAATTTTTTTCGCTTCACTCTGGCGATACAATACCAGGGTTTTACCGATAACCTGTACCTTGTCGGCTTTGGTTTCACGAATTATCGCATCCATAATCAATACTTTTTGTTCGCGATCTTCAGTTGGTACTTTAATTTTAATTAATTCATGAAAGCTCAGTGCTACTTCAATTTCAGCTACAACGCCCTCGGTCAGGCCATTACCACCCAGCAAAATAACGGGTTTAAGCTCGTGTGCTTTGGCTTTTAAGAATTGTTTTTGTTTATTGGTTAAACTCATAAAGGTAGAATATCCGGATTCAAGCTTGATTTTCGACTATTGTAGCGCCATCTCAGGCATAACACTATTTAAGAGTGGTACCATGACCAAGAAAAAACGCTCTGCCAGTTCTACTCGCTGGTTAAAAGAGCATTTTGATGATCACTTTGTCCAAAAAGCGCAGAAGTTGGGGTTACGTTCCCGCGCGTCGTTTAAGTTAGAAGAAATTCAGCAGCAGGACAAGCTGATGAAGCCAGGCATGACCGTGGTTGACTTAGGCTCGGCACCTGGCAGCTGGTCGCAGTATGTGGTTGGTGTAGTTGGCACATCAGGTACCGTAATTGCTTGCGATATCTTACCGATGGACCCGCTGGCAGGCGTGGCATTTTTGCAGGGGGACTTTCGGGAAGACGCAGTGTTGGAAGCATTACTGAGCCGGATCGGTGGTAAGACCGTAGATGTGGTATTATCTGATATGGCACCGAATATGAGCGGTAACGACACGACCGATCAGGCCCGTTCGATGTACCTGATCGAACTGGCATTGGATATGTGTCAAAAAGTTTTGAAGCAAAATGGCAGTTTTGTGGTCAAAGTGTTTCAGGGGGACGGTTTTGAAGCCTTTTTAAAGGATGTCAGAGCCATGTTCACCACTGTAAAAATACGTAAGCCCGATTCATCCCGTGCCAGGTCTCGGGAAACATATATCGTGGCGACCGGCTTCAAAGTTTAGTACAGTAGCCGGTAACTTTTTATTAAGCGAAAAATGAGGTTATAACCTTGAGCGACATGGCAAAAAATCTGATTGTCTGGTTGGTTATCGCAGTGGTACTAATGTCGGTGTTTAACAGCTTCGGCCCTAGTGAAAATGCAGACAGGCAAACCAGTTACACCCAGTTTATTAAAGACGTAAATCAAGGCCAGATCCGCGAGGTCAAGATTGAGCGCAGCGGTGTGATAACCGGTTTGCGTAGCAGTGGTGAGCGTTTTGAAACGGTGTTACCGGTAAACGATCCGCAACTAATGGCTGATCTACTTAACAACGACGTTCGGGTTATTGGTGCTAAACCAGAAGAAAGTAGCTGGCTGGCAACTATTTTTATTTCCTGGTTCCCGATGTTGTTGCTAATTGGCGTCTGGATTTTCTTTATGCGCCAGATGCAGGGCGGCGGTGGCAAAGGCGCCATGTCGTTTGGTAAAAGCAAAGCGCGCCTGATGGGCGAGGATCAGATTAAAACCACTTTTGCGGATGTTGCCGGTTGTGATGAAGCAAAAGAAGAAGTATCTGAGCTGGTTGATTACTTGCGCGACCCTTCACGCTTTCAGAAGCTGGGCGGTAAAATTCCGAAAGGCGTATTGATGGTAGGCCCGCCGGGTACCGGTAAAACCTTGTTGGCTAAGGCTATTGCCGGCGAAGCGAAAGTACCTTTCTTTACTATCTCTGGCTCTGACTTTGTTGAAATGTTTGTTGGTGTTGGTGCCTCGCGTGTTCGTGACATGTTTGAGCAAGCCAAAAAAGCATCACCCTGTATCATCTTCATCGATGAAATTGATGCGGTAGGTCGCCAGCGTGGTGCCGGTTTAGGCGGTGGCCACGATGAGCGCGAGCAAACCTTAAACCAGATGCTGGTAGAAATGGATGGCTTTGATGGCAATGAAGGTATCATTGTTATTGCTGCCACCAACCGGCCAGATGTGCTTGACCCGGCGTTATTGCGTCCGGGCCGGTTTGACCGTCAGGTAGTGGTAGGTTTACCAGATGTTAAAGGTCGCGAGCAGATTTTAAAAGTTCATATGCGTAAAGTGCCATTGGCAGATGGGGTTGACCCGTCGGTTATTGCCCGCGGTACCCCGGGTTTCTCTGGTGCTGATTTGGCTAACCTGGTTAATGAGGCAGCGCTGTTTGCCGCCCGCGGTGGTTGTCGGGTAGTGTCGATGGACGAGTTTGAAAAAGCCAAAGACAAAATCATGATGGGTGCTGAGCGCCGGTCTATGGTTATGACCGAAAAAGAAAAAGAAGCGACGGCGTATCACGAAGCAGGCCATGCCATTGTTGGCCGGTTAGTGCCGGACCATGACCCGGTTTACAAGGTGAGTATTATTCCGCGTGGCCGGGCGCTGGGCGTAACCATGTACCTGCCTGAGCGGGATCGTGTTAGCCACAGTAAGCGTCATCTGGAAAGTATGATTAGCTCGTTGTTTGGTGGACGGATAGCTGAAGAAGTAATTTACGGCTTTGAGTCTGTCACCACCGGTGCATCAAATGATATCGAGCGTGCCACCGAGTTAGCCCGGAAAATGGTTACCCAGTGGGGCTTCTCAGAAAAGCTGGGGCCGTTATTGTATGCTGATGAAGACGGTGAAGTATTTTTAGGCCGCTCTGTCAGCAAGAACAAGCATATGTCTGAAGATACTGTTAAGGCGATTGATGCTGAAATACGCGCCTTCATCGACCGTAATTATGTGCGGGCTAAGAAACTGATTGAAGAAAACATGGATATATTACACGCAATGAAAGATGCGTTGATGAAATATGAAACCATAGATGCCAAACAAATTGATGACCTGATGGAGCGTCGTGAAGTTCGCCAGCCAGAGAACTGGGAACCACGCGATAAGGGTAACAATGATGATGACAGTGCTGGTAAGGCTAAAACTGAAAGTGAAGGCCCGGTAGCAACCGATAAACCTTCTGAAGGTAACTTACATTAGAAAACACATTAGAAAACACATTAGAGCATGCACCTATAGTGTACTCTGGTTATAATCCAAACCCCGGCTGGCCGGGGTTTGCTTTTTTTAAGAACTCTATGTTTTTCAGCAGCGCTATCTTCAAAGGTAAGTAATATGCAGATACAACTTCCCCGCCAGCGGCAATTAGATTTATCTTACCCTGTTGTTATGGGTATTTTAAATATTACTCCCGACTCGTTTTCTGATGGTGGCCAGCATTTTTCGCCGGACGCGGCGTTACGCCAGGCAGAACAGATGTTAGCTGATGGTGCGGTGATTCTGGATGTGGGGGGTGAATCGACCCGGCCCGGTGCAGCCGCGGTGCCACTGCAACAAGAGCTGGACAGGGTGATACCGGTAATCGAGGCTATCAGGCAGCGCTTTGACTGTGTTATCTCGGTAGACACCAGTAAAGCCGGGGTGATGTCAGCCGCGGTTAAGGCAGGCGCCGATATGATAAATGATGTGCAGGCCTTGCAAGGCGATGGTGCGCTGGTGTGTGCAGCAGAATTAAATGTGCCCGTTTGTCTGATGCATATGCAAGGACAGCCCAGCACTATGCAACAGCAACCGCAGTACGATGACGTAGTTGCTGAGGTAGTAAAATTTTTACAACGACGGGCATTAGATTGCCAGTTCTCCGGTATGACTAAACAACAACTTATACTTGATCCCGGTTTTGGCTTTGGTAAAACGCTCAGTCATAACTATCAGTTGCTGGCAGCACTGGAACAGCTGGTAGAACTGGGTTACCCGGTGCTGACAGGAATGTCACGTAAGTCGATGATTGGCCAGCTGCTGCACGTGCCACTGGAACAGCGTTTGGCAGGCAGCCTTGCGTGTGCCACAATTGCCGCACTACAAGGAGCCCGGATAATTCGGGTGCATGATGTAAAAGAAACGGTACAAGCATTGCAGGTAGCTACTGCAGTGCGCTATGGAGTAAAAGCATGAGCAGAAAATATTTTGGGACCGATGGTGTGCGTGGCAGGGTTGGCGAGTTTCCGATCACCCCGGAATTTGCGATGAAACTGGGCTGGGCCGCTGGTCGGGTATTGTCGGCCCGCGGCACCCGAAAAGTGCTAATTGGTAAGGATACCCGGATTTCAGGCTACTTGCTGGAAACAGCATTAGAGGCAGGTTTGGTTGCTGCAGGGGTCGATGTGCGGCTGTTGGGGCCGATGCCAACGCCTGCTGTTGCTTATCTAACCCGGACTTTCCGGGCTGAAGCTGGCATCGTCATCAGCGCTTCTCACAATCCTTATTATGACAATGGCATCAAATTTTTCTCCGCCGATGGCACTAAGCTACCCGATGAGGTTGAGCTGGCCATTGAACATGAGCTGGAACAGCCAATGGTGTGCGAACCGTCCGAGAAGTTAGGCCGGGCGATGCGGATTGAAGATGCAGCCGGACGATACATCGAGTTTTGTAAGAGTCATTTAAAAAACCATTTGTCATTAAAAGGGCTGAAAATCGTTATCGATTGTGCCCATGGTGCTACTTATCATATTGCACCAGCCGTTTTTAAAGAACTTGGCGCTGAAGTGATTGCTATTGGCTGTAAGCCGGATGGTTTTAACATTAACGATAAATGTGGGGCAACCCATACAGATTTGTTGCAACAAACAGTATTGGAACAGCAAGCGGATTTAGGGATTGCGTACGATGGCGATGGTGACCGCGTCATGATGGTTGACCAGCAAGGACGGGTACTGGATGGTGATGAAATTGTTTATATTATTGCCCGTTATGCTCAGCGTGAAAATATTCTGCAAGGCGGGGTTGTAGGGACTTTAATGAGTAACCTGGGGCTTGAACTGGCCCTTGCAGCGCTGAATATTCCTTTCGCCCGCAGTGCTGTTGGCGATCGCTATGTGATGGAGTTGCTGCGCGAGAAAAACTGGCGTATTGGTGGTGAAAACTCGGGACATGTCCTCAATCTGGATCATGCCTGCACCGGTGATGGCATTATTGCCTCGTTACAGGTATTAAATGCTATGCTGGTAACAGGCGAGAGTTTGACCCAGCTATGTGCAGGTATGCATAAACTGCCTCAGGTACTGGTTAATGTTAAATTTGAAAAAGGTACTGCGCCGCTTGAAAAACAGCACGTAATCCAGAAAATAGCTGAAGTGGAAACTTTACTGGCCGGGAAAGGCCGGGTATTGATCCGTAAATCCGGTACAGAGCCGCTAATCCGGGTAATGGTTGAAGGTGAAGATGCTACGCTGGTGCGCGATTATGCCGAGCAAATTGCCGCTGCGGTAAAACTGGCCAGTTAACTGCGCCATATAGCTAGCCCTGTTAGCCGTTGTTAAATCGCTGACAGGCGCTAAAAGCTTGTGCTTGGCGCCGTGCTTGGGTAGTATCGCGGCGTTTTTACTCAGGAAGATATGTGATGACTGCAAAAAAACTGATCGCTGCCAACTGGAAAATGAATGGTTCCCTGGCACTGGTAGAGGCTGTTACCCAGCAGTTAACAAGCTTGAGTTCTTCGGTTGACGTATTGATTTGTCCACCCGCTACCTTGCTGGCACATTTTCCGGTAAGTCAGCACTATTCGTTAGGCGCTCAGAATTTGAGTGAACATAGCGGGGGAGCCTATACTGGTGAACTTAGCGCTGCGCTGGTTATTGAAGCGGGCGCAAGTTATGTACTGGTTGGCCATTCTGAGCGACGGCAGTATTTTGCCGAAACAGATGAGCTGGTTTGTCTGAAAATGCAGCAGGCAGTTAGCGCAGGTTTGACGCCAGTGCTTTGTATTGGCGAAACTTTGACAGAACGCCAGCAAGAAAATACCGAGCAGGTTATTGCGAAACAATTAGCGGCGGTGTATGCTTCGCACCCCGAATTACTTGCGAAATCAGTAATTGCGTATGAGCCGGTTTGGGCCATAGGCACGGGTGAATCGGCAACACCGGAACAAGCGCAAACGACCCATGCGTTTATCCGCCGGCAGCTGGCACAGTTTGACAGTGCAGTGGCTGCAAAGGTAAGAATTTTATATGGTGGCAGTGTTAACGCAGCAAATTGTCAGGCGTTATTCACACAAGCCGATATTGATGGTGCTTTAGTTGGCGGTGCCAGCTTAAAACCAGCTGAATTTATGCAAATTTGCCAAAGCGCAAAGGAATAAGCATGTACGAAATAATTATTGTAGTTTACTTACTTGTTGCACTGGCTTTGATTGGTCTGGTTTTGATCCAGCATGGCAAGGGTGCTGATATGGGGGCCGCTTTTGGTGCGGGCGCTTCATCAACGGTATTTGGTTCTTCTGGTACCGGCAATTTCTTAACGAAAACAACCACAGTTCTGGCAACCTTATTTTTTGTACTGAGCATTGTGTTAGGTAATTACACCGCTAAACAAAGTGCGCCGGTTGACGAATGGGATTTGTCTGTTCCTGCTGTAGAACAAGCGCCTGTTAAGAAAGACGATAACAGTGACATTCCGGTAGGCTAATCTCTCTTTTCCGCCGAGGTGGTGAAATTGGTAGACACGCTATCTTGAGGGGGTAGTGTCTTCGGACGTGCGGGTTCAAGTCCCGCTCTCGGCACCAACTAAATCAGTAGCTTTGTGATGCAAGGCTTGCGGTTAAAGGCAAGGCGCTATATAATGTGCGCCATTACACGGACGCGGGATGGAGCAGTCTGGTAGCTCGTCGGGCTCATAACCCGAAGGTCGTCGGTTCAAATCCGGCTCCCGCAACCAACTTTAGGTTAAACAGTTATATTGAGAATGTGCCCTCGGGCTCCTCTTTATAACCGCAGGGCGAAGGTCGCAAATCCGGCTCCCGCAACCAAATCAAAACAATACTTCATTGGCGATATGGGTGTTGTTCGGATGTTACTTCGCCCCGCTTGTTCGGGGCGTTTTCGTATCTGGCGTGTCAGTTTTAAGCAGTAATGGGCGCTATGCCCATTTTTTATTGGTGTATTCGGAGGTCTTTTTGACTAAACAAGAACAACAACTGGTAGAGTTGTTGAGCCCGACAGTTACCGCTGCCGGCTTTGATTTATGGGGCATTGAACTGTTGCGGGCTGGCAGGCATACCACGTTGCGACTGTATATTGATCATAGCGACGGTATTACCGTTGAGAATTGTGCTCTGGTGAGCCGTGAAGTAAGTGCAGTGCTGGATGTTGAAGATCCTATCCCTACCGAATATACCCTTGAGGTGTCATCACCTGGTTTGGCCAGGCCGCTGTTTACCGAAGCGCATTTTACTCAGGCAATCGGTCAGCAAATTGAAGTAAAGCTGACAATAGCACAAGAAAACAGAAGAAAATTCAAAGGCATGTTGCAGGCTATAGACGCTGACATGTTGGTAATGGAAATCGATGGCAAACCCTATCGTTTGCTGATGGATAATATAGACAAAGCAAACGTAGTACCGGTTTTTTAAGGTATTCGGGTCGCGTCAGAACGAGGCAGATACAATGGCAAAAGAAATATTATTGGTTGTCGATGCAGTATCGAATGAAAAATCAGTTCCACGGGAGAAAATTTTCCAGGCATTGGAGTTTGCATTAGCTGCAGCCACTAAAAAGAAAAACGAAGGCGACATTGAAGTGCGGGTAAGTATTGACCGCAAAACCGGCTCTTATGAAACGTTCCGGCGTTGGGAAGTGGTCGCTGACGATGCAGTGCAGGAACATCCTACCCGCGAAATTACCCTTTCTGCTGCGCAGTATGATGCGCCGGAAGTGCAAATAGGCGATTTTTACGAAGAGCAAATCGACTCTATCGAATTTGACCGAATCACCACCCAGATGGCTAAGCAGGTTATCGTGCAGAAAGTGCGCGAGGCTGAGCGGTCTCAGGTAGTTGAAGCCTATATCGATCAGGTAGGCGAACTCGTCACCGGTATCGTCAAAAAAGTGAACCGCGACAGCATTATTGTTGATTTAGGCAATAACGCCGAAGCCATCCTGCCGCGGGAAGAAATGTTACCACGGGAAACTTACCGTCCGGGCGACCGTATTCGTACCTTACTATTTGATGTGAAGCCAGAGGCGCGTGGTGCCCAGTTGTTTTTAAGCCGCGCCCGGCCAGAAATGCTGCTTGAATTGTTCCGGATTGAAGTACCGGAAATTGGCGAAGAGATGATTGAACTGCGCGGCGCAGCTCGTGACCCGGGGTCACGTGCTAAAATCGCGGTGAAGAGCAACGACCGCCGGATCGATCCGGTAGGTGCCTGTGTCGGCATGCGAGGTTCACGGGTGCAGGGCGTATCAAACGAACTGGCCGGTGAGCGGGTTGATATTGTGTTGTACGATGATAACGATGCGCAATTTGTTATCAATGCTATGGCGCCGGCTGAAGTTGCCTCCATTATTGTTGATGAAGATGCCCATTCAATGGATATCGCGGTTGAGGATTCTAACCTGGCGATGGCGATTGGTCGTAATGGCCAGAACGTGCGGTTAGCCAGTCAGCTAACCGGTTGGGAACTGAACGTGATGTCAGTTTCAGATATGAAGAAAAAGCATCAGGAAGAAACTGAGAAAGTACGGCAGGCCTTTATGGATGCACTGGAAATTGATGAAGACTTCGCTGATGTGTTGGTTGAAGAAGGTTTTTCTACCCTGGAAGAAGTGGCTTACGTACCAATTAGTGAACTTCTGTCGATCGACGGTTTTGATGAAGAGATCGTGGAAGAGCTTCGTGGCAGGGCGAAAGCCGTGTTAACTACCCGTGCCCTGGCCAGTGAAGAGTCACTGGAAGATGCCAAGCCAACCGAAGCGCTGTTAGCGCTGGAAGGTTTAGATACCCATACTGCTTATGTGATTGCCAGCAAAGGTGTAACCACCCTTGACGATTTAGCTGAGTTAGGTGTCGACGATTTATTAGATATAGCAGATATAACTGAACAAAAAGCAGCAGAGCTAATTATGGCTGCACGTAATATTGTTTGGTTTAGTGAAAGTAACTGAGTAGTCAACGGAGGTAACAACACAAATGGCAGAAGTCACCATAGAGAAGCTGGCCAGTGATGTCGGTACAACTGTTGATCGGTTAGTACAACAATTTGCTGATGCAGGTATCACCAAGGCTGCAGGGCAGCAGGTATCTGAAGATGAAAAAAAGACGCTGCTTTTGCATTTAAGTAAGCAGCATGGCGGCACATCGTCTGAGCCTTCAAAACTGACCTTAAAGCGTAAAGAAAAAACCACCTTAAGTGTGGCCGGTGGCGCCGGGCGTAATCGTGAAATTCAGGTTGAAGTGCGTAAGCAAAAAACCTATATCAAAAAGCCGGTAGTCGATGAAGCGACATTAAAAGCTCAGGAAGAAGCGCGTTTAGCTGAAGAGAAAGCTAATGCCGAAGCAAACCGTGCCCGTCAGGAAGCTGAACAGAAAGCACGTGAAATTGCCGCTGCCAAAGCGAAAGAAGAAACCGAACGTAAAGCTGCTGAAGCGAAAAAACGTGAAGAAGCCAAGCAGGCTCAGCTGTTAAAAGATGACCCTGAAGAAGCCGCACGCCGCGCAGCTAAAGAAGAAGCAAAGCGTGAAGCTGAGCATATTCGGCAGCAACAGGAAGCGGAAGCACTACGCAAGCTGGAAGAAGAAGCCAAAAAACAAGCTGAAGCAGCCCGTAAACTGGCTGAAGAAAACAGCGAGCGCTGGGCACAGGAAGAAAAAGCCAAGTCTACCGAAAAAGACGACTATCACCTGACCAGTAACGAGTTTGCCAAGCAGGCTGAAGACGAAGTCGACGCCAAAGAAGAGCGCGCTGGCCGTCGTGGTGTCGGTAAAAAAGCCCCACCAGCCAAGGGTAAAAAGAAAGACGACGGCAACGATAAAGAAGCTTTTAATCGTGCTAACCGTCATACCAAGAAAAAGAAAACGCCAACCAGTATGCAGCATGGCTTTAACAAGCCTGCCCAGCCGGTAGAGCGCGAAGTCAAAATTGGTGAAACCATTACTGTTGCTGAACTGGCATCGAAAATGGCGGTTAAAGCGTCTGAAGTAATTAAAGCCATGATGAAAATGGGTGCGATGGCGACCATTAATCAGGTGATTGATCAGGAAACTGCGGCCATTGTTTGTGAAGAAATGGGCCACAAATTTACCCTGACCAAAGAAAATGAATTAGAAGAAGCGGTAATGTCTGACCGTGCCGGCGAAGGTGAGCTGGAGCCGCGGGCACCGGTAGTTACCGTAATGGGTCACGTTGACCATGGTAAAACTTCCTTGCTGGATTATATCCGTAAAGCCAAGGTTGCCGACGGTGAAGCCGGTGGTATTACTCAGCATATCGGTGCTTATCACGTTGAAACTGAACGCGGTATGGTGACGTTCCTGGATACACCAGGCCACGCTGCTTTCACCTCTATGCGGGCCCGCGGAGCCAAAGCTACCGATATCGTTATACTGGTTGTAGCAGCAGATGATGGCGTAATGCCACAAACCCGTGAAGCAATTCAGCACGCAAAAGCGGCGGGCGTGCCATTGGTTGTTGCAGTTAACAAAATCGATAAGCCTGAAGCTGACCCGGACCGGGTTCGTAATGAGTTATCGCAGTTTGATGTTATTTCTGAAGAATGGGGCGGCGATACCCAGTTTGTTCAGGTATCAGCTAAATCCGGCCAGGGTATTGATGACTTGCTGGAAGCTATCCTGAACCAGGCTGAACTGCTGGAATTAAAAGCGGTTAAGAATGGTCTGGCACGTGGTGCGGTAATTGAATCACGACTTGATAAAGGCCGTGGTCCGGTAGCGTCTATCCTGGTCCAGGAAGGTACCTTGAATCAGGGCGACATCGTTCTTTGTGGTTTTGAATATGGCCGGGTTCGGGCAATGCGCGACGAAAATGGTCGTGAAGTAAAAGTTGCCGGCCCGTCTATTCCGGTAGAAATACTGGGCTTATCCGGGGTGCCACAAGCCGGTGACGAAGTTACCGTGGTTAAAGATGAGCGTAAAGCACGGGAAGTTGCCTTGTACCGTCAGGGTAAATTCCGCGATGTGAAACTGGCGCGTCAGCAAAAAGCCAAGCTGGAAAACATGTTCGCTAACATGGAAGAAGGCGATGTATCAGAACTTAATCTGGTACTGAAAGGCGACGTGCAGGGCTCAGTACAGGCAATTTCTGAATCTCTGGCTAAACTGTCTACTGATGAAGTGAAAATTAAAATCATCGGTAGCGGAGTAGGCGGAATTACTGAAACAGATGTAACCCTGGCTGCAGCGTCACAAGCTATTATTATTGGCTTTAACGTGCGTGCCGATGCTTCTGCCCGCAAGATGATTGAAGATGAAGGCCTTGACCTGCGTTACTACAGCATCATTTATGAGCTGTTAGACGAAGTCAGAGCGGCAATGACCGGCATGCTGGCACCAGAGTTTAAACAACAAATTATTGGTTTGGCTCAGGTACGTGATGTGTTCCGCTCGCCGAAGTTTGGTGCTATTGCCGGCTGTATGGTTACCGAAGGCCTGATTAAACGCAACGCCCCTATCCGGGTTCTGCGTGATAATGTGGTTATCTTTGAGGGTGAACTGGAATCGCTGCGTCGCTTTAAAGACGATGTTAACGAAGTCAGAAACGGCTTTGAATGCGGTATCGGCGTTAAAAACTACAATGATGTTCGTGAAGGCGATCAGATTGAAGTATTTGAAACCATTCAGGTTGAACGTACTTTATAAAGTAGTGCAGGCCAGCACGCAGCTGGCAACAAGATAGTACACTAGTACAGGGGCCTTTCGTGCCCCTGTTGTGTTCTCCCTGGCTCCAAATTTGGATTAGACAATTATGGCAAAAGAATTCTCCCGCGTTGACCGGTTGTCACAACATATTAAAAAAGAAATGGCGGTTATTCTGCAGCGCGAAATTAAAGACCCGCGCTTGCACTCAATGATCACCGTTTCTGACGTTGAGGTTTCACGCGACCTGTCGCATGCCAAAGTGTTCGTTACCTTTTTAGGTATGGATGACAGCAAGGTTGAAGATAATCTTAAAATCCTTAATGACGCCGCCGGTTATGTCCGCAGCTTGATAGGTAAGCGCATTCAGACCCGGATAGTGCCGCATATCCGCTTTGCGTTTGACCAATCACTAAACGAAGGTATCCGGATGGCAACCTTAGTGGCCTCGGTACGCCAGGAAGATGAGCGCAAACGTAAAGATGCCGGCTTAGAGCCCACTGACAGTGACGGAGCTGATGAGTAATGGCTCGTAAAAATGCCAGAGCAGTTAATGGCATTCTGTTGCTGGATAAACCACTTGAAGTAAGCAGTAATGGCATTTTACAGCGGGTACGCTGGCTATATCAGGCACAAAAAGCCGGCCATACCGGCGCGCTTGACCCGCTGGCTTCAGGTTTACTGCCAATTTGTTTTGGTGAAGCCACTAAATTCAGTCAGTTTTTACTCGATACTGATAAAACCTATCTGGTAACGGCCTGTTTTGGTATTCGTACCAGCACCAGCGACTCAGAGGGCGAGGTTATCAATGAGCGGCCGGTGAGTTTCAGCGATGCTGAACTGGAGCAGGCATTGCAGTCATTACGTGGTGATATTTTGCAAGTGCCTACCATGTTCTCGGCCTTAAAGCATCAGGGCCAGCCGCTATATAAATACGCGCGGCAGGGCATCACCATTGAACGCGAAGCGCGGCCAATCAGTATCTTCCGCTTTGAGCTGTTAGAACGTGACGGCAACCATGCTGACTTCATTGTCCATTGCTCTAAGGGTACTTATATCCGTACCTTAATTGATGATTTAGGTGAACTGCTGGGTTGTGGCGGCCATGTCAGCAAACTACATCGTACTCAGGTCGGGCCTTTTTCGGCAGCACAAATGGTCAAGCCGGGGCAGTTAGATGCGTTGGCAGAGCAGTGCCACAGTTCGGCTGATTTTAGTGCGTTGGATGCACTGTTGCTGCCATTGGATGCCGGTATTGTTACTATGCCAGCATTACAGTTAAACCTTGAGCAGCAGCATCAGCTGCAACATGGCCAGAACTGTAGTGTGGTAGCGGATGATATAGATGCTATCAGATTACTGGGGCCGGCAGAGCTCTTTATCGGCATTGGCCGGGTGCAGCAGGGCGTGCTGAGCTCGCGCCGCTTGCTAAACACCAGTGCAGTGCAAAAGCCTGCTACACAGATAAACGCCTTGTAAAAAGGCGGCAAAGTGCTATTATACGCCGGATTTTCCGGGGTCTGCTGGATGAGTGATCGGCGATTCCCTTATTTTAGTTCACTCACATTGGAGTTAAACATGTCATTAAGCGCTGCTGATAAAGCAAAAATTGTTGCTGACTACGCTGTAAAAGAAGGCGATACCGGTTCACCAGAAGTACAGGTTGCCCTGTTAACTGCGTCAATCAGTCACCTGCAAGGCCACTTTGCCGAGCACAAGCACGACTTCCATTCTCGTCGTGGTTTGTTACGGATGGTTAGCCAGCGTCGTAAGCTGTTAGATTACTTAAAAGGTAAAGATCAGAGCCGTTATGCTACTCTGATTGGTCGTTTAGGTTTACGTCGTTAATCGCGAAGCGATAACGCTGTAAAAAAGAGGCTTGCGAGCCTCTTTTTTTATGGGTTTGTTACAGGAATTATTTTCATCGCTGTTTTGACTGAACTATCTTTTGTAACAGGTTACAGAGTATACTGTGCCGGTAGAAAACACAGAGAAAAACATCGCAATTCGGCGATTAAGATAAAGGAAATACACACGTGACTCCCATCGTAAAATCATTTCAGTTTGGCCAACATACATTTACTTTAGAAACCGGCGTAATCGCCCGTCAGGCAGACGCCGCAGTTCTGGCTAGCCTGGGAGATACCTCCGTTTTAGTAACAGTTGTTGGTAAAAAAGAACCTAAACCTGGTCAGGATTTCTTTCCGTTAACCGTTAATTACCAGGAAAAAATGTATGCAGCTGGCCGGATCCCGGGTGGCTTTTTTAAACGTGAAGGCCGGCCAAGTGAAGGCGAAACCTTAATTTGTCGTTTAATCGACCGTCCAATCCGTCCGTTATTCCCGGAAGGCTTTACCAATGAAGTTCAGGTTATTGCTACTGTAGTATCAGTACAGCCGGAAATTCAGCCAGATATCGTTGCCTTAATCGGTACATCTGCAGCTTTAGCCTTATCAGGTATCCCATTTGCCGGCCCTATCGGTGCTGCGCGGGTTGGTTATATAAATAACCAGTACGTGTTAAACCCATCTGAAGAAGAGCTGAAAAGCTCGAAACTGGATTTAGTGGTTGCCGGTACCCATAACGCGGTATTAATGGTTGAATCTGAAGCCAACATCCTGTCAGAAGATGTGATGTTAGGCGCTGTAATGTATGGCCATGAGCAAATGCAAACCGCCATCAATGCTATTAATGAGTTAGCGGCTGAAGGTGCTAAGCCATCTTGGAACTGGCAGGCACCTGCTAAGAACCTGCCGTTAATTGCTAAAGTGGCTGAACTGGCTACTGCTGATATCGGTGTGGCTTATCAGATCACTGAAAAAGCCAAGCGTTATGAGCGTATCGCAGAAATTAAAACCGCCCTGCACGCTAAGCTGACAGAAGAGCTGGCTGAAGGCGAAGCGCTGGATAAAAACGAGTTTGGTGATATTTTCCATGACCTGGAAAGTAAAGTGGTACGTAGCCGTATTACTAAAGGCGAGCCTCGTATCGATGGCCGTGACCCGGAAATGATCCGTGGTTTAAGCGTCATGACAGGTGTGTTACCTCGTACCCATGGTTCATCACTGTTTACCCGCGGTGAAACTCAGGCGCTGGTAACCTGTACCTTAGGAACAGCCCGTGATGCGCAAAATATCGATGACTTATTAAGTCAGAAAACCGATACCTTTATGCTGCACTACAATTTCCCTCCGTACAGCGTCGGTGAGACTGGTATGGTAGGGTCGCCGAAGCGTCGCGAAATTGGTCATGGCCGTCTGGCGAAACGTGGCGTACTGGCTGTAATGCCTGATTTTGAAGATTTCCCGTACACAGTTCGTATCGTGTCTGAAATCACCGAATCTAACGGTTCAAGCTCTATGGCATCGGTATGTGGTTCATCATTAGCCTTAATGGATGCCGGTGTGCCAATTAAAGCCTCTGTTGCCGGTATTGCTATGGGTCTGGTTAAAGAAGGCGACGATTATGTCGTTCTGTCTGATATTTTAGGTGACGAAGACCACTTAGGTGATATGGACTTTAAAGTAGCTGGTACTACTGAAGGTATTACTGCGCTGCAGATGGACATTAAAATCGACGGTATTACTCAGGAAATCATGCAAACTGCGTTAAAGCAGGCCAAAGCTGCCCGTTTGCATATTCTGAACGTAATGGATCAGGCAATTAGCGGTCACCGTGAAGAAATGTCTGAATACGCACCGCGTATCTACACCATGAAGATTAACCCGGAGAAAATCCGTGAAGTTATCGGTAAAGGCGGTGCCGTCATTCGTCAGATCACTGAAGAGTCAGGTACTACTATTGAGCTGGAAGATGACGGCAGCATAAAAATTGCTGCTACTACTGCTAAAGCAGCACAAATTGCCATTGATAAAATCAATGCCATTACTGCTGATATTGAAGTGGGTGCTATCTATCAGGGCGAAGTGGTGCGGATTGTGGACTTCGGTGCCTTCGTTAACGTTCTGCCAGGCAAAGACGGTTTAGTGCATATTTCGCAAATCTCTGATGAGCGGGTAAGTAATGTCTCTGAACACTTACAGTTAGGCCAGAAAGTGGCAGTTAAAGTACTGGAAGTGGATAAGCAGGGGCGGGTACGGTTAAGTATTAAAGAAGCCAATACTAAACCAGCCGAAGCCGCTGCGAACGCAGAGCAAGACGCGTAATATGTTCAGCGTTAAATCTGGTGTAGCAGCGCTGATGTTAGCGCTGTTAGCCTTAAGCGGTTGTGTTTCGACCCAACCGTTATCGTCTGCGGCCTGGCTTACGCCAGAGCCGTTGGCGGTACCCTATCGTACTGAGCTGGCAATTGCCCGCTTAACAGAAATTCTGCAACGTGCTGAGTTATCAGAAGAGCAGTCAGCACGTCTATACTATGACCGCGGCGTGATGTATGACAGCGCAGGCTTGCGTTCACTTGCCCGGCTCGATTTTATGCGGGCACTGCGCCTGAAGCCAGATATGGCCGACGCTTATAATTTTGTTGGTATTCATTACACCCTTAGCGGCAATTTTGATCAGGCTTATGAAGCTTTTGATTCCGCGCTGGAACTGGCCCCTGATTACGAATATGCTTATTTGAATCGTGGTATCGCCTTGTATTATGCCGGCCGGGCCGACTTAGCGGTGCCGGATTTTGTGCGGTTTTTACAATTACGGCCAACCGATCCGTACCGGGTTGTCTGGTTATTTCTGGCCGAATCAGATTTATCTGAAACTGCGGCAAATGAGCGGTTAACGGCAAACATTAGCAAACTGGCGGCAGATGACTGGGCCACTAATATCCCGCGTTTTTACCAGGGTGAGCTTTCTGAGCAGCAATTGTTGAATTCTATTCTCGACAATTTAAGCGGGCCTCAGGTGTTGGCAGAGCGCTTATGCGAAGTGTATTTTTATCTGGCCAAGTGGCATGAACGGCAACAGCGGCCTGAGCAGGCTATTGAATACTATAAGAAAGTATTGGCAACTAATGTTTATGAGTTTGTTGAACATCGTTATGCCCGGCTGGAAATTGCCAGGCTGAGAGGTGACACGCTCTCTGGTGAGACAGATGAGTTCCATTAGGTTTGGTTGCATAATTCGATTAAAAAGCCAGCTCGCTGGCTTTTTTGCATTATTACTGTTGGGTTGTACCCCTCAGACTCAACCCGACCGCCAGCAACAATTAATGCTACAGGCTACTACTGAGCCAGCAGCAGCGATGCAACTGGCCCGGCAGCGCCTGGCCGGCAACGAACTTACTGACGCCCTGCGTTGGTTCCGGCAAGCGGCCAGCCTTGGTGATACTGATGGTTTAAATCATGCTATTCAGTTACAGCAGAGGCTGGAAGGACGGTTAGCCACAGCGAAATGGCTAGAGCAGCAAGCAGCGAATGAACAACTCAATCCGGCGGCGATAAACAGCGAACAACGGGCAACTCTCGGCTTATGGCGCTCAGCCCCCGTGGCCGTCGCGGCTAGTGGTTATCAGGCGACTACCGGCTGTAACCTTACTATTCAACCTGTTGCAAGCCAGCAAGCTGGTGTCGGCCGTTGGCAGCATTTAAAAGCAGCCTGGGCTGCAGATGGATTGCTCAGCCAGTTACCTGTGTGTTTTAAAGATCTGCTCAAAGTAAATGCAACTGAACTTAACTGTTCAGAACAGGCCGGTACAAGGATCCAGTGCGATTATCCGGTATTAACCGAACAGGTGGTAGCGGGTGAGTTCAGCCAGTTGCTAATTATTGCCGGTCAGGGGGTGGCCAGTTATAACAATGGTATTATCCAACTTCCTGATACGGCCAGCCTGGCTTTGCTGCAGCATGAGTTTATGCATGTATTGGGTTTCATTGATGAATACCCGTTAGCTAAAGCGGCTGCAGCGCAGCTGTGTCAGCCGGGTAACTATGTTGCTAACTTATTGTTCGATAATAGTCCGGCTACCCTGGCTGCCTGGCGGCAGCACTGGCACTTGCCAGTAGGGGGTGTTGAGCTGACCGCTGTTAATACCTGCCAGGAAACGGGGCAGCAGGCTTACCGGGTTGTAGCTAAGATTAATCCGATGGAATCATATCAGACCGCCATGCCGGAGTTGTATCAGCAGCTTATGGTAAGGGCGTTAAGCAATCCCGAAAATATTATGCCGGTGCAGTACTATTTTGCCTATTTAGCCCGGCAGCAGCAAGCTTGGCAGCAATGGCACACTCTAATGCAACTTGCCGCCGGTCACGGTTATGACGACGCAGTCAATGCGCTGCAGCATCTTTAAAAACTCTTCAGGTTTGCTCATCGACTGACAATTCAGAAAGCTCGCGGCTTAATAACTGGCTGTCACCTAAATTAAGCTCAATTAAACGCTTTAAATGCCCGGCGCTTTCCAAATCAATTTTATCGCAGTGTAAGCCAATTACCTCATTATGCTGGTGGGCCACGCTTACCTGCATACTGAAATCCAGTGGATAATCACTTAAATGCACCCGTAATATCAGCGGCCCGGAGACTGCAGGTTGCCAGTCAGCCGGCACTGTGATCAAAGCCCCTTTTAATGATAAATCGAGCACCTCAGTCGGATAACTTTGCTCTGGTGTTTCCAGGTGAGCCTTCCCCTGAAAATTTACCCGGCTAAAACGTCGTTGTTCCATATATACCCCCAATTATCATTGCAGCAAGTGTAGCTGTTTTAGTCTTAAATAGCACAACAAGGCTTAGCACCAGACTAATAAAAAAGGCTGCAAATTAGCAGCCTTGAAGGTAAGTACTGTTCAGTGTTAACTGACTTCTTCGCCAGCGGCCTGGCGGTCAGCATGGTAGCTGGAGCGGACAAATGGGCCGCAGGCAGCGTGTTTAAAGCCGATGCTGTTGGCAAAGTGTTTAATTTCATCAAACTCAGCCGGTGGCATATAACGTTTTACCGGCAGGTGGTGTTTGCTGGGTTGCAGGTACTGACCTACGGTGAGCATATCGACGTCGTGCTCGCGCAAGTCTTGTAATACCTGTAATAGCTCTTCGGTGGTTTCGCCCAGGCCAACCATCAGGCCTGATTTAGTAGATACTTCAGGGTGTGCTTGTTTAAAGCGTTTTAACAGCTGCAATGACCATTTATAGTCAGCGCCCGGCCGGGCCAACTTGTAAAGGCGTGGCGCGGTCTCCAGGTTATGGTTAAACACATCTGGCGGGCTTTTACTTAAAATTTCCAGCGCCACATCCATCCGGCCGCGGAAATCCGGTACCAGCACTTCAATCTTAATATCCGGGCTGTATTTACGAATAGCAGTGATACAGTCGGCAAAATGCTGGGCGCCGCCATCGCGCAAGTCGTCGCGGTCTACCGAGGTAATAACCACGTACTTCAATTTCATATCACGAATGGTTAACGCCAGTTTTTCCGGCTCTTCCGCGCTCGGTGGCAACGGCCGGCCATGGGCCACATCACAGAACGGGCAGCGCCGGGTGCAAATGGCGCCCAGGATCATAAAGGTCGCAGTGCCATGATTAAAACATTCCGGCAGGTTAGGGCAGGCGGCTTCCTCACATACTGAATGCAGACCATGTTTGCGCATAGCGCCTTTTATCTGGTCAATCCGCTCGGTGGTTTTTGGCAATTTTATTTTCAGCCAGGACGGTTTGCGCAACATTTCATCGGGTTCGGTCGGCAATACCTTAACCGGAATTAACGCCATCTTATCGGCGTCACGTAATTTAACACCTGGTTCCATACGTGCTGTTTTAGTCATGTTACCACTCTAACCCTGTTTTAAAACTCAGTTCGGATACGGCCAGAAGCCGTTGGAAAATGTTGCTGATCCCGCTTTTTGCCTGGCTGATGGTCAGCGGGCCGCCATAGTCTTTACTCTGGATCATTTGCATACCGGCATAACCGCATGGATTAATCCGGTTAAAAGGGCTGAGGTCCATATCGACATTCAGTGCCAACCCATGAAAAGTACAACCTTTGCGCACCCGCAAGCCCAGCGAGGCTATTTTTTTACCGTCTATATACACCCCTGGCGCATCAGGTCTGGCGTTGGCAGTTGCACCGTGTTGTGCCAGCAATTCAATTAACACCTGCTCCAGCATAGTAACCAGTTCGCGTACACCCAGTTTACGTCGCTTGATATCCAGCAGAACGTATACTACCAGCTGGCCCGGACCATGGTAGGTAACCTGACCGCCGCGATCTACTTTTACTACCGGGATATCACCCGGTAGTAACAGATGCTCAGCTTTGCCGGCCTGGCCCTGAGTAAATACCGCAGGGTGCTCAAGCAGCCAAAGCTCATCGGGTGTTTGTTCGTTACGCTCGTCGGTAAAACGCTGCATAGCGTGCCATACCTGAGTATAGTCCTGGCTGCCTAAATCACGGATCACAAGTTGCTGGCTGAGACTCACGGTTTACTCCGCTGGAAAACTGGCTGCATTATAGCGATTTGTGCTGTTAATGCGAGTTCAGCAGATTAAAGGACGTAGCGAACCAATTCAATTTTGCCAAGCTCTGTATACAGTAATTCAATATGGTCTTTACTGGTGACGGTGACTTTGACCGACACAGAATGGTAATTTCCTTTGGCGCTTGGTTTCACGTTTGGGCTGTAATCTGTAGCATCGGTATGGCGGCAAATTACGCTCATTACTTCATCAACCAGTTGCGGCTCAGCCAGGCCTAACACTTTAAAGTTAAACTGACAGGGAAATTCCAGGTATTGATCGAATTTAGTATCTTTTACTTCATTAGCCATACGCTTACTCTCATTGACGCTATTGCAAGTTTTTAACTGGGCCGCTTTGAACTGATGCCTGCCGAAAATGGCGCCGGTTTTAAATGGCCGACATTGTAACAAAAAATCCCGGCGGTTGCCGGGACTTGTTAGACTGACAGCAACCGTTTTAGTTAAATTGCATTTTTACGTAATCAATCATCCGGCTGAAAAAGCCACCGCGACCGACATCTTCCAGCGCGACCAACGGATATTCAGCTATATCCTCACCTTCCAGCTTCAGGTAGATAGTTCCTACCACCTGGCCTTTGCTGATGGGCGCAACCAATTGTTGATCCAGGCTGACATCGGCTTTCAGATTACGACGCTGGCCCCGGGCAATTGTGATGGGGGTACTTTGCAGTAAACCGAGCTTGATCTGCTCTTTATCACCTTGCCATACCCGCTGTTCAGCAAATTTTTCACCGCTTTGATAAGGTGAAAAGGTTTCAAAAAAACGAAAGCCGTAGCTCAATAATTTTTTGTTTTCAGTAGCGCGGCTGCGTTCACTGTCCGCTCCCATAACCACTGAAACCAGGCGCATACCATCACGAGTGGCCGAGGTTATCAAGCTATAACCAGCTTCGCTGGTATGGCCGGTTTTAATGCCGTCAACTTCAAGGCTGCGGTCCCACAACAAGGAGTTACGGTTGTATTGACGGATATTATTGTAAGTAAATTCTTTTTCAGCATAAATGGCGTACTCTTCCGGTACGTCTTTTATCATTGCTATCGACAATTTTGCCATATCCCGCGGAGTGGTATATTGCTCAGCTACAGGCAAGCCGTGGCTGTTACCGAAGCGGGTATTGTTCATACCCAGGCGCTCAGCATGAGCATTCATTAAGTCAACAAAGGCGCTTTCACTGCCGGCAATATGCTCGGCCATTGCCACACAGGCGTCATTTCCTGACTGGATAATAATGCCTTTGTTCAAATCAGCGACAGTTACCTGGGTACCGACTTCAATAAACATTAATGACGAACCAGGGAAATTTTTAGCCCAGGCCTTTTCACTAATGGTCACTTTATCGCTCAGGCTGATATTGCCGTTTTTCAGCTCGGTGCCGATAACATAGCTGGTCATCATTTTGGTCAGGCTGGCGGGTGATAATGACATGTCAGCATTATTTTCTGACAACACCTTGCCGGTATCAAAATCAACTAAGATATGGCCCTTAGCGGCAACTGTCGGTGCCTGCGGAACCACAACCTGCGCCTGAGCGACACTGGCAAAGCAAAAACTACTGATGGCAAAAATGCCGGAAGTGACGATGCGTCGATAACTATTCATGAGACCTAATCTTTTATTATTGGAAATGGCTAAAGTAAAATTTAACTGCATTCTTTGTGTTAAGTGCACTCTTTATTTAAGTGCAACTGGAGCTGTCAAAAAAATAAGCACCAGGATACTGATTGGCTTTTAGTTTTGCTAACCAGTTATGGGCTTGTCGTTTATCTTTACTCGGACCCACAAGCAGCCGAAAAATTCCATTTGCCGCCTGGATCTGGGTTGGTACGGCTAATTTTTGAGCAACTTCAGCGCTTAACTGGCTTAGTTTATCATTATCAGTACTGGCAAAGATCTGAATATAACATTGTTGCTTAGTATTGGCTAAATCCTGAGCCAGCATCGCCGGAGATTTTATAAGTTCTAACTGAACTCTGGCTGTACCTTGTTGTAACATGCCTATTTTACTGGCGGCAGAATAGGATAAGTCAATTATCCGGTCGCGGTGAAAAGGGCCGCGGTCATTCACCCGGACTATCGCGCTCTGGCCATTGTCCAGGTTGGTTACTTTGACATAAGAGGGCAGCGGCAGGGTTTTATGGGCTGCTGTCATAGCGAACATATTGTACGTTTCACCATTTGATGTCAGGTGGCCGTGAAATTTATTGCCGTACCACGAGGCAATACCGCTTTCCTGAAAGACCGTTATGTTGGCTAGTGGCGAATAGTGCTGACCAAAAATCTGATATGGCCGGTTGCCACCGCGACTAAGCGGTTCAGCCTTGGGTGCAGGGTCTGTCATCTCCAGTAAGGTTGGCAAGCGATCAGGAATGCTATCCTGCTGCTGCTGGTAACGCCCGGCATTGGGTTCTGGCGGTGCAGGATTTGAGCTGCAACCCGCCAAATTAAGTAACGCCGCTACGGTTAAAATTGTAAAAACGCGAAAGTGTTCAAACATTTGCTAACATCCGCTTATGAGTACTTACCGACATTAACACCCCAAAGGCTGCCATCAGGGTCACCATAGAGGTACCACCGTAACTGACCAGCGGTAATGGTACGCCAACTACAGGTAACAAACCGGAAACCATACCTATATTAACAAAAACATAGACAAAGAACGTCAGGGTAAAGCTGGCTGCTACCAGTTTGCTGAAATTATCCTGAGCCCGGCTGGCGATTATCAAACCACGGCCAATGATAAACAGATAAATTGCTAACAAAACAATCACCCCAACCAGTCCAAACTCCTCACTGAGCACTGAAAAGATAAAGTCGGTGTGGCGCTCGGGTAAAAATTCTAACTGAGATTGGGTGCCCTGCAACCAGCCTTTACCTTCAAAGCCGCCAGAGCCAATAGCAATTTTAGACTGAATGATATGGTAACCTGAGCCCAGCGGGTCGGTTTCCGGGTTTAAAAAAGTCAGTACCCGCTGTCGCTGATAGTCGCGCATTAAAAAAAACCACATTACCGGGGTAAAGGCTGACACCAGCACCGCAATAAAGCTAATCAAGCGCCAGCTCATACCCGCCATAAACAACACAAATACGCCAGACATAGCAATAAGGAGTGATGTACCTAAATCAGGTTGCCTGGCAATTAGCAAGGTAGGGATGGCGCACATTAAAAAGCCGATAAATAAATGCCAAATGCGTGGCGGTAAGTTATGTGAGGCAATAAACCAGGCGACCGCCATAGGTACTGCCAGTTTCATAATTTCAGAGGGCTGGAATTTCATAAAGCCTAAGTCCAGCCAGCGTTGAGCCCCTTTGCCGACATAACCAAACAGTAACACTGCAATCAGCATTAACAGACCGAGACTGAATAAGGCTAATGCCCAGCGTCTGATGGTTTGCGGGCTAAACTGAGCAACCCCAACCATTACGGCCAGGGCTATACCGAGCCTGATGACTTGTGCTTTCATCATCGCTTCACTCTGGCCGGTGGCGCTGTATAAAATGACCAGACCAAACGCCAGTAATGTCAGCAGGCCAAGCAGTAAAGGTAAGTCAATATGAAATGCGGCCAGTCTGCCACTGCGCTGTGCCGGATCGACCATGGCGTTATTCATCGCTGTTTACTCCGGCCGAAAAATAATAATCCAGTAACTGGCGGCCAATCGGCGCGCCAACACTGCCACCGCCACCGGTATTTTCAACGACTACCGCAAATACCACAGTGGGATTTTCTGCCGGGGCGTAGCCAATATACATCGCATTATCCCGCTGCCGCTCATCCAGGGCGTCGGCATCATATTTAGCGTCCTGGGCAATAGCAACAATTTGTGCTGTACCTGTTTTGCCTCCGGAGCTGTAGCTGCTATTTCTGAAAGCGGTATGGGCTGTGCCTTTTAACGTAGCTACAGTGCGTACCATAGTATCCGCTATTATCCGCCAATTCTCTTCGTCAACCACATTAAGAGCGGGTTTGAGCCCGGGATTAACTAATTCAGTGCTGTCGGCAGAACTGAACTCTGCGGCCATATGTGGTGTAGGCATCATGCCCTTATTAACGATAACGGCGGTGGATAATGCCAGCTGCACCGGCGTCGCGGTCCAGAAACTCTGACCAATGCTCAATGGTACCGTGTCGCCCGGATACCAGGGTTGGTTAAAGCGGGCCCGTTTCCAGCCGCGCGATGGCATATTGGCACTGGCTTCTTCATGAATGTCGATGCCGGTACGCTCACCAAAGCCAAACTGACGCATATAGTCAGAAATCCGGTCAATACCCAGTTTTATCCCAAGATCATAAAAATAAATATCACAGCTTTCCGCTACGGCACTGTAAACGTCTACCCAACCGTGACCACTGCGTTTCCAGTCACGAAAACGGTGATCACTGTTAGGTAACGTAAAGAAGCCCGGGTCCCAGATCCGGGTATCAGGCTGCACAGTGTTTGTTTCTAGCCCCAGTAATGCTAAATGTGGCTTAATGGTTGAGGCCGGGGGATAAATACCCTGGGTCACCCGGTTAATCAGCGGCCGGTCCGGCGAGTGAAGCAGAGCATTGTAATTGCTGCTGCTGATACCATGCACAAATAAATTCGGGTCGTAACTTGGGTTAGAATAAAACGCCAGCACCGCACCATCGCGTGGATCCATCGCCACAATAGCGCCCCGGCTTTGGTTCAGGGTTTGCTGGGCAGTAAGTTGCAGACCAACGTCGAGGCTTAGCCGGATATTCTTGCCGGAGCGGGCAGGTACTGAACGCAACACCCTGATAACCCGGCCACGGTTATTAACTTCTACTTCCTGATAACCCATGGTGCCATGCAGTTGTTCTTCGTAATACCTTTCCAGCCCTAACTTGCCGATTTCACGGCTGGCCGCATAGTTTGCCAGCCGGTCCTGTTCATCCAGGCGACGTAAATCGTCAGTATTAATTTTGCCTATATAGCCAAGGGCATGGGTAAATAAATCACCAAAGGGGTAATGCCGGCTTAAGCGGGCTTCTACCGTTACGCCAGGAAAACGGTGTAAATTTACCGAGATAATTGCCACTTCCTGTTCGTCTAAGCGTTCTTTTAAGGCAATAGAGTTAAAGCGCCGTTGTTGCTTAACCTGTTGCAAAAAATCCTGTTGTTGTTCCTCAGATATCTCGATTAACTGGGCCAGTTTGCTCAGGGTTGTGTTGATATTGTCTATTTGCTCGGGCACCAGCTCCAGTGAAAAAACCGGCCGGTTTTCTGCCAGTAAAATGCCGTTTCGATCACTGATTAAACCGCGGTTGGGCGCCAGCGGCAGAACTTTAATCCGGTTGCCCTCTGAGCGGATTTGGTAATCCTGATAGGAGCGGATTTGCAGGTTGTACATGTTTACTAAGATAATGCTGAATAAGGTGCAGACAATCAGCATAGCTACCAGCGCTCTGCTGTTAAACAGACGGGTTTCGGCGGCAATGTCCTGCATAGCAACGCGTTTCTTCAGCATAACTACTCGCGATGATAAGGATGATTGGTGCTGATGCTCCAGGCCCGGTATAGTGCTTCTGCCAATACCACCCGCACCATAGGATGCGGCAAAGTAAGCGCCGACAAAGACCACTTAGCTTCACTGGCAGCAATGCAGGCAGGTGCCAACCCTTCTGGCCCGCCAATCAGCAAAGCCACATCGCGGCCGTCATGTTGCCACTGTTCCAGCCGTTGCGCCAGTTGCGGGCTGCTCCAGTTGTCACCTGTTACTTCCAGGGTCACAATCCGGCTGCCTTTGCTTACCGCAGCCAGCATTTTTTCCCCTTCCAGCTCAAGGATCCGTTTAATATCAGCATTTTTACCACGTTTGCCGGCCGGAATTTCTATTAACTCCAGTGGCATATCGCGGCCAAAGCGTCTGGCATACTCGGTAAAACCGGTTTGCACCCAATCAGGCATTCTGGTACCAACAGCGATCAGACTAAGCTTCATACCAGATCAGGCACTCCAGAGTTTTTCCAGCTGATAAAAGTTTCGTGTTTCGTCCAGCATCACGTGGACGACGACCGAGTCTAAATCGAGTAATACCCATTCACCAGTGCTTTCGCCTTCAATACCCAGGGGTTGCACACCTACTTTTTTGCACTCAGCCGCTAAATAGCCGGCAACAGATTTAGCATGGCGGGTAGATGTGCCCGAGCACACTACCATAAATTCGGTTACGCTTGATTTGCCACGGACATCCAATGTTACGATATCGCGGCCTTTCATATCATCAATTTTGTCTGTGACAAAGGCGACCAGTTCGTTCGTTTGCACCTATTTTCCTCAATGCTGACTAAAAGCGGCTATTTTACCACAGTTTTTCCATGGTTATAGCGCTTAGCTTTGATAGAGTCGATGTTGCTGAATATAGTTCAGTACTTGCGGGGCAAGTGCACTGATATTTTGCTGTTTTTCAGCCAGTGCTGCCCGCACGGCTGTGGCGCTGGGGTAAAAATCGGGGTTATGAAGTTCAATAATCCGGCCATGCTCTTGTTGCTGCAATACCGCAATGGCTGCACCGAACTCTGCCAGTAGTGCAGGGGCATCACCATTCTCGCGACTGTAACCCGGGCGTTGACAAACAATCAGGTGGCTTAGCTTGAGAATTTGCTGCCAGTTATGCCATTGCTTGAAATAGCACAGAGAATCCATGCCGATAACAAAAGCCAGGGTACTTGCAGGCATGCTCTGCTTTAACAGTGCCAGGCTGCCAGCGGTGTAAGACGGGCTGGCACGGTTTAACTCCAGTGGCTGCAATTGCATTTTTGGCTCGTTAATTATTGCCAGTTCAACCATTGCCGCACGCTGCTGTGCACTCACGCCCGGGCTGGCCCGGTGTGGGGGCACATGACAGGGCATCAACTGAAGCTGATCTAAGCCACAGTGCTCCAGCACATAACGGCCACAGGCCAGGTGTCCCTGGTGAACCGGATCAAAAGTGCCACCTAAAATACCGATCAGAGAACGGGACGTGGGTAAATTAGTCATCGCTGTGTTGTTGCAAACTGTAGGTTCGTGGTACAGGTTTGATAAATAAACAGACCAGATGGTTTAGTGCCGTTGTAATATCAACTAACTGGCCTGCTTTATATAAACGGTCGAATGCCGCCAGCTCCTGCAATAAATAATTCAGATAGTTCAACGATAACCGCTGCAATGCTTGTTGATACAGCGGCTGACGTTTGGGCCAGATAGCAAGTTGTTTAAAAGTCTGGCTAATGGCAATGCCCTGTTGCTGGTTGTGATGCAGCTGTTGTAACTGTTGTAAGTCTTTCTGTAATTGCCAGATGACGATAGCGGGCTCTAAATCCTGTTGGATCAAACGTTGTAACCGATGCAGTGCCTGTTGGCCTTCGCCGGCCAGAATGGCATCGCCGAGCTGAAACACCGTAAAGCTGGAATGATCAGCCAGAAAGCCAGCCAGTGTATCGGCATCGATGTTCTGGTTCGGGTGAGTTAACGCCAGTTTTTCCAGTTCCTGACGAGCGGCCAGCAAATTGCCGGCGCTATGATGTTGCAGCAGGTTAAAGGCGTCGCCAGTCAACTGCAAATTCAACTGGCGGGCGCGCTGCTGCAGCCACTGTCTGGTCTGACGGTCGTCCAGTGGATAAATTGCTACCTGTAATGCAACGTTTTGCAGTTGCTTAAACCAGGCCAGTTTACTGACTTCAGCAAAGCTACGCTGGCCATGCAGCACCAGCACGATAGCAGGTGACAATGCACTGGCTAACTGTTTTAACTGCTCACTGGCGGTCGGCGGCAATTTCTGACTAAGTTCAAGCTCTATAAGGCGTTTGTCAGCAAATAGCGACATGGCACTCAGCTCATTATGCAGCTGGCTCCAGTCAAACTGATTATCGAGAGTAAAACTGAGTCGTTCGTCATAACCCTGGGCTTTGGCAGCAATCCGAATAGCATCGATGGCCTCCAGCTTTTGTAACGGCTCTTCGCCAAAAATCAGGTAACATGCAGCTAACCCCTGCTGAAGCTGGGCAACCAGCTGGTTAGCGTACAACTTTTGCATCAGTCTAACCGGGCCAGTTGCCGGATAATCCTGTTCGCGGCCTGTTGGCGTAACTCACTGAGCAACAAGTCCAGCTCGCGGGCTTTGGCCAGCGCCTGATTTGGGTCATCCTGATAATCGCGGTATAGTTCAAACTGATTAAAAGCAGGCTCTGTGCCGGGCATGATCAAATAGTAACTGACTTTATAAATCAGCTCATATTCAGCTACCTGGCCACTGGGAAACAACGACAACGTCCGCCGTTCTAAGGTATCAGTTATCAACTGAATGGTTGGAGCATCAGCTTGCATACTGCTAAGTAAACGCACGCTGTTCTGACTCAATCGTTCGTTCAGTAACTTCGCCAGCTCAGAATGTGCATCACTTTGCACATAAACAGCCGGAAACTGGCTTAGTGGCAAGTTGCCACGCAGATGAAAACCGCAGCTACTGAGCATTAACGTCAGGGCCAGAACTAATGCTGCCTTTAGCATATCAGCCAACCACCAGGTTCAGCAGTTTACCCGGTACGTAAATCACTTTGCGCACCGCAACACCGTCCAGATGACGCTGCACATTGTCATCCTGCTTCGCCATCTCAAGCACCTGTTGTTCTGTGGCATCAGCATTAACAGTAACTTTAGCCCGCACCTTGCCATTGATCTGCACTACAACCAGCTTTTCATCTTCAACCATTGCTTGGGTGTCAACTGCCGGCCATGGTGTTTGTTCAATACCCTGGCTCTGTTCCATCTGCTGCCACAGGTACTGGGCAACATGAGGGGTTATCGGGTTTAGCATTTGCAGTAACGCCAGTACGGCTTCATGCATTACCGCTTTATCCTGAGCAGTGTTCAGGCTGGCTCGTTGCAGTTTATTACTCAGTTCCATAATGGCAGCGATGGCCGTGTTAAAGGTGTAACGCCGGCCAATATCATCGCTGACTTTGAAAATAGTTTTGTGCAGTTCGCGCCGTAACGTTTTTTGCTCGTTATTTAATGTACTTAGCTGCAATGGCTCTGCTGTACCGGCAGCTTTCACGTCATGCACCAGAGTGTAAACCCGCTTAATAAAGCGATGCGCACCTTCAACGGCAGAGTCTGACCACTCTAAGGTTTGCTCTGGCGGGGCGGTAAACATCATAAATAGCCGCACGGTATCAGCGCCATATTGGTTGATGACCTGTTGCGGGTCGATACCGTTGTTTTTCGACTTGGACATTTTGCTCATGCCGGCTGACAGCACCGGCAAGCCATCGCTTTGCAACATTGCCCGGGTAATGCGGCCTTTCTCATCGCGCTCTACCGTGACATCCTGCGGTGACAGCCATTGCTTGCCGCCATTATCAGTCTCGCGATAAAAGGTTTCGGCCAGTACCATGCCCTGACATAACAAGCGTTTAAAAGGCTCATCGCACTGCACCAAACCAACATCACGCAACAGTTTATGGAAGAAGCGGGCATACAACAAGTGTAATATGGCGTGCTCAATACCACCAATATATTGGTCTACCGGCAGCCAGTAATTGGCTTTGGCCGGGTCCAGCATGGCTTTATCATAATCCGGGCTGCAATAACGGGCATAATACCAACTTGACTCCATAAAGGTGTCGAAGGTATCGGTTTCATGAAATGCCGGCGCGCCGTTATATTCGGTTTTTGCCCACTGGGCATCAGCTTTTATCGGCGACGTTACGCCATCCATTACCACATCTTCCGGTAAGCGCACCGGCAACTGATCTTCAGGTACCGGCACAACAGAGCCATCAGCCAGGTTAAGCATAGGGATGGGGGTGCCCCAGTAACGCTGACGCGATACGCCCCAGTCGCGCAAGCGGTAATTCACTTTTACTTCGCCTTTACCCATACTGGCCAATTTGGCGGCAATAGCATTAAAGGCTTCGCTAAAGGCCAGGCCGTCAAATTCTGCTGAGTTAATCAGGGTGCCTTTTTCGGTATAGGCAGCCTGGCTTAAATCGGCGGCATCACCACTGCTGGCGGCAACGACTTGCTTGATAGTTAAACCGTATTTAGTGGCAAATTCATAGTCACGCTGATCATGGCCAGGTACCGCCATTACCGCGCCAGAGCCGTAATCCATCAGCACAAAATTGGCAACCCAAACTGGCAGTTGCTCACCGGTTAACGGATGAATAGCAAAAATGCCAGTAGCGCAGCCTTTTTTCTCCATGGTGGCCAGCTCAGCTTCCGCCAGCTTGCCACCTTTGCAGTCTTCAATAAAAGCAGCCAGCTGTGGATTAGTTGCTGCAGCCTGACGCGCCAGCGGGTGCTGTGCTGCCACCGCAAGATAAGTTACGCCATATAAAGTGTCGGGCCGGGTAGTATAAACTTCAACTTCGGTCTGTTGTCCGGCAATATCAAAGCGGATATTGACGCCCTCTGAGCGGCCAATCCAGTTTTTCTGCATGGTACGGACTTGCTCCGGCCATTCTGTTAACTGCTCTAAATCGGCCAGCAGTTCTTCAGCATAAGCGGTAATCTTAATAAACCACTGGGCCAGCTCACGCTGCTCGACCACGGCGCCTGAGCGCCAGCCGCGGCCGTCAATAACCTGCTCGTTGGCCAGCACGCACTGGTCTACCGGATCCCAGTTAACGGTAGCCATTTTTTTGTAAACCAGGCCTTTTTCATACAGCTTGGTAAAAAACCATTGTTCCCAACGATAATAGTCGGGTTTACAGGTGGCGACTTCCCGGCTCCAGTCGTAGCCGAATCCCAGCCGTTTCAGCTGGTTTTTCATATAGTCGATATTTTCGTAGGTCCATTTGGCTGGGGCCGTTTTGTGGTTAATGGCAGCGTTTTCAGCCGGTAAACCAAAAGCATCCCAACCCATAGGCTGCATAACGTTTTTGCCCTGCATCCGTTGAAAACGGCTAACCACATCGCCAATGGTATAGTTGCGAACATGACCCATATGCAAGCGTCCGCTTGGGTAGGGAAACATTGACAGGCAATAAAACTTTTCTTTGCTGGGGTCTTCTGTCACCTGAAAGGCGTTAGTTGCTTCCCATTGTTGTTGCAAAGCGGTTTCAATTTGCTGCGGGTCATATTGTTGTTGCATCTACATCATCCACGATAAAGTTCTGGCAGGGGCCGGCATGGCCGGAAAAAGTGGCTATAGCATACCGCAGCGCGGTTTTGACAACAATAAGCAAGCGCGTTGTCTATACTGGAAAAACTAACAAGGAGACGATATGAGTGATTTTTATAAAAAGTATCAACGCTGGTTAGCCGAATTTAACCGGAATATGCAGCAAAACCCGGATAACTACGACAATCAGTTGGTTAAATTTGCCGATACATTAAAAGCCTATATAAAAGCCGGTAAAGACCTCAGTGCATATGAGACACGACTGTTTATTGAGACGTTGAAACGCCAGTGGCATGAGCAGCAGGAACAACAGGATACTGAAGACGTGGCGTCACAGCAGGAGGCGCCGTCACTCTGGCCTGAAGCGTTATGGCAGGAATTGAGCAATATCACCGATAAAACTCAGCTGGAATGGCAGGAACTCACTCAGGATTTCAAACATCAGGGGGTTTATTATCAGGGAGAAAAAGTGGGGATGGGGCGTTATCGCTGCAGCAACTGCTATCAGCACATTGATTATACCCACCCGGCCGAACTACTAGCATGCAGTAATTGCAACGGCGTGCAGTTTTACCGGGAGGGGTTGCCGGTTTAATTTTAGCGCTTTGCTAATGGCGAAAGGACAAAGCGTTAATTCTGATGTTTTACAGGGCTGCAAGCCAGTTTAACGCTGTTTTTACTGGTTTTGTCGCCTTTAAACCCCTATAATGCGCCCTTATTTTTTGCCAGTGTACAATTGTTGACCAACGAGGATGGGCCGGTGTAGCTCTCAGAACCACTCATAAATTGCAAATAAAGTTCAAGGCTCAAAGCTAAAAAGCAGCCTGGTGCAGACACTTTTAACGCAGTTTATCCAAAGCGTCTGTGCTGAATGTCGGAAAATAACTTGTTGGACATCTAAATGATTAATACCCTGAAACAGAACTGGTTCTCTAATATCAAAGGAGACGTTCTGGCTGCTATCGTGGTAGCGCTCGCCCTGATCCCTGAAGCTATTGCCTTCTCTATTATTGCCGGGGTTGATCCTAAGGTCGGCCTGTATGCCTCTTTTGCCATTTGCTTAATTATTGCTTTTGTCGGCGCCCGCCCGGCGATGATCTCTGCTGCCACCGGTGCTATGGCACTGTTGATGATTACCCTGGTTAAAAACCACGGCCTGGAATATCTGCTGGCGGCCACTTTGTTGTGCGGCCTGATCCAGATTGTGTTTGGTTTATTTAAACTGGGCGACTTAATGCGCTTTGTCTCGCGCTCGGTGGTAACCGGGTTTGTTAATGCGCTGGCGATCCTGATTTTTATGGCGCAGCTGCCTGAGCTTAGTGGCAGCTACGGTACCGTTACCGTATATGGTATGACAGCCTTAGGCTTGGCCATTATTTACCTGTTTCCTTATGTCACCAAAGCCGTGCCATCGCCGTTAGTTTGCATTGTGGTGCTGACAGCCCTGACGCTTTATTTCGGGCTGGACATTCGTACTGTAGCCGATATGGGCGAACTGCCGGATAGTCTGCCCATTTTCCTGTGGCCGGATGTGCCGCTGAATTTTGAAACCCTGCAAATAATCTTCCCATACTCGCTGGCGCTGGCGGTAGTCGGTATTCTGGAATCGCTGATGACGGCAACTATCGTCGATGATTTAACCGATACCAGCAGTAATAAAAACCGCGAATGTGTTGGTCAGGGTGTAGCAAACTTAGGCTCGGGTTTAATTGGCGGTATGGCCGGTTGTGCCATGATTGGTCAGTCAATTATTAATGTTAAATCAGGCGGTCGCACCCGGTTATCGACGTTATTAGCTGGCATTTTGCTGTTGATAATGGTGGTCTTTTTAGACAAATGGGTGGGGCTGATTCCTATGGCTGCGCTGGTTGCCGTTATGATTATGGTGTCTATCGGTACCTTTAGCTGGTCGTCGGTAAAAGACTTGCGCAAAAACCCGAAAAGCTCTTCAGTAGTGATGATTATGACCGTTATTGTGGTGGTCGCCACCCATAACCTGGCTTATGGCGTGTTGGTTGGAGTGTTATTAAGTGCCTTGTTCTTCGCCAATAAAGTCGGGCAGATTTTGTATATCGGTTCGAAAGCCGCTGCCGATGGTCATCAGCGCGATTATCAGGTGGTGGGGCAGGTGTTCTTTACTTCCGCCGAGCAATTTATTGCGGCCTTTGATGTTAAAGAAGCGGTAGAGAAAGTAACGATTGATTTAAGCCGGGCTCACTTTTGGGATATCACTGCCGTCAGCTCACTGGATAAAGTGGTATTGAAATTCCGCCGCGAAGGGACTGAAGTTGAACTGATTGGCCTAAATGAAGCCAGTGCGACCCTGGTCGATAAGTTTGCTGTACATAATCAGCCTGATGCCGTCGCAAAGTTGATGGGACATTGATCCTGAGTAAGCTAAGTGGTGCTAATCCGGGTTAAATTAAATCAGGCAACAGGAGCATAATAATGACAAAAAAAGTAATGGCGTGTATTGACGCCTCACCCTATGCCGAAGCTGTATGTGATTATGCCGTGTGGGCAGCCAGGCGCCTGGCGGTGCCAATGGCCGTTATTCATGTGCTGGACAAGGCCCAGCATACTCACACCCCCGACTTAAGTGGAAGTATCGGTTTAGGTTCGCAAGAGGTATTATTGCAGCAACTGGCTGAGTTGGATGAGAAGCATGGCAAGTTGGCAATGGAGCGGGGCCGTTTAATGCTGGATGCGGCGAAAAGCCGGGCTGAGCAAGCCGGTGTCAATGGTGTGGATGAGCGCTTGCGCCATGGCACCCTGGTTGAAACCCTGGTTGAACTGGAAGATGAGACCCGCTTACTGGTGCTGGGCAAGCGTGGCTTTAGCAGTGCCGATGCGCATGGCCATATGGGCCTGCACGTAGAGCAGGTTATTCGCAGCCTGCATAAGCCTATATTGCTAACTCAGCAGAGTTATAAAGAACCGCAACGGATTATGCTGGCCTATGATGGCAGTGCCACCGCGCTGAAAGGCCTGGAAATGCTGGCAGCCAGCCCGTTGGGTAAAGGTTTGCCGGTACATCTGGTCATGGCCGGTGCCAATGTGGAAGCAGCGCAGCAGCAAATGGAAACTGCCGCAGAAATTCTGCGCAATGCCGGTTTTGATACCAGGGTTGCTATTGTTGCTGGCGAGCCGGATGCGGTACTGAATCAGTACCAGCAGGAGCATTTTATAGACCTGATGGTAATGGGGGCTTATGGCCATTCCCGGATCCGTCAGTTTATTGTTGGCAGTACCACTACTGCCATGATTAGCAAGGCAAAGTGTTCCTTGTTAATCCTTCGCTGATAAAACAGACAGCCCGGTTCCCCGCCGGGTTGTCTGTTTTGTCTTGTTATTATTGTTGTTTAAATTTGAAGTAGCCAATCATGTTTAAGTTCAGCATCATCCTGTTAAGTTTGTTCGCGTTACTCTGTTCCCCCGTTGCTTTTGCTGCCAGTGGCCCGCTAGCGTTAACGGCAACCACCACTGGTTATATTGCCTTATTTATTTTTATCATCGCTTATATATTGGTGATGCTGGAAGAAAAAATTCATTTACGTAAGTCGAAGCCGGTACTGGTAGCAGCGGGTATTATCTGGGCGCTGATTGGCTGGCGCTATGTTCAGGCTGATATGCCAACGGTTACCGAAGAAGCGTTCCGGCACACCTTACTGGAATTTGCTGAGCTGATGCTGTTTTTGCTGGTAGCGATGACCTATATTAATGCCCTGGAAGAGCGCCGGGTATTTGATGCCTTGCGCAGCTGGATGGTCCGCAAGGGCTTTAGTTATCAGTCGTTGTTCTGGATAACCGGTATTTTATCGTTCTTTATCTCGCCAATTGCTGACAACCTGACCACAGCTTTGCTGATGTGTGCGGTAGTGATGAAGGTCGCAGAAGGCGACAAGAAATTTATTAACTTGTGTTGTATTAATATAGTGGTGGCAGCCAATGCCGGCGGCGCCTTTAGCCCGTTTGGTGATATTACCACCCTGATGGTGTGGCAGGCTGGCGTGCTGCGCTTTACCGAGTTTTTGGTGCTGTTTTTCCCGGCGGTAGCCAACTATCTTATCCCGGCACTTATTATGAGTTTCTTTGTTGAAAAACGTAAACCATCAGCCGTATACGAAGAGATTGAACTGAAACGCGGCGCTATCCGCATTTTGTGCCTGTTCTTACTAACTATTGCCAGTGCTGTGGCTTTCCACTCTGTGCTGCATTTACCGCCGGTACTGGGCATGATGACTGGCCTTGGCTACTTACAATTCTTTGGTTTTTTCCTGCGGGTTACCCTACCTGGCTCACTGGCGCGCAAAAGAGCGATGGCTGAGCGGGAAGGAGATCAGGAGCGGATTAGAGCCCTGGGCCAGGTTGTACCCTTTGATGTGTTTAACCGGGTGGCGCGGGCAGAATGGGATACCCTGCTGTTCTTCTACGGTGTGGTGATGTGCGTCGGCGGCCTGGGCTTTATGGGTTATCTGGAGCTAATGTCGACTGTGCTATATACCGAGTGGGATGCCACCTATGCCAATATTGCATTGGGCATTATATCTGCAGTAATTGATAACATTCCGGTAATGTTTGCGGTGCTGACCATGATGCCGGAAATGTCACATGGCCACTGGTTATTAATAACCTTAACTGCCGGGGTGGGTGGTAGCTTATTATCGATAGGCTCTGCTGCCGGTGTGGCGTTAATGGGCCAGGCCCGCGGTTATTATACCTTTGCCGGCCATCTGAAATGGACACCGGTTATTTTGCTTGGTTACATTGCCAGTATTGCCGTGCATTTATGGTTAAATGCCGCCAGCTTTGCTGAGTATGGCCTGGTAAGTTAAAGGTATTTGCGCCAGCGTACCATCTCAGAACTGCTAAGCTTAGCCGCATAGCCTGCAAGTCTGCCCACTTAGTCAGCGTTTAGCTGGCTGAGGGGGCCATTCAAAAGAGGAGATGCAATGACCAAGCTACACGATCAGGGTTTACTGAAAAATTCTTCATACTGGCACGGCGAGTGGCACCGCTCCAATACTCATTTTAATATCACCAATCCGGCTAGCGGCGAAGTAATTGCTAAAGTGGCGGATGCCAGCGCGGCAGACGCCGAACAAGCGGTTGCTGCAGCCCATGCTGCTTTTGCTGACTGGGCCGCCCGGCCTGCGGCAGAGCGCTCGCAGCTGTTAATGCGCTGGCAGCAATTGTTGCTGGATCATCAGGATGATTTAGGCCTGCTGCTCACCCTGGAACAAGGTAAGCCGTTGGCAGAGGCCAAAGGTGAAATAGCCTATGGCGCCTCTTACCTGCAGTGGTTTGCCGAAGAAGCCAAGCGGGTGTACGGCGATACCATTCCAGCAAAGGCTGCAAATCAGCGTATTATGGTGCTGAAACAGCCCGTCGGGGTTGTGGCAGCCATTACCCCCTGGAATTTCCCTAATGCGATGATTGCCCGAAAAGCAGCTGCGGCGCTGGCGGCAGGTTGTACTTTTGTGGTTAAACCGGCCCAGCTAACGCCGCTATCTGCGCTGGCGCTGGCCGAGTTGGCGCATCGTGCTGGTATTCCGGCCGGGGTATTTAATGTTATTGCAGGTACTGATGCTGCAGCCATAGGTGAAGTGCTGACGCAGGATGCCAGAGTGGCCAAGTTCAGCTTTACCGGCTCAACCAACATTGGCAAGCAGCTGGCAAAACAGTGCGCCGGTACGGTTAAGCGGGTATCGCTGGAGCTGGGCGGCAATGCGCCTTTTATTGTGTTTGCTGACGCTGATCTGGATGCTGCAGTTGACGGCCTGATGGCATCGAAGTTCCGCAATGCCGGCCAAACCTGTGTTTGTACCAACAGAGTACTGGTACAACAAAGTGTAATAGCTGCTTTTACCGAAAAACTGCAACAGGCTATCAGCAAGTTAAAAATAGGTGATGGCACCCGGGACAACGTCGATATCGGCCCGTTAATCAGCGAAGATGCCTGCGCCAAAGTGGATAAATTGCTGCAAGCCGCACTTAAACAGGGCGCTAAGCTGCACTGTGGTGGCAAACGCCAAAGTGCTGACAGCTTATTTTATTTGCCAACCCTGCTTAGCGACATAACCGCTGAGATGGACATTACTCAACAAGAAATTTTTGGACCGGTGGTCGCTTTGCAAAGCTTTAGTGAGGAAGCTGAGGCAATAGCCCGGGCTAATGCCACCGAGTTTGGCCTGGCAGCCTATTTTTATAGTCGGGATATCGGCCGGATCTGGCGGGTAGCTGAAGGTCTGCAGTATGGCATGGTTGGCATTAACGAAGGGCTAATCTCCAACCCGGCAGCGCCCTTTGGTGGCGTTAAACAATCCGGTTATGGCCGGGAAGGTTCAAAATATGGTTTGGCTGACTACCTGGATACCAAGTATTTGTGTCTTGGCGGCTTAGACCGCTAGTGATGGTAATCAGCTTGTTGCCGGCATGGCCGGCTCAGGCAGAGGGTGCATATGGAATTGTCTGAGCTGTTACCCCATCTTCTCAGCCTGGCGGCTCTGGAATACGCAGCGAATGGCTTTTACCTGCTGGCAGTATTGCTGGCAGCGCGCAACAGCATCCATACCTGGTGGTTAGGTATTATTGGCTGTAGTTTGTTTTCGGTGCTGTTTTTTCAGGTGCAGTTGTACGCCGAAAGTATGCTAATGCTGTTTTTTATCGCCACCAATTTTATTGGCTGGTATCAGTGGGGCCGGCCAGGTGGTATTAAGCAGGTAAGTAGCAGCCGCATTGGCCGTTTAGTGCTTTATACCGGCATTGCCCTGGCAGTAACTGCAGTTCATGGTTTTATGTTGCATAACCTGACTAACGCTTATGCGCCTTATGTCGACTCGGCAATTTTAATGTTCAGCCTGATTGCCCAGTTTTTGCTGATGAACCGCAAACTGGAAACCTGGTGGTTCTGGTTACTGGTTAATACCATTGCCATCCCACTGTATATTTCCCGCGAGTTATACGTTACTGCCATCGTTTACTGTGGCTTCTGGTTTAATGCCTGGTATGGCTTGTATCTGTGGCGCCGTATCTACCAGCTACAACCAGAGCCGCAGCAGGCTGGCGGCTATTAATGCCAGGTAAGTTACTGCAACGGTAGGCTTGGCAGCCTGCTTGGCATAACCCAGCAGCAGTTGCAGCGGGTTTTGGCGCTGATACTGCCACTGGCTATGCCACTGACAACCAATATCCTGCGCCTGTAAAATGGCTTGCTCCAGCTGCAACAGGCGGTTGGCTGCGCGTTGCTGCCAGGTTTTAAGTATGGCTTCGTGCAGCCAGAACAAGCCAATAACCCCGAGCTGCAGTTCAATACCTGCGGCGTTTTTCAGTAGCCACAGCCATACCAGAATAGTGATAACTTTCAGCCACAGTGCTTGCTGTTCTTGTTTATCGTAACTTTGCTGAACTAACAGCCATTCGGCCTGATTTTTGTCGGTCATTGGGCATCCCTGCTTGGTGCTGGCTTATATAAACTTAAGTTGTTGCTTCAGTTTAGCGGGTAATTGCTGAAGATCAGCATCATTTTCACTCACTATCACTAAATCTGCTGTTTTTAAAGCCAGGCTGCGGCCACGATAGGTATTATCTGAGAAATGATGTTCAAATTTCAGCTTGTTGCTGTCAGGCACCAAAAACACCGTCGCCAGGCCATGCTCGGTTTGCATCACCAGATGCAGGGACCGGGTACCGCGAAAATCACAAAAGTTGGCATAAACAATGGCTTGTTGCCAGTCAGTTAACTCGGCTCCGAAACTGGCCAGCTTAGCGTTAACCTGATTAAGCGGCTGTGGTGCCAGCATTTGTTCCAGGTAAGGGGCTTCATGGTATACATGGGCCAGTGCATGTTCGCCTAAGGTCATTTGCGGGTAACCATAGTTAAACCAGTTCAGGGTAAGGCCGGCCACAAAAGCGATAGAGGCAGCCAGGGCAATAGCCCCGCTAAAGCGCCTTTTCTGGGCTTGCTGGCTCAACAGCATCTGCTGGCGCAACAGTTTAAGCTGCAGCGAATCGGGCACGGCAAATTGCAATGCCTGTTTAATTCTGGCCTGATCCAGCAGTAACTGGCGTTGCAGTTGCTGCAACTCAGGGTCGGCAGCCACGGCTCTGGCCAGATCCGCATTGCGGGCCTGTGGATCCGCTATCAGGGCTTGTTTTATGGTTAAATCTGCCATCTGCTTACCCTCTATGCTGTGCTGTCAGGCGCTGTTTCAGTAATTGCCGGGCCCGGAATAAGCGGGTATTAACGGTATTCACATTTAAACTTAATAGCTGGCCAATTTCGTCACTGTTAAACCCGGCCAGGGCCTGCAGCAACAGCGGTTCGCCATACTCGGCTGGCAGCAACAGTAACTGCTGTTGCAGTAAGGCATTATCATACTGTTGCTCCAATGCCGGGTTAATCTCATCGGTTAAGCTTTCTTGCTCAATATCACTGTAATCCAGTTGTTTGCGCTCAAACCGCCGGGCATTTTCCCGGCGCAAAATGGTGATAAGCCAGCTTTTTGCTGCATTGTCGTCCAGTAATGAATCGAGTGCTTTCCAGGCCCGTAAAAACGTATCCTGGACGATGTCTTCAGCAATATGCTGGTCCCGGCACAGCCAGAAGGCATAGCGGTATAAATCAGCATGGTATAGCCGCACCAGCTGTTCATAGCGCTGGCTGTTACTTTCTGCTTTGCGCTTAAATAAAGAGACCGGCAAACTGAACAGGCTATTTCGTGATTGTGACATTGCTGGCAGCTTTTGTTCGCTGGAAGGTGTCATTAGCGTAATAGACATAGCCGGAACCTGTAAAGGATTAATTGGAACGCATGTTCAAGTAAGCTCATGTTAGTGGCTCATTGTGCAACAGTTTTTGAAGCCGCATTGCTATAGCGCTGCAGCCAGTAATCAGCGCTGACATAGCGGCCACCGCCGCTAAATAGCAAGCTCAGTAACATAGCGAAGTAAATTGCCGCAAATTCAATACCGTTGTTCAGGATCACCAGTTTGCCGCTTGAGGTCAGCCAGTCGTAATTACCGTGTTGTTGCAGCAAGCTGCGGGCGGCTTCTATTTTATCGCTGCTATCCATCACCCGCTCGTTCAGTAAAAGGGTGCCATCGGCCAGCCAGCTGCTGCTATCGGCTATAGCAGGCCAGCCATAGGGCAGGTGAACGGCAAAAATGGCAACCAGCATGGTAACAAGCAGCGGTATCGTCACCAATCTGGTCAGCAAACCAAGTAACAGCATAACGCCACCGATAAGTTCCGCGGCTATCGCCAGACTCGCTAGCAGCCATGGCAATGGTAAACCCAGCCCCCAATCGCTGTTACCAAACCAGGCTACGGTATCGGCAAAGTGACTGAATTTATTCCAGCCAGCCTGAATAAGCACCGGGGCCAGAATAAGCCGCAACAGCAGCGGCGCCAGGCCATCTATTGGGGTCAGCCATTGCAGTGACTTTAGGTAAACTTGCCGGATCGATTGCAACATCGGGTTGTCCTGTCTTTAAATTGTGTCTTACTGATAAGACAGCACCAGCAGCAGAAAACTTTCAGTATTTTTTAAAATAAACTCAATAAGTTTAATACCTGAGATCACCGGCACCGCCGAAATTGATTTAAAAACGAGTTTCGCAATATCAGCTTTAGCTGGTTGCTATTGGCTGGCTGGTTAATATATATTTGAACAATTGTTCAAGAGGTGGTTTATGGTTAACAGTGCAAAATTTGACAGGCAACAGGTTATCGCCAATGCCACAACATTATTCTGGGCCCGGGGCTTTAAGGGCTGCTCCATGCGGGATGTGCAACAGGCGGTAAATTTACGGCCGGGTAGCCTGTACGCCAGTTTTGGTGACAAAGAAAATTTGTACCGTGAAGCTCTGCTGCATTATGCCGCCGCTGGCCTTGCCTCATTACAGGCACTTGAGCAACAGCTGGATTGCCCGCTTAAGGTGCTGCGACAGTTTATGCGCCAGGCACTCGCAAACAGCTTAACGGGCCAACCCGATAAAGTGTGTATGCTGGTAAAAACGGTAACCGAGCTTGGGGCAGAGCAGCATCCGTTGGCCAGCCTGGCCCGGGAGTTGCTGCAGCAAATGGCTGCTCAATTTACCCGGCTGTTGGCACAGGCTAAACAAGCAGGCTTACTGGCGGCAGATACTGATCCGGCAGCGCTGGCCAGTTTTTATCAGATGCAATTGATTGGTCTGAAAAGCGTTACCAGGTTGCAGCCTGAACCGGCAGTGTTGGATTGTTTGTTACAACAAGCGCTGGCAATACTACCTGCAGAAAAAGCACACTGAAGGCATGGCATAACGCAATACCGACAGTGTGCAATGAGACCTCAGATTGAGGTTACCCAGTCTGGCAACCACTCAATGGCCCAGATTTCCAGTACCTTATCAAAGCCGGTAAAAATCATAAGTGCTATCAGCAGCAGTGCTGCCCCTAGCAAATATTTACTAAACTGACCTGATAAGCGTAACTTTGCCAGTTGCGCCCCGGATAAATGGCCGACAAACACCAGCGGTAGTGCCGCACCCAAACCGAATGTCAGCATCACTATAAAGGCCATGGGCATACTTTGTCCGGTGGAAGCCAACGCGATAGCGGTGCCCAGGGTAGGGCCAACACAAGGTAACCAGATTAAGCCCAGTGAGGCACCAATCACAAACTGCATTGCCACGCCATTGCCGCTAATATTCTGGCCGGGTAAGCGGCTGGTGAAGCGCGACAACCAGAATGCCATTTGGTCACTGAGTGCCGGCACCAGCAGCACTATACCCATCAGCAGCAATAAGCCAGCCGAAAAGTAACGCATAACATCGGGTGAAATACCGGCATTAAGTAACAGAAAAGTCAGTATGGTACCGGCCAGCGCAAAGGACAAACTGATACCTGCAGCCAGCATCAGCAAGCCAAGCCGTGACGACTGTATAGCTGACGCCGCGACTGCCGGTACCATAGGCAGCACACAGGGCGATAGCAGGCTTAGCACGCCGGCCAGCAAGGCTAGGGGAATAGCAGTAAATTCCATTTAGTTAGCCTGCTCAGCGTCGCTCAGGGTTTTGAAAATCCGCTCTTTGCTGGTTTCAGCCACTGAAAAGTGAATTTGCTCAAAGCCTTTGTATACCAACAGGGTAGACTGTCTTGGCGCTTTAAAATGGGTTGCCCAGTCTTTTTGGCTATCGAAGTCAACGGTTAGCAGCTGGATTTTGCTGTCCGGGTTTGCCGTGAAATATTCATTGATAATTTTGCTTTGGCGGCGGCAGGTTGGACACCATTCGGCGTATATGTCGATCAGAATAACTTTATCTTCAGCTTGTGCCTGCTGAAACTTCTCAGCAGTGAAAGGTGTTTGCGCTGCGGCAGCGCTGCCTATCATTAAAGCAAATAGCAAGGTAAGTAAAAGTGATTTCATTGGCTGTTCCTCTGTTAGTGATAATAAGTTTTAAGTGTCAGTAACAAGACCAGACGACCACTCAAACTATTTCAGCTATTTGGAACAAATGTTCAATATTGTGTTACATGGCGGCAAATGGCGCCCTTGCTGGCCAATTCCTGCACTAATGGCAGGGCGCCTTGTTGCAGTTGCGGCAAAGTTAAACCAGGTAAATGCAGTGATATTGCCTGAATTAATTGCTTAAACGTCAGGCCCGGTTGTTCAGCCAGAGTGTTTAACAGCAGTAGAGTTGCCTGATTCAGCTGCACAAACTTTACCTCGTGCTCGCTGTTGCGATACAACAGAAAAAATACCGGCTGTGCTGGTTCGGCCGGCTGGAACTCAGCACAAATTTGCTGCACCGGATACTGATAAGCACACAGCATGGCCAGTTCAGATAACTGCAACCGGCTGCTGCTGAGGGCGTCGCCGGCAAGTTCTGCCGGGCTAAGTGGCGGCAATTGCTGCTCACTTGTTAAAGTGGCTATATACAGCTCAGCCCATTCGTAATGCGCCAGCTCGGCTAAAAATGGCGGATCGGCAGCTGTTGGCTGGTAATCCTGTAAAAAGGTTACAAACTGCTCTGCTATCTGCAAAAAGTAGGGGCTGTGGCAGGCATAGTTGCTGAAAAACTGCCGGGCGAGGGCAGTCCAGTCAGATTCGCTGTACAGGGTTTTTAACACCGGAAAGGCCGTATCGAGAAAGCCTTGCACGTTATTAAAAAATAGCTCACTGTAGACGTTAAGCCGGCGCTGCTCGATGCCTGTCGGCGGCGACGTTTCTGCCGGATTTCGAATATACGCAGCAAACTGCTGTTGCAGCTGTTTAAAATCAGCGTTATCTGGTTTGCTTGGCTCAGTACTCATATGGCCAGCTTCTTTTTAGCCCTGGTGCTGCTGGCTTGCTGTTGCAATGTTCTGATATACGTCAGTTCATGCTGCAGGCTGCCAAGCGAGGGAATATTAAAATCGCGTTCATATAAGGTGGGCTTGACGCCATGCTGGCGATAGGTTTGCTGCAGCAGTTGCCAGACCGGATCCGGCACATCGGCGCCGTGCGTATCAATCAGTAAATCAGCTGCCTGCTGATAATGGCCAGCAACGTGATAGTAAGCAATGCGCTCAGTTGGCAAGGCCTGTAAAAAAGCCAGTGGGTCATAACCATGGTTTACCGAATTAACATAGATATTATTTACATCGAGCAACAGCTGGCAATCGGCTTGTTTGAGCACTTCGCAGATAAATTCCAGCTCGCTCATTTGCTGACCAGGCGCAGCATAGTAAGACACGTTTTCCAGAATAAGTGGCTGTTCCAGAATGTCCTGCACGGTCCGCACCCGTTCTGCCACATATTTTACTGCTTCTTCGGTAAAGGGTATCGGCATTAAATCGTATAAGTGACCGCCGGCTGAGCAATAGCTTAAATGTTCGCTGTACAGACGGATGTTGTGGGTTTTAAAAAATGTTTTTAACTGCTTAATAAAATCGATATCCAGCGGATCAGGGCTGCCAATTGACAACGATAAGCCATGACAGGCAAAAGGGTAACGCTCGGTTAGTGTTTTAAACTGAGCGGCCAGTTTGCCGCCATAAGGCAGCCAGTTTTCCGGTGCGACTTCAAAAAAGTCGATAGCCTGGTTGCTGCTGTCCAGCACGTCTGCCAGCATTTCCCGGCGCAGGCCAAGGCCGGCGCCGGTTAATGGCGTTTGGGTGGTCACTGCTTAAGCAGCTCCACACTTGCCTTCGCCACACTTCATTTCTTTTGCTTTATCTTCAGCTTTGGCTTTGGCATCGTCTTTCATTTTGGCGGCTTTGTCGGCACCACACTTACCTTCACCGCATTTGCCTTCGCCACATTTCATTTCTTTTGCTTTATCTTCAGCTTTGGCTTTTGCTTTGTCGGCGCCACACTTACCTTCACCGCATTTGCCTTCGCCGCACTTCATTTCTTTTGCTTTGTCTTTGGCTTTATCTTTCGCTTTATCAGTACCGCATTTGCCTTCACCACATTTACCTTCAGTGGCAGCCAGCTGATACGCCATGCTAAGTTCAGCAGCAGCAAAAGGATTAGTATCGGCATGAGCGGCGCCAGAGGCTACTGAGCCTAATGCCATGGCACCAAGGGCGAATGAAAGTTGGGTTTTGTTCAGTGTTTTCATCAGATATTACCTTTATGGTTGTCAGAGTCAGTTATAAGACCTGCCCACCAGCAAAGGTATTTCAAAAAAATGTTTATTTCAATGTACCCGGTAAAAACGACAGAAAAAATCGATGACGCTGTCCGGGTCAAGCGTGCTGAAGCGTACCTTGCGATTAGCAACTATTGCTTCACCAAGCGCACGTAACGTATGGTCCAGCGGCACGCCAGCCGGGCGCTGCACACCATGGTCGGCAAATAAGAAATTCAGGGCCGTGGTCGCGTAAGATTTACCGGGTTCCAGTTGCACTAATTCCAGCTCCTGTAAACGAACACCAAGATTGCGAATTTTTTGCAGACAATTTTGTTCGTTCATATTGGCCTCGACCTGGGTTGATTTCTGTTGCTAAGCTTGTATCGGCGTGATTAGCGGGATCTTTAATCTGGTTGTTGAAAAAACAAAATAGCCAGCACAGTTCGTCGGGTTTTTGGTAGTATGTCGGCAGATGCGTTTGCGTAACTTTTGCTTTAATACTCTTGCTTTAATTAAGGGATAATATGACCCACAGCCGTTTACCCGCAGCACTGCAGCCTGCTGACCTTGGCCCGGTATTAGATAGCGCTCAAATTGAACAGGCGCTGGCCACCGCCGAGCTTATTCCCGGCTTTATCGGCCAGGACCGGGCAAAGTCGGCGTTAGCCTTTGCCATTGGTATGGATATGCCGGGTTACAACCTGTATGTGATGGGCGAGCCGGCACTTGGTCGCTTTACCCTGGTGCAGGATATTCTGCAACATGCCGCCGCCGAAAAGGCCACGCCAAATGAGTGGTGTTACCTGAATAATTTTGATGATGAGCGGGTGCCGAATACCCTGCGCCTGTTGCCTGGTGACGGCCGCATTCTGGTAAAAAAGTTAGAAGCATTAATTGATGAATTACTGGATACCTTCCCAGCTGCTTTTGATAACCCGGGCTATCAGCGGAAGAAAAAAACTATCGCCCGCCAGTTTGACGACCGCTATGAGCAGGCGATAGAACGGGTAGAGAAAACCGCACTGGAAAAGCAGGTTGTTTTATACGAAGACAATGGTGCCGTCAGTTTTTCGCCGATTATCGATGGTAAACCGCTGGATGACAGTGAGTTCAGCAAAATGACTGATGAGCAGCGTCAGTATTTCTATTCCCTGGTGTCAGAACTGGAAACGGTGTTAAACGATGCCTTGCTTGAGTTACCGCGCTGGAAGCGGGAATTGTCGGAAAACCTGCGAGCCCTGCGCAAAGAAACGATCGAGCAGGCCATTAAACCGATGCTAAAAGAAATGGAGCATGATTACAGCACCGAGCTTGGTGTGCTGAAGTACCTGAAAGAAATGCGGCCCCATCTGGTAAAAGCTGTGCTGGAGCTGCTGCCTGACGAGTCAGACGGCGAGAAGCAGGAAGAGATCGACAGCCGGGAAATTTTTGTTGAAGAATTTGTGCCCAATGTACTGGTCCATCATGAAACGATGTCTGGTGCGCCGATTATTTTTGAGCCTAACCCCAGTTATGGCAATTTATTTGGCCGGGTAGAATATAACTCGTCCAGCGGTGCGCTTTACACTAACTACCGGATGATCCGCCCGGGGGCACTACACAAAGCTAATGGCGGTTATTTAATTCTGGACGCAGACCGCTTATTGTCCCAGGCATCGGTATGGGATGCGCTGAAACTTGCACTGAAAAGTGGTGAGGTGGTGATAGATACCCTAAGCGAACATGCGGTTACCAACTCAACCATTATTACCCCGCGGGCTATTCCGCTAAATGTCAAAGTGGTGCTGCTGGGCTCGCGCGACTTATATTATCTGGTGCAGGAAGTCGACGAAGAATTTAACGAATTGTTCCGGGTGCTGGCTGATTTTGAGCATTACCTGCCTTATAACGAACAAACGCTGAGCTATATGTCGCGCCAAATTCAGCTGCAAATGCAGCAACTGAATGTTAACCAGCTAACCCAGTGTGGCTTGCGCCAGTTATTACAGTTCAGTTTTCGCCAGGCCGAGCATCAGCGCAAGTTGTCAGCCCGCTTCGCAGATGTGCTGGAGCTGGTCCGTGAGGCCTGCTATTACGCTGCCCAGGCAGACAGCGATATTCTAAATGAAAACCATGTGCAGCAAGCATTGCAGGGCAAACAGCATCGTACCGGTCGGATCAGCGAAGGCTTTCTGGAAGATATTCAGGAAGGCCAGATATTAATTGATACCGAAGGGCTGGCAGTTGGCAAAATAAATGGTCTGACGGTACTGGAAATTGGTGATACTGCCTTTGGTACTCCGGCCCGGGTTAGCGCGACCGTATTTGCCGGCTCCAGTGGCGTTATTGATATTGAACGCGAAGTAGAGTTAGGTAAAGCCATTCACTCTAAAGGCGTATTACTGCTTACCGGTTATCTGGGAGCAAAATATGCCCGTCAGTTCCCGCTGACCTTAAGTGCCAATATTGCTATGGAGCAGTCATATGGCCATATTGATGGCGACAGTGCCTCTTTAGCCGAAGTGTGTGCTCTGATTTCTGCGATCACTGATATCCCGATTAAGCAAAGCCTGGCGGTTACCGGCTCGATCAACCAGCATGGCCAGGTGCAGGCTATTGGTGGTGTTAACGAGAAAATTGAGGGCTTTTTCCGGCTGTGTCAATCACGGGGCCTGACCGGTGAGCAGGGGGTGATTATTCCGGCCAGCAATCAACTTAACCTGGTGCTGCGGGATGAGGCAATTGCCGCGGTTGCGCAACAAAAGTTTCATATCTATGTGGTAAAAACCGTTGATGAAGCGCTTGGCTTATTAACCGGCGAAGAGGCCGGTGAGCGCAACCGGCGTGGCCAGTATCCGAAGAAGTCGGTCAATGGCCGGGCCATGCAGCGTTTGGCAGAAATAGCCGAACTGGTTAACGGAAGTCTGGATGAATAGCAGTTCAGTTAGTAGTGAACCCTTAGTATTACTATACGCCGATTTAGACGCGCAGCGGGTGCAGCAGCAGTTAATGCCGCTGCTAAACATCCAGCTGGACGGCAATACGGCTGAGATAGCAATACAAGTTTATAATCCGGAGCAACCGGTAAGCTTTAAACCCGGCAGCCGGCTGCTCTGCTATTTAAGTGATGAGCAATTACGGGAATTAGTATTGCAAGTGCAAAACCAGCCATTAACGCTGGCTTTGTTACCACACCCGGAAATGAAGCATGCCCGTTATGGCTTTGGCATTGCCGGCAAAATGGAAGACGCACTGACCGATGCTCTGAACAATGTTGCGGTAGAGGCTGATTTACTGTTGTGCAACGAGGTGCCGGTGTTTAATTCAGTGGTGATTGGTGATGCCCTGACATTAACCCCCGGTGAAGCGCTGGCTGAGCCTCTGGCACAGCGGGTAAAACGTTTTATCCGGCTGGTAAAGGGCATTGGTGACGTTACCTTTAACGCTTTTAAGATTACTACTTATAAAGAAAAAATAGTCGACACTGCGGCGCTCGGCATAGTGGTGGTTGAGCACGGCCGCAGCTCAGTGCTGTCGCGCCGGCTGGTAGCAGACTCCAGCGTAAACGATGGCATGTTACATGCCTTGGTGCTGGCGCCGCGCAGTGTGTTTGAAATGCTGCGGTTTTTATTTGCTTCACTGTTTTTACGCGATTACTGGAACAATAACAGCCCGTCTTTTGTCGGTCATTTAAAAAGCCGCAGCCTGGTTATCAGCAGCCCGAAACTGATCAGCTATACCCACGATGGCCTGATTGAAAAAAGCACCACCTTACAGTTAAGGGTAGAGCCGCGCGTGTTACTGCTTGCTCCTGGCCGCCATCTGGCACTGGAAGAGGCCGAAGCTGAGAGCAAAGAGGCAGTAAGAACCAGGGCATTACCCGCGGGTAAAGCAAAAACTGAACTGGTGACTTATCCTCTGCCGTGGATCCACCATGCTGCTACTGATGAATTTAAAGAGTTATTTATGGCGATGCGCGAAAGCGCTAAAGCTTCGCCTTCTTATTTAACCCTGATGGTGCTGGCGACTTTGCTGGCGGTATTTGGCTTGTTTGCCAATTCTACCCCGGTGATTATTGGTGCGATGATTTTAGCGCCGCTGATGGGGCCAATTATTGCAATGGCGTTGGGTACCCTGCGCCAGGATGAGGGGCTGATGCTGGTGAGTAGCCGCAGTATTGCGGTCGGCACTGGTCTGGCAATGGGCTGTGCTATGGTGGCAACCTGGTTTATTCCGCTTACCACCATTAACAGCGAGATTGCGGCCAGGATCAGCCCAACGTTACTCGATTTAGGTGTAGCTGTGATTTCCGGAATTGCCGGAGCTTACGCCCATGCCCGGGCGGAAGTGGCGAAAAGCTTAGCCGGCGTGGCCATTGCGGTAGCGTTGGTGCCGCCGCTGGCAGTGGCTGGTATTGGTCTGGGTTGGCTGGATTTAACGGTATTCTGGGGCGCTTTTCTGCTGTTTCTGACTAACCTGGTGGGGATTGTTCTGGCAGCAGTAGTCACCTTTATGTTTCTTGGCTACAGTCCGTTTCACCGGGCTAAGCGCGGCCTGGTCCTCACTATTGCCCTGGCAGCCATTTTATGTATCCCACTAGCGATAGGATTCAGCCATATGGTAGCAGAGCACCGCATAGTGCAGCAGTTGGATGGCATTGTACTGGATGAAGTAAAACTGCGGGATGTCAGTGTGCGGCCAGGCACACCGCTGCGGATCAGCCTGACTCTGGTATCAGGTAGCGCAGTAGATGACGCCACTATGGACCGGGTTAAACAGCGAATAGAGCAAAAATTACAACAGCCGGTAGAGTTAGAGATAGGGGTGAAGGTTATTCGTTGAAATTAGTCTTTACGCCGCGGTATGTTACAGAAATAAAAAAAGCCGATGTGAACATCGGCTTTTTTGTCAGCTAATAGCAATTAGCCACATTTTTTCGGGCCGCCTTTACAAGGACCTGTACCGCCATCGCCGCCACCATCGCCGCCACCATCGCCGCCGCCGCCACCAGTGCCGCCGCTACAACCGTTAGTTTGCAGGTAATCGTAAGCTGCTTTGGCTTTAACAATACCTTTACCAAACTTCACCGGGTCGCCGTTAGCTGGTAGTATTGCCGTTGCTTTTAGTGCATTACGGATCTCAGTACCAGAACATTGTGGGAAGTTTGACCAAACCAGTGCTGCTACACCAGAAACAGCAGGCGTGGCCATCGAAGTGCCGCTCATGTAACCATAATCGCCAGCTGAGGCTGAGATAGTAATGTTAACAGCGCCCACGATATTGCTACGTGATTCAAAAGCTGCACCGTATGACGGGATATTAGCTGAGCCAGCAACGTCCATATAAACCGGGCCTTCGCCCGCAACGTTGTTAATTACAATAGCGCCGATACCACCAGAGTTTGCACAGTTATTAATTTTGTCAGCAAAAGAGATGCTACCACGGTCAATAGTACAGATTTTACCGTTGGCACCGGCATCAGTCGCTGTAGCTAAACCCATATGATAAGTAGCACCGTTCAGGTTACCGGTGTTATCAGAAGGTGCTGCATTAAAACCAATACCGTCAGCCGTTGCGGTAACCATTGACGTGCCGCCTGCCGGGTAGGTTGATAAGGTATCAACACCGCCAGCAGTGGCTTCTACGCAGAAACCTTCATTGGTAGTAGTGGTGGCGTTTTTGCCACGACCAGAAGTCACGGTACAAGATGGATACTGCGAGAAAGTAGCGATGTTATTATTGGCATCGTTAGCACCGATCATCATTACCGAGGCATAACCTGCCGGGTAAGAGCGGGTGGTATTACCATCATTACCTGCTGCGGCTAATACTAAACCACCATTATTGGTAAAGTTGATAAAGGCATTTTCTTCAGTGCTGTTGGCACCGCCGCCGCCTAAACTCATGCTGATGATCTGAGCGCCATTCTGGGCACACAGGTTGGCAGCATGTGCTAAGTCTGACGAGTAACCCCAGCCAGCATCATTAAATACTTTAATAATATGCATCGGGTTGCCTGGTGCCATACCGACTACACCAAAACCGTTATCGGCTGCAGCAACAGTACCTGCAACGTGAGTACCGTGCGGGCCGCCATCGCGGAACCAGTCGCCAGTGCCAGAATTGCTGGTGCCGGTAATATTTGACCAGTCAAAATCGTTATTGCCGCCACCGGTTTCACCAGTATCCTTAGCTATGCCTGAGTCGATAACACAAACCCGTTTGGCGTTGCCTAAGTTCAGGCCAACCTGATTGGCTTGAGACTGATACACCGCATATGGGGTTAATTGCTGAATTTCCGGATTGCCGGCGTCATCATTAAACAGCGCCATAGGATAGCGTTTAACATCAGCTTCAATCAGTTTAATATGCGGGTTGTTCAGTAAGCCTTTAACTGAATTAAGATCCTGGCCACTGAATGTGGCGGCAATAAAGCCATCAGAGTCTACTTCAATCTGACCGCCCATTTGAACGGCTAATGCTTTCACGAGACCTTTTTTATTGTTATCTACCTGGATGACGTAACGATCTGATGCCTGAGCCTGAGAAACGAGGCCAAGTGCCATTAAGGTTGCTACTGCAACAGGGGTAATTTTCGAATATTTCATTTAGTACTTCCTTCAAAGTATCAAAATCTATGACTCTTAAGAGTTCTTTTTTGAATTGAGCGTAAATATAAGGCAATCTGGCGCAAACCCTATTGCCAAGCAACAGATTCAATCTGCAATGATATTGGTGAAAATGCAAGCAGTTTTTTAGATTTACCTAAAGCAACAACTCAATTGTAATAATTTGTAATGAGAAAGAGCTTAAGGGTTAATAACAGGTGGGAAGAGTTACAATTTTACAGCATGACACTGCAGTTCCTGCCCTGACTTTTAGCCTGATATAGCGCCTTATCGGCCTGGTTAAGCAATATCTTTTCGCTGATATCCTGACCCATTTGCAGGCAGGCAATACCAAGGCTGATGGTAATAAAACCGGCTGTTGGGCTGGCTTGGTGGGGCAGCATTAGTGCCAGTACTTCTAACCGCAACTGTTCAGCCATAATCAACGCCTGTTGCGGGTTGGTGTTAGGTAATATACAGACAAATTCCTCACCGCCGTAACGTGCTACCAGGTCTATCTGACGCTGCAGGGTGTTGGCCAGAGTATTGGCAATAGCTTTTAAAGTGTCATCACCGGCCAGGTGACCATAACTGTCGTTATATGCTTTAAAGTGGTCGACGTCGAGCAGAATAATTGCCAGTGGCTGTTTTATCCGTTTTGCCATGGCGACGGCACTGCGCAGCTGGCTGTCGAAGTGGCGACGATTGGCAATGCTGGTCAGGCCATCGGTTAATGACTGGCGTTCCAGAGCCGTTTGCTGCGCAGTGACGGTTTTGCTGTACTGGGTAAATGACCGGGCAATCTCGGCAATTTCGTCATTACTGGCGAATAAGCGCTCATCCTCATCAAAGCCACTACCGGCCAACACTTTTTCGTTAAGTAATTTCAGTCGCTTAATTACCCGTTTCTGGGTATTAAACATAATCGCCAGCAATAACAGCATCGCTGCTAATGCCAGCGCAACACTGAACTGGTTTTGCCTTGCCAGCGCATGTGATGATTGCTGACTCAGCTGCATGAGTGATGCTGCTGACTGGTAGGCATTCAGTTCGGTTTCACTGGCATAATCAGTAACCAGACTACGCAGAAAGTTTGCTTTGCCGGTCGCTTTGGCAATATTGCTCAGTTCGGCTTCACGCAGCGCCAGAATACCTTGCTCTGCTAACAAGGTATCTGTCAGTTGCTGGGATAAAGCCATTGCTGCCGGCCGCTCGGCGGTGCTTAACTGGCTGAGCATCTGTTTATTGATGGTCAGTAAATTATTCAGTTCTGTCCGGCTTTGCCGCAAATTATACAGCCGGTCAATGCTGTACAGTGCGGTAATGTCTCGTAACAAGCCTGAATAATGTAGTAACCAGGGCTGACTGGCAGAGCTGCCTGTCCATTGCTGGCTTTGCTGCTGCAACTGGCTGAGCTTGTCCAGCCATTGCCGGCTGCGCTGTTGTAACACTAACCGTTCGGCGATTAACCTATCCAGGCTGCGGGCTTCATCAGCAATCAACTGCAACCTTTGCTGCTGATATTGATGTTGGACATACTGCTGATGATCCAGGCTGCTGATCTGGACAATAATCTGACTTATTTGTTGTGAAGCTCTGGCTCTGGCCGCCTGACTGATGGCATTACGCAACAGCTCTGATTGCAGGTTAAGTTCTTTGACTTTATCGTGAACCTGGCTGGCTTCCAGTACTGCAGGAACGGCTTGCTCAGCCACGTTAGTAACAATTTGCTGTGCTTGTTGCAAGCGATGATAAAACAGTAAACTAAGCAAAATAAATAACAATAAAATCAGCAGTAAAGACGCTAATAATAACCTGGCGCTGGAGTAATAACGTGTGCTTAGCAGGCTCATGGTTGCCTCTGTTGGCTGACATCCTGCAGCCGGCCATCGTTCACCAGCTCAATGCTTTGTTGTTTTTTGATTGCTGCGGCAATAATATCTGCAATATTACGGTCATTCGGGTTAAAGAAACTCAGTTTACTGCGCTTATTTAACACGTCAAAACCATCCCCACCATCAGCCAGATAACGCAAGGTAGCAACTTTATACATTTTATTATTAACAACGGGGGCACCATTTACCCGTAACTCTTTTATTCTGCTACCTGCCGGCGCAGTACTGTCAAAACGCAGGGTAACGCCGGCGCTATGCAGGAAAAATCCCCGCTGATTATCTAAGCCGGTTAAACCATGCTCAAACACGCTGATAAGATCCTGGCCGCTAAGCTCGAGTAACACCGGGGGATTCCGAAAAGGCAGTTCTGCCAGAATGTCGCCACGGGTTAGCATTGTCCCTGCCGGGTAATCTTTTCCGCCGCGAATTGTGCCACTGTTAATAAAAGCTAGTTCAGCGTCGGTATAGTTTTTCAGAGTGTCGGCGACAAAATTGGCAAAAGGGTTTTCGCGGTTACGCACGTCCTCTCGCCGGGTAGTAAAACTGACAATACTGCGGCCAAGAGGCTCCCGCAGTAATAATTGCAGCCGTTGACTATGATCCTTAATTTGCCTGCTAACCTGCGGATCTGCAGGCATCGTTGCCAGATCAACGTAGTGGGTTTGCAACTTAGCGAGTCTATTTTCGGTAACCAATTCACCAGTAACTACTACTGCCTGATTCAGCTGCTGTTGCAGGATAATATCCGGCTGGTCCGGCAATAATTGCTGGCTATCATAGTTGTTGCGAAAAGCCAGATCGATAGTGCCATTTGCCAGCAGTTCTGGTAAAAAATCCAGCTCAGTGGTATGCATCACTATCAGCAGGTTTGCTCCCTTAGCGCGTAATTTATCTGCCTGCAATAAGATGGTTTGTTTGGCGGAGGTTATTTGTAAGCGATCTAAGCCGTACTGCTGTACCACGTAGGGTGCAACCAGAGCGATTATGCCCAGTTTAATCTCGCCTTGCTGCACCAGAATACTGTCTACCAGACCGTCCAGGTTGCCCTCAGTCATTGGATCATACAGATTACTTAGCACCAGCGGGAATGCCGCCTCATAAGCCCGTTGTGATAACTCTTCTGAAAAATAGGCAAAATCGCGGTGCGCTACTGCCATAGCATCCGGATCTAACGTGTTCAGGATGTCAATAATATGGGCGCCGCGGTCAAAAAAACCCAGTGAGCTTGGGCCGATGCTGCTGCCGCCAAACAGAAAAAAAACCGGGCTGTCGTTGTCGCGATGTTGCGCCAGCAAGCTGGCAAGGTGGGCATAGTTTGCCTGCGGGTGATTAGCTACTGCCATTTCCGCCGCATAAATTATGGTGAAGCCTGACTCAGCGCGACCGGGTAGCAGCGGATTGCTTAACAGCAATGCAAGCACCGCTAACCTGAGGAAAACTATCATAATTTACATTTATGCCCGAAAACTAGCCAGAAGTAACCAGTTTAGTGGATTTAACGCTGGTGCGTAAAGCAAAGAATTCAACGTCGCGTCCGCAAACCGGCCAACGCCAATAGTAACAGGCACAAGCCAGCCAGCGGCCAGTCACCAAAACGGCTGTACCAGGTGGAGCCTTTGCTCAGCGGCACAGTATCATGCAGCACCGCTTCGCTAAATTGCGGTAAGCGCTGGCGGACTGAGCCATCAGCGTTTATCGTAGCTGTAATACCATTGTTAGTCGCCCGCAGCACGGGTTTACCAAATTCTCTGGCCCGCATCTGGGCGATCTGTAAATGTTGGTGCGGCCCGATACTATCGCCAAACCAGGCATCGTTGCTGACTGTCAGAATAAAGTCGGTATCGGCGGTGAAATTAGCGCGAATTTGGCGGGGAAAGGCAATTTCAAAGCAAATGGCGCTTAACAGATGGTAATCGTTGGCCAGCAAATTGGGTTGAATATAACTGCCGCGGCTAAAAGAGCTCATCGGTAAATCAAAGATCGGCGCCAGCGCCCGCAGCCAGTTTTCAAAGGGTACAAATTCGCCAATTGGTAATAAGTGATGCTTACTGAAGCGATTAGCATGGCCATAAAAATACTGACCTTCGCTGGCATCAGCGGTATCTTTACCCAATACAATTAAGTTATTCCAGGCTTGCTCGGTTTTAAGGTTGTAATCAAGTATGCCGGTAATCAGTGCTGCATCGTTATAAAATGCTGCTCTGTTCAGGTTATCCAGAAAGGCTTCCGCCAGCGGTTCCAGTTGCGGAATAGCGGCCTCGGGCCAGATCACTATTTCTGCACCGGCGAAATGCGGCCGGGTCAAATCCAGATATTTCAGCATGGTTGGCCATTCCTGCTCAGGTTGCCAACGTAACTCCTGTTTGATATTGCCCTGTACCATCACCACGTTAACGCTCTGCTCGCTGTAGTGCCAACCTTTTAATGGCGCCAGTAGCGGTGCAATTGCGATCATCACTGCGGCTGATACTGCCGGCCCAACTCTTGGCAATATCGGGCCGCTCTGGTACAAGCGGGCCAACGCGGCCGCACTGGCTGTCAGGATAAAGGTGATACCGGTTTCGCCGATAAACGGCGCTAAATCCGCCAAGCCGGCACTGGTTTGACTGTAACCGAGCGATAACCATGGAAAACCGGTGAGTAGATAGCTGCGCAGCCATTCCACCATCACCCAGCAAGCGGCAAAGGTTAGCGCACTTATGCCGCTTTTGTCGCCGCGGCCGGCACTAAGCCGGTAACTTAGCCAGGCGGCAAGTGCCGGGAATAATGCCAGGTAGCCCACCAGCAACGCCATCAGGCCCAGACTGGCAACGAGCGGTAAGCCGCCAAACTGGTCAATACTGACATGGACCCAGCTAATCCCAACGCCAAACCAACCCAAACCGTAACAAAAGCCGGCCAGTGCTGCCTGGCGCCAATTGCTGACATGGTTAAGCACCATAACTAACAGTGCCAGGGTGAAAAATGGCAGCCACCAAAGGGTGAGGGGGGCAAAAGCCAGGGTGTTTAACGCGCCGGCTCCGCTTAATAGTAGCGCTGCAAAGGCAGTTTTAGCAGTAACGGTAGCTATGATCCGGCTTCCTCAGTGGTCACACTTTCTTTGGCTTTAATTACCTGCAGTTGCAACAGACGCCGGCTGTTAGCTTTACTGACTTTAAAAGTAAGATCGCCCAGCTGAATACTTTCACCACGCTCTGGCATATGGCCAAAAGCATGCAGAACGATACCGCCTATAGTGTCGGCGTCTTCTTCATCAAAACCGGTACCGAAGCTCTCGTTAAATTCGTCCAGCGGGGTCAGGGCACTAACCTGAAATACCCGTGAAGCCATTTTCTTAATATCGTCATCTTCTTCATCGTCGTGTTCATCTTCAATTTCGCCGACGATTTGCTCCAGGATATCTTCTATAGTCACCAGACCGGAAACCCCACCGTACTCATCAACTACTATGGCCATGTGGTAACGTTTCTGGCGAAACTCTTTTAACAGGGCATCAACCCGCTTACTTTCCGGAATAATAACGGCCGGGCGCAAAAACTCACGGATGTGCCAGTCGGTCTGATTGGGATCCAGCGCATATTGCAGTAAATCTTTCACCAGCAAAATGCCTTCAACATGATCTTTATCTTCGTTGACTACCGGGTAACGGCTGTGATTATTTTCAAGCAAAATAGGTAAGAAAGCGCTAACGGGTTGTTCTATATCGATGGTAGCCATTTGCGAGCGTGGCACCATAATGTCGCGGGCGCGCATTTTCGATACATCCAGCACGCCCTGCAGCATGCTTTTGGTATCACTATCGATAAGTTCGCGGCTGGCCGCTTCGCTTATGATATCTTCCAGGTCTGAAATGTCCTGTGGTTCTGCACTAAAAATACTGGCGATACGCTCTAACCAGGTTTTGCCGGCAGAACCGCGGCTAGAGTGGGGGTTGTCGTCACTCATTCGTGAACTTATGCTCCGTTAGTAAAAAGATACCTAGTTATCATCCAATAAATAGGGGTTTTTGATGCCAAGACTGGCGAGGATCTGAATTTCTTCGGCTTCCATTGCCTCGGCATCGTCGTCATTTATATGGTCAAAACCTAACAAATGCAAGCAGCCGTGTACCACCATATGCGCCCAGTGGTCATTTAGCAGTTTCTGTTGCTCGTTTGCTTCTGCTTGCACCACCTGGCTACAAATTACCAAATCGCCCAGTAAGGGCAGTTCCAGGCCTGGTGGCGCCTGAAATGGGAAACTGAGCACATTGGTAGGTTTGTCTTTACCACGGTATTGTAAATTAAGCTGCTGGCTTTCAGTATTATCGACAATCCGCACTGTCACTTCTGCCTCAGCCTGAAACGGCTGAATGGCCGCATCAAGCCAGCGCTGGAAATCGGTTTCAGCAGGAATGCCGGGGGCAGTGCTGGCTAATTGCAGATCAAGCAGTATGCTCATTATTCGGTTTTGCTCTGCAACTTTTCAGCTTCGTGTGCTTCATAAGCCTGGACAATGCGCTGTACTATCGGGTGGCGTACCACATCTTTGGCGTTAAAGAAGTTAAAGCTGATTTCATTAACATCGCTAAGGACATCTATAGCGTGTTTCAGGCCTGAATACTGACCGCGTGGTAAGTCGACCTGAGTAATGTCGCCGGTAATGACCGCTTTGGCGCTAAAGCCTATCCGGGTTAAAAACATTTTCATCTGTTCGGTGGTGGTGTTCTGGCTTTCATCCAGAATAATAAAAGCATCGTTCAGGGTGCGGCCACGCATATAGGCGAGTGGCGCTATTTCGATAACACCGCGTTCCAGATACTTTTCTACTTTTTCAAAGCCGAGCATCTCAAATAAGGCATCGTACAGTGGGCGCAGGTATGGGTCGACTTTCTGGGCTAAATCGCCGGGTAAAAAACCCAGCTTTTCACCGGCTTCCACCGCGGGTCGGGTCAGCACTATCCGTTTCACCTGGCCACTTTCCAGCGCATCGACCGCACAGGCTACGGCGAGGTAGGTTTTACCGGTGCCAGCCGGGCCAACACCGAAACACACGTCATGCCTTAGCACATTGGCAACGTAGCTCGCCTGGTTAGGGTTACGTGCTTTAATCAGCCCTTTTTTGGTTTTCAGGCTAAAGTCGCCCGTACTGCCATTGTCATTCTGGTACTGAATATCAAAATTTTCACTGATAGTCAGATGCACCTGCTCCGGGCTGATTGCTGCAGCCTGCTGGCGCCCACCCGCTGTTAACTGAAACAACTGACGTAAAATATCACTGGCTGCAGCAACATTAACCTCAGGGCCAGCAACTTTAAACAGGTTATCCCGATAGCTGATATCAACCAGCAAGCGCCGTTCAATATGCTTTAAATTATCGTCGTAAGGGCCACAAAGCAGGTTTAATCTGTTGTTGTCGGCCGGTTCCAGTACCAGTTCTGCTACATTCAAATTGTCAGTGTTCAATAGTGCACTCGCGGTTAAGGCCCGCTCAGGGCGTAAAATCAGGGCGTAAAAGTCGTCACACCCAGAGGATCAACCTTAGGTTGCCTGGCTAAAATCTGGGCCGGGGCAATTTCACGGCGTAGCCCCATTTGCGCTTCAGTGCGGATTAAGTCGCCGCGCAATGAGTTACTGAAAACGTCGGTAATTTTAACGTCAACGAACTGGCCTATCATCTCTGGTGAACCTTCAAAGTTGACCACCCGGTTGTTTTCGGTGCGGCCAGTCAGTTCCATAATATTCTTTTTCGACGGCCCTTCAACCAGAATACGCTGTTCAGTGCCCAGCATATTACGGGCGATTTTCAGCGCCTGCTGGTTAATCCGGTCCTGCAGAATATAGAGCCGTTGTTTTTTGGCTTCTTCACTGACATCATCCGGTAAGTCGGCGGCCGGCGTACCCGGGCGGGCACTGTAAATAAAGCTGAAGCTCATATCAAAGTCGATGGCCTGAATAAGGTCCATGGTCGCCTGGAAATCGGAGTCGTCTTCGCCAGGGAAGCCGATAATAAAATCAGACGACATACTTAAGTTCGGCCGGATTTTCTTAAGCTTGCGAATTTGCGCTTTATATTCCAGCGCAGTATGGCCCCGCTTCATCAGGTTTAATATGCGGTCTGAGCCAGATTGCACCGGCAGGTGCAGGTGATCAACCAGCTCCGGCACGTCACGGTATACTTCAATAATATCGTCGCTGAATTCAATCGGGTGTGACGTGGTGTAGCGAATACGATCGATGCCATCAATGGCGGCGACTAAGCGTAGCAGCTCAGAGAAGTGGCAAATATTGCCATCATGGGTTGCGCCACGATAACCGTTAACATTCTGACCGAGCAGGTTAACTTCGCGCACGCCCTGGGCTGCCAGCTGGGCAACTTCAAACAATACATCGTCCAGCGGTCGGCTGACTTCTTCACCACGGGTATAGGGCACCACACAAAAAGTACAGTATTTCGAACAGCCTTCCATTATCGACACAAAAGCAGTAGGCCCTTCTGCTTTAGGTTCTGGTAACCGGTCAAACTTTTCTATTTCCGGGAAAGATACGTCGACTACCGGAGAGTGTGAACCGCGCACCGAGTTAATCATTTCCGGCAGGCGATGCAGGGTTTGCGGCCCAAACACGATATCGACAAAAGGTGCGCGATCACGAATGGCTTTGCCTTCCTGTGACGCAACACAGCCGCCTACCCCGATAATTAAATCCGGATTCTTTTCTTTTAACGGACGCCAGCGACCAAGTTGGTGAAACACTTTTTCCTGGGCTTTCTCCCGGATCGAACAGGTATTCAGCAGAATAACATCTGCCTCTTCTGCTTCCTCGGTCAGGGTGTAGCCATGTGTTGCATCCAGCAGGTCTGCCATTTTCGACGAGTCATACTCGTTCATCTGGCAGCCCCAGGTTTTAATGTGCAGTTTTTTGCCCATTGTCGGTCGTTACCTGTGTTGTCGCGTCTAAAAAAGGGAGAGTATTTTAGCCTGTTCGACGCCGCAGTGCCAGCATCGTTGGCAAAAGCTTTTTGCTGCTTGATTTTTGGCGGCTAAAACAGACGTTGGCGGGTGGTAACATAGCCAGCATAAAAAATCACAATCACCCCGGCCAACCAGCCCCAGGTTACTGGCTCCTGCCAGAAAAAATAACCAAAGGCACCGGCAAATAACACGCTGCTGTAGGTCCACATCCCAATATCACTGGCCGGGGCAATGGCAAAGGCGCGGGTCATTGCCAGCTGGCCAATTGCCGCCAGGACACCCATACCGATAAATGCCAGCCATACTTCAGCTGCGAGCGGCTGCCAGTAAAAGGGTACCGGTATGGCTGATAGTAAGGCGGTTAGCAGCGAAAAATAAAACACAATCCGTACGGCTGACTCGGTGCTGGCCATTGCTCTGATGGTGGTTTTGGTTATCGCCACTAAAAAGGCTGAAAACAGAGCTAACAGTAATACCAGGTTCAGTCCCGGCTCCGGGCTTGGCAGCGCCAGGATGACGCCGATAAAGCCCAGGGCAATGCCAAAGCGGGTCACCCGGCTGGGACGTTCATTTAACCAGAAGCGGGCCAGAATAGGCACAATAAAAGGCGATAGCATAATAACCATCATCGCCTGAGCCAGAGGCAGCTGTGATAATACATAAAAGAAACAGTACATCGATACCAGACCGGTCAGGGCCCGGCTTAAATGCAGATACCAGCGCTGGGTTTTTAGCATGGCAAAACCATGACGATATAAAAAGGGCAGCATCAGCACTAATGCAAACAGGTTGCGGAAAAACACAATTTGCGCTTCGCTGGCCAGATCACTGCTGTATTTAACCACAGCGCCAATACCGGCAAAGCAGGCTTCAGCCAGCAATAACAGCAAGGCGCCTTTAAGCAGGTGAGGTTGCATAACAATCCTGGCAGCGGGGTGTTTAGCCGCGCAGTATAACAGGCCTGCACGGCATAAAACGAACAGTCAGCTTAATTTGGTCGCAATAGCTGGTCTGGCTGTCTAATCAGCTTTTATTGCCTGGTGCTTGCTGCTGTTGCCAGAACAGCGGGATTTGATCCGCAGGCAATGGCTTTGAATACAAATAGCCCTGAATTAACATACAGTGGCGTGCGGTGAAGAAAGCCAGTTGCTCGGTGGTTTCCACCCCTTCAGCAACGCAGTACATGCCGAGGCTGTTCGCCATGCTAAGCATGGCGTCGATAATAGCTTCATCGCTTTTATCAATACCAATGTCGCTGACAAAACTGCGGTCAATTTTGATGGCGTCTATCGGCAACTGTTTTAAGTACTTTAACGACGAGTAACCGGTGCCAAAATCATCCAATGCTAACTGAATACCAAGGTCATTCAGGGCCAGCATGGTTTCAATTGCGCTTTGCTGGTCGTTCATCAGGGCGCTTTCGGTTACTTCGAAACGCAGACAACTGGCGGGTAACTTATATTTATTCAGTAAAGCTGCTGTATGGCTGGCCAGATTAGCCTGCTCCAGATGTTGGGTGGAGAGGTTTACCGACAGATAAATGTCGATACCGCTTTGTCGCCACTGACTTAGATCGGCCAGTGCCCGCTCCAGTAACTGTTGCGTCATGCTGACAATCAGACGGAGCTCTTCTGCCAGCGGAATAAACTCGACCGGCGATACCACGCCGTCGCTACTTTGCCAGCGCATCAGTACTTCAGTGCCAACCATTTGTTGCTTACTACTGTCGACAATAGGCTGATACACATTGAAAAATTCATTGTTCTGATGGGCTTTCCGCAGCCGGGTTTCTTTTGCCAGCTGCATATGAGCTTTTTCATTCATTTCATTGGTAAAAAACTGGAAGTTATTGCGGCCTGCTTCTTTAGCATGATACATCGCCACATCAGCATGCTTCAGCAGTTCCTGGGCTGTCAGCGCATCATCAGGATACAAGGCAATGCCAATACTGGGTGATACGCCAACGGTATGTGATCCCAACTGCATAGGCTCGCTGACGACCGACAACATTTTGCGGGCCACCATGCTGACATTCTCGCCCCGCCGATAGCCTTCCAGCAAAACCACAAACTCATCGCCCCCTAAGCGGGCAACGGTATCCCGCTCGCGCAGGGTTAAAGCCAGCCGGCGGGCCACTTCTTTTAACAATAAATCACCAATGTCATGACCCAGCGAGTCATTTACCTGCTTAAATTTGTCTAAATCGATAAAACACAACGCCAGTGATTTTTTCTCGCGCCGCGATTGTTCCATGGCGTGCAGAATGCGGTCCATCAGCAGCGCCCGGTTTGGCAGGCCGGTTAATGAGTCATAATTGGCCAGGTAACGAAGTTCTTCCTCTGCCATTTTCTGAGCAGTGATATCGGTAAATACCAACACGTAAAAGGCGACGTTGTCCTGTTCGCTAATAGCGCTGATGTTAATCAGGGTAGGACGTTCGCGACCATCCGGGGTGATAACTTGTTCTTCTCCCTGCCAGTGTGCGCCAGCGGTTAGTTCGTGCAACAGTTTAGTATAAAAGCGTCGCCGCACCAGGCTGATACCCAGATGGTGGGTGCGGGGGGTATCCAGATATTGCTCAACATTGCCAAACGCTGTTGCAAATGACTGATTGGCAGCAATAACCCGCTGTTTATTATCCAGAATGACTACCCAGTCCCGGGTTTGCTGAAACGCTTCACCAAACAGCTTGGCCTTTTCCATATTCGCCCGGGTTTCGGTAATATTGCTGTAAGTGCCGGTCACTTTCAGAACGTGTTCATTGTGGTCTGATTCGGTAGCCCGGCCTTGATCGCGGAACCACAGCCAATGGCCTTCTTTATGCTTTAAACGGTAAGTGATATTAAAGCTACCGGCTGGATGCTGCAAAAAGCGTTGCCATTGTTGCTGATAATTCTCCCGATCTTCCGGATGGATCAGTGACAGATGCTGCTGCAGAGTAATGTTATTCATTAACTCGCCGTAGCCCAGCATTAACTGCATCCTGGAGCCATATAAGCTGTTTTTATCGGCCCGCCACTCAAAAGCACCGCTGTCAACCGAGGCCAGCGCTTGCTTTAAGCGTTGCTCGCTGGTAGCGACTTCATGGTGTGCTTCACTGATAATCCGCTGTTGTTCCCGTCGTAGCCGGTACAAATGATAGAGCAGAGCAAAGCCAGTTAACGCATAAAATGCCAGCGCCCATGGCGAGCGCCACGGTGCAGGGGCAATGACCAGAGTGACTGAGCTCACTTCGCTTTCCAAACCGGTATGGGGAGCAATTGCCACGACGTTAAACTGATATTTACCACTGCGAAGCCTGGGAAATACCACATTATTCGCGTGTTGTTCCGGGAAGTTGAGTTTATCACGACCTTCTAACCAGATACGGTAGCGCATTTTGTGGTTATCCCGAAAATGCATAGCACTAAAATGCAGTTCAATACCCAGATCCTCATGGCTCAACTGCAACTGCTTGTTATTGAGTACACCGCTGCGAGCCTTAAAGTCTCCGGCCAATACTTTAATATCTGTAATATTTACTTTAGGTCGCGGCTCTGGACTGGCTAGTTTGGCCGGGTCTACCACGGTGATCCCGCGCATACTGCCAAAGGCAATCCTGCCATCGGTTAACACCGTTGATGCAGTAGCATTATATTCATGCACCTTTATGCCATCGGCTTTACTAAAATGTTCAATCTGCAGGGTGTCGGGTTGTAGCCGGCTCAGGCCGCTATGGGATGAAAACCAGATATCACCTGCCTGATCTTTTTGCAGCGCATACACCTGGCCGGCTATTAATTTATTGTCGGTTGTAAAGTGGTGTTTTAACTCAAGCGTTTGACTGTCGAAACCCAGTAAACCAATACCGTTTGTGCCCAACCAGAGGATACCGTAGTCATCAAGCAGCATGTGCTCAGCATAGCGTTGTAACTCGGGCCGAAAGGGGCTGACCTGGTAAATTTGTCGTAATGTATTGCGGCTGCTGTTATAGACCCATAACTGATCTGATGTCGTTACCAGCAACTCATCAGGCTTACCAGGCAGGGCGCCAACAATACCACCGTAATAATGCATGGGTAACTGCTGAAATACTTCCAGCTCGGTAACTGCGCCTGTAGCAGGCATATAGCGATACACTTTATTGTGCTGACTGAAGTAAAGCTGGCTGTTACCCTGGTTAGCCTGGACGTAGTAATAGAAACTGTTGCTACCCAATAGCTTAAGATGTTCCGTCTCTGCCACTGGCAGAGCTAAAGATTTGCCGTTGTTAATATCAAATAAAGTGAGGCCATCGGCCGAAACAAGCCATAGTAAGCTTGGGTTGGTCGGATCTAACATCAGCTGAATTATGGTGCCAGAATGCCAGACTGCCTTAAGATCTTCTGAGACAAAGTATGATTGGGTAGCGCCGGTGGTGAGATTCACTTTATTTAAACCATTGATGGTGCCAATCCATAAATTGTTGTCTACATCAGCCACCAACTGGTAAATTTTGTCATTACTAAGGCCTTGGCCAAGCGTGCTCTGGCGGCTGATATGCTCGAAAGCCAGCGAACGCGGATGCCAGTAAAAGACGCCATCATCCCTTGTAGCCAGCCAGTAGCCGCCAAAATCATCTGCTACTAACTCCAGAATATTATCGTTGTAAAGTTCCAGATTACTGTCACTAAAACGCAGCAAAAACTGCAAGGTATTGTCATTGCTGGCAAAGGTAAACAAGCCCTGGTTGGTGGCTACCAGCGCATCCTCGCCAAGCCAGTGCATTTGCCAGATATTATAATCGGCAATATGCTGCCTGGCATGCAATGGCGCGCTGGCCTCTGCCGAGCCAGGCTTTGCTGCCATTAAATCCTTTAGATTGACGCTGTACAGACCTTCAACGGTACCGATATACAAGCGGTCAGCGGCAATGCTCAGATGTTTTACATGCTGCTGATCTTTAGTTGCTGTGTGTTTCTCTAAATAGGGCACATAATGGTGTTGGTCCGTTGCCAGGTCGTACTGGATAAGACCGTTGAAAGCCCCGATAAAAAGTTGATCTTCATATATAAACAGCTTTCTTAACCAGCCATCTTTAACATTATTTTCTGCTAAGCTCAGTAGCCGGGTAGTCCGGCCATTATTTTTATTCAGGCGGTGCACTTCATCATCTACGATAAATAGCAGATGGTCAGCATCTTCATCAATCACATCAATAATAAACCGATAACGTGGTTGCTCACTATCAGTCGGCAGGGACATAAATAAATTAAACGTACTGCTGTCTTTGTCGAATAAATATACGCCAATTGTGGTTGCTGCAGTCCAGATCCGGCCTTGTTTGTCTTCAATCACACTGTTAAAAGCGATATCACTAATATTATGCTCTGCCGAGTTCATCACAGTAACTTTGTTAGCGTTATAGCGATTCAGACCGCCTGCAGTTGCAATCCATAAAAAACCATCACTATCTATCATCAGGTCATTTACAGACCCCTGTGATAAGCCTTGATCAGGCGTTAATGGCTGCAATAATGGCGCTTGTGCCAGGCTGGAGCCAGATAAGATCAACAACAAGCTAAACAGCATGGTTCTGACACAGAACCATGTTTGTTCAGGCAACAGATCAACTCTGAATATCACGTAATTTCCCACCCCGGCCGCTTTAAATCATCTATTTAATGCTTCAGCCATTTTGCAGCAACTGACCATATACTGACTATAGCAACATTTTCTAGCGTTCAGTATCCAGTGCAGAGTATATAACCTAAACAGGCCGGACTACCAATAAGATACTGGAATAATATAAAGCTAAAGTACTGCCAAATAAGATAATTAACGCGGTTTGCTGGGCGTTGACCAGCAATATTGTCCGCAGAATGTCATTGACTGTGGGTTCGGGGCCGGTACCCAGCCGCTGGCGCGGGGTTTTTATACCAGCATAGAAAGCCGGCCCGCCCAGTTTACTGTGCAGGGCACTGGCGCCTGCTGCCAGCAGTATGCGGCTGGGCCAGTTAAAATAAATTGCGTCGGCGGCACGATAGTTGCGCCAGGCTTTGCCAAGCCCGGTTTGAATAGCCAGCAAAAGTGCCGAGATAATTAGTGCAGGGGCAACAGCAAGCTGATAACAGCGTGCAGCAGCGCGGCCAAAATAGCAGTAATGCGGCAGTTTACTGTTCCACTGGCGGGCAGCGATTTGCAACAGGGTGTAAGCCAGGGCCAGTAAGCCGCCACCAAGCAAAAACCAGAATAATACTGCAATCAGGTTGGCAGCGTTTTGCAGCAGCACGCTTTCAATGCATGCTTTGCTTAAGCCCATTGCTGATAAATTTTGCCGGTCGCGCAATAGTAATGGTTTGGCTTGTTCTCTGGCCAGAGTTAGCTGTTGCCTGTGAAGGCTGCCAGCTACTACTGCGGCACGTTGCAGGTCAAGCCTGCTGCCGAGACAGAAATACAATATAAGCGCATCCAGCACCAGCGGTAACTCTGATACTAAGTAAAAACCGTAAGTGATGGCCAGCGGCAGCAACAGAACCAGCAGTAATGCCAGGGTGCCAGACAGTTGCTGTTGGAAGTGACTGCGACTAATATCCGGATGCACCCTTTTGGCCAGCCGCTGTAGCAACAAGGCCAATATTTTAAACGGGGCACGGGCTGCTGGCAGCACCAGCAACCTGCTGGCCAGCAGGGCCAGTAACGCCATCACGGGCCAGATGGGCAGGGCGTTAAGCCAATGCATCTTTATGCAACCGGGTAGCTGAATACTGGATCGCAAATAGGTGCATAACTATAAACTTACAGCACGCAGTTGGCCGAGCAAGGCGACTACCATAGCTGAGCTGTTTTTTGACGCAACTTCAAGGTAGGCATCGAAAGACACCGGTGATTCTTTGCCGGCAATGTCACTTAAACTTCTGATCACCACAAAAGGTGTATTCAGCATATGGCAAACCTGGGCAATGGCCGCGCCTTCCATTTCTACTGCCAGCATGCCGGGGAAACGTTCGCGGGTTTGTGCAATCCGCTCTGGGTCGCACATAAAACTGTCGCCAGTAGTAATAAGGCCGCTTTTGGTTTTACAAAACCCCAGGCTGGCGATGGTTTGTTCTGCAGCATTGACCAGCGTCGGATGGGCAATATAAGCAGCGGGCATTTGTGGTACCTGGCCATACTCGTAGCCAAAGGCGGTAACATCTACATCATGATGGCGGACTTCAGTACCAATGGCGATATCACCGACGTTCAATTCAGGGTCAAAGCCCCCGGCCGAGCCGGTATTTATAACGCAATCAGGTTTAAAGTGATCAATTAATAAGGTGGTAGCAACGGCTGCAGCAACTTTACCAATGCCTGACTGGACAATGACAACCTCGTAACCGGCCAGCTGACCACGCATAAACTGATAGTTGCCAATCTGTTCGCTGCTACCAGCTGTCAGCTGTTGCTTAAGCAAGGCAACTTCAGGTTCCATTGCACCGATAATACCAAATAATTTCATAACTGGGCCCATTTACTGAAAACACTAGATTAAAAACACTAGTATAAAGGCCCTGCGTCTGAAAATCCTCTGTTAATACCGCGCAGACTGGCAAAGATTATGCGGGGGACGACAGCTTAATTTGGGTTGCCGGGCCACCAGCGGTCAGCTTGCCGTGCTGGTAGTCGCGAATGGCTTGCTCGATTTCGGCGCTGCTGTTCATTACAAAAGGGCCATATTGCACTACAGGTTCTGCAATCGGTTTACCGGCCAGTAATATTAAGCTGACATCAGCACTGGCTGCCAGGGTTACACTTTCGCCCTGGCTTAATAAGCCGGCATGATGTTCATTTAATTGTTGCAGGCCATCTGCTTTTCTGACCAGTACGGTGCCTGTGAAAGGGTAAAGCACTGCATGATGACCTGGTGGCAATGGCACTGTTATTTCGCTGCCGGCTGTTAAGCGAATATCGTAAAACAGGGGTTCTGTGCTTAAGCCGTTAATCGGGCCGGTTACTGAAGCAGTTTCATGGTTAAAACTACCGGCAATCACTTTAACGCTAACGCCTGGCATTGGTTCAAATTGTGGTATCTGCTCCGGGCTGATATCAATATAGGCTGCAGGCTTCATTTTCTCTGCTGCCGGTAAATTTAACCATAACTGAAACCCTCGCATCAGGCCCTGTTCCTGCTGGGGCATTTCCGAGTGAATAATGCCACGACCAGCAGTCATCCACTGCACACCACCACTTTTTAAATGGCCTTTGTTGCCCAAATGATCTTCATGCAACATATGGCCATCCAGCATATAGGTTACGGTTTCAAAGCCGCGATGAGGATGGGGCGGAAAGCCCTTAATGTAATCATCAGCTTGCTCAGAACCAAAACAGTCGAGCATTAAAAACGGGTCAAACCGCAACTGGGCATTCAGCCCCAGGCTGCGTTTAATTTTTACGCCGGCACCATCTGATACCGACGTGGCTGGAATGATCTGCTGTAAATGGCGGCTGCTCATGGTTTGCTCCTGACATATAGTCTATGACACTATTAAAGCGCAACTAATCCGAATATAAAATGCCATTTTACGCGGCAATTCGTTCGAAAAAACTGGAGGATTAGTGCCAACGACGCTGAGTTCAGCAGCTGTTAAGTCTGGAGGGCTAAGATACATCACAATTGCGACACTGACAGATAGTCTTGACTTGAAGAATTAATGGAGTAACAAAATGAAGAAATTATTAGTAGCATCAGCCCTGGTGGCAATGACAGTAAGCGCAAATAGCATGGCTAACCCTGTTTGGGATTACGTTGGTGCAGGTTACACCGATGCTGCTGGCGATGGTCCATATGTTGAAGGGTCGTTCCTGTTGAATCGTAACTGGGTTGCTGATGCCAGCTATGCCCGTTTATCAAACGGTCCGTTCGATGCTAACCAGCTGAAAGCCGGCCTGAATTACATTATGGGTAACACTTTAGATTTTTCACCTAAAACCCAGACTTATCTGTTAGGTGGTGTTGAAAACTGGTCAGGCGATGCTGATGAAACAGGCGCCTATGCCGGTGTAGGTGTGCGTCATCCATTAACGCCTCAAGTAGAATTGTACAGTGAAGCGACTTACCACACTGTGTATGACGATCATGGTAGCCTTGCTGGCGGTATTGCTTATTTCTTAAGTCCGGACTGGGCGATCCGCGGCAATTTAGCGCTTAACAGCGGCGATACCAAAAATGAGTTCCGGTTTGGTGTCTCTTACCAGTTTTAACGACTGGCTGATAAGACGTTGCTGACGGCAACGTCTTATCATTTTTGCTTGCAGGTTTGCCGGGCTTAGCCCGGTTTTTTTATGGCGCCAATTTAATCTCAGGCTTCAGCGCTGTAGGGTGAATTTTTGTTCATTAGCTAACTTTTTGTTCATGAGATAACAGCCAGGCTTTATTATCCAGGCCACCGGCATAGCCGGTAAGGGTGCCATTGCTGCCAATTACCCGGTGGCAGGGCACTACTATAGCTATCGGGTTTTTGCTATTGGCGGCGCCGACGGCCCGCACAGCTTTTGGGTTAGCGATTTCTCTGGCAATATCGGCATAGCTGCAGGTTTGGCCAAATGACAACTGACTAAGAGCTTGCCAAACCTGTTGCTGAAAAGCGGTGCCAGTGGCGGCCAGTGGTAAACTGAACTGGGTTAAGCTACCGGCAAAATACTGCTTTAACTGGCTGGCAGCGCGTTCTGTTAGTTTGGATGGCAGATCTGGCGCTGGCGTTGCTATCCCAAGATTAATCTTGCAGATACCATGCTCATCAGCGCAAATCTGCACCGGACCTAACGGGCTGTCGATCGTTTGCTGAAACATATTAATCTCCTGTCTGAAACCACAGCTGAAAGGTGGCATAGCTGCGCCATGGCGCCAGAGTGTCAGTTTTTGCCGTAGAGTATATCAACAGTGCTGCTAAAAACTGGCCAGATCCGCTACTAAAAGGTAATTTAATGGTAGCGCAGCGCTATTCGTATTGCAGTTAAGGTTATGGCAGCTTAATATTTAGTCAGGTAGGTCCGGGCAGGATAACAGTGGCCAGCGAGGCCGGCACAAGGCAGGAGTTGCAATGTTAGAAAGCTTTTTCATTCAGTTAAGTACTGAACCTGAAACCATTAGTTTCCAGCAAAGTATTGAGATTATTGATCAGATGTATCACTTCCAGCCGTGTGCTTTTCAAAATGGCGAGCTGAGCAATCTGGCCGGCGAAAATACCGGCGCCTGTAAAATTCTGGCTTTTGGTGCGCTGCATCAATTATCAGAGCCGCAAACACTGTTTCTATTTGGTAACTTTTATCAGTCTGTGTTAGAGAACCCGAAAGGTGAAGATCATCCTAATATCCGTAACTTTATGCGAAACGGGTGGGATGGTGTGCAGTTTGAACAGCAACCGCTGCGCTTAAAAGAATAAAGCACCTGCTTAAAGCAGGTGCCTGATGTTTTTCAGCAAACTGCTTTACCTGTGCAAACCAACTGGCAGTTTTTTATGTTTTTCCATCCTCTTATTATCGCTGCAACTAGCAATTCGCTGGGTAGAGGCTGCAGACTATTTTCTCCAACTGGTGCGCTGTGCTATGTTGACCAGAGTTTTGGCTTGACCAGAGTTTTGGGTTGGCCAAAGTACAGGGTTGACCAAAAAATTGGCGGATACGCCGCTGCCACAATAATAATAAAATGACACAGGACGCGATATGTCTCAACCACCTATGTTTAACAATGACGCCGTGGTGCTAGGCTTACTGGCCATTATTCTTGGCCTGGTCTTTTACACCAGCCACAGCAATAACCGCTTTTGTAGAGGTTTTTATAAGTATGTGCCGGCGTTACTGCTCTGCTATTTTATTCCATCGTTGTTAAACAGTTTTAATATAATTGATGGTGAGGCATCGTCACTTTATAAAATGGCGTCCCGTTACCTGTTGCCTGCCAGCCTGATATTGCTGACCCTGAGTGTCGATTTTAAAGCTATTTTAGGGTTGGGCCCCAAAGCATTGATTATGTTTTTTACCGGCACCCTCGGCATTATTATTGGCGGGCCTATAGCGTTACTAAGTGTCGGCTATTTTTTCCCGGAACAGCTGGGTGGTGATGTCTGGCGCGGCATGACCACTGTTGCCGGCAGCTGGATTGGTGGTGGTGCCAATCAGGCAGCGATGAAAGAGGTATTTGAAGTAGGCGGTAGTCTGTTCTCGGTGATGATTACTGTGGATGTACTGGTAGCCAATGTCTGGTTAGCTGTGTTGCTATTTATGGCCAGCCGGGCTGCACAGATTGATAAAGCGAATGGCGCCGATACCCGCGCTATTGGCTATTTACAGCAAAAAATAGAGCAATATCAGGCTGAAAATTCCCGTATTCCAACTATTCAGGATATTATGCTGATTGTAGCGGTAGCATTTGGGGTTACCGGCCTGGCACATGCGCTGGCAGATATTATTGCGCCGTGGATTGGCCAGGTTGCGCCACAGTTGGCCAATTACAGTTTAACCAGCGGCTTTTTCTGGCTGGTGGTAATTGCCACTACTGTTGGTTTGCTGTTATCACTGACCCCTGCCCGCAAACTGGAAGGGGCCGGAGCCTCTAAAGTGGGTACAGCATTTTTATATATTCTGGTGGCTACCATTGGTATGCAAATGGATGTTACCGCCATTATGAGTAACAAACTGATGTTTCTGGTCGGTATCATTTGGATGCTGGTGCATGCCATCTTGTTGTTGGTGGTGGCTAAGTTAATTAAGGCGCCGCTGTTTTATCTGGCTGTGGGAAGTCAGGCCAACGTTGGTGGCGCTGCCTCAGCGCCGGTGGTAGCGGCAGCATTTCACCCTTCGCTGGCGCCAGTTGGCGTATTGCTGGCGGTGCTGGGCTATGGTTTAGGCACTTATGGTGCCTATATATGTGGGTTAATTTTACAACAGGTTGCGCCTTAATAATTAAAAGGACGACTGTCAGGAAAGGGAGTTTTACCGGTGAGTAACCAAGTTAAAATCGAGCCAGGCCATTGGGTGTTGATTGTGTTTTTATTGCTGGCACTGTATGCCAGTTATCTGCTGATCGCTCCCTTTATTGGCCCTGTGGTATTGGCATTTGTATTGTCGTTGCTGTGTTTTCCGGTGCATCAGCGCGTTGCCCGTAAATTTCCGAACAAACCTAACCTGGCATCAACCATAACCTGCTCTTTGCTGGTGGTGGTAATTCTGGTGCCTGCCGCGCTGGTGTTAATGGCGATAGTTCAGCAAAGTATTGCTTTCGCTAAACAAAGCTATCAGTGGGTTGAAGATGGCGGAGCAGGAGAGTTGTTACAGCAGCCGTTTATAAAAAATAGTGTTGAAAGATTAAACGACTTTTTACCCGTTGCCGACTTTAGTATCGGAGGGATTATTGACAGATTAACAGAGTTTGCTTTGGGCTTTAGCACAGAGCTGCTTGATATTAGTACTACAGTGCTGGGCGATGTGACCGGAATAATTGTCAGCTTTTTCCTGATGTTATTCGTATTGTTCTTTTTACTGCGCGACCACAAAAAGATTATTGAAAGCCTGTTCTGGATCCTGCCACTGGCCCGTTCGCAGGAAGAAAAGCTACTGACTGAAGCCAACACCGTTGCACGCTCAGCGGTATTTGGAACCTTTCTGACCGCGTTAGCCCAGGGCGTCGCGGGCGGCATTGGTATGGCTATTGTTGGTATGCCGGGTTTGTTCTGGGGCACGATGATGGTGTTTGCCTCCTTGATCCCGCTGGTTGGCGCTGCGTTGATCTGGGTGCCGGCCAGTTTATATTTGTTACTTACCGGCGATTGGCCCTGGGCATTATTCCTAACACTCTGGGGGGCAATCCTGGTTGGCTCTATTGATAATTTCCTGCGGCCCGTTTTAATGCAAGGCACGTCAAACATGAGTACGTTAGTGTTGTTTTTGTCGCTAATTGGTGGCTTGCAGTTGTTTGGGGTTATTGGCCTTATCTACGGCCCTATCATCTTTGCATTAACCCATGTATTAATTAAACTCTATACCATCGAGTTCAGTGATTTTCTGGAGAAACAGAACAGAAGTTGATGGTTGTATCTCTATGCTGCAGCCTGGCTGCAGCTGTTTTTGCACGCCCAACGGCCTGTCCCTCTGAAGATATTTTCCTTATGCTGTTGTACCGGTTTTTTAAAAAACTCCCGGCAGCAGCTCGCTTTTTTTCAGGCCATGGCTATCTTTAATTAAATGTTTACAAAGGGATTGTCAGAAATATGCGCCGCAACTCACTAGGGCCTGTTGATCTTTGCTGTTCATAATTTAGCCAACCCACATTGGCAGCCATATAAGGCAGCAAGCCAAGGCCAGTGTACTTGCATAATTCTGGGCTAATTTATCATACCTTGTTGCTACTGAGCGGTAATGTTTTAGCCTGGCAAACACGTTCTCAACCAGATGGCGATATTTGTACAGACACCAGTCAATATCGCCATTACCAATCTTCGAATTACGCTTGCGCGGTATGTTAGGGACGCCCTTTTTTTCTCGGATCTGCTCTCGTATCTTCTCGCTATCATAGCCCCGGTCAGCGATAACGTGTTCGGCATCAGGCAG
>NZ_KB907708.1 GCF_000382165.1 Arsukibacterium perlucidum DSM 18276 | reverse complement strand
ATTGTCGTTTAACTACCTGGGTAGGCGGCTATGCAAGGTAGCAAAGTTAGGGCTGAGCATTGAGCAGATACAGGCTGCAATAAGGCAAATCATGCTCTGGGCGGCAGAGTCAGATTGGGCAGTAATCAAAATGGAAAAGAGCTGATACTGTGGTCAAATTCGTGGGGATCCCTCAGAAAAAATAATGACACTTATGCTGGATTCAACCACAAACGATATGCCAGCTGGCCAGCCACTTTCTCTTTTAGCAGTCTCCAGTTGGCCGGTATATCAGTCAGGGGTAGTTCTTTCTCTGTTTCCAGATAAATTAACGCATTGGGGCTAAGCCATCCCTGTTGCTGCAGCAATTGGCAACAAGGTAGCGCCAGGTTTTGCCGGAAGGGCGGGTCAACCAGCACTATCTGATACTGACGATTGGCCGGTTGTGCCAGAAAACGTAAACAGTCGCTGTTTACCACTTCAGCCTGGCTGGCATTTAAACTGGTCAGCAGTGCTTGCAGCCGTTTGGCCTGGGCCGGATCTTTTTCAACCAGAGTGGCATAACCTGCGTAGCGTGATAACGCTTCAAAAGCGAGCGCACCGGAACCGCTGAAGCAATCCAGCACCGTGCTGTCGCTGACATCATGCATTAACCAGTTAAATAAGGTTTCTTTTACCCGGTCAGTCGTCGGCCGCAGGCCAATCACGTCGGCAACGGGTAAACGTCTGCCCCGCCACTGACCGCTGATAATTCTGACAAAACCGGGTTGGCCGGTTTTGCCTTTGGCGGTTTTAGCTTGTTTCATCGTTTCCGTTTTGCCTGCGAGTTAAAGGTGATAGTATTAGCAGCAATTTTATCCTGAATATTGCCTTCGACACAAAAGCTTATGACAAAACAGAAAAATCTTTTCTCCTGGCTTGGCCTGGGTAAAAAAACAGCCGCGCCGGAACCTGATCAGGCCAAGCAGCCTGTTGAACCGGCTAAAAACGCTGAGGCAAAGCCTGGCAGCGCTGCAGCTGAACAAGTACCGCCACAGGATGCAAACGCAGCGCCGCCTTTAATAGCCGGCAAACCTCTGACCGGGCAGCCCGAAGCGACAGTATCGGATGACAGTAAAGCCTCTGAGGTAGCCGGTGTTGCTTCAGGCCCTGAGCCGGTCAGTCAACCGCCTCAACCGGCAGCTGCGTTTGAGCCGGTAACAATAACAGCTGCTAAGAAAGCAGGTTTTTTCAGCCGGCTAAGACAAGGTTTGGCAAAAACCAGCCAGAATCTGGGCGACGGCCTGGCCGGTTTGTTCACTGGCAAGAAAATTGATGATGAACTGTATGAGGAACTGGAAACCCAGTTGCTGATGGCCGACGTTGGCATGGATACCACTTCGCAGCTAATCAGCCAACTGACCCAACATGCAAACCGCAAGGCATTAAAAGATGCTGGTTTGTTGTTTAATCAGCTACAGCTGGACATGGCAGCATTACTTGCCAAAGTTGAGCAACCCCTGATAGCCAGTAACCCGGCAGGGCCTTTTGTTATTCTGATGGTAGGAGTAAATGGCGTTGGTAAAACCACCACTATAGGTAAAATGGCCCAGCAATTCAGGCAGCAGGGTAAATCCGTTATGCTGGCTGCTGGTGATACTTTCCGTGCTGCCGCGGTAGAGCAACTGCAGGTTTGGGGCGAGCGTAATGCGATTCCTGTTATTGCTCAGCATACCGGCGCCGACAGCGCTTCGGTTATTTTTGATGCTTATCAGGCAGCAAAAGCCCGTAAAGTGGATATTTTAATTGCAGATACCGCAGGCCGCTTGCAAAACAAAGCGCACTTAATGGAAGAGCTGAAAAAAATCGTCCGGGTATTGCAGAAAATTGATGCTGCTGCGCCGCATGAAGTTATGCTGACACTTGATGCGGGCACCGGCCAGAATGCAATAAGCCAGGCAAAGTTATTTAATGAAGCGGTGCCATTGACCGGCATCACTCTGACCAAACTGGATGGCACTGCCAAGGGCGGCGTTATTTTTGCTATAGCTAATCAGTTTACGGTACCTATTCGTTACATTGGTGTTGGTGAGGCGATAGATGATTTACGCCAGTTCAATAGCCAGGACTTTATTAAAGCCTTGTTTAGTAAGGAACACTAATAATGTTGCAGTTTGACCAGGTCAGTAAAAGCTATCCGGGTGGTTTTGTGGCACTGGACCGCATCAGCTTTCGGCTGGAAAAGGGCGAAATGGCCTTTCTAACCGGTCACTCTGGCGCGGGTAAAAGCACCTTGTTAAAACTGATCAGCCTGATTGAGCGGCCCAGCGCCGGCAGAGTATTGATTAACGATATTGAACTGAGTCGGATCCGCCGCAGCCAGATCCCCTATGTCCGGCGTGATGTTGGCATTATTTTTCAAAACCACCGCCTGTTGATGAACCATACCGTGTTTGACAATGTGGCTTTGCCATTGGTGATTGAAGGCTTTACCGGCAAAGAGATGGTAAAGCGGGTGCATGCCGCGCTGGATAAAGTGGGCTTGCTGGATAAGGTACGTTGTTTACCTGCGACCTTATCCGGCGGTGAGCAGCAGCGGGTAGGCATTGCCCGGGCGGTGGTGAATAAGCCGCCGTTATTATTAGCTGATGAGCCAACGGGTAATCTGGACCCTGACCTGTCAAAAGATACGATGCGGGTCTTTGAAGCGTTTAACCAGGTAGGAGTGTCGGTGCTGGTTGCCACCCATGACCTTGGTTTGGTGGCGCGAATGAAGTATCGTACTCTGACTTTGAAACATGGCAGGATGATTAACGACGGTTTACTACAGTATCAGGAGCCGGTATGAGTATTTTGTTTACCGGCAGGGCAACCGGAGCTGCCGCAAAAAAAATTGGCTTGTTGCGCCGTTTTATTATGTTTTGGCTTAATCATGCCCGGCAGGCGGTAGCCAGCCTTGGTGAATTATGGCGCACTCCTTCGGCCTCCATTTTAACCATCGCCGTGCTGGGTGTCAGTTTAACCTTGCCTGCTACCTTACACTTGCTGGTGAAGAATATGCAGCAAATCAGCAGTAGCTTTACTCAGGCTGCCGAAATCAGCCTGTATATCCGGGAACAAACCCCAGCCAATCAGGTACAAAGTCTGGTTACTATTTTACAGGCTGACCATGATGTTGCTGAGGTTATCTTCGTCAGCAAGCAGCAGGCGATGGCAGAATTTAAGCAGATTTCCGGCTTTGGTGCAGCGCTTAATTATCTGGATAGCAACCCGTTACCCGATCTTATCCGGGTATTGCCAAAGAACACTGCACCACAAGCAGCTGAGACATTGCTGCAGCGGCTCAGTAATGAACGGATAGTCGACTTTGCCAAGTTGGATATCGACTGGCTAACCCGGTTAAATGCTATTGTCAGCATGTTGCAACAAGCCGTAGCAATTATAGCGCTGTTGTTGTTAAGCGCGGTGCTGTTGATTGTTGGCAACACCATTCGTTTATCTATTATGAATAAAAAAGACGAGATTGAAGTAATGAAACTGGTTGGTGCCACTGATGCTTTTATTCAACGGCCATTTTTATATACCGGTGTCTGGTTCGGTGTTTTTGGCGGCTTACTGGCTTTTCTGGTAGTAGAACTGATGTTGTGGTGGTTGCAAGGTGCTATCAGCAACGTCACGGCACTGTATCAAAGTGACTTCAGGTTAATGGCCATGAGTTTCCGGGAGTTTATTGGCTTACTGCTGATTGCCGTGCTGCTTGGCCTGACGGGGTCTTATTTGTCAGTACGCCGCCATATCAGCGCTATCGAGCCTACCGGCCCTTAATAACAATTAATTATTAAAGCTCATCTTTTAGAATAACCAGATCTTAAAACTTTTGATCGACAATTAGCACTCTTGCGTAAAGAGTGCTAAGATGGTCGCATTCGATTGAAACAGGATTGGCAAAACATGACAATTAAAGCAGATAAAGTAGAATTTATGCCGCTTACCGTCGCTGCCAGCGGCAGTCTTGAGGCTTATACTCATGCCGTTAGCACCATCCCAATGTTAACTGCAGAGCAAGAGCGTAGCTTGGCTGAGCGTTTGCAGCAGGATGGTGATTTGACAGCTGCCCGCCAGTTGATTATGTCTCACCTGCGCTTTGTGGTGCACATCGCTCGTAGTTATTCTGGTTATGGTTTACCGATCAGTGATTTAGTGCAAGAAGGCAATATTGGCCTGATGAAAGCTGTTAAACGCTTTGATCCAACAGTGGGTGTGCGTCTGGTGTCATTTGCGGTGCATTGGATTAAAGCAGAAATACATGAATACGTGTTGAAAAACTGGCGCATTGTTAAAATCGCTACCACCAAAGCGCAACGTAAGTTATTTTTTAATCTGCGCAAAGCCAAAAAACATTTAGGCTGGTTTAATCAGGACGAAGTGAAGCATGTTGCCGAGTCACTGGGCGTGGCAGAGCACGAAGTACGGGAAATGGAATCCCGGATGAGCAACTATGATATGCCTTACGATGCGCCGGATGAGGATGATGATTCTGCCTTTACCGCACCCGTTTATTATCTGCAGGATAAAGCATCTGATCTGGCAGTGCAGGTAGAAGATGAGCAGTGGGATACCGCTGCAGCAGACCGGCTGCAGGCAGCAATGCGCACGCTGGATGACCGCAGTCAGGATATTGTTCGGGCGCGCTGGCTGGACAATAACAAGTTAACCCTGCAGGAACTGGCCGAGCGCTATCAGGTGTCAGCCGAGCGGGTGCGCCAGCTTGAGAAAAATGCCATGAAGAAACTGCATTCTGCCCTGAGCTGAGCAATACCCTGTATCCAATAAAAAACCCTGCTGCAGCAGGGTTTTTTATTGGATACAAGCAGGCTTTTATTGTGGTGCTGAAATAGCCGGTGCAGTAAAACCGGCAGCAACCACGTCATGTTCCTGAGGCAATAGTGCAGAGATCCTAACCAATTCAATGCCATGCTTGTGCAGTAATGGCAGGTTTTTCTTAAGAAACTCATAAGTTTGTGGGTAAGGATGGCCAATAGCGATCGCTACCTGGTGCCGCTTGGCTATATGCAGTAGTTGCTGAAACTGCCGTTGTAATGCCGCCTCAGACAAATCATTATCCAGAAACACATGGCGGCTTAAGCTGGCGACACCATATTGGCGGGCATACAAGCGCGCTTTGCTTTGCGGGGTGGTCAGACTGTCAACAAAAAACAATTGACGCTGCCGCAGGTATTCCATGGTCCATGCCATAGGCTGGTCCAGCTCGGTGTACAGGCTGCCCATATGATTATTGACGCCAATGGCGTAGGGGATATCGGCTAATGCCTGCTGGAGAGCATCACGCACTTGCTGGCGGCTCATATCACGGGTCAGGGCCCCAGGCCCCAGACTTTTACTATTACTGGCTTCCATTGGCATATGCAGCATTACGTCTTTTTGCTGAGAAAACGCCAATTGCGCCGATTTTGGGCCGTAAGGGGTATGGGGTAGTACTGATAAAGTTAACGGATACGGTAACGATACCATCTTTAAGTCAGCTTTCTGATAGCCAATATCGTCAATAATAATGGCAATACGAGGTTGCTGTGCCAGTGCGTCAACGCTCAGTAACGCAGTCAATGCCAGCCCAAATAAAGTTATACGCACGAGGTTGTTTTTCCTGTTTACCCGTTTCGTCTGGCCGCAAAGAATGGCCGAAACTTCCTGCTAATAGCTGTTATATTGGCGTATGCCAACACCGGCCGCAAGACATTTTTATCCCTTGTTTTTGCTAAGCCAGGACAAAGGATTAACAGCATCGCCTTTCTCTCTTATCTCAAAATACAGGCCGGCATTGGCCTGGCCGCCACTCATGCCAACCAGCGCAATTGTTTCTCCGGCAATAATTTGCTCACCAGGTTGCTTTAAAATATTCTGATTGTGGCCGTAAAGGCTCATAAAACCTTCGCCGTGGTCCAGCACGATAACCCAGCCATAACCCTTCAGCCAATCAGCATATATAACCCTGCCATCAGCAATGGCCTGGACCGGGTTACCTTCCCGGCCCTGGATTAAAATACCGCGTGAACGCATACCACCTTGACGACTTTCGCCAAAGCCGTGCAATAGCGCGCCATTTAGCGGCCAGCGCAGTTTGCCTTTATTTGAGGTTAATCCCAGTAGTTCCAGGCTTCGCTCTGCTAATGCCCGCAACTGATCGATGGTATTTTGCAAACTGCTTTCGTTCTGGCGCAGGTAACTTAGCTGATTGCCTTGTTCTTTCAGTAATTGCTGCAGTTGGCTGACAGCCTGTTGCTGCTCAGCTTTGACAGCAAGCAGTTTCTGCTGCTGCCGTTGTTGTTCTGTCAGGGTGGTTTGTAACTGCTTTTGCTGTTCTGCCAGTTGTTTTTCAATCAGCTCCAGCTCCAGTACGGTTTTATTTATTTCTGCCAGCTGTTTCACTCTGGCCCGGTTAAAGTACTGATAGTAAGTGAGTGCCCGCTCAAGTTTGCCTGCATCCTGCTGATTTAACAGCATGCGGGTATAGTCATGCTGTCCCAGGCTGTAAGCGCTTTTCAATTGCGCAGCAAGCTGGCTTTGCTGTTGTTGCAGCTCTGTTTGCAATTGTTGCTGCTGCTGATTCAGTTCTGTGCCGCGTTGTTCAATCTGACTGAGTTGCTGTCCCGTTTGTTGTAATTGGGTTAAAGCATTGGCCAATGCCCGATCTGACTGCTGCAGCTGTTGCTCAGCTTTGGCTAGCTGTTGCTGTTGTCGTTTTAGTTGGCGCTCGGTAGTTTTAATTTGTTGCTGTACCTGCTCCAGCTCTTGCTCTTGTTCAGCTTGCTGGCGTGCTTTTGCCGGGGCCGCACACAATAAACAACATAACAGCAGCAGCCATAATGGCTGCTGGTTTGTAAAAGAATAAAAGGCTAATTTCATCAGGTACCGGATTAGCTTTGCTTAAGTTGGAATAACACTTTACCGGTCATTTCTGCAGGTTTAGGTAATCCAAGTAACTGCAGCATGGTGGGGGCAATATCACTTAAAATCCCCCCCTCCACTACTGCGGCGGGGCGGCCGACATAAATCAGCGGCACCGGGCCGCTGGTGTGGGCGGTGTGAGCCTGGCCTGAGCTGGGGTCTTGCATCATCTCGGCATTACCATGGTCAGCGGTAATTAAACATTCACCGCCAACCTGCTGCAAAGCTGCCACTACCCGGCCAACGCATTGGTCAACCGCTTCCACAGCTTGAATGGCCGCCGCCATAATGCCGGTATGGCCAACCATATCGCCATTGGGGTAATTGCAGATAATAACGTCATACTCACCACTGTGAATGGCGCTGACCAGTTTGTCGGTCAGTTCAGCAGAGCTCATCTCTGGTTGCAAATCATAGGTTGCTACCGAAGGTGAAGGCACTAAAATACGGCTTTCACCGCTAAACTCAGTCTCGCGGCCGCCACTGAAGAAAAAGGTAACGTGAGCATACTTTTCCGTTTCGGAGATCCGCAGCTGGGTTTTATTATGCTTGGCCAGCCACTCGCCCAGTACATTATTTAGTGCTTCTGGCGGGTAGGCACAGGGGGCGTTAATGTCGGCGGCATATTCGGTCAGCATGACAAAGCTGCTGAGTTTTGGCTGATGTTCGCGCTTAAAACCAGCAAACTCCGTCTCAACAAAGGCACGGCTAAACTGGCGGGCCCGGTCGGCCCGGAAGTTCATAAAAATTAATACATCGCCGTCTGCCATTTGCACCGGTTTGCCGTTACTGCCGACAATGGCGGTAGCTTGCACAAACTCGTCATTCTCGTCTCGCTGATAGGCGTCGTGCAGGGCAGTAACGGCATCATTGGCGCTAAACTGTGCTTTACCCTGGGTTAATAAATCGTAGGCAAGCTGCACTCTGTCCCAACGTTTATCCCGGTCCATCGCATAGTAGCGACCAATAACAGAGGCGATTTGGCCACTGCCGCTGGCGGCAAAATGTTGTTGAATACGCGCCAGTGAGGCTTCGGCGCTGCGCGGTGGTGTGTCACGGCCATCTAAAAAAGCGTGCAGGTAAATCGGGCCGGCACCTTGTTGCTCAGCCAGCTTAATCATTGCCAGTATATGATCTTGATGGCTATGCACACCGCCTTCAGACAGCAACCCCATAATGTGAACCGCTTTACCTTTATTTTTAGCAGCATTGACTGCATCGACCAGCACCGGGTTCTGGAAGAAATCACCATCTTTAATGGCTTTAGTGATGCGGGTAAAGTCCTGATAAACCACCCGGCCGGAGCCGAGATTAACATGGCCAACCTCTGAGTTGCCCATTTGACCTTCGGGCAGACCGACATCCAAACCTGAGCCGGAAATCAGGCTATGCGGATAGGTTTGCCACAACTTATCCATTACCGGAGTGTTGGCCTGGGCAATCGCGTTATTGTCTGTTTGTTCGCGGTATCCCCAGCCATCAAGAATTAATAATACCAGGGGCTTGTTGGGATGACTCATGCTGACTCCAATTTTGATTTAGCTGAACATTTAAGCAAGGCTAGTATCTTACCGCTTTTTCTAACTTTCTCCAGCACGGATTGGCCGTTTTAGGGCTGCTTTCTTAGATCAAAATCGTTATACTCAGGCCACTTTAAATGGTTCAGAGTAAGAATGTAACGCTATGGCGCAGTTTATCGAGTTTGTGACTAATCACCCTTTGCTGAGTTTGGCTTGGGTTGTTATTTTTTTATTGATAGTCAGTGGTTGGATAAAAGCAAAGTTTTCGGCTATCCGACAGGTGTCTCCAACTGAGCTGACTATGCTGGTAAATCGCCAGGATGGGGTAGTGGTTGATATCCGTAGTGAAGATGAGTTTAAAAAGGGTCATATAACCGGTGCCCGGCAAATCACAGCCAGCCAAATTGCTGAACAAAAGCTGGCGGGGCTTGAAAAACAGAAAGATGCTCCCATTATTGTGGTATGTCAGGCAGGTATGACTGCACAGAAAAGTGCTGCTGTTCTGGCGAAGCAGGGTTTCACCAACGTCGCTGTACTGCAGGGCGGAATGGGAGCCTGGTCCGGTGCCAGTCTGCCAGTTGTTAAATTAAAGAGGTAAGCATGGCAGAAGTGATTATTTACACTAAGGCATATTGCCCTTATTGTGTTCGCGCCAAGTCGTTACTTGATCAAAAACAGGTTGTCTATCAGGAAGTGAAAATTGATGAGCAGCCAGAGCGTCGTGCTGAAATGATTGAAAAAGCCAACGGCCGCTCAACTGTGCCGCAAATTTTTATCGGTACAACTCACATTGGTGGATGCGATGAAATGGTTGCGCTGCATACAGCCGGCAAGCTCGATTCACTGTTAACCGCATAACTTAAATTAGGAATTATTCATGGCCGAACAACAGGCAAACGGTGTTGCAAATGAGCAACAGGCACAAGGTTTACAATTTGCTATTCAGCGGATCTTTGTAAAAGATATTTCATTTGAAGCGCCAAACGCGCCGGCAATTTTTCGTAAAGAGTGGAAACCAGAAGTAAAACTGGATTTAGATACCCGCAGTGAAAAAGTTGAAGACGGCGTATATCAGGTAACATTGTCACTGACTGTAACAACTATGGTTGGCGAAGAAACTGCTTTCCTGTGTGAAGTGCAGCAAGCGGGTATTTTCTCTATCGGTGAGCTGGAAGAAAACCAGCTGGCACACATGTTGGCAGCGTTTTGTCCGAACATTCTGTTCCCGTATGCCCGTGAAGCGGTATCAAGTCTGGTTAATCGTGGTACTTTCCCGCAGCTAAACCTGGCACCGGTGAATTTTGATGCTTTATTTGCACAATATCTGCAAAAGCGTCAAGCCGAAAGCCAGGGCGTAAAAGCTGACGCTTAACACCATGGACAGTGCAGCAATTGCAGTACTGGGGGCGGGGTCTTATGGCACCGCCCTTGCTATTTGTCTGGCGCGTAACGGCAACCCGATAACACTATGGGGTCGTAATAGCAGCGATATTGAGCAGATGCAACAACAGCGCTGTAATATGAAATATTTGCCAGATATTCGTTTACCTGACAGTTTAACGGTTAGCGACGATCTGCAGGCGGTGGTGCAAAGCAGTCGCGATATATTAGTTGTAGTGCCCAGCCATGCTTTTGCCGACACCTTAAAACAAATTAAGCCTTTACTACCAGCTAATGCCCGGGTTGCCTGGGCAACCAAGGGGTTAGAGCCGGAGACCGGGCGTTTGTTGCAGGATGTCGCCCGGGAAATTCTGGGTGAACAGGTTGCACTGGCTGTCTTATCAGGCCCTACTTTCGCCAAAGAAATGGCAGCTGGTATGCCGACGGCAATAACGCTGTCGTCGGTAGATCAAGATTTTATTAACCGGCTGTCAGATTTACTGCACTGCGCTAAGAGCTTCCGGGTTTACACCAACCCTGATTTTATTGGTGTGCAGTTGGGTGGTGCCGTTAAAAATGTTATTGCTATTGGTGCTGGTATGGCAGATGGCATTGGCTTTGGCGCTAATGCCAGAACAGCGTTGATTACCCGGGGGCTGGCTGAAATGAGCCGGCTGGGTTGCGCCCTTGGCGCCCAGAAAGATACTTTCATGGGCATGGCAGGGCTGGGCGATTTAGTTCTAACCTGTACCGACAACCAATCACGTAACCGCCGTTTTGGATTGCTGCTGGGCCAGGGTAAAACTGTTGACCAAGCCATGACAGCAATTGGCCAGGTAGTCGAGGGTTATCGAAACGCCAAAGAAGTATTTAACCTGGCTCAGCGGGTTGGTATTGAAATGCCTATTTCTGAACAGATTTATCAGGTTTTGTACCAGAATAAAGACGTAAAAATGGCTGCTATCGATCTGCTGGGGCGCGAAAAACGTGACGAAGTTAACTAGCCGCTTTTTTGATCAATTTGTTTTCTTTTGCTAGCAGTGCCGGTATTTCGCTGGCTGGCAACGCCTTACTAAATAAGTTTCCCTGCAATTTGTCACAACCCATTACGTGTAGCAGATAGGCCTGCATTTCGTTATCGATGCCACTTGCGGTAACTTCCAGCTGTAAATAGCCTGCTAAACGAATTAAACTGGCGGTAATGTTTCTGTGCTGCTCTTTTTGTTCCATCTGGTTGATCAGACTGCGGGCAATTTTAACGCCATGCAGTGGCAACTGGCGCAAAGTGGTCAGAGAAGACATACCATCTCCAAAATTATCCAGGATTAGCTGAAAGCCCATATCGCTAAGTGCTGTTAACTGCTGCTGCAGGTCTACGATAGGTTGCTGAAAAATCTGCTCATCCAGTTCCAGAGTGAAATGCTTGGCTTGCAGCTTGTTTTGTTGCAGGCAGTTACTCAGATATTCAACAAAATCAGTTTGCTGAAAATGTTGGGCAGAAATATTCAGCGCAGTCCGGCCGCGAAGTTGATTCATTTGTAACCAGTGTTTTACTTGCTGACAGCTTTGCTGAAAAACCAGACGGTCTAACTTGATAATCATACCGCTTTGTTCTGCCAACGCCAGAAAGCTCTGTGGCTGCATAATTCCCCGCTTTGGATTATGCCAGCGTAGCAATGCCTCATAACCCACTACCCGGTTGCTGCTGATGCTAAGTTGCGGCTGATAATAAACAATAAAATCATTCTGATGCAGGCTTATGCTCAGCTCAGATTGCAGCGCAAGAGATTCCGTAGCGCGTTGTTGCAACCTGCTGTCAGCAAAACAGAATTGATTGGTGCCGCTGCGTGCAGCGTTTTGTACTGCCCGCTCAGCACTTTGCATAATAGCGCTGGCGTCTGAGCCATCCTCCGGAAATCGACTGATACCTATGCTGGCATATGCCTGATTAGGGTTTCTGGTAATGTCAAATAGGCTTATTTGCGATAATACCTGATGTGCTAACTGGTTTAGCGCCAGTTCAACCGGCGGCTTGCATAAATGAGGCGCGACCAGTATCGCAAAGCTGTCACTGCTGTAACGGCCAATGGTAAATTGTGGGGCAATAGCCTGGCGTAAACTTTCTGCTGCTTCTGCAATTTGGTTGGCACTACTCTGGCTGCTAGCAGAGTGTTCAGACCTCAGTAACTGATTAAATTTAACCAGTAGCAAAGCGGTTGCAGGATACAGGTTGTTGCAACCGCTGATATTGCTGGCAAGCTGCTCTTCCAGGGTAATCCGGTTTGGCAGGTTGGTCAGGGGATCCCGGGTCAGGTTATTTAGCTGCTGTTGATCGGCTCTTTTGCGTTCGGTAATATCCTGAGCAATTAACAAATACCGGGCTGCCGGCCATGCGCTATTATTACTCTGAGTGATGGTAAGGCTTACGGCAAGTAAATCATTTTTAAGTTGCCACCATACTTCTCCCTGCCAGCTTGGCTGCTGTTGTAATACTTGCTGGATATCTTGCCAGGCTAATTGTTTAGCTGCCGGGTCAAAATACATGCAATGACAAAGGTTTTGTTGCCGGGTAAGTTGTTCCAGTACATTACTGGCAATTAACAGTTGGCAATCCTGATCAAGCACGGCAACCATGGCACTGGTATCGGCAAGGAGTTGACGCAAAACTTTTTGTTGCGATTTTTGTCTGGCACGTTGCTGCTTTAAAAGCCACAAACCGCTGGCACCGGTGATCGCCATACCAGCAACAAAAATGAATAGCAAAATAATAGAAGGGGTAGCTGATAGCCCATCAGCAAAACTTGCCTGGGCCGAAAAGGCCGGCAACAGGGCGAGAAAACACAGCCAACCTGACAGTGGCATAACAAAAACATCCTTGTAGTGTATACAATACCGCCTAAATATAGCCGGCATACCTGCCTCAAAGCAAATTAAATGATGATATTTTCGCCATCCGGCAACAAATAACGTCTTTAATTCTGAGAGGGCAGAGTGTAAATTAAGGCCCTTTGAAAATTTGGCACCAGCATTTATGTTTCATATCGCTTTGTTTGAACCAAAAATAGCTCCAAATACCGGCAATATAATCCGCTTAGCCGCCAATACCGGCTGTCGGTTGCATATTATTGAGCCGATGGGTTTTGATTTTGAAGAAAAAAAGTTGCGCCGGGCCGGGCTTGATTATCATGACCTGGCGAATGTCAGTCGTTATGCTGATTACCAGACTTTTGCCACAGCGATGACTGGCAAAAGGATCCTGGCACTAACCACTAAGGGAAGTCAGCCCTATCAGCAACAGCAATTCCGGGCTGACGACATTCTGCTATTTGGCTCTGAAACAGCGGGGCTACCTGAAACTGTGCGCGATACTATTCCTGTCGGGCAACGGATCCGGGTGCCAATGCAGCCAGGTGCCCGCAGCCTTAATTTGGCTAATACCGTAGCAATTGTCTGTTACGAAGCCTGGCGCCAGCATGATTTTGCCGGAGGGGTTTAGCCGGTTTTTACTGAGTTATGCTGTCAGTAAGCCCCGCCAGGAACTGATTAACGGCAGCCATAGCTTGCTGCCGGATACTGTCCTGTTCCATCCAGATTTCATGACGGGCCCCAGCCAATAAGGTTTGTTGTTTATACAATGGCGCTGGTAGCTGATTAAACCAGTTATTTTGAGCGCGGTTACTGACTATCTGATCTTCAGCGGCCTGTAACAGTAATACCGGGACGTCAAATTTCACTGCTTGCAACTGAATGCTGGTCATGGCTCTGATTGCCTCGGTTAGCCAGGCCCAGCTTACTCCCCCTAACTGGTTGTCAGGATATAACTGATAAAGTTGACACATCCACTGATACCGGGTGTTGCTATGGGTAAGAGGGTTACCTGCAAATGGCTTTTCCAGATACATAGTTTGTCCCGGAAAATATTGCTGGCTATTCCATTTCAGCTTTGTTCTGAGCCAGCTATAACCAGCGACCAGCCTGCTGGCCAGAGTGGATGGTATTTTGCCGGCACTTAAGCCAAACATCGGCGAGCCAAAAATTGCCGCGTCGAATGGGTGAGGATGCTGTTGTAAATAGCGGCAGGCGATCGCTGCGCCCATAGAGTGAGCCAGCAGCAAATGCTGCAGATGACCAGCAGGCAGCACTATTTCAGTGACAAACTGGTTAAAGTCGCTGACATAGTCCTGAAAATCACCAACATAGCCCAGATGCGGGTCGGGGTGCAGGCGTGCTGATTGGCCCTGGCCCCGGTGGTCCAGAATATATACACTATAGCCGGCAGTGATAAACTCCTGCATCAATTCAATGTACTTTACCGCCATTTCAACCCGGCCAGTACTGAATACCACTGCCTGGCTTCTGTCGTCGGCCAGATAATAACTGTAACTCAGGCGGGTCTGATCACTGCTGCGTAGCTCAGCATGGACAAATTGCTGCCACAATGGCAGTAACTGTTGTTGCCAGCGTTCAGCAAGCGTTGCTTCGGCCATACCGGCTCTAATTGGTGGCATCATAGCGGCTGAGTCATTTTAGTTGTTGCAACCCGGGGCAATTTTACCTGCACGCATAAACCGGGGGCGCGATTAAAAGCCTGAACTGTACCATTATGTTGATGGACAATCTTGGCAACTATAGCCAGACCAAGGCCGGTACCGCCGGTTTGCTGAGTGCGGCTGTCGCTTACCCGGTAAAATGGTTGAAACACGGCCGCAAGTTCAGTTTCTGGCAGGCCTGGTCCCTGGTCACAAATTTCCAGTACCAGCTGTTGCGGCTGTTGCTGCAGGCTAAGGCGGATAGTGCTGTCAGAGGGACTGTATTTAATTGCATTGCGCAGAATATTTTCCAGCGCCCGGCTCAGTAACCTGCCATCGGCATCCAGCCATAACTGTTCAGGGGCATCGAGTTGCAGCCTTTGCTGTTTGCTGTCTGCTTCTACCCGGTTTAGTTCGATTAACTCAGCTAGCATCGCGGTTAAGTCACACTTGCTGATATCCAGTTGATACTGGCCGGCATCGAGTCTGCTAAATGTCAGTAGTTCATCCAACATGGCATCAATGCGCTCCAGTTCCTGCTTAAGTCTGGGCAATTGTTGCAGGTTTTGTTGCTGCTCTGCCAGGCCTAATGCGAGCTGAGCTCTGGTCAGGGGGGAGCGCAACTCATGCGAAATGTCACGCAGCAAACGTTGTTGGTTTTGCAGTAAGTCACTTATCCGCTCTGCCATTGTGTTAAAGCTGCGACCGAGCTGTCCCAGTTCATCGCGTCGCTTGGCCAGTCTGCTGACCCTGCTATTGAGCTTGCCTGAGGCAAAAGACAGGTTTTGCTGCAACAGTTCCCGAAGTGGTCTGGAGATAGACACTGCCAGAATAAAACTGGCAGTGGCAGACACTGCTAACAGCAACAATATTAATACTGGTTCAGACAGGGCGCGCATGCTCCACCAGGCACGCTGGGGCCGCTGTCGTTGTTGATACAATGCCAGTTGCTGGCCTGCTACTTCAATCACAAAAGGTCCGGCCAGATAAACATTGCGATGGCGCAGCAAGCGTGGCCGGTTGAGCTGAGCCAGTTCTGTTAACCAATGTGGGTCAAAGCGGGGAGGCAGGGCTTCAGGGTTTAGCAATTGCTGGTCGGTGTTATTTACTACCAGCCAGCGGCTGCTCTGATCTTGCGCCAGTTGTTGCAGCAGGCTGGCCCGATCGACACTTTGCGCCAGCGGCGCTATCTGTCTTTGCAATTGCTGGTTGAGTGGCGCAGGCAGCCGTCGAATATCAGTTGGCTCACTAAGGCTGCCTGAAAAAACCAGGGTTAAAAACACGGTTGACAACAATACCAGCCAGAACCAGACAAAAATTCGTCCAGCCAGGGAGTTAATCGGGTTTAACCAGCGCAGCATGCTCAAAGTGGCCCACTGAGAAATAGATAACCACTGCCGCGCAACGTCTGAATTTTTTCATCTTGAGCAAACTGGCTGAGCTTTTTACGGATGTTGCTGATATGCATATCCAGGCTGCGATCATACAGTTGCAGGCGGCGGCCTAACACCTGCTGGCTGAGGATTTCTTTACTGACCAGCTGACCGGCGTGGCGCATCAGTATTTCCAGTAATTGAAATTCGGTTGCGGTCAGGCTGACCAGATGTTGCAGGCAATGCACCTGACGGTTCCCTGGGTTCAGTGTCACCTGATTAACCTTCAGCAACTGGCCGGTCAGATTATTGTCGTGCTGGGCATGCTCTACCCGGCGTAAAATTGCCTTGACCCTGGCCTGTAATTCCCGGGGGTTAAAAGGCTTAGCCAGATAATCGTCTGCGCCAAGTTCGAGGCCAATGATCCGGTCAACGTCTTCGCCACGGGCCGTCAGCATCAGGACCGGACAATAGTTATCACGTCGTAAGGCCTTAAGCAGGCTAAGGCCGTCCAGTCCGGGCAACATCACATCCAGTAACAGCAGTTGATAATTATCACTTTGCGCTTTGGCTAAACCACTGACACCATCGTGTACCATATCGAACTGATAGCCATCAATTGCCAGGTAATCGGCAACCAGTTTGCATAGTTCGATATCATCATCAATCATTAAGATCGCAGCCATAGCAACTCCTTTTTGTTCAGTCTATCCAGTGCAGTGTTTGCTGCCAGTATCTTTACTGAACCTTTACCTGTGCTTTGCGTTACTTTGCATTTAAAGCGTTATGCTGTCAGGGTCATAACCACGGAGTATAAATGATGAAAGCAATAACGTTAATATTGACCGCTGCCAGCTTGCTGTTAGCAACCAACAGTGCCACTGCCGGGCATCATAGCAAGCCTGAGCAGGCAGGCAAGTCTTATGAGAAGCAGCATGGAGGTTTTCCATACCAGAAAATGCTTGCTGGGGTTGAACTTACCTCAGCACAGCAACAGCAGCTGCGACAACTTTTGCAAGAACATAAAGCCAGCAAGTCTGACCTTGAACGAGGTGCTACCGATCGCGGCGCGTTGCGTCAGCTGGTACAGGCGGAGTATTTCGATGAACAAGCAGTCACTGAGTTACTGCAACAACAACAGCCGCAACGCTTAGGCCAGCGGCTGGCTCAGTTAAAGTTACGCCATCAGGTTTATCAGTTGCTGACGCCGGAGCAGCGACAACAACTGGCTGACAAGCATCAACAACGCAAGCAGAAGTTGCAGCAACGTAAAGCGCAGCAAAGCTAATAAGCTTATTCGATTTCCAGCTCTTTCAGTTTGCGCGTTAAGGTATTGCGGCCCCAGCCCAGACAGCGGGCCGCTTCCTGTTTGTGGCCCCGGGTAAAGTGCAGTGCCTGTTGCAGTACAATCCGCTCAAAGGCTGGACTCGCTTCTGCCAGAATATTTTGCTCGCCGGCGCTAAGCTTATCTTCGACCCAGCTTGCTAACTGGCTTTGCCAGTCTCCGCTATCAGGAGTTGCCGGTTTCTGGCTGCTTTTAGCGGGTTGGGTTAACTCTGGTGGCAGGTCGGCGACCACTATATGTTTACCGCTGGCCATTACGGTCAGCCAGCGACAGCTGTTTTCCAGCTGGCGGACATTGCCAGGCCAGTCCAGCTGGCTTAAAAACTGTTCGGCTTCTTTAGTCAGGGTTTTCGCTTCTACGTTCAGTTCTTTGGCGGCTTGTTGTAAAAAGTGCTGTGCCAGCTTGGCAATATCCTGCTTACGGTCTTTCAACGGCGGTAAGTGCACCCGGATCACATTCAGGCGATGGAATAAATCTTCCCGGAATTTGCCTTCCTGGGCCAGTTGCTCGAGGTTCTGGTGAGTCGCGGCGATAATCCGCACATCGACACTGACGGCCTGATGGCCACCTACCCGGTAAAACTGGCCATCGGCCAGTACCCGCAGCAAGCGGGTTTGCACATCCAGTGGCATGTCGCCGATTTCGTCTAAAAATAAGGTGCCACCGTCAGCCTGTTCAAAGCGACCTTTACGCAAGTTATTGGCACCGGTAAAAGCACCTTTCTCATGACCAAACAGTTCTGACTCAATCAAATCTTTGGGAATAGCCGCCATATTCAGGGCAATAAACGGCTGTTCAGCGCGTGGGCTATGCTTATGCAACGCGCGGGCAACAAGCTCTTTACCAGTACCAGACTGGCCATTAATTAATACACTGATACTGGAGCGGGCCAGCCGGCCAATTGCCCGGAAAACTTCCTGCATTGCCGGAGCTTCACCAATAATCTCAGGGGTAATACTGGCAACCTGAGGCTTTTGCCGGGCGCGTTGGCTCTGGCTATGTTGCAGTGCCCGGCTGATTAACGCTACGGCGTCGTTAACATCAAACGGTTTTGGCAGATATTCAAAAGCGCCGCGTTTGAAAGCATTAACCGCGCTGTCCAGATCAGAATGGGCGGTCATAATAATTACCGGTAATTCCGGGGCCAGGTCTTGCAGTTTGGCCAGCAATGCCATGCCATCGGTGCCAGGCATTCTGATATCGGAAACCACCACTGCAGGCTGCTCATATTCCAGTCGTTGCAACATTAAGTCAGCTGAAGCAAAGCTTTCACAGGGAATCTCAGCGCGGCCCAAGGCCTTTTCTAATACCCAACGAATTGAGTTGTCGTCGTCAATAATCCAGACGGTATCACTCATTGCGTTAATCCTCCGAGTCTGAGATAGGCAGATATAAAGTAAATTCGGTTTGGCCAGGCCAGCTGTCGCAGTCTATCCAGCCACCATGTTGATGAATAAGGGTTTGAGCGATAGACAAGCCGAGGCCGGTACCACCGGCTTTACCGCTGACCATTGGATAAAACAAGGTATCTTTAATTTCAGCAGGAATACCCGGGCCATTATCGATAACCTTAATAAAGGCCACCAGCTTATAGCGCTTACCGTTCAGGGTATGTTGGTGCAAAATGCGGCTCTGCAGGCAAATGGCTCCGCCTTCTGACAACACTTGCTGGGCATTACGGACAATATTCAGCAATGCTTGCTCTAATAATTCAGGATCAAAGCTGAAATCCGGAATGCTGGGATCATAGTCACGACTAAAGTGTGCTTTGGCGGGATTATCCATTTGCGCCAGTTGCAACACCTGCTCGATTACCTGATGCAGATTAGTGGTAACTTTTTGCGGCGGTCGGTATGGGCCAAGTAAGCGGTCTACCAGATTGCGCAACCGATCGGCCTGGGCAATAATTAATTGGGTATATTCTTTTTGCTCTTCGTCCAGCGACTCTTCCAGCAGTTGTGCAGCACCACGCAGACCACCCAACGGATTTTTTATTTCATGAGCCAGACCCCGGATAAGCTCACGCGCTGCTAAGTGTTGATGTTGCTGCAGGCTTTCCATACTGATTTTGCGCTGCTGGTCTACCTGGCGCAGCTCGAGTAACAGATGGTTAGCCGGTTGTTCACTAACTGTCAGGGAGAGATCAAGCAACAGGTGGCGGCCATCAAGCAGCACGGCCTGAACATCGCTGACACTGAAGCCCTGTTTACTGCTTAGTGCGGATGTCAGATGGCTGGCTTTAATATCAAGGTGCTGAAATAACCCCGGAAAATACTGGGCAGTTAAGCGTTTCTCACCCAAGCCCATTACTGCACAGCAAGCGGTGTTAAAGTAGCGCAGCATCAGGTCACTGTCGAGCAGCAGCACCGCTGTGGTGAGCTGTTCGGCAAGGGCCATAAAATCAGGTTGTTTGCTTTTGGTTGTCACACTGCCACCTCTTTTGCACCAAGTTAGTGCAGATGACTGGCAGTGTAATCGGTTTCTAGCCGAAATACAGCCTGAGCTGCCCTAATTGGGGTTAATTACCGACGCTCTGTGAAGATAGAAGGTTGTGACAGGACTGGTTGCAATAAGCTTGCCGCTTTGATCAAATAATTCCATTTGCAGTGTGTGTTCACCACGGTCAACATCTCGCAGGATAAAAGTGGCTTTATTCTGGGGTTCGCTAAGTGGAGTACCATCAACTACCAGCCGCACCTGCAGGCCCCGTTGAAACATCGGCGTGATCCGGCCTGATACATAAACTGAACCGGTGTTATCGCGCACCGTACCGTTGTTTTCAGGCTGGGCAATCTCAATTTTAAAAGGTTCAACTTCAACCGGTTTCCTTGCCGGCAGGTTAGTTCCGGTTGATTCCATAACATTGGGGCGGCTGGTTAGGTTTACTTCTTCAGCGCCAGGTTGCGGGCTGTCAGAAAATACTAATACACCATTTGCATCTTTCGTGACAAAAATACGCTTTTCCTGCGCCTGCAATGGCAGCATGATTACCAGCAAAGTTAATAACAACAGTAACTTATTCATGTGCTTGTCAAATCCATTGATGTTGCATTTTATTAATTGTCATCACACTTTAGCGTGCTTTAATAAAGAATTCTACAAAAAAAAGGCCCACCAAGGTGGGCCTGATTTGGGCAAGCGTTTATTACACGCTGTAATACAGTTCAAACTCCAGCGGATGCACCGCTACCGATACGCGGCGTGACTCAGCACGTTTAATTGCAATATAGGCATCAATCATCGCGTCGGACATTACGCCGCCTTTGGTGAAGATAGCGCGGTTTTTATCCAGCTCGTCCATTGCTTGATCCAGAGAAGTACAAACTTGTGGAATATTGGCTGCTTCTTCTGCTGGTAGGTCATATAAATCTTTATCCATGGCATCACCAGGATGAATTTTATTCTGAATACCATCTAAACCAGCCATTAACTGAGCAGTGAATGCCAGATAAGGGTTAGCTGCCGGATCCGGGAAGCGACATTCAATCCGGCGCGCCTTGGCACTGGGTACCAGCGGAATACGAATTGACGCAGAACGGTTGCGAGCCGAATACGCCAGCATTACCGGAGCTTCGAAATGTGGTACCAGGCGTTTATAAGAGTTAGTTGATGGGTTGGTAAAGGCGTTAATGGCCTTAGCATGCTTGATAATACCACCAATGTAATAAAGGGCCAGTTCTGACAGACCGGCATACTTGTCGCCGGCAAACAGGTTTACACCGTCCTTAGCCAGTGACTGATGACAGTGCATACCTGAGCCATTATCGCCAACCAGCGGCTTAGGCATAAAGGTAGCGGTTTTGCCATACAGGTGCGCTACGTTATGAATAACATATTTTAACTGCTGCACTTCGTCGGCTTTTTTGGTCAGAGTGTTAAAGCGGGTAGCAATTTCATTCTGGCCTGCAGTTGCTACTTCATGGTGATGCGCTTCCACAACCTGGCCCATTTCTTCCAGTACCATACACATAGCGCTGCGGATATCGTGGCCTGAATCTACCGGTGGTAATGGGAAGTAACCACCTTTGACGCTGGGGCGGTGGCCTTTGTTGCCCTCTTCATAAGCTGTACCTGAGTTCCAGGCTGCCTCGGTAGAGTTAATTTTAAAAAATGAACTGGCCATGGTGGTTTCAAAACGAATATCGTCGAACATAAAGAATTCGGGCTCAGGGCCAAACAGCACGGTATCGGCAATACCGGTAGATTTTAAATATTCTTCAGCACGTTTGGCTATTGAGCGCGGGTCGCGGTCGTAGCCCTGCATGGTGCTGGGTTCAATGACATCGCAGGTTATGTTTAAGGTGGTTTCTTCAAAGAATGGATCCAATACGGCGGTGCTAGGGTCAGGCAGCAGAATCATATCTGAATCATTAATGCCTTTCCAGCCGGTAATAGATGAGCCATCAAACATTTTACCGTCTTCAAACATCTCTTCGGTGACCTGGCTTACCGGAATACTGACATGCTGCTCTTTACCTTTAGTGTCAGTAAAACGCAGATCTAAGAATTTAACGTCGTTTTCTTTAATTAGTTTTAATACTTCCGATGCAGACATGCATTCCTCCAATTGACCTAATTTGAACACTGAATTAGTGATTGCCCTATTAAATGCCAGATATATGCCAACATATAACTACATTGATTTTACTGAATTTATTGCAATGGTGAAGCTTGGGTAGGCTTGCAATGCACCAATCTGGTGCTGCGGTGCCCGCTTGTGGTGCGCTGCAATAAGTGCCAAGTGTAGCTGAGTTTGCGGCCCTGTTTAAAAAAAAACCGCCAATGAGTACAACGCCTTTTTCTTTCTGCGAAAAAAAAGAGTAGAATATGCGCCCTTTACTTTTGAAAAGCTTTTGCCTGGTGGTCATTATGGTCATCTAGTGCCACAGAGGATACTGATACATGAGCGTTACCGCGTCAACTTTAGATAAACTGCGTAATATTGCCATCATCGCGCACGTCGACCACGGCAAAACCACCCTGGTAGATAAACTGCTGCAACAATCAGGCACTTTCGATGCCCGGGCTAAGTTACAGGAGCGGATGATGGACTCCAATGCTCAGGAGTCTGAGCGCGGTATTACTATCCTGGCGAAAAATACCTCGGTACGCTGGAATGGCTATCATATCAATATTCTGGACACCCCCGGCCACGCCGATTTCGGTGGTGAAGTAGAGCGGGTACTGTCAATGGCAGACTCCGTATTACTATTGGTAGACGCGGTAGATGGCCCTATGCCGCAAACCCGCTTCGTTACTCAGAAGGCGTTCTCGCACGGTTTAAAGCCAATAGTTGTGGTTAATAAAATTGACCGTCCGGGCGCACGCCCGGATTGGGTTATTGATCAGGTGTTTGACCTGTTTGATAACCTTGGCGCTACCGACGAGCAGCTCGATTTCCCGATCGTTTATGCCTCAGCGTTAAATGGTTGGGCCACCTTAGATTACAACGAGCAGAAACCAGATATCACTGATTTGTTCGAAGCCATTGTTAAGCATGTAGCACCACCAGCTGTAGAGCTGAATGGCGAAACGCAGTTACAGGTATCACAGCTGGATTATTCAAGCTACCTGGGCATTATCGGCATTGGCCGGATTAAGCGCGGTAACCTGAAGCCAAACCAGCAAGTTACTATTGTCGGTGCTGATGGCAGTAAGCGTAATGGTAAAGTAGGCCAGGTATTTGGTTACTTAGGCCTGGAGCGGGTTGAAACCAACGAAGCGCAAGCAGGTGATATAGTTGCCTTTACCGGCCTGGGCGAGCTGAAAATATCCGATACCATTTGTAGCACCACTAAAGTGGAATCATTACCTGCGCTGCAGGTAGATGAACCTACTGTTACCATGACATTCCAGGTAAACACCTCACCGTTCGCCGGTAAAGAAGGTAAGTTTGTTACGTCGCGGCAGATTTTAGAGCGCTTAAGCCACGAGCTGAAGCACAACGTGGCACTGCGGGTTGAAGAAACCGAAGACGGTGACAAGTTTAAAGTGTCTGGCCGCGGCGAATTACACTTAGGCGTATTAATTGAAAATATGCGCCGTGAAGGTTTTGAGTTAGCGGTATCACGGCCAGAAGTTATTATGAAAATGGTTGATGGCGTGAAAATGGAACCGATGGAAAACGTTACCATCGACTGTGAAGAGCAGAACCAGGGCGCCATTATGGAGCGGATGGGTGAGCGTAAAGCTGACTTAACCAATATGCAGCCAGATGGTAAAGGCCGGATCCGGATGGATTTCAACATGCCAAGCCGCGGCTTAATTGGTTTCCGTACCGAGTTTATGACCATCACTTCAGGCACCGGCCTGATGTACCACAGCTTTGACCATTACGGCCCGCATAAAGGCGGCACTATTGGGCAGCGGATGAACGGTGTGATGATCTCTAATGCCGTGGGTAAAGCGGCTGGTTACGCCATTTTCTCATTGCAGGAGCGTGGCCGGATGTTTATCGGTCATGCCGAAGAAGTGTACGAAGGTCAGGTTATCGGTATTCACAGCCGTAGCAACGACTTAACAGTTAACTGTTTAAAAGGTAAGCAATTAACTAACGTACGTGCTTCAGGCACAGATGAAGCCATTAATCTGGTGCCACCAGTTCGCTATACGCTGGAGCAGGCACTGGAGTTTATTGACGACGACGAACTGGTAGAAGTAACACCTAAGTCTATCCGTATTCGTAAGCGTCATTTAACAGAAAACGACCGCAAGCGTGCCAGCCGTGGCCCAGCCGCCTAAGCGTTTTTCGTTATAAAACAAAGCCAGCATATTGCTGGCTTTGTTGTTTTCAGGCCAGACGCCAAACGGTTGGTGAATACTGGTCTGACATTGGTTTTTCGAGTATTCTTGCGTTTATCAGGGTTTTAAGGAACAGCTATGGACAAGCCTCAACTGGTGCGGTTTCTGCATCGGAGTAAAGATTTCATTGCCGCTTACGTTCAGCGCTGTCAGCAAGACCAGATCACTATTGTGGGTGGCTATCTGGCCTATATTTCATTGCTGTCGCTGGTACCCCTGATTGCGGTAATGTTTTCAATGCTGGGCATGTTTCCGATGTTTGCAGAGCTGAAGTCGGAATTAGAGCAGCTGATTTTTGCCAATGTTATTCCGACCCGTGGTGAGGAAATTCAAACCTACATTAATACCTTTATCGGCAATACCAGTGGCATGACTACTGTGGGTATTCTGGTACTGATTATTATTGCGCTGCTGCTTATTTATAATATCGATAAAACCTTAAATAAAATCTGGCGGGTGAAGCAACGGCCACGGCCAATTATTTCGTTTTCAATTTACTGGATGATCTTAACCCTGGGCCCTGTACTAATAGGTACCTCAATTGCGGTTACCTCCTATCTGGCGACTTTTAGCCGCTATGCCGAAGATTATACCCCGGGCATTTCTAACTTTATTTTATGGTTAATCCCTTATCTGATGTCACTGCTGGCTTTTTTTATTCTTTATCTGGTGGTGCCCAATCTAAAAGTACAGGTGCGCCACGCCTTCTGGGGGGCGCTGTTGGCCACGGTATTGTTTGAGTTTTTTAAACGTGGCTTTACCCTTTATGTCACTGAATTTCCGTCTTATCAGGCGCTTTACGGTGCGCTGGCGCTGGTGCCTATTCTGTTTATCTGGGTCTATTTATCCTGGTTGGTGGTGTTGTTAGGCGCCGAGCTTACTGCCTTATTGCAACAGAGAGCAGAGCTGGAAGACGCTGAGGCGTCAGGCGAGTCGCAGGCGTGAAGGCATTAATTCAGCGGGTAAGCCAGGCTTCGGTTACAGTGAACGGCGAACAAATTAGTGCTATTGGCCCTGGTTTATTGGTGTTTTTAGCCGTTGAGGCTGCAGATAACGGCGTGTCGCTGACCAAGCTGGTGCATAAAGTGGCGCACTACCGGCTATTTAGCGATAGTAACGGCAAAATGAATTTAAATGTACAGCAGGCCGGTGGTGCTGTGTTAGTGGTGTCGCAATTTACCCTTGCTGCGGATACGCAAAGTGGTCTGCGGCCCAGTTTTACCCCGGCGGCGGCACCGGCAATGGCCGAACAGTATTATCTGAAATTTATTCAGCAGTTAGCCGAACTTAATATACCAGTGCAAAGTGGCCGTTTTGCTGCAGATATGCAGGTAAGCCTGATTAATGACGGCCCGGTAACGTTTTTGCTAAGTAGTTAGCAGCACTTTCTGATTAATAATGAGTACCTTATGGCAATACCTTCTAACTGGCAATTAACCCGCCCTGTTAGCCCTGACCAGTGGCAGGCCTATTACCAGCTGCGCTGGCAAGTACTGCGTGCGCCCTGGCAGCAACCCCAGGGATCAGAGCAGGATGAACTGGAAGCCCAGGCCCATCATTTCATGCTAACTGACAGCCACGGCACAGTGCAGGCGGTGGGGCGTTTACATCAGCGTGATGAAACCAGTGGCCAGATCCGCTATATGGCGGTTGCCGAGAGTGCGCGGGGCAAAGGGGCCGGCAGCAGAGTACTGCGCACGCTGGAGCAACAGGCAGTGTGCCTTGGTCTGCAACAGTTATATTTAAACGCCCGGGAGCAAGCTGTGGGCTTTTACCAGCAACAAGGTTACCGGCAAATAGGGCAGGCGGAACCGCTGTTTGGGATTGCCCATCTGAAAATGGTTAAAAACTTATGTCTGACTGGCAGCAGCGCCGATTTTCAGCGATGGCAGCAACAACTGACCGACACCTGGCAGCAAACCATTCCGCTGAGTCAGTACATGCAGCTGCAAATCAGTAGTTTTAACGGTTACCAGTTAAGCTGCACTGCGCCGCTGGCACCCAATATCAATTTACACCAAACTATGTTTGCCGGCAGTATTTATACCCTGGCGACATTAACGGGCTGGGGCATGTTATATATGCAACTCCGGGCCATGGGGTTACACGGTGCTCAGGTGCTGGCTCATGCTGATATCAGATATCTGCGCCCTGTTGGCAGCGCACCTGAAGCACGTTGTGAATTACTTGGCTGTATTGGTGATTTGCAACCATTGGCTCAGGGGAAAAAAGTCCGGCAGCAGATCCGGGTTGGAATTTACTGCCAGCAGCAATGTTGTGCCGAGTTCAGCGGTCAATATGTGGTTATACCAGAGCCACCCCGGCAAAATTAACCATAATGCTGTTACTGCCGGTATTTATAAAGCATTTATCAAAACTTGGTAAAGCGGCTTAACAAACATGGGTAGATAATTCATTTCAGCCAACACAGGTTTGAGGTGGATATGAAAAGTAAGTGGCTTTGGGTTTCGTCTATCAGCACCATAATTGGTGTTCTGGCCGGCGGTGTATACCTGTTCTTTGCCGAGCATTCATTGTTATTAAGCGATAAAGACCTGACTTTGTCGGCCTTCTGGTCGACATTTATGTTGTGGGTTTTTGTGCTGATGTTTGTGGTGGCACTGCTGTGTAATGTCCTGGCTTTTATGGAACTTGATGACGAGCACAGATTAGCAGGGGTAAATCAGCGTTTGCGTACCATGCTGGCTGGCACAGACCGCCAGCACCAGTTTTTGCAGGACGCACAACGCCTGTTAAGTCGCAAAGGGCAGTTGTCTGCCAGCAACAAAGTAACGGCCGATTATCAGATACTGCATGCGCAGCGTGACACTCTGGTCTTTATTCAACAAAGCGAATTGCCGGTAGACATTACTCAGGTCAGGATGATGTTTCAACAAATGCTGGCAATAGATGTTTCAGATGGTCTTGTCGTTAGCAGCGGTGGCTTTTCTAATCAGGCCTGGATTTTTGCTCAGGAAGCGAATATCAGTTTACTGGACAGTAAAAGTTTAAGAAAACAGCAAAAACGTGCAAAAATTCAGCAAGTACCGGTAATTCAGAGCTGATATCAAAGTTTCATCAGGATTTTTGTTAGTAAAAAAGCGATATTCAGTAGCGAAAGGAATCAAAATATTAAACATGGACTGCTTCACTTCCTGCATAGCTGGCTTCGGCCAGCTTTTTTCTTGGCTGCTTGCAAGCGAAGAAAAGACAGCCCGGCAGGGAGTGCCAAATCAGTTGATTTTAAAGCGGGTTGCTGCAGACTGAAGTTGTGCCGCTAATCTGGCAACATCATCACTATGGACTAAGGTGCGCTCTGCTTTGCTGGTACTGCTGTTAGCCAGTTGCACCATTTGCTGCATATTATCGCTAATGGCCGCTCCTAAGTCTAACTGACCGGCACTGGCTGCGCTGACTGCATTACTTATTTGTCGCGTTTGTGCCATAGCCTCGGTCACTGCCTCCAGCGCTGTTGCCAGTTGCTCGGTGGTGGCGACACATTGTTCAGCATCAGTTTTTCCTGTCAGTACTGATGCTACAGCCTGTTGGCTTTGTTGTTGCAAGCTGGTAATCATCTGCCGTATTTCGTTGGTTGCCTGCTGCGTGCGTCCGGCCAGGGAGCGCACTTCATCCGCCACTACAGCAAAGCCACGCCCCTGTTCTCCGGCCCTTGCCGCTTCAATTGCAGCATTTAATGCCAACAAGTTAGTCTGCTCGGCAATGGCGCTGATAGTGGTAAGAATGCCGCCAATGTTAGTAGACTGGTCGTTTACTTTGTTCATGACATCACTGGTGCCAGAAAGCTGATTGGCCAGACCGGTAATCAAAAGTTTGTTTTTATCAGCAATCTGTTGAATTTGCTGGCTTTTATCAAGAGCCTGCCGCATGGCCTCGCCAGCCTGCTGCGCCTGCTCTGCCACGGTTTGCGTGTTGTCGGCTAATTCACCGGTGATGTCGTTAACCCGGCTGATTTGTTGCTGCTGCTGTTGCAGTGATGTACTTATTTCCTGCACTTCACTGCTGGATTGGCTGGCATTGTTGTTTAAATCAGTGGCATTTTGCTGAATATTGGTTATTAAACTGCGCAGTGCTGCTATCAGGCTGTTAACCTTGGCTGACAAAGCGCCAAATTCATCTTGTTGTACTATTGTCAGTTCGCGGGTTAAGTCACCCTTGGCTATATCGCCCAGCATATGATTAATACTGGCCAGCGGCTTCAACATGGCACTAATAGTAAAATAGGCAGTAACCACGGCCAACACAACTAAGACCAGCATCATAATCAAGGTACGGTTGCTGCCTGAGTTTAAAGCATCTGAAACCTGTAGTTGCAACTGATTAAAGCGCTGGTCAGCCAGTTCAACTACCTGATCCAGTGCCAGTACAGCTTGTTCAACCTGTTGCTCAGAGCTGTTCAGTTGGCGGCGGGCAGTTTGCAGTTGTTGCAGTTGCTGTTGTTTCAGGCTTAACAGGCTGGTACTGTTTTGCAGTTGCTCAGTTAATGCGCCAAATTGCTGTTGAAACTGTGGCCACAGGCCATCGGTGTCAATGTTGTTTATTTGCCGGTCCATATAGTCAATATTTACCTGAATATCGCTAAGGGTAAAACCGATATTCTGCTGGTTGCGTTCCAGTGTGGCTAAATCAACGTAGCCAGCTACTTCCCGCACCGTGTTTAATAAGCCAAGGATCTGGCCATCAATCCGGCCTGCATTACCACTTATTTGCTCCATCATAGAGTCATCCAGCGACAGGTCAGCATCGGCTAAGTCGAGCAAGCTGGCGCCGGCGTCATCAATGGCCGTTTCCAGCTGACTCAGCTCAGCTGCAACAGCCTCTGCAGCAGCGTTACTCTGGCTACGTGCCTGAAACATGATGTCTACAGCGTCACTGTATTGACTGAAATGGCTCATTGCAGCCTGTAATGGTTGCTGTAACGCTTCATCCTCTGCTGTTAACTGATTGAAATCGTTAATCAGAGCGGTGAAAAGGTTGCGGCTGGTGGCAAATTGTTGCTGATAATTGTCTATTTCAGTTTGTTGTTCAGCGGTAAAACCTAAGGCCGACAACTTTGCCAGTTTCAACAATTGGATTTGGGCCAGGTTACTTTGCTGTTGGGCCGGTACTGCCAACTGGTTAACGTCATTACTGTAGCGGGTAACGGTATTAAAGCTAAAAAGCGCTAAAATGCTGGCAAGCAGCAATAGTGCCGCGATAAAACTAAAGCCAAGGATGACTTTGTGAGCAACTTTTAATGTCATAAGCTTCGCCAGTTAATGCCCGTATGTCTGAGTATAGTGACAAAACAGTAGTTAGTGTAAAAACAACAAGGTAGCAAACAAAGATAAATGGGTAAAGCTAGAAATAATAGCTTATATGCCAATAAATTGCTGTTGAATGAGCAGCCGCACCATTTCGGTGCGGCTGTATAGGCAGGTTTAGTAAGGGTTAAAAACTACAGAGCGAAGCTGCCGGAATAAACTGGTTCAGGGTAGCACTACGGATCAGGCTGGCGCTCTTTTCAATATCTGGCCCGAAGTAACGATCCTGCTTATAAAAGCTTACTTGTGCCCGCAACAATGCTTTGGCGTTTTCCAGTTCAGGAGTCGATACTAATGGCGCCCTGAAATCAAGGCCCTGAGCTGCTGCTAAATACTCTACGGCAAGCACACCAGTGGTGTTTTCACTCATGTCAGCTAAGCGCCGTGCCGCAAAGGTTGCCATTGATACATGATCTTCCTGATTGGCCGAAGTTGGCAGGCTGTCAACCGATGCCGGGTGGGCCAGGCTTTTATTTTCTGAGGCCAACGCCGCCGCGGTGACCTGAGCAATCATAAAGCCACTGTTTACTCCACCATTCGGGACCAGAAAAGCCGGTAACTTACTTAAGCTGGCGTCGATCAGCAACGCCATCCGCCGCTCAGACAAGGCGCCAATCTCTGCGATGGCCAGCGCCAGGTTGTCAGCAGCCATTGCTACCGGTTCAGCATGAAAATTGCCGCCGGAGATAATGTCGCCTTCATCGGCAAACACCAACGGGTTGTCAGTGACGCCATTAGCTTCAACTTCAAGTACCTCTGCTGCCTGCCTGATCTGGGTTAAGCAGGCACCCATTACCTGAGGCTGACATCTTAAGCTGTAAGGGTCTTGTACTTTTTCACAATCTTTATGCGAAGCGCCCACCTCAGAATTGGTGGCAAGTAAGTGGCGGTATATTGCTGCGGCATCAATTTGGCCCCGCTGACCGCGCGCTGCATGAATTCTGGCATCAAAAGGCGCGCGACTGCCAAGCGCCGCTTCAACACTCATCGCGCCAATTACTGCGCCGGCAGCAAACAAATTCTCGGCCCGGAACAAGCCTTCCAGCGCCAGAGCCGTCGATGCCTGAGTGCCGTTTAACAACGCCAGCCCTTCTTTAGCCGCCAGAGTTAAGGGTGCCATACCCGCCAGCGCCAGGCCTTCGGTTGCATCATATATCTGGCCGTTGAAGCTCACTTCACCTTCGCCAATTAACGGCAATACCATATGAGCTAACGGTGCCAAATCGCCTGAGGCACCAACCGAGCCTTTTAACGGAATGCAGGGGTAAAGTCCGGCGTTAACCAAGCCAATTAAAGCTTCGATCACGCTCAAGCGGATCCCTGAAAACCCACGGGCCAGAGCGTTAATTTTCAGGACCAGCATTAAACGTACGGTACTGTCATCCATAAAGTCACCGAAACCGGCGGCATGGGATAGCACGATGGAACGCTGCAGCAGTTCTAACTCTTCATTTTTAATCCGGGTATTGGCTAACAGGCCAAAGCCGGTGTTAATGCCATACACCACTTTATTCTGTTTAATAACCTCGGCAACGCAAGCTGCAGATTTTTCAATTGCTGGTATTGCTATGCTGTCCAGGGTTAGTTGCACCGGGCCTTGCTGCACCTGCCGTAATTGAGCCAGGGTTAACTTACCTGGCACTAAATTCAATGTGAAACTCATGTTGTTACTCCGTAACCATTGGTAAGTCTAAGGCTTGCTCTTTGGCGCAGTTTACCGCGATGTCATAACCGGCATCGGCATGGCGCATTACGCCGGTACCGGGGTCATTCCACAATACCCGGCCTAAACGTGCTGCTGCAGCGTCAGTGCCGTCTGCGACGATTACCACACCACTGTGCTGGCTGTAACCCATACCTACGCCACCACCATGATGCAATGACACCCAGGTTGCACCACCGGCAGTATTAAGCAGCGCATTTAATAAAGGCCAGTCTGATACGGCATCAGAGCCATCCAGCATGGCTTCAGTTTCACGATTAGGGCTGGCAACCGAGCCGGAATCCAGGTGGTCGCGGCCAATCACTATCGGGGCTTTCAGCTGGCCGTTCTTTACCATCTCATTAAATGCCAGGGCAATGCGGGCCCGGTCTTTTAAGCCAATCCAGCAAATACGCGCCGGCAGGCCCTGAAACTGAATGCGCTCACGCGCCATATCCAGCCAGTTATGCAGGTGCAAATCATCAGGGATCAGTTCTTTAACTTTAGCATCAGTTTTGTAGATATCTTCGGCATCGCCTGACAGGGCTACCCAGCGAAACGGCCCAATACCCTGGCAAAATAATGGTCGGATATAGGCCGGTACAAAGCCCGGAAAATCGAAGGCGTTGCTTACGCCCTCGTCCATGGCCATCTGGCGGATATTATTGCCGTAGTCGGTTGCCACGGCACCGCGTTGCTGCAAAGTCAGAATGGCCTGTACCTGCACTGCCATCGACTGTTTGGCCGCTTTTACCACGCCGGCCTCGTCAGTCTTCCGTTGTTCAGCGGCATACTGCATGCTCCAGCCCTGGGGCAGATAGCCGTTAAGCGGATCATGGGCTGAAGTCTGGTCAGTTACCACATCAGGGGTGATACCACGGGTTACCAGTTCAGCAAACACATCAGCTGCATTCGCCAGCAGGCCGATAGAGCTAGGCTTACCGTCAGCTTTTGCCTGCTCCAGCATGGCCAGTGCTTCATCCAGCGAGTAGGCTTTCTTATCCAGATAACGGGTTTTCAGCCGGAAATCGATGCGGCTTTCATCAACCTCACAGGCGATCATATGAAAGCCGGCCATGGTGGCTGCAAGTGGCTGAGCGCCACCCATCCCACCTAAACCACCAGTTAAAATCCATTTGCCGCCGGCGTCACCGTTAAAATGCTGTTTCGCCATCGCGACAAAGGTTTCGTAGGTGCCCTGAACAATGCCCTGAGTACCAATATAAATCCATGAGCCGGCTGTCATCTGGCCGTACATCATCAGGCCTTTGCGGTCCAGCTCGTTAAAATGCTGCCAGTTTGCCCATGCCGGTACCAGATTTGAGTTGGCAATCAGTACCCGTGGTGCATCCGGGTGGGTTGGAAATACCCCTACAGGCTTGCCACTTTGCACCAGCAAGGTCTGGTTATCTTCCAGCCGGTTAAGTACGTCGACAATTTTATCAAAGCACTGCCAGTTGCGCGCAGCGCGGCCAATACCACCATATACAACTAACGCTTGCGGATGCTCGGCTACTTCCGGGTCCAGGTTGTTCATCAACATCCGCTTGGCCGCTTCAGTTTGCCAGCTTTTTGCGGTGATCTTGCTACCGCGTTCAGCTCGGATCACCCGGCTGTTATCAATACGTGAGTCTGTCATCAAATACTCTCTATACTTTTTGGTAATGAAAAATTCAGATGGCCGCCTAAGCGATAACGGCTACCTGGTGATGTTAAATAGGCCAGGCTGACTGCGCCCTCGCGGCTAAATGTGCGGCGGGTCAGGCGCAGGCAGGGTTCGGCTTTTTTCAGCATTAAATGTTTACAGGTAAAGTCATCCGGCCAGATGGCCTCAACTGTGTGTTCGGCTTCAGTAAGCGGTGCTATCAGGCTTAAGTATTGGTGTGGGGTCTGGTAACTGAAGTCCTGAGCGGTATAGTCAGGTACCTGCAGCGGACTGACATAGCGTGCCTCCAGTTGCAATGGCAGGTTGTTTTCCAGGTGCACAATTAATGAGAAAAATACCGGTTCATTGCGCCGTAAACCGAGGGCGCTGGCAATAATGGTTGGACAGGGCAGTTCAGTCAGTTGTAGCAAGCGGGCGCTATATGCGTGGCCCCGGGCTTGTACTTCATCGGCAATATTGCGGATTTCCAGTAACGAGGATTGAGATTTCAGTGCCGCCACAAAGCTGCCAACTCCCTGAGTGCGGTACAAAATACCCTGCTCAGTCAGCTCCTGCAATGCACGGCGGGCTGTCATCCGACTGACACTGAATTGCTCAGCCAGCTCATTTTCTGATGGCACCCGGTTATGCTCCGGCCAGGCACCAATTTCAATCTGGCTTAACATAAACTCTTTTATCTCGGCAAATTTGGCAACTGCCATAACGACTCCGCTACTGAGTAAAAATTACTGCTGTTAACTAGAAAACTGCTATAAATAAAAATACGGTAATTTGGTTGTATATACAAGTTGTTGGTGTAAAATTATTTATAGTTCGTAACAGGAGAACCTTATGCAACAGTTTGATGCCATCTGGATTAACGCCAATATTGCCACCATGACCAATAACGGCATGCCTTACGGTGCTATTGAAAATGGTGTGCTGGCCGTGAAGGATGGCATTATTGTCTTTGTTGGCAGTCGCGGCGAGCTACCTGAGTTTGATGCGATGGCGACGCCGCTACACGATATGCAGGGTAAGTGGTTGCTGCCGGGTTTTATTGATTGCCATACCCACCTTATTTACGCTGGCAGCCGGGCGAATGAGTTCGAAATGCGTTTAAATGGTGCCAGCTATCAGCAGATTGCTGCCAGTGGTGGCGGTATTAAAGCTACAGTAGCGGCAACCCGAGCTGCCAGCCATGAGCAATTGTTTGTGCTGGCCAAAGACCGGTTGAATACCCTGTTAGCCCAGGGTGTTACCACGGTGGAAATAAAGTCAGGCTATGGCCTGGATTTAGCGACCGAGCAGAAAATGCTGGAAGTGGCGGTCGAACTGGATAAACATCACCCAGCGACAGTAGTTAAAACGTTTCTGGGGGCACATGCTCTGCCAGCTGAATTTGCTGACGATGCTGATGGTTATATTGATGCGGTATGTCAGATGTTACCCCGGTTACATACCAGAAAACTGGTTGATGCCGTCGATGTGTTCTGCGAGGGCATAGGTTTTAGCATCAGCCAGTGCCGGAAAGTATTTGCTACCGCGCAAGCACTGGGATTGCCGGTTAAGGCTCATGCAGAGCAGTTGTCTAACCTTGGAGGCAGCAGTTTAGTTGCCGGGTTTGGCGGTTTGTCGGCTGATCATATTGAGTTTCTGGATGAGGCAGGAGTGGCCAGGATGGCAGAAGCTGGCACCGTCGCAGTACTGTTGCCTGGCGCATACTATTTCTTGCGTGAAACCCAGCTACCGCCGGTTGAGCTATTGCGTCAATATGGTGTACCGATGGCCGTGGCAACTGATTTAAACCCGGGTACCTCCCCACTGTGCTCACTGCCATTAATGTTAAATATGGCCTGCACCTTGTTTCGCTTAACCCCGGAAGAAGCGCTACTGGGGGTAACCCGGCATGCGGCTGCAGCCTTAGGATTAGCTGACAGGGGAGTGCTGGCGAGGGGTATGCGGGCCGATTTTGCCTGCTATAGTATCAACAGGCCGGCTGAGCTTTGTTATCAATTTGGAGTTAATCAGCTTAAGCAGCTGATTGTTAATGGAAAAGTAATTAAGCTGTAATCCAGGCAGCTTTACAAGCGGTAAATTTGGCGTAAGCTGTCAGCAGAATACAACGCGGCAGTAATAAAGTGTGGTAGCGCCATGGTAATTGGATTTATTCGTTTGTCGGCTCTGGGGCTGGTCAGTGTTAGCGGGCCGGCGATGGCTAATCAATCCGCGCCGGCTATGCCGGTTACCCTGCTTTTATTGCTGTTATTGGTGTTGGCGTTTATTTATATCGTCGCGCTTAAGTTCCGCCTCAAACGGGCGTTGCAACCCAAACCTGATTTACAGGGCTTTTATTCCTTACACGATGACATCAGTGGCTTTCCTAATAAATATGCATTGCAACGCAAGCTTGATGATGTGCTGAAAAGTGCTCCGGATCAGCAGTTCGCCCTGATTTTACTTAAAGTGGAGCAATTCGACCAGATAAACCAACTGCTGGGCCACAGCAACAGCAATTTAATTCTGGCCCAAATCGCCCAGCGTATTAACGATAAACTTGCCGACGAAAGCAAAATCCTGACCTATGAATATCGTCAGCAACAACCGGTGCGGGTCTGTCACCTGGGTAGTGTTGATTTTGCTATCTGGCTTGATATTGGTAACCAGCCGGCGCGGGCTGAGTTTTTAGCCAGGCAATTACAACAATCGGTACCACAGCCGATGCTGGTGCACGGTTGCGCCATTGATTATCGGCTGGGAGTCGGGATATCGCTTTATCCTGAGCACAGCACTCAGCTGAATGAGCTACTGGAGCGGGCCTATCTGGCTTTGCAGCATTTTCAGTGGCAGCGTGGTGCCAGTCTGATGTTTGCGCCGGACATGATCAACTATACCACCGAAAAACTGGCGTTGATGGCAGAATTACGCCAGGCCATTGACGAAGATCAGTTAGTGTTGTTTGTTCAACCACAAATGGCAATGCGTAACCGTCAGGTGCTGGCTGCTGAAGTACTCATTCGTTGGCGCCATCCGAAAAAAGGTTTGCTGGCACCAGAGGCGTTTCTTGCTCTGGCAGAAGAGATGGGGGTAATTTATCCACTCAGTCTTTGGGTGTTAGAGCAGGCTATTAAAACCATTGCCAGCCTTACTGAACAGCAATTGGTTAGCCGGATAGCGGTCAATATTTCCAGCAAAGATTTGCTGCACGATGAGCTGGTAGAAGCATTGGAACAGTTATTTGAAAAATATCAGGTAAAGCCGCAACTGCTAATGCTGGAAATAAGTGAAAATGCCTTGTCAGCCGAGCCTGACCGGACTATGGCAATGATGCAGCGACTGCATCAGCTGGGCGTTGAACTGGCTCTGGATGATTTTGGTACTGGTTTTTCATCTCTGGCTTATTTGCGTCAGCTGCCAGTGCAGTATGTCAAAGTAGATTGTAGTTTTATCAGCGAATTACACAAAACCGAAGCGCATATGGCGATTACCGGTGCAATTATTGATATGGCACGCAACCTTGGTTTGGGGGTGATCGCAGAAGGTGTAGAAGGTGCTGAAGTTGAAGATAAGCTGCTAAGAATGGGCTGCTCGCGGGGGCAGGGGTTCTGGTATTCACAGCCATTTGAACTGAGTGGTTTTCCGGCGTGGTTACGCCAGTGGCAACATCGCCACCCCGGTTAAATTTGTGGCGGTTGCAGCGCTTTGCCATTAATAAAAGCCAGCACTAATGTTGCCAACACCTGACCGCATTGGTTGATACCAGCCGCAAGACCGGCCGGATGACAAGCCGGAGCCGCTTCGGCCAGATGCAGATAGCGGGCGCGGGGTAAGCGTGCCAGCTGAAATACAAACTGCGCCGCTTGTTCTGCACTCAGCCCGGTATAATTAAGGGCACTGGCCGGCATCTGCTGAATACTGTCGGTATCCAGCTCGATAGCAATATCAGCTATGCCATGGCAACAATGTTCTACCACTTTATCTAACGCCTGCTGAAAACTTAACTCCTGACGGACTGCGACCTGCTGATAGCTGATGTATTCGCCGCCAGCCTGATGCAGCATGGCCAGACTGGTTGCTGAGTTTTTATGCAGATCAAGCCCCAGCACCATATAGTGCTCTAGATAACCGGCTGCGCTGGCGTAACTGAAGCCATTACCACTATGCCGGCCTTCCAGCGGCCGGAAATCTGCGTGGGGATCCAGGTTGGCGCAATTTACCGGCTGCTGGCTTACCTCTGCCAGCGCCTGCAATAGTGGATAGGCATTATTATGGCCGCCCCCGATTACGATTGGATACAGGCCGGCTTCAAAAATAGGAATAAGTTGCTGGTTGACCCTTTGGTCAAGCTCGGCACAGAGCTGGCGCAAGGTTGCCAATTGCTGCGGATCCTGATTATCCAGAGTGGTAGCTTGTTGTTGCAAATCGACACAGTCGATCTGACCCAGTAACAAAATGTGTTCAGGCACCAGGTTATCGTTATGTTGCAGATTTAAAAAGCGTTGTAAAAAAGCCTGCCAGCCCAGTTCGGCCCCAGGGTTACCCATATTTGCTCTTGGGCCAATACACTCGGCAATGCCCAGCAAAACAAACTGGCCACCGTCAGCTTTATGGCCAGCTAATAGTTCAGCCACTGACAGAGCCGGGTCAGGCAACCGTAGCTGCTGGCCAAGCCGGCTCTCGCCACTGCGCCGGACACAAAGATCATTTAAATCACTAATAGTAAAACGTTGTAGCATATGGCTTTTCAATATTTTTATTCAATATCGAGCGGATCCGGTGACATAATAATGCCGGTACTGTCAGCATACAAATGATCGCCCGGTAAGAAGGTTACTCCGGCAAAATTAACCGGCACTTCGGTTTCACCAAAACCATTGTCATCAGCACCGATAGGGATCGCATTAACGGCCTGAATACCAATTTCGAAATCTTCCAGTGCATCCAGATCGCGAACACTGCCGTAACAAACAATACCTTCCCAGCCATTGCCGGCTGCCAGACTGGCTAGTTCTGCATCAATTAACGCGCGGCGGGCAGAGCCGCCACCGTCAATTAACAACACCTTACCCACGCCGTTATCGGCCAGCACCTGACGCACCAGACCGTTGTCCTCGAAGCATTTAATAGTATAAATTTGACCGCCGAATGAACGTCTGCCACCGTAGTTTGCAAAGATCGGTTCAACAACGTCCACCTGATCCGCATAAAGATCGCATAGCTCTGAGGTATTGTATTCCATGTAAGGCTCCGTGGGCAGTAACAGCTTTTGCACAGTATAGCGCTATGCTTTGCAAGCTCAAGGTAATAATGTGCAACGTCGCTGCTTTACGTTCAACAAAGTATTGCTGCAAAAGTAATTTGTTTGCTAAGGTGTAATCGTCAAGACATAAGAGAGCGCCAAGTGCCAGCAGAACTATTCGCCAGAATACCCCTGTATTTAACGCAAGCTGTTTTAGCGTTATTGATGGTACTTTTATTTTGGTACTACCTGCGGGTTTACCGGCAAGCGTATCTGAAGTACTGGTTGCTGGCTTTTCTGGCTTTTGCAGGATATCAAACCGCCGTTTTACTGATAAACAACTCGCCACTTGGATCGTCAGTAGTAAGACTCCCGCTGGTAACGCTGATGCACTTCTGCTTTTATGCATTTGCGTTATTAATGTTGCTTGGTAATCGACTGCAATTCTTTGACAGCACAGAGCATCAGCAACGTTGGCCTGCCAGTTTTTATTTTATAATAGTAATGTTACTGGCAACCATCACTGCACTTCTACCTGAAATGATAACGGCATTAGCGCCATGGCAACCTTTTCTGGAATTCAGCGCCCGGTTTATTGTCAGTGGCATGCTGCTGTTTAGCGCTGGCGTGTGGTTATGGCGAAACAGTAACCGCAGAGCGGGGCCGCGGCTGTCGGCAATTGTCCTGCTGCTGTGGGGCGTTTTGTACCTGAGCAATATCATCGGCGATTTGTTACAGTCAAGCAGCTATTTTTCGTTGTACCAGTTAATGATTTATAAATGTATTGAACTGACCTTGCTGGTTACTCTGGGTTTTTCGCTGGTGATCTGGTTGCAGGAAAATGAGCGAAACACTAACCTGAAACTGACCGAAAAAACCCGGTATCTGGATCAGCACGATCAGCTTACCGGGGCGCTTAATCGTGATGCCTTATTAGTAAAACTCGACCAGTTGATTACAACTAACCCCGTTGGGAATTTGCACCTGGTCATGCTGGGGCTGGATAAATTTAAAAACGTTAATGAATCAGTTGGCCTGAAACAGGGTGACCGGATTTTACGGGAAGTGATCCGGCGTTTTGAACTTAGTATTGTTAAACCGGCGTTGATTGCCCGCACTGGCGGCGATATTTTTGCATTGGTGCTGGCGGATGTCGTTAACGAGAAACAGCTGCAATATACCCTGCAGCATGTCCAGCAGTTGGTTGAAAAACCGTTTTTACTTGATAGTGGTCCGGTTAAACTGACCACCAGCATCGGCTTGTCCCAATATCCGTTGCATGCTCATAGTGCCGAACAATTGCTGCAACAGGCAAATATTGCCTTTCATCAGGCGAAGCGTTTGCAAGCCAGCTGGCTCAGTTATCAGACCGGCATGGAAGAGGAAACCGCCCGTTTACTGGCCTGGGAAAGTGAACTGTTACAGGCAATCAGTGAAAACCAGTTTGTGTTGTATTATCAGCCGCAGCTCAGCCTGCGCAGCAATTTACTGGAGGGTTTTGAAGTATTGGTGCGTTGGCAACACCCACAACGTGGCTTATTGATGCCGGGAGAGTTTTTACCACTCTGTGAGCAGCTTGGCCTGAGCCAGGTGCTGGATTTAGTTATTTTGCGTAATGCTATTGCCAGTATTCAGCGCTGGCAGCAGCAAGGAGTTCACATTCCGCTGGCGATCAATATGTCACCTATTCATTTTGAGCAGGAGGGGTTGAAACAGGAACTGAAGGGCTTGCTGCAACAATACAAGGTTTCTCCGGAAATGGTGGAGTTAGAGGTGACAGAAAACACAGCGATGCAGGATATGGAGAAAGGCTCTAACTTTGCGCTGGAACTGCAGCAAATGGGTATTAAGGTATCGATAGATGATTTTGGTACTGGATACTCCTCGCTGGCTTATTTGCGTAAAATGCCAATTGAAAAAATTAAAATAGATCGCAGCTTCGTCATGGATATGACCTCGAATGACTCCGACATGATGATTGTTAAAACCATGATAAAACTGGCGCATGGGTTAGGGAAGCGCATTCTGGCGGAAGGCGTAGAAACGGTTGAGCAACTAAACTTACTGCGTAGCTTATCCTGTGATGCCGTTCAGGGTTATTACATCGCCAAACCACTACCTGAAACTGAGGCGCTGGCATTTTTTCGCACCTATCCGCGCTAAATAATTCGTTGTTGCTGTTTACATATACTAAAGTAATTTAATCTTATATTTCAATTAGCCTGGTGAGTGATATTTATGCAGCTTCTTCGTCGGTTGACCATTAAACAACGGTTGTTAGCCAATGCTTTCGCTTTAATTATTGCCATGCTGTTGATGTTGGCTATCCTGTTTTTCCAGAGTAATCAACTCAGTAGTCTGGCCTCAACTCAGCAATTGGTAGAACAATTAAATACTAAAGTATTGATGCTGCGACGCCATGAAAAAGATTTTATGATGCGCAGCGACCTGAAATACCAAAAACGCTTAAATGACCGTATTCAAGAGTTAACTGACATGGTCAGTTCGCTGCGTCAGCATCTGCAGCGCCATGATATTGCTGTCGAACCACTAAACAGGTTCAGTCAGTTGACCACTGAATATCAGCAAGTGTTTAATAGTCTGGTGGCCCAGCAGCAACAACTGGGCTTAACGCCGGAAGAAGGTTTACAAGGCCGTTTGCGCGAAGCGGCTCAGAGCCTGGAGCAACAACTTGTCTTAGCGGGTGAAACAGAGTGGCAATTGCAGCTACTACAATTACGCCGTCAGGAAAAAGATTTTTTACTGCGGCTTGATCTGCGTTACGTAGAAAGCTTTAACCGTGATTTTGCAACATTCATAACCACCTTGCAGCAGGACTACCGGCCAGGCATGGCAGCTGCAACTGCTTACAGCGAAGGCTTTAATCGTCTGGTTGCCGGTATGCAGCAACTGGGAATGAGCGAAACTGAAGGCCTGACCGGTCAGATGCGTGCAGCAATTCACCAGACAGAAACCAGCCTGAAAACCTTGTCAGAAGAAACCAGTGCAGCAATTACGGCTGCAGTTGGTAGTACCAAACAGCTGGCGGTTATTATTTTTATTGTCGTATTGTTGTTGATGCTGGCGCTGGTTGGCTTTACCAGCAGCAGTATTATTGGTCCGGTGAGAGCGGTCTGCCATACCATAGGTTTAATTCGGACTGAGCACGATTTCCGGCAACGGGTGGATGAAAGTGGCCAGGATGAAATGAGCCATCTGGCGCAGGATTTCAACGCGATGTTAGCCGATGTGCAGCATTTAATCCGCACCGTAAACGAAGCCTTGTCTATGCTGGATCAGGCAACAGCTGAGCTGGCTCAGTCAACTTCCGACACCAGCCAGGGCATGCAACGCCAGCAATCAGAGACCGATATGGTGGCGACTGCGGTTACGCAGATGGGCGCCACCATTAATGAAATTGCCAGCAATACTGAGATGACAGCTGCTAAGGCAGACAGTACTAACCAGAATGCTAACAGCGGCCGTAAGGAAGTAGAGCAAACGGTAAATCAGATCCAGCAGTTATCCAAACGCTTAAAGGAAGCAACTACCATTGTTACCGAGCTGGAGCAGGACAGTCAGACTATCGGTTCGGTACTTGATGTTATTCGTGGTATTGCCGAGCAAACCAATTTACTGGCGTTAAATGCTGCTATTGAAGCTGCCCGCGCTGGCGATCAGGGCCGTGGTTTTGCTGTAGTTGCAGACGAAGTGCGTCATTTAGCGCAGCGTACGGCGCAATCGACCGGGCAAATCGAAGAGATTATTGCCGCGTTACAAGGCCGCACCCGCCACATTGTAGAAGCTATGCAGCAGTGCCGGCAGCAAGGTAATGACAGCGCTGAGCAGGCGGGTATTGCCATGACGTTACTGGGTGAGATTACTGCAGATGTTACCAATATTATGGATATGACTACCCAGATCGCGGCGGCGATTGAGGAGCAAAGCCATGTCGCAGCCGAGGTTAATAAAAACGTGGTTAAAATACGCGATTTATCTGACGATACTTTTGGCTATGCCCGCCAAAATGCGACTATTAGTGAGGAAGTGGCACAACAGGCAGCAAGTTTGCGCCAGAGTGTGCAAATCTTTAAAGCCTGAGTTGCTAATAACTCACGATCTGACCTGCTAACTAAGCTGGCGGGTGTTTATCAGGCTTTCGCGGCTGGCATTGGCTGCTTTAAGCAGTGCCAGGTATTGCTGCCACAGTGTATGCTGCTCGTCTGCCAATTGGCATAAATAGCTGAAATGGTACAAGCCGGTATTATGCCCATCATCAAAAGTTAATTTAACGCCATAATGACCTACCGGGCTAATAGACCGGATCGCCACATCGCGTTTATTGGTGACCAATTTTGGCTGGCCGTGCCCGCGCACTTCGGCGGATGGTGAATGCACCCGCAAAAACTCAGCTGACAGCACTTTTACCGTGCCGTCAGTGAATATCAGATCCAGCAAACGTTGTTGCTGGTGGTAATGCAGGGTGCGCAATGTCATATGTTATTAAGCCTTCACTCAACGCGCTATCAATTACAGGATAAACCGGCTTAAATCTTCATCCTGCACCAGTGCCCCCAGATGTTGCTCGACATAATCGGCAGTAATCTCGATATGCTCACCGGCGTGGTCAGCTGCATCATAGGATATTTCTTCCAGTAAGCGCTCCATAACCGTGTAAAGGCGGCGGGCCCCGATGTTTTCGGTGGTTTCATTAACCTGAAACGCTGCCGCAGCAATCCGTTTAATGCCCTCGTCACTAAAACTGATATGCACGCCTTCGGTTGCCAGCATGGCAATAGATTGCTCGGTCAGCGACGCTTTAGGCTCAGTTAAAATACGCTCAAAATCCGCGGCTGTCAGCGCTTCCAGTTCTACCCGGATTGGCAGCCGGCCTTGCAGCTCGGGTACTAAATCAGAAGGCTTACTCATCTGAAAGGCACCAGAGGCAATAAATAAAATATGGTCTGTTTTTACCATGCCATGTTTAGTATTAACGGTACAGCCCTCAATTAGCGGCAGTAAATCACGTTGCACCCCTTCACGGGAGACATCGGGGCCGCTGGTTTCACCGCGCTTACAGATTTTGTCAATTTCGTCCAGAAATACGATGCCATTTTGTTCAACGGCTTCCAGTGCTTCGGCCTTCAGTTCTTCCGGGTTAACCAGCCTGGCAGCTTCTTCTTCCACTAACTGTTTAAAGGCGTCTTTAATTTTCAGCTTACGCTTTTTCTTTTTGTCACTGCCCAGACTCTGAAACATGCTTTGCAGTTGTGAGGTCATTTCTTCCATGCCAGGTGGCGCCATAATTTCTATGCCAACCTGGCTTTGTGCCAGTTCAAGTTCAATTTCTTTATCATCCAGCTGACCTTCGCGCAACTTCTTACGGAAAATTTGCCGGGTATTATTGTCAGGGGTGGGTTGGTTATCAGTTTCTACCCAGTTGTCGCGCCCCCTAGGCAGAAGGGCATCCAGGATCCGTTCTTCGGCAGCTTCCTCTGCCCGGAAGCGGTTTTTCGCAATCGCCTGCTCGCGCAACATTTTCACGGCACTGTCGGTCAAATCGCGGATAATGCTCTCAACTTCTTTGCCAACATAACCAACTTCGGTGAACTTAGTGGCTTCTACCTTAATAAAGGGGGCATTGGCCAGTTTGGCTAAACGACGGGCAATTTCGGTTTTACCAACACCGGTCGGGCCAATCATCAGGATATTCTTCGGCGTTACTTCGGCGCGCAGGCCAACTTCCAACTGCATCCGGCGCCAGCGATTGCGCAGGGCGATGGCGACCGCCCGCTTTGCTTTGCTCTGGCCAATAATATGCCGGTCCAGCTCGTGGACAATTTCTCTGGGTGTCATATCAGACATAATAAACCTGCTTAAAGTTGTTCAATGGTGTGTTGCTGATTGGTGTATACACAGATATCACCAGCAATCGTTAAGCTTTTCTCAACAATATCCTGGGCGCTAAGCTCGGTGTTTTGTAATAAAGCGGTGGCGGCAGCCTGGGCGTAAGGGCCGCCGCTGCCAATAGCAATTAAATCCTGCTCTGGCTGAATAACGTCGCCGTTGCCAGTAATAATCAATGAGCAGTTAGCATCAGCGACGGCCAACAGTGCTTCGAGCTTGCGCAGCATACGATCGGTGCGCCAGTCTTTAGCCAGTTCTACCGCCGCCCGCATTAAATGGCCCTGGTGTAGTTCAAGTTTAGCTTCAAAACGTTCAAATAAAGTGAAAGCATCAGCAGTACCCCCGGCAAAACCGGCCAGCACTTTGTTGTTATAGAGCCGGCGTACCTTACGGGCATTACCTTTCATTACGGTATTACCTAACGACACCTGGCCATCGCCGCCAATAGCGACATGGCCATTACGGCGAACAGAAACGATAGTTGTCATGGATTTTTGCCCTATGGCGAATGAACCTAGGGCTTAAGTGTGGCTGGAGGCTCTGCTTTTCAAGTCCAGTTCCAGATCCGACAGCCATTGATATTTTGTTGCTGCAGCCGGTTGCGATCGGCAGTGGCCTGACGTTTCGAATCATAAGGACCTAATACCACCCGATACCAGACGCCATTACTGCCTTCGGTGCGGCGCACGGCAGAGGCAAAGCCGGCAAAAGCAATCTGAGCACGCATAGCTTCGGCTTGTTCGGCCTGACGGAATGAACCACATTGCATTTGAAAGGGCCCCAGATTTTCGCGCTCTGTAGTGTCTACCTCCACTTGTACTTCTTTATTTTCTAGTTCTTTAATGTATTGGTAAGGCTCGGCAATCGGCTTAGCAGGCAGCTCATCAACAACGGGTTTGCTCTGGCTCACTTTTGCAGGGGGCTGTTGCGTGTTGGCTGGTTGCTGTTTTAAATACCATAAAAACCAGCCAAAACTACCGAGCAGCAATGCCGTGATAATAATCAGGAGCCAGGGACGACTTGCACCTTGTGCCGGCCGGCTATTGCCCCGGCGCGTGTTAGTAGCCCGGGGTTTGGCTTTCGGCTTGGGACGGGCAGTTTTTACGTAATCTTTTTGCGGCATATTGACAGCTTAACAACCTGGCTTATGTATTCACTGGCGCTATTCTACCTGCTTAGTCTGAAAAAGAAATAAGCAGCACCAATGCAGTTAACTCAGATCGATTGGATCGACATCCAGCTGCCACTTTAGCTGGCGGCTTAGTGGCCAGCTTTGCAACGCCGCCAGCAATGTATTTAGTGCCTGATGCAGCTGCGGCCGCTGGCTGCTATATAGCTGTAACTGCCAGCGGTATTTGCCGGCCCGTTTTTCCATTGGCGAACTGACAGGCCCCAATAACTCCAGCCCTGGCAAAGTTTTAGCCAGGCTCACCAGCTCTGATAACCATTGTTGGCACAGGGTGCTTTGCAGCGCTTCTGCCCGGAATAACGCCAGATGCTGGTATGGCGGCAAGCGGGTGTGCTGCCTTTCCAGCAGGGCGCTGCGGGCAAAAGAGGCATAGCCATTTTGAATAATATCCTGCAGCAGCACATGCTCCGGGTAATGCGTCTGCAGTAATACGGTGCCCGGATTGCTGCCCCGGCCTGCCCTGCCGGCTACCTGAGTAAGCAACTGGCCGAGTTGCTCCGGGGCTCTGAAATCGCTGCTGTACAGAGCGCCATCGACATCGACAATAACCACCAGGGTTACGAATGGAAAGTGATGGCCTTTAGCCAGCATCTGGGTACCCAATATCAGTCGTGGGCCACTTTGATTGATGCTATCAAGCGCGCTTGCTAACGCCCCCTTGCGGCGCGTCGTGTCGCGATCAAGCCGGGTAATCGCAACATCCGGGAACAATTGCTGTAAATTTTCTTCCAGCTGCTCGGTGCCTTGTCCAACAGGTGCTAAGCGGGCGCTGCCACATTGTTTGCATTGGCGCGGCACTGCTTTTATTGCACCGCAGTGGTGACATACCAGCTGTCTGCTTTGTTTATGATAGGTGGTAAATGCACTGCAGCGATGGCATTCCGTCAGCCAGCCGCACTCTTGGCAGCTCAATGCCGGGGCAAAGCCACGCCGGTTTAAAAATAACATTACCTGCATGCCTTGCTGCAGCTGCTGGCGAATATACTGCAACGTCTGGCTGGCCAGACCAAATTGCAGCACCTGCTGTTTTAAATCTACCAGTTGGTAACGCGGCATAGCCTGGCCACCAGCCCGGTTATGCAGGCTAAGGTGAATAAAGCGTTGCTGCTGACAATTGTACAGGCTTTCCAATGACGGCGTTGCTGAGCCAAGCAAAATAGGACAATGCTCAATGGCTGCCCGTTTAATCGCCAGATCCCTGGCGTGATAGCGAAAGCCATCCTGCTGTTTTAGTGATTGATCATGCTCTTCATCAATAATAATTAAACCGAGGCGGGCAAAAGGTAAAAACAAGGCTGAGCGAGTGCCGACGACAATAGCGGCGCTGCCAGCCTGCGTTTGTTGCCAGCAGTTCAGGCGCTCTGTATCAGTCAGGTTGGAATGCCAGCACAGTACCGGCGCCTGAAAACGACTCTGAAAGCGGGAGAGTGTTTGCGGGGTAAGGCCTATTTCCGGCACTATCAATAGCACCTGCTGACCGGCGTCGAGCAGTGGGGCGATAGCTTGCAGGTAAACTTCTGTTTTGCCTGAACCCGTGACCCCTTCCAGTAACAAACTCTGAAAACGGCCGGCAGCCTGATTAATTGCAGTCACAGCTAATGCCTGGTCGGCTGTCAGCCGCAATGCGGGTTGTTTCAGACCTTGCTGGCTAAAGGGGGTCAGTGGCAATACCTGTTGCTCAATCAGGCCTTTATCTGCAAGTTGCTTAAAAGCGGTGCGCGGATGACTGATCAGTAACTCAATAGCTGGCACAGGGCCAGCCTGCAGCGCCTGGAATAATGCTAATTGACGGGCCGAGCGTTTAAAGTCTGCCGCGCTGGCATCCGTGCCGGCAGCGGTGAGGCGCCAGGCATATTGCTGGTACTCTGCCAGGTCTTTGCCTTCCCGCAGTAATGCGGGCAGGGCAGCCGTTAATACTTCCCCCAGCGGATGATGATAGTACTCGGCCGCAAAAGTCAGCAACTGGCGCAGGGTGTCACTTAATACGGGCTGCTTATCAATAACACTGATCACTGGTTTTAACTGCGCCAAAGGATAATGATCAGCGGGATTAAGTTGCCAGGCAATACCAATTAACTCGCGCTTGCCAAAAGGAACCCGCAGCCTGCTGCCAATCTGCACCTGCTGGCCGGCACTAAGCAAATAATCAAAGTGTTGTCGTAATGGCAACGGCAGAGCAACGCGAATAACTGACACAGCTAAAATCCTTCAGGTTAGGCAAGCCATAGTGTAAGGTGCACTCTGGCCACTGCCAAGTAAAACAAAGTTGTAAATAAGCCGGTATGACAGTTGCAACTTTGCTGGCTATCTATTAAGCTACGCGCCCTTAATTAACTGTAATTACGTATGGTGTCTGGCACATGATGACCAGATAGCGATACGGCCTAACGAGGTAACCCATGAAACCAGGTATCCACCCAGAATACAAAGAAATTACTGCAACCTGTACTTGCGGTAACAGCTTCAAAACGCACTCAGCCCTGTGCAAAGATATTCACTTGGACGTATGTTCAAGCTGCCACCCGTTCTATACTGGTAAGCAGAAAGTATTAGACGTTGGCGGCCGGGTTGACCGCTTCAAAAAACGTTTCGCGGTGCTGGGCAATCGTTAATTCGCCTGGATATGTCGCACACAAAAAAAGCACCTTCGGGTGCTTTTTTTATTGCAGCTTGCTACTTAGTTTCAGCTGTCAGGGCAGTTATAGCTGTCGGGGCAGTTATAGCTAATAGTTACTTGCTACCGCTTAATACTTCACCTAGAGAGCTGGCACCTTTATCTGGTTTGACTGACGCGCAGGCAGAACCTGAATTCTCACAGCTAACGCCGCTGATCCGGCTGCCAATAGAGCGGCGATCATATTTGCCACTGGCATTAAGCCGCCTTACTAAACCATCCAGCATCACATTAGCTTCCATTTTCTGGCCACGTACCTGAATAACTTCAATATCATCAACACTTCTGAAGTCGGTAATCAGCTCAGTTTGCTGCTGGTCCGTGGCCATTTCGTCTATTACCTGTTGCAGATAGTCACGAGCCTGAGGGTGACGCGCCAGCGTTAATGCTTTGTATAAAGCACCGGCTCCGGCTAAATCCTGCTCTGTGGCGGTGCCTGTCTGCTTCAGCCTTGCCAGCAGAAACATCGCGTTCATTAGTTTATTTTCGGCTGCTTTCTCAAGCAAACTAACAGCTTCAGTTACTCTGGTTTCATCGTCAGTTTGTAAATATAACAACGCCTGCTGGTACATGGCAGGCGGGTAATCACTTTGCACCGCCTGGGCTAATAATTTATCGGCCTGAGCGGTATCCTGCTCCAGCACAAAACCATTACGATACCAATCTGACATCAGGTAGGTTGCCATTGGGTTACGATGCCTGACGCCAAGCTTAATAAAACGTGCTGCTTCTTTGTGGTCGAGTTCCAGTCCATCGCCAGACGCGTAAGCCATGGCAACAAATGCCGCTGCGTCACCGCTACCACTGCGCGCCAGTTTAATCAAGCGCCGCATCTCATTTGCACACTGGTCACCTTGACATACCTTTGCTCCGGCTGCTGCCATGGCAGGCATGCTGCTCACTCCGGTAAAAGTCAGTGTTAGGCTAAGCGCTATCGCGCTTACTATCCGTGATGCTTGCATTATTCCCCCAGCCTGTTTACAAAAAATTTATATGACAATGATCGGCCACTCAGTCTGCAGGGTCAAGACAATAGGGACAGCAAACTGTAAACAAATGTATTGCCTGGGGGGAGCTTGGTTAGTAAATCAGAACTATGATTATCTGCTGGTTTTTTAAGCAAATAGTCGTTATTAATAAAAAAAATGGTTTATTTTCCATCATTTAGCTGATTATGCAATTCCGAATGAGGCTTTTAGATGGCTACACGCCTGAATTGCCAGCATTTTGAGCTGAAACAGGTGGCTACATTTGCTGATAGTTAATCACAATAATCGCAATCTTAATCGATAGCGGAAGCGCAAAGTATCCGGATTATGTTGATTTTTACCTGATAAGGGAAATTTCGTGCCAGGTGTGGGCTTGGCGATTGCGGCTGAAGTTGCTATAACAGCTGGCAATAAGACTAAAGTGGTATGGTCAGTAAGGCGCAGCTGCGCTGGTAAGATCACCGTATCGCCGTCGCATAACAATAACAATCAGAAGTTACCCTCACTCATTATAAGCAGGAAAACAAGATGTCAGATTTCAGAGAGCAGGCACTGAGGTACCATGCAGAGCCGACCCCGGGCAAAATTAGTATTGAAATCAGTAAGCCGGCAGAAACCGTAAAAGATCTGGCGCTGGCATATAGTCCCGGCGTGGCGGAGCCGGTGCGCGAAATTGCGGCTGACGTTGACAATGTCTACAAATATACCGCCAAAGGCAATCTGGTGGCGGTAATTACCAATGGCACGGCAATTCTTGGCTTAGGTAATTTAGGGCCTATGGCCTCCAAGCCGGTTATGGAAGGTAAGGCTTTGCTGTTTAAACGTTTTGCCAATCTGGACTCGATTGATATTGAAGTCAGCCATCGCACTACTGAAGAATTTATTAATACGGTTGCCAATATCGCAGATACCTTTGGTGGTATTAACCTGGAAGATATTAAAGCGCCGGAATGCTTTGAAATTGAAAAAGAGTTGATTAAACGCTGTAAAATACCGGTATTTCATGATGATCAGCATGGTACCGCTATCGTTACGGCCGCTGGCATGCTGAACGCGCTGGAAATTCAGGGTAAAGACATCAACAAAGCTATTATTGTCTGTATGGGTGCCGGCGCAGCTGCTATCGCCTGTATGGAGCTGCTGATCAAATGTGGCGCGCAGCGCGAGCATATCTATATGCTGGATACCAAAGGGGTTATTCATACCCGGCGTGATGACTTAAACCAGTACAAATTGCTGTTCGCTAACAACACAGATAAACGAACCCTGGAAGATGCACTAAACGGCGCTGATGTATTTGTCGGGGTGTCCGGCCCGGATGTGCTGCCACCCGAGGCTTTGCAATTAATGGCGCCAAATCCGGTGATTTTCGCTTGTTCCAATCCTGACCCTGAAATAAAACCGGCACTGGCCCATGCAGCCCGTAAAGATTTGATTATGGCGACCGGTCGTTCTGATTATCCTAATCAGGTTAATAATGTTTTGTGTTTCCCGTTTATTTTTCGTGGCGCACTCGATGTGCGCGCCAGTGTTATCAACGATGAAATGAAAATTGCTGCAGTTAATGCCATTCGTGCGATCGCCAAAGAGCCGGTGCCAGCTGCAGTGCTGCAGGCCGCCCAAATCGATAAACTGGAATTTGGCAAAGCCTATATTATACCCAAGCCAATGGACCCAAGGTTGCTGCCACGGGTTGCCCGTGCTGTTGCTGAAGCGGCAGTAGCCTCTGGCGTGGCGCGGATTGAGCTGCCAGACAATTACTATCAGTAAGGTCCGCAGCGAACTTACTCTGTTGTCAGCTAATTGGCTCGTTGTTGCAGGCCGTAGTGTTTAGCCGCGTAACAAGGCCTGCCACCTGTCATCGGTTGCACTTTGCACAACTGATGGCGGGGCCTTACCCGGGTAATTGCGTCACCGCTCAGAATTGGCCAGGGCTGCTGCGGGCCTTGCAGCCAGCTTCGATGGTTTAGCACATCTTGCTGCGCCGCATAGTAGGCATTAAGCGTGCCGACATCACGCCAGTAACCGGCCAGCGCCTGGGTGCCTGGTAACAGATTGTCAGCAAAATCGTAAACATAAACAGCATGTTGTTGGAACAAGGCTGGTAACACGTGCTGGCCAAAATCGAGGTGTTGACCGGGTTGGCATGACATCAGTGCTTGCTCCAGGGCACTGGCATTAAACAAATAGTTTCCCATAGACGCCAATACATAACCTGGTTTGCCTGGCATACAGGGAGGAGGTGTCTGAGGTTTTTCAATAAAACCGATCATCCGGCCATTGGCGTCAGTCTGAATAATGCCAAAGTGGTGGGCATGCTCTTTGGGTATAGCGACCGCCGCCACAGTGACGGCGGCCAGTTGCCGCAGATGAAACTGCAATAATTGCCGGTAGTCCATTTTGTAAATATGGTCAGCACTTAACAGGGCGATATACTGTGGCCGCAAGTCGCGGATCTGGCTTAATTGCATAGCCACGGCCCCAGCGGTGCCAACATTTGCATTTGCCGGCGCAGCGCAACAGTGCAAAAAGCCCTGATGCTGAAAGCGGCTTAACCAGTATCGTTGTAAGTAGTGCTCCAGGCCTGCGGCCTGATATTGGGTTAATATCAGCAGGTCGGTAAAGCCAGAATGCAGTAAATTACTTAAGACAAAATCAATTATCCGGAAGCGGCCAGCAAAAGGCACCGCAGGTTTGGCCTGATGTAAGGTCAAAGGACGCAAGCGGCTGCCACAGCCACCGGCCAGTAAAACACTTAACACCGCTGACATAGTTAATTTACCAGGCTGGCTTAGAGTGCCATTAAGCCTAGTTCAACAGCAGTGATATGGCTTGATACAGATCAAAAGATTATTGTGTTTTGTTGTAAAGGGCAGTTTGCAGGAAGTGCCAGCCTGTCAGGGTTAGTCAGCGTACTTTGCTTTTAGGGATCATTTTATACAGCAATTCTGGTGATAGCCGCGATACCCAGGCACCCAACCGTTCCTTTAAGCCACCTATAACAATGTAACTTTTACCGTTAATCAGTGCCTTAACTGCTTTTTCTGCAAACAGTTCTGCGCTCATGGCTTTTGCCTGAGCATCGTCCATTTCACCCAGAGCGCTGCCATCTCCGGTTAAAGCGTTCCGTGACACTTCTGTTTTCACAAAGCCCGGGAAAATGGTTGCTACCGTAAGCCCTTGTGCAAACAGCTCAGCCCGTAAGCTATTAGCCCACAAGTGCAATGCAGCCTTAGCAGCAGAGTAGCTGCCGCGATACTGGGTGCCCACTAAACCGGCTACCGAAGAGACAAACACCACCTTGCCGCCGCCGTCGGCCAGCAATAAGGGCAGAGCCTGGCGGGTTAAATTAATCTGGGAAAAGTAATCAACTTCGAATAGTTTGCGTTCAGTATCCAGGGTAGTGTCGGTGATCAACGCGCGTTGGCTGATACCGGCATTATTGATAAGCCAGTCCAGGCCACCAATTTGCGCTGAAATGGTGTTAATAGCCAGGCCAATCGCCTGACTGTCAGTAATATCCAACGCCAGTATCAGGTGAGCTGCTGCATTAGGCAGGCTGGTGCGCACCCGCTCCAATTCAGATTGACGCCGGGCACTCAAGATCAGTCTGGCCCCATCAGCTGCCAGCTCACGGGCCAGTGCCTCACCAATACCACCAGAAGCACCGGTGATCCAGATCACTTTATTGTTAACAGCAGTGTGTTTTATGGTCATTGTTATTGTCCCTGGTCAGCATTGTCTGGGACATTAAGCCAGCCCGGAGGTTATTGTAAAGCTTTGTTGTGTTGCACCTTATATTTACGCTTGTAATAACCGCTCAGGGTGGCAAGTATGGTCAGGCCAATAACCGGTGCTGCCAGCCAGCTGACTATTTGCCATTCACCCGGCAGCCATTGTGATAACAGCCGACGTCCGCCTGCAGCAAAGAAGGCGGTATAAACTGCAATACCGGCACCTACCATGGCACTGAAGTGTTCAATAATCCAGGCCCTGGGCTTTATCTCAGCCCGATAAACATAGGTACTAATGGTGGTTGCTGAGATCAGACTGACAACAGCAAAAATTATTAGTAACGGCATAGCAATACTTATCCCTTGCCAGCCAACGAATAAGGCAACCGGAAACATCATAAATACGGGCCCCTGATAGCGCCAGTTGCGCAGCATAATGCGATTAGCTTTAGCGCGCAGTACACCGATGGCATGACGCACCGTTACCCAGGTCAGCAGGCTGAGCAGCAGTAAAAAGTAAGTGAAAGGGATGCGCCAGAGCATCATGCTTTCAATCTGCTCAGGAGTCAGTTGTCTGCTATTGATGTAAATACCGACAGGATCAGCTAAGCCAATCAGGGTCATTATTATGCCGGAACCGGCAACAACCAGCATAATAGTGTAAAAAGCCTTGCCGGCAGCAATATGCAGCTTGCCACCTTTACGGGCAACGATGGGCAGCCAGAATAACAGCAGCGCTATCGCGCCAAGCGCAATATGCAGATACAACAATGTGGTGTGAATAACTAACATGGTCAGCCTCCTTGGTTAATGTTGCCAGCTTACGCCAGGCAAGTTGCCAAGGCAGGTGCCAGAAGTCAGGATTTTGTACTGTGACTTCTGGCCTATTGCAGTTAATGATTTACCCCGCATAATGACAGAATGAAAACAAAAATTGATTTTGCCACCCTGGCCGGCTTGTTAACCTGGCTGATGGTATATGGCATAAGTCTGTATATTTTGCAGAAAACAGCGGCAACATATGGCAGCTTAGCGTTGCATATATTATTTCTGGCTTATGGTGGCTTATTCTGGTTGCTGACCCGCGAACAAGGCCGCTTTACGTTGCAGGGGCAGTTTGGCAGTCATTTTTTGGTGCTGCAGTTGTTGGTGGCTTTCGGTTTGTTATGGTTAACACCGGCGCGCAATTTTGAGTTTCTGTCTATCCTCACCATCATCTGGGCTGCGATGCTGCCTTTTGTTATGCGCACCGGGCCGGCACTGCTGCTGACGATAGCAGTGGTGGTGGTCTGGTTTGGGCTGGTGGCCTGGCAAGGTGGTCGGGCGGTCTGGATAACAGCGCTGTTGTATGGCTGCTTTCATTTATTTGCGGTAATGGTGCAAAGTACCAGAAGCGATGCTGAGAATGCCAAAGATGAGCTGGAGCAAAAACATCAGCAGCTGCTGGCCACCCAGCAATTGCTGCAGGCAGCGTCGCGCCAGAGTGAACGCACCCGGATTGCCCGTAATTTGCATGATCTGGTTGGTCACCATTTAACAGCCCTGACTATTCAATTGCAGGTCGCCAGCCATTTAACCGACGGTGAGGCAAAAGTGCAGGTTGATAAATGCCATCAGCTGGCGAAACTATTGTTGTCAGATGTTCGCGATGCCGTCAGTACTATGCGCCAGTATGCTGATGTCAGTTTACTGGATGCACTGGGCGGCTTAACCCGGTTAGTGCCAATGCAGCTTCAGGTAAAGCTGGATATTCCGTCTGATATTATGCTCAATGATCTGGCACAAGCCCAGCATCTGCTTTGTATTGTGCAAGAAGCGTTAAGTAACAGCTTAAAACACAGTGGTGCCAGCGAAGTGACTATTGAAGCGGAGGTAACACAACCACAGCTACAAATAGTAATTTATGATAATGGCAGCCTGACACCACGCTGGCAACCAGGTAACGGTATTACCGGCATGCAGGAGCGGTTAGCTGAGTGCAAGGGCAGTTTGGTGCTTGGCAATCATAACCAGGCAATGCAGTTAACCATTAAGCTTCCATACAAAGAGAGTGACAATGCATAAAGTATTGCTGGTTGATGATCAGAAACTGATCCGCGACGGTATTAAAAGTTTGCTTGGGCTATCTGGAAAAGTCGTGGTAGTGGGTGAGTGTGTTGATGGTTCCGGTGTGCTCAAAGCCTGCTCACAGTTGCAACCAGACGTTATTTTACTGGATCTGTCCATGCCGGTGATGAACGGGGTGCAAACCCTGGCGTCACTAAAGCAGGCCGGGGTCAGCACGCCGGTATTGATCCTGACCACTTTCGATGAACATGAGCTGGTGTTACAGAGTATCTCTTATGGTGCACGGGGCTTTTTATTGAAAGATGTGTCATTAGAGACCCTGGTGCAGGCGATCGCAACTCTGGCTGGCGGCGGTAGCTGGTTTGCCCCCAATATTACCGAGCGCTTACTTGGTAGTATCCGGCAAACCAGCGATGCGGGTTTCAGCATGCCCGCCCAGCTGGAGCCGCTGAGTGACAAAGAGCTGGAAATTCTGCAATTAATGGCGGCGGGTTACAGCAACAAGGAAATTGCGACTGCATTGTATAAATCGGAAGGAACGGTGAAAAACCAGTGTTCCGCCATTCTGGCCAAGCTCGGGGTGCGTGACCGAACCCGGGCCGTCTTGCTGGCACTGGAGCTTGGCCTTATCAATTAACGTTTGCTGCGTTTCAAAACTTTTTTTGCGATAAAAAACCGCCCTCAGGCGGTTTATTCAATTAGAGCTGATATTGCCAGGCTTATTCTTCGGTGGTATCGGCTTCAATAATTACCGGGATAGGTTTACCCATGCTGGTCAGAATTTGCCGTACTTCGGCCGGGATTTGGTGTGGATTATCTTTACGTAAGTCTTCATCAGCCGGCAATGGCTGGCCGGTAAAGGCATGCAAAAACGCTTCGCATAACAATTCACTGTTAGTGGCATGGCGCAGGTTGTTGACCTGGCGGCGGGTGCGCTCATCGGTTAATACTTTTAAAACATTAAGCGGAATGGAAACGGTAATTTTTTTTACTTGTTCTGACTTTTTACCATGTTCCGCATAAGGATGGATGTATTCGCCATTCCATTTAGCCATAAGGGTACCTTAGTTATTTATAATGGTTATTCGTATTTGCTCGCGCAGCTGACAAATTCTAACTTTTTATCCTGCCATGTCCAATAGAGAGCAACAAATAATCATTATAGACGGCTAAATGGTTTGACATCCAATTTTTGATAGATATACTTTTAGACGTCTAAACATCCAAAAGTAAAAATCTACAAGGTGCCGTTATGTCTCATTCAGCTGCTGCAACCATTACTGCCCGGGCCGGTATTGCTCAGGATACGGCGTTTGGGGCGGTTACCCCACCTTTATATTTAACTTCAACATACGAGTTACCGGCTTTTAAACAACCCGGCCAATATGATTACTCACGCTCCAACAATCCTACCCGCGATACCCTGGCTGATGCGTTATGTCAGTTAGAACAAGGTGCGCGGGCGATAGTAACCGGTAGTGGCATGTCGGCTTGTTTGCTGGCGCTGCAACTATTGGGGCCAGACGATACCCTGGTGATCCCGCATGATTGCTACGGCGGCAGTTATCGTTTGTTCACTAATCTGGCCCAGCGCAAACAGGCTTTTAAGCTGGTGATCATCAATTTTCAGGATACCGGCTGGGCTGAAAAAATCAGGGCGGCAAAGCCGGCAATGATCTGGCTGGAAACGCCGAGCAACCCCTTACTGCAAATTACCGATGTTAAGGCTGTTTGTCAGTTGGCTGCAGGTTTGCAAGCTAAAGTTGTGGTCGACAACACTTTTTTATCGCCGGTATTGCAACAGCCGCTGCTGTTAGGCGCCGATATCGTGGTGCACTCCACCACTAAGTATATTAATGGCCACAGCGACATTGTTGGCGGTGTGCTGGTAGCTAAAGACCCCGCAATTGGTGATGAACTGAAATGGTGGGCTAATTGTTTAGGGGTAACCGGACCTGCTTTTGACAGCTATATGACGTTGCGCGGTCTGCGCACACTGGTGCCACGGTTGCAGTTACAACAACAAAATACGGCTGAACTGGTCAGTTTTTTGCAGCGTCAGCCACTGGTCTGCAAATTGTATTACCCGGGTTTGCCGGACCACCCGGGCCATGCCATCGCCAAGGCGCAACAAAAGGGCTTTGGGGCAATGTGCAGCTTTGATTTAGCTGCGCCGGCCGAAGCCTTACCGGTATTTTTTGCCAGCCTGCAATTATTTACCCTGGCCCAGTCATTAGGGGGCATTGAAAGCCTGATTTGCCATCCGGGTTCAATGACTCATGCTTCGATGGATGCACCAGCACAGCAAACTGCAGGTATTGGCCCGACACTAATTCGGTTGTCGGTAGGAATTGAAGCCCCGGCAGATTTAATCGCCGACTTACAAGCTGGCTTTATTGCAGTAGCAAATTGGCTTAATACCCCGCACCGTAATAACAACGCTGATCGGGTTGCCAGCGGTAATGCCTTGAAGGGCTCAGCCGACCAGCAATTCCGGCTAAACCCGGCTTTAACAGCATTTTGGTAAATAAAGATGACTCAGCATTTAACAGCAGCGCTTATCCGGCCAGCGGTAGAAGTACATAAATTTGGTGGTAGTAGCCTGGCCAGCGCAGCGCGGTTTCAGGCAGTTGCCGGCCTGGTGCAGCAACAGTGTGGTTTACCCTGGGTGGTAGTTTCTGCTCCCGGTGACACCACCGATGCTTTGCTGGCATTGCTTGCAGGTTATGATAATGGCGATGACATTAAACCGCTATTAACTCAACTTACGACGCAGTTGCAGCAACTGATTACCGCAACCTTGTCAGCACAGGCGGCAATGCCGGTAATTGCAAAACTGAACAACTGGCTTGAGCAAATTCCGCAGTGGTTAGCCAGCAGGCAACGCAACGAGGTTCTGGCAATTGGTGAACTACTGTCGGCCTCATTACTGGCGGCATTGCTAACCGAGCAGGGCAGGCCGGCAGCGGCAATTGATGCCCGCGATTTTCTGGTATTTCAGGACACTAATCCAAACTGGCAGCAAAGCTCATTGCTGTTGGCTGAAATAACCGCAGCCGCACCCCAGTCGGACCTGATTTATGTCGTCACCGGCTATATAGGCCGCAATCAAGCTGGCGTTAGTATTACGCTGGGTCGCAATGGCAGCGACTACAGTGCCACTCTGCTGGCAGCGCTACTTGCTGCAGATAAAGTCAGTATCTGGACTGACGTAAAAGCGATTTACAGCGCTGACCCGCGCAAATGTGCCAACGCCAAACCCTATGCCAGAGTCAATGTGCGTCAGGCTTGTCAGCTGGCTGCACTGGGTAACCCGGTACTACACGCCCGAACCCTGGCCCCACTAGCTGGCAGTAGCACCAGTTTGCTGGTGCGAAGTGCGTTGCAACCCGGCCAAACAGGCTGTGAAGTTGTGCCTGACGCACCGGCGCAGACGTTTCTGACCAGTCTGGCGTCGGTGCGGTTGGTGTCGCTGGCCAGTACTCCGGTAGTCAGTACCGCTGCGCTGGCAGAACAGTTACAAAGCCCGGTGATCGTGTTGCCGCAACAACATGATGGCAGTGATGACACCAGTCAGCGCTGGCTTATCCCGTCACAGGCCTGGCCTGAAGCAGCGGCATTGTTGCAACAGCAAAGTTGCCATCCACTGGCAGATACCATTAATTACTATGCACTGGTTTGGTTAAAAGCAAGTGTTCAGCAACAGGTTAGCCCTGCTTTATCTCAGCTATTGCAGCAATATGAAGTACAGCACAGGTATGAAAATGATCAACTGGCAGTTTGGCTATTTAAACGGGAGTTAACAGTGGCAGAGTTAAATCAGGTCCACCAGCACTGTGTGCTCACTCCAACTTGCTTGCAACTACTGGTGGCTGGTACCGGTAATGTTGGCGCTGAGTTCTTGCAGATGTTGCCCCAACAGATACAAGCACTGGAGAATAATATTAGTTTGCAGCTGGCCGGTGTGTTTAATTCACGCCAGGCCTGGCTCGGCGATGCGCTTAACCCGTTGCAATGGCAAAAAGAGCTTGCTGCCGCTGACAGTTATTCTGACACTGAGCTGCTGGCTTATATACGCCAGTTGCCGGGGCCAAAAGTGCTGGTTGATATTACGCCCAGCCTGCAATTTGCCAGGCAGTATCAGGATTTCATTGCCGCGGGTTGTCATATTATCAGTGCTAATAAACAAGGCGTAACACTACCGCTGGCCGAGTACTACACCATTAGGGATGCCTTAACAGCCAACCAGTTGAGCTGGCGCAGCAATACCACAGTCGGTGCCGGTATTCCGGTGCAACAGGTGATGCAGGCCCTGCTGCAAAGCGGTGATAAAGTTAAACGGATTAGTGGCGTATTCTCCGGTACCTTATCCTGGTTGCTATGTAAGTTTGACGGCAGCCAGCTTTTTTCAAGCTTGCTGGCACAGGCGGCCGAACTCGGCTTTACTGAGCCTGATCCGCGCGACGACTTATCCGGTATTGATGTTCAACGCAAGTTGCTGGTGCTGGCACGTGAACTGGGACTGAGTATGGAGCTGGAGCACATCAGTCTGCAGCCGTTAATGCCAGAGGAACTTGCTGCCGGCAACTGGGCAGAGGCCTGGCAGCAACGCGGCTTGCTGGACACGATGCTGGCCAATGCCTGGGATGAAGCCAAAGCTGCCGGTAAGCTACTGCGTTATGCCGCCAGTTTAACCCTGACTGACCGCGGGCCAATAGCTGAGGTTAAGTTACTGCTGGTGGCACCAGATGAGCCTTTGGCTGCGCTGGCACCCTGTGACAATATTTTTGTGATTGAAAGCCAGTGGTATAGCGACAACCCGCTGGTATTAAAAGGCCCGGGGGCAGGCAAGCAAGTTACTGCCGGTGGTATTCATGCTGATGTGGCCCAGTTGTGTCAGCAGCTAATTTTAACTGGCGCAAGCCACTAAGTATGACGGTTTAACGAGAAAAATTATGGCCTTTGCTAACGCTCAATATCTGGATGCAATCAACCGCAACCTGCACGATGTGCAGGGAAAAGTTAATGTAAGCTTTGAATTTTTTCCGCCACGAACTGCACAAATGGAACAAACTTTGTGGCAGTCGATTGAGCGGCTGGCGCCATTGGCGCCCTCTTTTGTCTCTGTTACTTATGGTGCTAATTCCGGAGAGCGGGATCGCACTCACGATATTATCAAATCAATAAAACAACGTACTGGTTTAATTGCGGCACCGCATTTAACCTGCGTTGACGCCACTAAACAGCAGCTAATTGATATTGCGCGTGATTACTGGAATAACGGTATCAGGCACATAGTGGCGTTACGTGGCGATTTACCCCCGGGCAGCACCGACGTACCAGAGTTATATGCTGCCGATCTGGTTGAAATTCTGCGCTCTGTTGCTGATTTCGATATTTCAGTGGCGGCATACCCGGAAGTGCATCCGCAAGCGCCAAATGCTCAGTTCGATTTGCTGAATTTGAAACGTAAAGTTGAAGCCGGTGCCTCAAGGGCGATAACCCAGTTTTTCTTTGATATCGAAAAGTTTTTACGGTATCGCGACCGCTGTGCCGCAATTGGCATTGATGTCGATATTATTCCGGGTATTTTGCCGGTTACTAACTTTCAGCAATTGCAGAAATTTGCCGGCCTGACTAATGTTGCTATTCCAAACTGGATGAATAAGGCTTACCAGGGGCTGGATAATGACCCGACTACCCGCAATCTGGTGGGCGCTAATATTGCGATGGAAATGGTAAAAGTATTGAGCAGGGAGGGGGTTGACCAATTCCACTTCTATACCCTTAACCGCAGTGAATTAAGCTATGCCATTTGTCATTTGCTGGGCGTGCGGCCGGTAGTTTAGTAACCGCTGTTTAATCAGGCTTCCCAAATATTGGCAAAAGCGGTAATCTTGCGGATGCAAGTTGTGCTTTCTTGAGACAGGGATTGGCCATGCCGTTGTTAACTGTTTACCGATGCTGTGCATATAGCCTGCTGTGGTTACTGTTTGGATTGCTGGTTACACCCGTAATCGCGACAGACAATGACATTGTCAGCCTTGATAACTACTTCAGCGAAAGCTGGACTACCGTCCACGGCTTACCTCACAACACAGTTAATGCTATTGCCCAGACACCTGATGGTTACCTGTGGTTTGCAACCTGGGAAGGTGTCGCCCGTTTTAATGGTCGTCAGTTCGATATTTTTGAGCGCAGCACTGAAACCGGCTTACCTGACTCTGGGATCCGGACGTTAAGTGTTGCAGCTAATGGCGATCTGCTGGTGGCCGGTTCACGGGGGGGCATTGCACGGGTAAAGGGACATCAATGGCAAAGTTATCCGCCACTGGGCGTCTTGATAAACAAAGCTATGGTGGACAGCCAGCAGCGGCTTTGGCTGGCAACCGAGGGTGAAGGGGTTGTTATGCAGGCGCCGGATGGCAGCCGGCGCCAGTTTACTGAAGATAACGGTTTACCTGCCAATGCGGTCCATAGTTTGTTTGAAGATAGTACAGGCCAGATTTGGATAGGAACCGCAGCTGGCCTGGCATTAATTGACACTAACCTGACACTTTCTCAGCAATTTGCTGAGCAGCTGACCTCTCCGGTATTTGCTCTGGCTGCCGACAAGCAGCAACAGTTGCTGATTGGTACTGAACGCGGTTTGTTTCAGCTTAGTAACCAACAACTGACAGAATTATTGGCTAACGTGCCGGTCGCTACCTTGTTGCCGGAAGCGTCGGGCATGTTATGGATAGGCACTGTCGACCGCGGTTTACTCAGGCTTTATAACAACACTCTGGAACAACTGAGTATCGAGCAGGGATTACCGAATAACCGGGTGCTGGCATTGTTGCGCGATAAAGAGCAAAGCCTGTGGGTTGGCACTAACGGCGGTGTTTTCCGTCTGCGCGATGCCCCTTTCACAACCTATACCAGCGACCAGGGCCTGGCAGATAATTATGTTCGTACGGTAATGTCTGACCAGGCAGATTGTGTCTATGTAGGCAGCAGCAGAGGCCTCGACCAGATTTGCAGCGGGATTATCCGCAATATTGACCTCTCAAGTCATGCCAAAGGGCAATCTGTGCTCAGTCTGGCTCTGGATCAGCAGCAAAGCTTGTGGATTGGCACCTATACGGATGGCGTGTTGCATTACGCTGAAGGTAATGTAGTTGCCTACTATCGTAGTGAAGATGGCCTGGCAGCGAATGAAGTTCGTGCTATTTTGCCAAGGCCTGATGGCTCGGTGCTGGTTGGTACCTCTCAGGGGTTAAGTTTAATTAAAAATGGTCAGCTTAGTACACCGGTAGACGCGGTAGCGCTGCCTTCTCCCTTTATTATGGCATTGCATCAAACCGACGATGGCCGGGTATTTATAGGTAGTGGCGCCGGGGTATCGGTATGGCAGAACAACAAGGTGCGTCAGCTTGATTTCAGTGTATTGGATCAAGCGGAATATGCATTCGGGTTTATGGAGGATCCTGCTGCCGGTATTCTGTGGATGACCACAGATCGTGGCCTGGTAGCTTTTGATCTTGCCACTGAGCAACTGGCGCTGGTGGGACGCAGTCATGGTATGCCTTTTGATAAACTTTTTCAGCTGGTTATTGATCAACAGCAACACTTCTGGATAACCACTAACCGGGGTGTACTGCGACTAGGCAGACAGCAGGTGCTGGATGTCGTGTACGGCCGGCGTGACCAGATTAACTATGAAATATTCGGCGAAAGTGACGGTATGGCCAGCGCTCAGGCAAATGGCGGCTCTTCACCTGCTGCCAGCTTGCATAGCGATGGCGCTGTTTGGGTTGCCACTTCTGTTGGCGTCAGTAAAGTGCAACCGGCCAGGTTAAGCTCCTTTTCAGCGGTAATACCGCCAGTGGTGCTGGAAAAACTGGTGGCAGATGGCAAGCAATACTCGCTGCAGCAACCGATCGAACTGGCAGCCGGCACCAGCCGGATAGAGCTGGAATATGCTGGTCTGGGTTTTATTATGCCGCAGCATATTCAGTACCGCACTATGCTGGAAGGGTTTGAACAGGAATGGGCAGGGCGGGATACTCAGGTTAACGTGCAATACACTAACTTAGCGCCTGGCCAGTATACTTTTAACGTAGCGGCTTCCTATCCCGATGGTGGCTGGAGCCCGGTCGCGGCGTCGGTATCTTTTAGCATTGCACCTCACTTATGGCAGCGGCCACTGTTTCAGTTGCTGGTAATATTAGCGCTGGCTGCATTAGTCATTACCGCTGTGCGTTGGCGTCTGGCCAGCTTAAAACGCAGTGAATTGAAATTGAAACGACAAGTGGCTGAGAAAACGGCTGAGCTGGCAGCTCTGGCCAGACTGGATTCACTAACCGGCCTGGCTAACCGTCGGGCATTTGATGAAGCCATGCAGCATGAGTTAAAAAGGGCAAAGCGGCAACAAGAACCGTTGTGTCTGGCATTGCTTGATATTGATCACTTTAAGCAGGTCAACGATAACTGGTCACATAGCGTGGGTGATGAGGTATTAAAGCGGGTAGCTGCAACCTTGCAGCAGCATTGCCGGGATATAGATTCGCTGGCCCGCTGGGGCGGGGAAGAATTTGTTATTTTGTTACCAGATACGCCACTGGCAACAGCACAAGAAGTATGCGACAGACTGCGTCAATGCATAGCCAATACCTGCTTCGTTGACATTGTACCTGATTTAACTGTTACTTTAAGTATAGGTGTGGCGATGCTGGAGCATAAAAATGATGGTAAACAACTACTTATTGATGCAGATAAAGCGCTATACCGGGCTAAAAACTCAGGTCGTAATGCGGTAATAAGTTATGATAATACTGACAGTGGTGAAATCTGACAAAGTAGATAAAAATTCACAAAAACAGCATAATTATTGTTGATTCTGCATGTTGGCCGTTCTACACTAGCAACCGTTTTATGCTATAACTTTTAGCTGGTTTTGCAATTGAGAATGGTTAACATGTCTTTAGTGTCTTCTTCTGATCAAAAAATTCGCAGTGCGGTACTCGGTGCTGCTGGCTACAGTGGTGCTGAGTTATGTGCCTTGCTGGCTGCTAATCCTTACTTCTCACTGGATCATGCTTTTGCTTCTGCTGGCCGCACTGCCGAGCCATTAAGCAATTTATATCCGCGCTTTACCAATGCCATTGATATTGTGGTTGAACCCTGGTTCGACGAGCGGATCAGCACTTTGCAAATAGATGTCGCTTTCCTGGCGTTGCCGCATGAAGCAAGTGAAGCGGTTACTCCCTTATTATTGGCCGCTGGCATAGTGGTGGTTGACTTATCCGGTGCCTTTAGGCTCAAGCAGGCAGAGTTGTATCCTAAATATTATGGTTATCAGCATCAGCATCCACAGCTGCTGAACGACGCAGTTTATTGTCTGATGGAATGGTTAAGTGAGGCGCCGGGCAATTTAATTTCGGTACCTGGTTGTTATCCCACCGCCTGCTCCCTGGCGTTGTTACCCTTGATCAAGGGTGAAATGCTGGCTGAGCAGTGTATCCCTGTTATAAACGCGACCAGTGGGGTGTCGGGAGCAGGCCGCAAGGCGGCACTCAGCACTTCATTTTGTGAAGTAGGTCTGAATGCCTATGGCTTTTTCGGCCATCGGCACCGGCCGGAAATTGAACAGAACCTTGGTCGCAAAGTGGTGTTTACCCCCCATTTAGGTAATTTTAAACGCGGCATTCTGGCCACCAGTGTGGTGACCTTGAAATCTGACGTGAGTCCGGAGCAGGTCAAACATGCCTTCACTGAGGCTTATCAGCATAAGCCGCTGGTCAGGCTGTTAAGTCAGTCTCCCAATGTCGCTAATGTGGTGGGCACACCCTATTGTGATTTGTACTGGCAGCAAGACGGTGAGCAGCTGGTGGTGGTATCTGCTATTGATAATTTACTAAAAGGTGCCGCAGCCCAGGCAATGCAGGCGGCAAATGTGCGCTTTAACAAGCCGGAAACTGCAGGTTTATTCAGCGGGGTGGTGGCATGAAAACCTTACCGTTGATAATAAAAATGGGTGGCCGCTTATTACAGGAGCGCCCGGCCTTGGATGCCTTGCTGACAGTTTGTCATCAACTTAAACAACAGCGGCCAGTTGTGCTGGTGCATGGCGGTGGTGATCAGGTTGATCAATGGCTGACAAAATTTGGTTATACCACCGAAAAAATTGACGGCCAGCGGGTGTCGCCCGCAGAGCAAATGCCAGTAATTACCGGTGCTTTAGACGGTGCGGTCAATGCTGAACTGGTTAGCCGGGCATTGCTGCAGGGCTTAAACCCTGTGGGCCTGAACCTGTCTGCCGGCAACAGTTTGCAGTTTACTGTTAACGCTAAACTGGGGGCTGTCGGTCTTGCCAAAGCTAATGACGCTACGCTGATTGAATTATTACTTGAACAAGGTTTTACCCCGGTGTTCAGCTCAGTAGGTATTGGCAGTGAAGGCCAGTTGCTGAATGTAAATGCTGATTTAGCCGCTGCGGCTATTTGTCAGCTGGTGCAGGGTGAATTGGTATTGCTGACGGATGTGCCGGGCATCCTGGATAGCCAGATGCAGCTGATTGCAGAACTTACTCCTGCCGGCGCTGCCGAGCTGGTTGCCAGCGGCGTAATTAAAGGTGGCATGAAAGTTAAATTGGATGCAGCGCTGGAAACAGGGTTGGCATTGCAGCGCAATATTATTGTCGCTGGCTGGCAGCAACCGGAGAATTTATTAAAACTGATGCAGGACGAGCCGGTAGGCACCAGCATTTTATATTAAACCCGCCAGGGTGTTCTTGCACACCTATGGCTTTATCAGGAAACCGCATAGCGGATTACAGCGTGTTTTATGAGTAAATTAAGCCAGCTCTTGTGCTTAGCCGATCTGGACCGGAACCAACTTAACGATATTCTGAATTTAGCCGTTGAGATTAAACGTAACCCGGGGCAATACAGTAGCGCCCTCGCAGGTAAAAGTATTGCCTTGCTGTTTGAAAAGCCCTCGCTTAGAACCCGGGTGAGTTTCGACGTCGGCATCAATAAGCTGGGCGGTCACAGCGTTTATCTCGACTTACAAAACGGTGCTATGGGTGTGCGTGAGTCTGTGCAGGATTTTGGCAGCAATCTGGCGTGCTGGACCGATGCGATCGTGGCCCGGGTTTTTTCGCAGAAAACCCTGATAGAACTGGCGCATAGCAGCAAAAAGCCGGTGATTAATGCGCTCAGCGATTTATATCATCCCTGTCAGGCGCTGGCAGATTTACTGACCCTGCTCGAACAGTTTGGTGAGCTGGATAAGGTGCATCTGGCCTTTGTTGGCGATGGTAATAATGTTTGTCATTCATTAATGCTCGGTGCGGCCATTATGGGGATGGACTTAACCGTTATTACCCCACCGGGCTTTGGCCCGGATGCCCATGTGTTGTTAAAAGCTCAGCAACTGGCAGCGAAAAGTGGTGCCAAACTGGTGCTAAGCCAGCATTTGTCTTCTGCTGCTGGAGTAGATGCATTATACACCGATACCTGGCTATCGATGGGTGCCAAAGCGGATCCAAAGCAAGTGGGTCAGTTGTTTGCTGATTATCAGATTAACACCGCGGCAATGCAGCGTTTAGCGGTGAAACATTTTATGCACTGTTTGCCGGCGCATCGGGGTCAGGAAGTGACCAGTGAGGTGCTGGACAGTGATTATTCGCTGGTATTGCAGCAAGCCGAAAACCGGATGCATGCCCAGAATGCCGTTTTAGTCAGTTTATTTAGTTGAGGTAACAATGATTGTAAAAAAAGTGGTATTGGCTTACTCGGGTGGTTTAGATACATCGGCTATCGTGCCTTGGTTAAAAGATAATTATCACTGTGAAGTGATTGCTTTTGTTGCCAATGTTGGCCAGGGCGATGAAGAGCTGGCTGGGGTAGAGCAAAAAGCCATTAATTCGGGCGCCAGCAGCTGCTATGTGGTTGATCTGCGCCACGAGCTGGTTAATGAAGTTATTTACCCTACCTTAAAAACCGGTGCGGTATACGAAGGTCAGTATTTACTGGGCACTTCGATGGCCCGGCCGGTGATCGCCCGGGCCCAGGTTAAGCTGGCACTGGAGCTTGGTGCCGACGCGTTATGTCATGGCTGTACCGGTAAGGGTAATGATCAGGTGCGGTTTGAAAGCTGCTTTGCGGCGTTAGCCCCGCATTTAAAAGTTATCGCGCCATGGCGCGAGTGGCAGTTTAACTCACGCCAGTCTTTGCTGGATTATCTGGCAGAGAAAAAGGTGCCTACCACCGCTTCAGCCACCAAGATATACAGCCGTGATGCCAACCTATGGCATATTTCCCATGAAGGCGGTGAGCTGGAAGACCCCTGGTGCGAGCCATCTGAGCAGGTATGGATGTGGACCAAATCACCCGAGCAGGCGCCAGATCATCCTGCCTATGTTGAGCTGGCATTTGCTCGGGGACAGTTAAGCCATGTTAACGGCAAGCAGCTGGATGGCGTGGCAGCAATTGAGCTGTTAAACGAACTGGGCTCAGAGCATGGCGTGGGCCGGATTGATATCGTTGAAAATCGGCTGGTGGGTATGAAATCACGCGGTTGTTATGAAACCCCGGGCGGCACCATTTTACTTGCTGGTTTAAAAGGGTTAGAAGCACTGGTGTATGACCGTAGTTCGCTGAAGTACCGCGAGGAAATTGGTCTGGAGTTTGCTCAGCTGGTATACGATGGTCGCTGGTTTACGCCATTAAAAGACGCTTTGCTGGCTGCTGCAACCTCGCTGGCCGAACAATTAACCGGTGAAGTGGTGATTAAGCTTTATAAAGGTAACGTTACTGTAGCGAAACGTCGCTCAGTTAATACCTTGTACTCGGAAGCTTTTGCTACCTTTGAAGGTGATGAAGTTTACGATCAGAAAGATGCGGCTGGCTTTATCCGGCTATACAGCCTGGCCAGTCGGATCCGGGCCATGCATCAACAAAAGGATTAATCGTTATGGCGATGTGGGGAGGACGGTTTACCGAGGCCACCTTAAGCGAGTTCAGAGAGTTTAATGACTCGCTTAGTTTCGATTATTTACTGGCGCAGCAGGACATTGCGGCTTCCAGAGCCTGGACCAAGGGGCTGCTGCATGCAGCAATTATTACTGCTGCGGAAGCGCAGCAGCTGGAACAGGGCCTGGCAGATTTAGCTATTGCTATCGACGCCGATCCACGTTTGCCATTGCAAACCAAGGAAGAAGACATTCATAGCTGGGTAGAAAGTCAGCTTACCGCTAAGCTTGGCAGTGTTGCGAAAAAGCTCCACACCGGGCGCAGCCGCAACGATTTAGTGGCAACTGATTTAAGGTTATGGACCCGCTTACAAGCTGGCACAGTGCGCAAATCATTGTTGGCTGCGCTGGCAGCATTACTTGAGTTTGCTGATAAAGCTGAACAAGCCGTGATGCCGGGTTTTACCCACTTGCAACGGGCACAGCCGGTATTAGTCGCACACTGGGCGCTGGCCTACGTTGAAATGTTTAAACGCGATTTAGGCCGGTTGGACGATGCCTTAGCCAGGATGGACAGTTGTCCGCTCGGTTGCGGTGCCCTGGCAGGTACCGGCGTTAATATCGATCGCCAGGTCCTGGCAAATGAGTTGGGTTTTAGCAATGCGGCGCTTAATAGTCTCGATGCCGTCTCTGATCGCGATTATCTGGTGGAGCTGTCAGCAACCGCCAGCCTTTGTATGACTCACTTATCGCGCTTGTCAGAAGATGTCATTTTCTTTTGCTCGGGCGAAGCGGGCTTTTTTAAGCTCGGTGATGCCATCAGCTCGGGCTCGTCACTGATGCCGCAGAAGAAAAACCCGGACGTGTTTGAGCTACTCCGGGGTAAAACCGGCCGGGTGCTGGGTCATCTGGTGGCTATTTTGCATGTACTGAAAGGTTTGCCACTGGCTTACAACAAAGATATGCAGGAAGACAAACAAGGCTTTTTTGATCTGATGCACAGCTGGCAGCAGTCGCTGTTGGTGCTGGCGACAGTATTGCCGCATCTGAGCGTAAACCGGCAGCAATGTCGCAAGGCGGCAGAGCTAGGCTACAGCAATGCCACTGACTTAGCTGACTATCTGGTGAGCAAGGGCATGCCGTTTCGGGATGCCCATGAATGTGCCGGCGAGCTGGTGTTAATTGCCTCAAAACAGCAAGTACCGCTGGAAGCGTTAAGTTTGAGCCAGTTGCAACAGGTAAGCGAGTTAATTGCCGATGATGTCTATCCGGCACTGACCCTGGAGGCCGGGATGGCCAGACGTTGTGCATTAGGCGGCACAGCGACAGAGCAGGTTGGCCAGGCGCTGGCTAATGCTAAAAGCTGGTTTGAGAAGACGATTTCGGGGTAACAACCCGTAGCTGGTTATCAGACAGAATTAAAGGCCAGCAAAATGCTGGCCTTTAATTTACACGTAGAATTTTGCTTAACTTATCCAGCGCAGCGTCGCCGTTAGAATAATTCCGATTCGTCCGGTTCGGCTTTTTTATCATTATCAAAATGAATTTGCTGCACACTATTCTGACTGTACTGGCTGGGTTCAGTACCTATCTTAAAGTACTCAAAACTGCTGGTATGGTCGGTACTGCGGCTGAGTAAGCCACTGGCCAGATCAATCCTTACCGACGCCAGACCGGTAGGAGGTTGCAGCGGTTGCTCATCATAACCGGGTAGTACTTCTGTCATATAATTTAACCAGGCAGGCAAAGCTGTACGGGCACCTGATTCGGTTCCGGCACTCTGATCCTGGCCCATATTGGCATGCCACTGCGCCCGGCCCAGGCTGCGATTGGCATCGTCAAACCCTACCCAGGTGGTTACCGCCGTTGCAGCGGTAAATCCGGAAAACCAGGTGTCTTTAGAATCGTTAGTGGTACCGGTTTTTGCTGAAATATCACGACGCTTTAAACGCTGCACCCGCCAGGCGGTGCCATTCCAGCCTGTGCCCTGTTGCCAATCACCGCCGCCCCAGACACTACTGGTAAGGGCATCGGCAATTAAAAATGCATTCTGACTACTGATAACCTGTTCGGCTATTACAGGTTCGGTCAGCTCAGGGTTGGCTGGCTCAGCTTGTTGCATGGAATTAAACAGTTCATGCAACTGTTGTTCACTGTCAACATCATACGCTGGCTCGTCAGCAACTTCTGCCAGCTGATCGTCGGCTGATAATTCGCGCTGACAGTCTGCGCAGGCAATCTCCGGCTGATGTTGATAAATAACCTCATCCTGTTCGTTAAGCACGCGGTCGACCACAAAAGGCGTTACCAGAAAACCGCCATTAGCAAACACCGCATAACCTGTTACCACCTCAAGTGGTGTTAATGACGCAGAGCCCAGAGACAGTGTCTCGTTGCGTGGCAGATCACTGGCTACAAAGCCAAAGCGCTGTAAATGACGAATGCTGTCGTCTATCCCAACGCCGCGCAGTAGTCGCACAGATACCACGTTTTTCGATTTAGCCAACGCTTCCCGGATCCGGATCGGTCCATCATATACTGGTGGTGAATTGCGGGGACGCCAGGCTATACCGGCATTATCATCCCACTGATGGATCGGGGCATCGTTCATAACTGAGGCCAGGGTATAACCTTTTTCTAACGCTGCAGAATAGATAAAAGGCTTAATATTTGAGCCGGCCTGGCGCTTGGCCTGAGTAACCCGGTTAAACTGGCTCTGGCTGAAACTGTAACCACCAACCAGGGCCTGGATAGCACCATTTTGCGGATTTATTGCAACCAGAGCGCTGCTGGCAGCCGGCACCTGACTTAATCGCCATTGCCCTGCCTGTTGCCGAACCATAATATGCATGCCTGGTGCCAGAATGGCTGCGGCACTTTTCGGTGCGACACCCTGACGCTCATCAGTAATAAATGCTCTGGCCCATTTTAAACCATCCCACTCAATGGTAATTGTCTGGTCACTGGCCAATAAGACGTCGGCACTATTTTCATACACGGTTAGCACAACTGCCGGAAATAAATCTTCAATACCTTGTTGCCCGCTTAAATAAGCAATGATGTCGGCATATTCCGGCCGGTCTGCTTCTGTAAATATAAGCTGCTGCTCCTGCTCCTGCTCTGTATCAACATCAACATCAACATCAACATCTTGCTGGGTGCCAGTTTGTTCCGCCAGCTCAGCTTGCCACAATATTGCTACCGGGCCGCGGTAGCCATGGCGCTCATCGTAATCATACAAATTCTGTTGCAATGCTTGTTGGGCAGCATGCTGCTGGTTGCTGTAAATAGTAGTAAATACCCGGTAGCCCTCAGAGTAAGCCGCGTCTTCACCAAATTGCTCAACCATCTGTTGGCGCACCATTTCCGCAATATAGGGGGCAGACGCAGTGATCTGAGCGCCATGTAACTTACTGGTAATGGGGGCAGCCAAAGCCGTCCGGTAATCTTGCTCGCTAATCATATCGATTGCGCGCATTCTGGTTAACACGGTATCACGGCGATTTTTGGCATTCGAAGGTGAACGGATGGGGTTAAGTATTGAAGGAGCCTTGGGTAAGCCCGCAATAATGGCTATTTCATCGAGCGTCAACTCAGCTACAGTTTTGCCAAAATAAACCTGAGCGGCAGCGCCAACACCGAAAGAACGATGGCCTAGCTCAATTTTATTCAGGTATAGCTCGAGAATCTCATCTTTATTCAGAAGTTGCTCAATCCGGAATGCCAGAAAGACTTCCTTGATTTTTCGCATGATCTTTTTTTCCCGGCTAAGGAAAAAATTCCGGGCTAACTGCTGAGTAATAGTACTGGCGCCCTGACTGAAGTCTCCTGATGATGCAACCACCGTGGCGGCCCGCATTATACCAATAACATCTATACCCGGATGATCATAAAACCGAGTGTCTTCAATAGCTAAGAACGCCTGAATCAGTAAAGGTGGCATTTCATCCAGTTTTAACGGTATCCGTCGCTTCTCGCCAAATTGGGATATAAGTTGACCGTCAGCGGTATAAACCTGCATCGGGGTTTGCAGCTTTACTTCCTTTAAGGTAGCTACATCAGGCAGATCATTTTTGACGTAAAAGTACATTGCCACGATCGTCAGGATCCCAGCGAAAAAACCAACCAGGCTGACAATTAAAAGTTTTTTAACCCAAGACACTGAATAACCCCAATTTTTACTCCCAATTCCTTTACAACGCTGCTAGTATATATTTATTGGCTGTCGATGAAACGCTTTTTCTTGCTAAAAAATAGCGTCTGAGCTAAGAATACGACAATAAGAATCATAACTATAAAATGGCCACAGGAAGCTATGATAAAAAGCCTGTTCAGTAAACAAACACCCATGATGGTTGGCATTGATATCGGTGCCCACTCCGTCAAGGCTGTGCTGTTAAGCCAGCATGGCGATCAGTATAAGGTTGAAGCCTTTGCTGTCGAGCCAATGATTAAAGGCGCGATGTCTGATCGGGAGATCCAGGATATCGAAGCCGTAGGTAACGTGATCGGCAAGATCCGCAAAAAGATCCCCAGGTCGGTCAAGTTTGCTGCGGCTGCAGTGTCTGGATCCACAGTGATCAGTAAAGTCATTTTTATGGATGTGTCATTAACTGATGCTGAACTGGAAAGTCAGATTGAAGTTGAAGCAGATACATTAATCCCTTATCCGTTGAACGAAGTTAGCCTTGATTTCGAGAAACTCGATGTCAACGAGTCAGATCCTTCCAAAGTCAACGTATTGCTAAGTGCCGCCAGGACTGAAAGTGTTGAAGCACGTGTTGCTGCGCTTGATAATGGTGGTTTCAGTGCCAAGCTGGTTGATGTGGAAAGTTATGCACTTAGCCGGGCTGCTGAGCTTTGTTTAAGACAGTTGCCGGATGATGCTGCGGGCAAGGTGGTCGCCCTGGTTGATATTGGCGCGACTATGACCTTACTTAGTATTGTCGAGAAAGGTAAAACCTTATATACCCGCGATCAGGCCTTTGGCGGCGAACAATATACCCGCAGTATTTTGTCTTACTACAACAAAAGCTATGATGAAGCCGAACTGGCGAAAGTCAGTGGTGACTTACCACCGAACTATACCTTCGAGGTACTGGCGCCGTTCCAGACTATGCTACTGCAACAGATTCGACGTGGTATTCAGATGTACCTGACCAGTAGTGGCCGCGATGCTGTTGATTATCTTATTGTCTCTGGTGGTACCGCATTAATTGATGGCATAGACAAGCTATTGATTGATGAGTTAGGTATTCACACCGTTGTTGCCAATCCGTTTAAAACAATAGATGTTGCTACCTCGGTTGATCGTGAACAATTAAATAAAAGCGCCCCGCAACTGATGGTTGCCAGTGGCCTCGCCTTACGGAGTTTTTCATCATGGCATATATAAATTTACTGCCCTGGCGGGAAGCTGCGCGTAAAGAAAAACAGAAACAATACGTTACGGTCCTGGCAATGACAGCAGTAGTTAGTTTCTTAGTGTTCTTTCTAATCAACATGGTTTATAGCAGCATGATTGATGGTCAGTATCAACGCAATCGCTATCTGGAGAACGAAATTAAGGTATTGGACCAGAGAATTGCTGAAATTCGTACCCTGAACGAAACTAAACGTAGCTTACAGCAGCGAATGAGTCTGATCGAACAGTTACAGGGCAGTCGTAATCTCGGTACTGAAATAATGTCTGAAATTGCCCGGGTAGTGCCATCGGGTATTTATCTGACCCAGTTGGAGAAAAAAGGCTCAAATTTATTATTGATAGGCCGCAGTGAGTCGAACAACCGGCTGTCAACAATGCTGCGTGATGCTGAGCAGTCTGAATTGCTGGATAGTCCTCTGCTCGAGTTTATTGAAGCTGGTAAAGATGAATCACGGTTACTGAGTAATTTTAAAATGCATCTTACAGTGAAAGGCTATGAAGCGGTGCAGGATGATCAGCCGGTTACACCCAGTGCGAGAGGTGGTGCACGATGAGCCTGAATTTCAATTTATCTGAAATTGATATTAATGATCTTGATATCGAAAACATGGGCTCCTGGCCCGTTGCAGCCAAAGTAATTTTCGCCATTATTTTGGCGGCAGTGGTAGCAGCTCTAACTTATTTTCTGTTAATCGACAGCAAAATTGACGAATTAAACAGCGCTAAACAAAAAGAGACTGAGCTACGGCAGGTTTATCGCACCCGTTACGCATCTGCAGTGAACCTTGATTTGTATAAACAGCAGATGGTAGAAATGGAAAATACTTTCTCGTTTTTGCTGAAACAGTTGCCGACGACTCATGAAACGCCTGGTTTGCTGGATGATATTACCTATGTAGGTACTACCAGCGGCTTGACCTTTCTGCGGATAAACTGGGAACCGGAAATTGAGAAAGAGTTTTATACTGAGCTGCCAATTAAAATTGACGTAGTTGGTGATTATCATCAGTTTGGTAATTTCGTTAGTGAAGTGGCTAAGTTACCCCGAATAGTCAGCTTGCACGATTTCTCTATCCAGACTGAACAGAACGAACGGCTGCGTTTTAATGTTACTGCTAAAACCTATCGTTATAAGGAGACTGCACAATGAGAAAACTCATCTTAGCAGTTTCTGTTGCGACCTTATTATCCGGTTGCTTTGATGACTTAAGCGACGTTCAGGCCCATATGGATTCTGTTAAAGCCAGTACTCAACCGAGAGTTGAACCTTTACCAGAGGTTAAAGAATTTGAGCATATCGCTTATGTCTCTCAAAATAGCCGTAGTCCGTTTTCAGAACCACGGCCTGAAGCAGTACAGGATCGATTCTTGCAAGTACAGGATTGTTTGCATCCGGACCCGCGGCGGCGCAAAGAACCGTTAGAGAAATATGCACTGGATAACCTGAAAATGCGCGGTACTCTTGGTGATACCGGTAATATCTGGGCGTTAATTGAAGCATCAGATAAAACCTTGCATCGGATAACGTTAAATAACTATGTTGGTTTATTTCATGGGCGGGTAATTACGGTAGAGCCTACCCATGTTGAATTGTTAGAGTTAATCCCAGATGGGGCAGGTTGCTGGAAAGAGCGGACTACCATGATTCAGATGGTTGAAAATACAGCAATGGCGAGTAATTGATAGGTGTGCGAGTATATCATGGATAAAATAATCAAAAGAATTTCACGAGGAATCACCGGCACCCGGCTATGTCTGGCAGCGTTATTGTTGTTAGCATTGCCAGCAGCAGCAGTCCCATTGCTGTACGATGTCAGGTACAACCCCTTGCTCACCGGCGAAACAGAGATCGAGTTTATTTTCGATGAAGATCTCTATACCGATCCCAGCATTCAGGTATTTAACGAGCCGGCGCGGATCGAGTTATATTTCGATAACTCTGATTATGAAGAGAAACTTGAAGAAGTATTAATCGATAAAGCCGGTGTTAAAAGAGTAAAATCTGAATTCCTGGGAGAAGGCTTTAAATCGACTATTTACCTTGATTATCTGAAAATCTACCGGACCCGGGTTCGTGGCAATGTGTTTTACATGCATATCTCAGACAACCCAACTGCAGAGCAGGTTGGTCAGGCTGCAGATGTAACACCTACTTATATTAACCGGTTGCAGGCAATTGATTTTCGTCGTGGCGAAAAAGGCGAAGGCCGGGTGTTAGTGTTCCTGCGGGAAAACACGGCAGCTGTTGATGTTAGTGAGCAGGCCGGCAAATTAATTGTCGAATTCCACAACACTGACATTCTTGATGAGCTACTATATCAGTTAGATGTGATGGATTTCGGTACTATCGTTAACGGAATTGAAACCTTTAAAGATGGTGCGTCAGCTCGTTTAGAAATTGCTACCAGCGATGCTTTTACCTACACCTACCAGCAAATTGATAATATCTTTACCCTTAACGTTGAACGTGACACGACTAACCGCAGTATTTTAGGTGGCGGTCGTGAATATAAAGGTCGTGCCATATCCTTGAATTTTCAGGACATTCCAATCCGGACTGTATTGCAGATTATAGCGGACTATAACGGCTTTAACCTGGTAACCAGTGACTCTGTTACCGGCAATATCACCTTACGTTTAGATGGTACACCATGGGATCAGGCACTGGACATCGTGTTGCGGGTTAAAGGTCTTGATAAACGGATGGATGGCAATATCCTGATGGTTGCACCTACAGAAGAGTTGTCTGCCAGGGAAGCTCGCGAACTGGAAGCCAAACAGCAGGTAGAGCAGCTTGAACCCTTATATTCCGATTACTTAACCATTAACTATGCTAAAGCAGCTGATTTAGCGGGCCTGCTGGCCAATCGTGATGCTACCTTGTTATCAAGCCGCGGTAGTGTAGTGGTTGATGAGCGTACCAACACCATCCTGATTAAAGATACAGCACGTAACATTGAAAGCGTGCGCAAACTGATTGAGCGACTTGATGTGCCGGTTCGTCAGGTACTAATTGAATCGAGAATGGTGACGGTGCGTGACAGTGTTACTGATGAGTTGGGTATTCGCTGGGGTTTCAGTGACCAGCAAAGCACCAGTGGTGGCAATCGCGGTGTATCAGGCAATGCTAATGGTTCTAATGCAATCTCTACCGGCCAGTTCCCGGCGTTGGATGATCGTTGGAATGTTAACCTGCCAATTCAGAACCCGGCTGGTAGTATTGCATTCCACGTGGCGCGTTTAGCCGACGGTACGCTGCTGGATCTTGAGCTATCCGCACTGGAGCAGGAAAATAAAGGCGAAATTATTGCCAGTCCAAGAATTACTACTTCAAACCAGAAAGAAGCCCGTATTGAGCAAGGTGTGGAAATTCCTTATGTGCAGGCCGCTTCAAGTGGTGCAACCACGGTTGAATTTAAGAAAGCCGTGTTAAGCCTGACGGTAACTCCGCAAATCACCCCGGATAACAAGATTATCCTGGATTTGGTGATTACCCAGAATACCCGTGGCGAGACAGTGCAAACGCCTACCGGGCCTGCGACTGCAATAGATACCCAGCAGATTCAAACACAGGTATTGGTTGATAATGGTGAAACAATCGTGCTGGGTGGTATCTACCAGCAGCAAATTTTGTCTACTGTATCTAAGGTTCCTATGTTCGGTGATATTCCTTATGTTGGGGCTTTATTCCGGTCAAAACGCGATGTTAATGAGAAAAATGAGTTACTTATTTTCGTAACGCCGAAAATCCTGACCGAAGGCCAGTAATCATTACCTGATGCGGGAGCTGCGCAGTGGCTCCCGCATTAAGTCAGATTTAACTTGCCAACGAAAGGCCATTCCTGACATAATTCAGCGCTTCAAATTTTCGCGGGAGCCTTTTGGTCCTTCAATTCAACTTTTCATTGAGTAAGCTGATTTAGCACTACGACATATGGCAGAAAAACGTAATATCTTCCTTGTTGGCCCGATGGGCGCAGGCAAAAGTACCATCGGACGTCATTTAGCAGACATGCTTCACCTTGACTTTTACGATTCAGATCAGGAAATCGAGCGCCGCACTGGTGCAGATATAGCCTGGGTATTTGATTTGGAAGGTGAAGACGGTTTCAGAGTGCGCGAAGAAACGGTAATTTCAGATTTAACAGAATTGCAGGGCATTGTTTTAGCTACAGGTGGCGGTTCGGTTATCAGCAAAGAAACCCGCAACCGGTTGTCAGCCCGTGGCATAGTGGTTTATCTGGAAACCCCGATCGAGAAGCAAGTAGCGCGAACTCAGCGCGATAAGCGGCGGCCTCTGTTACAAACTGAAGAAGCACCTCGCGAAGTTTTAGAACGGCTTGCGGCTGAACGTAATCCGCTTTATGAAGAAATTGCTGACTTTACAGTGCGCACTGACGAGCAAAGTGCCCGGGCAGTCGCAAATCAGATTATTGAACAGTTGGGTTTTTAACGAAAACAGGGAGCTGCAAATGCAAAAAGTTGAAGTCCAACTTGGTCAGCGCAGCTACCCGATAGATATAGATACCGGCTTTAGTGCCTTGTCAGCTCCGCTGGCCAATGCCAAACAAGTCGTTATCGTCTCAAACCCAACCGTTGCCCCACTTTATTTAGCGCAGGTTAGCGCCTTATTCCGTCATCCTCCCCAGCATATCCTGATTGCAGATGGTGAAGCTTTTAAAACCCTGGCTTCGTTTGAAACCATCTTGTCTTTTCTGCTTGAAAAAGGTCTGTCACGGGATGTGTTGCTGGTTGCTCTTGGTGGTGGCGTCATTGGTGACCTTACCGGCTTTGTTGCAGCCTGTTTTCAACGTGGCGTAAGGTTTTTGCAAATTCCCACTACTTTACTGTCTCAGGTTGACTCATCAGTCGGCGGCAAAACTGCAGTTAATCACCCTCTTGGCAAGAACATGATTGGTGCCTTTAAACAGCCAGAACAGGTAATTATCAGTACCGCAACGCTAAGCACTTTGCCGCCACGCGAGTTTGCAGCCGGCATGGCAGAGGTAGTCAAATATGCCCTGCTCGGAGATGCAGCCTTTCTGCAATGGCTGCTGCAACATAGTGAGCAGATTTGCCGGCAGGAACCTGAGATCCTGGCCCGGATGATCCAGCATTGCTGTCAGATGAAAGCTGATATTGTCAGTCGGGACGAGACGGAGCAGGGGGAGCGTGCATTGCTAAATCTGGGCCATACTTTCGGCCATGCTATAGAGGCCTTTATGGGCTACGGCAATTGGCTGCACGGCGAGGCGGTTGCGGTTGGCATGGTAATGGCGGCAGAATTGTCAGCGCATCGCGGTTGGCTGAGCAGCGGGGATATTGCTAGTGTCAGCAGTGCCTTGCAATGTTTCAGCTTACCAGTAACTATGCCCGATACGATGAAAATTGCTGATTTTATGCCTTACATGAAAACTGATAAAAAAGTAAAAGACGGTCAGATGAGGTTTGTATTGCTGCCAGCGCTGGGGCAAGCCAGTCTGGTTGCTGATGTGACTGAAGCTGAATTGCTGCAGGTTTTTGGTTAATGGATACCTCGGTATTGCAGCAGAAACTGGCTCAGCAGCGTCATTTACTGCCATCACAGCATGAATTGTTGAACAGGTTGTTGTTTCAGCTAGCGTTTAATGACTTTCAGAATATTGGCCTGGTCGGTGCTGAAGGCAGTGGCAAATCGACCCTGGCTTTAGCGTTGGCGGAACTTTTCTCAGAACAGGCAAACGTAGCACTGCTGAGTGGCCCTATAAATGAGACGGAACTCGAAGGCCAGTTACAGCAACATTGGTTTGGGCAGCGCCAGCCTGAACCTGCACTGGCAGAACTGATGGCTGAACTGCCAGCTGACAGTATGCCGCTATTGTTAATTGTTGATAATTTTAATCTGCTCAGTAGCAGTGCCCGCCAAAAACTGTTGCAGCTCGATTGCCTTGGTTTTTTTATGTTGGCCGAGCCATCTGCCGATATGGCGCTGAATTTAAGTATTAATTACCCTACCTTGCAAGATGCCAGTCACATATTGAAAGATAAAGCACTGGATCCACTGGCTATTGCTGAACGGTTTGCTGCCAGTGGCGGCAATATGCATTTATTGCATAGTGCTATTGTTAGGCCTGAAGAGCGCAAAACGCAAGGCGCGGCATTTTGGTTGCTACCTGCTGCCATAGTTCTGCTGGTGCTGGCTGTTGCAATCAACTGGTTGTTGCCTGCCACTGGTGAGCAGACTGTAGCAGTGGAACCTCCAACTCCAGCAGTGGCTGAGTTCACTCCTGTGCCTGCAGACAACTCTGAATATAACGAGAAACCCGAGAGAACTGAGTTGCCGGAGCAGAACATCAATTCTGATGCAGTAAGTAGCCCGGAGCCCGACAACAGTCCTGAATTACCTGACTTCGTTCAGCTGGAAGTAGACGCTGCAGCGACAGACTTAACCGGGTTGTCTGACCTTGTTGAGGGCGAAGCGTCCTCTGAGGTCACAACAACTGAGCAAACAGTCAATGCTGAGCAGGCTGTTGTCACAGAGCAGCCCGCAGACACAGGTTTAAGCAACGATGTTGTGGTGGCAGAGCCAGCAATTGAATCATTTTATCAGGAACAGCAGTTACTGGCATTGCCGGCACGTTTCAGGGTGCTGCAGCTGGCGGTATTGTCATCTGAAGTTGCGGTCGGGCGGTTTATTCAGGCTAACCCTGACACCGATATAGTAGTGTATCAGCGCAGTTGGCAAGGGCAATTACAATGGATAATACTGGCTAAAGATTATTATCCTGATGTCGAAAGTGCACGTCAGGCACGAGCAACGCTGCCAGAGACACTGCGAGCGGCGGGGCCGTTTATCAAGCCCGTTGGGCAGGTGCAACAAGAAATTAAAGCCTTAGCTCGGTTACGTGCTGAGTCAGAGCGGCAGGAATAGTCAGGTGAATGTTAAGCGTAACCGGGCTTTTTTGAAGTGGGCTGGTGGTAAATACAGCCTGGTGCCTGAACTGATAAAGCATCTGCCTGAAGGACCCGAGTTGGTTGAGCCTTTTGTTGGTGCAGGTTCGGTTTTTCTGAACACCGATTACCCTCGTTACGTGTTGAATGACATTAACGCAGATTTAATTCAGTTATATCAGATCGTCCAGCATAAAGCCGATACCTTTGTCGCAGATGCCAGCAGCCTGTTTTGTGCCAGCGCTAATCTGCGCAGCAGCTATCTTAGCTTTCGGCAACAATTTAACAGCTGTACTGATCCTTATCAGCGGGCATTATTGTTTCTTTACCTGAATCGACACGGTTATAACGGGCTGTGTCGCTATAACCTTTCGGGCAAGTTTAACGTTCCTTTTGGTAGTTATAAAAAGCCTTATTTCCCTGAAGCAGAGTTATATTACTTCGCGGAAAAAGCCCAGAAAGCCCGCTTTAGTTGTAGTAGTTATCAGCAGGTATTTACCGGGCTGACGCCTGAGGCCGTCGTTTATTGTGACCCGCCCTATGTGCCCCTTAGCAAAACTGCCAGTTTTACCAGTTACGCGCGGCAGGGTTTCAATCTGGACGATCAAGCACAGCTGGCTAATCTGGCTGAACAGGCCCAGCAAAAGGGTCACAGTGTGTTGATAAGCAACCACGACACTACCTGGACCCGGAAAATATATCAGCAGGCGGTATTAAAAACTATTCAGGTAGGTCGTTCGATTAGTCAGAACGGAGCAGGCAGAGGTAAAGTGGCAGAACTGTTTGCGTTATATCCGGCGGTTAGCCCAGTACCAGTGTTACCGTTAGCAGCAGGGTTGCAACAAACAGCAACGCAGCAATAACGCCAACAACTATGTACGGCACAATGCTCTTGGTTTGAAAATCCAGCTGACGTTGCTTCTCTGATTGTACCCCAACAAATGCACCGAGCACTGCTTTGATAACTTGCCAGGTACTGGCTTTGGTCTCAGCCATTAATTAGCTTTGTTGCTGGCAGGGGTTAAACGGTTTAACAACTCAAGGAAGTCAACAAAATGGAACTGGGTAGAGCGGCTGTCTCCTTTAATCCAGCTTAGCCAATTTTGTTGGGCATTTTGACACAGCTCGTTAGCCGTTTGGCTGCTGCCGTCCTGGCACAAGGGGCTGGCCTTAAAGTAGCCGGTAGCAGCAGCTGCCAATATAAATACGGCTCCAATCGCTAACGCCTTGCTGTTAAAGGTAATTTTCATGTTAAATCCAGTTAACGCTTTAATCACTAACTGCAGAGTGTAATGGATCTGCATTTTGGATACAAGTTGCTTATTTAGTATACGCTGCAGTAGTTAACCGGATCAGTTGCTCAGGTTATCCTGAGCAACTTTTTTAGACAGCTGGCATTGATGCTCAGAAACCTTTTGAAACGGTGAAAATAACCCGGCTATCACACAGATTGCAGGCATCAATATCGGTATCTACGTAAGCCAGGCTTAAACCTGCACCCAGTACTTCAGTGCTTAAGCCAATACTCCAGTCCAGATAGCTAGCTGCACTGTCGTCATATTCGTTTTGGCCAATATGCAAGTCCAGAGTCAGGTTATCTGTAAGCGCATAGCTGTAACCACCATACAGATAGAAATAGGTACCAGCATTGGCATAATAGTCATCACTGTATGCCAGGCCAAAAGTAAAAGCCTCATACGACAAAGAACCATACAATTCATAGAAATTAGAGCCGGCAAATTCAGTGTTAGGGTAGCCATAACGCATAGCCCCGACATCTATTGACCAGTCTTCATTTAACGCGCCGCTCCAGCCAAGCATAACATCAAACTCAAGTGTGCCCTGGCCGCCAAAATCTACACTTGAACCCCATACCGAAACATAGAAACCTGACTCGTCACTTAGGGTTAAGCCGCCCTGGATGGCCGGAGCTTCATCGGTTTGCGAAATACCGCGAAACGCATAATCAGAGGTAAAAGTGATATCACCACTAAGCTCAACAGCATGGCTCTGCGGACTGGTGCTGGCCAGGCCAAAAATTAAACTGGCGGTTACTAAACTGGAAAGTGTTGTTGTCATTTTCATTGGTATTGCCCTTATGTTTATTCCCTGGCTAAACCATTCCAATAAGCATGCCAAATGAAATAAACATTTAAATACAATAGCCTGCAAGTTTTCAGTTCGTCTATATACGGCTGGTTGCGCCTAACTGGTGCGCGGCTGCCTGCTTTTTGTGCAACTTACAGCACGTGCTTTTTGTGGGTTAATTCAGTAAAGTCAGCTTTTCAGATCTTTGGAGCCCGTTTATGTTGCCTTATTTAATTGCCCCTTCTATTTTGTCTGCCGATTTCGCCAGGCTTGGCAGTGAGGTCGAAAATGTACTGGCAGCGGGAGCCGATGTGGTTCATTTTGATGTGATGGATAACCACTACGTACCAAACCTGACGATTGGGCCGATGGTATGTAAGGCACTGCGCAATTATGGCATTACCGCGCCAATAGATGTGCATCTGATGGTAGAGCCCGTTGACAGTCTGGTGCCGCAGTTTGCTGAAGCCGGTGCCAGTATTATTACCTTTCATCCGGAAGCGTCGCGCCATATCGATCGCACCCTGCAATTGATTAAAAGCCATGGCTGCCAGGCGGGTTTAGTGTTTAACCCGGCAACACCACTAAGCTATCTTAATTATGTGCTGGATAAGCTGGATGTCATTTTGCTGATGTCGGTTAATCCGGGCTTTGGTGGCCAGAAATTTATTCCTGCCACCCTGGATAAGCTGGTTCAGGTGCGAAAAATGATTGACGCCAGCGGCCTGCCAATCAGGTTGGAAGTGGATGGTGGGGTGACGATTGATAATATCGGCGATATTGCCGCAGCAGGCGCTGATATGTTTGTTGCTGGCTCAGCCATTTTCAACAGCGCTGATTACCAGCAGACGATCAACACCATGCGCCAGACGCTGGCTGCAGTGCATGGCAAATAATTTACTGCGATCAATGCTCGCTTGCGGCTATAATGCCGCTCTTTTTGGATGTTTTAACCGAGGACAGTGAACCCATCATGAGTAGCAAACCAATTGTATTAAGTGGCGCCCAACCTTCAGGACAACTGACCATTGGTAACTACCTGGGCGCACTACGGCAATGGGATCAGATGCAGGATGACTATGACTGTCTGTATTGTATTGTAGATTTGCACGCCATAACGGTGCGGCAGGACCCGGTTGCATTACGTAGCGCCTCACTGGACAGTCTGGCCCTGTATCTGGCTTGTGGCATCGATCCGAAACGCTCAGCTGTATTTATGCAATCCCATGTGCCAGAGCATAGCCAGCTAGCCTGGGTACTTAATTGTTATACCCAGTTTGGTGAGCTGAGCCGGATGACCCAGTTTAAAGATAAATCTGAGCGCCACAATAATAACGTTAATGCCGGCTTATTTACCTACCCGGTATTAATGGCAGCTGACATTTTGCTGTATCAGGCTAACCAGATCCCGGTAGGCCATGACCAAAAGCAGCATTTAGAATTAGCCCGCGATGTTGCAATGCGTTTTAATTCGGCCCATGGCGATATCTTTACAGTACCTGAGCCTTATATTCCGCCGGTCGCGGCCCGGGTAATGAGCCTGCAGGATCCAACGAAAAAAATGTCCAAATCAGATGAGAACCCTTGGAATTTTGTTGGCTTGCTGGAAGATCCGAAAACCATCAGCAAGAAATTTAAAAAAGCGATGACAGATTCAGAAGACCCGCCACGGGTTCGTTTCGACATCGATGCTAAACCCGGCGTGGCTAACTTGCTAAGTATTTTAAGTGGCGTTACTGGTAAATCAGTGCCGGCACTGGAAGCCGAGTATGAAGGTAAAATGTATGGTCATTTAAAAGGTGATGTTGCTGATGCAGTAATCAATTTGCTGGAACCGGTGCAAAAATCTTTTACCGAACTGCGTGCCGATTTACCTACCTTGCAAAGCGTAATGCGTGCTGGTGCTGAAAAAGCCCGGGCCCGGGCAGCAGTCACTTTGGCTAAAGTAAATGATGCAGTGGGTTTTGTGTTGCCATAGCAAGGTCCGGGTTCTGTGGCGCCGCTTAATAGTTGATTACAATTTGTCAGGGGGGGCGCGAGCTAAAAATATCTGGTATTTTTCAAGAGACGTTGTATTGTTATTTGCTGTTGTAGTTAATGCTAAATTTATAGGTAAAACGCTATGTTAAAGTGTTATAGCATAGTCATAATGTCAGTTTGTTTGACCTTCAATGTATTAGCTTCTGGCGATAGTCAACGTTGGCAAATTAAAGCCGTCACTGCAATAAGCTTTCCGGGCCTGGAATTGCTGGCAGACGGCAAACTTAAGCCCGGTTTGCCTTTTAATTATCGCACTATCATCGATTGTATGGAAAATCAGCTTAATGCTGACTTTGTTTGGCAGCAATTCCCTACAGCCCGTTTAGTGCATGTAGCAGTGCAGCATCATGTCGATGTCATTTTCCCAATGGGATATACGCCTGAGCGCAGTAAATTATTGCAGCCGAGCGACTATCTGGTGCAGGAGCAGGATTATTGGGCTTATTTTGCGCACCAGCCTGACTGGCAAAACAAGCAGCTTAATATTGCCGTCAAACAGTCATCACCTCAGGCGGAATGGCTGGCGCAGCAAGGTTATCAAAGTATCCATCAGGTATATGATTACAAGCAGTTGTTGCCACTGTTACTTGCTGGTCGGGTAGACGCGATTAGCATACCCGGAGCGGTGGCTGCGGAATATCAAAAAGGCGCTATCGAAGGGCTGGCGCTGTCTGGTTATTATCAGCGTGAAGCGGGCTTTTACCTGAACCCCAGTTTTGCTGCTGAGCATTTGCCGTTATTTAATCAGGCTGTCCGACAATGCCGTCATTTTGCAGTGTTAGATTTACCTGGATAACTAAAGCGTAACTCGCCACTCATTGTTCTCATATAGCGGCTACAGCTTGCTGATCTGGCCTGCTGTCTGGTTTAATAGCGACTTCACTTTAACGGAGTATCAGCTGCATGCTGCTGATGATCGACAATTACGATTCTTTTACCTGGAATCTGGTGCAGTATTTTGCCGGGCTGGGCCAGCAGGTTGTAGTAAAACGCAACGACGAAATTAATGTGGCGCAAATAGCAGCGTTGGCACCCGAGTGTATTGTGATATCACCAGGGCCGGGGACACCCGAGCAGGCCGGTATCAGTCTGGCGGCGATCGAGCAGTTTGCCGGTAAAATACCACTGCTTGGGGTTTGTCTGGGCCATCAGGCTATTGCTCAGGTTTTTGGTGCTAAGATATGCCGGGCGGCTAAAGTTATGCATGGTAAAAACTCTGACATTTATCATCAGGGCCAGTCTGTATTCGCCGGTTTACCCAGTCCGTTAGCCGTTACCCGTTATCATTCTTTACTGGTTGACGCCGATAGTTTGCCCGCGGAGCTGACTGTAACCGCCTGGACCGACGAACCTGACCAATCAAATGAAATTATGGGAATAATGCATCAGCACATGGCACTGCATGGCGTGCAATTTCATCCGGAAGCTATTTTAAGCAACGCTGGTAAAGCAATGCTGCAAAATTTTTTGCAGCAGTCTGCAGTCACTTACCAACACAACCTGGTTAGTAACTTATGAATAATAAGACAGAGCCTTTAAACCAACGTTTCTGGGATGAGTTTATTGGTGTGAATCCCGATGCGGCTCGTTTGCAGTATCAGGTTAAAGCAGGCTCTTCACCCATTCGCAAGCTATTGGCGGTAGATGCTCAGGCGATGCAGCAGCGGTTAGCCGGTCAACAGGCCCGCCAGCAGTTTGTCGAGTTTGCCCAGGCCCATATGCATGATCAGGTTGCTGACCAGCTGTTTCAGCGACTGGGCAATATATCGCTGGTCAGCGCCTCTATTTTCGATTTAGGAGATAGTTATCATCAGGTGCTGGACAAACTTGCCCACAAAGCCGTGACCATAAACCAGCTCGACCCGTTAATCAGTCAGGTTGACTGGCTAAAGGAAGACTTATTAAAGCTGGTTAACCAACCGCAGTATCGCAATCGCACTGCCTCTGGCGCGCTGATTAAAGATGTTAAAACAGCCTTACGATTTCTCGGGGTGGAAAGTCTGCAGCTGATTGTGCCGGTATATGGCATGCGCCGTTGTTTACCGCATGCTACTGACCCTTTTATTGGTTTTAAAACCCGTTTATGGGATTACGCTCTGGCTTGTGCCATTGCCGCGCGCCGGTTAGCCGAAGACAGTGCAGAGCTGCCTTATGCTGCGTTTTGTGTTGGTTTGTTTCATCCGCTCGGCCATATAGTAGTGACCCGCAATTACCTGCGAACTTATCAGCAAATAAAGCAGGAAGAGCTGTTAAAAGCTCGGGACGAGCGCAACAACGAGTTAACTGATGCGCTGGACGGCCTGGAACCAGATGCCAGTTTTTTAAGTGACAGTTTATTGGAATTCGCTGACATTCTCAGTGCAGATATCAGCTCACGTTGGTCATTACAACATTTGCCATTATGTCAGACCTTAGATCAGCTGGCAGAAGGTATCGGTTATCCGGGGATAAGCCCGCTGGGACGTATTGTGCAGCAGGCTCAGGTTTATGTGCAGTGGCAACAGTTAAAGACCGCGGGCAAAGCCAGTCAGCAGGATGCGGCAGACTGGTTCGCTGCAGTTAAATTAACGGAAGAACAGCTTAATACTCTGGCTAAAACCAATTTAAAACGGCTTAGTATCGATTTATAACATTTTTTTTGGCCATATTCATGCAGGCCCGAAATTCTGCTGGCTAACGACCATATCGCCAGCTGCACCTTTAACGGGGGTCGCAGCTGGTTCTGACTGACGAGTTACTGGTTGCTTAGTTATTCAGTTCGGATGCAAATCTATCTGCAGCCCTTGATTTTTCTGGCTTTAGCTATTTTTCCTGACAAGACAACAGCCCCGAAACCTGCAATAATGCTGCGATAATAACCGGCAGTGGCAGCTTGATTCTGGCCCGCAGACCGACCCCGCTTAAGAAAGAGGAATGGAACATGACGACAAACTTTGCAGTAAACCGAGCCTTATTTGATGAAGTGATGGTACCAAATTATGCCCCGGCCAGTGTCATTCCGGTGCGTGGCCAGGGTTCAAGGGTCTGGGATCAGAACGAGCGCGAGTATATTGACTTTGCTGGTGGCATTGCCGTCAGTAGTCTGGGCCATTGTCACCCGGCCCTGGTCAATGCTTTAAAGCAGCAAGCTGATAAGCTGTGGCATTTAAGCAACGTATTAACCAACGAGCCTGCACTGCGTTTGGCCAAAAAACTGGTTGACGCCACTTTTGCTGACAAAGTTTATTTTGCCAACTCTGGCGCTGAAGCGAACGAGGCTGCATTCAAATTAGCCCGTCGTTGGGCCCTGGATAAATTTGGTGAGCAGAAACAACAAATTATCTCTTTTAGCAAAAGCTTTCACGGCCGCACTTTCTTTACGGTAACCGTTGGTGGCCAGGCGTCTTATTCTGACGGTTTTGGCCCGAAACCCGGTGCAGTACAGCATGCAGAGTTTAATAATCTGGACAGTGTTAAGGCACTGATCTCAAATAACACCTGCGCCATTGTGGTTGAGCCTATTCAGGGTGAAGGTGGTATTATTCCGGCGCAGCCTGAATTTCTGCAAGGTCTGCGCGATTTATGTGATCAGCATAATGCGCTACTGGTATTTGATGAAGTACAGACTGGGGTAGGCCGCACCGGTAAGTTATATGCTTATATGAATTATGGTGTTACTCCTGATATCCTGACCACGGCTAAGTCATTGGGCGGCGGTTTCCCTATAGGCGCTATGCTAACCAGTAATGCTATTGCCAGTCATCTGAAAGTGGGTACTCACGGCAGTACTTATGGTGGTAACCCGCTGGCTTGTGCAGTAGCAGAAGCGGTGATTGATACCATTAATACCCCGGATATTCTGGCAGAAGTACTGCGTAACGAGCAGATATTCCGCGAGTGTCTGCAAGAGGTAAACCGGCAGTATCAGGTATTTACTGAAGTACGGGGCCAGGGCATGTTACTGGGCGCGGTACTGAATGAAAAATACCGCGGTCGGGCACGCGATTTCTTCTTAGCCGCCGCCGACCATGGCTTAATGGCACTAGTTGCTGGCCCGGATGTGATCCGTTTTGCGCCGTCACTGGTGATTACCGAGCAGGATATCCGCGAAGGCATGCAACGCTTTGCAGCGGCAGTAAAACAGGTGGTAGAGGCTTAACAGGCCAGCTGCATCAAACCCAAGAAAGCGGCATTAAGACCGTTTATGAAGCATAGCGGGGTAAAGTAGTTTGCCCCGTAAGGTTATAAAGCAAAAATGGAGTAAGCGACGATGATGGTGATTCGCCCAATCCGAGCGGATGATTACCCGGCGCTCTATCAGATGGCAGTGGAATCGGGGCATGGTTTTACCTCGCTGCCGGTAAATGATGAGCTGCTGATGCGTAAAATCAGCCGTTCAGAGCAGTCATTACAAAAAGCTGTCAGCAGCCCTGGTGATGAAGGCTATTTATTTGTACTGGAAGATACCAGCAATGGTGATGTCTGTGGTACCAGTGCGCTGGAAGCCGCAGTTGGCCTGGATGATGCTTTTTATCACTATCATCTGGGTAAGGTAGTCCATAGTTCCCGGTCGCTTGGCGTATACAAAACGGTTGATATTCTGACCCTGTGTAACGATTACACCGGCGTCAGTGAACTATGCACCTTATTTCTGCGCGAAAACCGGCGTGAAAAAAACAACGGTCGCTTGTTATCAAAAGCCCGCTTTTTGTTCATGGCTGAATTTGCCGAGCGCTTTGCTGACAGAGTGATTGCGGAAATGCGTGGCGTATCGGATCAGAACGGTCATTCACCGTTCTGGCGTTGGCTGCAGGAGCATTTCTTTTCAGTCGATTTCCCAACTGCAGACTACCTGACCGGTATCGGCCAGAAAGTGTTTATTGCCGAGCTGATGCCAAAATATCCGATTTATGTCAGCCTGCTAAGCAAAGAAGCGCAGCAGGTTATTGGTAAAGTACATGATAAAACCCGCCCCGCCCTGGCGTTGTTGCAGTCGGAAGGTTTCTCCAACCGAGGCTATGTAGATATTTTTGACGCCGGACCAACAGTTGAGGCCAGGGTGGAGCATATCCGTTCAATTCGGTATAGTCGCAAGCTACAGGTGCAGATTGGCACACCAGGGCCGGATAGCCAGCCCTATCTAATCTGTAACACTACTATTGAAAATTTCCGTGCTACCTGGTTACCGCTTACTGTATCTGAGCAAAGCGACCAGGTTGTACTGCCGCAGGCCTGCGCCGATGCTTTGGGAGTAAAAGCCGGTGAGCAAGTCAGATTAACCAGAATTTAAGCAGGGGTAAGACATGAGCCACGCAGTGCAATTTATTAATGGCCAATGGCTGGCAGGAGAGGGTAAGCCATTTACATCGCTTGACCCGGCCAAAAATCAACAGGTTTGGCAAGGCGAAGCCGCGAGTGCTGAACAGGTAGACGCAGCGATTAATGCTGCCCGCGCCGCCCAGTATAGCTGGGGCGATTTAAGTTTTGAAGGCAGAGTAGCCGTTGTGAAGCAGTTTGCTGAGCAACTGGCTGCAAATAAAGAAGAGCTGGCGCTGTGTATTGCCAGAGATACCGGTAAAGCACTGTGGGAAAGCCGCACTGAAGTGGCTGCTATGATTGGAAAGGTTGATATTTCGGTGCGGGCATACGAAGAGCGCACAGGTACCAAAGAAAATCCAATGCCGCAAGGCCGGGCTTTTGTCCGGCATAAACCACATGGCGTGGTGGCGGTGTTTGGCCCATATAATTTCCCGGGCCATCTGCCTAATGGCCATATTGTACCGGCTTTATTAGCAGGCAATACCGTAGTGTTTAAACCGTCCGAGTTAACCCCAATGGTTGCCGAGCACACGGTTAAACTATGGCAGAAAGCGGGTTTGCCGGCAGGCGTACTAAACTTATTACAGGGCGAAGTTGATACCGGCAAGGCGATAGCAAGCCATGATGGTATCGACGGCCTGTTTTTCACTGGCAGTTCACGCACCGGCCACTATTTACACCAACAATTTGCTGGCCGGCCGGAGAAAATTCTGGCCTTGGAAATGGGCGGTAATAACCCACTGCTTGTGCAGGATGTCAGCAATGTTGATGCCACGGTACATGATATCGTGCAATCAGCCTTTATTTCTGCTGGCCAGCGCTGTACCTGTGCCCGTAAGCTGTTTTTACCGGCCAATGTTCAGGGCGACGCTATTCTGGCCCGCTTAATTGAGGTTACCCGTAATATTAAAACCGGCCTGTATGATGCAGAACCACAGCCTTTTATCGGCGCGATGATTTCAGTAGCTGCCGCCAAAGGCATGCGTGCTGCTCAGCAACAGCTGATTGAGTTAGGTGGCGAAGTACTGGTTGAGTTACAGCATCTGCAAAGCGATACTGCACTGGTATCCCCGGGTATTATTGAATGCAGCAACGTCAAAAACTTCCCGGACGAAGAGCATTTCGGCCCACTGCTAAAAGTATTCCGCTTTAATGATTTCGATGCGGCTATTGATGCGGCTAATAATACCAGTTTTGGCTTATCAGCAGGTTTGCTAAGTGATAGTCAGGAGCTTTATCAGCATTTTTACCGGCGGATCAGAGCGGGTATCGTCAATTGGAACCGGCCAATAACCGGTGCCAGTTCAGCAGCACCATTCGGAGGTATTGGCGGCAGCGGTAATCACCGTGCCAGTGCTTATTACGCCGCAGATTACTGCGCATACCCGGTGGCATCAGTAGAATTAGACCAGGTTACCATGCCTGAGCAACTGTCACCTGGCCTGACATTTTAATCTGAAGAATCGGGGCTGCGGCCCCGATTTGTTTTATTGCCGACATTTTGCTTAAATTACGCTATTGTAATGGTTTTTAATGGCAAGCAATTCAGGTAATCCTGCAATTATGGTGACTGATCAACCCGGCTACGAGCATCTCATTCAGTTTTTAACTGAGCATCTCTCCCTGTTTACCGAGGAGGGTACCGCGCTGTCCAGCAGTAAGACTGTCGGGGTGATTCTGGAAGAACGAATTGCCGAACAAATTATTACCCTCTGTACCCAGCATACTGAGCTGGAAATGAACCACCGAAGCATGATAATCCGTGAAGTTGACGGCATCATGTACGATTTTCAGGAAGTGTTAAGCAGCGTACTTGAAAAAAATGCGACTGCTGAGCAGGCTGAACTGATTAACGAAATTGCATTGTTAATCAAAAACCTGTTTGACAACGCCATCGCCAGGTTAATGGATTAGCGCCCTTACAGCTGGATTAATGCTGGCTACCCGCCCCGGTTTTCCGTAGAATGTTGAGCCTGAAATTTCATGCCGGATCCGGATATGCAAGCAAAAGTCAGCTGGGTTGATAACCTGAGTTTTATAGGCCGTTCTGCCAGCGGTCATGCAGTGGTGTTTGATGCAAACAGCCAAGACAGCACGGCGCCAAGCCCAATGGAAATGGTGCTGATGTCTGCTGGCGCCTGTTCGTCAGTAGATGTGGTGAGTATTTTGCAAAAAGCCCGCCAGCAGGTGCTGGGTTGCGAAGTTGAACTGACTGCCGAACGAGCCGACAGCATTCCCAGGGTATTTACCAAAATTCACCTGCACTTTGTGGTTTCTGGCCATGATCTCAGCGAAAAACAAGTCGCGCGGGCAGTCGATTTATCTGCTGATAAATATTGCTCGGTGTCTATTATGCTGGCCAGCAGTGTTGCTGTAAGCCATTCCTATAGTGTTAACAATGCAAACCAGGCCGCCGCGTCTGAGTAATTGCTTAGCTAAACAATACAGCAAGTGCTGTAGTGGAGAACGCAGAAATTGGTAAAGCCTTTTGAAAAACTGAAACTGCATGGGTTTAACAACCTGACCAAAAGTTTAAGCTTTAGCTTATACGATATTTGTTATGCCAAGACTGAACAGCACCGGCAGGAATATATCGAATATATTGATGAGCAGTATAATGCCGACCGGTTAACCGATATTTTAACTGAAGTGGTTGATATTATTGGTGCCAATGTGCTGAATATTGCCCGTCAGGACTACGATCCGCAAGGTGCCAGCGTAACGATTCTGGTAAGCGAAGAACCGGTGCTGGTTAATCCTGATAATTCAGAAAATCCGGGGCCGTTACCAGAAGCGGTCGTAGCGCATTTGGATAAAAGTCACATCTGTGTTCATACCTATCCGGAAGTGCATCCGCACGATGGTATCTGTACCTTCAGGGCCGACATTGAAGTGTCGACCTGTGGCATCATTTCACCTTTGAAAGCACTGAACTTTCTGATCCATAGTTTTGAATCAGACGTGGTAACCATTGACTACCGGGTGCGTGGTTTTACCCGCGATATCAGTGGTACCAAGCATTATATTGACCACCCAATCAGTTCTATTCAGAATTTTATGGATGTTGATACCAAGCAAGCTTTCCAGATGATCGACGTTAACGTTTATCAGGAAAACCTGTTTCACACCAAGATGATGTTAAAAGAGGCTGATTTGAACAACTATCTGTTTGGCATGGGTACCGATAGCATGACGGCAGATGAGCAGAAAGCGATCAGTAAAAAGGTATTTAAAGAAATCAGGGAAATTTTTTACGGTCGTAATTTACCTGAGATGAAATAACCTCAAAACATAAGCAAACAATAACGGCGGCGTCAGCCGGCGGTTAGCACAAACAGGTTACTTGCCTAACCAGTCTGCCTGACCACGAGCCTGACGCCGCTTTTGCATTATCGCCTCAATCAGTGGCGTTAAAATCAGCTCCATTGCCAGCCCCATCTTGCCACCCGGCACCACCAAAGTATTAACCCGCGACATAAATGAGCCATGGATCATCCGCAGGTAATACGGAAAATCGACATGTTTAATGCCGCGAAAGCGGATCACCACAAAGCTCTCATCCAGTGATGGAATATCTTTGGCACTGAACGGGTTAGAGGTATCGACGGTTGGCACCCGCTGAAAATTAATATGAGTACGGGAAAACTGCGGCGTAATGTGGTTAATGTAGTCGTCCATACTGCGGACGATACTGGCCTGTACCGCCTCACGGCTATGGCCCCGCTCTGAGGTGTCGCGAATAATTTTCTGGATCCACTCCAGGTTAACTATCGGCACCATGCCAATCAGTAAATCGACATGCTGCGCCACATTGTGCTGCTCGGTTACTGCACCACCGTGTAAGCCCTCATAAAACAGTAAATCGGTATTAGCGCGTAAATCCTGCCACGGGGTAAAAGTGCCGGGCAACTGATTATAGGGTACGGCTTCATCAAAGGTATGCAGATAGTGGCGAATGCGACCGGTGCCGGTTTCAGCATAACTGGCAAAAAAGGTTTCCAGCGCGCCAAAGTCGTTTGCCTCTGCGCCGAAATAACTGATATAGCGGCCTTCTTCCTTGGCTTTGCGTACGGCCAGGTCCATTTCCGGCCGGCTGAAGCGATGAAAACAATCACCTTCGACAAAGGCGGCATCAATACCCAGGGTGCGGAATATATGCTGAAAAGCGATCGTGGTGGTGGTAGTGCCAGCGCCTGACGAACCGGTGATCGCAATAATCGGATTTTTATGAGACATAGACTACGCCAGTAAATTAACTGCAGATACCATAAAGCAACAACGCGGCATGCTGCAACTGTTATCTGGCTGTCATCTGTTGCAGTGAAGCGGAACTGCGATCAGCATTGCAATGCTGACCGCACCCAGCCTGAAGGGTTTAAAAGCTAAACGTGATAATTACCGGGTCATGATCTGACGAACGGTAGGGTGTTGGGCCATACAGGCGTTGCTGTGCCTCTGCTGATTTATAGCGGCTGCTGTAATCCAGCAGCACGGGCTCATCGGCGTTAATTGACCAGTGTTCCAGCGTGCGCAGATATTTCGCCAGTTGTGGGCGGGCCAGCGCGTGGTCTAATGAACCACTGCGGCCACGAAACGCATATGAAAACCCCGGATTCTGCTCATCATGCAAATAAGTCCAACCTGCCTGTTCCAGTGCCCGTACCGGATCTTCCATCCGGTAGGCATTTAAATCGCCGACAACCAGCTGGTAAGGGGTGGTAACCCCGGTGGGCGCTGTCGCTAACCATGCTGATAAGGCATGGCTGGCTTCAACCCGGGCCGCATTCCAGCAAGCCTGACCGTCGTGCTGATCTGCCTGTAACTGCAGGCTATCGTCCCGCGGGCAGCTGCCTTTCGATTTAAAATGATTAACCGCTACGGTAACATCTTTGCCGCTGGCCAGATGTTTAAAGCTCTGAGCCACCGGCGCCCGGTTCAGCCTGGTAAAAGGCTCAGCCGTCTGGGTAGCAGCTGTGCCGGTTTCGCTGACCGCTGATTGCCGGTATATTAAGCCTACTTTAATAGCATCAGTGCCCGGAGTCTCTGCAGTTTTAACCAGGGTATAGGGGGTGCTGACTTCTTCGTTTAATGCCGCAACCAGCGTTGCCATGGCACTGCCGTTACCGTAGCCATTATTTTCCAGTTCCAGTAAACCGATAATGTCCGCATCCATCGCCGCCAACGCGCTGACCAGCTTTGCCTGCTGACGGGCTAAATCTGTCGGCGTCCGAGCGCCACGGCGGGTTGGGAAAGGCTCAGCCTGGCCATGGCCGGTAAAAAAATTCAGGACATTAAACACCGCTATCCGCAACTCCTCTGGTTGCTTGGCAACCGGCGCGACAGGGCGGGGATTAGTATTAATAAATTCCGGAGTTCCGGTAGGGATAAGCCGGTAACCGCGCTCATCCTGGAACAGGACGCCACTGACACCTCGCACCGTATCACCCAACCTGATAGTGTTATTGGCTGTTAAACCACTCGGCGGGTAAGGCGCCGGATCAGGATTCTGCTGCCAGCGCCCGTCGTCCAGCACCAACATTTGTCTTAGTTGTTGTTTTGCATACTGGTTAGCCTCTTCACCTGGTAGCTTAATTTCAGTTGGTACAATTAAACGCTGGTCGGCCAGTATAAGCTCGCCATACCGTCCAAGCTGATAGCTGTCATTAACAATTAAATCCTGTGAGAAGCTAAGCCACATTCCCTCAAGTGCTTCAAAGCTCAGCTGAGAGCTAAGTGGCAGTGAAACAGCTGTGGGTTTAGGGTCAATATCAGTGTCGCAGCGCACGATCTGACTAATATCAACCAGCGACGTCAGGTCATTAATTTCGGCTACAGTGCCTTGTAACAGCAGTACATCACCCTGTTGATACTGGTTGCCATCATTTAGCTGAATAAATAAGCCTTCTGAGGTCAGCGGGGTATCATCCGCCGTCAGACTTTGCAGCATCAGCCCTGGCAAGGGCGAGTCAGCATAGATTTCGCTTATCACCACTCCCCGGGTTATCACTTGCTGGCCTAACAACGGGCTTTGTTCTGTCTTGCCCTGAATAACAGAAATTGCCTGAAAGGCGCTGTCACAATGAAGCGATTGTGGTTGGCTGCAAGCCGTCAGGCTTAACAGTGCCGCTAAAAGCGGCATTAACGTTATGAAGCGCATGAATTTAGCCTTGTTGTTTATGCTCTCGGGCAACGGCACGATAACCGATGTCGCTGCGATAGAACATACCGTCCCAGCTAATGTGGCTGGCCAGCTGATAGGCGGCTTGCTGCGCGGCACTAACGTTGGCACCGAGCGCTGTGGCGCAAAGTACCCGCCCGCCATTGGTCACGACTTTCCCGTCTTTAAACTCAGTGCCGGCATGAAATACTTTGGCACTGGCGTTATCGATACCATCTAAACCTTTAATTTCGGCGCCCTTAGCATAGCTGTCCGGGTAACCGCCGGCTGCCAGCACTACTCCAACGGCAGCCTGTTCGCTGAAATCAATACTCACCTGGTCCAGCTTGCCGTTTACCGCCGCCTGACAAAGTGCTACCAAGTCTGATTTTAATCGCAGCATAATCGGCTGGGTTTCCGGATCGCCGAAGCGGCAGTTAAACTCCAGGACCTTGGCTGAACCATCCGGCGAAATCATCAGGCCGGCATATAAAAAGCCGGTAAATACATTGCCCTCTGCTGCCATACCACGCACCGTCGGGTAAATAACCTGTTGCATCACCCAGTCGTGCACGGCAGGTGTTACCACCGGCGCAGGTGAATAGGCCCCCATGCCACCGGTATTCGGCCCTTTGTCACCGTTGTCGCGGGCTTTATGATCCTGTGACGAGGCAAACGCCAGCGCGTGTTCACCATCTACCATTACGATAAAAGATGCCTCTTCACCGTGCAGAAATTCTTCAATCACCACCCGGCTGCCGGCATCACCAAATTTGTTGCCGGCCAGCATATCGTCAATGGCAGCAAAGGCTTCTGCTTCGCTTTGCGCAATAATGACCCCTTTGCCTGCTGCCAGGCCGTCCGCTTTAATCACAATAGGTGTGCCCAGTTGTTTTACAAAAGCTTTGGCCGGGGCAATCTCGGTAAAATTCTGGTAAGCGGCGGTCGGGATCTGATGGCGAGCCAGAAAGTCCTTGGCAAAAGCTTTGGAGCTCTCTAACTGCGCTGCCGCCTGCGTAGGGCCGAAGATAGCTAGGCCCTGCTGGCGAAATACATCTACTACACCTTTGGCCAGTGGTGCTTCCGGGCCAACTATCGTTAGTCCGATATCGTGCTCTGTGGCAAAGGCCAGCAATGCCGGCACATCGTCCGCAGCGATAGCTACATTTTGCAGGGTCGCTTCACGGGCCGTGCCGGCATTACCGGGCGCCACAAATACCTGGCTGACCAAAGGAGACTGCGCTGCCTTCCAGGCCAGGGCATGTTCGCGGCCGCCGCCGCCAATTACCAATACTTTCATCGGGTTTTCCGTTTATTGTGCTTCAGGTTTACGAAATTTTAAGGTCATACGATCGCTTTCACCAATCGCCTGATATTTAGCTTTATCTTGCTCGCCCAACCGCAGTGACGGTGGCAGAGTCCAGACACCGCTCGGGTGGTCGGCAGTGTCTTTCGGATTGGCGTTAATGTCGCTGCTTTCGTCCAGCACAAAGCCAGCCTGCTCTGCCAGGGTGATGGTTAGCTGCTCAGGAAAATAGCCAGTTTTACTCCAGTCGCCGTCAGCTTTTGCAGCCGGTAAGCGGTGCTCTACCACGCCCAGCACGCCACCGGGTTTTAGTGCTTTATAGAAGTCTTTGAAAATTGCCACCATGCCTTCGTCACCACCCCGGCCATACCAGTTGTGCAGGTTTCTGAACGTCAGTACGACATCGGCAGTGCCTGCCGGCGCAATAGCGCCGCTGTTATCTGGTGCAAATTCGGTTAAGTTTACCCGGCTGTATATTGGGTCAGCTGCCAGCTTTGCTTTAAATGATGCCAGGCTTCTATTGTAATAATCTGAGCTGCTACCTGCCGGGAAGTGGGCTGCGTAATAGGTGCCATGAGCCGCCAACAACGGCGCCAGGATTTCAGTGTACCAGCCACCACCAGGAGATATTTCCACCACTGTGCTATGGGGGGTGACTTCGAAAAACTGCAAGGTTTGGACAGGATTACGGTATTGGTCCCGGCTTTTGTTCTGTTCGCTGCGGCTATGATGATCTGCGGCTTGCTGCAGGGCTTCAGTGTTGCTGTCTGCTAGTACTGGCAGTGCCAAGAGTATTGCTGATAACGTTATAACTTTGCTAAGTGTTTTCATCTTCAGTCTCTCTTTGTTGAAATTGGCGCTAGTTTAGCAAAGCAGACTGTGAATTGCAGTGTTTATCGACAGTTGGCATCAGCTGCATTTAGATGGCCAGACTGCTAAATTTCAATCAACAATTTGCCAGGCCTATGCTAGAATGCCTGCCTTTTTAACTCGCGTTATCAGGTGTTCCTCTATGGACAATAATATGTTGTCTGCCTTAGACAATATTAAAGTGGTATTGGTTGGCACCACTCATACCGGCAACATTGGCTCGGTGGCCCGTGCCATGAAGACCATGGGCTTATCCCAGCTATGTCTGGTCGCACCAAAATCCGCACCGGATGGTCAGGCCTATGCACTGGCCGCTGGCGCCAGCGAAATTCTGGCTGCAGCTACCACCTTTGATACGTTGGCAGAAGCGGTGGCTGATTGTGCCCTGGTAGTTGGCAGCAGTGCCCGTTCCCGCACCCTTAGCTGGCCCATGCTGGAGCCGCGTGAATGCGCCGAATTGGCCATAGCCCAAAGCAACAAGCCGGTCGCGGTAGTGTTTGGCCGTGAATCCAGTGGCCTGAGCAATGAAGAATTGCAACTGTGCAATTATCATGTCTGTATTGCCGCTAACCCTGAATACAGCTCGCTGAATCTGGCGATGGCTGTCCAAATTGTCTGCTATGAATTGCGGATGGCTTATCTTACGGCGCAACCAGCAGCGGTTACAACAGAACAGGTGACCTACCCAAGTTCTGCTCAGATGGAAAATCTTTATCAGCATCTGGAAACCGCACTGCTGCATACCGGTTTTATTATAAAGCAGCATCCAGGCGTGGTGATGACCAAATTAAAACGGCTGTTTAACCGGGCCAGACCGGAAGAGGCTGAATACAATATTTTACGCGGCATTCTAACCTCGATGCAGCGGCTGGAAAAAGTTGATAGCAATACTCACAAGGAGTAAGGCGATGTTTGCGGGTATCAGAGAAGATATAAAAAGCGTATTTGACCGGGATCCGGCCGCACGCAGTACTTTTGAGGTACTTACAAATTATCCGGGGCTACATGCTATCTGGTGGCACCGGCTTAACCACAAACTCTGGCGGGCGAATTTTAAATGGCTGGCCCGCTTTTTAAGTACCATTGCCCGCTGGTTAACCGGAGTGGAGATCCACCCGGGTGCTAAAATCGGCCGCCGTTTTTTTATTGACCACGGTATGGGCGTGGTTATTGGCGAGACAGCCGAAATTGGTGATGACTGCACCTTATACCATGGTGTTACCTTAGGTGGCACCAGCTGGAACCCCGGTAAACGTCACCCTACCCTTGGTGATGGTGTGGTAATTGGTGCCGGCGCCAAAGTATTAGGGCCGCTGCAAGTAGGTGAGAACGCCCGGATTGGATCGAATGCCGTGGTGGTGCGTGATGTACCGGCCGGCGCTACAGTGGTCGGCATTCCTGGCCGGATTGTCGCCAAGGTGGCGGCAGAAGTCAGCGAGCAGCGGCAGCATCTGGCAAAAAAATTTGGGTTTGATGCCTATGCCGTGTCGGCTGAAAATCCCGATCCTGTAGCCAGCGCTATTGGTACCTTGCTCGATCACATTCATCTGCTCGATAATAAAGTCGCTGAGTTATGCAGCAGTGTTAACAATCTTGGTGGCAATGTCTGTGCTGAAATGCCGGAGCTGGATTTACCGGAAGAAGATTTTAAACGGGCCGAGCAGCAAGCCGCTGAACAACGACGTAAAGAAGTAGATGCCTTTGATCCAGGCATTTAAATCTTGCTGAGCGAATAATACCTGACCAGTTTGCTAGGATATATACTTGACTAAAACAGTCAGGATTGTACAATAGCCAGCATGATTTCTGGGAGCGTGTTATGAGATTAACCTCGAAAGGTCGCTATGCTGTAACTGCTATGTTGGATGTGGCACTGCACGCAGAGCAGGGTCCGGTACCGCTGGCCGATATTTCTGAGCGCCAGGGTATTTCGCTATCTTATCTTGAACAATTATTCGCCCGCTTGCGTAAACAAGGTTTAGTCAGCAGCGTGCGCGGGCCAGGTGGTGGATACCGGCTGGGGCTGGCACCAGAAGCCATTTCTATTTCAGCGGTCATTGCCGCAGTTGACGAGTCAGTGGATGCCACGCGCTGTCAGGGTAAATCAGATTGCCAGAGTGGCGCTAAGTGTTTAACTCACACCCTATGGCATGATTTAAGCCATCGGATAGAAGACTTTTTAACCAATATCAGTCTGGCTGCGCTAGTTAGCCAGCAAGATGTGCAAACCATTGCACAGCGGCAAAACAGTCGCAATGTAAAGAATCCTGCAACTGACATCAAAGTTAGTTGCCAGTTGTAAACGCATTACGGAGCCAACAATGAAGCTACCTATTTATCTGGATTATGCGGCAACCACCCCGGTTGACCCGCGTGTGGCCGAAAAAATGATGCAATACCTGACGATGGATGGTGAGTTTGGTAACCCGGCGTCCCGCTCGCACCGCTTCGGCTGGCAGGCAGAGGAGTCAGTAGAAGTTGCCCGCAGCCAGATAGCTGAGCTGGTTAATGCCGATCCAAGGGAAATTGTGTTTACCTCTGGTGCGACAGAATCAAACAATCTGGCGATTAAAGGCGCAGCCCAGTTTTATAAGAAAAAGGGCAAGCATTTAATTACCGCTAAAACCGAACATAAAGCGGTGCTCGATACTATGCGCCAGCTGGAGCGTGAAGGTTTTGAAGTTACTTACCTGGACGTGGAAAGCAATGGCCTGGTTGATTTGGCTAAACTGGAAGCGGCTATGCGGCCTGACACTACTGTGGTCAGCCTTATGTTCGTTAATAACGAAATTGGTGTTATTCAGGATATTGCTGCTATCGGTGAGCTGTGTCGCAGTAAAGGTATTGTATTTCATGTTGATGCCGCCCAGGCCACTGGTAAAGTAGATATCGACCTGCAAAGCCTGAAAGTCGACTTAATGTCGTTTTCCGGCCACAAAACATATGGCCCAAAGGGCATTGGCGCATTATATGTGCGGCGTAAACCGCGCATTCGCTTAGAAGCGCAAACCCACGGTGGTGGCCATGAGCGCGGTATGCGTTCAGGCACTCTGGCTCCACATCAAATCGCGGCGATGGGTGAAGCTTTCCGTTTAGCTAAAGAAGAAATGGCGGCCGAGCGGGAGCGGATCACCGCACTGCGTGATCGTTTGTGGGATGGCATTAAAGATATTGAACAGGTGTACTTAAATGGTGGCAGCGCGCCACGGGTACCGGGTATTACCAATATCAGCTTTAATTTTGTTGAAGGCGAGTCATTGATTATGGCACTGAAAGATATTGCCGTATCATCAGGTTCGGCCTGTACTTCAGCCAGCTTAGAGCCGTCCTACGTATTACGGGCCCTGGGCTTAACTGACGAACTGGCTCACAGTTCCATCCGGTTTAGTATCGGCCGTTTTACCACTGAAGAGCAAATTGATCACACTATTAAAATTGTTCATCAGGCGATTGATAAATTACGCGAAATGTCGCCGTTATGGGACATGTTCAAAGACGGTATTGATTTAAACACTGTAGCTTGGGTAGCGCATTAAGCGCAACCGGGCCCAACGAGGTAACAGATCATGGCTTACAGCAATAAAGTAATCGATCATTATGAAAATCCACGCAACGTGGGTTCTTTCGCAAAAGATGACCCAAGCATCGCTACCGGTATGGTAGGGGCGCCGGCATGTGGTGACGTGATGAAACTGCAAATCAAGGTTAACGAACAGGGTATTATTGAAGATGCCAAGTTTAAAACCTATGGTTGTGGCAGTGCCATCGCTTCCAGCTCGCTGGTAACCGAGTGGGTTAAAGGCAAAAGCCTGGACGAAGCTCAGCAAATTAAAAATACTGACATCGCCCATGAGCTGGCGCTGCCACCGGTGAAGATCCACTGTTCTATTCTGGCAGAAGATGCAATTAAAGCGGCCATTGCCGATTATAAGCAAAAGCGCGGAGGTTAAGGCGGTATGGCAATATCGATGACCACAGCGGCAGCTGAAAGAGTGCGTAACTTTCTGCAAAATCGCGGCAAGGGCCTGGGCTTACGGGTTGGCGTTAAAACCACCGGTTGTTCCGGCCTGGCCTATGTGCTGGAGTTTGTCGATGAGCTGAACGCCGATGACCAGGTATTTGAAGAGTATGGCTTGAAATTGATTGTCGACGGTAAAAGCCTGGTATACATCGATGGCACTCAGCTGGATTTTGTTAAAGAAGGCCTGAACGAAGGTTTTCAGTTTAAGAACCCCAACGTTAACGGCGAATGTGGTTGCGGCGAAAGCTTTACCGTTTAATTTTTCCGACTGCTGTAAGGCCGATATTAGATGAATTATTTTCAGTTGTTTGATTTGCCGGCAACCTTTGAGCTGGATTTAACTGAACTCGGTTCTCGTTATCTGGCATTACAGCGCAAATTTCATCCTGACAATTATGCGGCCGCCTCTAATCGTGACCGCTTAATGTCGGTGCAACAAACCGCCAATATTAACGATGCTTACCACAGCCTGAAACAACCACTGTTGCGGGCAGAGCATTTACTGGCGCTGCGTGGTCTGAAAATAAGCCATGAGCAACGTAGTTTCACCGATCCGGTGTTCTTGATGGCGCAAATGGAATTGCGGGAACAGCTGGAAGAGATCAGCACAAGTGATGACCCGGAAGACGCCATTATGGCCGTGGAGCAACAATTACAGCAACAACGCAAGCTGTTGTTAAGGCAACTGGCAGCAGCACTCGAAGCCAATACGGCTGAGCAAAACCAGCAGGCCGCGGAACTGGTGCGTAAACTCAAATTTTTCTTTAAACTACAGCACGAGCTGGAGTTAATTGAACAGCAATTACAAGACTAAACTAAGCTATGGCGTTATTACAGATTGCAGAGCCCGGCCAGAGTGCTGCGCCCCACCAACATAAACTGGCAGCAGGTATCGATTTAGGTACTACTAATTCACTGGTAGCCGCTGTGCGCAGCGGCCAGGCCAGTACCCTGCATAACGCTGCTGGTGTTGACATGATCCCGTCGGTGGTGCGTTACGGCCCGGATAAAACCGAGGTAGGACAGCAAGCTGTTGCTGCAGCAGCAGCTGATGCCAGCAATACCATCTTTTCTATTAAACGGTTGATGGGTAAAGGCTATGCTGAAACCCAGCCGCTTGCCGGGGTATTGCCTTATCAGTTAGTCGATCAAGGTGGCCTGGCTGCGGTGGCCACCCGCGAAGGGGTGAAAAACCCGGTCGAAGTGTCAGCTGAAATTTTGGCTACCCTGGCCGATACGGCCAGTCAGGTGCTGGGTGGCGAGTTAAATGGTGTAGTGATTACAGTGCCCGCTTATTTCGATGACGCCCAGCGTCAGGCCACTAAAGATGCCGCCAAGCTGGCGGGTTTAAATGTACTGCGCTTACTAAACGAGCCCACAGCAGCTGCCTTGGCTTATGGCCTCGACTCCGGCCAGGAAGGGGTGATTGCCGTTTACGATTTAGGCGGCGGTACCTTTGATATTTCTATTTTACGCTTAAAGCGCGGTGTGTTTGAAGTATTGGCCACCGGTGGTGATTCTGCGCTGGGCGGTGACGATTTCGATCAGGCTATTGTTGGCTGGTTACAGCAGCAAAGTGGCCAGCAACAGTTAAGCCATACAGGTCGGCGTCAGTATTTAACTGCTGCCCGTAAGCTGAAAGAGCAGTTAACCGACAATGATACGGCCGACTATGCTTTTAACGCTGATGAGCAGAAGCTTTCAGGCAGCCTGAGCCGTGCTGAGTTTGAACAGCTGTGCGGCGCCCTGGTTAAGAAAACCATTCGTAGCTGCCGCCAGGTATTACGCGATGCCGATTTAACACCGGACGAAGTGGCGAAAGTGGTGATGGTGGGGGGCTCTACCCGGGTGCCGTTAGTGCGCAGTCAGGTCGGTCAGTTTTTTGCTACCGAACCGTTAACGTCGATTGACCCGGATAAAGTGGTCGCGCTGGGTGCGGCGATTCAGGCTAATGTGCTGGTGGGTAACAAAGCCGAGCACGAAACTTTGCTGTTGGATGTGATTCCGTTGTCGCTGGGCCTTGAGACCATGGGCGGTCTGACCGAAAAAGTCATTCCGCGTAATACCGTGATTCCGGTGGCTCGCGCTCAGGAATTTACCACCTTTAAAGATGGCCAGACTGCAATGGCTATTCATGTGCTGCAAGGCGAACGCGAGTTGGTGGAAGACTGCCGTTCGCTGGCCCGTTTTGAACTGCGCGGTATTCCGCCAATGCCGGCCGGTGGGGCTCATATTAAGGTGACTTTTCAGGTCGATGCCGATGGCTTGCTCAGTGTCAGTGCCGAAGAAAAGTCAACCGGTGTTGCTGCCGGGATTCAGGTTAAACCATCCTATGGTTTAACTGACGAGCAGGTAGCCGGTATGATCAGTGGCTCAATGCAACACGCCCGCCAGGATATGCAGCGGCGTTTATTACGTGAGCAGCAGGTTGAAGCTGACCGGGTGCTGGAAGCCGTTACTGCTGCCTTGCAGCATGATGGAGCGCTGCTGAGTGAGCAGGAGTTGACAGAAATTAACACAGCACTGGCAACCCTGGCCGACGTGCGACAACAAGAAGACACGGCGGCGATTAAAGCGGCCATCGAACACACTAATACTTTAACAGATGACTTTGCTGCCCGGCGTATGGATAAATCAATCCGGCAGGCCTTGCAGGGCCATAAAGTCGACGAGGTTTAACCATGCCAAAAATAGTATTTTTACCCCATGCTGAATTGTGTCCGCAAGGCGCAGCACTTGATGCTAACATAGGTGATACCGTGCTGGATGTGGCATTGAAAAACGGCATTGCTATTGAGCACGCCTGCGAGAAATCCTGCGCCTGTACCACCTGCCATGTTATCGTGCGCGAGGGATTTTTCTCACTTAACGAAAGTGATGAATTGGAAGACGATATGCTGGATAAAGCCTGGGGGCTGGAACCGGAGTCACGGCTGGGTTGTCAGGCCAGGATTGCCGATGAAGATTTGGTGGTAGAAATACCGAAATACACGGTAAATATGGTTAGTGAAGGCCATTAATTAGCCTGCAACACAAAAAAACGGCCCTGGTGGCCGTTTTTTTGTGGGCAAACAACTGATCTTGAATAATAAATAACAAATATTAACTGGAGAATTACAGCGATTGAGCTAGGATCAGTGAGACATCGATAACGTATGGGGTAATTATGATAAAAAAATCTCTAATAGCACTGGCGATAGCCGGGCTAGCCACTCCGGCATTCGCAGATATAACTATTAATGGCTTTGCGTCAATTAAAGCCGGTATGACTATGGGCAGCGATGAGGAATTATATGGCTATACCGATAATCTGGATTTTAAGAATGAAAGTCTGATGGCTTTGCAGGTGCGGTCTGATCTGGGTGAAAAATTATCAGTTACCGCGCAAATGATGGGCCGCGGCAACGAAGACTTTGATATTGGTTTCGAATGGGCGTTTTTGTCTTATCATTTAAACGACAATACCACTATTAATGCCGGCCGATTACGTGCGCCATTTTACAAATATTCAGAATATATGGATGTGGGTTATGCTTATGACTGGTCGCGGGTGCCGCGCAGTGTTTACGGTTTGGGTTTCGATAATATTGAAGGTGTATCGCTGTATCGCACTGGCATAATTGGCGGTTTTGACTCGACAATCATGGCAATGATAGGCGGTTACAACGGTACCACAGGTTTGGGCGATGGTAAGCTTGAAGGGTTTTACGGTGCCAGCTGGGAGCTCAGTCGGGACTGGTATAACTTCCGTGTAGCTTACTACACCGCTGATGCAACACTGACTTTTGCTAACGAATCTGTAAACAATTTGTTGGCCGGTTTAAACGGCAATGGCTTGTCAGCACTGGCTAGTGAAATCAGTTTTGATAAAGATAAGGGTACTTTTATTGGCATCGGCGGCGGCATCGATCGTGAAAATTTAGTCATCGTGGCCGAGTTTAACCGCACAGAAGTTGAGAACACTTTTTTTGCTAATCGCGATAATTACTTTGTATCAGTTGCTTATCGTTTAGGCAGTGTTACGCCTTATATCTCGTATGAGTGGCAACGTCATGATGCTAAACCAGAGATTTATCAGCCGTTCCAGAACTTGGCAGCGACGCCGCTAGCGCCGTTATATTTTGGTACTGTTGCTACTGTACAAAGCCAGCAAGTGGAGGCTGATACACTTAACATCGGTTTGCGATATGATTTTCACCCGTCAGCGGCCTTTAAGCTGCAGTATACATCGCAAAAAAATAAGCTAACTGATGATACGGTCGGCTTATTAGTTGCCGGTGTTGACCTGGTATTTTAAGGAGAAACGAGATGAAATCTATTATTGCAATTTTGGTTATGGCACTCAGTTTCAGTGTGCAAGCCGAGATATCTGTTGTGGTTAATCCGGCCAATGCCAATCCAGTATCAGCAGACGATCTGAACCGGTTATTTTTAGGCCGTGCGACCAGCTTCGCCGATGGCAGTAAAGCCACACCATTGAATATGGCAGAGGGCCAGGCTGCAAGAGATCAGTTTGACAATAAAGTGTTAAACCGTTCATCTGCTCAGTTAAAAGCTTACTGGTCAAAGTTGGTGTTTACTGGTAAAGGTACACCACCAAAAGAGCTGGCCGATGATGCTGCGGTTAAAGCTGCCGTTGCCGCTGATACTATGGCGATTGGTTATATCAGTAGTAGTAGTGTGGACGGTAGCGTAAAAGTGGTCGCAACCTTCTAGCGTCAGCTGTAAGGAAATAGAAAGTGTTATAAAAAGCCGCAACGTAGTGTTGCGGCTTTTTTGTCAGCAAAAATAGGTTTTTTTTTACAACTAGCGTATAATTTGCCGCCTTAAAATTTTAATCCTTTAATTACAGGAGCCTGACATGGCCTTAGAACGTACTTTTTCAATCATTAAACCTGACGCAGTAGCGAAGAACCTGATCGGTGCTATTTACCACCGTTTCGAATCTGCCGGCCTGCGGATTGTTGCGTCTAAAATGCTACACTTAAGTCAGGAACAAGCTGAAGGTTTCTATGGCGAGCACAAAGAGCGTCCTTTCTTCAAAGCACTGGTGAGCTTTATGACATCTGGCCCGGTTATGGTTCAGGTATTAGAGGGCGAAGATGCAGTAAGGAAAAACCGTGAAATTATGGGTGCTACTAACCCGAAAGATGCCTTAGCCGGTACTTTACGTGCAGACTATGCTGACAGCATTGATGAGAACGCTGTACACGGCTCTGATGCAGCAGCATCTGCTGCTCGTGAAATCGCGTATTTCTTCACTGAAGCTGAGCTTTGCAGCCGTACCCGTTAATTCGAATAAGAGTTAGCTGAAGGAAAGGGGCGTCAGCCCCTTTTCTGCCTTAGTAAGAGTCAGAATTAATTAGTAACAGTGAGTTATTGATAAGTGTCAGCAGGAGTCATCAGGGTATGAACAAGCCGGTAAACCAGGTAAATTTGTTAGATTTTACCCGTGCTCAAATGCAAGAATTTTTTGTGTCATTGGGTGAAAAGCCGTTTCGGGCCGATCAGGTGATGAAATGGATTTACCATTTCTGCGTTGATGACTTCGACAAAATGACCAATATCAATAAAACATTGCGCGATAAGTTAAAAACCCTGGCAGTTATCGCTGCGCCAGTTGTTGTAACCCGCCAGGACAGTACGGATGGTACCATTAAGTTTGTGATGGGCCTTGCCGGTGGTCAGGAAGTGGAAACCGTCTGGATCCCGGAAAAAGACCGGCGCACCCTTTGCGTATCGTCGCAGGTAGGTTGTGCGCTGGACTGCACTTTTTGTTCTACTGCCCAGCAGGGCTTTAATCGTAACCTCAGTGTCAGTGAAATTATCGGTCAGGTATGGCGGGTTGCCCAGATTATTGGCAGTTACGGTGATACCGGCGAAAAGCCGGTGACTAATGTGGTGATGATGGGCATGGGCGAACCCCTGTTAAATCTGAATAACGTGGTGCCAGCGATGGAACTGATGCTGGAAGACTACGGCTTTGGTCTGTCTAAACGCCGGGTTACCTTAAGTACGTCTGGCGTGGTACCGGCGCTCGACCTGTTACGCGAGCGGATTGATGTGGCGTTAGCCATTTCATTACATGCACCAAATAATGCGTTGCGTGATGAACTGGTGCCGGTTAATAAAAAATATCCGATGGAGCAGTTTTTAGCGGCTTCGCGTCGTTATGTTGAGAACTCTAAGGCTAATGATAAGGTCACAGTAGAGTATGTTATGCTTGATGGCATCAACGACAGCATGGAACAGGCGCATGAGTTAGCGCAGGCATTGCAAGATACGCCTGCAAAGATTAATCTTATCCCCTTTAATCCGTATCCGGGCTCACCTTATAAAAGGTCGAGTAATTCGCGGATTGACCGTTTTAACAAGGTGTTACAACAACACGGTTTTACTGTTATGGTACGGAAAACCCGTGGTGATGATATCGACGCCGCCTGCGGCCAGTTGGTAGGCGATGTGATTGATCGAACCAAGAGACTGATAAAGAAGCAGCAGAAAGGCCAGCCTATTCTGGTTAAAACGCTGCTGTAACCCAAGGGATGACAAGTGGTAATGCAGAAATTTTCGGTAGGCTTCGCACTCTGTATGTCGTTAACCCTGACTGCGTGCGTCTCAGAAAGTAGCTATGTTGGCTCTGACCGCCAGGTTGGTACACGTAATCTTGATAACAGTGAAGCTGCCCGCACCCGAATTTCTCTGGGCTTAAATTATTTGCGCCGTGGCGACACCACTCAGGCGAAATTTAACTTAGAACGGGCTAAAGCCTTTGCGCCAGATTTGCCTGAAGTTTATAACGCCCTGGCGTTTTATTATCAGAGCGTCGGTGAGCAGGTGCAGGCCGAAGAAGCCTATAAGCAAGCACTAGATAAAGACAGCAATAATGCGGATGCCTATAACAACTATGGTGCGTTTTTATGTCAGGTTGGTAAGTATGATGAAGCAGAGGAGCTGTTATTAAAGGCTATTTCACGGCCGGGTTATATCCGGGTAGCGGAAAGCTATGAAAATCTGGCGTTGTGTCAGCTCGATCAGCAAGGCTTTAGCAAAGCAAAAACCTTTCTCGAATCTTCAGTGTCTCACAATGGCACACGCATCAGCTCATTAATCAATCTGGCGGCCCTGAATTATGCGATGGGTGATAACGTCGGCGCGAAAACCTCATTGCAGCGGATCCAGCGCTTAGGCCGGGTATCGGCACGCAGTACCTTGCTTAATTATCTGGTAGCAGAAAAGCAAGGCGATGTCAGCACCATGAAACATGCTGAGCAACTTTTACTGACCCTGTACATTGATACCCCCGAAGCCAGGTTACTGCTGCAGCAACGTTTGCTGGAAAGTGAATTTGAACAATTACGCGAGCAATATAAATTAAGTCTGATGGCCAATATTGTACTGCCAGACGCTGCCGTCACAGAGGTGGTACCAAGCGGGCCGGTTGCGAATCCCAGATTAAGAGTCGTCAGGCGGAAGACTGCACAGCCGGCAGTTACAGAAGCCGACCCTGCAAAGGAAAGGTTGTCAGAGGCCGCGCAAGTAACAACAAACGCAGCTACGGCGGCCAGTTCAGTAAGTAGTCAGGCAATTGCCGGTGCCCTGGTAACCAGCCAGTTACCAACAGAAGACAATGCAGCGCAGGCTCTGGCCACAAGACAAGAGGCAGAGCAACAAGCTGCAGCTGATAGCGCCCGCTTGCTGGCTGAGCAACAAGCTGCAGAACAACAGGCTGCTGCCGAAGCACTGGCTGCCAGACAGTTAGCAGAGCAGCAGTTGGCAGATAAGCAAGCAGCTGATGACGCCCGCCTGCTGGCAGAGCAACAGGCCGCCGAGCAAAAAGCTGCGGCCGATGCACTGGCAGCCAGGCAATTAGCAGAGCAGCAGGCAGCCCAATTGGCACAGCAACAAGCCGCCGAGCAACAGGCTGAGCAGGAACAGGTCAGTCAGCTTATTTTAGCAGCGACGCCGCCTGCGAGCCTGCCGGATGAAACCATATTAACTGAACCAGCTGCAACCCCGGCAACCGTGCCGGTCGAATCTTTTGAAAGCGCTACTGCAACTGAAAACTCAGCCGAAGGTAGCGCGCTAAGCCAGTCTGCCGCTCAATCGCAAACGCAGCCAGAGCAAGCGGCAACAGCACAACAACATAGCAAACCGCTGATTACTGCCACGCCAGCGGACGAGCAGATGCAAACTCAGGATGCTGACCAAGAGCCAGTAAAGTTTCACGAGGTGCAGGAAGGTGAGTCACTGTATGCTATTTCGGTGGCACATAATATCAGGCTGGCCCGGCTGATGGAGTGGAACCAGCTGAGCCCGGAATCTGTTATTAAAACCGGCCAGCGGATCTGGTTAGCTAAAGTTGACCAGGACCAGTTGCAGCAACAACAAACCGTGGCCCGGCTGCCTGAATTCAGTGAGCCGCTTGATGCAACCGAGCCCTATCATCAGGTTGCTGCAGGCGAAACCATGTTTGGCATTTCTTATCGCTATAATATCCGGCTGGAACGTTTTATGGCCTGGAATAACTTAACTGAGCAAAGTAAGTTGCAGGTTGGCCAGCAGGTTTTGGTTATCGACCCGGCCCGTATTGAACCATGAATACAACAGAACCAACTGAGCTATCAGAAGCAACAGAGCCAACTGCACTGACCGCGGGTCAGTTATTGCGTCAGGCCAGAGAGCAACGCAAACTTAGTGTGGCTGACGTGGCGCTGCAATTAAATTTGCGGGTTAATCTGGTAAAGCAGATTGAAGCAGATCAGCTGGACAGCTCGATGCTGGTGACTTTTGTCCGGGGCTATCTGCGGGCTTATGCCCGGCTGGTTAAACTTTCTGAGCAGCTGGTGCTTACTGCGTTCGAGCAGCAAAGCACTGGCAGTTCCGACCAGGCGAAGCCAATGCGGACTTTTTCAAATCGGGCTGAGCTGCAGGCCACTGAAAACCGCTTTATGTGGTTAACCTATGCTATAGGGTTTATTTTGGTGCTGATGCTGGTGGTATGGTGGTGGCAAACTGCCAGCCCCAGTGCTGACAGCGCAGCAGAGCAGCAAGAGCTTTCGGCAAGCGTGGCGGCTGATAACAGCAATCTGGCAGAGGGTAGTGCAACTGCCGCGACCACTGACAGCGAGCCAGACATTAGCCGTGCTTCAGCTGAACCTGAACCGGGCAGCGCATCTGCTTTTGTCGCGGCTGAACCACTGCCTGAGTTGGCCAGCCCGGTTGCAACTGAAGCATCCATGCTGTCTCAACCAGATGTGATCACCATGGAGTTCAGCGATAATTGCTGGATTGATGTGCTGGATGCCGATGGCAACCGCATTGCTTATGGTACCAAAGAAACGGGTTACCGAATGACAGTGAGCGGTAAAGCCCCTTTTGTGGTAACCCTGGGTAACCCCAGCGTGGTGCGGGTTACTCTGAATAATCAACCTTTTGACATGTCATCGCTGCCAGCTGGCAGAGTGGCTAAATTTACCCTGGCGGAACCCGATTAATCATGTTTGCTGACAATCCTATTATCCGACGCCTGAGTACCCAAATTCATGTAGGTACTGTTGCCATTGGTGGTGATGCGCCAATTGCGGTGCAGTCAATGACTAACACCCGCACTACTGATGTTGCTGCCACCCTGGCCCAGATCCAGGCTATTGCTGATGCCGGTGCTGATTTAGTCAGGGTATCAGTACCCACCATGGAAGCGGCTGAAGCCTTTAAGCTGATTAAACAGCAAGCAACAATTCCATTGGTGGCCGATATTCATTTTGATTACCGTATCGCGTTAAAAGTGGCTGAATATGGTGCTGATTGCCTGCGGATTAATCCGGGCAATATTGGCCGGGAAGACCGGATCCGGGCCGTGGTTGATTGCGCCCGTGATCATAACATTCCGATCCGGATTGGGGTGAACGGTGGCTCATTAGAGGCTGATATTCAGGAAAAGTATACCGAGCCAACTCCGGAAGCGCTGGTGGAATCGGCGATGCGCCATGTTGATATTCTGGACCGGTTGAATTTCGATCAGTTTAAAGTCAGTGTTAAAGCCTCAGATGTGTTTCTGGCGGTAGGGGCTTATCGATTGCTGGCTAAACAAATTAAGCAACCACTGCATTTAGGCATTACCGAAGCCGGAGGCGCCCGCGCTGGCGCCGTCAAATCGGCTATAGGTTTGGGTATGCTGCTGGCAGAGGGTATTGGCGATACCTTGCGTATTTCACTGGCTGCCGACCCGGTAGAAGAAGTCAAAGTGGCGTTTGATATTCTTAAATCGCTGCGAATTCGCCAGCGCGGCATTAATTTTATCGCCTGTCCCAGCTGTTCACGCCAGGAATTCGATGTCATTAAAACCATGAATGAACTGGAGCAACGGCTGGAAGATATTGTCGAGCCATTAACGGTTTCGGTGATTGGTTGTGTGGTGAATGGCCCGGGTGAGGCCCTTATTTCTGATTTAGGGGTAGCCGGTGCTAACCGCAAAAGTGGTTTTTATTTAAATGGCCAGCGGCAGAAACTGCGGCTGGACAATAACAACATCGCTGAACAGCTTGAGCAGCAGGTGCGGCAGTACCTGGTCGCACGTGAGCAGCTGATTGGCATAAAACAACTGGATTAACGCGGCTGCGGTTTGGTGATAGCAACGATACCTCTTATAATCGCCCGCTTTTTAGCATGGTAGTGAGAATTTAGCTTTGGCAAAAAATATTCAGGCAATACGCGGTATGAACGATTGCCTGCCGCAGGATACGCCACTATGGCAGCATCTTGAGCAGGTATTACGCAGTACAGTGGCCCGCTTCGGTTACAGCGAGATCCGCTTTCCTATCGTTGAAATGACCGAGCTGTTTAAACGCTCTATCGGCGAAGTAACTGATATCGTTGAGAAAGAAATGTACACCTTTGCCGATCGCAATGGTGACAGCCTGACCTTGCGCCCGGAAGGGACCGCCTGTTGTGTGCGGGCCGGCAACGAGCATGGCCTGTTATATAACCAGGAACAACGGTTGTGGTATATGGGGCCGATGTTCCGGCATGAGCGGCCACAAAAGGGGCGCTACCGCCAGTTTCACCAGTTCGGGCTGGAGGCTTTTGGTATTGCAAGCAGCGATATTGACGCTGAAGTAATAATGCTGACAGCTAATTTGTGGCAGCAACTGGGGCTGGCACCTTATGTCAGCCTGCAATTAAATTCGCTGGGATCAAATGACGCCCGGGCAATTTACCGCGATGCGCTGGTGGCCTATCTGGAGCAGCACAAGTCACAGTTAGACGACGACAGCCTGCGCCGGATGCACAGCAACCCGTTGCGGGTGCTGGACAGTAAAAATCCGGCATTGGCTGAGGTATTAGCCGGTGCGCCGCAGCTAAGCGATTATTTAGATGCGGATTCAGCGGAGCATTTCAGCCAGTTAAAACGGCGACTCGATGCCGCGGGCATTACCTACACGGTAAACCCGACCCTGGTACGCGGCCTTGATTACTATAACAAAACCGTATTTGAGTGGGTGACTACCGAGCTGGGCTCTCAGGGCACAGTGTGTGCGGGCGGCCGTTACGATGGTTTAGTCGAACAGTTGGGCGGTAAGCCCACCCCTGCAGTAGGTTTTGCCCTGGGGATGGAACGGCTGATATTGTTACTGCAAACCTTGCAGTTGGTTAGTCTGCCAGAAGCCGTTGCCGATATTTATATTATGCCAATGGGTGAAGCTGCGGAACTTGCTGCCATTGCGATTGCCGAACAGCTGCGTAGCGAGTTGGCGCCAAAACGTGTTATCTTGCATTGCGGCGGCGGCAACCTGAAAAAGCAAATGAAACGGGCCGATAAGTCGGGTGCTGAACTGGGGTTAATTCTGGGTGCAGACGAGCTGGAACGCGGTGAGATAACACTGAAATGGCTGCGTCAGGATAAGCCCCAACAAACTCTGGCGCTAACAGCATTGCCGCAGTTACTGGCTGGCGCATTTTAGTAAAAAAGATCAACAAACAATAAACAGTACTGACAGCAAAAACTGTCATCAGGCCCAAGCCAGCCGGTACTTAAACAGATTAGCAGGATATTACGGAGTAGTAACATTGGAAATTTACAGCAGCGAAGAACAACAGGTTGAAGCCATTAAACGCTTTTGGAATGACTACGGCAAAGCGATTTTAGGTGGTGTGGTGATTGGTTTGGCAGGCCTATACGGCTGGCGCTATTTTCAGGCCGAGCAGCGCAGCCAGGCAGAGCAGGTATCAGCCCAGTACAGCCAGTTGCTGGAACAGCAGCAAACCGAAGGCAGCGACTGGCTAGCCAGTGCCAGGGGTTTTATTGATGCGCAGAGTGACACCAGTTATGCAGTATTTGCTGCCTTGCTGGCAGCCCGCGAAGCGATTGACAATCAGCAACTTACCGTTGCTGCTGAGCATCTGAGCTGGGTGATGAATAACGCCAAAGATGCCCCGGTAAAAGCGATTGCCCAGTTACGGCTGGCCCGGGTACAGCGCGAGCAGGGCAATTATGCCGATGCGCTGGCAACCTTGCAGTTAGCGGTGCCAGAAGCCTTTGCAGCCCAGCAGGCCGAGTTAAAAGGTGACGTATTGCAGTTAACCGGCGAGTTAGCTCAGGCGAAAGCGGCTTATCAGCAAGCATTGGCCAGCAGCGAGCAAAACCGGCCATTATTGCAGGTAAAACTGGATGAATTGGCACATATTACAGCCAGTTAACAAGGGGTAGGCGTGAAATTATTCGGAAAAATATCAGCGGCTGTAATTGTAGCCCTGGCTCTAACTGCCTGTTCCAGTAAAGAAAAACTGGTGCTGCCGGACGTGCAAAATAGCATCAGCCCAAAAAAAGTCTGGCAAAGTAAAGTAGGTAAGGGCGTCGCACATTATGAGTCAGGCTTAAAGCCGCTTATTCGTGACGATAAAGTGTATGCCGCCAGCCGGGACGGTATTGTAGTGGCTAAAAACCTCAGCAATGGCCGTACTTTATGGAGTTTCGATTTACGCAATGAAGGTAGTTCATCGTTATTTTCCCGCTTTAGCGGCGATACCGCCCGGATTGCCGGTGGGGTAGCTTTTAACGATAACAAATTATACCTGGGCACTGAAGATGGTGAAGTGTTTGCACTGAGTGCTGAAACCGGCGAGCTGTTATGGCGGGTGCCGGTAAAAGGTGAAGTGTTAGCCAGCCCGGCAATTGGTGATGGCCTGTTGGTAGTCGCCACAACTGCTGGCAGCCTGATTGCACTGGACCCGAATACCGGTGAGCAGCGCTGGGTATTTGATGATGAACAACCGGCCCTTACCATTCGTGGGGTTAGCGAGCCAGTGATTGAAGCCGGTGGCGTTATTTACGGTAGCGGCACGGGCCGGGTTGGCGTATTGATCGCTGAACGAGGTTATCAGGCCTGGGAAGAAGCGATAGCGACGCCGCAAGGCAGCACTGATTTATCCCGGCTGGTGGATGTAGATGCCAAGCCTATTGTCGTTGCCGGTACCTTGTATGCAATTGCTTATAATGGTGAGCTGGTAGCAATGGAACTGCGCAGTGGCCGCCAGCTATGGAAGCGCGACTACGCCAGTTTCCGTAATATGGCAGTGGCGGGCAATATTTTATATCTGGTTGACGCAACCGGCGGTATTTATGCAGTAGATCGGCGCAACGGCACCGAAGTTTGGGGCCAGCAGGGCTTACAACGGCATTTTCTAACCGCGCCAACTGTTTATAAAGACTATCTGGTGGTGGGTGATGCGAAGGGCAATCTGCACTGGCTAAACCGGGACAACGGCGATTTCGTTGCCCGGCAAAGTATGGATGGTTCAGGTTTTTACCGCGAAGCTGTCGCTACTGATGACTATATATTAGTGACAAGCCGCAATGGTGAGCTAGTCTTATTACAAGTACCTTAACCGGTACCCTAGGCATATAACTGAAGGAACAGGCCTGAATGGGCCTGTTTTCTTATTTCTGAGGTTGACTGAATGTTACCTGTAGTAGCCCTGGTGGGGCGCGCCAATGTTGGCAAATCCACACTGTTTAATCGTTTAACCCGCACCCGTGACGCTCTGGTTGCAGACTTTCCGGGCTTAACCCGGGATCGTAAGTATGGTTCGGTTAATTTCGAAGGCCTGGAGTTTATTGTAGTAGATACCGGTGGTATCGATGGCAATGAGCAAGGCATCGAAGTTGAAATGGCTGAGCAATCCTTAAAAGCAATAGACGAGGCTGATGTGGTGCTGTTTATGGTTGACGCCCGGGCGGGCGCGACCGTCGGTGACAGCGCCATTGCCGACCACATTCGCCGGGTTGAAAAGCCGGTGTTTCTGGTGGCTAATAAAATCGATGGCCTGGATGCTGATAGTGCCGTGGCTGACTTTTACAGCCTGGGCATTGGCGAGGTATATCCGATAGCAGCTGCTCATGGCCGCGGCGTGTCGTCACTATTACAGCATGCTTTATTACCGTTTCTGGCCGATAGCGTAATAGCTGGGGCTGACAATGACGCCGAAGCTGACCCTGGCCCGGCGCTGGAAACCCTTACCGAGGAACAAGCTGACGCCGAAGCAGCCCGCTTGCGCAGTGAACATATTAAACTGGCGATTGTTGGCCGGCCTAATGTCGGCAAATCGACCCTGACTAACCGGATATTAGGTGAGGAAAGGGTGGTAGTGTTCGATATGCCCGGTACCACCCGCGACTCGGTATTTATTCCAATGCAGCGCAACGAGCGCAATTACACCCTGATCGACACCGCCGGCGTGCGCCGTCGCGGCAAAATTGACGACATGGTCGAGAAATTCTCGGTGATAAAAACCCTGCAGGCCATTGAAGAAGCTAATGTGGTGTTGCTGGTATTGGATGCGCAACAGGGCATTTCGGATCAAGACTTAAGCATTCTGGGTTTTGCCTTAAATGCCGGCCGTTCGTTAGTCATTGCCGTCAATAAATGGGATGGCCTGAACGACAGCATTAAAGATGAAGTAAAACGCGAGCTGGACCGCCGGCTGGGTTTTATCGACTTCGCCCGCTTGCATTTTATTTCAGCCTTGCATGGCTCAGGGGTCGGTAACTTATTTGAGTCGGTAGAAGAGGCTTTTGATTCAGCCACCAAGCGGGTTAGTACCTCGTTGCTTACCCGGATTATGAAAATGGCCCAGGAAGATCACCAGCCGCCGATGGTGCATGGCCGCCGGGTAAAACTGAAATATGCCCATGCCGGTGGCTATAATCCGCCGATTATTGTCATTCATGGTAATCAGGTTAAAGACTTACCTGACTCTTACAAACGCTACTTAATGAACTACTATCGCAAAGCGCTGCAAATGATGGGTACGCCGGTACGGATCGAGTTCCGGGAGGGAGAGAACCCCTTTACACCGACCAAAAAGAACACCGAAACCGCGCTGCAAAAATACAAGCGCGAGCGGTTAATGAAGGCCCGTCAGAAAGTGGCGAAAAAAGATTAACAGCAAGGACTAACTGATGAAATTTCGTTTTCCGGTTATTGTTATCGATGAAGATTTCCGTTCAGAAAATATCTCGGGCTCAGGTATTCGTGATTTAGCCCAGGCTATCGGCAGCCATGGCTTCGAGGTAGTCGGTTACACCAGCTATGTCGATTTAACGGCTTTTGCCCAGCAGGCCAGCCGCGCCTCGTGTTTTATTTTATCAATAGACGATGAAGAGTTTGGCAGCGGCAGCGATGCTGATGTCAATACCGCGTTGACTGAGCTTCGGGCCTTTGTTAAAGAAGTACGTAAACGCAACGCCGATATTCCGATATTTTTATACGGTGAAACCCGGACCAGCCGGCATATTCCGAATGATGTATTGCGTGAGCTGCATGGCTTTATTCATATGTTTGAAGACACGCCGGAGTTTGTCGCCCGCCATATTATCCGCGAAGCGCAAAAGTATCTGGATGCCCTGGCGCCGCCGTTTTTTAATGCCTTAATGGATTACGCGTCTGACGGCTCTTACTCATGGCACTGTCCGGGCCATTCCGGTGGCGTGGCGTTCTTAAAAAGTCCGGTCGGCCAGATGTTTCACCAGTTCTTTGGGGAAAATATGCTGCGGGCCGATGTTTGTAATTCGGTAGACGAGCTGGGCCAGTTGCTGGATCACACCGGCCCGGTAGCGCAAAGCGAGCAAAACGCCGCCCGCATTTTCAATGCTGACCATTTGTTTTTTGTCACCAACGGTACCTCTACTTCAAATAAAATGGTCTGGCATTCAGTGGTAGCGCCGGGCGATATTGTGGTGGTCGACCGCAACTGTCATAAGTCGATTTTGCATTCAATTATTATGACTGGCGCGATACCGGTGTTTTTAATGCCAACCCGCAACCATTACGGCATTATTGGCCCGATCCCGAAAAGTGAGTTCTCGCCCGAAGCCATTGCTAAAAAGATTGAAGCTAACCCGTTTGCCCGGAATGCTAAAAACAAAAAACCGCGTATTTTAACTATTACCCAAAGCACCTACGACGGTATTTTGTATAACGTGGAAGAAATTAAGCAGCAGTTGGGCTCAACCATCGATACCCTGCATTTTGACGAGGCCTGGCTGCCGCATGCCAGTTTCCACGATTTTTATCGCAATATGCACGCCATCGGTAAAGACCGGCCGCGCTCAGATGAAACTCTGGTATTCGCTACCCAGTCTACCCATAAGTTGCTGGCAGGCTTATCTCAGGCATCACAAATTCTGGTACAAAACGCCACCAACCGTAATTTAGATACGCATCGGTTTAACGAGTCGTATTTAATGCACAGCTCAACCAGCCCGCAGTATGCGATTATTGCCAGTTGCGATGTCGCTGCTGCGATGATGGAAGCACCGGGCGGTACTTCGCTGGTTGAAGAAAGCTTACTGGAAGCCATCGATTTTCGCCGCGCTATGCGCAAAGTGGATGCTGAGTTTGGTGATGACGACTGGTGGTTCAAAGTCTGGGGCCCTGAGCATCTGCCGGAAGAGGGCATTGGTGAGCGCGATAACTGGGTGTTACATGCCACCGACAGCTGGCACGGTTTCGGGCCAATAGAGTCGGGTTTTAATATGCTCGACCCGATTAAAGCCACAATTATTACCCCGGGCCTGAATATGTTGGGCCAGTTTGACGAGCAGGGCATACCGGCCACTATTGTCAGCAAATACCTGGCTGAGCACGGCATTATTATTGAAAAAACCGGCCTGTACTCGTTCTTTATTATGTTTACCATTGGCATTACCAAAGGCCGCTGGAATTCAATGGTTACCGAGCTGCAGCAATTTAAAGACGACTACGACCAAAACCTGCCAATGTGGCGGGTGATGCCGGAATTCGTGGCCAAGAACCCACGTTACGAAAAAGTTGGCCTGCGCGACTTATGCCAGCAAATTCACAATATTTACCGTCAGTTCGATGTGGCGAAAGTGACCACCGAGATGTATTTGTCGACCATTGAAACCGCGATGACCCCGGCTGATGCCTGGGCCAAAATGGCGCACCGTGAAATTGAGCGGGTGTCGATCGATGATATTGCCGGCCGGGTTACTGCCATGTTAGTTACGCCTTACCCACCGGGTATTCCGTTGATGGTGCCGGGCGAGCGCTTTAACGCCACCATCATTAACTACCTTAAATTTACCCGGGCCTTTAACGGCCAGTTCCCCGGCTTTGAGACCGATGTGCATGGTCTGGTACGGGAAACGGTCGCCGGTGAAAGTCATTACTTTATTGATGTAGTGAAGGAGTAGTGTCAACGCCCTAAGCTGTTGCGTAAAGCTGATATTAAAGCGGGGATTGAATAGCTAATACTATTCAATCCTTTTTTTTGCTGCTGCAGTTCATATTTGCTAACAGTTTGTCGCTATCTTTTTACGTCCTTTTTGCTATGTTAAGCACAGAAGATTAGCTAGGGAGTGGACTAATGAAAACATGGAAAAAAGGCTTGCTTGCAGCCGGCGTATTTGGATTAGCATTCCTGGTATTTATTGCGATACAAGCTACAGCTAAACCACCGCTGCAAAAAGATCAGGCCAGGTCCCAGGCTCCGCTGGTTGTTACCCAGCAGTTGCAGGCGCAATCGCATCGCTTTGAGTTGCAGCTTTGGGCAGAAGTCAGGCCAAAAGAGCAAACCACCTTAACACCCGAAGTAGCGGGGCGGATCATCGCCTTAGACCCGAACTTTATTGCCGGTGGCGTTATTACCAAAGGCACCGTATTGGTGCAGCTGGATGATGCAGATTATCAGGTGGCCTTACTAAGTGCTCAGGCTGCCGTAGCCAGTGCGCAATCTGCTCTGGCACAGGAACAGGCGCAAGCCCGGGTAGCTGAGCAGGAATTAAAGCACTTGTCCCGCGATCAAATCACTGCTTTAGCATTACGCCAACCTCAGTTACTCAGCGCAGAAGCAGCATTAAAATCAGCGCAGGCAGGCCTGCAGAAAGCTCATCGCGATTTAGATCGTACCCGTATTAGCGCGCCTTATGATGCACTGGTAGTAAAACGCAATATAGGTTTAGGCCAGGTGGTGAGTACCGGTACGGCGCTGGGCGAATTATACAGTGTTGAGCAGGCAGAGCTTTATGTACCGGTTGCCAGCTTTGATCTGGCCTATTTACCTGCAGAGCGTGCAGGTATTCCGGCCCAGCTGAGAACGGAGCATGTTAGCCGCGATGCGAAAGTGGTACGGGATTTGGGATTGATAAACAGCCAGACCAGAATGAGCCATTTAGTGGTGCAACTTGATGATCCTTATGCCGTGCGCAGCCAGCAGCCGGTTATCCGTTTTGGCCAGTATGTGGAAGTGCGTCTGGCAGGCCGGGTTGAAGACAAGCTGTATACCATCCCGCAAGATGCGTTATCCAATGGCAAAGTCTGGTTATTGCAACCGGACATGACCATGGCTCAGCAACACGTTGAGGTCGTTCGGCAGACCGGTAAATTTGCTTATGTCAAAGCGGGGTTAACCGATGGCCAACAGCTTATTCTTACGGTGCCCAATTTCCCGCAGCCCGGGATGGCGGTGCGTACTGAGCAAAGCGACGATAAGCTGGTTAAAGCGGAGTAAATCATGCCTTATAATCCTGACAAAGGCATTATTGCCTGGTTTGCCCGCAACAGTGTTGCCGCCAATTTGCTGATGGTATTTATCGTGGTGATGGGGCTGGTAACCTACGCCACTATGCAGCGCCAGATGTTTCCGGCAGTGGAAGTTAATTATATCCACGTTAATGCCACCTTTCGCGGTGCTGCACCGCAGGAGATTGAAGAAGGCATCCTGATTAAAATAGAAGAAGCCCTGACCGATATCGAAGGGATTAAGCGTTATCGCAGCAACGCCTGGCGTGGTGGTGGCCGGGTTAGCATTGAACTGATACCAGGTACAGATATTTCATCCCGTTTAGATCAGGTGAAACTGAAAATGGACGCCATCAGTACCTTTCCGGGCGCGATGGAACCCTTGACAATTTATCAGGTAGAGTGGCGCCAGGATGCGGTAAATCTGGTGCTGACAGGTACGTCGGATCAACTGGCGCTAAAAGCGATGGGGCGGCAGATAAAGAATGAGCTGTTGCAACTGGAGAATATCAGTTTCGTTGATTTTGATGCGATGCCAGCATGGGAAATTGGTATTGAAATCGATCCGGCGACGCTTGAACGTTACAACATCAGTTTACAGGATATCAGCAGGGCGATAGCTCAGCACTCTGACAATGTCTCTGCCGGGATGATCCGCTCAGACGCCGGCATGATCACAATCCGTTCCGAGCAACGGGCTTATCGGGCTGACGAGTTTGCCGTGTTGCCGGTGATTACCGGGCCTCAGGGCGAAATGATCCGGCTGGGTGATATTGCTAACATCTATGATGGTTTTGAAGAGCGCATAAACTACATGCGCTACGATGGCAAACCCGCAGCATTTATGGCAGTAAAAGCCTCGGCAACCCAGTCGTTGCCTGACGTTGCCGCCAGCGTTAAACAGTACGTTGAGTTTAAAAATAAGCAATTGCAGGGTGATTATCAGTTACACAGCCTGGTTGATATGACGTACTACCTGAACGGCCGTCTGAACATGATGTGGAGCAATCTGTTGCAGGGCGCGGTATTGGTATTTTTAATGCTGATGCTGTTTCTGCGTTTTAAAGTCGCCTTCTGGGTGATGCTGGGCTTACCCATTGCCTTTCTGGGAGCCATCTGGCTTATGCCGTTTGCCGGCGTCACGATCAATATTATTAGTTTGTTCGCTTTTATAATGGTACTGGGTATCGTGGTGGATGACGCTATCGTTATCGGCGAAAGTGCTTATCATGAAACCGAGCTGCAAGGGCATAGTGTCGATAACATTATCCGCGGTGCCCAGCGGGTCGCCACCCCGGCAACCTTTGGCGTATTAACCACTATGGCGGTATTCGCGCCCTTTATGCTGGGCAACAGTATAGAAGCCAATGAATTTAAAGTGATATCTATAGTAGTGGTGTGTTGTTTGTTTTTCAGTCTGGTGGAATCAAAATTAATCCTGCCGGCCCATTTAGCCCATACTAAATTAAAACCTTTGCCGGAAAATGGCTGGCGTATGCGTTTTAATAAACGTTTTCAGGGTTTTATCGAACGACGTTATCAACCGTTGCTGCAAGCGTGTATGGCGCACCGTTACGTTACCCTTGGGGTGTTTTTTGGCATCCTGCTCAGTGGCTTTGGCTTAATTTCTGCCAACCATGTCCGAATGGTCATGACCCCGCCAGTGCCGCATGACTATCCGGAAATCCGCTTTGAAATGCATCAAAATGCCTCAGAGCAACAAAGCCTGGCCATTTTGCAGCAGCTTGAACAACTTGTTTATCAGCAGGAAGCCCTGGTGACTGAGCAAACCGGCAAGCCGATGATAAAACATGTGATGGCCTGGCTGAACAACCAGACCAGCGGTACCCTGTTGGTTACTCTGGTTGATGAAGAAGACCGGCCTATAGGTGCCTTTGAATTGGGCCGGCGCTGGCGGGAAAGTTTACCCGAACTGGCCGGGGTGCGGACTATTCAGGTCAAAGATGATTTATTCAGTGGCGGCGGACAACGGGAACTGGGTTATCGCTTGTTCGGCACTGATATTGACCAGCTGAATGCGGCCGGCCATGCGTTAATCAGCGAGTTAAGCAAAATACCGGGCGTTTATGATTTAGGCTCCAGTATCGATTCCGGTAGTAAAGAACTTAACCTCGAACTGAAACCACTGGCGCATCAGTTGGGCTTAACCCCCACCTGGCTGGCGCAGCAGGTTGGTTACAGCTTTTATGGCATAGAAGCGCAGCGGATGATCCGCGACGGCGATGAAGTACGGGTGATGGTGCGGTATCCGAGAGAGCATCGGCAGCAGGTGGCATCTTTGCAGCATACCCGCCTGAAACTGCCCACCGGCGAGTATGTGATGCTGGGTGATGTTGCTGAAATTGCCGAGTTACCGGGTATTTCCCGGATTAACCGCGAGGCGGGATTCAGAAACGTGCGGATTGAAGCCAGTGTTGATCAAGAGCAGGTTACTACCTCTGAGGTGGTGAAGCTGGTAAGAACAGATATTATGCCTGATTTGCTGGAGCGTTTTCCCGGGGTTAAATCAGAACTGGGTGGCCAGATAGAAGAACAGCAAAAACAACGTAACGAAATGCTGTTGTACATGGTGGCCGGCTTGCTGCTGGTTTATATCCTGCTGGCTATCCCGCTGAAAAGCTATAGTCAGCCGGTGATCATTATGTCGGTGATCCCTTTCGGCATGACCGGGGCATTATGGGCTCATTTCTTCCTTGGCTTTGACCTGTCACTCTTTTCATTCTTTGGCATGATTGCCGCAGCCGGGGTAGTGATTAACGACAGTTTGGTTTTTACCGACTATGTTAATCAGGCCCGGGACCGAGGCTTATCGTTAAAAGAGAGCATTATCTCTGCTGGCAGTATGCGTTTTCGGGCCATTTTGCTGACATCGCTAACCACTTTCTTCGGTTTAGTGCCCATTATGTTTGAAACCAGCCTGCAAGCGCAGTTTGTGATCCCAATGGCGATATCACTCAGTTTTGCGGTACTGTTTGCCACCTTGATTACCTTGATCCTGGTACCTTGCTTCTATCTGATCCTGGAAGATATTAAGAGCCCGTTCCGGCGTCGCAGAGAAAAAGCCTTATTAAAGCAACAGGCAGAGGCCGGCAAAGCCGGGTAATGCTCTACCTCAGGCTTTGTAGGTATTTGCCTGCAAAGCCTGCACCGCAAAAAAGTCTTTTTCAGCAGATGCGCTTTTAATCAATTGCATTACATTAATCAACTATAATGTTTTGCAGTGATAATTATCAGGAAATTGCTATGCCCTTTCTTATCATATTGCTATTTCTGTTAATGCCTGTTTCAGCACAAACGCTGAAAACAACTATCTCCATTGATAATGATGTTTATCGTAATGTGCAAAGATTTTTGGCTGGGCGTCACGTATTAGATATCACCAACTTTAACAGCCCCTATGCCAGCCGCGATATTGTTGATTTCGTTTTAATTCAACAAGCTATTTCATTAGGTGGGATTAAGTTAGATATCCATTTTGAATCTGGTAATTATGACGCAAGAAATCTTCGTTCCATTAAAGATGGCCTATTATTACTTAGTTTGGACTCGTTTTGGTTAAGTGAACTTAATAATATTCAATCGCAAGTTTTTATCAGTCAGCCACTTATTCGTCGAGGTGAATATATAGCAGGGTTGTATACCGCAATCGATAATGTCCGAGCTCATTCAGCGAAAACCTTAGAACAAATTCAAAAGCTTAGTTTTGTAAGCACCCCTATTTGGGCAACAGACTGGCTTAGCTTACAGCAACTGGCACCCAAGCAGCTTTTGAATGAAAAAGTATGGTCCTCACAGGCAAAGCTTGTTAGTCGTGGTTGGGTTGATGTCATGTTGGCACCCTTCTTACCCGGTAACAACTTTCGTTTTACAGGTGATGGCTACGATATTGTGGCAATAGAAGGTATTAAGATAATATTAAATGACAGTCGGCATGTGGCAGTTTCCAAACAACACCCGGCAGGACAGATAACCTTTGAGGCACTCGAAAAAGGTCTGACGATACTCAGAGCCCAAGGTCGGATTGAGCAAGCCTATACTGAAGCGGGCTTTTTTAACGAATCGGTTAAAGATTGGACTACAATCAATCCAGTTGTTAACTAATGATTTGATAGAAATCGTTATCGTCATTAGCCTGAAAATATGCAAGCTCGCCAATGGAATATTGGGCATCCACAATTTCTTTATTTCCCTCTCCATCCTGGTGTTAGTTGCTTTAGCAGCTCGCGTTCAATGGCGAACACATGCTCATCCTGTTCATTCATATCCCGCAGGGCCTGCGTCAGTTTTAGCAAGTATTCACTATTTGGGCCACTTGGCCCCTCGCTCTGGGCGATATGGGCCGCGATAGCCTCGTCACTGTCCGGGCCCAGATACGCCTCATTATCGGCGCTGGCTAAATACACCAGGCCTTCAGTTTCTCCTTGCTCATCCAGCCAATGCAGCTGGGTAAATACCCGCAGGTAACCGTTTTTCTCACGATGGTCTAAATGCTCAAAGGTGTCGGGCGTTACCTGATAAGCCATGCCGGCGCAGCGTGCGCGCGGCGCTTCAACTAAGGTTAGTACCCGTCCTGGCGCCTCAGGCGTGCCGCGATGGTCATGCGAGCCCTGCCAGAAGCGGCGCTGCCAGCCATAAATGCAGGCGGGTTTACACTGCAGATAAGGAAAGTCGGCTTTGTAAATTAACGAGCCATAACCAAACAGCCAGACAGATTCCAGGTGGTCCAGCGGCTGGCGCTGTTTATTCAGGGTAATGGTGTTGTGTGACATAGTTCTCCACTTAGCCAAATTACGCTACACAAATGTTCTGGGTATTGTTCAGCATGGTAGCAATATTCTGGATGTTAATGCAGGCTAAATATATTTTGGCACTGGACTGGCATTAGCCCCGCAAAAAAATAATCGAACTGCTCAACCTATCGGTTGGTTTAAAAAGCATTTGTAGTTTTTTTGGTCATTTCCATGCGAAGTTCTATTTCAGATGATTTTGTGGCAGTTGTGGTTGGCCTAACACGGCAACGATCAGGATAAAGTCGCGTTCTTTTGTGAAATACGCTGTGTGTTTGCCAACAGGAAAGTAAAACCCGTTTAGGTAGATGTTGTCACAGCTTCGGCCTAATCCGGGGTTGTCGGCTAACATTTGCAAGCCAGAGAGCAGACTTAGCTTGTATTTTTGCCACTGCGCTTCAGAAAAATTTTCCATAGTATAGCTTTTTATTCCCAGTAAATGAGCCTGGGCTAAGTTACTTAGCTTATATCGTCTATTCTGCATAACTGTTGTTACAGCGAGTTAAGAAAGGTTTCGCCGTCAACTGTATTTCCTTGCGCTAAGTCTTCTTTCGCAGTGGTAAAGCAGTGTTTAAGGTACTCAGCTTTCATCACCTCAAGCGCTTCGTAGTCGTGGATAGACATAACGACCACCGCATCTTTGCTGTTTTTGCTGATCTTAATTGGTGCACGCTGAGCGTTCAGTAGTAACTCACCGAAGTTTCGTTTGGCGTCATTTGCGGTTAATGTCTGCATGACTAAGCTCCATATTCGACAATAGATGCAAAGTATAGCCAATAACGCTAAACGAGCAAAGTAATTAAATCGTGCGATTTATGCCAAAGCTAAACTAAAATATATTTTATTGGCCGTTAGGTATCTGCCAGCTTTTTCACCTCGGCATCAAAACCACCTTCTGCCAGTTTAATCGCTACCTTAGCCCCGGCTTTTAGCTGTTTGCTGCTGGTTACCACCTGCTGCTTATCGTCAAAGGTAATGCTATAGCCGCGCGCCAGGGTGGCCAGCGGGCTTACGGTGTTTAGCTGGTTGCTTAGGCGGCCGAGGGTTTGTTGTTGCTGCTTAAGTTGCATGCTCATGCCGCGCTGCAGCCTTTGTTGTAGTTGCTGTAGCTGCTCGTGCTGCTGCTTAATGGCTTTGGCAGGCGATAAATGCTGCAGGCTTTGCTGTAAATACTGCTGCTGGCGTTTGGCATTAGCAAGCTGCTGGCCAATAACCCGGTTTAAGCGCAGTTGCAGCTCGTCTAAGCGTTGTTGCTGTTGTTGTAAGCGCCGTTTTGGATGAAGGGTTAACAGCCGTTGTTCCAGTTGCTTCAGGTCAGGCTTTAAATGGTTAAGTTTACTGCGCTGGGCTTGTACCAAAGCGCTTTGTAAGCGGCGCAGCCGCTCCAGTAAATGGCTTTGATCGGGTGATACCAGCTCTGCCGCGGCAGACGGGGTCGGCGCCCGCACATCGGCGACAAAATCGGTTAGCGCAAAATCAATTTCATGGCCGACGGCGCTAACTATCGGAATAGGGCAGGCGGCAACGGCCCGCGCCAGTTGCTCGTCGTTAAAACACCATAAATCTTCCAGCGAACCGCCGCCGCGGCCAATAATAATTACATCCACTTCATTGCGCCGAATCGCCGTACTGAGCATTTGCCTGAGCTGGCCGGCCGCCTGTTCGCCCTGCACTAAGCAGGGGTAAATAATCACTTCAATACCCGGCGCCCGGCGCTGCAGTACGCTGACAATATCGCGAATAGCCGCGCCGGTAGGCGAGGTAATAACGCCTACCCGGTTAATATGAGCGGGCAGCGGCTGTTTGCGCGCTTCATCAAACAGGCCCTCGGCCTGTAAGCGGTTTTTTAACTGCTCGTATTGCTGTTTTAACAGGCCGTCGCCGGCCGGTTCAATCATTTCTGCTAACAGCTGATATTCACCGCGCGGCTCGTATACGCTGATCCGCGCCCGGATTAACACCTGCTGGCCGTTTTGCGGTTTTACCGTGGCATTGCGATTAGCCTGCTTAAACATCGCCACTTTTACCTGGGCGGCCTGATCTTTTAACGAGAAATACCAGTGGCCCGATGCGGCCTGCACAAAATTAGACACTTCGCCCACCAGCCACAAGCGCTGAAACTGCAGCTCCAGAATAAGCCTGACTTCGCTGTTTAAACGGGAAACGGTATAAATATCGGGGTTTTGCATTAGTGGCTCAGGGTTAGCTGTTCTGGGACTAGTTTACGCCAAGGCCTGCTGTTAACACAAAAAGAAAAAACCGATTGTTCTATCACCAACAATCCTTTAAAATAGCGCCGCAACATTCCCTATCTTTTCATCCTTCACAGCGAGATTGTTGCAATGCTCAGGATCAAGAAAGAAGCCCTTACCTTTGACGATGTGTTATTGGTGCCGGCGCACTCTACCGTTCTACCCCACACTGCGGATTTACGCACTCAACTGACCAAAAGCATCACGCTGAATATTCCTATGGTATCGGCCTCTATGGACACGGTAACCGAAGCCCGTTTAGCCATAGCGCTGGCGCAGGAAGGTGGTCTGGGTTTTATTCATAAGAATATGACCATTGAAGAGCAGGCCGCTAATGTTCGCAAGGTGAAAAAATACGAAAGCGGCGTGGTGTCTGACCCGGTTACTGCCTCGGCTGATATGACGGTACGTGAAGTACAGGCCTTAGCGCAGCAGCATGGTTTCTCCGGCTTTCCGGTATTGGATAAAGATCAAAACCTGGTGGGTATTGTTACCGGCCGTGATATGAGCTTTGAAGCCGATTTACAGGCCAGCGTGCAGGCGGTAATGACCCCGCGTGAGCGTCTGGTGACGGTTAATGAAAACGCCCCGCGCGAACAAGCCTTTAAACTGATGCACCAGCACCGGATTGAAAAAGTACTGGTAGTGGATGACAACTTTAAATTAAAAGGCCTGATCACCGTTCGTGACTACTACAAAGCCGCCAGTAAGCCTAATGCCTGTAAAGACGAATTAGGTCGCCTGCGGGTTGGCGCTGCAGTGGGTGTAGGCCCGGGTACTGACGAGCGGATTGCCGCTTTAGTTGAAGCCGGGGTTGATATTCTGTTGATTGACACCTCGCATGGTCACTCACAAGGCGTGATTGATCGGGTTAAGCAAACCCGCGCCCAGTACCCTGACTTACAAATAGTTGCCGGTAATGTTGCCACCGCTGAAGGCGCTAAAGCCTTAGCTGAAGCCGGTGCCAATGCTGTAAAAGTGGGCATAGGCCCGGGCTCAATTTGTACCACCCGGATTGTTACCGGTTGTGGTGTGCCGCAAATTACCGCTATTTCTGATGCGGTAGAAGGCGTTAAAGGAACGGACGTGTGCATTATTGCCGACGGTGGTATCCGCTTCTCCGGTGATGTTGCCAAAGCCTTAGTGGCCGGCGCGCACTGCGTGATGGTTGGCTCGATGTTTGCCGGTACCGAAGAAGCGCCGGGCGAAGTGGAGCTGTATCAGGGCCGCTATTATAAATCGTACCGTGGTATGGGCTCGTTAGGCGCCATGGCGCAGCGTAATGGCTCGTCTGACCGTTATTTCCAGGGCAGTAACAATGCCGAGAAACTGGTGCCGGAAGGCATTGAAGGCCGGGTGGCCTATAAAGGCCCGATTGAAAACATTATTCACCAGCAAATGGGCGGCCTGCGCTCAGCGATGGGTTTAACGGGTAGCCCGGATATGCTGACCCTGCGCACCAGGCCCGAGTTTGTTAAGGTTACCGCCGCCGGTATGGGTGAGTCGCACGTGCATGATGTGCAAATCACCAAGGAAGCGCCTAACTACCGGTTAGGCTAACAACATTAGGTTTACGCGGCGGGCCAGGCCCGCCGCCTTATTTTGCAAAGGTTGTTATGAGCAAGAACATTCACCACCATCGTATTTTGATTCTGGATTTTGGTTCGCAGTACACCCAGTTAATTGCCCGCCGGGTCCGTGAAATTGGCGTTTATTGTGAACTGTGGGCCTGGGATGTCAGCGACGAGCAAATTCGCGAATTTAACCCGACCGGTATTATTTTATCAGGCGGCCCGGAAAGCGTAACGGAAGCTGGTTCGCCACGCGCACCGGAATATGTCTTTAACGCCGGTGTGCCGGTGCTGGGCATTTGTTATGGTATGCAAACCATGGCCGAGCAACTGGGCGGCAAGGTGCAGGGCTCAGATTTGCGTGAGTTTGGTTATGCTCAGGTAGAAGTGATTGCGGCTAACGACTTTTTTGCCAAAATTGAAGATCATATAGGTGGCAACGGTAATGCCTTGCTGGACGTATGGATGAGCCACGGCGATAAAGTGATCAGCGTGCCGGAAGGCTTTGTCACTTGTGCCCAGACCGCGACCTGCCCGCATGCCGGTATGGTAGATGAAGCCCGTCAGTTCTATGGCGTGCAGTTCCACCCGGAAGTAACCCATACCCGCCAGGGCCTGCGGATGCTGGAGCATTTTGTTGTTAACATTTGTGGTTGCGACAAACTGTGGACCCCGGCCACCATTATTGAAGATGCGGTGGCCCGCTTAAAACAGCAAATCGGTACTGACCGGGTTATTCTTGGTTTATCCGGTGGGGTAGATAGCTCGGTTACGGCCATGCTGTTGCACCGCGCCATTGGTACCAACTTGACCTGTGTGTTTGTTGATAACGGTTTGCTGCGTTTAAACGAAGGCAAGCAGGTGATGGATATGTTTGGTGACCATTTTGGCCTGAACATTATTAAAATTGACGCCGAGCAGCGCTTTTTAGATGCCTTAGCAGGCGAAAACGAACCTGAAGCCAAGCGCAAAATTATTGGCCGGGTATTTGTTGAAGTGTTCGATGAAGAGTCGCAAAAGCTGGAGAACGCCAAATGGCTGGCCCAGGGCACTATTTATCCGGATGTTATTGAATCAGCCGGTTCGGCCACCGGTAAAGCTCATGTGATTAAATCGCACCACAACGTGGGTGGCTTACCCGCCCATATGAAACTGGGTTTAGTAGAGCCGCTACGCGAGTTGTTTAAAGACGAAGTGCGTAAAGTTGGCCTGGAGCTGGGCCTGCCATACGACATGCTGTATCGCCATCCATTCCCGGGGCCAGGTTTAGGCGTAAGGGTACTGGGCGAAATCAAGAAAGAATACTGTGACTTACTGCGCCGGGCCGATGCTATCTTTATTGAAGAGCTGCATAAAGCGGATTTATACAATAAAGTCAGCCAGGCTTTTGCAGTGTTTTTGCCGGTGAAATCAGTTGGCGTAATGGGTGATGCTCGTAAATACGACTGGGTTATTTCACTGCGTGCAGTGGAAACCATCGACTTTATGACCGCGCATTGGGCTCATTTACCTTATGACATGCTGGGTAAGGTGTCGAACCGGATCATCAATGAAATAAATGGTATCTCCAGAGTAGTTTACGATATCAGCGGCAAGCCACCAGCCACCATCGAATGGGAATAACTTATCCGTCATCCTCGCCACGCTGACGGCATTGTCTTCACCGCTCACTCCGGTCACATACTATTTGTATGCTCCCGGAGCTGATCGGCTGGAGGGCATGATCAGGGCGCTGTTTCGCTTTAATCATGTTTTCTGCACCTCCCCCCTGATTCTGCTGGCTTTAATGATCTTGATCATGACTAAATGGATGATACCATTCACTTTATTCCTAATTACCTGCAACAGCCGTTCGGTAATGCACTTAGTGCCGTCTTTGGCCATACCGCCTGACAAGTTGTCATGCCTTTGTACCAATAAGCTTGTAGCCAGTCAGTTAGCTGGTTATGCTGTGGCTATTCCGAATTATTGAAGTACTGATCAGGCTCGTGCTGTTATGAGGTTAAGAGAAACGCTGGTTGCCTACATGTTGCCGTTGCTGGTGTTGCCAGTGTTACTGTTCGGCTATCTGGCGTATCAGTACAGTCAGCGTTATATGCAACAACAAACCTATTATCAGGTGCGCAGTGCCCTGGCCGGGCAACAGCAACAACTGCACGAATTTATCAGTACCCAACAAACCCAGCTGCAAATGCTGGCGCTGAATCCCAATTTACAAGACTATCTGCAAACCAATGACAGTGCCCTGCTGGCGCCATTGCTGAGCCACTGGCAACGTTTCAAGGCAGAGCAGCCCGGTATTGAAGCAATAAAGCTGGTGCAACTTAACGGCGAATATGCGTTGCACCTGCCTGAGATCAAGGATGAGATTGCCGTACCCAACCGCTTCCGTAATGAATATTTTTCCCCGTTGCAGGCAATGATTGATGAGCAAGGCTACTTTCTGGCGCCTTTGCCTGACAGTCGGGAGCGAAAGCTGTATTTTGCCAAAAAGCTGTATGTCAGCTCCTTTACTGAGTCACGCCGTTTATGGGGATATCTGGTTATCATGGTAACCCCGGGCTTATTAGATATTATTGTCAATGCCCCTTATACCAGTAACAGTGTCAGCCTGATGATCAGCAAAACCGCTACTATTTCTTATGCTGCAGATCCGGCATTGATCAGCAGCGCTTTTGCGCCAACTAACTTTCGGCAAATCCAGCAAAGCATAGGCGCTGATAGTCTTAAAACGGTACTACTACTGGGCCAGTACCGCGAGTTGCTGGGCGCGCCACTACCCGGAAATTACCAGTTGTTATACGGGCTTGACCCAGACCAGCTCAATGGCGAGCAACGTTGGCTATCACGGGTATTGCTGTTGCTGATGGTGCTGATCTGCTTGTTATTACCGTTACTGGTGTACTGGTTGCTGATAAAACATATATTCAGTCCGGTAAAACAACTTACTGCAGCCAAAACAGCAGTAGGGCGTGGAGATTTATCGGTGCTGCTGGAAGTAAAAAAGCAGGATGAGCTGGGCGATATGTTTGCAGCTTTTAACGTAATGGTGCGCCAGCTGCGGGTATACCGGGAACGGGAGCGGGCGTACAAGCAGCAACTGGAAGATAAAGTATTACGCCGTACCCAGGATCTGGCCCGGGCCAATGATGATTTGGCCGGCGCCAACCAGGAACTGATTTTAGCCAGGGAAACCGCAGAACAGGCCAACCGGCTGAAAAGCGTATTTCTGGCCAATATGAGCCATGAAATCCGCACACCGTTAACGGCTATTATTGGTTTCAGTGAACAGGCACTGCAGGAAAGTGACTTACATAAACGTCAGGATTACTTAAATCGGGTGTTGAAAAGTGGTGATCATCTGCTGGGGCTGATCAATGATATTTTAGATTTATCAAAAATTGAGGCCGATAAACTGGAATTAAACCGTGAGCAGTTTGATTGCCTGGCCGCCATTGATGATATTTATCAGCTGGCATGTGAGCAGGCTCAGAGTAAGGGCCTGAGCTGCCAATTAAAATGGCAGTTTCCGCTGCCAAAAATGCTGTACAACGATAGCCTGCGTTTTCGCCAGGTGTTGCTTAATCTGAGTAGCAACGCGGTTAAGTTTACCGAGAATGGCAAGGTGGTGTTTCAGGTCAGTTATGATCAGATTGCCAGACAGTTGTCAGTGAAAGTCAAAGATACCGGCATCGGTATGAGCAATGATGAACTGGCCCGGATTTTCCGGCCCTTTGTCCAGGCTGATGCCACGGTAACCCGCCATTTTGGCGGCACTGGCCTGGGTCTGGTCATATCCAAAAAGTTAATTGAACAAATGGATGGTGATATTCAGGTTGAAAGCGTCAAGGGTATTGGCAGTTGCTTCGAGGTTATCTTAAATTGCCAGCAGCAAGACATAGAGTTGGTTGATAGCTATCAACCCCAGCAAAAGCAGGCAGATAGCGTGAGTCCGTTGCCGGCCGACAGCTCAGTAAAAGTATTGGTGGCAGAGGATAACCCAGATAACCAGTTACTGCTTAAGCTATTACTGGAAAAAAGTAATGCTACCGTGGTCGTGGTGGATAATGGTCATAAAGCAGTCGAAAGGGTGCTGCATGATGACTTTGATCTGGTATTTATGGATATGCAGATGCCATTGATGGGGGGCGAGGAAGCCACCCGACTGATCCGTCAGGCCGGCATAGAAGTGCCGATTATTGCTGTCACGGCTAATGTGATGAGTGAAGACGTTGAGCGCTATAAAAAAGCAGGCTGTCAGGCGCTGTTGGGTAAGCCAGTGGTGCAAAGTGAATTTTTGGCTATCCTTAACCGTTTTGCCAAGGTACGCAAAGACAGCGAGCAGGATTGGTTGCAACGCTTAGAGCAAGATCCACAAATGCAGGCATTAAAACGCCAGTTTGCCCGGCAGTTGCCGGTATTACTGGCTGAATTACAGCAGCATTTGAGGGGTGAGGACTGGGCAGCATTACGTTTTGCGGCCCATAGCCTTAAAGGCAGTGCCGGTAGTATGGGATATCCACAAGTGACCAGACTGGCTGGTGAAATAGAACAAGCGGTGAACGGGCAGCCGGCTGCAATTGCAGCATTACTGGTTGAGATGAAGCAGTATATTAACCATACTCAACCAGATAGCCAGAATGAGTATTAACCGCTGGCGGGAGACTATATGAGTGCACAACGTGCTTTATTGATTATTCTGGACGAAAAAATACGCGCTGATCGGCTGGTATTGCCGACACTGCCCGATATCGCGCTAAGAGTAAGGGAGCGGGCTGATGATCCGCAAATCAGTTTGCAGCAAATGGCCGAGGTGATCAGTCAGGATCCGGCACTGTCAGCCAGAATGATTAAAGTGGCTAACAGCGCCTTTATGGGGCGTTCGATTCAGGTGAACAGCTTAAATCAGGCGGTAACCCGGATTGGCCTTAGCCAGATAAAAAATATTTCAATCGCGATGGCAATGGAGCAAATGTTTGTATCACAGCATAAGCAGGTACAGCAGCAGCTCGATCGGTTGTGGCGCGACAGTGTGCAAACCGCCAGTGTGGCAGTAGCTTGTCTGCAGTTTTACAAAGCCCGGCATAGCGGCTGTAAGCTAAGCAGTGACGTGATGGCATTGGCGGCGCTGGTGCATAATATTGGTGCTTTACCGGTGCTGATTGAAGCCGAGCGTCATCCACAAGTATTTGGCCACCCGGCCTTTATGCAGGTGTTGATTGATAAAATTGCCGCCATAGTGGGCCTGAAAATTATTAAAAGCTGGGGCTTTGGCGACGAATTTATGCCGGTGGTAGAACATTGGCGCAAACCGCGTTGTGAGCCAGAGCCGGGTTATACCGACTTTATCCGGCTGGCAGCAATTAACCGCAATTACTACCTGCCAGAGCTGACTCAGGCTTTGTTAGCTGATTATGTGGCCCGTGAGCTGGTACCTGTGCCGGAATTTATGCAGCAACGGGAAATTGCCGACAGTTACCAGGATGTACGGGCGCTGTTTAACTAACTATATTTATGAATTAATGCTGGCGTGTTGCAGTTGCTTAGCAATTGCCAGCAATGCCTGGTTCAGGCTGCTGCTCATCAGCAATAAATCGGCATCGAGGCGCAAGCTTAAATCTTCCCAACCCATTTCTTCGTTCTGGCCGGTTAGTAACTCGTGGTATTTAATGCCTTTAATGCTGCTGTCATCACTGACATGCAGGCTTAAGCCTTCAGCCTGCTGCAAGCCAATTTTGGTGACCAGTTTGTCCTGCAGGTGGCTTTGTACTTCATCAGCGCTGAGCAGATGGTTGGTAAATTTAACTTTGGCACCTTCTTCATCCGGAGCTTTTAACTCCGCATCATTGCCCAGCATAAAACCTTCAGGCAGTTCTTTATTCTGTAACCACAGCTGCAATTGCGAGTTTAACTTGTGGTTATCCAGCCAGGGTAAGGCCGGCAGTGAACCCAGTGCCTTGCGCAGCAGTGCCAGAATGTCTTCGGCTTTACCGGCACCGCCAGTGTTAATTACCAGCCAGTTATGTTCTGCATCGTAATAACCATGGGTCAGGGTAGAGCGGCTGAACGCGCGGGGCAGTAAGGTCTGGATCAGTTCTTCTTTTAAGCTTTGTTTTTCTTTTCGACTAAGCGACCGGCCCTGTTCAGCGGCCATCGCATCAATCTTCGGTTGCAGCTCTTCATTAATAACCGCAGCGGGCAGGACTTTTTCCTGACGTTTTACCGCAAATAACCAGCCCTGAGCCATCGGATGGCAATACTGCTTAATGCTGGCGTGCAGCGGGAAGCTAAAGCCGGTTCTGACGGCTTCCTGGCCGGTACAGGGGGCAAATTTAAATTCAGCCAGTGCGGCTTCCAGTTGCTGCGGATCAGTGCTTAGCGGGGCACTTAATTTGTAAACCCGGATATTTTTAAACCACATAACAAACCTGTCCTTCTTTTAACAAGCTGGCGAGTATAACGCGGATCAGCCGTCGAGTTTCAGGTTTTTTGGAAAGCGGATGTGGTAGTGCAAACCCTTGCCAGGCTCGCTGCTGACGGTGATGCTGCCGCCGAGGGTTTGTCTGACCAGATTATAGGTAATATGAGTACCCAGGCCGCTGCCACCCTGCTCGCGCTTGGTGGTAAAGAACGGATGAAACAGCTTTTCCAGTTGCTCTGGCGACAGGCCTTTGCCGTTGTCACTAAAGCGAATGTCGACGTTATTATCCTCATCCAGCACCGTGATCCGGATCAGGCCTTCTTTGATGTCTTCAAAGCCGTGGATTAATGAATTCATCAATAAGTTAGTGAAAATCTGTGAAATAGCACCGGCTGGGCAGCGCAGGGTAATATTGTCCGGGCAATTCACTTCGATCTGATGCTGGGTTTTCTTAAAGTTAGGCTGCAAGGATCGAATCACTTCGTTGATATATTCCGCCAGGTTAATGGTGCGGATAGCCTCACTAGCCTGATCGACGGCAATTTGTTTAAAGCTGGCAATTAATTCAGAGGCCCGGCTTAAATTTGACTGCAGTAAATCGGTACCCTGCAAAGCTTCAGTAATAAAAGCTTCCAGGGTTTTTGAGGTCAGTGATTTATCGTTAAAGGCCTGCTGTAAGCTGGTGAGCTTTTCAGTCAGAAAGCTGGTGGCAGTAACGCCAATACCAACCGGTGTATTAACCTCATGGGTTATACCGGCCACCAGGCCGCCCAGTGCTGCCATTTTTTCAGATTGTACCAGACGGTCCTGCGCCTGATTTAAATGGTCCACCAGCTGCTCCAGCTCGGTTTGTTTACTACGCAGCGCTTCTTCAGTATGGCGCCGGCGTTCGATTTCTTCCCGCAGGCTCTGTTGTTTTAGTTCCAGTTCCTGTTTCTGTTGCTGCAAGTCCATCATTGCCTGACTAAGGCCAGATGTCTTGCGGGCAACTTCCTGCTCCAGAACCAGGTTTTGCTGATCCAGTTTTTCATTAGACGTCAGTAATTGCTTCTGAGTATTACCCAGTTGCGCTTTATAATCCTGAACCCGGTTAATCAGCCGGTTATAGGCATCAGCCATTAAGGTTAGCTCCGACGACTGGCTTTTATCAATCTCAACCCGGGCGCCATCTAACTGGTCCAGCTCTAAATCTTCGATTTGCTGGCTTAAATCAGCCAGTGGTTCGGTAAGTTGTTTCCTGAATGCCATTAAAAACAGAATAATCAGGAAAGTTGTTTTCAGCATGGCATTGCCAATCAGAAAATAAATACCGACTTTAATCCGTTCGATAACCACCGAGCGGCTGGAAAATAAGGTGACGTCACCGACCTGGGTAGCCCGCCCGGAAAATTCAAAAATAAGCGGAAAAGTGTAACCGAAAATACCTGATTGCTGTTCAGTTAAGCGCACGCCTTCGCGAACTAACTGGCTGCTGAAACGTTCTTTAACATCGATGTAACGACCAAGTTGGGTGATAACTGCACCACTGTCGTCGCGCACGACTATGCCTTCCACTGCCGGGATAGACAGTAAACCATCGGCGATAATTAATGCCTGCGGAGTATTCAGCTCCCAGATTGCCCGGGTTAAGCTGCCAGAAAAGGTTTGTTGCAGAGTTTCTAAGTCACTGTTAATCAAATTTTTGGTGTTGTAATACTCCGCCACAATCTGAGCGAGTGTGACGATGAGTGTCAGTATAAAATAAACTGACAACACCTTGGTAAGCAGATTGCGGGACAGGCTTTTTTGCTGCATGCAATAACCTTTTATTCACCGGATTATATGATACTTAGTCTGGCCTACCTTAACGAATAAAGCAGCTTTTTAAAATAGCTGATGCTAAATATCTGTGATAAGTCTGCTACAGGCCTTGCAAGCTATTAACTTGGCAGTTATTTAAGCGTGCTAATTATTGCCCGCTTATTGCTTTATGGCGGTCATCTGTATATATTTTTTAGCCAACAGATGCATAAATACAACTTAAAACAGGCAGTACTGATGGCTTTAACCGCTTTAATTTGTGACGATTCGCTTTTAGCCCGCAATCAAATGAAAAAATCCCTGCCAGCCGATTTTGATGCCGAGGTTGTAACTGCTACCAATGGCCTGGAGGCGTTAGCCGTTTTGCGCGGTCAGGAGATCGGTGTGGTATTTCTGGATCTGACCATGCCGGAGCTGGATGGCGTTGGTGTGCTGGAGGCTATTAAAGCGGAAAAAATGGATGTTTTTGTAATCGTAGTTTCGGCAGATATTCAGCCGGAAATGCAAAAACGGGTAATGGATCTCGGTGCATTGGCCTTTATTCAGAAGCCGGTTAATACCGACAAACTCAGTGCAGTGATGCACAAATATGGCTTGATATGACAGACTTGAGCTTTACTGAAGAGCAGCGTGACTGCCTGCAGGAACTGATTAATGTAGCGATGGGACTGGCCAGCGATAAACTGGCTCGTTTCCTGAATACCTTTGTTCATTTGCAGGTTCCGGCTATTGGCTTAGTGAACGCCGCTGAAATACCAGAGCAGTTTCGTGGTCAGTATCAGGGGCTGAACAGCTCGATGATTAGCCTGGGCTTTTTTGGTGACGGTGGGTTGCGTGGTGAAACTATTCTGCTTTATAAGCTGGAGAATGCCGGTAAAATAGCTGCCTTGCTGGGCTATGACGACGATGCTACCAGTGAAGCGGAAATGCTGACCGATATCAGCTCTATTCTAACTACCACCTTTTTAAATGGTCTGGCAGAACAGCTGGACAACAGTTTCTCCTATGCGGCACCGAGGATAATTTCGTCGCGCGATAATGACTTTATCAGCAAGCTGGAGCAAACTGCTTTTCACTGGCAGCTGGCATTAAAAGTGGATATTCGTTACGAGTTAACTGATTACAGTTTTGACTGTAATATGATTCTACTGATCCCGGGTGAAGCGGTACTTAAACTGAAAACCATTCTGGACCAGGTGCTGGCGGAATTCTGATGAATATTGACTGGCTGTCCGGTCCGTTACTACAACAACTGAACAGTGGTGTGATCCTGCTGAATAATCAGTTGCAAATCGTTTATATAAATCCTTATATCTGCCGCCGGGCTGATATTCAGCTGGAGTTGGTGCAGGGTAAAGATCTGTTCAGTGTTTTTGCAGATGCACCTAAAGCCTGGCTTAGTCGCAAATTAAACAGTGTGCTTACCTTGCAAAGTCCGGCGTTTAGCTCTTGGGAACAACGCCAGTATCTGTTCAAATTACCGCATTTACGACCGGTCAGCAGCGCCAATCAGTATATGGCGCAAAACTGCAATATGTTGCCGCTGACAGAACCCCGTACTGGTGAGCAGTTTGTTTGTTTGCTGATTGAAGATGCTACCGACGCTTATGTTTATCAAAGCCAGCTGCAGCAAAGCAATTTGCAGTTGCTGCAGGTAAACCGGCTGGACGGTTTAACCGGTGTGCTGAATCGGAATTACTGGCAGCAGCAGCTTGAGGTAGAGGTGCAGCGTGCCGGCCGTTACCAGCATCCGTTATCATTGTTGTTTTTCGATTTAGATAAATTTAAACGCTTAAACGATGACTATGGCCATCAGGCTGGCGATATAGTGTTGATTGAAGTAGCTAAGTTAATAGGCAGTTTGCTGCGGGAAACTGATTTATTTGGCCGCTATGGTGGCGAAGAATTTGCTATTATTTTGCCCGACACCCCGTTGGAAGGCGCTATCGAAGTCGCTAAACGGATATGCCGGCGGGTAGCTGCTACGCCCATTGCCTATAAGCAACAGCAATTGATGACCAGCGTCAGTGTTGGGGTAAGCCAGTTCAGTACAGCTGTTACCGCTGATGAACTTATCCAGCACGCCGATTTAGCCTTGTATCAGGCCAAACGCAATGGCCGCAATCAGGTGGTGACTTACTATCCTGAGTTGATAGATTCCCTTAAAAAGGTAAAAGCGTAGTCGCGGTTATTTTTTGTTTGACAGACGTCTATAAGTCTGTGCATAGTGGTTACCATGAAAATAAAAACAGCAGACCTCACCACCATTATTATTACCACCAACCCTTCGGGGTAGGAGGTCGGCGGTGTGTTGTCTGTAAAAAGGCCCGTGACCTCAAATGTCACGGGCCTTTTTTTTAAACGTTAACAGGTGATTACCTGGCCTTGGTCGGCAATAACAATAAAACGACTAATTCGATGCGCAAGGAGTAATAAAATGAGAGTGCTAAAATTTGGCGGCTCGTCGCTGGCTTCACTGCCACGCTTTGCCGAAGTTGCGCAAATCGTGCAGCGTCAGGCAGCAGCCGGGCCGGTTTGTCTGGTGCTATCGGCACCACAGGGCGTGACCAATATGCTGGTAGAACTGACCGACCTGGCTTATCTGGGATCTGATTATCAGAGCGTGTTAACCGCACTGGCTGAGCGTTATCAGCAGTTACTTAACGAGGCAACAGGCTTATCTGCAGAGCAGGTAAGCCAGGTGCAGGCATTATGGCAGCAACAGCTGGCAGGGCTGGCGTTGCATTTACAGGGCATTAGTTTGCTGCGGCACTGTCCTGACCATATTAAAGCGCAAATTCTTGGTCTGGGTGAGCAGTTCAGTGTGGCGTTAATGACCGCATTGCTTGTGGCAAACAAGTTGAATGCGCTGGCACTGGATGCGGTAAGCCTGATCAAAAGTCAGGGTGACTACTTAAATGCCAGTGCTGATATTGCAGGCTCAGAGCTGACTCTGCAACAGGCTATCGCCAACCAAAGCGCTGCGGTTTATGTGATTGCCGGTTTTGTCTCCAGCAATAGCCAGGGCGAACCAACCTTACTTGGTCGCAATGGCTCAGATTATTCAGCGGCAATAGTGGCGGCCAGTATCCGGGCTGAAGCTTGTGAGATCTGGACCGATGTTGATGGGGTGTACAGTGCTGATCCGCGTCAGGTAAAACAAACCCGGTTGATTGATCGCTTATCATATGATGAGGCGATGGAATTATCGTATTTTGGGGCTAAGGTACTGCACCCGAAAACCATTGGCCCACTAGCGCGCTATCAGATCCCCTGTTACATCAAAAACACCTTAAACCCGGCTGCGCCAGGCACCTGCATAGATGTCAGCGGTGATGGTGAAGCTCTGGTAAAAGGCATCTCCAGCCTGGAGCATTTAGCGCTGTTTACCGTATCTGGCCCTGGCTTAAAAGGCGTGGTGGGCATGGCCAGCCGGGTGTTTGCCTCGATGGCCCGCTCGCAAATTTCAGTCAGTTTAATTACCCAGTCGTCATCAGAATTCAGTATCAGTTTTTGTGTGTCGCAATTGCATTTAAACCGGGCGCAAAAAGCGCTGGAGCAGGAGTTTGAGCTGGAACTGCAGACTGGCTTACTGCGACCAGTCAGTATTCTGGCCGATATGGCGATTGTCAGCCTGGTGGGTGATGGCATGCGCCAGCATCGTGGTGTGGCAGCGAAATTCTTTGCCTCATTAGCGCAGGCACGGGTTAACGTGGTCGCTATTGCCCAGGATAGCAGCGAGCGTTCTATCTCAGCGGTGGTTGAGCAAGCGGTGTGTAAAGATGCAGTTCGGGTATGCCATGAAAACTTCTTCAGCCATATTCCGAGTATCGATGTGTTTCTGGTGGGCTGTGGCGTAGTGGGCGCCGAGTTACTGGCGCAAATTGAGCGCCAGCAAAGTTTTTTACAGCAGCGCCAGGTGAAACTAACGGTGTACGGCATTGCCAATTCCAGCCAGGTATTATTGGCCAAAGAGGGGGTTGACCTGAGTAACTGGCAGGCAGATCTTAACCAAAGCCAAGGCAGCTTTTCACTGGCTGCACTGAATGACTTTGTCCGGCAGCAACATCTGACCAATCCGGTGTTAGTCGATTGCACCAGCGCCGAAGTTGTTGCCAGCCAGTATTCTGATTTTCTGGCCGCGGGATTTCATGTGGTAACGCCAAATAAAAAAGCTAATACCGCAAGCCTGAGTTACTACCGGAAATTACGCCAGGTGGCGCAGCAGCAACGGCGGCGTTTTCTGTATGAAACTACGGTAGGCGCCGGCTTGCCGGTTATTGATACCTTGCAGGGGTTGTTAAATGCCGGTGACGAGTTGTTGGCGTTTGAGGGTATTTTATCTGGTTCATTGTCTTACATTTTTGGTGAATTAGAAGCGGGTGCCAGCCTGTCTGACGTCACCACAAAAGCTAAAGCAATGGGTTTTACAGAGCCAGATCCGCGCGATGATTTATCCGGAACCGATGTGGCCCGCAAGCTGCTCATTATGGCCCGTGAAGCGGGTATGGCGCTTGAGCTTAGCGATGTCAGTATTGAACCGGTATTACCGGCAGACTTTGATAGCAGCGGCAGTACCGATGATTTTATGGCACGCTTGCCTGTGCTGGATGCTGCCTTTAGTGAGCGGGTAAAAGCTGCGGCAGCCGAAGGTAAGGTACTACGCTATATTGGAGAAATTCGCGATGGTAAGTGTCAGGTTGCTATTAAGGCACTGAACCAGGATCACCCGCTGGCCAAGGTAAAAGATGGTGAAAATGCCCTGGCTATCCATAGCCGCTATTACCAGCCCATTCCATTTGTGCTGCGTGGCTATGGTGCCGGCGCTGCGGTGACTTCAGCTGGGGTATTCAGCGATATTATGCGTACCTTAAGCTGGCAGCAGCAGGTGTAATGACGATGACCAATCCAACAATACAGCGTTATTTTGCGCCGGCTTCAACCGGTAATTTCTCAGTTGGTTTCGATTTGCTGGGTGCAGCCTTTGAGCCGCTGCCAGGTGAGCCAGCAGACGACGGGCTATTTGGCGATGTGCTGGAAATTCATGCTGAGCAGAGCGAGCTTAGCCTGCAAATCAGCGGCCGATATCGCCATCAGTTACCGGTAGATAGCAGCGAAAATTTAGTATTAAGCTGTTTTTATGCCTTTGAACAGGCAGTCGGTAAACGCTTGCCACGGCTGGCGCTGCATTTGCAGAAAAACCTGCCGGTGGGCAGCGGTCTGGGTTCCAGTGCCTGTTCTATTGTCGTTGCCTGTTATGCTTTCAATCAGTATTTTGGTCAGCCATTATCGCAACCGCAATTACTGCAGTTAATGGCAAAAGCTGAGGGAGGGGTTAGTGGCAGTATCCATTATGACAATGTGGCGCCAAGTTATCTCGGTGGTTTACAACTGATGTTGCCGGGCAGTAGCAACGTCAGCCGGGCGTTACCCTGGTTCAGCCACTGGCGGGTGGTGTTAAGCTACCCCGGCACAGTGTTATCTACCAAGGCCGCCCGGGCCTTATTGCCAAAACAACTTAGCCTGGCTGATAGTATTGAGTTTGCCGGCATGTTAAGCCGCTTTGTCAGTGCGTTATATTGTCAGGATGAAGACGAAGCCATTGCTGCACTGCAGGATCTGGTGGCCGAGCCGGCGCGCACGCCGCTGATCCCTGAACTGCCGGTGCTGCGCAGTGCTTTGACGGAAAAAGGAGTGTTGCATCTGGGTATATCCGGTGCGGGACCAACCTTATTCGCATTGTGTCCGGATGATGATACTGCCATTGAGGCTGCAGCATACCTGCAGCAGCATTATGCTAAAAATGCCGATGCCTGCACCCGGATTTGCCAATTATCAGCTGCCGGTGCCAGAGCGCTGCCACAGCCATCTGCCGATTCAGGCCAAAGGAACTAAAAATGCAATTAACAAATTTAAAAGTAGCGACCGAGCAGGTCAGCTTTTTACAGGCGGTACGCCAGGGCCTGGGTCAGCAACAGGGCTTATTCTTTCCGACCAGCTGGCCAAAACTGGATATTGACACTTTGCTGGCGCTGCCATTAGTTGAGCGCAGCAGCAAAATTTTAGCAGCGTTAATGGGTGATGAGTTGCCGGAAGCTGAGTTGCTGGCCATGCTGGACCGCGCCTTTACCTTTGGGGCACCTTTAGTAAAAGTAACGGATAACGTCAGTGCCCTGGAATTGTTTCACGGGCCAACCCTGGCGTTTAAAGACTTCGGCGGCCGCTTTATGGCGCAGGCGCTGGCTAAAGCTCAACCCGAACCGACTACTATTGTTACCGCTACCTCGGGCGATACCGGCGCTGCGGTAGCCCATGCATTTTATCGCCAGAGTGGGGTGCAGGTGGTTATTCTGTTCCCTAAAGGAAAAATCAGCAGCCTGCAGGAAAAGCTGTTTACTACCCTGGGCGACAACATTACCACCCTGGCAGTTGACGGTGACTTTGATCAATGTCAGGCACTGGTGAAGCAGGTGTTTGATAATAAAGCGTTGGTTGAGGAATTTAATATTACCTCTGCCAACTCCATTAATATCAGCAGGCTGTTTGCACAAATTTGTTATTACTTTGAAGCCTTAGCGCAGGTGCCGCCCGCGCAACGGGAGCAGGTGGTGATCTCAGTACCCAGTGGTAACTTCGGTAACCTGACTGCCGGCCTGATTGCCAAAGCCATGGGTTTGCCGATAAAGCGGATGATTGCCGCCACCAACAGCAATGATACTGTGCCACGCTACTGGCAAAGCCAGCAGTGGCAACCCAAGGCCACGGTGGCTACGCTGTCCAATGCCATGGATGTCAGTGCTCCCAATAACTGGCCACGGGTAGAAGCATTGCTGGCGCAGGGTATGATCAACCGGGATGATATCGAAGCAGTAGCGGTCGATGAAGATGATACCCAGCTTGGAGTGCGTCAGTTGTGGCAGTTAGGTTATTTAAGCGAGCCGCATGCTGCTGTTGCCTACAAAGCATTAAAACGCAGCCTGGCAGCTGATGAGATTGGTATTTTCTTTGCTACTGCGCATCCGGCAAAGTTTAAAGAGCAGGTAGAGAATATTCTGGGTAGCCCTATTGCTTTACCGCCAGCTCTGGCTGCCTGTGCTGCCGAGTCTGGACTTAGTATCGATATTGCGGCAGACTTTGCAGCCCTTGAGCAGGTGATCAGGACCTTAAAAAGCCCATGACCGATTGGCAACAACTATTAGGTGAGCAAAAGCAACAGCCTTATTTCAGCAAGCTGCTGGATGAAGTGGCGGCGGCGCGCAGTGCCGGTACGGTAATATACCCGCCGCAAGCTGATGTATTTAATGCCTTTAAACTGACCACGCTGGCCGAGTTAAAAGTAGTGGTATTAGGACAAGACCCTTACCATGGTCCGAATCAGGCCCATGGGCTGGCTTTTTCGGTGCGGGATGGGGTAAAAGTACCGCCGTCGCTGGCTAATATCTATAAAGAGCTTGCCCTGGAATATGCTGATTTTCGCCCGCCTGGCCATGGCAATTTACAAAGCTGGGCTGGGCAGGGGGTGTTATTGCTGAATACGGTGCTAACGGTGATTGCCAACCAGCCTAACTCACACCGCAAGTTGGGCTGGGAACAATTTACCGATCAGGTAATAAGCGCCATTAGCCAGCATTGCCAGGGCATTGTATTTTTGCTGTGGGGCAGTCATGCCCAGAAAAAGGCCCGCTTGATTGACGGCGAGCGCCATCATATTCTGACGGCACCACACCCGTCGCCATTATCGGCGCATCGGGGGTTTTTAGGCTGCGGCCATTTTCTGCAAACCAATAGCTTGTTACAAGACAGCAACCGCGCCGCCATCAACTGGCATTCGGTTTGTCGCTAGCTGATACTAAAACAACAACGCCCAATCATTGATTGGGCGTTAGCGTTATAACTCAATATCGGCCAGCTCAGGCTCTATGGTCCAGTCTATATCGCATAGTTCTTTTTTCAGACGGTGACGCTCTTTTAGTTCTTCAATTTCGCGCCATTTACGCTTCACAGCTTTAGGTTTTGCTGCCGGGCGTTCCAACATGTTCAGTAATTCTTCGAAGCTTTCCATAATACGGCCTCTGCTGATGTTGTTGTTATTTTCAACGAAAGTTCTACCACACTTCGTTGCAAAATAAAATAGTTAAGTGACAACAGCGTTACAGCCATGGTAAAAATTTAAAAAAAAGCGTTCTTAGCTTATGATGCTATTGGTTAAGAACTGACAAAGGATACGGCATGAAGCAAGTCGCTATTGTTACCGGTGGGAGCCAGGGTATTGGTTATGCCATAGTTGAGAAGTTATTAAATGAACAATATCAGGTGTTTAACCTGGATATTGTGCCCGGCGAGCTTGGCGAATTCCGGGAATGCGATGTCAGCCAGGTCGCAACAGTCAAAAGCGTTATTCAGACTATTCTGAGCACAACCGGCCGCATTGATTTGCTGGTGTCTAATGCCGGCCGTCATCTGAGTGCCGATATTGAAGCGACTGATGAAACCACGCTGGATGCCTTGTTTGCCCTTAATGTTAAAGGCGCTTATGCGGCGCTGCAAGCGGTGCTGCCGCAGATGCGGGTGCAACATAGCGGTGCTATTGTGTTGCTGGCGTCAGATCAGGCGTTGATCGCCAAGAAAAATTCTTTTGCCTACAACCTGACCAAGCACGCGCTGGCCTCCATGGCTAAAACCACGGCGCTGGATTATGCCCGCTTTAATATCCGGGTTAATGCAGTGTGCCCGGGCACCATTGAAACGCCGCTGTTTCATCAGGCGATTGACCGCTACTGTGCCAACAGTGGTGCGGATAAAGCCGCCGTGGTGGCCGATGAAGCGGCAGAGCAACCCCTGGGGCGTTTAGGGCAGCCGGAGGAAGTAGCGGCACTGGTTTCCTTTTTAGCCAGCGATAATGCCCGTTTTATCACCGGTAGCCTGCAGCTGATTGATGGTGGCTATACATGTCAGTAAGCGCTGCGATATGACGCACCCGGACGTGTTGCATATTGTTGACCCGCACTTACACCTGTGGCAACTCTGTGCCGGCCAGTACTATTGGCTGCAAAGCGCCAATGCGCCTGCCTGGCCGGATAAGGCCCTGCTGCAACAAGATTACTCAGTGGCAGAGCTTGAGCTGGCAGCACCCTTTAAACTGACTGGGCTGGTGCATATTGAAGCCGGTTTTGATAACAGTGCACCCCGGCGTGAGCTGGCCTGGCTGGCCGGGCAACGCCTTAGCTTGCCCCATAAAGCAGTCGCCTTTTTAGATTGCAGCCTGGCGCCTGAACAGGTACTGGCGAATTTGCAGGCGTTGTTGCCCTATCAGCCAGCCGGGGTGCGCCATATTTTTGAAGGTGATGATGAGCGCTGGCTGCATGCGCCGCAGCTGGAGCAAATCGCTGGTATGTTGGCACAGCATAAGCTGGTGCTGGAGGTGCAATGTAGCCTGGTAAATGCAAAAAATGTGGCAAGAATTCAGCAGCTGGCACAGCAGTTTCCGGATTTAACGCTGGTGCTGAATCATGCTGGTTTAGTATTGCCTGAGTATTTCCAACCGTGGCAGCAGGCGATTAAGCTGCTGGCACCCCTGGCGAATGTGGCAATGAAGTTGTCTGGCTGGGAGCTGTTAAATGCCGGCCGTTACAGTACCGCAGACCCCGCCTGGCAGCAGCAGGTATTCGCTGCCGTGCTCAGCGAGTGGCCGGTCGAGCGGCTGATGCTGGCCAGTAATTTTCCATTATGTTTATGGCAGGGCAGTTATCAGCAATTGTGGCAGCGCTATTACCAGTTATTGACCAATCTGGGGCTTAGCAGCGCTGGCTGGCAGCAATTAAGTGCTGGCACAGCCAGAGCCTGCTATGGGATTAACGCTAAGTAAGCAACCCGATTAGTAAACCTTAGCTGCAGTTTTTCTATCTCCGGCCGTAAGGCTATGTGTCTAAGTCATATAAAAGCAATTTGTACATTAAATAGCCATTACCAAATAAAAATCAGCAATTTATCAGTATTTTGTCAATTCAAGAATGACAGAAAACGAAATAATGCGTTGCTGGAAATCAGCATGTCTCCCCTTTTAATAAAACTGAGCAGTAATGCCAAGGATCTGTATGGCTTTAAATAAAATAAAAATTTCGGCGCTTACCTTAGTTATCAGCAACTGCGTGATTGGCACTAGCGCCTTGGCAGATGGTGATACCTTTGTTGTTGAACCGGCAGGAAATTTAGAATATATCAAGGTGCAGGGCATAAGGTGGCCTGTAAGTAAAAGCAATTTATACAATCTTTCTGATGCTGGCTGGTTGGGCACACAGCAAAGTATGGCCAGAGCAATTGATGATTTACGCCGGGTGGCAGACAACATAAAAAAGGACTATGGCGAAGATGGTGACAGTGACGACTGTGGTGCCGGTAATCCTATCCAAATTTCCAACGGCACCAAAACAGAAACTGAGTTTGATTTCAGTGGCAAAGAGCAATATCCGTTGCAGTTTGTCCGTTATTACAGCAGTCAAAATTATACCGCCGGAATATTGGGTGAGGGCTGGCGCAGTAACCTGGATGCTAAGTTACAGGTAACCAGTTCGGGCGCCACAATTAATTACGGTAGCAGTAAGCTAAGTTTAAAAACTGCTGAAACTTTTCCGGTTCCTCATGTAGGCAACCGTCCCGCTTGGGTAAGTGACAACCGGCAAAATTATATCTATTTTGACGAGAACGCTCAGCGTTATATTTTGCGTAAAGAAGATAACAGCACAGAAATTTATAATGCCGCTGGCCAGTTGCTGCATCGCTCCTTTGCTGACAGGGCTGACAGCGTTGCCAGCAATGGCGTAATAACCTCTTACGGGGTATGGCATCAGTTTAATTATACGAATGGTAAATTAACCTCGGTTAAGCACAGTAATGGCCGGCAAATTACTCTTATATGGACAGGTGACAGAGTTACCACAGTAAGGGACTATGCCAATAACGCCTACAGTTTTACGTACAACAGCAATGGCATGCTGAGTAAAGCGCAGTTCCCGGACGGCAACTACCATGACTACCATTATGAGGGCCAGTACTGGCGCAACCTGACCGGTAAATCGATTTCCGGCACTCGCTACTCGTGGTTCACCTATCAGCCTAGTGGTCATTACACCGAAAGTCGCCATGCCAATAACAATTACCGTTACCAGTTTAGCTTTAGCGGCAGCCAGAATACGGTAACCAATCCGCTAGGCCATAAGACGCTTTATAACTATCAAAATATTGCGGGTGAGCGCAAATTAACCGGGGCAAGCCGCTTAGCCAGTGCGCACTGCGCTGCAGCGGCATCTAACATTACCTATGACAGTTCAGGCCGCAAGCTTACCGAAACCGACTGGAATAACAATGTTACCCGTTATACTTATAACAGTAGTCAGCAGCTGGCCAGCACGACCTATGCCGACACCAAACCTGAAAGCATCACGTACAGCTATACCTGGCATCCCACGTTAAATCGGGTAACAACAATCACCTCGCCCACTTCAGAGCAAAATTTTGGCTGGGATAGCCGCTTAAACGTCACTTTTACAGAAACTGTTACCGACAACCAGACGTACCGCACGTCTTACAGCTATCAGTATCATCCGAATCACTTAGTCAAACGGGTCATTATTACCTCTTCCGATAATCAGACTGTTACTCAGTACTTTAATCCCCTTGGCTTGCTAACCAGTAGTGTTAACGCGTTGGGACATACCACTACTTTTACCGATTTTGATACGTTTGGTAATGCCAGACGGATTATTTATCCGGACGGCACTGAGCAGCGCTATACCTTCGACAGCCGGGGCCGGGTGAGCAGCCAAAGCGTTTATTCAGCAAGCGGTGAAGGTAGTACTGTCAGCTATAGCTATGACCGCTTTGGCAACGTGGGTCAGGTTACCGAAAGCAGTGGCGCCAGCTCGGTATTTAATTACGATGCTGCAAACCGCCTAACGTATATCGGCCAGACTAAAAGCGGCAAATTGTATCGCACCCTGTTGCAGTACAACGCGTTAAATCTGCCGGTTCTGGAGGAACGGTATGACCCTGAACGGTTAACTCAGGTATGTATTGAAGACCCTGAAGCTGGCCGCACCTGGTGCACAGATGAAGAGCAACCTATTTACACTGAGCAAACTTTATATACCGAGCAAGGCCAGGTACGGCAGGTAAATGGTGACGGCATAACAAAAGTTCGCTACACCTATGATAAAAACGGCAACCGTTTATCGGTAATCGATGGCAGTGGTAATACCACGACCTTTGTATATGATGCCCTAAACCGGATGACCCGTCAGACCGATGCTAACGGCAAAATAACTTACTTTACCCATAGCGCCAAAGGCTTAGAGCGGGTAACCGATGCGCGGGGCAAGCAAACCCAGTATCAGCTGAATGATGCCTCGCAAACCACCCGCCTTATCAGCCCGGACAGCGGCACCCGTTATCTTGATTATGATGACGCTCAGCGCCTTAACTCAAGTACTGACAGCCGTAATATTAATACCAGTTTTAGCTATGACGCTCTTGGTAGAGTACAAACCAAAGCTAACACCACCGTGCAAAACTGGTATTACGATACCGGCAGCAATGCCGCAGGTAAAATGACCAGCTTTACCGATGATTCTGGCAGCACCGGGTACCAATACAATGCCTGGGGAGCCCTGCAAAGCCAGACATCGGTAATTGCCGGCACGTCCTATCAAACCCAATGGGCCTATGACAACCAAGGCAGACCCAGCAGCCTGACTTACCCTGGCGGCAACCGGGTAAACTACCACTACGACAGCTTTGGTGATGTAAGCAGCATTACTGCTGTTGTTGGCGGAGTTAGCCGTACCTTACTAAGTGGCGTAGTTAAAGCCCCTAATGGCCCGGTACGGCGCTGGGATTATGGCAATGGCTTAACTCGTACCTTAACGTACGACCACAACTACCGGTTAAACTTTATTGGTACTGTCGGGGTGCAGGCGCTTACCTATATTTATGACAATAACAGCAATATTATCCGGATTAATAATTTTATTAATTCATCACATACCCAAAATTTCACTTACGACAAGCTAAACCGCTTAACCGGCATTACCAGCACCGGCCTGGGTAACCACAATTTTAGCTATGACAATCTGGGCAACCGCACAGTCCGCAGTGGCGCCATTGCTGAAACCTATGCGATTAACAGCGCCTCTAACCGGTTAGACAAAGTTACCCGTGGTACACAAACGCGGGTATTCAGTTACGATGCCAACGGCAATATCAGCAATGAAAAGCGCTTCAATGGCAGTAACTTTAGCTATGTGTATAACAGCGACAACCGGATGATAAAAGCCGGCACCACCGACTATAAATACAACGCGCTGGGCCAGCGGGTGTATAAAAAAGTCGGCAGTAATATCACCCGCTTTATATACAGCCCACAAGGCCAGCTGTTAGCCGAAGGCACCGCTAAGCAATATATTTACTTTCAGGGCCAGGTAGTGGGTTATATTTTAAATAACCAGCTGTATTATGTGCACAATGACCACTTAGGCCGGCCCGAGGTGATAACCAACCAAAGCAAAGCGGTGGTATGGCGGGCTAAGTTGGAGGCGTTTGAACGGTCGGTATTAACCACTAGCATTGGCGAATTCAATATAGGCTTCCCCGGCCAGTACTGGGACGCCGAAAAACTAAGCTGGTATAACTACTTTCGGGATTATGACGCGACTACAGGCCGGTATTTGCAGAGCGACCCGATAGGATTAGCGGGTGGTTTCAATACTTATGGGTATGTTGGGGGGAATCCGGTAGGTTACATTGATCCAACGGGTCTATTTTCTATCGCTGCACTTTGCGACGTCAATATAAACCTTGGTATTGGTGTAGGGCTTGGCTTAGGTGCAGAAGCATCGTGGTCATTTTCTTTGGGTGGTGGTGTTAGCGCCTATATTGGTGTTGGTCTAGGTGCTGGTTTCGGGGTTTCAGGTACAGTGGGCCAGAGTTTATCAGGCAACATTAGTGATGGCTTAGGTATTGCTACTAATACGAGTTTTGCTGTAGGTAAAATCGTAGGTGTATCAGGAAACGTTAATGCTGGCACTGCTGGAGCTTCAGTTTCAACTGGCGCAGGTGTTGTTGGTGGTGCGGTCGTCACATCTACAGCAGGTATTACAGCAGCTAAAAAGTTTTCAGCCCCATTTTGCAAGAAAACTAGTGACTGCAAAGGTTAAGGATGTAATTTATGTTTATAATTGAAGTGCTTAGCTATTTATTTTTCGCTTCCTTTTTTACTTTTTTGATTTTAATGCTCTATGTATATTCTGGCAGGGCGAGCATTTTAAAGGACTTGAGAGCTTCAGAATCCAGCGAGGTTAGTGAATTATTTTCAAAAGGGATTACTGATATAACCTATGAGAAAGCCATTAAAGAAGCAAAATTCTTCCTGCAATATGAATGGCTCGAAATTAAATCGGCAAGCTTGGTTGATAGACTCAAAAAACAAAGAAACATTGAAATAGGCTGTTATGTAAGTTTTTTCATTTCAATTTTATGCTTTGCACTGATTACGGTACTCTCGTTCACTATTTTGTAAGCTTCAAAAATTATTGGAACTAAGTGGTCGCGCCTTACTTCGTACTACGCGACCACCTCGGCCGGCCGGAAGTGATTACCATTACAACCAGTATTGGCGAATTCAATATATGATCCGTACCAACACTTTTGGACACCTTGCTAAGTGAGTACAATCGCTTAACGAGGTGAATAATGTCAACAAAGAAAGTCCGTAAAGTCCATACCGCTGAATTTAAAGCTGAAGCCCTGAAACTAGCTGATAAGATTGGCGTTGCAGCCACAGCAAGAGAGCTGAAGCTGCATGAGTCTCAGTTATATAATTGGCGCTCAGCAGCCGAGAAAAAGTCTACGACCAGTGACCGTGAATCCGAGCTTGCTGCTGA
>NZ_KB907707.1 GCF_000382165.1 Arsukibacterium perlucidum DSM 18276 | reverse complement strand
TATCGCCATGAATACTGCGTACAGATTTACGACTTTTACCATTGCGAGAGTTACCGGTATTTTTACCGATAGCATCATGTTTGGCATAACCAAGATGTTGCTCCATCTCAGCTTCAAGGGCACGCTCAGCAAGCTTTTTAGTTAACTGCTTAAGGATACCTTGCTCACCAAGCAGGTCTTCAGGGGATCTGTAATCAGCTAATAACTGATCGATAAGCTGGTCTGATACTGGCATTCTTTATTCCTTTCAAATACATGGGTAGAATGCCACTTACACAGATTTTTTTATACTCTCGTTTCCAGGGCTGCCCGTGCTGACTTGAAAAATATAGCAGCATACACACAGAATACATGGGGTGCAGAACAGCGTAAAACTTATCTTAAAGGTTTGGATACAGCATTTCATTTTTTGGCTAAAAATCCTCATGGCGGAACCCGGTGTGACTACATTGTCTCGGGGCTGAGAAAACACCGCCATGAAAGCCACACAATTTTTTATGAAAACAGACCCGATTGTATTTTTATAGTTCGTGTCCTTCATAAGAGCATGGATGCCGAGTCGAAGTTTATAAACCCATAACTCACCGTTAACGGGCGAGCGTAGTTTGCGAGTCCGTGACAGCGCTGTTTGCTGGCACATGCGTTAAACGGCTTGTTATAAGGTGGCTTACTCCTAACATTAATAGCATTTTTTATTGTTATCCGTTTTAATGTCTTTAATTATACCTTTTGAATTAACTATAAAATAGACGGGGCAAAACCTGTACGGGAACACGTATTTTTTATAGCCGTTTTCCAATATTGAAACCTGCTTATTCCCCGGGTAGTTACTTCTATCTACATTTCCAATTTCGCTTACTTTAATACATTCAGAGATCGGTCTTCCAACCCAACCTTTAATATGGTCCTCAAAAGGTGCTACCTGCCCCTAAAGAACATCCACCACCGCATTTTCATGTTTATTATGGTGAGTATAGGGCAACGGTAGACATTTTAGAATGCGAGGTTTTGCAGGGTAAACCTCCTGCTAAGCAAACTAAACTGGTATTGGCTTGGGCGGAACTGCACCAGGAAGAATTGATGGCGGACTGGCTATTAGTGATGAATGGCGAAGAACCGTTTAAAATAAAGCCATTGCAATAAGAGGTTGAATCATGTTTCCGGCAGTAACACGGGTAACCGCATTGGAAAATTATCAATTAGCAATCGAATTTGCTAATGGTGAACATGGCATTCTGGATATGAAACCCTATCTGGACTTTGGCGTATTTAAACGCTTACATGAGCCTTCAGCGTTTAATCAGGTATTTGTGTCCTTTGACACCGTAGAGTGGCGCGCTGGGGTTGATCTGGCGCCTGAGTTTGTTTACCGCCATTGCCAACGTAACCAGCAGCATACTGAATTGCTGGCAAATAGCTAAGGTTAAAGTATCTAAAAAAATAGGGCGCGAAAGCGCCCTAACAATTTAAGCATTTCCCACAATATTTTCAGAAACAATCACCCGGCACGCGGACAAAACCTTCCATAAGGACCCGGGCGCTGCGGCTCATTATGGCTTTGGTCACCGTCCACTGGCCGTCAACTTGCTCAGCGGCAGCACCAACCCGCAAGGTGCCTGATGGGTGGCCAAAGCGCACGGCTTCCCGCGCTGTGCCACCTGCTGCCAGGTTTACCAGGGTGCCGGGTATTGCCGCCGCGGTACCAATAGCAACCGCAGCGGTACCCATCATGGCATGGTGCAGTTTACCCATCGATAAAGCCCGCACTAACAAGTCAATCTCGCTGGCATTCACCGGCTTGGCGCTGGATGAAACATAGCTTTGTGCTGGTGCGACAAAGGCTACTTTGGGCGTATGCGCCCGCGCTGCAGCCTCGCTGATATCGCTGATCAGGCCCATTTTTACTGCACCGTAAGCCCGAATGGTTTCAAAGCGCGCCAGCGCAGCAGCGTCGCTGTTAATGGCGTCCTGCAGTTCGGTGCCGGTGTAACCGATATCGGCCGCGTTAACGAAAATGGTCGGAATACCGGCGTTAATCAGGGTAGCTTTAAAAGTACCAATACCCGGCACTTCTAAATCGTCTACCACATTGCCGGTCGGGAACATCGCGCCACCACCCTCGCCAGCATCGGCGGCCGGGTTTAGAAACTCTATTGCCACTTCGGCGGCCGGAAAGGTAACCCCATCTAATTCAAAGTCGCCAGTTTCCTGCACTTCGCCGTTCGTTACCGGTACATGGGCAATAATGGTTTTGCTGATATTCGCCTGCCAAATCCGCACCGTGCATATGCCGTTTTGTGGGATACGATCCTTTGCTACCAGGCCGTTGCTGATGGCAAAGGAGCCAACGGCAGCGGTTAAGTTGCCACAGTTACCGCTCCAGTCGATAAAAGGTTTATCGATGGCAACCTGGCCAAACAGGTAGTCGACATCGTGATCGGCCTTACTGCTTTTGCTTAAAATAACGGTTTTGCTGGTGCTCGACGTTGCGCCGCCCATACCGTCGGTATGTTTACCGTATGGGTCGGGGCTGCCGATTACCCGCAGCAGCAGGTTGTCACGCGCCTGGCCAGGTACCTGAGCGTTGGCTGGTAAGTCGTCAAGTTTAAAAAACACCCCTTTGCTGGTGCCGCCACGCATATAGGTAGCGGGGATTTTTATCTGTGGAGCTGTCATCATACCGCGCCCTGTAAAAAGTCCTGAGCAAAGCGCTGCAATACACCGCCTGCTTCATATATCGACAACTCTTCACCCGTATCCAGGCGGCAGGTTACCGGCACCTGCAAGGTTTCACCATCACGCCGGTGAATAACCAGAGTAAGCTCGGCCCTTGGCTTGCGCTCGCCGGTGACATCATAAACTTCAGTGCCATCCAGCTTAAGCGTTTCACGGGTAGTGCCAGGCTTAAACTCCAGCGGCAATACCCCCATACCAATTAAATTGGTACGGTGAATACGCTCAAAGCCCTCAGCGGCAATCGCCTCAACCCCGGCTAAGCGCACACCTTTGGCTGCCCAGTCACGCGATGAGCCCTGGCCGTAATCGGCACCGGCAATAATAATCAGCGGCTGCTTGCGCTGCATGTAGGTTTCAATCGCCTCCCACATCCGGGTCACTTTACCTTCCGGTTCCAGCCGGGTTAATGAGCCCTGCTGCACTTTGCCATCAACCACTGCCATTTCGTTGATCAGCTTAGGGTTAGCAAAGGTTGCCCGCTGCGCCGTTAAATGGTCGCCGCGGTGGGTGGCGTAAGAATTAAAATCTTCTTCCGGCAAGCCCATTTTATGCAGGTACTCGCCAGCCGCACTGTCGAGCATAATGGCATTCGACGGTGACAAATGATCAGTAGTAATGTTATCACCCAGCACCGCCAGTGGCCGCATACCGGTTAAGCTGCGCTCACCGGCAATGGCGCCCTCTCCCTCTGTCGCCCAGTAAGGCGGGCGACGAATATAAGTGCTTTGTGGCCGCCAGTCATACAATGGCGATACTTTGTCACCGTAATCAACATCAACCGCAAACATCGGCTCGTACACGCGGCGGAACTGCTCAGGCTTAACGCTTTTTGCCACTACCGCATCAATTTCAGCATCATCCGGCCAGATATCTTTTAAAGTAATGGCATTGCCTTTGTCGTCATAACCTAAGATATCTTTTTCAATATCAAAGCGGATAGTACCGGCAATAGCATAGGCCACTACTAAGGCTGGCGAGGCCAAAAATGCCTGCTTGGCATAAGGATGAATACGACCATCGAAGTTACGGTTACCCGATAACACCGCTGTGGCGTATAAATCACGTTCAATCACTTCTTGCTGGATCACCGGGTCCAGCGCGCCACTCATGCCGTTACAGGTAGTACAGGCAAACCCGACAATCCCAAAGCCCAGCTGCTCCAGCTCAGATAGTAAATTGCCCTCTTCCAGATACAGCTGCACAGCTTTTGAGCCAGGCGCAAGTGAGGTTTTCACCCACGGCTTGCGGGTTAAACCTTTGGCATTGGCGTTACGGGCCAGCAAGCCAGCGGCAATAACATTGCGCGGGTTAGAGGTATTGGTGCAGCTGGTAATGGCAGCGATGATCACCGCGCCATCGGGCATTTTGCCTTCTTCCAGCACATACTTACCGGCAATACCGCGCGCCGCTAAATCGCTGGTGGCCAGCCTTGCATGCGGGTTCGATGGCCCGGCCATGGTGCGGCCAACACTGGATAAATCAAAGGTCAGTACCCGCTCGTATTCTGCTGTGGTTAAGCTGTCTGCCCACAACCCTGCGGTTTTGGCATAAGTTTCAACCAGCTGTACCTGCTTTGCTTCACGGCCGGTCAGGGTTAAATAATCAAGCGTTTGTTGGTCAATGTAAAACATCGCTGCGGTGGCACCGTATTCCGGCGTCATGTTGGATATAGTTGCCCGATCCCCCAAACTTAAGCTGCCGGCACCTGCACCGTAAAACTCCAGATAACTGGAAACCACTTTTTGCTTGCGTAAAAACTCGGTCAGCGCCAGCACAATGTCGGTGGCCATAATGCCAGGCTGCGCTTTACCGGTCAGCTCTACCCCAATAATATCGGGCAGGCGCATCCAGCTGGCACGGCCCAGCATCACGCTTTCGGCCTCTAAACCACCAACACCAATCGCAATCACCCCTAAGGCGTCAACATGCGGGGTGTGGCTGTCGGTACCTACCAGGGTATCAGGGAAGGCGACGCCATCCAGAGAGTGAATTACCGGCGACATCCGCTCTAAATTAATCTGGTGCATAATGCCGTTACCTGGTGGGATAACATCAACATTCTTAAAGGCTTTTTTGGTCCAGTTTATAAAGTGGAAGCGATCGTCATTGCGCCGGTCTTCAATAGCACGGTTCTTATCAAAGGCATCCGCCTCAAAGCCGGCATGTTCAACCGCCAGTGAGTGATCGACAATTAACTGGGTTGGCACCACCGGGTTTACTTTGGCCGGGTCGCCACCTTGTTCAGCTATCGCATCACGCAGGCCGGCCAAATCGACCAACGCAGTCTGGCCTAAAATATCATGGCAGACCACCCGCGCCGGGTACCACGGAAAGTCGAGATCGCGCTTGCGGTAGATAAATTGTTTTAATGAATCAGTAAGGGTTGCCTTGTCACAGCGGCGTACCAGGTTTTCGGCAAATACCCGTGAGGTATAAGGCAGTTTGGCGTAAGCGCCGGGTTCAATGGCATCGACGGCGGCCTGAGTATCAAAATACTCCAGGTTGGTGCCGGGCAGTTTTTTACGATATTCGCTGTTCATTGTAGTTACCTGTATTTCTTGTGTGTGCCGGCGAGTGGGCGTAAAGCTCAAACCGGCTTGACCACGCCGATTTGGCTTTATTACCTTATGCGTAACCTATGTTTTGGCTGCAGCAATGCGAGGTTGGAACCCCGTTAGCACAGCCACAGAGTGTCTGAGCCCTGCCGCAGGCAACGGGCGAGTTGCTGTGGCGAGCATGGCGGGTGTTGCAACCGATCAGTTGCCCCATCCGCGAACACCTGGTAATTAATTAACGCTCGCCAATAGGTTTGACCGCACGTGGCTCAACACCAACATAGTCAGCACTTGGCCGGATGATCCGGTTATCAGCACGCTGCTCCATCACATGGGCTGCCCAGCCGGTTAAGCGGCTGCAAACAAAAATCGGGGTAAACAGCTTGGTTGGAATACCCATGTAGTTGTAGGCCGAGGCATGGAAAAAGTCAGCGTTACAAAATAGCTTCTTCTCACGCCACATTACCGCTTCGCAGCGCTCAGATACATCATATAAACGCGTGTCGCCGTTAGCCTTAGCTAACTTTTCTGACCAGGCTTTAATAACTGCATTACGTGGGTCTGACTCAGAATACACCGCATGGCCAAAGCCCATAATTTTTTCTTTACGCTCCAGCATCCCCAGCAGCTTCTGCTCTGCATCTTCCGGATCTTTCATATTCTCAATCAGTTCCATCGCGGCTTCATTAGCGCCGCCGTGCAACGGACCTCGCAGGGAACCAATAGCACCGGTAATGCACGAGTGCATATCGCTAAGGGTAGAAGCACATACCCGGGCGGTAAAGGTAGAGGCATTAAATTCATGCTCAGCATATAAAATCAGTGACGATTCCATTACCTCAGTATGCAGCGCCGTAGGTTTAACGCCGTGCAGGGTCCATAAAAACTGTTCTGCGGTAGAGTTGGCATCGGTTTCTACCTCAATCCGCTTATTATGATGGCTGTAGTTGTACCAGTAATTCACCATGCCCGGAAACAGCGCCAGCATCCGGTCGGTAATATCCTGCTGCTCGGCAAAGCGTTGTTCTGTTTCCAGATTACCCAGCATTGAGCAACCGGTTCGCATCACATCCATTGGATGGGCCGATGCCGGGATCCGCTCCAGCACATCTTTTAATGCCTGCGGCAAAGCCCGCATGTTTTTCAGCTTGGTTTTATACTGAGCCAGTTCGCTCTTATTCGGCAGTTCACCCTTTAATATTAAAAACGCCACTTCATCAAATTCGCAGTTTGCCGCTAAATCTTTTACATCGTAACCCCGGTACGTTAAACCTGAGCCGGTTTTACCAACGGTTGATAACGCTGTTTTGCCAGCGACCTGGCCACGTAAGCCTGCACCTGATAGTTGTTTTGCATTTGCCATTTCTTGCTCCAATTCTTTAGTAATTCGTTTTAAATTGCGTCTGGTTAAATAACTGCGGTGGCTTACTTGTTTTTGCCATCAGTAAACAGCGCATCCAGTTTTTGCTCAAAGCTGTGATAATTTAAAAAGTCATACAATTCTGCACGGGTTTGCATGGTTTCCAGCACCGCTTTCTGATCACCGTTGGCCAGAATAGACTGGTACACATTCAGCGCCGCTTTATTCATGGCCCGGAATGCACTTAGCGGGTACAACACCATCGCCACCCCGACACTGGCCAGCTCGGCTTTATTAAATAGCGGTGTCTGACCAAATTCGGTGATATTTGCCAGCACAGGTATTTTTAATGCATTGGTAAAGGCCTGATATTGCTCCAGGGTATGCACAGCCTCAGCAAAAATAGCGTCGGCACCAGCCGCTTCACAGGCTAGCGCTCTTTCCAGCGCGGCATCAACACCCTGCTGCGCCAGGGCATCGGTGCGGGCCATAATAAAAAAGCTTTCATCATCGCGGGCATCAACACTGGCTTTTACCCGGTCAACCATTTCATCTAAGCTGACAATTTCTTTATTGGGCCGGTGGCCACAACGTTTCTGTGCCACCTGATCTTCAATATGAAACCCCGCCGCGCCGGCCCGGCTCATTTCCTTAACCGTACGGGCAATGTTAAACGCCCCGCCCCAGCCGGTATCAGCATCAACTAACAGTGGCACACTGGTGGCAGCGGTAATGCGGCGGATATCTTCACAAACATCATTCAGAGATGTCATGCCAAGGTCTGGCAAGCCAAAAGACGCATTAGCAACACCAGCGCCAGACAGGTAAATAGCCTGATGGCCACAACGTTCGGCCATCATTGCCGTATAAGCGTTAATGGTGCCAACAATCTGTAACGGTTGGTTTGCAGTTATAGCAGCGCGGAATTTAGCGCCAGCGGTAAGTGTGTTAGCCATATCAGGTTCCCATTTGTTGAAGTTGTAATTCGATATTCCGACGCGATGCCGCGATATGGCGACGCATCAGTAAGTCAGCCAGCTCACCGTCTCGGTTGGCAATGGCATTAATAATAGCTTTATGCTCGTCAAACGCACGGGAAACCCGTGGTCCGTTCATGCCCAGCTGGACCCGGTACATTCGTACCAGGTAGTATAGCTCGTCACATAATATGTTGATTAAATAACTGTTTTTACTGCCAAGGATCACCCGGTAATGAAAATCCAGATCGCCGGCTTCCTGATAATAACTTTCACCCTCGCGTACCCGTTGCGACGATAAATGCTGATCCAGCAACTGGCGTACTTCGGTGATTTCAGCGTCGGTCATATGCTCGGCAGCCAGTTTACAGGCTAACCCTTCCAGGTTTTCCCGCAGCTGATACAGCGCCAGTAAGCCTGTTGTCGACAACGTTACCACCCTGGCACCAGCATTAGGGATCCGTTCAATCAAATGACAACGTTCCAGCCGGGCTAAGGCTTCACGCAGTGGCGCCCGGCTTAAATCGAAACGCCGCGCCAGTTCGGGTTCACTTATTTTGCTGCCAGCAGCAATATCACCTTCAACAATAGCGCGCTGAATTTCCTGCAATACCCTATCGGCAGCAGTAACTGGTTGACGCAAAGCAGGATGAGCTTGATGCATAGATTGTCGACATAAATATTTAATGTGCCCTTTTTAAGCTTGTTAAGTGGCTATGTCAAGCCATTAAAAGGTAGATTGTCGACAATATGCGCCTAAAGTAGTAGACGGTTTGACAATGGCCGGCATTATTCCGCCTTCGTACTCCCGCTTTAATTACATTTAGCAAGATTATTTTTTAGACTTTTTGATTATTAATAAATGACAATTAACTAATTACAGTTATAAACAATACTTGCACCTAAATAAGGACAAAGACTGCAATTACGCGATGCTGCGGCACAAAAGCGGGGATAAGCTGGGTATAACCTGAACAGAAACGGTGGGTAACTTTAGCAAAAAAGGGTAATTCAGGGCTTAGTGGCAACAGGCAAAAATGGATTAGCTTTACTACACTTACCTTTACCTTACTTGCAACAATTTCTCGATAGCGCACGGCTCATTCCCTATGAGCCATTCCCCTAGGCCCAGAACAATTCGGATTGGTTCTGGGCTTCTTTTATCTGCAATCTCCTGCCATCCAATCAACCATGTAACACTTTAAAATCAATAGCTTGAAGTCGCCTTGCACAGTGGAAACAACCGATAAAAATTAGCGGTAGTCTGCTCTGCCAGACTAGCCACGCTAATGCCGCGCAGCTCGCTGATAGCATCGGCTACTGCAGTAACATAAGCAGGTTGATTAGTTTTACCCCGGTAAGGCACGGGTGCCAGATAGGGTGAGTCGGTTTCAATCAACAGCCGATCCAGTGGTAATTTTTTCACCACCGCGCGCAGCTCGTCGGCATTACGAAAGGTCATAATGCCGGAAATAGAAATATAAAAACCTAAATCGAGCGCCGCTTTTGCCATCTCGTAACTTTCAGTAAAGCAATGCAGCACCCCGCCCGCTTGTTCGGCCTGATGCGACTTTAGTAAGGCGATGGTGTCAGTACGAGCGTCACGGGTATGGACAATAAGAGGTTTTTTAACCTGACGCGCAACCTCAATATGGCTGACAAACGCCTGTTGCTGAGCCAGTTTAGACTCTGGTGCATAAAAATAGTCAAGACCAGTCTCCCCGACGGCCACAACTTGCGGTTGCTGGCATAAATTAAGTAACTGCTCCGGATCGACGGTACCCGTCTGATGCAGCGGATGTTCGCCGCAAGAAACTGACACTTGCGGATAAGCAGCCACGGTAGCCGCCATATCGGCAAACTCAGCCAGGCTGACGGAGACACACAGCATATGTTCAACCCGGCGTTCAAGCGCTGCATCGATAACCTGAGTCAGGCTCAGACCCAGCTTATCAAGCTCTAACCTGTCCAGATGACAATGAGAATCTACAAACAAAACAACCTCTGAATAAAACGATTACATGGTATAGGTAGGATCGGTGCTGTTTTGCATACCGCCAATCAGCTTTTCAATTTTGCCGGATAAATTTGCTTTATCATCAATAAAAGCCACGCCAATACCGGCCGGGTTAGCGCTTTGTGAGCCATGTGGCGCCACCCAGGCAACTTTGCCGGTCACTACCATCGGTTCCAGCGCGTCAGGCAGGGTGACGCTCAATGCCAGTGACTGCCCCATCTTATATTGCCGGGCAGAGCGGATAAACAAACCACCATTTTTAAAAAAGGGCATGTAACAGCGGTATAATTCTTTATTATCGCTAAAGCCCAGGGTCAGCTCTTCCATTTTGCCTCCTGATGTTGCAACAAGGATTTTAATTCAGTTAATAAGCCGGTTAACGCCAACGCACTATTTTGCCCTATTATCCGGGTCGCGTCACGACACCAACGCTGATATGCCGCTAAAACAGCCTGTTGTCGTAAAAAGTCCAGTGGCTGAACCAGCCGCTGCCGTAAATAATAGCCCAGCATACCACTTAATTCTGTTTTGCCATCCAGCTGTTTCACTACACTGGCCAGCTGCAGCTGGCCGCCAAAATACTGATCCAGCAACGCCAGCATGGCGCCAAGCTCATCAGCTGTTTCATCAGTCAGCAATTTAAGCGCCTTTAAAGGTGCGCCCTGACAGTAATCGAGTAAAAACGCCGGCGGTACTTTATTGGTTTGCTGACTTAGCCATTGTGTTATGTCAGCTGAATTACCGGCATTTAATTGCCATTGCTGACAGCGGCTGCGAATAGTGGCTGACAGCTGTGAATAATTACTGGTCACCACTATAATAAAGCAGCCTGGCGGCGGTTCTTCCAGCGTTTTTAACAGCGCATTGGCGGCAGCTTCTGTCATCGTATCAGCGAGCGGGATAATGACTACCCGGTAGCCATGCTGTTGGGCTGAACCATGGGTAAAATTATTCAGCTGGCGGATAGCATCCACCCCGATATGTTGGGTATCACTGCGTAATACCAGTAAATCAGCATGGTTGCCTGCCCGGCGCAACAAACAGCTTTTACACTCTTCACAGGCTCCCGCAGGCTGGCGGTTTTTGCACAGTAACGCCGCAGCGAGCGCCTCAGCCAGTGTGCCTTTACCAATGCCAGCGGTGCCACTTAATACCAGAGCATGGGCCAGATGGCCGTTGCTAATCAGGGCCTGCATCTGCTTAAACTGAGGGCGTAACCACGGATACAGCTCAGCCATCTGCCTGGCCGCTAAAATAGTCATTTAATGCGCTAACAATAGCCTGCTGCACCGCGGCCAGCGGTTGGCTGGCATCAATACTGACTATATCTGGCTCGGTTGCTGCTATCTGCAGGTATTTTTGCCGGGTTCTGACAAAGAACGCCAGTTGCTCCTGCTCAATCCGATCCAACTCGCCACGGGCCGCCGCCCGGCTCAGGCCCACTGCCGGGTCGATATCCAGATAAAGGGTCAGATCCGGCCGGGTATTACCCAGCACGGTGCTGCGCAGGTTATTAATAAGCAGCTCATCTAACTGGCGGCCGCCTCCCTGATAAGCGCGGGACGACATATCATGCCGGTCAGCCAGCACCCAGTCACCGCGGCTCAGCGCAGGCCGGATCACGTTAGTCAGTAACTGTACCCGCGCCGCGTACATCAGCAGCAACTCCGTTTCCGGCGCCAATTGCTCATTATTATCTATCTGTTTTACCAGGGTACGCAGCTGTTCAGCCAGCGGTGTGCCACCAGGCTCACGGGTGCATACCACCTGTATCTGATGTTGCTGCAGCCAGTTACGGATAGTGGCAATAGCACTGCTCTTACCGGCACCTTCCAGCCCTTCCACCACGATAAAGCGGCCGGGCTTAATCATCATTTTTTCCCAAAATATACTTCCTTACCGCGGCATTGTGTTGTTGCAGTGTTTCTGAAAACACATGAGCACCATCACCACGGCTGACAAAATAAAAATAATCACTGACATCAGGCTGCGCTGCTGCCTGCAATGCACTGGCTCCAACCAGCGAAATAGGGCCTGGTGGTAAGCCATGATGCCGGTAGGTATTGTACGGGTGCGGATTACGTAAATCAGCATAGGTTATCCGGCCACTGTAGTCCGTTAAGCCATAAATAACCGTTGGATCGGTTTGCAGTCGCATATTGCTGTTTAAGCGGTTAACAAACACCGAACTGACCAGCGGCTTTTCAGCCAATAAGCCGCTCTCTTTCTCGATTAACGAAGCCATAATTAGCAGCTGGTAGCGGTTTTGTAACGGCAGCTCACTCTGGCGTTGTTGCCAGGCCTGATCGAGCTGGCGCAGCAATGCTTGCTGAGCGCGGGTTACCAGTTCACTGGCCGTGCTGTTAGCCGTGTAAAAATAGGTGTCAGCAAATAATAAACCTTCCGGATGCTGCGGCTTTGCGCCCCAGTCGGCAGGCCAGTTCAACAGCTCCGTGATCTGGCTGCTATCGCTGATATCCTGTTGTAAATACTCAGCTTGCTGCAACCGCGACAACGCCTGCTGCACTGTTTCTCCATCAATAAAAGTCAGGCTGAACTGAGCCACCTGGCCACTGGCAAACAAGCGCAGCAACGACAATACTGTCGGTGCCTGCGGGGTCTGGTAAGTGCCTTGCCTTACTTTAGCTAACTCAGGCTGCCACTTCAGATACAGCCGCAGTAACTGACAGTCATAGGCTTTAAGCTGGCCCTCTGCCAGCCACTGCTGACAAAGGCCTCTGACACTGCTACCCGCTGGCAAGGTAAAATAAGGCTCAGCCAGTTGCACCGGCCGCTGCTCCAGTTGTTTCACGCCGTAGTTCAGTAATAGCGCCAGAGCAACAGCAGCAAGTAGCAGCAACAATACCAATTTTTTTATCATAAAATCCCGTTACACCAGCTTTTGGCCAGCGCCAGATCAAGCGCCTGGTTATTATAAGACTGCACCGGCACCATTCCCATCAGAGCATTGGTCAGCACCATCGCATCAACGTCATTCAGTTCAGGTAATTGCCAGTTAACCTCGCTAATATCAGGGTGCAGAGTTAACAACTGGCTACGCATCACGCCGGCGACACCAGCCCGGCTTAACTCCGGGGTATACCAACGCCCCGCCCGATGCAGAAACAGGTTAGCGGCTATCGCCTCAGTGATAAAGCCCTGTTGATCGCATACAAGTAAATCGTCTGCCTGTCTTGCGGTCGCCTCTTGCTTTAACAATACCTGTTCCAGCCTGTTACAGTGTTTTAAACCCGCCAGCGCTGGTTGCACCGCCAGCCGCAGTTCAGCCAGCGCTAAATTTACACCTTGCTGTTGCCAGCGGCTGTAATCCGGCAAAGGACTATCACTGATAAAAATACTGGCGGGCGCTATACCTGCCGGGCTGTAGCCACGATGACCTTCCCCACGGGAAATCTGAACTTTTAATACGGCATTGGTTAGTTGCTTAGCGGCTATAGTGTCTGCCACGGCGTTGCTCAGCAGGCTCCAGTCAGTAATGTCAATTGCCAGCCGCCGGGCACTATGCTGTAAACGGGCCAGATGTAACGGCCAGAGCAGTGGTTTACCGCTGCTTACCCGCACCGTGCTGAAAAAGCCGTCACCGTATAAAAAACAGCGATCATTAATACTGATAGTGTTGGTCACGTGGCTGAATAACAACAAGGAAATAAGGCCGAGTATGCCTTAAATTGCAGATAAAACAAAGGCTGCCGCAGCAGCCTTTGTCAAACTAAGGCGAAGATTAAACCCGCTTAAACAGGATGGAACCGTTGGTACCACCAAAACCAAAGGAGTTACACAGCGCATACTCCAGCTTAGCCTGGCGGGCGGTATGTGGTACATAATCCAGATCGCAGCCATCACTGGGGTTATCCAGATTAATGGTTGGCGTTACCAGCTGATCCTGCAAAGACAATACGGTAATAATCGATTCGACTGAGCCTGCTGCACCTAATAAATGCCCCATCATTGATTTTGATGAGCTGACCATTAAATTAGCCGGCTTAGCGCCAAATATCGATTTAATTGCCATAGTTTCCGCAATATCGCCAGCCGGCGTTGAAGTACCATGGGCATTGATATATTGCACCTGCTCCGGGTTTACCCCGGCGTCGTGCAAGGCGTTTTTCATTGCCAGGGCGGCACCGGTGCCACTTTCCGGCGGTGAGGTCATATGGTAAGCATCACCACTCATGCCAAAGCCAACCAGCTCAGCATAAATTTTGGCACCACGGGCTTTGGCATGTTCGTACTCTTCGACTACCATCACACCGGCACCGTCGCCCAGCACAAAACCGTCCCGGTCTTTATCCCACGGCCGGCTGGCTTGTTCAGGCGCATCATTGCGGGTCGATAATGCTCTAGCTGCACCAAAACCGCCCATACCAAGCGGCGTAGAAGCTTTTTCAGCTCCACCGGCTATCATGGCATCAGCATCACCGTAGGCAATCATCCGTGCGGCCTGGCCAATATTATGCACGCCTGTGGTACAGGCAGTAACAATACTGATATTCGGGCCCTGCAAGCCAAGGCTGATTGACAGCTGACCAGCAATCATATTGATAATGGTTGAGGGTACAAAAAACGGAGACAAGCGTTTGGGGCCGCTGTTGATTAATTTAGTGTGATTTTCTTCAATTAATCCCAGACCACCAATGCCTGAACCTATAGCAGCACCAATACGCGGTGCATTCTGCTCGGTGATTTCCAGGCCAGAATCGCGAAAGGCCTGAATACCAGCAGCGACACCATACTGGATAAACAAGTCCATTTTCTTGGCGTCTTTCGCCGGGAAATAGGGTTCTATATCAAAGTTTTTAACCAGACCCGCAAACTTCGTAGTGTAAGCACTGGTGTCAAAATGCTCAATAAAACCAATACCACTTTCGGCCTGCTGCAAAGCCTGCCAGCTACTGGATACGTCATTGCCCACTGGCGTTAACATTCCCAGACCGGTCACTACCACACGACGTTTTGCCATCGTGTCCTCCGTCTTAGCAAATTATATCTGTCTTGAAACGAAAACGGGTAGCTTAGCTACCCGTTTTACAAGCTTTGCGCTTACTCAGCGTGGGCTTTAATGTAATCAATCGCCGACTGTACAGTAGTGATTTTCTCAGCTTCTTCGTCAGGGATTTCAGTATCGAATTCTTCTTCTAACGCCATTACCAGCTCAACAGTATCCAGTGAGTCGGCACCCAGGTCATCAACAAAAGACGCTTCATTTTTTACTTCGTCTTCTTTAACACCCAGTTGCTCAATGATAATTTTTTTAACGCGTTCTTCGATGTTGCTCATCTTTTCTTCCTTTTTCTCATATAAATCGCAACAATTCGTGCAATTTTGTGTGGCGCTAGTTTATGCGTAAGCTGCAACTGTTGCAAGCGTGCTTTCCAGCATTTTTTGCTGGTCAAACCTGCTTTGCTTACTGCATATACATTCCGCCGTTAACGTGAATTGTTTCACCGGTAATGTAAGCTGCCGGTGCTGAAACCAGAAAAGCTACTGTTGCTGCAATTTCTTCTGGTTGACCCAGCCGATTGGCCGGAACCTGAGAAAATATTGCTTCTTTTTGCTCATCAGACAGCTCTTTGGTCATATCTGTGTCAATAAAACCCGGCGCTACGGCATTAACCGTAATACCGCGCGACGCCACTTCGCGCGCCAAAGACTTAGTAAAACCCAGTACTCCGGCTTTGGCTGCTGCATAATTAGTTTGACCCGCATTACCCATTGAGCCAACAACAGAGCCGATAGTAACAATACGACCATAACGTTTTTTCATCATACTGCGCAACACCGCCTTACTCAGGCGGAACACTGATGTCAGATTCGTCTGGATGATGTCAAACCACTCGTCATCTTTCATCCGCATCAGTAAATTATCGCGGGTAATACCGGCATTATTAATCAAAATATCAATTTCGCCAAACTGGTTTTTAATTTCGGCTAAACATTGTTCAATAGATTCGGCGTCAGTGACGTTTAATACCAGACCCTGGCCTTTATCTGCCAGATAAGCCGAGATAGCTGCCGCGCCTTTCTCGGTCGTTGCTGTGCCAACCACTGTAGCACCCAGTGTGGCTAATTGCTCAGCAATAGCGCGGCCAATACCACGACTGGCGCCGGTTACCAGCGCAACTTTGCCTTCTAATGAGAGTAAGTTTGTCATTGTTATTCCTGTGTTAGCTGGGTTAATGCAGACTGTAACGTTGCCTGATCATTAACTGAACTGCTATTAAGATTTTTATCAATACGTTTTATCAGCCCGCTAAGCACTTTGCCGGCACCCAGCTCAATGACATCAGTGACGCCATTGCTTGCCAGCCACTCAATGGTTTCCGTCCAGCGTACCGGGCTGTATAACTGACGCACCAGCGCATCTTTTATTGCGGCGCTGTCAGTAGCAACACTCACATCAACGTTGTTTACCACCGGCAATTGCGGCGCATTAAAATTGAGCGCCGCTAAATCAGTGGACAACTGCTCAGCGGCCGGGCGCATCAGCGCACAATGTGATGGCACGCTTACCGGTAATGGCAAGGCACGTTTAGCGCCTGCCGCTTTACAAAGTTCACCGGCCCGCTCAACTGCGGCTTTATGGCCAGCGATCACCACCTGGCCCGGAGAATTGTAGTTAACCGGCGCCACCACTTCACCCTGCGCTGCCTCAGCACAGGCTTTAGCGATCAGCGTATCATCAAGACCGATTATCGCCGACATCCCACCTACCCCTGCCGGCACAGCTTGCTGCATATAATTGCCACGTTGTTCAACCAGCTTAACCGCGGCGCCCAAACTTAGTACATCAGCACACACCAGCGCTGAATATTCGCCCAGTGAATGGCCAGCCAGATAAGCCGGAGCAGCGCCCCCCTGCTGTCGCCACAACCGCCAGATTGCTACCGACGCGGTGAGTAAAGCAGGCTGAGTACGGTGCGTTTCGTTTAAATCGGCTTCAGGGCCATTAGCCACCAACGCCCATAAATCGTACCCCAATGCGGCAGATGCCTCAGCAAAGGTCGTTTTAACGATGTCATGCTGGTACAGCTCGTTTAGCATACCAACACTTTGTGAACCCTGTCCGGGGAATACGATTGCAAGTTTTTGAGTCATTATTTGTCCTGCACTTTAAAACAATGGTGTTAAATCTATTTTGAAAAATCAATATCTTACCAGGGCAGAGGCCCAGGCAAAACCACCACCAAAGGCTTCCAGCAATAAAGTCTGGCCGCGTTTAATCCGACCATCCCGGATAGCCTCATCCAACGCTGTTGGCACTGTCGCAGCAGAGGTATTACCATAGCGATCAAGGTTAATTACTACCTGATCCATCGACATATCAAGCTTGCGGGCGACGGCAGAAATAATCCGTAAATTGGCCTGATGCGGTACCAGCCAGTCAATTTCTGATTTATCCATATTATTGGCACTGAGGGTTTGTTCAACCACCTGGGATAACTTAGTCACGGCCACTTTAAAGACGTCGTTGCCTTTCATGCTGCCCCAGGAGTTATGTACTGAGTTTTCATCACCGCGAATTGGGTTATCGACATACAATAATTCTGAATACTTGCCGTCGGCATGAATATGGGTAGATAAAATACCCGGCTGCTCAGATGCCTCCAGCAACACAGCACCGGCTGCATCACCGAATAAAATCACCATAGAACGGTCTTCCGGGCTGATTAGCTGCGATAAACAATCAGAGCCAATCACCAGAATACGTTTAGCAATACCGGTTTTAATATACTGATCTGCTACACTTAAGCCATAGCAAAAGCCGGCACAGGCGGCGGCAATATCAAAGGCGGGAATGGCAGGAATCGCTAATTCACGCTGAATTTCACAAGCCGCGCTTGGTAAAGCACGGGCAGCGCTGGTTGTCGCGCAGATAATCATATCTATGCTGTTTTTATCAATACCCGCCGCGTCGATAGCTTGCAGGGCTGCCTGAGCGCCCATAGTAGCAACAGATTCGTCAGCGCCGATAATCCGCCGCTCTTTTATACCCGTTCGCTCGATAATCCATTCATCGGTGGTTTCCACCATGGTTTCTAAATCAGAGTTGGTGCGAACTTGTGACGGGAAATAACTCCCGGTGCCAATAATGCGTGAATACATGCGAACCTATGCTTTATCAATTAATACGTGTTCCAGCCGATCTTTAATTTTGGCAGGCACCTGGCGTTCCACCTCGCGCACTGCTTGTCGGATGGCACTTAAAAATGCGTCTTTTGTCGCATTTCCATGACTTTTCACTACAATTCCGCGCAATCCTATCAGACTTGCCCCGTTATAGTGGTCGGGGTTCACCCCCTGATAAAGACTTTTTATAAAAGGTTTCAGTAACCAGCCAAAAAACTGGGCACTGACTTTTTGGCGTAAACTGGTTTCAAACCGCCGTAAAATGAGCTTGGCCACGCCCTCACAGGTTTTTAATGCGACATTGCCGACAAAGCCATCGCAAACTATCACATCAGCTTTGCCGGAAAAAATATCATCACCTTCAATATAACCAATGTAATTAATGTCATTGCAACTGGTTAGTAACTGGGAGGCACGCTTAATCTGATCAGAGCCTTTTATTTCTTCTTCGCCCATATTCAGCAGCGCTACTTTTGGATTGCGGATGGCAACGACTTCTTCAGCCATTACTGCACCCATTACCGCGAACTGAAACAAGGTATCAGCATCACAATTTACCGTAGCGCCTAAATCCAGCATATACACCGGGTTACCTTTGCAACTGGGTAAACCACTGATTAAAGCCGGTCGTTCCACACCATTGAGCATTTTCAACACGTAATGGGCCATCGCAATCAGTGCTCCGGTATTGCCGGCACTGACACAAGCCTGCACTTCGCCCTGCTCGACCAGGTCAAGAGCCCGGCGCATTGATGACTCACGCTTATTGCGAAGGGCAACGGACGGCTTATCAGCCATACCAACGTCATTACTGCTGGCAACCAGGCTAAGCTGTGGATGAGGAAAACTGTTGTGAAAACTGAGTTGTTGTTGCAACAGATCAATGTCGCCACACAATACAAGGTTTAACTGGGGAAATTCAGCAATCGCTGCCAGGGCGGCAGGAATAGTAGTAAGGGGGCCATGGTCGCCCCCCATCATATCTAAAGCAAGCTTAATCTTAATTGGCTGCACCAGGTGCATCCAGACTTACTTTACTTTACGGCCTTTATAGAAACCATCGGCAGTAATGTGGTGACGACGGTGCGTTTCACCAGTAGTTGAGTCAACTGACAGCGTAGGGCCAGTTAACGCATCGTGAGAACGGCGCATGTCACGACGTGCACGAGATTTTTTGTTTTGCTGAACAGCCATTGTTTTTCTCCTAAATCACTTTTTTTTCAGTTCTTGCAGTATGGCAAAGGGGTTTGGTTTTTCTGGTTCTGGCCCTATGTCTCCGAAACTCATCGCATCAGCGCTGACATTGCAAGCTGCTGCATCATGCATCGGAAACAGTGGTAATGCCAGAATAAGTTCATCCTCAACCAACTGCCGTAAATTTATTTCGCCGTGCTCGTCGCGAACAATAACATCGTAACACTCTGGTATTAATGCCAAAGCGGCGTCATCATCGCCGTTGACCGGTGTATAAACAAATTTGCTGTCTAACGCCAGCGTCATTGGTTCGCCACAACGCTCACAACATACGGTTACCTGACAAACCGCCCCGCCGTTTAATACAGCAAGGCCTTGTTCATCGGTTGCGCATTCAATTCTTACTGCTACTTCACCTTGTTTTTCAACCAGGCTTTCAGTTAACCGGGTTAAGGTTTGCAGCGGCACTATGCCGTCGAAAATCGACCGCTTTTGGGCAGCTTTAACCGGGTCAAGCGTAACAGGTATTTTCAGTTTTTGCATAAGGCGCGCATCATATAGAACCCAACCCCCGCTGTCAAAGGGTTCCCACAGTTTTTTCAGCTTTTTATCAGCAGCCGCGAAACCATACTTTGTGAAAGGCCAACTGAGTTGGCATAATAACCTTTTTTCGGCCTTTTACCGGAGTTCTAATGGCTCAGACCAGCTTGCCGCCACTGTATCTCGCATCCACTTCGCCTTACCGGCGGCAACTACTTGCAAAACTAACACCGAACTTTATTGCTGTTAAACCTGAAACCGATGAAACCCCCAAGCCTGCAGAAGACGCTAGTACTTTGGTGCAGCGGCTGGCAAGGGCTAAAGCACAGGCTGTGGCGGCAACATTAAAAGAGGGCCTGGTTATAGGCTCTGATCAGGTAGCCGTATTCAATGGCCAGATAATCGGTAAGCCGCATACCCGCGACAATGCTATTGTCCAACTAACTCAGTTCAGTGGCCACAATGTCACTTTTTTAACCGGCCTGGCTCTGCTGAACGCAGCAACCGGCAACTGTCAGCTAACGGTAGAACCTTTTACGGTCTGCTTCCGGCACCTGACTGAAGCTGAAATTATTGCTTACGTTGAACGGGAGCAACCATTGGATTGCGCCGGCAGCTTTAAAAGTGAAGGGCTGGGCATCAGCTTGTTCAGCGCCTTACGCGGCGACGACCCAAACAGCCTGATTGGCCTGCCGTTGATCAAATTGCTGCATTTATTGCGCAATGAAGGTGTCAACCTGTTAACGACACCTTAAATATGGGCTAGTAACGCCGGTAAGTCGTCAATAATGGCTTTAGGCTGAAACTGCCTTAAAACCTCGGCTCCATGCACACCATGGGTCACCCCTACCCGCGGCATCGCAATCGCCTGGGCCATTTTCATATCATGGCTGGTATCACCTACCATCATGGCACTGACAGGTGACACTCCCAGTTGCTGACTTATTTGTAACAGCATATCGGGGTGCGGTTTTGACTGGGCTTCATCGGCGCAGCGACTGGTAACAAAATAGTGACCAAGCCCGGTTTCAGCAAACATTCTGTCAAGGCCCTTTCTGGCTTTGCCGGTCGCCACTGCCAGCAGAATATTTTGCTCAGCCAGGGTTTTTAACACCTGTTCAGCACCATTAAATAATGGCGTTGGTGTAGTGTCGTAAATAGTGTAATGATCGCGGTAATGCTCAAATAACTGGCTGCGCTGCGCCTGATCCGTGTCCGGAAACAATACAGCAAACGCCGGATCAAGACTTAAGCCGATAATCTGCTTAACTGCATGACTGGTCGGTACCACTAAACCGGTTAAACCGGCAGCCGCCTGCATCGATGAGACAATACGGCCTATCGAGTCCATCACCGTGCCATCCCAATCAAAAATAACTAGCTTTACTTCTGCCATATAACTCTTACCTAAACTATTTTCTGGTTAATTTGGTCAGGGCGTTTTCCAGTTGCGAATCAAGTGGCGCTTCTATTCGCATGGTGGTCAGGCTGTTCGGGTGGGTAAAACTGAGGCTCTTGGCATGCAAAAATAACCGGTTTAACCCTAATTGATTCATCTGGCTGCTAAAAGCGTTATCACCATATTTATCGTCGCAGGCTATAGGATGGCCTTTACAGGCAGTATGCACCCGGATTTGATGGGTACGACCGGTCACCGGAAATGCTTCCACCAGGGTGCCTTCTGCGTAACGTTGTAAAATCCGGAAGCGGGTTTCGGAGGGTTTACCATTAACTTCGTCAACTTTAACCACCCGCTCGCCCGATTGCAGGGTATTTTTGCGCAGTGCATCGGTAACTTTGCGTATTTTGTTATCCCAGTCACCACTGACCAGCGCCCAGTATTTTTTCTCAACTGTTTTATCGCGCAGCTGAGCATGCAAATGGGTAAGCACCGAACGTTTTTTGGCAATCAGTAAACAGCCAGAGGTATCGCGGTCTAACCGGTGTACCAGCTCCAACAATTTAGCTTGTGGCCGCAGCGCGCGCATTGCTTCAATTACCCCAAACTGCAACCCGCTGCCACCATGCACAGCCATTCCGGAAGGCTTATTCAGGACAATAAGGTCATTGTCTTCAAACAGAATATGGCTTTCCAGTTCGCTTACCAGACTTAACTTAACCGATACCCGATCCGGCTCAGCAGCAACGGTTAACGGCGGCACCCGCACAATGTCGGCTTGTTGCAGCTTATATTCAGGTTTGACCCGCTTTTTGTTAACTCGCACCTCACCTTTTCGCAAAACCCGGTAAATAACACTTTTTGGCACGCCCCTGAGGCGTGCCAGCAAAAAATTGTCTATTCGCTGACCGATAAAATCATCTTCGATTTCAATCATTTGTATCGGTAATTTGATTTCATCCGCCATGTGCTTTAAATACTCTGCTAAAATTACTTTTAAGTTGCTATCCGATGCATATTAGTGGGATAATCACCCGGCTAATTATGCCAAAACGTGGCAATTAGGGCGCTCAAAGTGACATAAGAGAAATTGTGCGGCACCGTCAGGGGATGTGATCATACCGAATTCGTGGTGAAAACCAACGTTTTTATAGCCCCGGCGTTTAAATATCGCCATTTGCCTGAGGTAATGTTGCGTAATTTGTTACCAACAACGGCAAAACACAGTTTCCGGTAACCTGAGCAACAAGAATAATTTGCTATAACGCAACGCCGAACGGCGGTGTGTTTCAGATTCAAACGAAAACAGATAACTATACTGTAAATAGTGACAATTTGGTTCCCTCAGGTATCCCAGTCGGGAGACTGCATTATTTAATGCCTGATAACATCTGAACACCCAGGTGCCCAGTAAGGTTGCGTTGTGGCTGCATAACAGAGTCACCCAACAATGAAAAGAATGCTAATAAACGCAACGCAGGAAGAAGAAATCCGCGTTGCTTTGGTCGATGGCCAAAAACTGTACGACCTGGATATTGAAAGTCCGGGCCATGAACAAAAAAAAGCTAATATTTACAAAGGAAAAATCACCCGGGTTGAACCTAGCCTCGAAGCTGCTTTTGTAGATTATGGTGCTGACCGCCATGGCTTTTTACCGTTAAAAGAAATTTCCCGCGAATATTTCCCCAAAGGTTATAGCTTCGATGGCCGCCCTAATATAAAAGAGGTGGTTAAAGAAGGTCAGGAAGTTATTATTCAGATTGATAAAGAAGAACGTGGTCAGAAAGGCGCAGCGTTAACTACTTTTATTAGTTTAGCCGGATCTTACCTGGTGTTAATGCCAAATAATCCTCGTGCTGGTGGTATTTCACGCCGGATTGAAGGCGACGAACGTCAGGATCTGAAAGACTCTCTGGGCCAGTTAGACATGCCGGATGGTATGGGGTTAATTGTCCGTACTGCCGGTGTTGGTAAATCTTACGAAGAGCTGGATTACGATTTAAAAGCCTTGCTAAAGCATTGGTCGGCCATTACCGACGAAGCAGCAAAGCGGCCTTCCCCCTTCTTAATTCACCAGGAAAGTAATGTGGTATTTCGCGCAATCCGCGATTACCTGCGCCGGGACGTTGGCGAAATCCTGATTGATAACCCGAAAATTTTTGAAGAAGCTAAAGTTTATATTCAGCAATTCCGGCCTGATTTTGCCCACCGGGTAAAAATGTATGACGGCGAAGTACCGCTGTTTATGCACTACCAAATTGAAACCCAGATTGAAACGGCTTTCCGGCGTGAAGTAAGGCTACCTTCAGGTGGCTCTATCGTAATTGATGGTACCGAAGCCCTGACTGCTATTGATATCAACTCGTCAAAAGCGACTAAAGGCGGTGATATCGAGGAAACCGCTTTTAATACCAACCTGGAAGCGGCTGATGAAATAGCCCGCCAGCTACGCTTACGCGATTTGGGTGGCTTAATTGTTATCGACTTTATCGATATGACGCCGGTCCGGCATCAGCGTGAAGTAGAGAACCGTTTAAAAGATGCGGTGAAACACGACCGGGCCCGGGTCCAGATTGGCCGGATCTCCCGTTTTGGTTTACTGGAAATGTCACGCCAGCGGTTGCGCCCATCACTGGGTGAATCTGCCGGTCATGTTTGCCCGCGCTGTCATGGCCGCGGCACTATTCGTGGTACCGAGAGCTCAGCGTTATCTATTCTGCGTTTAATTGAAGAAGAAGCGATTAAAGATAACACCAGCCAGATCCACGCTCAGGTACCGATTTCGGTTGCGACTTATCTGATGAATGAAAAACGCGAATCAGTACGTCGTATTGAAAAACGCAATGGCATCCAGATTTTCATTATTCCAAATGAACACCTGGAAACACCCAACTATGAAGTATCTCGGATCCGGATTGATGAAGAGCTGGATGACGTTAGCTATAACATGGTTAAAGCACCAGATGTAATCAGCAAACCCTACCAGCCAAGTGTTGAAGTAGTAAAAGAGAAACCGGCCGTATCGGCGATAAATATTGCCCAGTCAGCACCGGCCCGCTCTGCACCGGCTGCAGCTGCACCGGTAACTGCAGCTCAGCCTGATTTATTTGGCAAACTGAGTAAGTGGTTTAAAGGTTTAATTACTGGCAGCGAACCGAAAACTGAGCACAGCAAAACGCCAAGCCAGCAACATACTGCCCGCAAAGAAGAAGGCAAATCGAACCGTGATGGTGGCCGGACTAACCGCGACGGTAACCGTGATAGTAATCGCGATAGTGGCCGTGATGCAGTTCGTGACGGTAGCCGCGCAGAGGGTAAAAACGACAATAACCGTCGGCGTAATAATAAGCGCCGTCGTCCCGACCAGGCTGACCGTGCTGTAGAGAAAGATGACACGGTTAGCAACACCGTTGCCGCGCCGGCAAAACAGGAACGGGCGCCACGCCCGCCACAGGACCGCAGCCGCCAGCAAGACAATCGCAAACCGCAAGCTGAAGCACCCGCGGCGGTAGCTGCTGAGCAAAGCGAAGAGCCTAAAGAGCGCAGTGTTGCTGCAGAACGTCGGCAGCGCCGTAACATACGTAAGTCAGTGCGGCTGAATCAAGCCACTGACAATGCCAGTACTGATGCTACGGCAACTGAGCAAGTTACTACTGCTAAAGTCCCGGCTGAAAAGCTGGTAGTTGCAGACACGCCGGCCTTGAACACTCAGGTAACTGAAAGCCAGGCTGAGCAATCAAGTGCTGAGCCAGCAAGCGCTGAAACAGTAAAAAGTCCCCAGGCTGCTGATATTGCTGCAACATCAGCAGTAACCGAACAGCTGACAACAGAAAGCACGGCGGCGGATGTTACGGACAATGAACCCGCTGAGCAAAGCAATACAGCACCTGAGCAGGAAGACGCTGAAGCTACCGAGCCACGCAGTCGCAACCGACGCTCACCACGGCATTTACGTGCTGCGGGCCAGAAGCGGAAAAAAGACCAGCAGGAACTTGCTGCGGGTTTAGAAACTGCTGCTGAAGATGCGGTAACAACTGATGCAGAAACCGCAGCTGAGCAAAAAGTTGAGCAAAAAGTTGCCACTACACCAGCTACAGTTGCTGCCGCTCCTGCAGAAGCGGCTAAACCAGCAGAAAGTGCTGACAATGCAGCAGCGGCAACAGTTGACGTTAGGGTTGATACTGATGCTGAAGCTAGTGTTGATGTGACTGAAAGCAAGCCCAAAAGCAGTAAGGCCAGGGCTAAACCGGGCCGGCCACGTGGCAAGCGTAAAACGGCTGAAACCGCCGCAGCTGAAGTTACTACCGAAACTGAGGTAGTTAAAGCAGACGTAGTTAAGTCAGAGCCAGCAGCCCCGGCAGTTAAAGTGGAGAACAGCGCACCAGAGCAATCGGAGCTGAACCTGGCGCCGGCCGAAGTGCCAGCTGCCAGCCAAGCCGCTGAACAAGCCCCGGTAGCTAAAGCTGCTCCGGCAAAAGCTGCTAGCCGCTTTGGTAACATGGTAGTGGCAGAAATGGCCAAACCTGAAACCAGTAATGCGACGCCTGCTGCTGAGCCAGCTCCAACGGCAGCGGCAGCGGCCAGCGCGGCAGAACGGCCAGCGGTAACAAGCTCTAACCGGCCTGCAGGTTCAGCTTTTGCCAGACAAGCAGCCAGTGCGCCAATGACTAAACCAGAAAAAGCAGAATAAAAAAAGCCCCCTAATGCGGGGGCTCTTCAAAACTGCCAGATAAAAACCAGCTTAACAGCTGGTTTTTTTATGTTCAGAAATCATACTTAGCACTAAATTGTAAGCGATGCATATCGCCATCCAATCCCGACTCGGCTTCCCGGTTAGCAAGTTTGTATTCAACCCCAAACATCAGTTTTTTCGCTGCCTGATAAATCAGGTTAGTTGTCCAGCTACTGGTGGTTTTCGTGACGCCGGCTCCGGTTAACGCGATGTCATTATCAACGCTTAACATTGAGTAAACCAGATTACTGCGCCACTGACTGTTCCAGTTATGGCGGTAGGCAATCGCAAAAGCGGTGGAATCAATGGCATCCAACTCGTTATTACTGTTAAGTACAGCGCCATTAGCAGTATTTAAGCCAATATAACGGCCTACACCAGAACCAGTAGTTGCGGTGAGCCGGATATCATTATTATTAGCTAACAAAATTTTTGCTGTTGCACTTAAGCCAAAAGCTGAGGTCGTGGTGTCGAAACTTGCAGTTTCATAGGCTAACTGTCGGACTAATGCCGAAACCGACCAGTTACCCCACTCAGTCTTCTGGCCATATTTAAACACCAGATCCGGAGTGGCATTGTCGTCAGTGGTGATGCGTCCGCCGCCGCCAAAAGGAGTGACTGTGGTTTCAGGATTCTCAATAGCAACCTGAAAATTGCCGCTGGTATAGCGAATTTGTGCCTGGCGGGCAAATGGCATAGCGTCGGTATTACCGATAAAGTCCAGTGTATCCGGCAGCGCACTTAAATCCATAAAGGTGGTCCAGGTTTGCCCGAATAACCAACCATCATAGGTAATAAATGCCTGACGTAAGCGTGGTGAATAACTATTGGTGATCCGCTCATCACCACCGGCTGTCACCAGGAAGTCTAGCTCTATATGGCCACCGAGGGTTTTACCATTTTCAAGCTTGGTCGTGGTTTTAAAGAAGAAGCGCGACTGACGGGCATGAAAGTCAAAGGTACCACCTTCGTCGGCTCCACCGACCGGCGTCAGGCTCGGGATATAAAAATCACGACCAATACCGGTTGCTATCTGACCGTCAGAGCTGTCGGTATACATAGCATCAAGTTTAACGTAGCCGCCAAAGGTTACATCCGTATCGCCAATATTAAAACCATTAGCCTGAACACCACCGGCCGATAACGCCATCGCTGAAGCTGCAGCCAGGGCATGTAGGGTCTTTCTCTGTCTCATCTGAAGTTCTCCATCTTTATTATTGTAATAACATCTGGTTTGCGTTATTTGGATTTTGACGGTACAACTTTGGGTGACAGTCTTAAAGTTCGCAATTAGCCTTTAGTCGCAGTTAGCATAATGGATAAAGCTTGGCTAAACTCTTGGCTAGAATCTCGGCTAGACTATGGTCTAATTTCATTTGCTGCCTCAATTCGATAGAAAGTAACCAGTCATAATATCTATTATAAATACTGTAGATCCACAGGGGAAACTATGTCACATCCAAGCCTTTATCCGGTAAGTGAGACGGCCAAAGCCAGAACACATATCACAGATGACATTTATCAGGACATGTACCGCCAGTCGGTAGAACAGCCCGAGCAATTCTGGGCTGAGCAAGGCAAACGTCTTGATTGGATCACACCTTACAGCAAGATTAAAGATACCAGTTTTGAATTAGGTAAGGTTAAAGTTAACTGGTTTAGCGATGGCAGCCTGAATGCCACTTACAACTGTCTGGATCGTCATCTGGCCAGCCGGGCTGATCAGGTCGCATATTACTGGGAAGGTGATGAGCCTGGTGTACAGAAAACCGTAACTTATCAGCAACTGTATGATCAGGTTTGCCGGTTGGCCAACGGCATGAAATCGCTGGGGATTAAAAAAGGTGATCGGGTAACGATATATTTGCCAATGATCCCGGAAGCGGCTGTAGCCTTGCTGGCTTGCGCCAGGATTGGCGCGGTGCACTCAGTGGTATTTGCCGGTTTCTCACCTGATGCGCTGGGAAGCCGGATTGTCGATTGTGATTCAAAATTAGTTATTACCTCTGATCAGGCGCTGCGTGGCAGCAGAGCAACCCATTTAAAAGACAACACTGATGCCGCCCTCGGCCATCTTGGCAGCGACAGTCCGGTGCAAAACGTTATAGTAATAAAACACGTTGGTAAAAATATTGATTTTCACCCGAACCGGGATGTCTGGTATCACGAACTGGTAGACAGTCAGAGTAATACTTGCGAACCAGAACCCATGAACGCCGAAGACCCGTTATTCATTTTATATACCTCGGGTTCTACCGGTAAACCAAAAGGCGTGCTGCATACTACCGGCGGCTATCTGGTGTACGCGGCAATGACCCATCAGTATGTATTTGATTATCATGATGGTGACATCTACTGGTGTGCTGCTGACGTTGGTTGGGTCACCGGTCACAGTTATATTATTTATGGCCCTCTGGCCAATGGTGCCAGCAGCGTCATGTTTGAGGGAGTACCGACCTACCCCAGCGTTAAACGAATAGCCCAAATAGTTGATAAGTATCAGGTCAATATACTCTATACCGCTCCTACCGCCATCCGGGCTCTGATGGCCCATGGCGACACTCCGGTAGAGGGCGCAAACTTAAGTTCCCTGAAGATTCTGGGCAGTGTCGGCGAACCGATAAACCCGGAAGCCTGGAACTGGTATTATGAAAAAATTGGTCTGGCTCAGTGTCCGATCGTTGATACCTGGTGGCAAACTGAAACCGGCGGCATTTTAATTACGCCATTGCCAGGTGCAACGGCACTGAAACCGGGCTCTGCCACCCGGCCATTTTTTGGCGTTAAACCAGCTATTGTCGACAACGAAGGTAAACAGCTGGACGGTGTGGCTGAGGGTAATCTGGTTATCCTTGATAGCTGGCCGGGGCAAATGCGCACCTTATATGGTGATCATGACAGGTTTGAACAAACCTATTTCAGTACATACGCTGGCGTATATTTTACCGGTGATGGTGCCAGACGCGACGAAGACGGCTATTACTGGCTGACCGGCCGGGTAGACGACGTGCTGAATATTTCCGGCCATCGCCTTGGTACCGCAGAAATTGAAAGTTGCCTGGTAGCACATGATGCTATTGCTGAAGCAGCAGTGGTTGGGTACCCGCATGATATTAAAGGTCAGGGTATTTATGTGTATGTAACACCCAGAGTAGGTGTGGAACCCAGCGATGAGTTAACCAAAGCCATCCGGGCCTGGGTAAGGGAAGAAATCTCCCCGATTGCCACGCCAGACCTGGTGCAATGGGCACCATCTGGCTTGCCTAAAACCCGTTCCGGTAAAATTATGCGGCGCATTCTGCGCAAAATTGCCGCCAATGAACATGATCAATTGGGTGATATATCTACCCTTGCCGACCCATCAGTAGTTGAAATTTTGGTGAATAACCGTTTAAATCGTAAGTAAGGAATAAACAGCGTACACTTACGTTGTTCCAGTTGCAGCAAAAAAGGCCGCTATTGCGGCCTTTATAATAATTACAATTCTGGACCTTACCGGAGGATTTATATGGCAAAGCTTATCGTTGCTGACGACCACCCGTTGTTTCGCAATGCGCTGATTAATGCGATAAGCAGTACCTTTGTCACTAAGGCGACCATCGAAACTGACAGTTTCGAGACCACCTGCACTGCATTGGAACAACACCCCGACACCGATTTGCTATTGCTGGATTTACATATGCCCGGCAATTGTGGCTTTCTTGGCTTAATTCAGTTACGTAAAAACTATCCCAGCCTGCCGATCGTGGTTATTTCAGCCAGCGAGGAGCTGGATGTGATCCGGCGGGTTATTGCCTTTGGCGCCTCGGCCTATATTCCCAAGTCAGCCAACCCGGTGGATATCAGTACTGCACTGAATGCCGTGCTGGCAGGCGAGCTTTGGGTACCGGCCAGCCTGCAAAAAGCAGTTTTTCAGGAGCAAAGTGCCGGCGAGGACTTAGATTTAGCAGCCAAAGTTGCCCAGCTTACTCAGCAACAATATAAAGTATTGTATTACTTAACCGAAGGCTGGCTGAATAAACAAATTGCCTATGATTTACATATTTCAGAGGCAACCGTTAAAGCACATATCACCGCTATCTTTCGCAAACTGGGCTGCACTAACCGTACCCAGGTGGTTATCCAGGCACAGCGCCTGACGCTGGAACCCCCGGTTGACCGGGCAATGGCCCAGCAACGCTGAGTTAATGACAAACTCTGGCAGCAGAAGCTTGCTGCCGGTTAGTCATTGCCGGGTAACTGCTTGCTGCGCTTTAGCATTTTAAAATGATTCAGGCTGGCTCTGAGTGCACCCGGTTTAATCGGCTTAGCCAGATACATTAAGCCGGCGGCCTTAGCCTGCGCGGCCAAATCAGCTTGCGGCGAGGCAGAAACCAGAATACCACCGACATTTCCCCAATATGTTTTAATTTGCTGATACAAATCCAGGCCGTTTACATGCTGTCCTAACTGGTAATCAATTAACATCACATCGGGTGCCGGTGCATTACGAGCATAATCCAACAATTCTGCATCATCGTAAAAGCAACTTACTTCGGCTATTTGCCACTGTTCCAATAATACTTTTAATGCTGCAAGATTAGCAGCATCATCATCAATGCACACCACGGTTAAACCAGGCAGAGGTCGCTGCACTTGCTGACCAGGCAGCGACACCATGGTCCGTTGGGTGCGCTGCGCCAGCGGTAAACTGATACTGAACAGCGTGCCCCTGCCAGGCCAGGAGCGCACCTGCAACGGATGGCCCAGCAATTTCGCCATCCGGTGAACCACGCCAAGGCCTAAGCCGACACCTTGCTGCCCTCTTGCTGTCGCGTCTATCCGGTAAAAATCTTCAAATATCCGCTCTAAATCATGTTCTGATATACCAGGCCCGGTATCCCATACCTGAATAAGCACACTATCACTGCGCTTTCTGCAACCCAGTAGAATGCGTCCTTTTACCGTATATTTAATTGCATTTGACAACATATTTTGCAATATTCGCCGAAGATAGGTTGAGTCAGTCATTACATAGTGTTCCGCCATCCGGACTTTCAGACCCAGGCCTTTCTGACTGGCAACCAGGCTGTATTCATCGGCCAGTTGCGACAACAGATCCTGCAATGCAACCGACTGTACATCGGGCTTAAGCTTACCATCATCCAGTTTGGCAATGTCCAGCAAGGTTGAAATCAGTTCTTCTGAGGCTTTTAATGAATTATCCAGCTGACTGAGGATAGCTTTTTGCTGCTGCTTTTCCTGAGCACCACTAAGTGCGGCGGTAAATAATCTGGCTGCGTTTAATGGTTGCAATATATCGTGGCTGGCCAGTGCCAGAAACCGGGTTTTTGAGGCATTAGCCGCCTCAGCTTCAGCTTTTGCCTGCAAAAGTTGCTGCTCGGTTGCACGCCGCCGCCCCACTTCTGCCAGCAGTTCATGGTTGATATCAGAGATGGTCTGGGTGCGTTCCTGCACCCGATCTTCCAGGTGTTGCTTGGCTTCCGCCAATGCCTGCACCGCTGTTACATGCTCAGAAATATCAGTAAAGCTGGTAACAAAGCCGCCGCCAGGTATCGGGTTGCCTCGCATTTCGATAACCCTGCCATCAGGGCGCACCCGCTGGAACACATGGGCGGTGCCCTTTTGCATATGGGTGATCCGTTTTTCGACATGCTCATCCGGATCACCCGGGCCACAGAGACCCCGTTCAGCATTCAGTCGCACAATATCGGCTACCGGCCGGCCAACCCGCACCATGCCCTCCGGATAACTGAACATTTCCAGGTAGGCTTTATTCCAGGCTACCAGTTTCAGCTCGCGGTCAACCACACTGACCCCCTGGCTCAGATGTTCCAGGGTAGAGAATAATATTTTACGGGAGAACTGAATAGCCTGGGTGGTATCGTCAAACAGGGTTACCACATCTTCAAAACCGAGCTGACGCCCTTCCAGCACCGCGTTAACCATAGCTGAAGCAGACGATGCGCCAATTACCCCTGCCAGCTCGCGTTCAACATGCTCCACCAGGCCAACACTGGGTAAGTCGTCCAGTTGCAGATTGATTTTGTGTTTGCGGCCAAATTCAGCCAGACACTCGATTGCCCGGCTGGTGCCGACAAAGCGCTCCAGTAAGATTTTTAAATCAGCATTATGAATGCGGATCCGCCTTGCCGGCGTATCACGATGGTCAATTGGCAGGTTGGGCTTAACAAAAGCCACGGCCTGCAACCGGTCTTGCAAATTAACATTACTAAGCAGCGATACCACCAGATAAGCAAGAATATTAAAGCCCAGCGACAGCAGCACGCCATGACTTAAACTGTCCAGCGAAATGCCAAACATGCCGGTTGGCGACAGCCAACTCAGGCCAAACATACCCTGCTGCATAATGTCGCTGTTAATAACTCCGGCATTAACCAGCTGCGGTAACATCAGGGTATAGAACCATAACACCAGGCCTAAGCTCAGGCCGGCATATACGCCCCAGGCGTTGCCACGACGCCAATATAAGCCTCCCAGTACCGCTGGCGCCAGTTGGATAGCCAATGCAAAAGCCAATAGCCCGGTTTCTGCCAGCTCATAGTTGCGGGCAAATATCTGATAATAAAAATAAGATAAGCCCATCACCAGCAAGATCATCGCCCGGCGTACCAGTAAAATCAGTAAGCTGTAATCGTGCGGCATCCCCTTGCGATGATTGGTTTTCAGTAAACTTGGCATCACCACGTCGTTACTGATCATGGTACTCAGCGCCAACGTAGCAATGATAATCATCGAGGTTCCAGCTGAAAAACCGCCAATAAAAACCAGCACACTTAAACTGTTCCAGCCTGACTGCGTTGGGATCAGCAGCACGAAACTGTCGGCCTGGTCTAACATAGCAGGAAACATCTGCATACCTGCCACAGCAAGTGGTACTACTACTATGGTAACCAGCAGCAGGTAACCGGAGAACCAGCGTCTGGCATGGCGCAGGTGATGGTGGGAAACGTTTTCAACAAAAGCAACATGAAACTGGCGTGGCAGGAGGAACACAGCCGCCATTGCCAGAATGGTTTTGGTAGTAAATTCAACTATGCCAGACGTACTGTACTGGGCCTGCTGCTTGCTGGCATGCGCAGCAAAAGCCTGCAATACGTTTTGATCTGTATCCAGAATAAACACATACACAGCGATGGCAAGTGTTAGCAGGGCAAACAGTTTAACCACAGATTCAAAAGCAATAGCCACCATTACCCCACGGTTCTGCTCAGTTAAATGCAGCTTGCGGGTACCAAATAAAATCGCAAAAAAGGCCATGGCGATGGCGCTGAGTAAAGCGCTATCCTGATACCAGTGAGCAACACTGTCAGTATAATCTCCGCCCAGTAACACCTGATAAGAGCTGGCCACTGCTTTTAACTGCAAAGAAATATAGGGCACTACCACAATAAGGCAAATTATGGCGGAAAACATGGCAATGTTTTTACGTTTACCATAACGGGCAGAGATAAAGTCGGCTATAGAAGTAACGTTTTGTTTTTTTGAAACATATAAAAGTTTAAATAAAAATGGCTGGCCGAAAACAAACAGTAAAATAGGGCCGAGGTAAATGGGTATATAATCCCAGCCGCGGGTAACTGCAGTGCCTACCGCACCGTAGTAAGTCCACGAGGTACAGTAAACCGCCAGTGCCAGACTATAAATTAACCCCCCATACTTTCGTATAAGCCGGTCGTCGGCATGGCGTTCACCCCAGTTGGCAATCCAGAATAAACCCCCGACGTAAATCAGCGCCAATAAGGCGACAGTCCATGCCGTCACTGCTTTCTCCTACTATCTTAATAACAATACTTTGGGCTGCAACACCCCTGCTGTCAATCTCTTGCCAGCAGGCTTCGACTAAAGTCGGGCTGGCGCACCCGTTAACTGCTGCTAGATTAACAATGCTCGATAAAAATAACTAAAGGAGAAATATGATGGCGGACCATGACAGCAACGCTAAGGCATACTGGCAGGCGAACCTTCGCTTGATCATTATCAGCCTGGCGATATGGGCTTTAGTGTCCTACGGCTTTGGCATTTTGCTGCGGCCAATGTTAGCAGGCATTCCAGTCGGGGGCACAGACCTCGGTTTCTGGTTTGCGCAACAGGGTTCTATCTTAACCTTTATCGCGTTGATCTTCTTCTATGCCTGGAGAATGAACAAGCTCGATAAGGAATTCGGCGTGGACGAGGAGTAAGCAGGATGAGTCAATTTGCAATAAACCTGATATTTGTCGGCGGCTCCTTCGCCCTCTATATCGCAATCGCAATCTGGGCCCGGGCTGGCAGCACTAAAGAATTTTACGTGGCTGGTGGCGGGGTAAACCCGGTAGTGAATGGTATGGCCACGGCCGCAGACTGGATGTCAGCGGCGTCATTTATTTCAATGGCCGGCTTAATTGCCGCTGGTGGCTATGCTAATTCTACTTTCTTAATGGGCTGGACCGGTGGTTATGTATTACTGGCGATGTTACTGGCTCCCTACCTGCGTAAGTTCGGCAAGTTTACTGTGCCTGACTTTATCGGCGACCGCTTTTACAGTACCGGCGCCCGCCTGGTTGCAGTAGCTTGTCTGATTATTGCCTCTGTGACCTATGTTATAGGCCAGATGACTGGTGCCGGTGTGGCCTTCTCACGTTTCCTGGAAGTGAGTAGTGACATGGGCCTGATTATTGCTGCGGTAATTGTGTTCCTGTACGCCGTTATGGGTGGCATGAAAGGGATTACTTATACTCAGGTAGCACAGTATGTGGTTCTGATTATTGCCTATACCATTCCTGCAGTATTTATTTCACTGCAGCTAACCGGTAACTTCTTGCCACCATTGGGTTTATTCGCTGAACATACCGAATCTGGCATGCCGTTACTTGCAAAACTTGATGAAGTTGTGCGTGAACTGGGCTTCCGTGACTACACTGCTGATGTAGACAACAAACTCAACATGGTCTTGTTTACTCTGTCATTGATGATCGGTACTGCCGGTTTACCACACGTTATTATTCGTTTTTTCACCGTACCTAAAGTAGCTGATGCCCGCTGGTCTGCTGGTTGGGCCCTGGTGTTTATTGCCCTGCTGTATTTAACTGCACCTGCTGTTGCTTCAATGGCTCGTTTAAACCTGATGAATACTATTTATCCGGCAGGTCCAACGGCTGATGCAATCCAATATGCTGAACGGCCAGACTGGATGAAAACCTGGGAAACTACTGGTTTAATTAAGTTTGATGATAAAAACGGTGATGGTCGGATCCAGGTATACAACGACACCCCTGCTTTCGCTGCTACGGCTGCTGAGCGTGGCTGGAACGGCAACGAGTTGACGGTAAATAACGATATCCTGGTACTGGCTAACCCTGAAATTGCGAACTTACCAGGCTGGGTTATTGGTTTAATTGCTGCCGGTGGTTTAGCTGCAGCGTTATCTACTGCTGCAGGTCTGTTGCTGGCAATCTCCTCAGCCATCAGCCATGACTTAATTAAAGGTTCGTTAAAACCGGATATCAGCGAGAAAGGTGAGTTAATGGCTGCCCGTATTTCGATGGGGGTCGCCATTGTGGTTGCTACCTGGCTCGGTATGAACCCACCCGGCTTCGCCGCCCAGACAGTTGCCCTGGCCTTTGGTATTGCCGCGGCGTCTATCTTCCCGGCGTTGATGATGGGTATCTTCTCGAAACGGGTTAACAATGTAGGTGCCATCGCAGGTATGCTGGCAGGTTTAATCTCTACCTGTGTGTATATCTTCCTGTACCTGGGTTGGTTCTTTATCCCGGGCACCGCTACCTTTGCTAACACGCCGGACAACTGGCTGTTTGGTGGCACAGGTTATGGTATTTCACCGCTATCGTTTGGTGCGGTAGGTGCAATGATTAACTTTGCTGTAGCCTTTACCGTCTCAGCCCTGACAGCGCCACCACCAGCTCGAATTCAGGAACTGGTAGAAAGCGTTCGCTTCCCACGCGGTGCAGGTCAGGCCGTAGACCACTAAGCTAACACTACGTTATAGTGTCAGCATAACAATGTTGAAGTAGTAGCGGGCTTTCAATTGAAAGCCCGCCTTTTTAAAGCAAGATTCTAAGCAGGACTACCCTATGTTATGGGAATTAATCGCGACAATTTTTGCCGGTTTGGGTGCAGCAGGTATAGCGCTGGCCATCCGTTTTATCAGCAGAAAAAAAGCGCCACGCTGGCTCATTCCCGCTTTTGCTGGTCTGGGTATGCTAAGTTTTCAGATACAAAGTGAATACAGCTGGTTTCAACACCAGGCAGGATTGCTACCAGAAGGCGTAGTGGTGGTTCGAACTGTAGAACAACAAGCAATTTGGCGGCCCTGGAGCTATGTTTATCCGCAAACATTACGCTTTATTGCGGCCGACATTGCCAATGCCGCACCAAACCAACGTAACAATGCAGTCTGGCTGGTAGATTTATATTTTTTTGAACGCCGGCTGTCAGCCAAACGGGTGCCACAAGTCGTACATTGTCAGCAACAAGCCCGCGCTGATTTTACTGATCAGTTACAAATTCCGGCACCAGGTGAAACCGTCAACGCGGCCTGGCATAAACTAGATAAAAACGACCCGTTATTGTTGGCGTTGTGTCAACGCCAGACAGTGTAAATTATCACTTAAAATACGCTGAGGTTATATGGAAGTCGCTGAGGTTACGACCTTTTTAGCTGGTACCACTCCTTTTGATCAGCTAGATTCTGCCCAGCTGGCCAACCTGGCCGGCAACATCAGTGTTTACTACTGCCAGAATGGTGAAACAGTGCAACTTAGCGCTGAGCGGTTAATGATCGTCCGTACGGGCATTTTTGCGCTATACAGCGACCAGCAAACCTTATTAACTAAATTGGAACAAGGCGATTTTTATGGTTATCAATTATTACTAACCGGCCTGACTGATAATGACAATCTGGTTTGTGAAGAAGACGGCCTGGTTTACTGGCTAAGCGCCGATGCATTTCATCAGATACGTTATCAGTATAAAAACATTGATATATTCTTTCAGCGTTTATTCAGCCGGCGCCTGCACCAATACAAAGCTCAGCAAGGTAACTCCCGCTTCACCCTGAAAATAAGTGATGTGGTACAAGCCCGCAAAATTGCAATAAATGGTGAGCAGACCGTACAGCAAGCAGCCAGTTTAATGACCGAAAAACGGGTGTCGTCGCTGCTGGTAGAACAGGAAGAACGCCTGGTTGGGATTATTACCGACCGCGACCTGCGCAGCCGGGTGTTAGCGGCAAATTTACCGGCTCAAACTCAGGTGCAACAGGTAATGACGGCTAAACCGCATACCATTGATAAACATGCCTACCTGTTTGAAGCCGTGCAACTGATGAGCCGGCATAATGTGCACCACTTACCGGTAATGGATAAGCAACAAAGCTATTCAATGATTACCGCCACCGATATTATTCGTTCACAACAAGACCACCCGGTTTATCTGATTGGTGAAATTCACCGCCAGACCAGTGTTGACGGCCTGGAGCATTGCGCCAGCCAGGTAAGCAGTCTGGCACTTACTCTGGGTAAGCAGCAGGTACCGGCGCACGAAGCCGGGCATATTATTACCACTATTACCGATGCCCTGACCCAACGGCTGATTACGTTAGCTCAACTTGAACTGGGCCCGCCTCCCTGTGTGTTCAGCTGGCTGGCATTTGGCTCGCAAGGCAGGATGGACCAAAGCTTAAATGCTGATCAGGACAACGCTTTATTACTTGAAAAAGAGCCGGTTGGTGCAGTAGCAGATTACTTTGCCGCGCTGGCCGACTTTGTATGCCAGGGCTTAGCCCGCTGTGGCATTATTCTGTGCCCGGGCAACATTATGGCCTCCAACAGTGCGCTGCGTTTAAGCTTAAAAGGCTGGTCCGGACAATTCGGCAAATGGGTTAGCAGCCCTACCCCTGAAGCCTTGCTTAAATCCAGTATCTTCTTCGATTTGCGGGTGATAGAAGGCAGTAAAGGCCTGTTTAACGCGCTGCAACAGGATATTCTGGCTAAAACCCAAGATAACGCGTTGTTTTTATACCACCTGGCGCAAACTGCATTGCAACGCACTGCACCGTTAAGCTTTTTGCGAAATTTTATTCTGGAACATGACGGCAAGCAGAAAAAAGGTTTGGATTTAAAAAAACGCGGGATTAGCCTGATCACCGACATTGTCAGGGTGTATGCGCTGTCAGCCGGGATCAGCGAGATTAATACCCGGCAGCGTTTGGTGCAACTTGCCGCCAGCGGGGTGATGGACAGCAAGGACACCCAGAATTTATCTGACGCCTTTGATGTGCTGGCCCAACTGCGCTGGGACAAGCATCAGCATGATCTGATTCAGGGTCATGACGTCAGTAACTTGCTCGACCCTAATGTGTTATCCGGTTTACAGCGGCATCAGCTGAAAGACAGCCTGACGGTAATTAATGATGCCCAGTCCTCGTTAAAGCATCGTTTCTGCAGGGACTTGTAACCATGCTGGGCTGGCTATCCAATAAAACCACCCCGCTCAGCCATATCGTGCAAACCTTTAATCAGCATGCTCTGCCGCCGGGGTCAGTGCTTGCCAGAGACTGCCCGTTTCTGGTTATTGATTTAGAACTGACCGGCTTAAATGCTAAACAGGACCATATTGTCAGCCTGGGTTGGGTGCCTGTCCGTCAATATGAAATTGTATTAAGTGAAGCCCGACATTATCTGGTTCATAGCCCGGTAAGTGTTGGCCAGAGTGCGATATTCCATGGTTTACATGATAAGGATTTTGATGAAGCACTGGATCTTGCTGAAGTATTAACGGAACTGATGCAACGCTATGCCGGTTATATTTTTGTTGCCCACCACTGCCAGCTCGATTGTCGCTTTTTAGAAGTCGCCAGCCAGCGCATTTTCGGTAAGGCGGCAAAATTCAGCTTTATAGACACCCTGAATATCGAACTTTACCGGCTGCAAAAACAGGGGATTGTGATGAAAAAAGATGCGCTACGCCTGCCCCAATGTTTAAGCCGGCATAAACTGCCGCAAAGCAGTCAGCACCATGCACTGGCTGATGCGTACAGCTGCGCCCTGCTGTTGTTAAGTCAGCTGAAACACAGCCACGCTGAGATTACTCTGGCCGACTTACAGCTGCAAAGCCGCTAGCCAGCCATGCTTTTTTAAACAGCTGCTGGTTTTTATACAGTTACATCCAGGCCTTATTGCTCCGTTGTAACGCCGTTAAGCCTTGCTCCAGCAGTGCTCTGCCGTCAGTCTCGGTAATAAAAGGAACTGCCAGGGCCCCTGATGCCATTACCAGTTTCACCGAGCACAAACCTGAGCGACGCATTAGCCAACTTTGTTTAAATTGCACCTGCTGCAGCTTGTATTTGGCAAAGCAGTAATAATCAACGCCAAAATAGCCACGGCGCAGATAATAGTAGGTATCGTCCTGGGCATAACCGTAGCGGTACCAACGCATTACAATAAGCAGTGCCCACAGCGACAGCGGGATCAGGCTCAGCAGCGCTAATACAGGTTGTTGTTGCAACCAGAACAGCAGCTGGCTAATCAGGGCGGCCGGCAACCAGTACAATAATACATAGCGCCACAGGAAACGCCGGCTGATCCTGCTAAAAGATATGCTGCTTAGTTGATTATCCGGATAGGCATCAGTTAACAGAATACTGGCTTCAGCCGGGGTAACCGACGGCACCATAATCTTCTGCTCAGTAGCAAATTGTTGCTGCTGGCCATTAATTTGCTCAAAACTCAGATTAACTCTGCCCAGCAACATATCCAGCCAATCGCGTTTCAGAGCAACCCACTGCAAGCGTGATAATTTCATACTCACTTCATGCCGGGTCAGTAAACCACTGCGCCGGATATAATTATCTTGCTTCTTATGCAGGGTGTAACCATAAAAAGATAATACCGACCCTAATACCGAAAACAGGGTGAACAGCAACATAATGAACATGGTTAGCGACAAAGCATACAAACCGATAAGCAACCAGGATTGCTGGCCAGGGTCAAACATTGCCGGTAAATCAATGCCCGCTTTGAGCAATACTCCAAGGATTTTATCGGCAAGCTGATTATAAAAAGGTGCCGCCAGGCCTAAAAACAACCAGATCCGGTTATTACTGATGCCATGAATAACTAAATCAACCAGGCTGCGCTGGTTCAATAGCTGCTCTGTGGCACCAGGCTTGGCTAGCGCTGCCTGCTCCATAGTCTGGTTGTCAGTTTCAGTTGTTGTAACTTGCCGAGAATCAAGAATATGCTGTTTTAACGATTCAGCAAAAGGCCGGCTTAAGGCCACTAATCTGGCTTCCTGATGCACCGAGCCGGCAGTGTCCAGTTGTAAACAAACATAATCGGCCGGACGATAAAAAATCGGCTGCTCAAGCTTGATATTCTGGATCCGGTTAAAAGGAAGGTTCAGATATTTTTTGCTGATAACACCAGAGCGGATCTCAACCGTGCCGGCTGATAACCGATATTGGAAATAGTAAAACTTCAAGATGGCAGCAACAACAATTAACAGCAGCAGCGAACTAACTATGCCAATAGCCAGGCCAGGATTATCTTTAATCCGGTTAAACAGCAAAATTAAAGGCGGGATCAGGTAGATGAACTGGCCAACAAAAAACCGCAACACCGCCACGGCAAAATATAAAATGGCAATCGGCGATACCCGCTGCCATTGCGCCTGGGCAGCAGTCTGGCTCAGCTCTGGAACAGTGCTGGCTGAACGCTCACTGTTGTTCATCTTGCAATGCATCCTTGTGCTGCAATACAAACTGGCGGATTTGCTGCGCCTGGGTCAGATGCAGCCCCGGGATTTCAAAAGTATGCAAAGCACCGCCGGCACTGAACAATTGCAAACGGGCCAGAGCGGCTTTTCGCTCCAGCGGCCCCTGCTTTAATTCAATATGCTGCACCCGCACCACTGGCTGAGTAATCATTTTTCTGAAAAAAATGCCTGAGCTGTAACTGATGTCGTGCTCACGCAAGGCAAAGTGTTTATGTTTGTCGGCATGCCAGCAGTATAAAGCCCTAAGCCCACCCAGTATTGGCAGCAGCCACAGCGCATGTTTTACCACCTGCAGCATATTGGCAGGTAACTCCCACCAGGGCTGCAGCCACTGCAGCAGTAATATCAGCCACAGCACGCTGAAGACAACCGCATTTACCCCCTGGCGCAATAGCCGGTAACGTCTGGCCAGCGGCTCAAGTTGCAACGCCACCAGTGGCGTTAATTGCTCGCTGCTTAACTGGGTATTGCTAAAGTCGCCTGCGATGCTCATCGGCTTATTCCTGCGACTCTGTATCTGCACCAGGCCGGTATTTCAGTTGCAAGCCTTTGATAAAGTTACGTAACACCTGATCCTGACAAGCCCGGAAATGCTTATGATCAGCCCGGCGGAAAAACGCACTTAACTCCGGCTTACTCAGCCGGAAATCGGCTAATGTCATCACCGCCAGGATATCGTCATCTTTAAAATCGAGGGCAATTTTCAGCTTCCGGAAAATGATATTATTGTTCAGCCGCTGCTCGGGTTCTGGCTGCGGGCCGTCTTTGCGTCCCCGCTTATGCACAATAAGCCCATTTAAAAAGCGGGCAAGATCAACGTCTGCCATGGCACCGAACTCACTATCATCGTCTTTACTCAGCCAGCTGATCATTTGCTCGCGGCTGGGAGTCTGGCCGCCAAGCGCCATAATATCGCTCATGTTGCTGTTATTATATTCAAAGGCATACCGCAAGCGGCGTAACACGTCATTATTGGTCACAGTGCAATCCTGTTATAGGCTTTAAAACAACAAAAGGCGCAGAACGCGCCCTTTGCTTTCGTTAACCTAGGTTATCGTCAACGCACGAAATTACTTCGCGCGGCTACGGTATTCGTCAGTACGGGTGTCGATTTCAATCTTATCACCGATATCAACGAACGCCGGCACCATTAATTCAAAGCCGGTATCCAGTTTCGCTGGCTTCATTACTTTACCGGTGGTATCACCTTTGGCGGCTGGTTCGGTGTAAACCACTTCACGCACCACTACGGTTGGCAAGTCTACAGAGATAGCCCGCTCGTTGTAGAATACTACTGAGCATTCCATACCGTCGGTCAGGTATTTTAAGGCTTCAGTCATGTTCTCAGCTTCAATTTCGTACTGGTTGTACTCAGAATCCATAAACACGTACATAGGATCAGAGAAGTAAGAGTATGTTACTTCTTTGGTATCCAGTAATACCTGTTCAAATTTATCATCGGCGCGGTATACCGTTTCCATGCCCTGGGCATTGAGCAGGTTTTTCATTTTCATTTTAACGACAGCAGAGTTACGACCTGATTTGTTAAACTCGGCCTTTAAAATTACCATCGGTTCAGTGCCAACCATAATTACCTGGCCAGCGCGCAGTTCTTGGGCTGTTTTCATCATTATTGAAATATCTTCATTGTTGGGAAAAATTGGGCGTTATTATAAATTTTTTTTCAGCAAAGTGCACGAGGTTGCTGGCAAGATCTCCATTTGCCAGTAATTGCTGGCGCCAGAGCCGGTTGTATTCGGCAATTTGCGGCAATAACGGATACAACAGCTGCCAGCAACCGCTTAATTCCTGCTCAGTATTCCAGGCCAGATAAAACTGTTGCACAGCACTGGCCAGCGCCGCAGACATGTTATGACAATAGCGATCCAGAAAGGCCTGCAGCTTCACCAGATGGGCATTTTCCTGTTGGCGGTATATTTGCCAGATAAAAGGCCGGCCAGCCCAGTGCGCCCTGATAATGGAGTCCTCGCCTCTGACAAAATTCAAATCACAGCCCGCTAGCAGCAAGTCATAATCTGGCTGTGCCAGAAACGGCATAACCTTTAAGCAAAGATTGTCCAGTTGCACTGTTTCCCCGCTCAGTAACTGTGGATATTGCTTACTGAGCCCGGTTGCCAGTTCGCCGTGCGGGATAACACAGAGCACTTTGGCCGGACGTTGCTGCCATTGCTGCAGCAAACTACTGAACTGACTATGGCTATAGCCAAACATTGAAATTTTAAGCTGAAAATCATCAGCTCTGATCCCAAGTTGCTGCCAGAACGCCAGCTGGGCCGCCTTATCGGCTGTAAAGGCGGCCAGTTGTTGCTGTAAATCCCGCTCAAATAACAACCCACCGGTTTTGTTACTAAAACCCGGGAAAAAGAAATACTTATTCAGGGCAAGCTGGCCCTGGGGTGAGCTGAGTGCATGACAGCCCTCAACCCACTGCTCTGCCGAAAGATATTCCAGATTTAACCACAAAGGTGCGGGCTGTTGCTGAGCCATCTGCGCTAAATAGCCGGCCGGAATAGTGCAGGCCAGAGCCTCAATAACTACCGCAGCCGGTGCTAATTGCTGCCAGTTAAGCTGGGGGCCGGGTTCGGAGGGCCAATGCCATACCTCGACTCCTGACATCGTTTGCCGGGGAAGCTGTGGCGATATCTGCGGACAAATTCGCTGAAAACTATGCAAATCGTCAACCAGCAATTGCACCCTGATGCCATGTTCAGCCACTAATTGGCGGCTTAAGCGCCAGCAAATGCCGATATCACCGAAATTATCCACTACCGAGCAGAATATTCGCCATATCCCCCGGTTATCAGGTTGGTTTAGTTGGTGTAATAGTTGTTGCAATTGACTGCCTGTGTTCAGGTTAAAATAGTAACGGCACTATTATACCGAGCGCGATACGCAGAAACAGCCATAAAATAACCATAAACAACAGCGTTACCAGCCAGGCGAGACAATAGCGGAAAAAATAGCGCAGCCGGTATTGCAGCCGGCTCCAGAAATCCTTAGTTGAGACAGCAGCTGGTGGCTGGTCAAATAACAGCGTCAGTAACAGCATATTCAGCAAAAAAGCAAAGCTGACCAATGCGGTCAGCTGCCAGCGCTGGCTAACCTCGACAGGTGCCAGCAATAATAAATAACCCAGCCAGCCCAGACTGGCTATTGCCATAACCAGCCATAACCATTGCAATGGCCGTAGCTTGTTGGCTAAAACATAGTAAAATGTCAGCATTATTTAGTTTCCTGTTGCCTTAATGCCTGTGGATACAACGGCAAGATACCCGACTCTCCGGCCATATCACCCACCAACCAGATTTGCTGAAACGGATGAGATTTTGGCATATATAATTTATCGCTATGAAACTGCATATCGTAGCGGGTCCAAAGTGGGTTAGCGTTGCGGATAACCAGCCAGACATTGTCACTCTGATAATGCTTCTGTGCTTTACTACTGATAATCCGGTTTAGTGCGGTGAGCAGCCGGTGCTCAGGTGGCGTGCGAAGCAGGGCCATCAGCTCGCGATGGGTTTCGGCACTGATCGCTCTGCCCAGAATATGCATAGCTTCAACTTCACTGCCATATAAATGAGCGATTTCCAGGTCAAGTTTGGTGTTTTCGTAATAACAGGATACGTCTGGTCGTGCCGGCTCATTGTGCCAGATATGACGCATTTTAATCCCAAAACGCTGCTGATACAGGCGCATAAAAATACGCGCAGCCTCGTGTTCCAGCTTGATTTTTTCTTCTGCACCCTTCATAGCCGTTACCTTAACAGGCTTAACTTACCGCTGTGAAGTAGTAACGCCAGATCTCAATAATTACCGGAACCACCGACAGTAGCAGAATAAATCCCATACAAATATTAAAAATACGCTGAAACAAGGGTTTAGTTAACACTTTACGTAAACCTGCCCCAAATACCAGCCAAACCCCGACACAGGGAAAAGCGACCAGTAAAAATGCCAGGGTAATCATAAATACCTGATACCAGTAAACACCGGTTACTGAAGTAAAAGCCGCCACAGCACCAGAGGCCATCACCCAGGCCTTACCATTAACCCATTGAAATAAGGCAGCTTGCATAAAACTAAAAGGCTTACTTTTGCCAGTAGCAATTGTTTCTGGCCTGGCACTGGCAATCCGCCAGGCCAGCCAGACTAAATAAACCGTTCCGGCAATTTTAATCAGCTGATGTAAATGAGGGTAACGGTCAAAGATCACCCCAAAACCTAACCCGACCAACAGCACCATTAACGGAAAACCGAGGCAAATGCCCAGCCAGTGCGGCACACTTTGCTTAATGCCGTAATTCACCCCGGATGACATAATCATCACGTTATTGGGGCCCGGAGTTATTGTTGTTGAAAATGCAAAAAACAACACCCCTAAAAATAATTCCATATCTGGCCTCAGCAAAGCTAAAAATAATTTAGCTGAATGATATCAGAGTCATGGTTTGATAAACCGAATTAATCCTGGAAAATTATCCGGTAGCCGCTCAGCAGCCCACAATGTAAATTTTTTGCAATTAGCCGCCATTTTTTGCAAATTACTTTTTACTTAAATAACATATTGATTTGCTTTAATTTAATTAATGGCTAGACTGGTGTCGATAACAAAGGAGAACGTTATGAATAAAATCATTGGTTTAGCATTAATTGTTGTGGGTACGGTACTTCTTTATTTTGGCTACAACGCGTATAACTCTGCAGCGTCGGAAGTAACAGAGTTAGTGACAGGTAGCCCGACGGACAATGCCGTCTGGTATCTGGTTGGTGGTGGCCTGGCCGCTATTATCGGCATTGGCATGCTACTGAAAAAATAACCAACTTTACTAAATCTGTAAAAAAACAAAGGCCACTTAAGTGGCCTTTGTTTTAGCTGCAAGCTTGCAAAGCTTACTCTTCAGACTTACCCCAGCTATCCCGCAAGCCGACAGTACGGTTAAACACCAGCTTGGCAGTGGCAGAGTCACGGTCAGCACAGTAGTACCCTTCCCGCTCAAACTGATAAGCTTGCTCAACTTTTGCAGTGGCCAGCGACGGCTCGGCAAATCCCTGTTTAATCACTAATGATTCGGGGTTAATAACTGTTAAAAAGTCATCCGCTGCCGCCGGATTTGCCTCGCTGAACAGCCGGTCATATACCCGGAACTCAGCCGGTACAGCATGGCCGGCTTCTACCCAGTGAATAACGCCACGCACTTTACGGCCGTCTGCCGGGTTCTCGCCCAGCGTTTCCGGCAGATAACTACATTTAAGTTCGGTAATATTGCCGTCGCTATCTTTCAGCACTTCGTCAGCATGGATAACATAAGCGTTGCGTAACCGCACATCGCTATTCAGTACCAGACGCTTGTATTTTTTATTGGCCTCTTCCCGAAAATCAGCGCGGTCAATATAAACAACCGGACCAAATGGTAACTTGCGGCTGCCCATACTGTCGTCTTTCGGGTGATTAGGCGAATCAAGCCACTCTATGCCATCAGCCGGATAATTGGTAATAGTCACCTTCAGCGGATCTATAACCGCCATTGCCCTTGGCGCAGCAGCGTCTAAATCTTCCCGGATACAGGCTTCTAACGCGCTCATTTCAATCACGTTATCCTGCTTGGTCACGCCAATACGTTTAGCAAACTCACGAATGGAAGCAGCGGTATAACCGCGACGGCGTAAGCCGGCAATCGTCGGCATCCGCGGATCGTCCCAGCCAGTTACCAGTTGTTTTTCAACCAGAGTTTGCAGTTTACGTTTACTCATTACCGCATATTCGAGATTTAAGCGGGAGAACTCAATCTGTTGCGGGTGGCAGTTAATACTGATGTTATCGAGGATCCAGTCGTATAACCGGCGGTTATCCTGAAACTCCAGAGTACAGAGCGAGTGAGTAATGCCTTCCAGTGCATCAGATATACAATGGGTAAAGTCGTACATTGGATAAATGCACCACTTGTCACCGGTTTGATGGTGATGGGCAAACTTCACCCGGTAAATAACCGGATCACGCATACAGATAAAGCTGGAGCTCATATCTATTTTGGCGCGCAGCGAGCATTCGCCCTCTTTAAAGCCACCCGCCCGCATCTTAGCAAATAACGCCAGATTTTCTGCCACTGAGGTATCACGGGTCGGACTGTTTTTCCCCGGCTGGGTTAAATTGCCGCGATACTCGCGCATTTGCTCAGCATTTAAAAAGCAGACATAAGCCAGCCCTTTGCTGATTAACTCAACCGCAAAATCATGCAGCGCATCAAAGTAATCTGATGAATAGCGAACCTCACCACTCCACTGAAAACCCAACCAATTCACATCCTGCTGAATGGAGTTAACAAAGTCGATGTTTTCTTTTTCAGGGTTGGTATCGTCAAACCGTAAATTACATTGCCCCTGATAATCTTCGGCAATGCCAAAGTTTAAGCAAATAGACTTAGCATGGCCAATATGTAAGAAACCATTGGGCTCGGGCGGAAAACGGGTTTGCACCACGTTATGTTTGCCACTGGCCAAATCGGCATCAATAATTTGCCGGATAAAATTGCTGGGGCGATGTTCAACGTCCGCCATAATATACAATGTCCTTGTTAAAACAGATAAAGAGAACCACAATGGCCGGCATTATAACACTGCTATTGGCAGTGGCTAATGGTAGAACGGAAAAAATAGCCGCGAGAACCAGAGAATCAACGTATTAGACCCAACATTTGGGAAACACCAAAAATATAATGTGTAATTTTTAATTAAATGCGACCAAATATAACGTTAAAAAACAAATAACTTGTTTTTTTATTTACATAAAATTAATTTTAGGTAATTATATATCTCATTCAAAAAAATGAGGTATTAAAATTGAAAATATGTAAACTATCAGCGGCGGCACTAATAACTTTATTCACTTACTCGTCACACACTTACGCAAATGCACCGAGCTTTGGTGGTGCTACAGGTGGTGGAGAGGAAGTAAATTGCCGAGAGGAAATAACCTCTGTTCCAATTTATGCTGGAACAGCAAGCTGCAGAGGTTACTATCTTAAAAAGACTTGCTCTCCAGGAACTCCAAGTGTAACTCTACTTGTAGAGCAACTGTATAAAAACTTAACCAAAGACTTCAGCAAATCCTATCAACCGAATGTGACAGTAACTGGTAGTATTACAATTCCTCAATCTGAACCTGAGTCATCAACGACTTGTAGTCCAGTGCGAAATGTTACAATACCTCTTCAATGCACAGCATCACTAGATTTCTCGCACAATGAAGATACGGTTACTAGAGTGTGTGACCGAAAACCGGTTGCGTCATTCTCTGTAGCCAGAGTTGTTGATCGAGTTGAAGGAAATATCACTTACTACAAAGCTAGTGAAGGATATGTGCAGTTTTCTCATTCAGATCCAGATGGTACAGTTGTATCAGCTCAGGCTAAAATCAACGGCCAACCGGCAAGCATCAATGGCTCAACACTATACGCTGATTTTTCTGGCCATGAAATTGAGTTGAAAGTCACCGATAATGATGGATACGTAACTACCATTTCATCAGTAGTTGTAATCGGGAATGCAGCTATATGCACTCGCAACGGTAGGCTAATGAAGTGCCCAACTTGGTGATTAAATTAGTAAGTTTAGTAATTGTTTTTATTACATTAGATTTTCTAGGGAAATAGTTAACCTAATGATTTGTTAGTCAAAGAATACGAACTAGCACTTACCCCCTGCGATAGATTCGTGGAGTAGTACTCAAAACCGGTGAACCAGCTTCATCGGTTTTTTCGTTCTATTGAGTACACATCTATTGCACCAACCCGGTTGCTGGACGTCTTCCATTAAACGTTGAAAACATCGCGAAAAATCTTAGTTAGTCATTGTCACTAGCTGTTGTTGGCTGTTATAAATATCTATCGTAAAAGCAATAAGTAAATTTACGGCCCAATAATAATAGTTATTCCAGGAGAACAATTAATGAAAGTATCCAAACTTTCTCCACTGGCCATAGCTATCAGCGGTTTACTGGCAAGCACACACCTATCGGGATAATCTGACAGGAATTGTTATGGATTTCCCCAAGCAGTTTCCTACGATGCAGAAACGTATCGTTGATTATGCTGTGCCTGGCCTTAGAGAGCTTTTAGGCTATAAATAGACTGAAGGACTAACCAAAAAAAACCGCCAGTTGGCGGTTTTTTTATTACTTACTGATTATTACCAACCAGTCAATTCTTTCAGAGCCTGGCCGATATCTGCCAGGCTTTTTACGGTTTTAACACCGGCATCTTCCAGCGCAGCAAACTTCTCATCAGCAGTACCTTTACCACCAGAGATGATAGCGCCAGCATGGCCCATCCGCTTACCGGCAGGTGCGGTAACACCAGCAATATAAGATACTACAGGCTTAGTTACGTGCTGTTTAATATAAGCAGCCGCTTCTTCTTCTGCAGAACCACCGATTTCACCAATCATCACGATAGCTTCGGTTTGCGGGTCTTCCTGGAATAACTTCAGGATATCGATAAAGTTTGAACCCGGGATCGGGTCGCCACCGATACCAACACAGGTAGACTGACCAAAACCGTAATCCGTAGTTTGTTTAACGGCTTCATAAGTCAGGGTGCCTGAACGTGACACTATGCCTACTTTACCTGGCTGGTGAATGTGACCCGGCATAATGCCAATTTTACATTCGCCTGGTGTAATAACACCCGGACAGTTAGGGCCAATTAAGGTAACGCCTAATTCGTCACATTTTACTTTAGCATCCAGCATATCCAGGGTAGGAATACCTTCAGTAATACATACGATTAACTGAATACCGCTGTTAGCCGCTTCCAGAATAGAGTCTTTACAAAACGCTGCTGGTACATAAATAACAGAAGCTGTAGCACCGGTAGCATCTACTGCTTCCTGTACCGTGTTAAATACCGGTAAACCCAGGTGAGTCTGACCACCTTTACCCGGCGTAACACCGCCAACCATTTTGGTACCGTAAGCGATGGCTTGTTCAGAGTGAAAAGTACCCTGGGCGCCAGTGAAACCCTGACAAATTACTTTGGTATCTTTATTAATTAATACGCTCATTACTTACCCCTTATGCCTTAGCCGCTGCTGCAACCACTTGCTTGGCAGCACTGGTTAAGTCTGTGTCAGCGATGATGTTTAAGCCGCTTTCAGACAGTACTTTCGCGCCCAGTTCTGCATTGTTACCTTGCAGACGAACAACGACAGGTACTTTAACGCCGACTTCTTTTACTGCGCCAATAACGCCTTCAGCAATCATATCGCAACGAACGATACCGCCGAAGATGTTAATAAATACGGCTTTAACAGCATCATCAGACAGGATAATTTTGAATGCTTCAACTACCCGCTCTTTGGTTGCGCCGCCGCCAACATCCAGGAAGTTAGCCGGTTGGCCACCATGCAATTTCACGATATCCATGGTACCCATGGCCAGGCCAGCACCGTTTACCATACAGCCAATGTCACCACCTAAGGCAACATAGTTCAGCTCCCACGAGGCAGCATGTGCTTCACGTGGATCTTCCTGCGATGGGTCCTGCATCTCTTTTAATTCAGGGTGACGATACAAGGCATTACCATCGATAACCAGCTTGGCATCTAAGCAGTGCAAGTCACCAGCCGGGGTAATAACCAGCGGGTTAACTTCTAACAACGCCAGATCTTTTTCCTGGAACAGTTTCGCTAAACCCATAAAGATTTTCACGAACTGGTTAATTTGCTTGCCTTCCAGGCCCAGTTTGAAAGCCAGGTCACGGCCCTGATACGGCTGTGCGCCTACCAGCGGGTCGATAGCGGCTTTCAGAATTTTTTCCGGGGTTTCGTGGGCAACGGTTTCAATTTCCACGCCACCTTCAGTAGAGGCCATAAACACGATACGACGTGAAGCGCGGTCAACTACCGCACCTAAATACAATTCCTGAGCAATATCAGTGCAAGGTTCAACCAGGATACGGCTAACCGGCTGACCTTTTTCGTCAGTCTGGTAAGTTACCAGGTTCTTGCCAAGCCATTTTTCTGCGAAAGCTTTGATGTCTTCTTTGCTTTTTACCAGCTTCACACCGCCCGCTTTACCGCGACCACCAGCGTGAACCTGAGCTTTGACAACAAACATATCGCCGCCGATTTTATCTGCAGCTGCTACCGCTTCTTCTACAGTAGCTGCGGCGATGCCTTTAGATACAGGCAAACCATATTGGGCAAACAATTGCTTACCCTGATACTCGTGCAAATTCATGGCTAATTTCCGTTCATTTGAATATGGAAGCTGCCCGTTATGGTGCAGCCTGATGTTTCGATCGGCGCATATTATAGTGCCAACCGGCGAAATACAAAATGCTGTTGCCCTAAAACAACAGCATTTTTGTGCACTTTTTCTGAATAATTAGATATCCAGTAAAATACGGGTTGGATCTTCCAGTAATTCTTTAATAGTTACCAGGAAGCCTACTGACTCTTTACCATCAATAATCCGGTGATCGTATGACAGTGCCAGATACATCATAGGCAAAATTTCCATTTTGCCGTCGACAACCATCACCCGGTCCTGAATTTTATGCATACCCAAAATAGCAGATTGCGGTGGATTGATAATTGGCGTAGACATTAACGAACCAAACACGCCGCCATTGGTAATAGTGAAATTACCGCCGGTCAAATCATCCATCGCCAGTTTGCCGTCACGGCCTTTCAAAGCCAGCTCTTTAATAGCTTTTTCAATTTCTGCCAGGTTCATTTTGTCACAATCACGCAGCACTGGTGTTACCAGACCACGCGGGGTAGACACGGCAATACTGACATCAAAGTAGTTGTGATAAACAATGTCGTCACCATCAATGGCGGCGTTAACTTCTGGGAAACGCTTCAGCGCTTCAGTTACTGCTTTTACATAGAACGACATAAAGCCTAAACGGATACCGTGACGCTTTTCAAACACGTCCTGGTATTGCTTACGCAAGTCCATAATCGGCTTCATGTTCACTTCGTTAAACGTGGTTAACATGGCGGTAGAGTTTTTCGCTTCCAACAATCGGTTAGCAATCGTTTTCCGCAGACGGGTCATCGGTACCCGTTTCTGGCTGCGGTCACCGCTAACGGCTGCTGGGGCTGACGTGCTGGCCGCAGCGCCTTTGTTACTTCCGGCGGCAACAAATTTTTCAACATCTTCTTTGGTTACCCGGCCATTTTTACCACTGCCTTTAATTTTGCTGGCGTCCAGACCTTTTTCTGAAATCATCCGGCGCACTGACGGGCTTAAGGCGTCGTCGTTGCTATCATCTGATTTGGCATCTGATTTAGCTTCTGCTTTGTCATCAGACTTAGCTGAAGCATCTGCTTTGGCATCGTCTTTTTTCGCAGCTGGTGCCGCGCCAGCTTCCATTTTGCCGATAACTTCTTCAGCCGTTACCGTTGCGCCAGTGTCATGAATGATCTCACCCATAACACCGTCAGCCTGAGCAACCACTTCAAGAACAACTTTGTCGGTTTCAATATCAACTAATACCTGATCGCGTGTTACGGCTTCGCCTGTTTTTACGTGCCAGGTGGCGATGGTTGCATCTGCAACAGATTCTGGAAGTACGGGTACTTTAATTTCCACTTTTTCACCTTTTACCGGTTAGTCTTATTTGGTTCAACCGGCCCGTGCTACGAGCCGGACAATTTCTTATTTAATGCTTAGCGCATCGTTAACTAAGGCTTGCTGCTGCTTGTTATGCACAGACAAATACCCTACTGCCGGCGACGATGACGCATCGCGGCCTGCGTATGTCAGATAGCCCGCTTTAGGGATCGCGGCCCGGAAATGATGCTGACTACAATACCAGGCACCCTGATTTTGCGGCTCTTCCTGACACCAGACAAAGTCAGTAACATGCTGATACTGGCTAAGCACTTCCAGCATTTCGTCATGTGGGAACGGATACAATTGTTCTACCCGGACAATAGCAACGTCGGTCTGTTCCCGCTTGCGCCGCTCTTCCAGCAATTCGTAGTACACCTTACCGCTACAGAAAACGACCCGCTTCACATCAGCTGGCTTAATATCATCAATTTCACCAATGACATTAAGGAACTTGCCAGAAGCCAGCTCTTCCAGAGTTGATGTTGCCAGAGGATGACGTAGCAAAGATTTAGGCGACATCACAATTAATGGCCGGCGCATCGGCCGCACCATTTGCCGGCGCAACATATTAAATACCTGCGCGGGGGTAGTTGGAATACATACCTGCATATTGTGATCTGCACATAACTGCAGGAAACGCTCCAGCCTGGCTGATGAGTGCTCCGGGCCCTGACCTTCATAGCCATGAGGTAATAACAATGTCAGACCACATAAGCGGCCCCACTTTTGTTCACCTGAACTTAAAAACTGGTCAATAACAACCTGTGCACCGTTGGCAAAGTCACCAAACTGCGCTTCCCAGATCACCAATGCACGGGGTTCAGCCGTTGCATAGCCATATTCGATTGCCAGCACCGCTTCTTCTGATAACGCCGAGTCAAAAATTTGAAACGGCCCCTGATCATCACTAATCGTGCTCAAGGGTGTATAGGTACTACCATCTTCCTGGTTATGCAAAACAGCATGCCGATGGAAGAAAGTACCCCGGCCAGAATCCTGACCAACAAAGCGGATCCGGTTACCCTCGGCAACCGTTGCTGCGTATGCCAGAATTTCCGCCATACCCCAGTCTATTTTTTTCTCGCCCTGCAGCATCAGCGCCCGGTCTTCATAAACCCGGTTAACCTGACGTTGCAACGTTACACTTTCAGGCACGCTAATCGCTTTTTCACCCAGGGCAACCAGCTTTTCTACCGCCAGGCTGGCATCATAAGTCGCATCCCAGTCATGGCCCAGAAAGGGTGTCCAGTCGACAGAAGGTTCAGTCATTGGCCGCCACTCATCAACTACGCAATCACCCTTATCCAGGGCGTCACGATAATCGCTAATCAAGGCTTTGACATCGTCTTCAGTACAAACGCCTTCACTTACTAACTTGCTGGCGTAGATTTCGCGTGGCGTCGGATGTTTTTTAATTTTCTGGTACATTAACGGCTGCGTTGCATTAGGCTCATCAGATTCGTTATGACCATTGCGACGGTAACAGAACAAGTCAATGACCACATCGCGTTTAAACGTATTACGATAATCAACCGCTAACTGTGCAACAAACACCACCGCTTCAGGATCATCACCATTAACGTGGAAAATAGGCGCCTGCACCATTTTAGCGATGTCAGTACAATAAGGTGTAGAGCGGGTGTCTTCCGGATTAGAGGTGGTAAAGCCAACCTGATTATTAATAACTACCCGAACAGTACCGCCAACCTTAAAGGCGCGGGTTTGGGAAATGTTAAAGGTTTCGGCAACCACACCCTGGCCAGCGAATGCAGAGTCACCGTGAATGGTAATCGGCAGCGCCAGTGAGCCATCAGTACAGCCACGACGATCTAAACGGGCGCGTACTGAACCAATCACTACCGGGTTAACAATTTCCAGATGCGATGGGTTAAACGCTAAGGCCAGATGAACATTGCCGCCTTTGGTCTCAAAATCAGATGAGAAACCCATATGGTATTTCACATCACCGGCACCGACGACTTCATACTTACCGGCAAATTCGTCAAATAATGTAGAAGGGTTTTTACCCAGTACATTAATCAGGGTATTCAGACGGCCGCGGTGCGCCATACCGATTACCGAATCTTTAGCACTCTGCTCGCCCGCCCGGTGAATCATCGCTTTAAGCATTGGGATCATGGCGTCACCGCCTTCCAGACCAAAACGCTTGGCCCCCGGGAATTTAGAGCCTAAATATTTTTCCAGACCATCTGCCGCCACCAGGCCTTTTAAAATCTGCAAGCGGGTTTCTTTATCAAATACTGCGCTTGATTGAGTCCCTTCAAGCCGTTGCTGGATCCAGCGTTTTTCGTCAGTTGAAACGATATGCATGTATTCAGCACCGATAGAACCACAATAGGTTTTTTCAAGTGCTTTATGCAAATCGCCCAATTTCATCGTTTCCTGACCACTGGCGAATGATCCAACATTGAACTCGGTATCGTAATCAGCTTCAGACAAGTCGTGATAAGACAATTCAAGATCGCGAACCCGAGGTTGCTTCCACAGGTTCAGTGGATCGAGGCTGGCTTGCTGATGACCACGAAAACGATAAGAATTGATAAGCTGCAGCACTTTAACCTGACGAGTGTCAGTTGCGCTGCCAGTATTAACAACCACCACCTCGCGGTGCTTGTTACGGGCTAAATCGGCAAACTGCTGACGAATATCAGCATGTCGTGTTTCAAGATCGACCCCATCGATTTTTGGCAAACCGGCGAAAAACTCTCGCCATTCGTCACCAACACTGGTGGGCTCTGCTAGGTAGGATTCATAGAGTTCATCCACATAGGCCATGTTACCACCGCCAAGATGTGAAGACTCTAACCACGCCTTCATTACACCTTCGTGCATTTAGTTTCCCTTATTTCTGAGCACCTGGAAAAAATTAGCAAAAAAACCGCCACTTCGCATGCGAAATGGCCGGTTTTTCAAATATTAACTAAAAAAGGGCGCCTTACAGCGCCCGGTTTAACAACATCGATTTTATCTGGCCAATAGCTTTAGTCGGATTTAACCCTTTTGGACAAACATTAACGCAGTTCATAATGCCATGACAGCGGAATACACTAAAAGCGTCGTCTAAATCATTTAAACGCTGTTCAGTTGCCGTATCACGGCTGTCAGCTAAAAAGCGGTATGCGTGTAATAAGCCGGCCGGGCCGATAAACTTATCCGGATTCCACCAGAACGACGGGCATGAAGTTGAACAACATGCACATAAAATACACTCGTATAAGCCATCAAGCTTAGCGCGCTCTTCCGGACTTTGCAAAAACTCACCCGCTGGCGGCAACTTATCATCGTTAATCAGATAAGGTTTAACTTTTTCATACTGGGTGTAAAACTGGCTCATATCAACGACTAAATCGCGGACTACCGGTAAGCCAGGTAACGGCCGTACAACTATTTTACCGCCTTTGCCTTTAGTAACCTGTGACAAAGGTGTTATACAAGCCAGACCGTTTTTACCATTCATATTCAAGCCGTCAGAACCGCAAACCCCTTCGCGGCAACTGCGACGAAATGACAAACTCGGATCCTGCTCTTTTAATTTAACCAACGCATCTAACACCATCATATCCCGACCTTCCGGGTTATCGAGGGTATATTCCTGCATCCGAGGCGCGGTATCAACTTCAGGGTTATAACGATAAATCGAAAATTGCAATGTTTTCATTTTAGTGTGCCTCTTAATACGTGCGCGCTTTGGGCGGAAAGGCTTCCCGGAACTTAGGTTCCAGATTTACTTTACGCTTAAACATTGACTCAGTATCCGGTGTATACACCACATGACACAGCCAATTCTCATCATCGCGATCCGGGAAATCGAAACGTGAATGCGCGCCCCGGCTTTCGGTCCGGAAGTTTGCAGATACCGCTGTTGAATAAGCTGTTTCCATCAGGTTATCCAGCTCTAAACACTCAATTCGCATAGTGTTAAAATCAGAGCTTTTATCATCTAAACGGGCAAACTTTAAGCGCTCGCGGATCTCTTTCAGCTCGGCCAGGCCCTCTGCCATCGCGTCACCTTCACGAAACACAGAGAAATTAAGCTGCATACACTTTTGCAGGTCTTTCTTAATTTGCACCGGATCTTCACCCTGACCGACTTTACTCTGCTCCCAACGCTGAGTGCGGGCTAAAGCGGCGTCTAAATCAGATTGTGAGGCCGGACGTGCTTCTGCTGTCGCTGCCAACGCCTCGCCCAGGTGCAAGCCGGTAGCCCGGCCAAATACCACTAAATCAAGCAGTGAATTACCACCCAGGCGGTTAGCACCATGAACTGACACACAGGCAATCTCACCACAGGCAAATAAACCGGCAACGATAGATTCAGAACCATCAGCTTTCGGGCTGATAACCTGACCATTCACGTTAGTTGGAATACCACCCATCATATAATGACAGGTTGGGATTACCGGAATAGGTTCTTTTACCGGGTCAACGTGGGCAAAAGTCCGGGATAATTCACAAACGCCAGGTAAGCGACTCTCTAAAACTTCTTCTCCCAGGTGGTCCAGTTTTAACTTAATATGGACACCCCATGGGCCCTCGCAACCCCGACCTTCACGGATTTCAGTCATCATGGAACGGGCGACTACGTCACGGCCAGCAAGGTCTTTAGCATTCGGTGCATAACGCTCCATAAAACGCTCACCGTCTTTATTAAGCAAATACCCGCCTTCACCACGGCAACCTTCAGTTACCAGAGTACCGGCACCAGCAATACCGGTTGGGTGGAACTGCCACATTTCCATATCCTGCAATGGCACACCAGCGCGCAATGCCATACCCACACCGTCACCGGTGTTAATGTGAGCGTTGGTGGTAGAAGCATAAATACGCCCTGCACCACCGGTAGCCAGCACGGTAGCTTTGGCTTTGAAATAGACTATTTCGCCGGTTTCGATATCAATTGCAGTACAACCAACGACAGCACCATCCTGATTTTTTACTAAATCAAGGGCATACCATTCCGAGAATACCTGCGTTTTATTTTTTACGTTTTGCTGATACAGCAAATGTAATAAAGCATGACCAGTACGGTCAGCCGCTGCAGCAGTCCGGGCAGCCTGCTCACCGCCAAAGTTTTTCGACTGACCACCAAATGGCCGCTGATATACCCGGCCATTTTCAAAACGTGAAAACGGTAAGCCCATATTTTCCAGTTCGGTAATCGCTTCCGGACCGGTTTTACACATGTATTCGATAGCGTCCTGGTCACCGATATAATCTGACCCTTTTACGGTGTCAAACATATGCCATTCCCAGTTATCTTCATGGGAGTTACCTAAAGCAACAGTGATACCACCCTGAGCAGATACCGTGTGTGAACGGGTTGGAAACACTTTAGATAATAATGCACAGGTTAAACCTGACTGAGTGATTTGCAGTGCGGCACGCATACCTGCGCCGCCGGCACCGATGACAATAGCATCAAACTCTCTTACTGGAATATTCACTTAAGCACCCCACAACACAAATAAGCCGACCGCGACATAACCAAAGGCCAGTGCGTAAAGGAAGAATTGTAAAACTGCACGTAACCGGGCTGATTTAACGTAATCAGTCAGTACCTGCCACAAGCCTATACGGGTGTGAACAGCAATAGAGATCAGCGCCAGCAGGGTGAACACTTTCATTGCCATATTAGCAAATAAGCCCTGCCACACTTCGAAAGTAACCTCTGGAGTGACTAAAAAGAAACCTAGGATAAACAAGGTATATAATGCCAATACGATGGCGCTGGCGCGCAATGAGACGTAATCCTGAACACCATCACGCTTTAAACTTGCCTGATTCAGAACCATAACCATACTCCCGCTAACACTGCTAATACAAGCCACAATACCATGATGATATTGGCACTTAAGGTACCTGATTTAAGCTCTTCCCAATGCCCCATATCCATCACCAGGTGCCTGACACCTGCTAATAAGTGATAAATAAGCACTGTGATTGTGCCCCAGGCGATAAACTTCGCAATATGCGAGGTCATCAGGGATTGCACATAGTCAAAGCTGGCCTGACTTTGCAATGAGTACGCCCATGCCCAGATAACGAACACAAGAGCGAAAAACATTGCTACACCAGTCACACGATGCAAAATCGACGCTTTGGCTGCAGCAGGTAGAGAGATCGTTGATAAATCTAGATTTACTGGTCTTTGCTTTTTCACAGTTTCTTGCCTATCGATGCTCGTACAGAGCTTAGTTGTTGTTTTAGGTGCTGCAAAAACAGCCACCCGCCCTTGCGATATACTCGTTTTTGCTCAAGCTGGTTCAACAAAAAACAATCTGGCTGGTGAACTGATTTTACGCCGGCAATAGTATATATTTCATAAGCGCTTATTACAATTTTTGTTTAGTTTTAGCCGGAAAATTCCGCAGGCGAAACATTACACATTTAGGGGTTGCTGACAATACTACTAGAGTCGAATACTTATTAAGCAAATACGCATTAAAATTGACTTTTAGGGGCAGTTTGCGAGTAGAATAGCTGCAATACCCTTAGAATCCGAAACTACAACAATTAGGAGAAATCCAATGGCAGATAAAAAGGCCGTCGTGCAGATTGATGGTAAGTCATTTGAGTTACCGATTTATTCTGGCACGGCTGGTACTGACGTAATTGACGTTCGTACGCTCGGGCAGCAAGGTTATTTCACATTTGACCCGGGCTTTATGTCAACGGGCTCCTGCGAATCTAAAATTACTTATATTGACGGCGACAACGGCGTATTGTTACACCGTGGTTATCCTATTGAACAGCTGGCGGAGCACTCAGATTACCTTGAGTTGTGCTATTTGCTACTTGAAGGTGAATTACCCAAAAAAGAGCAATATACCGATTTCGTGACCACTATCACCCGCCATACCATGGTCCATGAAAAAATTGCTTCGTTCTTTCAGGGCTTCCGGGTAGACGCTCACCCTATGGCGATGCTCTGCGGTGTAGTTGGTGCTTTATCATCGTTTTATCACTCTGATTTAGACATTAACGATCCGGAACAGCGTAAGCGCAGTGCCCACCGTCTAATTGCCAAGTTACCGACCATTTCGGCAATGGCATACAAATACACTGTCGGACAGCCGTTTGTGTATCCACGCAACGATTTAAGCTACTCTGAAAACTTCCTGCATATGATGTTTTCGGTGCCAGCTGAAGACTATAAAGTCAGCCCTATCCTGGCCAAAGCCATGGACCGGATCTTTATGTTGCACGCAGACCACGAGCAAAATGCATCCACCTCAACAGTTCGCTTAGCCGGCTCTTCAGGTGCCAATCCTTATGCCTGTATTGCTGCGGGTGTTGCATCACTATGGGGCCCGGCACATGGCGGTGCTAATGAAGCTTGCCTGAAGATGTTGCAGCAGATCGGTTCTGTTGACCGGATACCAGAATTTGTGGCCCGGGCAAAAGATAAAAACGACAGCTTCCGCTTAATGGGTTTCGGCCACCGGGTATATAAAAACTTTGACCCGCGGGCTAAAGTTATGCGTGATACCTGTCATGAAGTGTTAAAAGAGCTGAATGTTAAAGATCCGCTGTTAGATGTAGCAATGGAGCTGGAACGGATTGCCCTGGAAGATTCTTACTTCATTGAGAAAAAACTGTATCCGAACGTCGATTTTTACAGTGGCATTATTTTAAAAGCCATTGGTATTCCGACCAGTATGTTTACTGTTATTTTCGCTATGTCACGCACCGTTGGCTGGATCTCACACTGGGATGAAATGCTCGGTGAGAAAGGTCATAAAATCGGCCGGCCACGTCAGCTTTACACTGGCTACGCCAGTCGCGATTTTAAAAAGCTGGATAAACGTTAAGCCTTTTAAGCAAAGGCATAGCATTGAAGCGGCGACTATCGCCGCTTTTTTTATGGCCAAAAACAGCGCAGTAACCTTGCTATCTTTTGCAGCACAACCGACAATTCGCCTAACATATTAACCTTCTGAGAGCTTATGCAGCCTTTTGACCCTGTAAACTTTCGCGGCCAGTTTCAGTTTTTTCAGCATAACCCCGGTTGGGTTTATCTGGATAACGCCGCCACCATGCATAAACCAGACGTGGTTGTGAACGCCATAACCAGCTTTTATCAGCGCAACAACAGCAATGTTCATCGTGGTGCCCACACGTTAAGTCAGAACGCCACCCGCGCATTTGAGCAAGCCCGTGATGACATTGCTACTTTTATTAATGCCGGTGCACGTCAGCAGATAATATTTTGCAGTGGTGCTACCGCAGCGCTTAACCAAATCGCTTTCGGCCTGATGCACACCGTATTGCAGCCAGGTGACCGGGTGCTAATTACTGCGCTGGAGCATCATGCTAATATCGTTCCCTGGCAATTACACTGCAGCCGCTTTGGCGTAACACTTGATGTTGTGCCACTAGATACTGAGCATAAGGTTGACCAGCAGGCTTTTGCTGAATTGCTGGCGCTTAAACCGAAAGTGGTTAGTTTCAGCCATATCTCTAATGTACTGGGGCATATTCAACCCGTTGCACATATGATTAGTCAGGCAAAGGCTACAGGCGCACTTACCGTGATTGATGGCGCCCAGGGCATAGTCCATGACAAAATCGATGTCCAGGCCCTGGATGCTGACTTTTATGTCTGGTCTGGTCATAAGCTGTATGGGCCCACCGGAATAGGGGTTTTGTATGGCAAAACAGCAGCACTGGAGTTACTTACCCCAATATTTGCTGGTGGCGAAATGATTAGCGAAGTTAACTTTAGTCACAGCTTATTTAACATTCTGCCGTTCCGGCTGGAAGCTGGTACGCCCGACATAGCAGGGGCTATAGGCCTGGCAGCGGCCTGCAACTGGCTACAAAAAATTAACAGCGAGCAAGTAAAAAACTATAAGGCAATGTTATTAAAACAGTTCTTTGCAGGGCTTAAAAAGATTGGCGGGCTGGATATTTTATCATCGCCTGTGCATAATGCCGGTATTGTAGCGCTGAATGTCCAAGGTGAGCATCCTGCTGATGTGGCAGAGCTCCTTAACCAGCAAGCTGTAGCGGTGAGGGGGGGCCAGCATTGTGCGATGCCCTTTTTCAGCCAGTTGGGGTTAGCTGGTGCAGTAAGATTCTCATTTGCGCCCTATAACACTGAAGCAGATGTGGCAACCAGCCTGCAAGCGTTAACGCAGGCCGCGGAGATATTAACGGCATGACCCTAGACCAGTTACTTACAGACACTAAACCCGCACTAAGTCAGATTTATGCCGAAGACTTACCAGAGCTGAGCCAGGCCAGAGACTGGCAGAGCAAGTACCGCATTCTTATGCAGCTGGGCCGCAAATTACCCCCTATTCCTGAAAAAATGAAGCAGCCCTCGTTACTGGTCAAAGGGTGTGAAAGCCGGGCCTGGTTAATGCATTATTATAATCAACATCAGGACCAACACTTCTTCGTATTAGACAGTGAAGCCCGGATAGTAAAAGGGTTAATGGCAATAATGTTAAGCCTGGTAAATGGTATGAGCAATGCCGAATTAAAGAAGTTTGAACTGGCCCATGCGTTTGACAAGCTAAATTTGAAACCCTACCTCAGCCAGTCACGCGGCAGTGGTTTAAATGCCATGATGGCCCGAATTAAAGACTGCTGCCGTTAACTGCCACCTGGTTAGCTTTTACTGCCATTTTTTGTAACACTCTGGACACGGCTGCCAAACCGAAACTGGCTGTCACCACTGTGGTCGCGCCAAAACCGCCGCTGCAATCTAAGCGCATACTGCTCACTTCAGCTGTTAACTGAGCTGTTTTTTGCTGGCAAACGCTGCCATCAGGCTGAGGATAGACCAACTGCTCGGTAGAAAAAACACACTCTATACCAAACCGGCGTTTCGGGTTTCGGCTGTAATTATAATCGCGCCGTAACGTATTGCGTACTTTAGCTAATAGCGGGTCATTAATGGTCTGGGTTAAATCGGCTATCTGGATCCGGGTAGGATCTGTCTGGCCGCCGGCGCCGCCGGTACTGATCACGTTAATTTTATTGCGTTTACAATGCGCCAGTAAGGCAACTTTAGCTTTAATTGAGTCGATTGCATCCACCACATAATCCATATCTGTAGTTATAAGCTGGCGCAGATTATCGCTGCCGATAAAGTCTTCAATCTGATGGACGATACACTCAGGGTTAATGGCCTTAATCCGCTGTGCCATCACTGCAACTTTATCTTGCCCAACGGTGTCAGTTAATGCATGCAACTGCCGGTTAATATTACTGATACAGACATCATCTAAGTCTATCAGGGTGATCTCGCCAACTCCCGAACGCGCCAGTGCCTCAGCGGCCCAGCTACCGACCCCGCCAATCCCAATTACGCAGACATGTGCCCGGGAAAATGCTTGCAGCGCATTAGTACCATACAGCCGGCCAATACCAGCAAAACGAAGGAGATAGTCAGACATGTTTAATGGTTAACCTGTTGTGGTTGTCGATTGCGGTTGTTGATTGCGGTTGTTGATAGTCGGGCCAGTTCAACTGCCAGGGCTCCGCCCACTGCTGCAGGGCGCCAGAGCAGCTGAGCTGTTGAAAATAAGTTCCTTGTTCCGGCAGTTGCTGATACTGATACTGATATACCTTGCCAGCCAGGCTAAACCTCAGGGCAAAAGCATGCAGATATACCCGGTCTGCTGCCGCTCCCTGATAAAGTGCATCACCAGCAATAGCCGCCCCGATACTTTTAAGGGCCACCCGGATTTGATGCGTTTTGCCGCTGTAAGGTTTAATCAAAAAGGCCCGCACAGGCAAATCAGCAAACCCCTGACTGATAAAATAACTTACTGCCGGGTTTTGCTGGGTTTTCAACAGCTTCCAGGCGCCCCGACGGGCCGCAGCCATATCACCTTTTACCCAGCCCTGCTTTTTAGCGGGTTTACTCATGCTTAGTGCCAGGTAATATTTTTCAACCTGATGAAGGGTAAACAGTCTGGTGAGTTGGGCGGCGGCCTCATTGCTTCGAGCCAGCACGATTAAGCCCGATGTTACCTTGTCCAGTCGGTGCACCGGGAACAATTTAAACCCAAGCGCCTGCTCAGCCTGAACCACTAAGCCGGCGCCCTGCTCTGAATGAAAACTAATACCAGCGGCTTTATTCAGCACCACAAACTCAGTCGTTGCTGCCACCAACTCAAAGGCCGGCTTCATTGATAGCAGCTCATTGATAACAGCTCATTACTGGCTGCTCATTGGCGCAGGCTCTTCGCATGCAGGCGGGCCTGTTCCAGATCAGCTGGGGTATCAACCCCGACAGCCGGCGTTTCCAGCGCAGTATCAACATGTATTGCTTCACCTTGCCACAATACCCGCAATTGCTCCAGACTTTCAATTTGCTCTAACGCCGACGCCGGCCAGTTAACGTAATGCTGAATAAAACCGGCCCGATAAGCATAAATGCCGATATGGCGCCGGTAGTGACTGGCCAAATCGTCAGCGACAATACCGTCTCTGTCGTAAGGGATCACGCTGCGACTAAAATATAAGGCATAGCCGTCTTTATCTGTGACCACTTTCACAATGTTCGGGTTACGAATTTCCGCAGCATGGCGCAGCGGTACTGCCAGGGTGGCCATCCGGGCTTTTTGCTGGCCTGCCAGATTCTCAGCCACCTGGCGAATAATAATGGGCGGAATAAAGGGCTCATCTCCCTGCACGTTAACCACTATGGTTTCTGCGCCAAGCTGCAGTTTATTTACCACTTCAGCCAACCTTTCGGTGCCCGAGTTATGGTTTGGATCAGTCATGCACACTTCACCACTAAACTCGTCTACCGCAGCCGCGACCCGGGCGTCGTCTGTCGCGACAACCACCCGGCTGGCGCCACTTTGTAATGCCTGCTGATACACCCGCTCAATCATGGTTTTACCGGCGATATCTGCCAGCGGCTTACCTGGCAAACGGCTGCTGGCATACCGGGCCGGAATAACCACTACGAACGCCATTTTTTAACCTCATCCGGGCTTAACTGCTCGGCTTCGTCTGCAATCAGCACCGGAATATTATTACGCACCGGATAGGCCAACCCATCTGCCAGACAGATTAATCGCTGTGCCGTTTTATCGTATTTCAATTTTCCTTTACATAAAGGGCAGGCAAGTATTTCAGTTAACGCGACGTTAATAGCCATCATTTTTCCAGTAATTTGGTAATTTTATTAATAATTTCAGCGGTGTGGTTTGTGCTGAAGCTGGCAGCGACCGGCAAATAATACCAGTTGTCGCGGGCAAAGCGCTGGCATTTTACTGCATCCTTTTCGGTCATCAATACCGGGCCGTTGATCCCGCTAAAATCCGATGCGGTAAACTGATGATGATCTGCAAAAAACCGCTGGCCAGTTACAGTAAAGCCAGCTTGCTGCGCCGTCAACCGGAAGCGCTCAGGGTTTCCAATGCCTGCCACCAGAGTGACCTCACAGGGCGCCAGCGGCATATCTGCAACTAAACTTGTCACTACTGCGCTGTTAAGCTGCATCTGATAATCAGCCACCGCTACCTCACCTGAATTCGCGATAAGCATGTCTGCTTCAGCTAAGCGGGAACGAGGCTCACGTAGTGGCCCGGCGGGCAGTAATAAACCATTACCAAAGCCACGCCGGCCATCAATCAGTACGATCTCCAAATCGCGGGCCAAGCGGTAATGCTGCAGACCATCATCACATATAACAATATCAACCTGATACTTCGCTAACAGTTCCCTGCCGGCAGCAACTCGGTCCGGACACACCACCACCGGGCATAAACTGCGTCTGGCCAGCAGCAAGGGCTCATCACCCACCGCAGTGGCCAGACTGTCAGGCGTTACGGCTAACGGCGAACTGATTTTTGCGCCATAGCCGCGACTGATAATCCCCGGTTTAATCCCCTTTGCCAGTAACTGCTGGCATAGCCATAGGGTAAAGGGCGTTTTACCAGTGCCGCCAACACTGATATTGCCTACGATAACTACCGGAACACTTAGTTTGTGCCGGCGTTTAATGCCAAGCCGGAATAGCACCCGTCTGCCGCTGCTAAGCAACCAGTAAAGCGCAGCCAGTGGCAATAGCACTACTGATAACCAATGGCGCTGCTGATACCAGCTTTGTTGCAGCAGGTTCATTGTTCGGTACCGAACTGCAACTTATATAACTGGGCATAGGTACCGTTGCCACTGAGCAGCTCGGTATGAGTGCCCTGCTCGATAATCCGGCCCTGCTCCATCACAATAATTTTGTCAGCTTGCTCTATGGTCGACAACCGGTGGGCGATAACAATATTGGTGCGGCCTTTCAGTAATTCATCCAGTGCCGCCTGAATTTTCCGCTCTGATTCTGTGTCCAGTGCCGATGTCGCCTCATCCAGCACCAATATCGGTGCCTTACGTAATAAGGCGCGGGCTATTGCAATCCGCTGCCGCTGGCCACCTGATAAACTGACCCCGTTCTCACCAATTACGGTATTGAGCCCGTCAGGCAGTTGATTAGCAAACTCCAGCACGTGGGCTTTTTCAGCTACATCAAGCAACGTCTCTTGGTCTACCTGCTCAGCAAGGCCGTAACAAATATTGTTGGCAATGGTATCGTTAAACAAGGTGACATGTTGGGAAACTATCGCCATCTGATTGCGCAGCGATGGCAAAGTACATTGACGAATATTCTGACCGTCGATGGTAATTTCACCGCTGGTTAATTCGTAAAAACGCGGCAACAGACTGGAAATAGTAGTTTTACCGCTACCGGAGCGACCTACCAGGGCTATGGTCTGGCCTGCTTCGGCTGAAAAACTGATATCAAATAACACTTGTTTTTCATGGCCGGGGTAACTGAAATTCACCTTATCAAAGCGAATATCGCCTTTAACATCAACCAGCTGCACCGTACCGGTATCCTGTTCAACCGGCTGATCCAGAATCGCAAATACGCTTTTTGCCGCTGCCAGACCACGCTGAAACTCACTGTTAACCGTGGTTAACTGTTTTAGTGGCCTGAGCATCATCATCATCGATGCGACAATAGTGGTAAAAGTGCCTGCCGACAAACTCTCCAGCATTTCCGGGAAACTGGCCATGTATACAACAAAGGCCAGGGCAAAAGAGGCAATAATCTGAATAGTCGATACACTTATTGCCCGGGTTGCCTCCATCTTGACATCTTGCTGACGGGTTAAATTATTAACATGGTGAAAACGTTGTTTTTCTATTTCCTGACCACCAAAAGATAAAATGACTTTGTGGCCATTGAGCATCTGTTCAGAGCAGGTAGTGACATTGCCCATCGCATTCTGGATATTGCGACTGAGCAAGCGGAAACGCTTCGAGACAAAACTGACCACCACAGCAATTACCGGCGCAATTAGCAAAAATATAGCCGATAACTGCCAGCTCATGATAAACATCATCACCAGCAAACCGATAACAAAGACCCCCTCGCGCAGCAGCACCGTTAACGAGCGTGAGGTCGTTTGCTTTATTTGCTCAGTATTGTAAGTGACTTTTGAAATAAGCTCGCCGGTAGAGTGCTGATCATGAAAACTGACCGGCAGGCGCATATAGTGTTCAAACAATTGCTGGCGCAATGTTTTAACCACATGGGTACCAACCCAGTTAAGACAGTAACTGGCAATAAAATTAAAAGCACCACGTAACATGAAAATAAGTACGATAAACACCGGGGCGTAACGTAAGTAATTGGTGTTTTTATCATTAATGCCGACATCAATAAAATCAGGCAGCTTGGAGATAAAATAAACATCAATCAGCGCATAGCCCAGCATACCCAGTGCTGCGGCCAGAAAACCGAATTTGTAAGGAACAACATACCGTAATAAACGCCGGGCGGTACCAACTTGGTTAATTTCAGACACTGACAATGGTTAATCCTGCCATTTATAATTTGCTGTATTCTAGCGTGTTGTTGCCAAGGTTTCAGCAATTGCCGGCGGCTTTTCCAGCCAAAACGGTAATCTTTGCCGCCGCCAGCTGCTAACCTGCAGCTTTTGCTGACTAAACTCAATACTGATAGCACCATAGTCTGCCGTGTTAAGCAAGGGCACACGCAACAACGCCAGCCGCTGTTGCACAGCGTTTGCCGGATGCTGATAACCATTCATAAAAGCGGCAGCGTTCAGCGCCAGAGCTGGCTGGACCCGCTGCAGCAGCGCCAGGCTATTAACCGAAGCACTGCCGTTATTAGCCAGGATCAGCACATCTGCCGTTATGTCTGAATTTAAGTTGATTAAAGCGTGCTCTGTCACCGGGTCAATTTTACCCGGTAGCAGCACCCGCCATGGCCCTATGGTAATGCGCACGATACAGCTGTCAGCCACTGTTGGCATCAGCACTTCCAGTTGCACATCCTGATATACAGCGGGTAATTGTTCGCAACCATCAGTGCTGCTCTGTTGACTAAAAAGTGTCAGGCTCTGCTGAGCCCCCTGGTAATTTTTCAGTAAGGTCCAGTGCCGGCTGCGCTCGGTGCGCTGCTGACGAAACAGCACATAATCAAGCTGACGAACTCCCAGCTGGCGCAACACCGGTTTTAACCGGTGTTCAGCAATATCTTGCGATGCTCTTGCGGGAGCAAGGTCGTACAGTAAGGCCCGTCGGCCATGTTGCAACAATAATAGTTGGCGCTGGCCGCTATCGAGCAAATGTAACTGCCAGTGCCGGGGTTGCAACGCACTGTCGCTGAGCAGTAACAAACAAACAGGTAGCAAGATCAAGGCAGCTTTTCTGAAAAACACCAGCAACACCAGTAGTAACGCTGCCATTAGCGCCACAGCAAAGCCGGAAACCTCTGACAGTGACCACCACACCGGCAGTTCAGCACTGCGCTCTAACCACCACAACAAAGGCATAAATGCTTTGTCAGTTAGCGGCCAGAGCCAGCTTGCATCCAGCCCGAGCACGGTTAAAAACACGCTGATAAGTAACAGCGGAATTGCCACCAGACTGCACCACGGAACAAACAACAGATTAGACAACAACATCAGCGGACTAAAGCCACCAAAAAGCATGATCCCGAACAGGGTCATCAGCAGACTTAACAGCAAATGAAAGGTTAAAAACCAACGAAGCCTGGCCCGCCAGTGATAGCCGGTCAGTGGATAACGCCACATCGCGGTAAATATAATAGCGACCGCCAACACCGACAACCAGAAACTGGCACTGAGCACCCAAAACGGCTGTAACAATAATAACAGAGCGACTAACAACAACCAGAATCGGCTTAACGGTATAGTGGCCAACTGGCTGCGACAAATAACCAGGATAATCAGTGCGACACTGGCCCGCAGGGTAGGAATAGCAAAACTGGCCAACCAGGCATAGAGCAGCGCACAGGCCAACGCCAGTATTAACACCAGTTGCTGCTGACGACCAATCGCTATCAGGCCTTTACTCCAGCCGCCAAGCCACAATGCCCATCCAAACACCAGGCCAATATGCAAACCTGATATAGCCAGCAGGTGGCCAAGACCAGAATGCTGCGCGCCCTGCCAAAGTTCATCGGAAAAATCACGTTCACCTACCGCCAGCGCTTTCAGTAATGGTGCTGTGCGATAAGGCATGATAGCCTGCTCTACCTGGCTTACAATCTGCTGACGGATTGAATGTTGCTGTTGCAACAGAATATGCGGGCCGCGTTCGACCTGCCCTGACGCTACCACACCGTTAACATAAGCATAGGTTTCAGTATTAAAGCCGCCCGGATTAGCGTGGCCGTGGACAGGTTTCAGTTGCAACCGTAAGCGCCAGTGCTGGCCGATAGCCAAAGCAGGGGGGTGTTGCCAGCGTAAGGTTAACCTGAAACCCTTTGCTGGCCCGTTCAGCACAGTTGCACTAAGCTGGGTGTAGTCAGGATATTCTTTTGGCGGGGAATTGATCACCACCAGCACCGGTGAGCCAGCCATTTCCAGCATCGCATTTTGGCCGGTTTGATAGTGCTGATACTGCCAGCTCAAGCTGGCCAGAAAACTGGCGGCACCGAGTAATGGCAGGATCAGCTGTGACCGTCGCCTGACAAACGCCAGCAAAAACAGTATTACAAAAAAAATACTGAAAAAAGGTGGCACTATCGGCAAAAATAATGACAATAGGCTGGCTGTAATAACTCCGATGCATAATCCTAGCATGGCCTCTTTCTACACAGGTTAGAATGCCCAAAAAACTATTTAAGAAATATCTACCATCAGCTGAAAAAATCAAGCAACAAAAACTTATAAATTTATTTGGAAGTTTGCTACACGATGGTAACCTCTGGCATTTAAACCGGCGTTCGGCGCGCGGTGCTTTCGCTGTAGGCTTGTTTTGGGCATGGATCCCGATGCCATTTCAAATGGTTGCAGCGGTCGCTACGGCAATCCCATTGCGGGTGAATTTGCCATTAACCCTGGCATTAGTTTGGACCTCCAACCCGCTGACCATGCCAATTATGTTCTATTTAAGTTATCTGGTTGGTACCGTGGTACTGGCAAAGCCACTGGAGCCGTTTGCGTTTGAAGCCAGCTTGGAGTGGCTGCGCTACAGCCTGCACACTATTGGCAAACCTTTTTTACTGGGTTCGTTATTGATGGCAATAACCGCCAGTATCAGCGGCTATTTTTTAATTGACTGGCTGTGGCGGCTGTCGGTTAAAAAAGCCCAGCTCGCAAAATTACTGAAAAAAAGGAAACGCTGACGACAAAGTTGTGTCTGCCCCGGCTATTAATGCTGGCCAAGAATAGCAGCTGGCTCAACTTTACTGGCGCGCCAGGCCGGGTATAAGGTTGCCAATAAGCTTAACAGCACGGCAATGGTAAAGGTCAGTGCAACATCCTGCCAGCGCAGTACAGATGGAATAAAGTCGATAAAATAGATACTTGGGTCGAGCAGCGAACTGCCTAACACCCGGGTTAATACCGCAAACAGTTGCTCGATAGTATTTGCCAGCAACACACCAACCCCCACCCCGAGCAGAGCGCCAATCAGCCCGTTTAGCCAGCCCAGCAACACAAAGGTTTTAATAAGTTGGTTCGGCGCCATACCCATGGTCAGTAAAATGGCGATATCAGCTTCTTTTTCCCGCACCGCCATTACCAGGGTTGCCACAATATTAAAACATGCCACGGCAATAACTAAGGTTAATACCAGATACAAAATAACCCGTACCATCTGAATGTCGTTGTGGACATGACCTTGGGTCCGGTACCAGTCCATCAGGTAAACGTAGTCCTCTGATAAGCGCCCCAGTTCACGGGCCAGTTGCGGTGCTGCGAAAATATCGTCTATCCGAAACGCCAGGCCATGCACCTCGCCGACTGGCAACCCCAGCCAGCCCGCTAAAGCCGACATGTCAACCCACACCTGGCTATAATCCAGCGGCCCCCCCAGCGCAACAACCGCACTAACGGTTAAATTTACTGTACGGTGGCTGGCCAGGCTGCCATCAGCGGCAAAGCGTGGCAACATCAATTGTAAATTCTGACCAAGCTTAACATCCAGCTCTTCGGCTATACCCTGCCCCAGTACTATCTGCTGCTCGGTAAGCGTTGCCATACTACCCTGGGTAACAAACTCTTTTACTGCACTGATTTGCAGTTCGTGCGCCAGGCTTATACCCCGCACCTGCGCTGCCTTTACTGCGCCGCTATGGCGCAGCATGCCGTTGGCTTTGACAAAAGGTGCACCTGCCGTTACGCCATCAGCACTAATCATGACAGTTAGCTTACGTGGCCAGTCAGCCAGGGTATAATCGACTGCTTCTATTTCAATATGAGGGATCACAGCCAGCAATCGATCTTTTAACGCTTGTTCAAAGCCATTCATCACTGACAGCGCCAGAATAAGTATTGCCACACCCAGGGCAATGCCAAAGGTGGAAGACGCAGAAATAAAACGGATAAAACCACTGGTATGGCGGGTAGAACGATAGCGCTTTGCCAATTGCCAGGCCAGACTAGCCATGCATCACCTCTAGCTGGCCTTCCCGCATCAGGTACTGAGTATCAAGCCGGCCAGCCAGCTCAGTATCATGAGTTACCACCACAAAACTGGTAGACAGACTGGCATTGAGTTCGCGCAACAGCTGGTAAATAGATTCGGCAGTATGCTGATCCAGGTTACCGGTAGGCTCATCGGCCAAGACCAGTGCCGGCTGGGTAACCAGTGCTCTGGCAATCGCCACCCGCTGCCGCTCACCACCACTCAGTTCTGCAGGCTTATGCTGGCCACGATGACTAAGCCCTACCCGTTCAATCAGCGCTGCAGCTTTGGCCAGAGCGTCTGTGCGTTTTACGCCCCGGATAAACAATGGCATCGCCACATTCTCCAGGGCATTGAAATCCATTAATAAATGATGAAACTGATAGATAAAACCCAGCTGCAGATTGCGTAACCGCGCTTTTTTAGCTGAACTCAGCCCTGCCAGCGGCTGGCCGGTGATAGCAACCGAACCGCTGTCAGCCAGGTCCAGCGCGCCTAAAATATGCAGTAAGGTACTTTTACCGGAACCTGAACTACCAACAATTGCTACCATTTCACCTGCAGCGACGCTCAGGCTGACATTGTGTAACACCTGAGTTACCGCACTGCCATCCCGGTAACTTTTACAGATTTGAGTCGCCTCTAATACTTTATTCATCACTTAGTATTTCCGCCGGATTTACTTTAACAGCCTGCCAGGCCGGATACAGCACTGCCAGTAGAGTCAGCCCTACTGCGCAGGAAAAAATAGTGAAAATTTGCAGCGGATTCACGGCTACCGGCATGGCTATGCCACTGGCCAGTTGCAATCCAAACAGATTAAGCACTTCATTCAGCTGCAGGCATAATAATAAGCCCGCCAAAACGCCCAGTGCCGCACCCACCATACCATTTAGCACGCCTTGAAAGGCAAATACTGCAAACAGCTGGCTATCAGTCATGCCAAGGGTTTTTAAAATAGCCACTTCCGCTTGCTTTTCAGTTACCATCATCACTAATGCGGACACTATATTAAAAGCCGCTACCGCCACTATCAGCAATAACATCAGCCACATCATGGCCTTTTCCATCGCCACAGCGGCGAATAATTTACCCTGGCTTTGCCGCCAGTCGGACACGTCACTAAAGCTGGCGCTCTGGCCTAAACGCCCTGCCAGCATCGGCGCACTAAAGGGCTCGGCCAGGCTGAGTCGCCAGGCAGGCTCACGCTCAGCAACAGGCAACAGCCGGGCCAGGTCATCCAGCCGGGTCACGGCCAGTAAGCCATCCACCTCTGAGCCGGTGTCAACTATCCCCACCACTTCAAACAAACGCTGGCGGGGTAACCAGCCAACCGGGGTATAGCTGCCACCCTGCGCCAGCATAAAGCGTAATTGCTGGCCACGGCTTACCTCCAGTTGTTCAGCCAGCGCCCGTCCCAGCACTACGCCATAGCGGGTAGTGGCAAAATCCTGCCAGCTGCCTACCACCAGTGCCTGTTGTAAGAATTGCGGAATTTGTTCAGCATGAATGCCTTGTAGCATTACTGCATTGAGTTGACGCGGTGCTTGTACCAGGGCCTCAGACTGTAAAAAAGGGCTGATATCCTGCACCCCGTCACCGGCGTTAAGCTCGCTTTGCCAGGCAGAACCCGGAGTAAGCGGCTGCACTACCACGTGCGGGATCACGCCCAGAATTCTTTTTTTCAATTCGCCTTCAAAGCCGTTCATTACAGAGCTAACCAGGGTTAGAGCCATTACGCCCAGCAGAATGCCGGCAACAGAGAAAAAAGTGATAAACGAAATAAAGGCATTACCTTTGCGGCTCTGGCTGTAACGGATACCAAGCAAAATGCTGACAGGTAATTGCATGTTAATATTCAGGACTTTGCCTCGGTTAGATGGTAAATTAGCTGCAAAAATCGCTGCTGATAATAGTGATTATTAGCCATAATGACAAGCAACCTTAATCGAGGCCTGCTATGGACCCAATATTACAGTCATTAACCGACGCTTATAACGACTACTTCAGCGTTGAGCATGCCATTATCGTCAATTGTAAAGTCGTTGCCGGTGAACTGCCCTCAGAGCAGGCGTTTCTGGCCAGCATTCCCGAGCCGTTTTTAGTGGCAGGCGAAATGGGCAGCCTCAATATGTCGGCATTGCGCTCGCTGAACCGGATTGGTGAACTGGCTGAGGAATTAGCTAATTACCTGCAGCAACAAGCCCGCAAAATTGATTTATTACTGCACTACGTGCTAAGGCAGCAAGACAGTGCAGAACATCGTCAGTTTACGTTAAGTTATGGTGGCGCAGGCTTATGTTTGCAAAGCCAGCAGCCAATTCCGGCGCTAACCCTGGTGGAATTAAAAGTGTTCCTGGCCGACAACGAAGGTGCGGTATATTGTCTGGGCCAGGTAATCAGCGCAGAGCAGGCAAATGAAGGCTGGCAAATAAAAGTTGTGTTTCGGCGAATTCGGGATCAAGATCGTGAGCTCATTGTCCGTGCCAGTTTGCATCAGCAGTCTCATCAGCTAAAACAAAAAGCAGCGCAGCGCCAGTTACCGGAATAAGCGCAAACAGTCATAATTTTCGTGTTTCTTTTTATCATGAGCATTTTGGATAGGGTTTCAGGTTGTAATGAGTTTTATTAAGGTTTTACCCCGGATTAAACGCCAGCAAGATCAGATTAGTTGGGGCCAGCTGCATGGCGCTGCTTTGCCCTATGCTATTGCCCAGCTGGTACAGACTGAACCTGCCGTATATTTGTTAGTGGTGCCTGATACGCCAAGCGCGCTGCGGCTGGAGCAGGAGTTAGCAGTATTCCTGCACAACAGTGCCTGCCCGGTGCTTACCCTGCCCGACTGGGAAACCCTGCCCTATGACGTGTTTTCACCGCATCAGGATATTATTTCCCAGCGCCTGAAAACCCTTTATCAGTTGCCAAGGCTTATCCAGGGCCTGGTTATTGTGCCAGTCAGTACCCTGTTGTTAAAGATCAGCCAGCGCAATTATCTGGAACAAGCCAGTTTTCTGATTAAACAAGGTCAGCAGGTCGATTTAACAGCCTTAAAATTACAACTGACGGCAGTGGGCTATCGGGCGGTGGATCAGGTAATGGAGCACGGAGAGTTTTCTGCCCGCGGATCCTTGCTGGATTTATTTCCAATGGGCTGCAGCCTACCATTTCGGATCGACTTTTTTGACAATGAAGTTGATGGTATCCGCACTTTCGACCCGGATAATCAGCGCAGTTTAAGCCAGGTAGAAGCCATTGAGTTACTGCCCGCGCATGAGTTTCCGACTGATAAAGCGGCAATCGAGCGCTTCCGACTGCGCTATCGCGAGCGCTTTGCCGCCCGCAATGAAAAGGAATCTTTATACCAGCAAGTAACGCAAGGCATTTTCCCGGCCGGTATTGAATATTATTTGCCACTATTTGCCGAGCAAACCGCCAGTTTATTCAGTTTTTTACCGCCAGAGTGTATCGCTTTAAGTTATGGCGACATTGAGCACAGCGCCAATCAGTTCTGGCATGAGCTGAAACGCCGCTATCATGACCGTGCTATTGATACCATGCGGCCTATTTTGCCACCGCAGGAGTTATACCTGCAAACCGATGAGCTATTCAGCGAACTGAATAAATTCAGCCGGTTAAAGCTAAGCCGTGCCACCCTGCCCGCCAAACCAGGCCAGGCCAATGCACCGGTCGCAGTGCTGCCAGAACTAAACATCCAGCATCAGTTAAAACAACCACTTAGTTTACTAAGCGATTTTTTACTGGCCCTAAAGCAACAAAATGGCCGGGCGATATTTTTTGTTGAAAGTGAAGGCCGGCGGGAAAGCCTGCATCAGCTGTTTACTAAAGCCGGTATTCGGGCGCCAGAAATAACTGAGCTGGCCGATTTTGCCAAAAGTGCTGCCGATTTAGTGATGCTGGTAGGCGCTTTGGAACAAGGTGCCCTGCTTAACACCAGCCCACCGCTGGCGCTGATTAGCGAAAACGAGTTATTTGGTCAGAAAATCAGCCAGCGCCGGCGCCGTAAAAAAAGCCAACAGGTTTCCTCCGACACCATTATCCGCAATCTGGCTGAGCTGAGTGAAGGCCAGCCGGTGGTGCATTTACAACATGGTGTCGGTCGTTATCAGGGGCTGCAGGTATTAGACGCTGCGGGTATTAGTGCCGAATTTGTTACCATTGAATACGCAGGCAGCAGCAAGCTGTATGTGCCGGTTTCATCACTACACTTGCTTAGCCGCTACTCTGGCACTGACCAGGAACATGCTCCACTACATAAACTTGGCAACGACACTTGGGAAAAAGCCCGGCGCAAAGCAGCAGAGAAAATCCGTGATGTCGCGGCCGAGCTACTGGATGTTTATGCCCAGCGTGCTGCTCACCAGGGCTATGCTTTTAAAATTGACCAGGAACAGTACGCCGCCTTTGCTGATAGTTTTCCGTTTGAAGAAACCGCCGATCAGCAGGATGCAATAACTGCAGTGCTAAATGATATGCAAACCCCGCAGCCAATGGACCGGCTGGTCTGTGGTGATGTTGGCTTTGGTAAAACCGAAGTGGCGATGCGTGCCGCCTTTATTGCAGTGAACGATGGCAAACAAGTCGCCATTCTGGTACCCACCACCTTGCTGGCACAACAACACTTTGAGAACTTTAAAGATCGCTTTGCTAACTGGCCGGTAAGGGTTGAAGTTTTATCACGCTTTGTCAGCCAGAAACAGCAAAAAACCATTTTAGAAGATGTTGCCAATGGCAAAGTCGATATTCTGATTGGCACCCATAAGTTATTGCAGGATGACATTAAGCTGCACGATTTGGGCTTATTAATCGTTGATGAGGAACACCGCTTTGGCGTGCGCCAGAAAGAAAAAATCAAAGCGCTACGTGCCAATATTGATATTTTAACCCTGACTGCCACTCCCATCCCGCGCACCCTGAATATGTCGATGTCGGGCATGCGCGATTTATCGATTATTGCCACCCCCCCGGCAAAACGGCTGGCCGTAAAAACCTTTGTCAGGGAATTTGAAACCGGTTTGCTGCGCGAAGCCGTGATGCGGGAAATACTGCGTGGTGGCCAGGTCTACTTTTTACACAATGACGTTGCCAGCATTGAAAAAATGGCCGCTGATCTTGCCACTCTGGTGCCAGAAGCCAATATTGCTATCGCCCATGGCCAGCTGCGTGAGCGTGACTTAGAACGGATAATGGCTGATTTTTATCACCAGCGTTTTAACTTATTACTCTGTTCAACCATTATTGAAACCGGCATTGATGTACCAACCGCTAATACTATTATTATTAACCGGGCTGATAATTTTGGCCTGGCCCAGTTACATCAGTTGCGTGGCCGGGTTGGTCGCTCGCACCATCAGGCTTATGCCTATTTATTAACACCACCACCAAAACGGCTCAGTAAAGACGCCGAAAAGCGGCTGGAGGCCATTTCATCACTGGAAGACTTAGGCGCCGGTTTTGCCCTGGCTACCCACGATTTAGAAATCCGCGGTGCCGGTGAACTATTAGGTGATGAGCAGAGCGGCCAGATTGAAACCATTGGCTTTACCTTATACATGGATATGCTGGAAGAAGCGGTAACGGCATTGAAAGAAGGCCGCCAGCCCAGTCTGGATATGATGCTGAGCCAGCAAAGCGAAATCGACTTGAAAATTCCGGCGCTGCTACCCGATAGTTATATCCCTGACGTAAACTTGCGGCTGTCATTTTACAAAAAGCTAGCCAGTGCCAAAGATGAAAGCGAGCTGGATGATGTCCAGGTAGAATTAATCGATCGTTTTGGTTTGTTACCTGATGCAGCTAAAAATCTGGTTAAACTAACCGAGTTTAAGCAACAGGCGCAAGACCTCGGGATCAGGCGGATTGAGGCTAATGCTAAAGGCGGTTTAATTGAATTTGCAGATAAAACCCGGGTGGCGCCGGCTTACATCATTGGTCTTATTCAGCAGCAAAGCCGGATATTCAAACTGGAAGGTGGTCAGAAACTGCGCTTTAACATCGCCAGCCCCGACGCTAAGGACCGCCTGACCCTGGTTGCCAATATGCTGACTGATTTCAGCCAGCATCAGCAGGAGAAATCATGAAATTAACTGTAGTAAATACTCTATTCCCTGTTGGTTCAACAATGCAGGCAATATCAAAAATACTATTAAGTGCCCTGCTGCTTACCTCCAGCAGTGCAGCAATTGCTAACAGTAGCGCTCAAGAGCGCTGGTTTGAAATAGAACTTATCGTTTTCAGCCCTGCGCGAAGTGCTGAATTAAAAGAACAGTTTGATTACGAAGTTAAACCTATCCGGCTAAGTAATAGTTTCGATTTAGTCACTGGAAAATATCAACCCGATATCCTGCCTCTGCTTACAGCACTAACCCGTTGTGAGCAGCCGTATGACGCCGTCAGTCTTTTTTTGCCGGCAGCACTTCGCAACTGGCAACAATGGCAGCCGCCTTATTACCCATTGCTTTGCCTGAACGAACCTGAACCCGCCGCCTGGCAACGTACTACGCTGTTTCCAGAGCACTTGCTCAACACTCAGTTGCCTATGCCTGATCGCTTGCCGGCAATGCTGGCTGGCGAGTCTGAACTTCATCATCCCGGGCCCTATCTGGCGCCGCCTTCAGCCTTTGCCTTAACCGAGCTGGCCAGTAAAATTAACCGCCAGCCAAATCAGAGTCTGTTATTGCACACCGTATGGCGCCAGGTACCCGTTACTGAAAAACAGGCAGTGCCAAGCCGCTGGTTTGCCGGAGCAAATTATTCGTCACTGGTCGACTACTGGGGACGGGATCGCAATCAGGATGCTACAGATAGCGAAGCAGCTGCAGCAGTGTCTTTGTTTCAGAGCGAACAACAGGATGATCTGTTCAGTGCGATCGATACGTTGCTGGACCAACTAAATGCGGCTGGTAAGCTTGAAACAATGGCGGGGCAGGAGCAACAGCTACCACAAATCAGTGACAGCCTGTCTAATCTGCCAGACGATATCTGGCAACTTGATGGTTTATTTAAGTTGCATCTGGACCACTACCTATTTTTAAATACAGACTTTAATCTGCGACGCCCTGCGCCTGACAGCAGCATGCAAAGTATTAATGTCAAACAAAGCCGGCGGGTGATAAGTGGTGAGTTACATTACCTGGACCATCCGTATCTCGGCATGATTATTCAAATAAGACGTTTTCAGCCGCCTGAGCCCGAGCCGGAATCAGAGCCTGAAGCTACTTCCACAACTGGCAGCGCGGTGCCGACACAAGCTATAACCGATGCACCGGCCGGCTAAGTGTGAAACCGGAAAAACGGCTAACTGGCTGTTGCTTTATTTAAAAAAGGAACTAAACTAGTGACTTAGTTACATATTTACACAAATAACTACGGGTAAGTAACATAGTTTTTTCCTACATTAACCCTAACAGTTAACCATAATCAGAGATCAATGGACGATTTAAACTTAAATCCCGAATTTACACCTGCGCATTATGTGCTGCTATTGCTGTTACTGATCTTTGCCAGTGCCGGCAGTACCTTGTTAGCCTGGATAATGCCACAAGCTGCAAACAGCCTCTGGCTGGATGTGCTACCACCTCTTCTGGGCTTGTACAGCTTGCTCCTGTTATTTAAAACTCTGGGCATCATTCATTTACCATCAGCAGCCGTGTACTCAGCCATTATTACCCCGGTAACCCTGGTAAGCTTTTATCAATTTTTGCTGTAGCAGGTTATCACAATAGAGTATGATGCGCCCCTTAGCGCTATTGAGGATAACTGATGTCAATTAACTGGTTTCCGGGCCATATGCATAAAGCCCGTAAAGAAATTGCTGAGGTGATGCCTCAGGTTGATATTATTATCGAAATGCTCGATGCCCGTATTCCTTTTTCCAGCGAAAACCCGTTAGTGCCGCAACTACGCGGTAACACGCCCTGCATTAAAGTCCTTAACAAAGCCGATTTAGCTGATCCAGTACTCACAGCTGGTTGGGTGGCGCATTTTGAGCAGCAAAACGGTGTGCGGGCCATCCCAATCAGCCAGCAGCATCCTGAGCAAATTAAAGCGCTGTTAAAGTTGTGCAATGACATGCTGCCAGAGCGAAACCTCGATATTCGTCCTGCCCGGGCAATGATTATGGGTATTCCGAATGTCGGCAAGTCGACCTTAATCAATACTTTGGCAGGTCGCACCATCGCCAAAACCGGCAACGAGGCGGGTGTAACGAAGGCCCAACAGCGTATTAAGCTGGAAAATAATGTTATTCTGACCGATACCCCGGGCTTTTTATGGCCCAAATTAAGCCCACCTACCTGTGGCTACCGGCTGGCGGTTACCGGTGCAATTAAAGATACCGTATTTGAATATGCAGATATCGCGCTGTTTGCTGCCGACTATTTACTGCAGGTATACCCGCAAGCTTTGATGCAACGCTTTGACTTAACCGAACAGCCTGACAGTGATTTAGCGTTACTGGATGCGATTGGCGTGCGTCGGGGCTGTATGCGTAAAGGCGGGGTGGTCGATTTAGAAAAAGCCGGTACTATTCTGATTACCGAGCTGCGCGCCGGTAATCTCGGCCCTGTTACCCTGGAAACACCGGATATGGTAAGCCAGGAGCAAATCGACGCCAAGGCAGAAGAAGCAGCGAAGTCAAAAGATAAGGCTGAGCGCGAAGCTGAACGTAAGCGCAGGGCGCAACGTAAATATCGTTAACAATTAATTATTAGCTTGGTCAGAGCACGTTGCTTAATTAAGTACTGCAGCCAACTGCTGCTGGTACCCGGTAAATTTTTCCTGCTGTTCTGGCTCAAGCTCCGCGTGTTGTAATTGTTGTACAACACTTTTTGCCAGGGCTTTACAGCCATCATCTAACGGTTCCTGGTTGAGCAGTGCAGCCAGTACTTTAAGAATATTCAGAGCTACATTCATATTGTTGGGCGTCAGCGAAAAAGCTTGCTCAAGTGAATTAAGGGCGGCTTGGTATTTACCGCGTTTAAAGAACTCCACTGCCATCCGGTTTAATTGTTGCGGGGTGAAATGCACTGCAGTGCGCTCAGCGGCTTCCTGTTCAATATATTTACCCACAACCTGATTAGTTAAACCAGTGCCGGAAATTTGCCGTTTAATAGAATCCAGCAATGATACAGCCTCTTCCCGCCGGCCGAGTTCATGCAAAGCTTTTACTTTATCCAGGTTATCTTCAACCGAAGACGTTGGCCGTAAACTCAGATGGTTATCAAAGATATTTTCTGCTTTAGTTCGCTCTTCCCGTGCCGTATGCAGGCGGGCCCTTACCACTAAAAACTGTTCTTTAAGCTGGGCAGCGAGTGGCAACTGTTTTTCCAGCTCATTCAGGATTAACTCAGCCTGATTTAATACCTTAACTGCATCAGCTTTATCCAGGGTGGTAGCGTAATCGATACCCGAACACACCACATTCAGTCTGAGTAACGGTGAGTCGTGAATGGAATTTTTGGCATATTTTGCCATGGCAATACTGGCCTGATACTGACCGGCATGGTCATGATTCAGCCGGGCTAAATCGAGCAGACGTTTATTGCGTTCAATATTGCGAGGCGCCAGCTGACTGGCTTTTTTGATTTCTCTATATGCTTGTTCGTAATCCTGCTTACCAATGTAGTAGTGTGCCAGCATATCGTAGGTGGCAAAACGGGTGTCAGTTTTATCGGTAAGTTGCTGCAGCATGGTCTGAATGTCAGCCAGTTTATCCTGCTCCAGTAAAGCCTTGATATAGCCCAGATACACCCAGGATATTTTGTGCGTCTGCAACAGATTATTATAGTAAACAGCAGCGTCAGTAAACTCACGCAAATGTAACAGGCACTCGCCTTTCAGTCGTTTCATCTGCATATGATACTTACTAACGCCGGTATTCAGTAAATGACGCTCAGCAAAATAGATGGCTTTGCTGTAGTCCTGGCTGTCGATTGCCTGATACACATTGAACAAGGTGCGTTTTATTTCCAGGGTAACTGGCAGACGATTCTGGACATGTTTACTGCTCAACGGTTTTACCCAGAAATCGTCTGGCTGCAGTTCAACAATACTATTGACCAGATGCTCACTGGTCTCAGCACTGAGAAAAATCAGCACTGTGCATTTAGTAACATAACGCTTAAATTTCAGCTCCTCCAGTAAATGGAAGCCGTCTTTATCGCTTTTAACATTAAAAGCACAGATCACGACATGAAAAGTCGTTTGCTCACATAAGCGCAAAGCATAATAGGCGTTCTCTGCACACTTAACATTCTCTATACCAAGCTCAAACAGCGCAGATTTAATAACATTCTGTACCAACACCTGATCATCGATAATCAGTACATTTAACTTATCAGAGGCTGTTAATTCTTGTTGTTCCATCTGGTGGTCTCTTGTCCCTGCAGTAAGCCATAGCACAACGGCGGCTAGTCAATACAGTTATATTAGCAAGCGACTATAAATGCAAAGAAAAAAACGGCTGACAGCCGGTTTTGTTATTACAAGATAAGTGAATCAACATCGCGCCCCTGCAGCAACCAGATTTAATTCGCGCTGGCTGTTGTCTGTCAGCTTAATCACCCCAAACTAAGTAGCAACACACTTTACCAATTACGCCAGAGGGCAAACAAATGATATTCCAACTCAGTATTGTACAAGCAAGCAAAATGCTCCAAAACTTACAGCAGATTCTGGATAAAGGCGCCGCCTTTGCTGCCAGCAAAAAAATAGATATGACGGTGCTGTTAAACGCCCGCCTGGCACCGGACCAGTTTAATCTGATCCGTCAGGTACAAATTGCCTGTGACAGCGCCAAGCTTGGCGCGGCACGCCTGACTAATCAGGTTGACAGTGCACCTAAACATGCTGATGACGAAACTACTCTGGAGCAGTTAAGCCAACGCGTAGCTGACACTGTGGCCTACCTTGCGACCTTCAACCCGGCTGATTTTGCCGATGCTGCCAGCCAGAAAGTCAGTCAGCCTCGTTGGGAAGGCAAATATTTAACCGGTGATGAGTTTTTAATCCAGCATGTGCTGCCAAATATCTATTTTCATATCACCACCGCCTACGCCATTTTGCGCCATAATGGGGTTGATGTTGGTAAAAAAGATTATCTGGGCGCCATGCCTTATAAATCGTAATTTGCCAGTTAAAAACGCCAGGCAATACCTGGCGTTTAATTATTATCGGCTACTGAGGGGGCTTAGCTGGAATTCATCGTTCCAGCACCACCCGATAGCGGGCTTTGCCACTGGCGACATGGGCAATGGCTTCGTTGATTTGCTCAAACTTAAACATTTCTACTACCGGCTTAATATCGTGCTGTACTGCAAACTCCAGCATTTTCGCTATGGTTGCCGGGCTACCAACCGGCGAACCTGAGACCGACCGCTGTGCCATGATTAAGCTGAATACATTTAAATCCAGTGGCTCCAGCGTAGCACCAACAAAATGGAGCCGGCCTTTCGGCTTCAATGTCGACAGGTACAGGTCCCAGTCTAGTTTCACGTTAACGGTTGAAATAATAAAATCAAAGCGTCCTGCTGCCTGCTCTATTTCGCTGCTGCTTCGTGAATTCAGGCAATAGTGAGCACCGAGATTTTTCGCTTCATTGGCTTTTGCTTCACTTGAGGTAAAAGCGGTCACTTGACAGCCCCAGGCGCGTAAAAATTGCAGCGCGATATGGCCCAGGCCACCAATGCCGATAACGGCCACCTTATCGGTAGGCTTTACCTCAAACTGCACCAGCGGGTTAAACACGGTAATACCGCCGCAAAATAACGGGCTGGCGGTTTTAGCATCCATGCCTTCAGGCAAAGGCACTACGCTGCTGGCCTTGGCCCGAACCTTGTCAGCAAAACCACCGTGGCGACCAACAATAGTCCCTTCAGCTTTAGCACACAGATTTTGATCGCCACTGCCGCAACTGCTGCAAACCTGACAATAACCGGCATGCCAACCGAGGCCAACCACCTGCCCTTTCGTTAAATGGCTAACCCCGTCGCCGACAGCATTTATTCTGCCAACGACTTCATGCCCTGCCACCAGTGGATAGCTCGACATGCCCCACTCGTTATTTAACATCGACAAGTCTGAGTGACAAATACCGCAGTAATCAACAGTAATCTCCACTTCGTTGCGACCAAGCGGCCCGCCGTCATACTCATACGCGGCTAATTTGCTGTTTGGGGCCTGAGCGGCATAAGCCTTAATAATATTATTTGCTGACATGTTATCTCCGTGTCGGTTGTTGTTGTTCCAGTTAATTTTGTTGCGGTTACTTTGAATGTGGTGAGGTTGCTATACAACATACAGTATTAACCAGATCTGCTGCCGTGCACGGAAATAAACCAATATTGGCTACAATTTGTACAATCACACCTGTTTCTTAACTAACTTTCAGGTATAATCCGCCGACTTTTTTCAGGCTCAGCCATAATACAGAGACACTATGACAGTACAGACCTTTGACCCAAGCCAAACCACCACCCTGGATACCTCTGCCAAAGCCATAGCCGGCCAGGCGAAAACCGGCGCTGATAAAGGCAATACCATAGGTTTTGTGTCACTGGGCTGTCCGAAAAATCTGGTTGATTCTGAGCGGATCCTGACCCAGTTAAAAAGCGAAGGCTACAATATTGTACCCAGTTACGATGATGCCCAACTGGTTATCGTTAACACCTGCGGTTTTATCGACAGCGCCGTGCAGGAATCATTAGATACCATTGGCGAAGCCTTAGCCGAAAATGGCAAGGTCATTGTAACCGGCTGCCTCGGTGCCCGCGAAGATGAAATTCGCCAGGTTCACCCCAATGTATTGGGTATTACCGGCCCGCACAGTTATGAGAACGTGTTAAAGCAAGTGCACGAATTTGTACCCAAGCCTAAATACGACCCTTTTACCATGCTGGTGCCAGACCATGGTGTTAAATTAACCCCTAAGCATTATGCCTATTTAAAAATTTCAGAAGGCTGCAACCACCGCTGTACCTTTTGCATCATTCCGTCGATGCGTGGCGACTTAGTCAGCCGGCCGGTCGGTGAAGTGCTGGATGAAGCACAGCGTTTAAAAAATGCCGGGGTAAAAGAGCTGCTGGTTATTTCCCAGGACACCAGTGCCTATGGCGTGGATGTTAAACACCGCACTGGTTTCTGGAATGGCGCACCGGTAAAAACCTCAATGCAATCATTGTGTGAGGCCTTAGGCGAAATGGGTATCTGGGTGCGCTTGCACTATGTTTACCCCTACCCGCATGTGGATGACATTATTCCACTAATGGCAGAGGGCAAGGTGTTGCCTTATTTGGATATTCCTTTTCAGCATGCCAGCCCGCGTATTTTAAAGCTGATGAAGCGCCCGGGCCAGGCTGAGCGGGTATTAGAGCGAATTAAAAAATGGCGGCAAATTTGTCCTGAGCTGACGATTCGCTCAACCTTTATTGTCGGCTTCCCGGGCGAAACAGAAGAAGATTTCCAGATGCTGCTCGACTGGTTAGATGAAGCCCAGCTGGATCGCGTTGGCTGCTTTAAATACAGTCCGGTAGTGGGCGCCAAAGCTAATGAATTGGCTGATCCGGTACCGGATGATGTGATGGAAGACCGCTACCACCGCTTTATGCAAAAGCAACAGGCGATTAGCGCCGCCCGGCTGCAGGCTAAAATTGGCAAGACCATAAAAGTATTAATTGATGAAGTCGACGAAGAAGGCGCTATTGGCCGAAGCTTTGCCGATGCCCCGGAAATTGATGGCGCCGTATACTTAAACGGCTTAACCAGTGTTAAACCCGGCGATATTATCGATGCCGTGGTAGAAGAAGCCGATGAATATGATTTATGGGCGTCACTGGCTTAATAAATTAATTAAGCGTTAAATAAAACAGGCAGCCTCGGCTGCCTGTTTTTTGTCTGTAGCAATAACGATAACATTTAACGAAACAGCGAAAACCAACAGACAAATAATCTGTGTTTTTGCCACCAGGCTGCTGTGTTATTGTTTTAATTTGCGGTGCTGATATGCAAAACGTCCAAATCGATAGAGTAACTGGAAAAAACTGGCTAAACACCAGCGAGACAAAACAGATCACAGCCTTGATCGCATCCAGCTTTAAAGGCGTCGACGCTGAATGGTATTTCAACCATTATTTTGAAAGTAACCATTATTACCAGCGATGTGTCAGGCTGTTTTACCAGAACGGGCAACTCGTCGGTTATTGTTTGCTGACGTTTAGCAAAGATGTCCACAACAGCATAGTGATGGGAGCATCAGCAGCGTTTCTTTCCCGCTATCGGGGCAACAACAATACCTTTGCCTTTTCTTTTGTCTGGGCGGTTAAAACCTGGTTGTGCCATTTGAACCGAAAAGTCTATTATCTGGATACCATGTTAAGCCCGGCGATGTATCGGGCTATAGGTAAAAGATTAGCCTTTATTTACCCTAATCCTGACATGAGCCAACAGGATAAACTGCTCTACCAATCGCTGGTTTCAGATACAGAACCCAGTGCAGAACCCAGCCCGTGGCAACAGCTACGCTGTTTAAAAATCGTTAGCCGCGCCACAAATTATAGTGACGACGAAATCAGCAGATTAAAAGCGAGCGAAAAAGCAGAAATAGCCTTTTATTGTCGGGTAAACCCTTCTTTCGCCCAAGGTAGCGCCCTGCTGGTATTAATTCCGGTAAACATCAGACAAATTACGTTAACTTGCTGGAAATGGCTTAAAGGCTTGTTAAAATAGCAAAAATGCCTAAAGGCTTATCAATATTGCACAAGTATTTTAGCTGACAACTATCAAAACAACTGGCAACGCGGCACTGACTAGTGAAACGTTAACGCGGAAGAGGTTCTAGTCTTTCGATTACATATTCTACAAGTTTAAAATTTTCATCCAGTGTAATCATAATGCCATCCCCACCCTCTTCAGCATTTTTAGGGCCAACATAAATTATGTATCCCCCTTCTTTCTTTGTAATGCTAACCGCCGAGTGCCTGAGATCTATTTGCTCGCTGACAAGTCCCCTTGGCAGACTATTAATCCATTCAATTGATTCCATGTGGTCATTGAAGTCATACAACTCTATATCCATTTTTTTCCTTGTTCGCATGTAAATGCGAATAAATTAAATCGTTTTACTTGTTAACTCCGCGGTTTGGCTAAGGTTCGCCATACATAAGAGTAACTTGTTGGGATCGAATGCCCTAGTTAGCTTGTAAATCCGATAAAGTTTCAGGCTCCACTTTATAAATGACCCAATCTAAAAACAACTTTCTTAACCCATAATACTGGGCTTGCAGCACTGGTTAGTTGAGAGTTTCGTTTCTAAAAGTCTGGGTTCAACCAATTATTAAAGTTTACTTGCTAATTTATCCCCCGCCCACTTTTTTATAAGCGTAATTTGTTCTCTCGATAAACACCGCTTCGGTAATGGAGCCATACTGGACTCCCCCCAATCTGTCCTTCATTTATGATAGAAACTAACAGCATATTATTGTTAATCAAAGCTATTCTGCTCTTTAAACTTCAGTAAAATTTTCCTGGCGAGGTTTTGCACCGCCTGTATAAACAATAAATCTATGTCCCGTAAAACCAGGCATTAAGGATTAAGCCGTCTTGCACTTCGTAAACCACCACAACGTCATAAGGCTGGTCGGCCATGCCGAATACCCTTTCGTGATCTATTACCTTGTTGCCGACCACCATTCTGTTTAGTACCTCCGCGCGCAGCGCAACTATGGTAAAGCGTTGGGTGGCGTAAAACTCTGCCAATGCATCGCGACCAACCAGAGTTGGCGCAGTGGCTGGCATGCGATAAATGGCAATTTCTTGATGGTAGCAAGCGATAAAGGCGGTTAAATCTTTGGCGTTGTAAGCATCAAGTTGTCGCTGCACTGGGTCTGTACTAATGGTCATATTCAGAAAACTCTATGTTAAAACGCCGGGCTAACTGCAGCAGACTTTTGTCTTGTGTCCAGAGGGTAGTGCCCGGGGTCAGTAAGGATGCACACAGCAATATCATATCAACCGAGCCGCACCCCTGGTTATAGAGTTGTTCGCGTTCAATGAAGTCAGCTACTTCCTGTAACGCCGGCTGCTGCGCCTGGCGTAACAGGCGCAACGCTGCCAACGTTCGCTGACGAGGTGCAGGCGGTGTACCACAGGCAAGTTCTAACACAATAAGCGGATGGGTTAAAACCTGATCTGTCTCCAGCAACTTTGCCAGAACCACATTGTGCTGCCGGAAGTGACCAACCCATACCGATGTATCAACTAATACACTCATGACCCGGCGGGCTCTGCACGTCGGCGCTTAGGTTGCGGCATATCGGGTGCAGTACCGCCGAGTGCAGCCAGCCTGCGGGCCGCTTGTACCCTAATATAGGTTTTAATAGCCTCACGAAATAATTCTGCCTTGTCCAAATTTGGCTCAGCCAGCGCCAATGCCTGCTGATATAACTCATCGTCAATCGTTACGGTAGTACGCATATCGACCTCAACATCAAATAAAGCATAATTATGCATCAGAAACCGCATCTTGGCTAATCACGCTGTTATACTTTGTCCGCGAGCTTTAATTTAGCGCAGCACTTTTGTCATAAACATACTATTCGGGTCTTCCTGGTAATCGGCGAACGGGCGGCAATAATCGAAGCCCGCGCTTTGGTACAAGGTGCGGGCTGGCAGGAAAAAATCCATTGCGCCGGTTTCCAGGTAAAGAGGCCGGCAGCGGCTGTACGTCTGCTTTGACAGCATGGATAAAAATTTAACAGCCGACAACATTTTTTCCCTGCAAATCTTTTTAAAATCCTGTATATTGTCGCACTATTTTCAAACCCTAGCTTATTGAGATTACTATGTCAGCAGATTTATCCTTATACAGAAACATTGGTATCTTCGCCCACGTTGATGCCGGCAAAACCACTACTACCGAGCGTATCCTGAAACTGACCGGTAAAATTCATAAGTTAGGTGAAGTTCACGAAGGTGAATCTACTACCGACTTTATGGAGCAGGAAGCAGAGCGTGGTATAACTATCCAGTCAGCAGCGGTAAGCTGTTTCTGGAAAGGCTACCGCTTCAACGTTATCGATACCCCGGGCCACGTTGACTTCACCGTTGAAGTTTACCGTTCATTAAAAGTACTGGACGGTGGTATTGGTGTGTTCTGTGGTTCTGGCGGTGTTGAACCTCAGTCAGAAACCAACTGGCGTTATGCTAACGATGCTGAAGTATCACGTTTGATTTTCGTAAACAAACTGGACCGTATCGGCGCTGACTTTATTCGTGTTACTGAACAGGTTAAGAAAGTACTGGGCGCTAACCCGTTGATCATGACTTTGCCTATCGGCCGTGAAGATACCTTCTCTGGCGTTGTTGACCTGTTAACCCAGAAAGCTTACGTCTGGGATGAAACCGGCCAGCCAGAAAACTACGAAATTACCGACGTACCAGCTGATATGGCTGATGACGTAGAAATGTACCGTACTCAGCTAATCGAGACGGCCTTGGAACAAGATGACGACCTGTTAATGGCATATATGGATGGCGAAGAGCCGTCTATCGAAGACATTCAGCGTTGTATCCGTAAAGGTTGTCGTGACCTGGCGTTCTTCCCGACTTACTGTGGTTCAGCCTTTAAAAACAAAGGTATGCAGTTACTGTTAGATGCCGTTGTTGATTATCTTCCAAGTCCAACTGAAGTTATTCCACAGCCACTGACTGACGAAGAAGGCAACGAAAACGGCCAGCACGCTATCGTATCTGCTGATGAGCCATTCCGTGCCTTAGCATTTAAAATCATGGATGACCGTTTCGGCGCCCTGACCTTTATCCGGATTTACTCTGGTGTTCTGAACAAGGGTGATACCATCCTGAACTCATTCACCGGTAAAACCGAGCGTATTGGCCGGATGGTTGAAATGTACGCCAATGACCGTATCGACCTGACCAGTGCTCAGGCTGGTGACATCATCGCCTTAGTAGGCATGAAGAACAACACCCAGACTGGTCACACCCTGTGTGATCCTAAGCACCCTTGTACCCTTGAGCCAATGGTATTCCCAGAGCCGGTAATTTCTATCTCTGTTACACCAAAAGACAAAGGTTCAGTTGAGAAGATGGGTATCGCTATCGGTAAGATGGTTGCTGAAGATCCAACCTTCCGGGTTGAAACTGATGTTGACTCAGGTGAAACCATCCTGAAAGGTATGGGTGAATTACACTTAGATATTAAAGTAGATATCTTAAAGCGTACTTACGGCGTGGAATTAGTGGTAGGCCAGCCGCAGGTTGCTTACCGCGAAACCATTACCCGCGAAATCGAAGATAGCTACACCCACAAGAAACAATCTGGTGGTTCAGGTCAGTACGGTAAAATTGATTACCGCATTCGTCCGGGCGAGCAGAATTCAGGCTTCACTTTCAAATCAACTGTTGTTGGTGGTAGCGTTCCAAAAGAATTTATGCCTGCTATCGAGAAAGGCTTTGAGTCAATGATGTCGACCGGTACCCTGGCTGGCTTCCCGGTATTAGACGTGGAAATTGAAGTATTCGACGGTGGTTTCCACGCCGTTGACTCATCAGCAATCGCGTTTGAAATCGCTGCTAAAGGCGCTTTCCGTCAGTCAATTCCAAAAGCTGGCGCGCAACTGCTTGAGCCAATCATGAAAGTTGACGTATTCACCCCTGAAGACCACGTTGGTGATGTTATCGGTGACTTAAACCGTCGTCGCGGCATGATCTCTGGACAGGAAGCAGGCGTTACTGGCGTACGAATTAAAGCTGACGTACCACTGTCAGAAATGTTCGGTTACATCAGTACACTGCGTACTATGACATCTGGCCGTGGTCAGTTCTCTATGGAATTCTCGCACTACTCACCGTGCCCGACTAACGTAGCTGAAGCGGTTATCCAGAAAGAAAAAGAAAAGAAAGCTGCCGCTGCTAAAAACTAAGCAGTAAGCGTTTTTTTAAAAGCCCCGCCGGTGCAAACCGGCGGGGCTTTTTGTTCTGGCAAAAGTTTAATCGATTGCTCGTATTAATTCTGACTTGTTTTGATATTAAACATGCTGCAATACAGCACTGGCAAAAACAGCAGCGTTAGCAGGGTTGCAAAGCCCAGTCCAAACATAATGACTACCGCCAGACTGGCAAAAAATACGTCACCAAGCAACGGAATCATCCCCAGGATAGTGGTAATAGCGGCCATTGCAACCGGACGAACCCGGCTGACCGCACTGTCAAATACAGCATCAAACGCTGCCTTGCCTTCACTGAGCTCCAGTTTTATTTGTTCAACCAGCACAATGCAGTTTTTAATCAGCATGCCGGATAAACTTAAAAAGCCCAGTAAGGCAATAAAGCCAAAAGGCGCACCTAACAACAGCAAACCAAAACTAACCCCGATGATCGCCAGGGGCACACAAGCCCAGATCACCAGCGCACTGCGCAGTGAATTAAACAGCAATACGGTGACGATGAACATCATCAGATAGCCCAGCGGTAACGAACTAAACAACGCAGTTTGGGCTTTTTGCTGCGCTTCATACTCACCGCCCCAACTCAGGAAATAGCCGGTAGGTAGCGGTATAGCTTCAATCTCTGCCTGCACCCTGGCCTGCAAAGCTGAAGCGGTATCGTCGGTTAAATTATCATGATCGGCCATTACGGTAATGGTTCGCTTGCGGTCCCGCCGTTGGATCTGCGCATCTTCCCACACCAAATCAAAACCGGTAACAACCTGAGTTATCGGCACATATCGCTGCAATTTATTGCTATATACCTGAAGATCGTACAACGCATCCAGATTATCCCGCTCGGCCAGCGGTGACCGGGCAACTATAGGCAGCAAATGGGTGCCGTCCCGATAAATTCCGACAGTGCGCCCTGCCATACTGGTGAGCAGTACTTCATCGATATCTTGTTTACTGATCCCTGCCCGCCGGGCCATTGCTTCATTAAAACGGGGCCGGATCACTTTTGCCCGCTGCCGCCAATTATCCCTGACACTGATCGCCCGGCCGTCAGCCAGCAAAATTGTTTTAGCTTGCTCTGCTAATGTTCTAAGCACATCCGGATCACCACCACTGAACCGGGCTTCAATTTTTGCCGGGGTAGAGGGACCGACTTCCAGTTGCAATAACTTATGCTGCAGTCTGGGTAACTGTTCTGTAATGAAATTGCGGGTTTGCTGCATTAATTCTGGCAATTGTTCACGTTGTTTAGCCCGAACAATCAGCTGGCTGTAGGCGGCAAAACTTTTCTCTGGCTGATAGGTCAGCATAAAGCGCTCTGCACCGCGGCCGCTGGTACTGGTAACATGACTTACCCCATCCAGACTGGAAAGGTAATTCATCAACTGAACAGCATCGGCACTGGCATGGCGAATATCGGTGCCCTCGGGCTGCCATAGATCAACCAGAAAAATAGGGGTGTTAGAGGGGGGGAAAAACACCTGTTTGACATTACCAAAGCCAACCACCGCGGTCAGCAGCAAGATGGCTGTCAGCAAATACGTCGCCAGCCGGTAGCGCAGCGCCAACAACAGGGTTTTGCGGTATAAGGTAAAAATAACACCTTGGTACAACTGTTCCGGCTCACTGTCAGCAGGTTGCACCTTGTCTTTAAACAACATGCTGGCAAAAAATGGCGTCAGCGTAATAGCAGTAACCCAGCTAAGCAGTAACGAAACCAATAATACCCAGAACAGACTACCGGCAAATTCACCGGTGGCATCACTGGATAAACCGATGGGTGCAAAAGCTGCAATGGCGATTATCGTCGCCCCCAGCAAAGGCCACTGCGTTTGCCTGACGATTAAACTGGCAGCATCTGCCAGCTTTAAGCGGCGCTGCATACCTATCAGAATACCTTCAGTGATCACAATGGCATTATCTACCAGCATACCCAGGGCAATAATCAGTGCCCCCAGTGACACCCGCTGCAGCTCGATATTCATTTGCCGCATAAAAATAAAGGTACCCAGTACCGTCAGCAGTAAAATACCACCAATTAAAATACCGCTCCGTAAGCCCATAAATACCAGCAGGACTATGATAACGATAGCCACTGCTGCAGCCAGGTTAATAATAAAGCCGCTAACCGAATTCGCTACCTCATCAGGCTGGTTATAGATGGTATGCAGAGTAATGCCCACCGGTTTATTGTATTCCAGTTCAGCCAGACGCTGCTGCACCTGAGCTCCGGCTTCAACCACGTTAACGCCACCGGAGAAAGAGACCCCAAGGGTCAGCGCATTCTGACCATTAAATCGGATCAGCTGATTGGGCACCTCGACATTTTCACGATAGACTCGCGCCACATCGCCCAGATAAATTAATTCTTTTGAGTCAGGGCTGGAAATAATCAGGCTTTCCAGTTCAGCAACTGATTCGAATTCGCCGGTAGGATAAATTCGCAGCCGATCCGGCCCGACTTTAATAGAGCCGGCATTGGCAACCATATTCTGGCTTTGCAGCAAGGCTGATAAAGCTTGTGGCGCAATACCCAGCGCGGTTAACCGTGGCCGGGAAATTTCAACAATAACCTGTTCCTGCTGGATGCCACCCACCGCAACTTTACCCACACTGGGCACCAACACCAGTTCACGACGCAAAAAATCAACATAATCACGCAGCTCGTCTTCACTGTAGCCATCACCGCTTATTGCATACAAAATACCATAAACGTCGCCGAAATCATCCTTAACTTGCGGGCTTTGTACGCCTGGTGGCAACTGAGGTTGTAAGTCGTTTACTTTATGGCGCAGTTCATCCCAGATTTGTTTCAGTTCTTTGGCCCGGTAGGTGTCTTGCATTTCAACCATCAGTTGCGACAATCCCGCTGAAGATACCGAACTGACATGTTTTACATAAGGTAACTGCTGAATAGCGTTTTCCAGCGGATAAGTTACCTCCTCTTCCACCTGCACAGGCGATGCACCGGGATACTGAGTAATGATTAGTGCTTGCTTTAAGGTAAATTGCGGGTCTTCTAACCGGCCAAGACCAAGATAAGACACTATGCCACCGAATAATAATATTGCGGCAAATAACCAGGATGAGGTGCGTTGACGGATAAAATAACGGGCAAGATCCATCGCTACAGCCCCCGCTCACGCACCCAGGGCCTGACTTGCTGGCCTTCGCTAAGATGTTGGACACCGGCAGTGACGATTTGCTCTCCCATAGTCAGGCCGGCGGTGATTGCGGCGCCGGCGCTGGTTAAACTGCTTACGGTAACTTCACGCCGCATAACCAGGCCAGTTTCGGGGTTATACACCCAGACATAGCTTTGCTGGCTGCGCAAGGTGGCATCGTTTGGCAGAAAAATGGCGCTGGCCGGAATAAATAAGGCATCGATATAAGCGGCATTAATTTTACTGACTTCGGCAATAACATTCGCCGTCATACCAGAGAGCACATTAAATTCAGTTGGTGTGGCCATACTGAATACCACTTTAAAACTGTTGGTGGCAGGATCAGCGCGGCTATCCCACTCGCGGATCCGGGCCCGGTAGCGGTACATCGGATGGGAATCGAACACCACTTCAGGTTGATAGTCGAAATCTTTGCGGACATTTGAAATCACATCTTCCGGCACCTGAATGACTACATCAACCTGATCCCGTACCTGCAGTTCCATGATGGGTTGCTGGGCAGCGATGTTTTCATGATTGTCTACCAGTAAGCGGGAAATAATACCGGCGAAAGGTGCTTGCAAGCGGGTGTAGCTCAGCGCAGTTTCAGCTGTGGACAAATCTGCCTGGGCAACCTGTAACTGGGCTTTAGATTCGTCAAATACAGCCTGCGACACCAGTTTTTGGGCGATTAGTTGTTCAGCCCGGGCAAACTGGGTCTGAGCGAGATCGTAACGGGCACGAGCCTGATCCAGTTTCAGTTTAAAATCGGTATCATCCAGCCTGGCCAGCAGCTCGCCATTTTGTACCTGCTGGCCGGGCCTTGCCATAAGCTGGACTAATTTGCCACTGACCCTGAAGGTCAGGTTGGCCCGCACCGTTGGCTCTACCACCGCCGGAAACTGGCGCACAGCACCGCCGGTATCGCTACCAACCTGATGCAATTTAACCGGGCGAACCAAAGGTTCAGTAACCTCCGGTGCCGGCTCGGCACATCCTGAGAGCAATATCCCGGCGCATCCTAATACCCATAATCTTGTAAAACTCAGCATAGCAATCTTCCTGAAACCTGATAAGGCTATTGGTGACGATGCCAGTATGACACAAAGCTGCTGACGCCAGCCGCTATCACCTCTGACCAGTAAGTATTATTAAACATTAAAAATAGCCTGTTAACAGCAAGTTTTTTTGGGTCAGATTAAATTTCCAACAAGGCCTGCTTTAGCTGATGCAGCTCATCACGCAGTGCCGCTGCTTGTTCAAACTCTAAATCTTTAGCATGTTGTAACATTTTCTGCTCGATTTGTTTCATTTGCGCTTGCAGCTGATACGGCGTTTTACCTTTAATCAGGATCATCTGCTCGGCAACTTTACGCAGCGCAGTTGGTGCGGTTGGCGCCTGGCCTAAATCCATTACATCAGAGATTTTCTTCCTAATCGCGGTAGGCTCAATTCCCTGTTGTAAATTGTGGGCTATTTGTTTGGCGCGCCGCCGCTCAGTTTCATCAATAGCCCGCTGCATTGAGCCGGTGATCCGGTCAGCATACAAAATGGCTTTACCTTTCAGGTTACGGGCCGCCCGGCCCATGGTTTGAATAAGCGAGCGGTCTGAACGCAGAAAACCTTCTTTATCTGCATCAAGAATAGCCACCAGCGACACTTCAGGAATATCCAGCCCCTCGCGCAGTAAATTTATGCCTACTAACACATCGAACACGCCAAGGCGCAAATCCCGGATAATTTCCATCCGCTCAACAGTATCAATGTCTGAGTGCAGATAGCGCACCCGGATCTGATGGTCATTCAGGTATTCGGTTAAATCTTCAGCCATTTTTTTAGTCAGAGTGGTAACCAGTACCCGCTCACTCAATGCGGCCCGGGCCAGAGCTTCGGACATCAAATCATCAACCTGAGTAGCCACCGGCCTTATTTCGATTACCGGATCCACTAAGCCGGTAGGCCGCACCACCTGCTCAATAACTTCGCCACCCGATTTTTCCAGCTCATATTTGGCCGGGGTAGCCGAGACATAAACCCGCTGCGGCGCAATCGCTTCAAATTCATCAAATTTTAACGGGCGGTTATCCAGCGCCGATGGCAGCCGGAAGCCATAATTAACCAGATTCTCCTTGCGGGAGCGATCGCCTTTATACATGGCACCAATTTGCGATACTGTAACATGTGACTCATCGATAAACATCAGGCCATCAGCCGGAAAATAATCAAGTAAGGTTGGGGGGGGCTCACCATTAGCCCGGCCTGATAAATAGCGCGAGTAGTTTTCAATACCTGAGCAATACCCCAGTTCCACCATCATTTCTATATCAAACTGGGTGCGCTGGGCCAGGCGCTGTTCTTCCACTAATTTGTTGCCTCTGAGTAAGTCAGCCCGGCGTGACACCAGTTCGGTCTTAATATTGTCAACGGCAGCCAGAATTTTTTCGCGCGGTGTCACATAGTGGGTTTTCGGATAAATAGTATAGCGGGTCACCACCTGTTCTACTGCGCCGGTTAACGGGTCAAAAATACTGATCCGTTCAATTTCTTCGTCAAACAGCTCTACCCTCACCGCCAGCTCATCTGACTCTGCCGGGAAAATATCAATCACATCGCCGCGCACCCTATACGTCGCGCGCTGAAATTCAATGTCGTTACGGCTGTACTGCAGCTCAGCCAGCCGGCGCAGAATAAAACGCTGATCAACAATGTCACCCACTTTTAAATGCAACAGCATTTTCATATAAGATTCAGGGTCACCCAGACCATAAATCGCCGACACCGACGCAATAATTACCACATCACGGCGCTCCATCAGCGCTTTGGTGGCCGACAGGCGCATTTGCTCAATGTGTTCATTTATAGAGGCATCTTTCTCAATAAAGGTATCGGTAGAGGGCACGTAGGCTTCAGGCTGATAATAATCGTAATACGACACGAAATACTCTACCGAATTATGCGGGAAAAATTCCTTCATCTCGCCGTACAGCTGTGCCGCCAGCGTTTTGTTATGCGCCATAATAAGAGTTGGCCGGTTTACTCTGGCAATCACATTGGCCATAGTGAAGGTTTTACCCGAACCGGTTACTCCCAGCAATGTCTGATGCGCCAACCCCGCCTCCAGGCCATCAACCAGTTTAGTGATGGCTTCAGGTTGATCGCCAGCAGGCTGATAATCAGATACCAATTCAAATGGACGGGTCATGCTGACTCCTTTAATTTAAATAAACTGACCCGGTTAAACCAACTATAGGCAATGGCAGCAGTAAAAACATTAGCAATTACACAGCCGGCAAATACCCCAACCACCCCAAATAATTTACCGCCAGCCCAGGCCAGTGGCACATAAAATACAAACAGGCGGATTAAACTCAGCCATAAGGCATTGACGGGCAGATGCAACGCATTAAAAGAGGAGTTAGTCAGAATTGTGATGCCCTGTAAACCATAAGCCAGCGGCACTATCCATAAAAACCAGCGAATATAACGGGCCACATCGGCATCTTCAGTAAACATAGCGGCAATCGGCCAGGCCAGTGCTGCCAGCAGCAAATACACCGCAAATTGCCAGCGAATAATAAAGAATGTGGTCAGCTGGTACGCCTGCTGTACCCGCTGTAACTTATCGGCGCCAAAATTCTGGCTGATAAAAGGCGGCAATGTCATCGATAACGCCAGTACCACCAATGATGCCAGACTCTCCAGCCTGGCCCCCACTCCGAAAGCCGCCACCGCAGCGGCGCCGTAACTTGCCATAATTGCGGTTAAAATTGCCATCGCCAACGGTGTTAACATATTAGCACCGGCTGCCGGCATGCCAATTCGCAGAATTTTACGATAAATCGGTATAGCGACGGCAAAAGGTTGCCATAGCGCAATCAGTAAGCCACGTTTAAACAGCAACCAAATTATCAGGCCACAACCAAGTGCCCATGACAACACCGACGCTAAAGCCGCACCTTGCATGCCCATAGCCGGCACAGGGCCTATGCCGAATATCAATATCGGGTCTAAAATTGCGTTAACAACCCCGCCAGACGCCATAATTATACTGGGGGTCTTGGTATCACCAGAGGCCCGCAGTACCGCATTACCGACCATTGGCATAACTAACAGCACAGCGCCGGCAAACCAAATCAGCATATAGTCGTGAATATAACCAAGTGTTGCCTCTTCGGCGCCAAGCAAGCGAAACATGGGGTTAATCAGCGCCATACCCAGCAGGCTTAATGCCAACACTAAATAGGTTGCCAACCATAACGCGGCCAGTGAATCAGCCTGTGCTTCTCTATTGTGTCCGGCACCGAGCGCCCTCGCAATTACAGCTGACGTGCCTATACTCAGGCCGATGGCCAGACTTATCACAGTGAAGGTAACCGGAAAAGTAAAGCTGATAGCAGCAAGCGGGGTGGTACCCAGCATACTGATAAAGAAAGTGTCTACCAGATTGAAGGTCATTAAAGTTAACATACCGGCCAGTACCGGTACTGTCATACTGCGCAGCGTACTACCTATATTACCCTGTAAAATCTTATTGGCTGGCGGCGCCTGGTTACTCATACATCCGGCCTGCTGAAGAATAGGCCGCTATTGTAGTGAAAAGCACTGTTCCATACCATGGTAAAGCCTTAAAAAGCGTGGCATTAACGGAAATTCACCCGGATAAACGTGCTGTTCCGGCAAATAGTTCACAATTCGGCCCTTGCTTATTTTATGCCACTTTGGATTATTTAAAGGGAAATGCCCGGATGCCTCGATTTTTATATCTCATTGTTTTAAAAAGATAAAATTTTTTTCGAATTGCTGCTTGACCACCTTGAAAGGCACAGAACATAAGGCTTAGCCACCCTAAATACAGAGTAACTCACAGACTTATCCACAACTTCTGTGGGTAACTTTTAAGAGGCCTGCAACCACCCGCTCTACAGCAATGTCAGAACCCCGGTTTTGGTTTTTCAGCAAAAAAAATGGCCTGCTATAGCGTCGTCCTGACTGAAATAACCTGTATTTGCTTAAACAATATGCAAGTAAACCGGACAGAGGCAAATCTGCGCAGCAAAGTGTTGACAGTCTCCATAGCTGGCATTAGTATTGCGCCCCGTTGAATGCTGTTCCCCAATAGCTCAGCTGGTTAGAGCGGCGGACTGTTAATCCGTAGGTCGTTGGTTCGAGTCCAACTTGGGGAGCCAACCGCTCCAATAATATTTTACTTTTCCCCAATAGCTCAGCTGGTTAGAGCGGCGGACTGTTAATCCGTAGGTCGTTGGTTCGAGTCCAACTTGGGGAGCCAAAACACTCAATTCAACTGTTTTTTCTGTAAACCGTCGTTAATTATTCCTTTCTTGGTATTTTTTTGATTTAATTAGCTTTCTATTCTTTTTAGCTACACTATATTAAGCGTAAGACAAGGAAGAAGTTTATGTTTGGTGGTCAGGGCTTATGAAGATCTTTAAAACGTTATTGATGGCGCAGTTATTAACTGCTCTGATACTGGCAGTTTTAACAGTGTCAGCGCTTGTGGTATATAGCCAGCAACTGGTCGAAATTCGCGAACGGAATGCGCGTAATACTATAGAACAAATTTTATCCCATCACCTGTCAGGTGATGCAAAAGTACTCAGCCGGCAGTTAGATCGGAGCTTTGTTTTGCAAAGCTTGCGCATCAGCCAGCTTGACGGCACTGTTTTGCACGAGCAAAACAATGCCCGCGCCTCTACCACTGCAGCAATGTGGGCTCTGCAAACTGCTGGCAGTCAGTTCAGGCCGGTATTATTGCGCAGTGAAGAGCATGGCATTCAACTCAGCTATCAGCTTAATCATCAGCCTATGCTGGCCCCATTACAAAAGCTCGGCTTAGTATTATTACTGGCACCTTTTGTTTTTAGCTGGCTTACAGTGATTATTGCTAAAAGCAGCATTAACCGCAGTTATCGTAAAACCTCGCAAGCCGTTAACCAGCTGATTGACGGTTTTATTCAGGATCCGCAAAAAGCAGAACCGAACTGGAATAATATTCCCCCTGAATTTTCTGAGATTAATATTGCATTGCAAAAGCTGGCTAACTTCAGCAAAAAACAATATAGCGAGATGACGTCGGCAGCTTATCAGATAGCTGAAGAAGCCTATAAAGATCCGGTAACCGACTTACCCAATCGCAATCGCTTCGTGCAGTATTATGAAGACCACTGCAAAGTATCTAAAGAAACCGATTTTGGGGTTTTTGCGATTACCCGTTGTACCGAGTTACAAAGCTTAAATCAAACCCGGGGTTATCAGGAGGGTGATCAGTACATAAAAGATGTTGCTGATATTGTGCGAAAAGTTGCCGACGCCTATAAAGATGCGAAATTATTCCGCTTAAACAGCTCTGATTTTGGCATTTTACTGCCCAGAATCACCCCGAAAGAGGCAGAGAACTTCGCCCTGCAATTGCAAAGCCGGTTTAACGAATATCAGAAAAATGCTGAACTTGATTCTATAGCCTATACCGGTCTGGTTACCTACGAAAGCGGCAAAGCGCTGGGCGAGTTACTGGCTGTAGCCGATACCTCGATCAGCCTGGCGCAAACTAAACAGACCAACGCCTGGCACTTACAAAAAGACTCTGCCGGCCTGGAAATGGCAAGCAGTGGCTATGGCAATCAAAACTGGCGCAATGTTATTGAAGATGTCATAAACAACAACCGGATTACCTTACTTGCTCAGCTTATTCAGCCATCAAACCGTTCAGCAAAAGCCTATTCGGAGATCCTGGTTCGCTTTAAAACTCAGGAAAATCAGGTATTGCCGACTGCGTCATTTTTAGCGATGGCGGAAAAGCTCGACAAAATAATAGCCGTAGACCGGCTGATTATTGAAACTGCCCTGACGACTATTAAAAACCGTAATTTGCAGGATCAGTATTTTGGCCTGAACTTGTCTCCACGCTGCGTGCATGACGATCAATTTGTAATCTGGCTGGAGCGCAGACTGTTAAAAGATGCCCATATTGCCGCTAAACTGATCTTTGAAGTATCTGAGTTTGGCTTACAGCAAAACCTGAAAACCAGTAAGCGCTTTATCGATATGGTGCACCGCGCAGGTTCGCGCATTACTGTGGAAAAATTTGGCGTCGGTATCACCTCGTTTAAGTTTTTCCGCGACTTAAAGCCTGACTTTGTCAAAATGGATGGCAGTTACACCCGTCATATCGACGAAGATAAAAATAATCAGTATTTTATGCGTTTGATGATAGACCTGGCACATCGGATTGGGGTTGGTGTTTTTGCTGAAAGTGTTGAAACACAGGAAGAAAAACATATGCTGGAGTCATTGTTTATCGATGGGAATCAGGGTTATTACGTCGGAAAACCCGCTCCAATGTAGTCAGGACAAATATCAGGCAGTTAATCAGCACACCGTAAGCTGGTTAACTGCCAGTAAAACCTGACAAAGCCGTTAGCTGCTGCAATAACCCTACAGTTTGTTTGGTTGTAACCACTTTGACATCATTGCATAATACCCGCCTGTTATCTGTGTTAGCCCTATTACTTAAGCTCAACTATGACCGAATTTTTGCTCTTACTAATCAGTACGGTGTTAGTTAACAACTTTGTGTTGGTTAAGTTTCTCGGGCTGTGCCCATTTATGGGTGTATCTTCAAAGCTGGAAACTGCTATCGGCATGGCGTTGGCAACCACTTTTGTGCTGACCCTGGCCTCCATTTGCAGCTATCTGGTAGACAGCTTTTTATTGGCACCTTTTGATCTCCTTTATTTACGCACCCTGAGCTTTATTCTGGTTATTGCTGTAGTAGTGCAGTTCACCGAAATGGTAGTACATAAAACCAGCCCGACTTTGTACCGCTTGCTTGGTATTTTTTTACCCTTGATCACAACCAATTGCGCGGTACTGGGCGTAGCACTCTTAAACGTTAACGAACGGCACAACTTTATCAACTCAGTGGTATATGGTTTTGGTGCTGCGGCTGGTTTTTCTCTGGTGTTAATTTTATTTGCTGCCATGCGTGAACGATTGGCTGCTGCTGATGTGCCAGTGCCTTTCAAAGGTGCAGCCATTGCCATGGTTACTGCCGGCCTGATGTCGCTGGCATTTATGGGATTTACCGGTTTGGTGAAAGTCTGATGAGCTTACTGACAGCATTATTGATCCTCGGAGGAATGGCTCTGATCTTTGGTGGCTTACTTGGTTTTGCCGCTATACGCTTTAAGGTACAGAGCGACCCACTGGTTGAACAGATAGATGATATTTTGCCGCAAACCCAGTGTGGCCAATGTGGCTATCCGGGATGCCGGCCTTATGCCGAGGCAATAGCTAACGGCGATGACATTAATAAGTGTCCGCCCGGTGGCGACAGTACCATTCGCAAACTTGCCAATTTAATGGGTGTGGAGGCCAAACCGTTACATGCAGCCCAAACCGTTGCAATAAAGCGGGTGGCCTACATTCGCGAGGACGAATGCATTGGTTGTACTAAATGTATTCAGGCTTGCCCGGTTGATGCGATAGTAGGCGCATCAAAGTTGATGCATACCGTTATCGTCGATGAATGCACAGGCTGTGATTTGTGTGTCGAGCCCTGCCCGGTTGACTGTATTGACATGTTGCCCGTGACCCCAACCCCAGAGCGCTGGAAGTGGGATCTGAAGGCTATTCCGATAACCCAGGTGGAGTAACAGGTGCCGAGTTTATTTCAGCAAATTCAGGCCGGAAAATTGTGGGACTTTCACGGAGGGGTTCACCCGCCAACCCGAAAAGCCCAGACCGCGCACAAACCGATAGGCTTACTGCCCCTGCCCGATCGGCTTTATATACCACTGCGTCAGCATATTGGTGTCGCTGGCCATCTGCTGGTCAGTGCCGGTCAACGAGTATTAAAGGGCCAGCCACTTACCAGCGCTGATAACTCGATGGCCGTGCCGGTACATGCGCCTACTTCAGGCACTATTACAGCCATTGGTGAACATACCAGTGCTCATCCCTCTGCCTTACCAGAAACAACCATTACCCTGATACCGGATGGTCTTGATGAATGGCGGCAACAGCATCCGCTCAATCTGAGCAGTAGTGATAACCTCACTTTACTGGAGCGTATTCAGGAAAGCGGTATTGCCGGGATGGGAGGTGCCGGGTTTCCTGCTCATTTAAAAGCAGGGTTAACCCAACCGGTTGACTACCTGATTATTAACGCTGTTGAATGCGAACCTTATATCAGTGCTGACGATGCATTAATTCAGGAAGGTGCCATAACTATTGTTAAAGGCATTGATATTCTGTGTAAGTTGCTGAACCCTAAAGCAGTATTAGTTGGCATTGAGGATGACAAACCACTCGCCAGTGCCGCCTTAAAAGCCGCCTGCAGCCAACGCGATCATTATTACGTGCGTGACGTGCCAACCAAATATCCGTCTGGTGGCGAAAAACAACTGATCCAGCTGCTAACCAATAAAGAGGTGCCCGCGGGCCGCCGGCCAATCGATATTGGTATTGTTATGCTGAATGTCGGTACTGCCTTTGCCATCGCTCAGGCAGTACTTGATGACCATCCCCTGTTGTCACGTATCGTTACGGTGACAGGTGAAACCCTGAGTCAGCCACAAAATGTTCTGGCATTAATTGGTACCCCGGTCAGCGATCTTCTGACATTTTGCGGCTATCAGCAGCAGAAAAACTACAAAGTTATTATGGGTGGACCAATGATGGGCTTTAGCCTGCCCGACCTCGCCGTGCCCATAATAAAAACAACCAATTGCATTCTGGCACCAAGCGAGCACGAATTACCACCGCCGGGTAAAGAAACCGACTGTATTCGTTGTAGCGCCTGCGCCGATGCTTGTCCGGCCAGCCTGCTACCCCAGCAGTTGCTGTGGTACAGCAAAGCCAAAGACCCGGCTAAACTGGCTGAGTATAATTTATTTGACTGTATTGAATGCGGTGCCTGCGCTTATGTTTGCCCCAGCGAAATTCCGCTGGTGCAGTACTACCGGGTGGCTAAAGCAGAAATCAGAGAACAGCAACGCGAAGCGGTAAAAGCCGAACAGGCCAAAGCCCGCTTTGAAGCCCGCAATGCCAGGCTGGAGCGGGAAAAACAACAACGAATGGCACGCAATCAGCAGCTTGCAGAGGCCCGTGAACAGGCTCAGCAAACCGGTGGCAACAGTAACGCCGTAGCAGCTGCATTAGCCCGGATTAAAGCGAAGCAAGCTGAACAAACCGCAGTACCTGCCGAGCGCGAGCAAATTCTGGCCGAGCGGGCAGCTAAGAAACAGCAAGCACGTGAATATCAGGCGGCTAAGGCTGCCGACAGCCAGCAATCAGACTCAGCTCCGGCTCTGGCAACAGCAACACACCAGGCAGCAGCCAGCAGCGCACCGCCGGCTAGTGAGCCAGCAACTGTTGCGCCAACTGGTGCAAAAAACGCTGCAGTAGCAGCCGCCATTGCCAGGGCAAAAGCAAAAAAGGCAGCCCAGGCGCAGGCTGAGCAGCAGGAAAAGGTGGTTGCAGCCGAGCAAACCAAGCAACCTGAAGCAATAGAAGCCGCGCCCCAACAGGCTGAGACAGATCCGCGTAAAGCTGCTATTGCTGCTGCTATTGCCCGGGCTAAAGCTAAAAAACAAGCAGACAGCGAGAAATCATGAGTTTTAAAATTGCCAGCTCGCCGCATAACAGGATCAGCCGCAGTACCTCGGAAATCATGCTGTTAGTGGTCGTGGCCTGTATTCCGGGTATTGCGGTCCAGGCTTTACTATTTGGCTATGGGGTATTGATTCAGTTAGTTCTGGCTATCAGCACCGCCTGGTTGGCTGAGGCACTTATTATGCGGCTGCGGGCTAAACCTGCACTCAGCCGGCTGAAAGATCATAGTGCCCTGCTGACCGGAGTATTGCTGGCAATTTCAATTCCGCCTTACGCGCCCTGGTGGCTGATTGTTATAGGGACATTCTTTGCAATTGTTATTGTTAAGCAGCTATATGGCGGCCTTGGCAACAACCTGTTTAACCCGGCAATGGCCGCTTACGTGATGCTGCTGATTGCTTTTCCGCTGCAAATGACCCAGTGGCTGCCAAGTGTCAGCCTGCAAGCTGAATCGCTCAATGTGCTGGATGCGGTCTGTGCGGTTTTCACTCAGTATAGCTGCAGCGGTTTTAGTATTAGTCAGTTGCAAAGCGGCATCGATGGTGTGTCAATGGCAACGCCTCTGGATACCTTGCGTACTGATCTGGCGGCCGGTTTAACCTTAACAGAGAGCATGCAGCAGCCGGTTTTCTATGGTATCGCCGGCGCGGGCTGGCTATGGGTCAACCTGGCCTATCTTGCCGGTGGCTTAATGTTAATTAAGCTAAGAGTCATTAGCTGGCGCATCCCGGTTGCGGTGCTCGGCAGCCTGTTTCTGATCAGCACGCTGAGCTGGCTGGCAGCAGCAGACAGCAATCCCAGCCCTTTATTTCAGTTGTTCAGTGGTGCAACTATGCTGGCAGCCTTTTTTATCGCCACCGATCCGGTGTCGGCATCGACTACTGATAAAGGCCGCATTCTCTATGGCGTACTAATTGGCTTTATGATTTTTATTATTCGTAAATATGGTGGTTATCCGGACGGTGTGGCCTTTGCAGTACTGCTGGCAAATATGACCGTGCCACTGATAGATTATTACACCCGGCCACGAACTTACGGCCATAAAGCCAGAGGCGCTGATAAATGATATTGCCGGTATCAAAAAATGCTTTGTTGCTGGCGCTGATCGCGCTGGTTTGTGTCACTATACTAGGCTTGGTGAACCAGCTGACCCAACCCAAAATTGCCGAGCAGCAACTTGCCAATAAGTTAGCCATTCTGAATGACGTTCTGCCCGAAAACACTGCCAGCGAGACCTTGCTGGCCGATTGCATTCTGGTAACCAACCCGCAATTACTGGGCCGCCCTACCCCACAAGCGATATACCGCTTGCGTGACGGCGGGCAAATCAGTGCTTTTGTGGTGGAAACCACAGCGCCTGATGGCTACAGCGGCAATATTGATTTAATGGTGGCAGTGACACCAGCGGGCACGGTGTTGGGCAGCCGGGTATTAACGCATCAGGAAACACCTGGCCTGGGCGATAAAATTGAGCGGCGCCGTTCGGCCTGGATTGACAGTTTTAAGGGCGTGCAGATAAGCCCTGACAACAGCGTAGCCTGGGCGGTAAAAAAAGATGGCGGCCAGTTTGATCAATTCACCGGGGCGACTATTACCCCGCGGGCGGTGGTCAGCGCTGTTTATAATGCTGGCTTGCTGATTATTCAGCAGCCCGGGCTTGCCAACCGGCCAGCAAATTGTGGAGCAAGCCAATGAGTGACAATACCAACAGTATCCGTGAGCTGGCCGTACAAGGCTTGTGGCGCAATAACCCGGGGCTGGTGCAGTTACTTGGTTTATGTCCGTTACTGGCCGTTACCGGCACCGTAACAAACGCTCTGGGGCTTGGCCTGGCCACCTTGCTGGTGTTACTTGGCTCGAACGTGGTGGTGTCGCTGGTACGGACCGTAGTGCCATCAGAAATTCGCATTCCGGTGTTTGTATTAATTATTGCCAGCTTTGTTACTGTGGTTCAGTTGCTGATGAACGCTTATACCTTTGGTTTATACCAGTCACTGGGCATTTTTATCCCGTTAATTGTTACCAACTGCGCCATTATTGGCCGCGCCGAAGCTTTTGCCTCGAAAAACGCCGTCTTGCCGTCGGCGGTAGATGCGCTGATGATGGGCCTGGGTTTTCTGCTGGTACTGGTAGCCCTAGGAGCTATGCGTGAGATCCTGGGCCAGGGTACGTTGTTCGATGGCGCTGACTTACTGCTGGGCGACTGGGCAGCGGTGCTGCGGATAGAACTGTTTGCTTTAGATACCCAGTTTTTACTGGCAATGTTGCCACCGGGCGCCTTTATTGGCATGGGACTGTTAATTGCCCTGAAAAACCTGATTGATGCCCGCTTGCAACAACGCCAGCAGCAGGCGGTGGGTATTACCCGGGCCCGGGTTACCACCCAGTAAAATATCAACTGACGCTTTAGCAGCGTTAGTTGATACAGTAAAAGGTCAGGTACGTGAATAAACAAAAACGAATTGAAATGCTAAGCCGCCTGCGAGCGGCCAATCCACAGCCCACCACTGAACTCGAATACAGCTCACCCTTTGAGCTGCTGATAGCCGTGTTGTTATCTGCCCAGGCTACCGATGTAGGTGTTAACAAAGCCACCCGTCATTTATTTCCGGTAGCGCGCACCCCGCAAGCGATGCTGGATTTGGGGGTCGATGGTGTCAAGCATTATATAAAAACCATTGGTTTATTTAATACCAAAGCAGAAAACGTAATTAAAACCTGCCGCATTTTAGTAGAACAGCACGCTGGTGAGGTCCCGGAAAACCGCGAGGCATTAGAAGCCCTGCCCGGTGTCGGCCGTAAAACCGCCAACGTGGTGCTCAATACCGCCTTTCGCTGGCCTACTATTGCCGTTGATACTCATATTTTCCGGGTGTCGAACCGGACTAAACTGGCACCGGGCAAAAATGTTGATTTGGTAGAGCAGAAGTTATTAAAAGTGGTACCAAGCGAGTTTAAGCTGGATGTTCATCACTGGCTTATTCTGCACGGCCGCTATACCTGCATCGCACGTAAACCTAAATGTGGTTCTTGTATCATTGAGGACCTCTGCCAATTTAAAGATAAAACTGAATAATAACAGAAGTAATTCATTTAACTTTGTTACAAAGCCCTCATGTAATCAGGATAAAAACGAACTTAGCACTAGATAAATAAAACAGTCGCAGTCAGTTAAATTGTAGCTGTCTGCAGTAGAGGCAAAATAAGTAGCTGATTCTGCAATTTAAAGAACAAGCCCTGATGATCTTTGCAAATAAGATCGCAAATATAATCGCTTTAATCACACGGTCAATGCCGCTGGCGGTGATATTGCAATTATGTGATTTGCCTTTAATAATCTGTGTTGCCGCTTTTTTCAGGCATAGTCGCTTAACCGGCTAAATATGTTCTATGCTTGCAGAATAATATCCGAAACTCTAAAAAGGGCGTTTATGCAACATCAAGATCAGCTGGCAGTACTTAACAATAATGACAGCTTGATATTAAAATTGACCCACTTGCACAGTTTGATTAAACGGCATCATCCTTTTATCGAGCGGGTAGCTTTGGCCCTGTATGATAATGCAACAGATATTGTCCGGACCTTCGTCTACAGTGGTGAGCAAAGCAGTCTAAACCATTATCAGGCGAAATTAGCCAACTGCTATTCATTACAACAATTAGCAGCGAAACAACAACCCAGGGTCGAAAACGATTTATCAGTATTTAAAGACAGCACCCATCGCCATGCGTTGCAGATTTACAAAGCTGGTTTTCGCTCCAGCTACACCTTGCCAATGCTTTGGAACGGTGAATTGCTCGGCTTCGTGTTTTTTAACGCCAAAAGCGCTGATGTCTTCACTGAACCCTGTATGCAGGAGTTGGATGTTATCGGACATTTGCTCTGTCTGGTGCTGTTAAATGAGATGACTAATGTACGTACTTTACTGGCGACATTACGTTCAGCATTGGATCTTACGCATTCACGTGATCCCGAAACCGGCTATCATTTGGAGCGAATGTCACGTTATTCGCGTCTGATAGCACGAACCACAGCTGAGCATTTTGCGTTAGATGATAACTTCATCGAGCATGTATTCTTGTTTTCGCCATTACATGACCTTGGCAAAATGGCCATCCCGGATAGCGTGTTGCTAAAACCTGGTAAGCTAACAGAGCAAGAATATCACGTTATGAAAGGTCATTCAGAAGCAGGGTTAGCACTGATTGATAAACTGTTAATTAACTATGGCCTGGATGGTGTAGGCTATATAGCCATGCTGCGTAATATCGTATTACATCACCATGAAGCTTGGGATGGTAGTGGTTATCCGTTAGGCTTATCAGGTGAAACTATCCCAGTTGAAGCCAGAATCGTTGCTGTTGCAGATGTATTTGATGCATTAACCAGTGAGCGACCTTATAAAAAAGCCTGGAGTAACGCAGATGCGTTTGCCAAATTACAACAGTTAGCTGCTGTTAGTCTGGACCCGGTATGCGTTGCGGCGTTAATCAGTAATGAAGCTGAAGTATTAGATATTCAACAAAGCTTTAAAGAACGTCAGTTTGGATAGCTATCCGCCTTCTTTTGTCTGATAAGTAATGTTGGGTCTGAATAAGTGTATTGCTGCTAAACCACATCTCGTCAGCTGTATGATTGAAAGTTTTTACAAGTACAAAACCAAATAGAATCTTTTATGCGAATGCTCCATACCATGCTGCGGGTAGCTAACCTGGAATTGGGATGCCGACAACTACGATTTAGGTAATGCTTTTGGCCATATTGCACTGGAGTTAGACAATGTTTATGACACCTGCAGTGTCATAAAGACAAACGCCGTTGGCGTCAATGCTGGAAGATTATCTGTCATTGGCAGGGCTCTGTCTGTTCGCTTGCCAACACGAGCGCGCTAATGTAATACTCTTAAAGCAATAAATAGGAACGGAGGCATCATGTTTATTGATTGGCTATCAAAAAAAGATTTAAAGGATTCGGATAGTTTAATCATCAGGGTCGCAGCAGTTGTTTTGTTTGCAGGCTCAGTCTTCATACTAGATGAAGTCTTAATATGGAACTTAAGCTTATTATCACTAACTGGTATTTCTGTAATTGCTGGAAGTATCGGATTTTTTGTCGCAAAAACCTCTCCCATCGTCATTAAGGCTATTTCACCCGTTGTATTCTTCTGCGTAACAGCACTACTTTCGATAGAGCTTTACGAGAGCTACTCATTCCAAAAAGAGAGATCCGTATTTTTAACTGAAACAGATAATTGTAAAGCGTTAGGCCTGCAGATTGTAAACAAAGGTTCTCGGACTCCTGTATGTATGAAGAGAGATACACTCGCCAACGAAATATATTGTAATTATTTTATGGATAATGAGTGGTTTTGTAAGACATATACCCACTCGGATGTAATAGCCATGCCTGAAGGGCATGAACTTCCCCTGCCTGTAATTATCAAGTAAAAATTGCCACGGTTTTATAGTGCAGCCAGGTTCTTTTATCTGACTCATTTGGGGTTAAACCGCGGTTGTATTGATGCCGCCTCAGCTAACAAAAAAGAGGTATCTGCGAATACAGATACCTCTTGCTGCTGCACTTGTATTACCGGTAAGCTGTGCTGCAACAGCTGTATTATTGAAAAGTTGCGTGAATACAACCAGTAAACTGAAGAGGAAATGCCATGAGAATGCTCCATACCATGCTGCGGGTAGCTAACCTGGAAAAATCCATCGCTTTTTATACTGACGTGTTAGGCATGAAGCTACTGCGTCAGTCAGAAAACACCGAGTATAAATATACCCTGGCGTTTGTTGGCTATGGTGCTGAAAGCGAACATACCGTGTTGGAACTAACCTGGAATTGGGATACCGATAGCTATGATTTGGGTAATGCTTTTGGCCATATTGCACTGGAAGTAGACAATGTTTATGACGCCTGTGAGGCCATCCGGGCTAAAGGTGGGGTGATTAGCCGTGAACCCGGGCCGGTTAAAGGTGGTACTACTGAAATTGCCTTTGTGCGCGATCCCGACAACTACGCTATTGAACTTATTCAAAAGAAAGCCAGCTACCAAACCCTGTAACCAAGCGGAGCCATTATGCCAGATTTGAACATCAGAGCGGCAACAGCCGATGATGCAGCCACCATTTTACAGTTTATTACCGAACTGGCCATTTTCGAGAAAGCTGAGCATGAGGTACTGACTTCAGTTGAGCTGATTAAACAAACCTTGTTCTGCAGTGATGCCAAAGCCCATGCCCTGATTTGTGAACAAGCAGGCAAGCCTATTGGCTTTGCTGTGTACTTTTATAACTACTCTACCTGGCTGGGCAAGTATGGCTTGTATCTGGAAGATTTATATATTACACCGGATGCCAGGCGCAGCGGCGCAGGTAAAGCGCTGTTTAAAGCACTGGCTAAAATTGCCATGGCGAATAATTGCGGTCGCTTTGAGTGGAGTGTGCTGGATTGGAATACCCCGGCAATTAAGTTCTACCAGGCTTTACATGCTCAGGAAAAAACAGAATGGATAGGCTACCGTTTAACTGAACAACAAATCGCCGCCCTGGCAACCCAAACAGATTAAGCTCCCGTTTATCGCGGTTGCGGCAATTATTGCTGCAACCGGTTTTGCTGCAACTGTTTTTGCTTCGCACTGGCAAACTGCTCTAGGCGAGCAATCATTTGTTCGGGGTAAAGCCCCTGATAAAGCCGACGCATGCTGCCATCAAGATAGCTATCTTCCAGCACCCGTTGCCAACGGGCTATAGTGCTGTCATCAATATCCCGGGAAAAAGCCAGATACAACTGCACCTCTGTTAATTGTTGCAACATCACCAGCTGCTGGTCGCTTTGCTGCATTTCTAACTGCAGCTCGCTAAAAGCCGCTTCGTTCAGCACCACTAGATGCACCCGCCCCCGCCTTAACAATTTAAAGCAGTCACCGTGGTTGACCGTCAGAATTAAATTGCGGCCGTCGTTAAAGCCCATTCTTTGCAAATATTTTACATGCACAGACTCGCGGTACACACATGCCAGATGTCTGCTGTTTATACCGGGAGAAAAGTTACCGCCCGGGAAAAAATCACTAAGGCCATACAAACCTATGCTATGCATCTTTAACGGCCCAACCCATTTAAACAGCGCTTCGCGCTCTGGGTTACGTACTGTTTCAAATAAGCCACTATTAGGTTGGGTCTTCGCTAACTCCAGCGCCCGGGCCCATGGCAACAGTTCGATAGTGGCTGGCTGATCAAGCCGTTGCAACAATAACCTGATTAAGTCAACGGTAACCCCAGCCACTTCACCCTGTGCGTTAAGATATTCGCCTGGCGGGCTGTGCTCGGTATACAAATTTAATGGTAGCGGCTCAGATTGCGCAGCAGTTACCAGCAAACTAAGGGGTAAAACCACAACCATAACAAACAAACTAAGCACAAACTGTGGCATACAAGTCACTCCGGTTTGACTTCCCTAAAAATGCATAGCAAATTAGTAACACATTTAACTTTAGAAAAAAACCAATAGAAACGAGTAATTAATCCAGGGTGATCAGCACTTTTTCATTTAGTGACATCGCCAGGTTGTTATCATAGTACGCCGCTTCATTGATAAACGTCGGGTATACCGTCTGCTCGCCTTGGTAATAAATTTCAGTGCCGTCAAATAACATAAAAATCGGGTCACCGGGATTGATCGGCTGGTAGTCTTTGTCCTGCACGTTTTTATGTACCATACCAATCCGTTCGCCCTGCTCGTTCATTGGCAGTTTAATACTGTGTAAATAGCGAAACGCTGCAGTTTGTTTTGGTAGCGCAGGTAAGTTGCCACTGTTATACAGCTCGACAAAATCCAGAATATGGCGGGTCATCCGGTCCATCAGCTCTAAAATATCGTGGCGCAGCACCGATTGCGGCTGTGGCCCCACTTCCACTAACACGCCATAACGGCCAAGCGTACACATCAGCGCATGCTCTGCAGCGGCAAAATGGTCTTCATCGCGTGAAATAATGGCCTCTGGCATCACCATTTTAACGTAGGCTGCCAGCTGATTATAAAATGGCCCGGCCTGAGTCAGAATTAAACAAGCGCCCATATTGCTGGTGGTATTGTGTAAATCGATCAGCAAGTCAGTTTTGGCCGCCCCTTTTGGGCCTAACTCTGCATTAAGCACTTTCGCCCGGCTTTGCTCATAGTTGGTAAGCGCCGGGTTGGCCAAATCAGCATTTTTAAACTGGCGGTTTAAGTCACTGTGCAAATAACGTTTATTAGCATAATGTGCTTCAGGGTTGGCCCAGACACAACGGCAATCAAAGCTGTCTCTGGCAATAAGCTGCGGCCTGGCCAGGTACTGTTTAACTAAATAAATGCCAGAGAACTCATTACCATGCACACCGCCAACAATGGCTACCTGCTTTATCTTATCCATAACCACTCCATCAGAAATACTGTCAACCTTTACTGCTGTTGACTAAGCTTAGCCTATCATCAAAATGGCTATTATGGCGTGACTAAAATGGTGTTAATGACAAGAAAATAACAACGGAACTACGGCAGAAATACCGAATTTATTGCAACAGCCAGCAGCTTAGTCAAAGACAGATAAGTGGTCGCTTCAAAGGCATAATCAGGCTGCGGGTTTAGCCAACTCATCAATATCACGCGGTTGCTTTACCAATTCGTTATGCAAAATAGCACTGGCCTGACATACGCATTTACCACACTGGCTACCAACACCCAGCTCAGCTTTCAATTCGCGCATGGTACAGGCGCCCTTGGCGATGTGTTGCTTTATGGCTTTATCTGACACTGCTTTACATAAACATACGTACATGGCGCTGCCTTTGCTCGACAAATAGTTTAACAAAACAGCGCCATCTTAATCTAACTGCGAATTGTTATCAATACCATTTTGAATAAATGGCTGGTATTTCCAGCCATTTACCAGGCTAAATTTAACGAAACAATACTTTTTCCTGCTGGAACCAGTGTACGCAAAATGCGATAAGTGCTGCAGCCAGCGCAGTGGTAGAGGCAAATATTAATGCCAGTAAGCCATAGTCCGCGGTACCTTTTAGCAGCTCTTTAATGGCCAGCGCGATATTAGTCAGCGGAATTAATGCCGTGGTGACGTCCAGCTCCATACCCGGCGCCATTGCTATCATTAATGGCACTATTACCAGAATCGTCAGCGGGCTCATATAGTTCTGTGCTTCTTTAAAGGTGCGGGCATAGATAGAAATTGCCAGCAACAAGGCAGCAAATATCGCCGCTGTTGGTAACAGTAATGAGAACATCAGCATTAAATCAACAATAGTAATGCTGGCCAGTGCTTCAGATACTTTGGATAAGTCAGCAAAGGCACTGATAATGCCGCCCCACACGCCTAAGCTGACCACCGTTATCAGTGCCGTCATTAGTGCAGTAGTTAATACCGTTAAAAACTTACCTAACACGATAGCGGTGCGGCTAACCGGGCAAATCAGTAAGGTTTCCAGGGTGCCGCGCTCTTTCTCGCCTGCACCCATATCTACCGCCGGATACATGGCACCACTTAGGCAGAGTAACACCAGGGCATAGGCTAAAATCGCGCCCATGCTCTCACCAATATTTTCCCGCTGCTCCGCGGTATTAACCCGGGTCAATTCTACCGGTTTCAATATCGCGGTCAGGTTCGTCGGGTCAACACCTAACTGACTCAAGGTGCCGCGTTGCAACTCCTCAGTATAGGTTTTCAGCATCTCGTCGAAATAGTTGTACATAAAGTCCAGTTGCGACGAGCGGTTATAGATCAGCTGCCATTCTGTTTGCTTCACAGCGGCTTTACGGTTGGCAAAATCAGCAGGAATTACCAGTGCCACGTCAAACTCTTCGTTGCGAATTGCCGCGATCAGTTCTTGCTCAGTGCTTAATGTCGTTTCAACTTTTTTAAAGTTTTTATGGTAAAACAGCGCTTCGGCAAACTCGGGGGCCTGCTGCTCGTTTACAATAACGTAACGATGTTGCTCTTCCATCGCTTTACTGGTGGTGGTTGCCATTACCAGGCCGACAATCCCGAATAACACCGGGAAAATAAGGATTGGCAATAAAATAACAAAGATAAGGGTTTTCTTATCGCGCAATAATTCAGTTAATTCTTTAAAGTAAACCTGCCACATATCAGGCTGCTCCCTGCTCTGGTTGATTAGCAATAACGGCTAAAAATGCCTGACGTAGATCACCATCTGGTGTCAGCTGCTTAAACTGTTCAAGGCTGCCAGAAAAACTGCTTAAGCCTTTATCAATAACTACCACCCGGTCACACAAAGCGCCTACTTCATCCAGATGATGGGTAGAAAAGATCACCGGGGTACCCTGGGTTTTTAATGACTTAATAAAATCCAGCACGGTTTGCACTGTCATAATATCCAGACCAGTGGTGGGCTCATCCAGAATAACGACTTTGGGGGAGTGCACCACAGCGCGGGCAATAGCGGTTTTTTGCTTCATACCGGTCGACATGGTATCCACCCGCCGGTTGGCGAAATTATGCATATCAAGCAGGGTAAACAGCTCATCAATCCGGGTTTTTATCGCGGCTTCTTTCATACCGTGCAAGCGGGCAAAATAGGCAATGTTTTCAAAGGCCGTTAGTTTGCCATACAGCCCGGTATCTGCGGATAAAAAGCCGATTTCTTTGCGGGCCTGAATCGGCTTTTGCAATACATCGATACCATTAATAAACACCGAACCGCTGTCTTGCTTTAAAGCAGTGGATAGCATGCGCAAGGTGGTGGTTTTGCCGGCACCATTAGGCCCGAGCAGCCCGAGCACTTCGCCGGAACCACATTGAAAACTAACGTCCCGCACCGAATGGAATGCTTTCTCGCTGTAGCGCACATCCTGTTTTTCAGTATCCGATAATTTATTGCCTTTGCTGATAGCAAACGCCTTAGCTAACCCTTTTATTTCAATCATGTAAGCTTCCTATCGTTGCGTGGTTTTTCGCTCTCATATTATTTGTACTTATTTTTTTGTACTTATGTTTTTTGTACTTAGCGCCCGGAAATACTCCGTATTTAGGTAAAATTCTGCCCGGCGATTATCATCCCACCAGCCTGGCACCCCAAGTAGTGGCAACGGGGTCAGTTGTTGATTATCAAGAAGTAACCCGCCGTTAGCAATTTGTTGCAGCAGTTTTTGGTCAAGAAAACTGTAAGCATCTGTTAAAGACCACTGGCAAAAGCCTGTTGGCACGTTAATAAACAAGCATTTGGCGGTTAAGCCCAGAAAGGGTGAGGTGGCCATTTCATAGATTGCATGGCCAAAAATAACCGGCCTTACAGTATGCCACCAATCAGCGCGCCGGCTGACAAAACTTTGCTGCCACTGGTGGGTCCGTAACAAGTCGGCATGGTGCGCGGCTTCTGGCTCAAGGCAAATTACCACCCCACACTCATCAAATAAGGTCAGCTTATTGCGCAGTTTACTGCGCTGTTTCAGGCCATGTTGGGTTATTTCAGCCATATGCAGTTGGTTAAGCAAGGTTTTGGTCTTGGGAAACAAACACCAGATTAAAGCACCAAAAAAGTCATGCCAGTTATCTTTACGGGTAGGTATAGTGTTAGTTGCATAAATATATTCTTCATAATAGCGGCCATCCTCCGCCAGCGCGTCGTCAGCCACAAAACGAAAAGGCGCATTACCGGCCCATTGATTCAGCCTGGCGACATCCGGCCATTGATGTTGCTGACTCAGGTCAATATGCTGGCACAGATCAGCAAATATAGTGCTAGCGGCTAACAGCGAGCTGTCCCAGCGAGGGGGTGGCGTAAAACGGGTTTTTAGATCATTTTTTTGCATAACCAGTGTTTTCTGTTGCTGTAGCTGAAGACTATCAGCCTTAATTACTTATCAAAAGCGTGAAAAAGCGCTTGCATTTTTGCCATGGCATGGCACATTCAAGGGGTACGTTTAGACGTACATACTGCCAAAATTACCCTTCGTCTTTCAATATGCACGGGTGTTGGCTGCGCCAGTTTACCCCTGTCACTTAGTACAGCTAAGCTCAAGGGGCCGGGCTGGCGTTCCAGTGGGTTACCTTGCCGCCTACGTGCATCTCGAAATCCATTGGGTAAAAATGTGTTTATTTGAAAATTATTAATAGAGGTTATCATGTGTTCGATATTTGGGGTGCTTGACATCAGTACTGATGTTAAAGCGTTGCGCCAGCAGGCGCTGCAGTTATCTAAGTTATTACGTCATCGCGGTCCTGACTGGTCAGGTATCTGGAATGACGAAAATGCCATTCTGGTGCACGAGCGTCTGGCCATTGTAGATACTGAAAATGGAGCCCAACCTCTTATCAATGATAATCGAAATCACATTCTGGCAGTGAATGGTGAGATCTACAATCATAAGCAACTCGAAAAAGAGCTGGCTACGCCCTACCCATTCAAAACCAAGTCTGATTGCGAGGTGATCCTGCCGCTATATCTGGAGCACGGTGCCGATTTTATTGATCAGTTGCATGGCATGTTTGCTTTTATTTTGTATGACGCAGAGCAAAGCCGTTATCTTATTGCCCGGGACCATATTGGCATTATTCCGCTGTACTATGGCTATGATGAAAATGGCCAGTTATTTGTCGCCTCAGAATTAAAAGCGTTGGTGCCGGTATGTAAGCAAATTAAAGAATTCCCACCCGGCCACTATTTTGACAGTAAAATTGGCGAGTTGCGCAGCTACTATAAGCGCGACTGGCAAAGTTATGACGCCGTGAAAGACAACCCGGCCAGCGAAAGTGAATTAAAAGCCGCACTGGAACATAGCGTCAAAACCCACCTGATGTCAGACGTACCTTATGGCGTATTATTATCTGGTGGTCTGGATTCATCACTTATTTCAGCCATCGCCCAGCAATATGCTAAACGCCGGGTAGAAGACGATGATCAGTCTGAGGCCTGGTGGCCGCGCCTGCACTCTTTTGCGGTTGGCTTACCGGGTTCGCCCGATTTAATTGCCGCCCAGAAAGTGGCCGATGCGATTGGTACCGTGCATCACACAGTGCATTTTACTGTGCAAGAAGCATTAGACGCGCTCAGAGACGTTATTTACTTTCTGGAAACCTATGACGTTACCACCATCCGCGCATCAACCCCGATGTACCTGATGGCCCGTAAAATTAAAGCCATGGGTATTAAAATGGTGTTATCTGGCGAAGGCTCAGATGAACTTTTCGGCGGCTATTTGTATTTTCACAAAGCACCTAACGCCAAAGAGTTTCATGAAGAAACCTTACGTAAGTTAGACCGCTTACATATGTTCGACTGTAACCGGGCCAATAAAGCTATGTCGGCCTGGGGTATTGAAGCACGGGTGCCATTTCTTGATAAAGAGTTTATGGACGTAGCAATGCGCTTAAACCCACAGGCTAAAATGTGCGGTGGCGGCAAAATGGAGAAACATATTCTGCGCCAGGCCTTTGATGGCTTACTGCCGGATGAAATTTTATGGCGGCAAAAAGAGCAATTCTCAGACGGTGTTGGCTACAACTGGATTGACAGCTTAAAAGCCCATGCGGCAAAAGAGGTCAGCGATCAGCAAATGGCCACCGCCAGCTTCCGCTTTCCGGTCAATACCCCGGATAGCAAAGAAGCCTATTACTACCGGGTGATTTTTGAAGAACATTTCCCGCATGCTGGCGCCATCAGCTGTGTACCGGGAGGTAAGTCTGTCGCTTGCTCTACGCCGGAAGCACTGGCCTGGGATGCGAAAATGGCTGAAATGACCGACCCTTCAGGCCGGGCAGTGCGCGACGTTCACTCGCAAGGCTACTAAGTTGTAACTGATTAATCTGGCCACCTGCGGGTGGCCTTTTTTATTTCTGCCGCCTGTATAGGCGATGCCGGAATTAACTGGCACAATAAACTGTAAATATGACTATGATGCAAAGTTATCGCGGCGCGGTCTCTGATAAAGCAACCGTCGATAATTGCCAGGGACAGACAGTATGCACGTTTTATCATTTATTTTATGCACCAGCCTGACGCTGCTCACTTTAAGCCTTTACCCGGCAGCGGTTGCTGGTGAGCTGCATTTGCGTGGCCAGTGGCTGACAGATCTTAGCGGCCAAAATCTGGTTGACCCGCAAAGCTCAGGTTTAACCCTGCGCCACGGCGAGCTTATTCATATAGGCGATAACAGCGCTGCGCTGCCTATGCGTAATATATTGCTCAAAATTAACCCGCAAAACGGGCAGCTGACAGCAGCACCGGTTAAGCTGACAGTAGCCGAGCCGCTGAGCAAAGGCTGTTTTGGCGAATTGTTGACCGGCTATCCGGATTGGGAATCACTGACCTGGGATCGCCAGGACGATACGACCCTTATAACGGTTACCGAAGATTCCTCAGGCTATCAACTTAGCCCAGAGTGTGCTGCACGCTATGCTGATACTCACTCAACCCCCTACCCGACACTATTGGTTAAAATTAAAACGGATAAAGCGCTGACTCAGGCTGAAATTGTTGCAATAAGGCCAGTGCAGTTTCCAGAGTCTGCGCGGGTAGGCAGTTTTAGCAATGATGGAATTGAAGGCCTAGCCTTTGACAACAACGGCAATTTGTATCTGGCACTGGAAAAGAATCGGGCTAATGCACCAATGATCTTTGTCACACCATACTCTGCTGATTTCTGGCAGAGCGACGATTTTATTAAAGTTGCAGACAGCGGTTTTAAGCTGCCGGTGCCGGATGCCAATAACCACCCGATTAACGGCCTTGATTATTTGCCTCATCCTGACAGCAGCCATCCGGGCTATTTAGTCGCCGCGGCGCGCAACGATGACCAGCTCTGGATTATTGATATCAGCCAGCAGCAGGCGCCCTTTGTCCAGCAAATGCATTTCTACGCGCCAACCTACCGCAATAATGCCAGCAATGATTGCCCGGCCTATGAAAAAATGCGCAACACCTCCATTGAAGGCGTTGCAGTAGCCGGCAATCAGCTTTATCTGATCAACGATCCCTGGCAAAGCCAGTATCCTAAAAACATCCGGTGTCAGGCTAATGCGGTTAACTTTAACCAGTTTTCGCCGTTGTTGTTTCAGTTGAACACTGATCCGCGCTGGTTTGTCCAGCCATAACAAAATGCCGGTAACCAGCACTAGGTGGCCCCGCCGCCTTCTGCTATGATTGTCGACCAGCCGCCAGTGCAATTAAGACGGCTGGACATACCGCCTTAACAATAGTGTTGCAGGATTTCATATGATCAACCATTTTCGCGTGCTTGGCGTTAAAACCAATGCCAGCGATGAAGATATTAAAAAGGCCTACAAGCGCCTGGCAAATCGCTATCATCCCGATAAACTGCTGGGGCTGAGTGATGACGAAAAACAACAGGCAGCTATCCAGTTGCAACGGGTTAAGCAGGCCTACGATGTACTTGCTGATCCGAAACAAAAGTCGGCATTTATTAAAGACTTTAACAACGTTATCGTAACTGATCCCGCTGCTGCCATGCAGGAATTATGGGACCAGTATTACTGAGTAACTTGCTATTGTTGCCGGCTTTTATTAATACTTTAATTAACGCTGTATAATCTGGATAAGGTCGTTAGCCTCTTATGACTGCAAAACTGAATTTAAAACGCATTCGCGCTCTGCAAACCGATGCCAGAGAAAATATCGAGTCATACTCAGACCCGGAAACCCCGAAAGCGCTGGAGCAATATACTGCCAAAATGAAAGCAGTATTGCTGCGTGATCCACAGCTGCTGGAGTCATTGCCTGAGTATTTGCCGGTTGCCTTATATGGCCGGGTGAAATTTGTACCAGAAGCTAAAGTGAAATGGCAACAATGGCTTAGCACTGGTATCGCACCAAGCTGGGATGAGTTTAAAACCTCTGCTGCTTTTAATAATGCCGATATTGAACTGGTAAAGGCGATCCGCGCTTTTTCTGAATCATTGCTGATTGAAAGCTGTGCTGTGATATTTCTGATGGAACATGGCGATAGCATGGGTAACGAGGGCCAACGCCGTTCGACTGATGCTAATGACGATAATGATGCCGATGACGACGATTCTGGCAGCGATAACTATAACAGCGATGATTACAGCAGTGATGGTTATAACGACAACGACGACGATTCAGATGAGCCCGGATACGACAACCAGTACGATGACATTCGCTTTAACAGAGAGAAACCTGAATGACCAATTTAATTGAAATTGCGGTTGCCGAGATTAAAGAACTGGCGGTAATTGAGCCCAAACAGGCCAGTAAAAAATTTGAGCTGATTGCTAACACCATGAGCGATGAGCAGTTGGTTGAAGTTATTGAAAATATTGATATCGTTACCCTTACCCAAATGAACAGCCAGCACGATATTTCTTTTCCGTCCATTATCTCTGAACTAATGAGCCCGGAGCGTATTCGCGATATCGTTTGTCAGCAGCCGTTATATTGGGAAGAGAAAATAAAAAATAATGCGGATGAGTTACAGCAACACACGTTCGACTTTTTAACCTATCTTATTCGCAGTCAGGACAGCGAAGACAAGCAAGCTGAAATTTTAGAATGTGTTGCTGATGATCCGGCCGGTTTATTCTATCTATCTATCCCCTTTATAGAATTATATCGCAGTGAAGCCATACCTGATGATGAAGGCCTGCACGATATGCTGCATGATGAAGAGGAAGATTTGGAAGAAGCAGTTCGCTATACCGAGCGGCAGATGAACGAAGATGCCCACGGTTTGGGCATTGATGATCCACGCAGCTTGCTGGCACTGATCCGCCAGTTGGCGCCTGCTGTTGAACAAGCAATTAAAGCCCTTATTCGCAATGAAAACTCAGGTTGGGAAGGTATCATCAATAAATTTGCTACTGAGCTGGTAATGCAGGCTAAAGAGAAAAATCAGGCAAGTGATGAATTTGCCGAAGTAGACGACATGTTTAGTTTTCTCGACTAACTCCCGAAAAAGTGCTTTACCGCTAAATCCGCAGTAAAAGTCCATTAACAGGAAAACATCGATGCAGTTAATAGTTCGTGACGGTAGCACCGGCCCTTTTTTAAGCCAGGTTATCAATAATGCCGTTGCGACTGAGCAGCTAAGTACTGTCCAGTTGCAGCAAATTAAAGGCAAAGCCGTACTGATGAGCCTGAAATTTGCCGATAAGTTTTATAACAAATATAAAATGCACCTGCTGGAGCAAGCCGCGCACGATGTCATTGGCGTAGTTAGCCTGGGGTTGCTGGAACTGACAGATAAAGACCAGCAGCGCGCGCTGGCCCTGCTGCTGGCACCAGAAGGCCTGGTGAAACCCTTTCAGAAAGGCTGGAGCATGCTAAGCACAGTTAGCCTGCAAGGCGGCACTAAATCGCTGTATGGTGAAGTAGACGAACAACTGTTGCAGCAATTGTCGAGCCCACCTGATGCCGAGGACTGGTCAGGCTGGCAGTATTATCAGCAGGCATTAACCGAACACCGGCGCAGCCAGTCGATGCAACTGTTGCAACAACAGTTTTATGCCCGCAGCCATTTTGATGAGTTCGAACATTTCAGTCTGGAAGAAGTATTGGCAGAGGTGGTATTTTATCGCGCCCTGACAGGCGGCGACAAAGTACGGCAAGATTTGAAAAAGCGGCTGGCGCAGATAAAGCTGCAGCCACACTGGTTTAATGAAACCTTTTTTGCTCTGCAAACTGAAGCCACCCTGGCCGAGTTGCCTGCGGCAAATGCCGATGCTATTCGCCACGACTTAGGCCAGCATTTTATTCCGGCACTGGTAAGAACGCTTATTTTTGCCAAAGATTATCAGGCATTAGCAACAAAAGACGCCTCACCGGAAAAGCTTGACGCTTTCGAAGGGAAGCAAGGTTTAACCAACCCGCTACTGGGCTGGCCCCAGTATCTGGAGCTGTAACCAAAGTAACATAGTAGCGATGAGTCAATTAAGCTCACTGGTCGGGCCAAATCAGACGGGAGTGTTGCGACGAGCCCATAGCGTGAACAAAGAGGCACTGCCAAACATCAGCAGGCTGTAAACACTGGGCGCTATCGACATCGCTGAACTTTGTAAAATACCGGTAGTAATTAACAAGGCCAGGGTGCCATTTTGCAAGCCAACCTCCAGGCAAATCGTCCGCGCCTGGCGCTCCTGCTGTAGCAGCCACCTCCCCAGCAGATAACCCAGTAGCATGGTCACCAGATTAAGCGTTATTGCCGCCGGGCCCGCTTTGGCAATATAACGCCATAAATCATCGCCTAAATCGACAGAAATACTAATAATAAGCAGTAAAAGTACGATAATCGAAAAGTTACTGATCACCGGCTCTGCCGCTTTGGCAAACGCCGGAAGTTTGGCCCGCAGCAACATGCCAGCCAGCACTGGCAATACACTGACAATCATCAGGGTTAACCAGGTTTGGATTACCGGCAACTGCAGACTGGATTCAGCGCCACCATAAAAACTGATAGCCCACGAAGCCAGTAACGGAATAGTAAAGGGTGTAATTAAGCCTACCACTGCCGTTAACGATACCGATAAGCCAACATCAGCTTTACTTAAATAGCTGTATAAATTTGACGTGGTACCGCCCGGGCACAGTGCTAAAATAAACAAGCCAATTGCCAACTCTGCCTGGAGCTCAAACAAAGCAATAACCGCTATCGCCACGATTGGCAGCAGCAACAGCTGGGCCAGGGCACCGATAACAAAGCCCCTGGGTGCCGCAAACACCCGGCTAAAATCGGCCAGACGCAGGCTCATACCCACACCAGTCATAATCAGGATCAGCGCCAACGGCAAACCAATCTGGGTTAAGGAATTAAACATCACCGTACCTGTTTTACTAAAAATACCACGTTAAGTTATACCGGCAGTCAGCTCCCTTGCTCTGCCAGTGCTTTTGCCTGAGCTTTTGCTTCGGCTTTGGCTGTCTTCTCTCCCACCAGAATAGCGCCCCAACGGCGCAGCAGCTCAAACCCTGCCAGGCAGGCGGCTACCGCCAGTAAGGCCCAAAGCATGCCACTGATGCCCAGTCGCTGCTGCTCTGAATACAACGTCCAGATAAACTGACCAACGCAAAGTGTCGCCACTACCAATAACGTCGGTTTGCGGCCGATTTTAGCGACAATAAACACCCCCAGCGGCGCACCTATCGCTACCACCGGCGCCGCCGCCAGCCAGTTCTCAAATACCCCCGGGGCCAGACCCTGGCCGGAAACCGTTTTAACGACTACTCCCAAAACCGAGGTAAAAGCCATAATGACTACAGAGGTTGGTATAGCGATTTTCAGATCGGCCCGGCATAGCAGCACCAACGCGGTATACAGCACCATGTCAATGCCTACGCCGGTCACCGCCGCCACTGTAGCGCCAGCCAGCGCACCAATCCACAGCCCCAGCTTAAAGTCCCAGTGCTCGTCAAAGTCGGTCATGCCGGTGTGGCCGGCAATTTCATTTAAGCGAAAAAAATGCAGTAAGCCAAAGCTGGCCCATACCACGACAAACAGCAGCTTAATCCACAGCTCAGGAATATAAGGCGCAATCAGGAAAATACCCAGCGGCGTACCGAATAAGGCTCCAAGCATCGCACCTTTAAGCGTGGCCCAGGCCAGCGGCTGGCGCCGTGCCAGAATAAAAATCGCCGCACTGGTCATGCCGATAGACTGAATGGCAAAACTGAAATCCCGGCCCAGGCTGGCCGGCAGCTCAAACAGCAGCACCAACACCGGAAAGCCGACAGTGCCGCCCCCCATTGGCGTAGAGCCCGCCGCATAGCTGCCAATGGCCATCGCTACCGCCATTGGCCAATGCGCCACAGCAGTAGGCCAATAGCCAAGGCCGGCCACTAAATACAGCCATACCGCGTAAAAGCCTGCCAACCAAAGCAACCAAATCCACAACCGTTGCTTTAATGGTGGGTGTATAGTCATTCTGTACTTCCTGATTAGTTAAATTGCTGACTACTTATAAGATCCGGTTCACAACAGTATTTTTATTGCCCTGGCCAGCCCGTCTAAAGTTAACGGCTGCATTCGGCTGGCCATTATCTTGTTAATCATTTCAATAGAATAATAGTGGCTCCACCACTGCTCTGGCTGGGGGTTCAGCCAAACCGCTTTCGGGTACTGGGCCAGTAAACGCTCTAACCACAGCTTACCCGGTAGCTCATTAAAATGCTCGACACTGCCACCCGGATACTCAATTTCATAGGGGCCCATGGTGGCATCGCCAACAAATATCAGCTTATAGTCGCTGCCGTAGGTATGAATAATATCGTCTACTTTAACCTGCTCGGTATAGCGCCTTTTATTGTCACGCCACACCCCTTCATACACGCAGTTATGAAAGTAGAAAAACTGCAGATGTTTAAACTCGGTTTTAACCGCCGCGAACAGTTTCTGGCACTGCTCGACATGGTCATCCATTGAGCCACCGACATCAAAAAACACCAGCAACTTAATGGCATTGTGCCGTTCACGGATAAAGCGTAAATCCAACCAGCCGGCCTGTTCTGAGGTCGCCTGAATGGTGCCGTGTAAATCCAGCTCAGTTTCCGCACCGCTACGGGCAAATTTACGCAGCTGTTTAAGTGCCAGTTTAATACTGCGGTTATTTAGATCAACGTCGGTATCTAAGTCTTTAAACTCGCGCTTATCCCATACTTTTACCGCACGCCTGGCACCACTGCCCTGCTGGCCAATCCGCACGCCTTCGGGGTTAAAACCATAAGCGCCAAACGGCGAGGTGCCGCCGGTGCCTATCCATTTATTACCGCCAGCGTGCTTTTTTTGCTGCTCTTTTAGGCGCTCACGCAGGGTTTGCAGCAATTTATCCAGGCCGCCGAGCGCCTGCAGCTTGGCCTTATCTTCATCGCTTAACTTACGCAGTACTTCTGGCACTAACCACTCGGGCGGAATACTGGCGGCGATATCCACCTCGGCCACGCCCTCGAAATAGTCAGCAAAGGCGCGGTCGAATTTATCATACTGGGTTTCATCTTTTACCAGGCATAATCTGGCCAGCTGATAAAAGGCTTCAGTATCGGCGAAAATCACTTGCTGCTTTAAGGCATTTATTAAATCCAGCAGTTCGGTAATACTGGTTTTTAAGCCGTATTTGCGCAGGGTGAAAAAGAAATCAATTAGCATAATTCTTTCGTGTTACTCACTAAAGCATCCTAAGAGTAGACCAGAACCTTGTTCTGGTCGGCGCAGAGTGTCTGAGCGCAGGCGCCAGCCGTAGCGAGTTGCTGCGACGAGCCAGAGCAAGTGTTGCGGTCAACTCTTTTGCACTTAGCCTTGAATGCAAACCAGACCGAAACAAGGTTCTGGCCCTTCGCTAACTTCAATCGCAGAGTCGTTACTACTGAAAAAAACATACTTCTCAGCGCCCTTGCCGCTTGGCCAAAAATGCCAGTTTTTCTACCAGTGCTACGTCCTGCTCGTTTTTAAGCAAGGCACCAAACATCGGCATCAGGCCACCTTTTTGCTGCTTATTGGTTAACACCTCGGCCGGAATATCTTCGGCCAGCAATAACTTGAGCCAGTCTAGCAACTCTGAAGTTGATGGCTTTTTCTTTAAACCCGGCAACTCACGCAGCTCAAAGAAGATCTCCAGTGCGGTGCTTAATAGCTGCTGCTGAATATTGGGGTAATGCACCGCCACAATGGCGCGCAGGGTATCGGCATCCGGAAAACGAATATAATGAAAAAAGCAGCGCCGTAAAAAGGCATCAGGCAGCTCTTTTTCATTGTTCGAGGTAATAATCACAATCGGCCGGTCAATAGCGCGAATTTGCTCGCCGGTTTCATGTACATAAAACGCCATCTGATCCAATTCGTGCAGCAAATCGTTCGGGAACTCAATATCGGCCTTATCTATTTCGTCAATCAGCAGCACCGGACGTTTAGCGGCAGTAAAAGCCTGCCATAATTTACCGGGCCGGATATAGTTGCTGATATCCTGCACCTTGTCGCTGCCCAACTGGCTGTCACGCAGCCGCGACACGGCATCGTATTCATACAGGCCATGCTGGGCTTTAGTGGTAGATTTGACATGCCACTGAATGAGTTGTGTATCTAAACTTTGCGCTAACTCTTCTGCCAGACGGGTTTTACCAGTGCCAGGCTCGCCTTTAATCAGTAACGGCTTCTCCAGGATCACAGCGGCATTAACCGCCAGCGCCAGTTCAGTTGATACAATATAATTGTCGGTACTTGCAAAGGCCATCTTAATCCTCTTCGGTCTTTGGTTCAGGCTACAGTTTATGATTAATTGAAATGATATAAGTTATAGCCAAACGCTACTTCACCTTTTATGCTGCTGGCGTATTCTTATAACCAAATTCTTTGTAATTGGAGCTTTTTATGGCAAACGTATTTGCAGACCACTCATTGTCTATCGGCCGCACCCCTCTGGTCAAATTAAACCGGACTGTACCTGGCGGTGCCAATGTGTACGCTAAAATTGAGTCACGCAACCCAAGTTTCAGTGTTAAATGTCGCTTAGGCGCTGCATTAATCTGGGATGCCGAGAAACGCGGCGTGCTGACGGCAGAGAAAGAGATTATCGAACCTACCTCAGGCAACACCGGCATTGCCCTGGCGTTCGTTGCGGCCAGCCGCGGTTACAAGCTAACCCTGACTATGCCGGCAACCATGAGCCTGGAGCGCCGCAAATTATTAAAAGCCCTGGGCGCTAACTTAGTGCTGACCGAAGGCCCGAAAGGTATGAAAGGCGCTATTGAAAAAGCCCATGAAATCCTGGCGTCTGATCCAAACCGCTACGTTTTACTACAACAATTTGAAAACCCGGCCAACCCACAAATTCACGTTGATACCACAGGGCCGGAAATTTATAACGATTTAGACGGTAAAGTAGATATTTTTATCGCCGGTGTTGGCACCGGCGGTACCATTACCGGGGTAAGCCGTTATTTAAAACAGGTTAAAAAGCTGCCACTGCACAGTGTCGCAGTGGAACCAGTAGAGTCACCGGTAATTAGTCAGGCCAAAGCTGGCGAGGAATTAAAACCAGGCCCGCATAAAATTCAGGGTATTGGTGCCGGTTTTATTCCTGGCAACCTGGATTTAGACCTGATAGATGAAGTCGAAACCGTCAGCAGTGATGATGCCATAGCCGCCGCCCATCGCCTAATGCGCGAGGAAGGCATTCTGGCAGGTATTTCGTCAGGTGCAGCGCTGGTCGCCGCGCAACGTCAGGCTGCCAAGCCGGAAAACGCTGGTAAAAATATTGTCGTCATTCTGGCCAGTGCGGCAGAGCGTTACTTATCCAGCCCGTTGTTTGCTAACATTTTTACTGAGCAGGAACTGCAGCCCTAAGCATAATTCTGCAGTTTTTAAGGCCGCATCTGCGGCCTTTTTCCTTTACAGATGCTGAAAAAACTTCCAAACTGCTTGCTTAACTGCTTACTAAAGGTGGCTGCTGATGAAACTAATAGGATCGTTAATAATTAGTGTGTTGCTGCTTGGCGCATGCAGTGAAAAACCGAAAAGCAATGCACACTGGGGTACCCCTGAGCATATTGCCACCGAGTTTTTTCACGCTTTATATAATGAAAAAGATCTGGAAAGAGCTAAAAGCCTCAGCACTGAAGAGTTTGCTGCACTACTCGATTCTTATGTTACGCCGCGTCAGGTTGCCAGAACCTTAATGAATATGTCCTATGATACTGTCACTATCGAAGTAAACCGAAGTGGCCAAAACCTGCGCCAGCAATACGATGACGATGCGGACGTTACCCTGGTGTTTAGTGGCGAGCATGATGGCAAGAAGGTTGATAACTTACGCACCGTAAGTATGGTTAAGAAAAGTGGCAAATGGCTGGTCACTGAAGTAAAAACCGATCCCTTTAGTAGCACCGCCACTTACTAACGGTTTAATGGCGGTTGATTGGAATATCCTAAGCTTATTTTTTTGCAAAGAAGCCCTGGAGTTGCTGCTGACAAGCGTCACTTTTTAGCAGTTCGCCAAAAACCTCAAGTTCAGTCGCAATGACTTTGTCGGCTTCGCGTTTTATTTTGCCCCGGATTAACGCCTTACTTTGTTGTACTGCTGCTGCCGGCAATTTTGCCAGGGCTAATGCTTTATCTGCAGCAAAAGCCATTAATACTGTGCTGGCTACCTGCTGATTAACTAACCCCATGGCCACAGCCTGATCGGTATCAAAAGCCTCACCCAACAGCAAATACTGGGCAGCACGTTGATAACCCACCAACTGCGGCAAGAGTAAACTGGATGCTGCCTCGGGGCATAAGCCCAACTGACTGAACGGCATTTGAAAACGACAGCCTGGTGCGGCGTAAACTAGATCGCAGTGTAATAAAGCCGTAGTACCGATCCCAATTGCCAGCCCAGCCACTGCCGCTACTATTGGTTTGGTAAAGGCATTAAGCTGATATAGAAAAGCAACTGTCGGATGATGAGCATTCAGCTCGCCTGCGGTTAGAAAGTCCTGCAGATCATTACCGCTGGAAAAACAGCTGGCTGAGCCCTGCAATACCACCACTTTTACCGCAGGATCACGCCCGGCTTGCTGCAGTGCCTCAGTCAGCTGACTATACATGGCCAGACTTAGCGCGTTTTTTTTATCTGGCCGATGCAGGGTAAGGGTCAATACTCCCTCTGGATTCTGGCTAATGTTAACAGTCATGTTGGCGTCCCATACTAATACCGGTTCTGTTATAAATTTAATGGCCGGCAGCAGTGCCTTCCCGCCGGGGATCTGCAACACCTTCCAGACCGGCAGCATTAAGTTCAATGGCATGAATGCCAGAATTAAGATCCTGCACCCGCACCTGATAGCCCATAGCTTCCAGCACCGGTGCCAATTCAGCCAATGCTGTGCCAGCCTCTAACGCCAGATAATCATTGCGATGGGTAAAGCGCGGCAGATTTATCGCCTGTTCCAGGTTTAACTGCCAGTCAAGCACTGCCACCAGGTTTTGCGCCACGTAATTAATAATCCGGCTGCCCCCGGGTGAGCCAGTCAGTAGCTTCAGGTTGTTATCCTGGTCAAACACCATCATTGGTGCCATCGAGCTACGTGGCCGCTTGCCACCTTCAACCCGGTTTGCGACCAGTTTACCGTCAACTTCAGCCCGCAAACTAAAATCGGTCAACTGGTTATTTAGCAAATAACCATTAACCATCAGGCCAGAACCAAACACATTTTCGATACTGGTCGTCATGCTGACAGCATTGCCGTACTGGTCGACTACTGAAAAATGACTGGTATTTTCAAACTCCACTGCCCTCGCGTCTGCCAGCGGTTCAGCGCCGTCCGGCTGCCCGGCGGCAACTACTGCCAAGTTACGGACGGGATTAATCAGCTTGGCCCGGCTTGCTAAGTAGGCCGGGTCCAGCAGGCCAGCAACCGGTACCGGGCTAAAATCTGTATCGGCCGCAAACCGCTCCCTGTCGGCAAATGCCAGCCGGGCAGCCTGGCTGATTAAATGTACGGCCTGTGCAGAATCAGGCTGCAGTTTGGCCACGTCAAATGCCGACAAAATACCTAATATTTGTAACACCGCAATACCGCCAGAGCTTGGTGGCGCCATACCACATACCTGATACTGCCGATATGCCTGGCACAAAACCTCCCGCTCTACCGCCTGATAATTGCGCAGGTCTTCAAGCGATATTACCCCAGGGTTAGTTGCAGCGCTGCGCACAGTTTTTACCAATGCTTCGGCATTTTCACCCTGATAAAAGGCGGCAACGCCTTCTTTAGCGATCGCTCTGAGTAATTTACCGTAATCCGGATTAGTGATTGTCTTACCTGCCGGCAATGCCTGGCCATCGGGATAAAAATAATCTTTTGCCGGCGCCAGGGTTTTCACCCCCTCATTCCAGCCCATGGCCAGATGTTTAGCCATCCGCGGTGTTACTTCAAAGCCTTGTTCAGCGGCAGTAATAGCATCTTCAAACAAAACCGGCCACGGCAGGCGGCCATATTGTTGATGGGCCATTGCCAGGGCTTTTAGCACTCCAGGTACCCCAACAGATTTGCCACCAACATATGCAGACCGCCAGTCCAGTGTTTTACCGTTTTCGCTAAAAAGTTTACCATCTGCCATTGCTGGTGCTTGTTCGCGGCCATCAAAACTGGTCAGGCGCTGGCTGGTTTTATGCCAGTGTAAAATAAAAGCGCCACCACCAATGCCTGAACTTTGTGGTTCAACCAGGCCCAGCATAAGTTGAGTTGTAATAGCGGCATCAATTGCGCTGCCACCTTTTGCCAGAATACGCTGGCCAGCCGCTACCGCTATAGGGTGCGCCGCAGCAACCATCGATTTTTTGCTGCGAACCAGTTGCTGCTCGGTCAGGCCGGTGGCCGCTTCAGGCTCCCGGGTTTCCTGCTGTGGCAGCGTGTTAGCATCAGCAGAGTGACTACTGAGCAACAAACCAAAATTAATTATTAACAGATATAATAGCTTCATTTCGTGCTCTCTCCTGCTGCAGCTTTACACCCTAACCAGAAGCGTGCAGCAGATCAAGCATGTTCGGCGGCTTATGCCGTCACGAAGCGAAATACCACTTGATATCAACAACAAATTAGTTTGGGATAGCACTACTTTTAGCCATATTTTTTATAAGCGCTCTGAAGGGAACTTATAGAAGAGATCTTAGCCGGGCAGTTATGCAGACTTTATTTGATTTTAAACGTGGTTATGCGCCATTTTGCATAGTACTGCTGCTGGCGATGTTGATGTTTGTGTTACCAGAGTCAGTGCAGCAGTTGTTTGCTTATCAAAGGGCTGACCTGGCAAATGCTGAACTCTGGCGATTAATCAGTGGCCATTTGCTACATTCAAACTTTTACCATTTATTGTTAAATGCGGGCGGTTTGCTGGTTATTATGTTGCTGCATGCCGGCTACCAGCGGCAACTGGCGCTATGCTGGCAATTGCTGTTTAGTGCACTGTTAATCAGCTGCCTGCTGTACTGGTTACAGCCTGATATCCAGCGGTACCTGGGGTTATCCGGGATCCTGCATAGCTTATTATTTTTCGGGGCACTGCTGGACATTAAAACCGGGAAAACCGGCGGTATTTTGCTGACGCTGGGTATTCTGGCAAAAATTGGCTATGAGCAATATCAGGGGCCTGATGCCGAATTAGGCCGGTTAATCAGTGCAACGGTAGCGATTGACGCTCATTTGTATGGTGTTATTAGCGGCGCACTGTTGTTCGGTTTGCTGGCTGTTAAAGCCTGGCTGATAAAAAAGCCGCTCGCCTGACAACAGCACACTTTAACCAGCCTTCTGACGCTGCCGGGCTTTGCTTACCACTGCTTTGAACAAGTGACGCTGCCGCCGGATAAAAATTAAAAATTCCGGATGCCATTGCACGCCAAGGACAAAATCGCGATTGGGATCTTCGACTGCCTGGACAATGTTATCTAAATCACGACCAACAACCCGCAAACCATCACCTAATTTGTCTATTGCCTGATTGTGTAAACTGTTTATCCGGGCTTTGGGTGTCTGCAAAATAGCCTGTAATCCAGAAGCGGGCTCTGCCAGACACAGCGTTTTTAACGGCAGAACTGTCCAGCGCTTTGACGTCTGTTGCCGCTGCGCGGTAAGTTGCTGCAATAAACTGCCACCGCGGCTGACATTGAGTAGCTGTGCCCCACGGCAAATACCCAACAAGGGTAAACGCTCCGCTTCAGCGCGCTGTATCACTGCCATTTCCAGTTCATCCCGCGCCGGATCATAGTTGGGGTGTACCTCAGACTTTGCCGCATACAGCACCGGATCAACATCATGGCCACCGGTTAGTACCACTCCATCGAACTGTTCGGCTGATAGCGTGCTCGAGGGCCGCAGCTGTAAAGGTATACCGCCGTACCAGCGAACCGCAATTGCCACCAGCAACCTGGGGCCAAATGCGCCGCGCTCAGGCCCGGTTATTGCAATTACCGGCTTAGCCATTGCTGTTCTACCTCACTAATCCAGGCTGCGGTGTTATTCCCCTTATCTGCTAACTGCTGACGGTATGCCGCAATGCAGCGCTTTAGTTTGGCCGGATCAGCCGCCAACATTTCAACCTGCGCCCAGCCAGTCCAGGCCCGTTGTAACCCCCATTCTGCCTGATGGATTTCACAGCTCGGTAAACGATAATGAAAGGTGGGTCTTGCTTTAATTAATTCGTCATCTGTGATCGCCCGCACCCGTTTTTCATCTAAGTGTAAAAACAGCGGCAGGCAATCCAATGCCCGGTTGCGGCTGGGATTAAACTCAAGGTAATGCTCAATAAGCTCTGCCAGGCTGGGTTTGTAGGCGTCATCAATTATCTTCAGTTGATACGCTTTCGGATAAGGGGCGATAAAAGAAGTCAGACTCCTGACAAAGTCAATTTTCTCCTGTTGCCGCAACCAGTCATGCAGACAAACAAAAGCCTGGATTATCGCCAGTAATGTCTCAGCGTCGGTCGCTGGCACTTCCGGATTAAGTTGCAAACCAAAGGCATACTGTAAAGATTCCGAAGAGCCCTTCGCTCCCGCCTGATGCAGTAACATGATTAGTTCAGTAACGTCATGTAAGCGGGAATAAGGCAGCGGTGGGCTAACCAGTTCCAGCGGCACCAAAGGTTTGGCTGCAGCTGCCAGCATAGTCTCCAGTGATGCCTGCAGGTTATCGGCAACCGAATCGGTGTCTATCTTCTGTTCGCCCATTGCCGTTAACAGCTGAAAATCCAGTTCAACTATCCAGTCTCCGGCGGGATCGCCACTCAGCTTATAGCGATAACGGCTGCTGGCTGCAGCAGTCAGGGCTAAATGGCTGGCCACCAGCTGCTGCACATCAGCCAGCTCCAGACCGCTGAATTCTATTTCAATCCCAAAACGTCGTGGTTTATTAGCAAAACTGCGTTGCCAGGGTAAGGCTGTTAACAATGGCTGACTGGACAAAAACACCTCTTGTTCAACTATTTAAATTTAGCCTAAGGTAGCGGCCAGGCCTTGTCAAATAACCAGGCTGATGCAGCAATAACAGCAAGTTTAGGTTAAACTAATGCCGTAGCTGCTCAGAAAAGGATTGTTTTGAAAACCATTTTTCATTCAAGCTGGCCATTATTTCTTGGCGTCGCCATTGTTGGCATGACTACCGGTCTGCAAAATACCCTGTTGGCATTGCGAGCCGAACTGGAAGGCTTTGCCAGTGTGAGTATCGGCCTGATGCTGGCCGGGTACTTTATTGGTTTTTTGCTGGGCTCAATCAGGGCACCGAAAATGATCATGCGGGTCGGACATATCCGGGCCTTCGCGGCGCTGGCAGCAATGGCCTCTATCAGTATTCTGTTGCATGCTATCTGGGTAAATACCTATGCCTGGTTTTTCCTGAGACTATTATCTGGCTTCTGTTTTTCAGCTATTTTTGTTATCGCAGAAAGCTGGATAAATGATAAAGCTGACAACCAGAACCGCGGCACCCTGTTGTCAGTTTATGTCTCGATGCTGTTTGGTGGTATTGGCCTGGGCCAATTCTTAATTACTGTCGGCGACCCCCGTGATTTTATCCAGTTTACGCTGGTATCCGTGCTGATTAGCGCTGCAGTTATTCCGCTGCTTATCACCAAAACACCCGCCCCAACATTTCAGCAAGCTGAGAAAATGCCGGTACGCCAGTTGCTGAAAATGGTGCCGCTGGGCGTGCTTGGCTGCTTTATTCTGCAGTTTGGTTATGCCTCGATGTTTGGTTTTGGCCCGGTCTACTTTTCCCGGCTGGGCTTACCGCTGTTGCAGATCGCCAGTCTGATGGCCATCTTTATTTTCGGTTGCCTTTGTATGCAATTTCAATTGGGCAAGTTATCCGATCGATTCGACCGCAAACTTATTATGACGATTTGTGGTTTTGGGGCCAGTCTGGCCGCATGGTGGCTGGCTCAACTTACCGCCACCAGTGGTTGGCAGCTATTTCTGGCCTGTTATATATTTGGTGCCTTGTTTTTACCGCTATACTCTATGGCCATCGCCCATACTAACGATCATCTGGCAAAACGCCAAATGGTGGCGGCCAGCAGTGTGCTAATTCGAGCCAACGGCTTAGGGGCTATTGGTGGTTTACTGTTATCAGGCGTATTACTGGATAAGTTTGGCAATGCAGTATTTTTTTACTTTATCGGTCTGTTACCCGCAGTTGTCGGGGTGCTGGCGTTTTATTATTACTGTTTCCAGCGCCAAACCAACCAACGGCCACATTCTAATGCCGTGGCTCCGACTCAGGTAACTCAAACCATGATTAACAATGCACTGAATGATGATTAAACGGCTGTGTATTGCAATTCATTGCTAACCCCGTTAGCGTAACGCTATTCAGACAGTATTTAGCAGTCATTGTCTTGTTAAAAAGAGAAAAGATGTTCAGACAGATTTTTTGTTTAGTTGCAGTATTGCTGCTAAGTCTTAAAGGCTTGGCTGTTGCTGAAACTCGCCCAAAATCAGTGTTACCTGCACCTGTCCAACACGTGTTTCGCCTCTCCCCCGACAATGATTTAAGCCAGGGCAATGTATTCAAACTGGCGTTAGATCAGCATAACAAACTCTGGCTTGCTAACGAAGATGGTCTCGACAGCTATGATGGCTATCGGGTTAACCCTGTTCGCTTTGGTTTATTATCAGAAACCACTTCAATTGAAGATTTTATGTTTGTCCGGCCCGGCATTATGCAAGTGGCCTCTGCCAGCCATGGTTTGTTGCAGCTTGATTTGTACGACAATAGCATTACCACATTGCAACAAATTGACGAAAGTTTGTCAGATAAGTACAGCCAGATGATCTATGTTATCAGGCAAGATAAATCAGGGAACATGATTTATGCTAACTTAAACACTGTCTTTCAGCTCAGGAACGAGCAACTTGTCAGCGTGTTTACCTTGCCAAGTGATGACATTTATACGCATTTTATCTGGGACATATTACAAGTTGGCAACCATATTTATATTGCCAGTAGTGAGCAACTCTGGCGGCTGGATTTAGCCAGTGGCCAATACCAACAAATCCATTTTTTAACGGGCAATAGCTCTGCTAAGCAGCGTGAAAATATATCGTTATACATTGACCAACACTTTCTCTATGTCGGTACAAGGGCCGGATTACACAGGATTCCGGTAGAACAACTCGACCAACCGTTTAAAGATCCCCCGTTGAAGGTTGTCAGTGAGAAAATGATAGACGATGCAACTTTCTGGTTGATAAGGCCCGCTCCACAAGGCGGCTTAATGTTGGCAAGCAGCAAAGGCTTAGTGCATTTGGCAGATGACTCAACCATAAACACCTTATTTCAACCCTCACAAACCCCTCAGCCACATTATGACGACACCGTTTACGATTTTGCTCAAGATGAATATGGTAATTTCTGGCTGGCAATACGTGGTGACGGTGCTTACTATTGGCAACCTCGACAACAACGCTTCACCAACATTGGTATTCAACAGCAACTTAGCCACCCAATTATCCTCAGCCTGCTAAGTGACAATGATGTGCTGTGGGCGGGCAGTCAGAATGGTTTAAACCGCATTGAGTTGTCTACCAAGCAAGTTAGTCGCTATCTGGTTAATCTCGATCCTGATGTTGTTGGTTACAACGCAGCCATAAATCATATTCTGCCTGGCAACGAAAACCGGATCTGGTTAATGACAGATGAAAACATCCGGCTATTTAACGGTCAAACTCTGTTGGAAGAATATGTTAAAAGCCCCGAGGTTGCCGTGCAATTAGCTAAGCTTCCTTACAGCATGGCGGCAGATAAACTGGGTAATTTATTTTTACAAAACGACAATGGCTTTTTTAGAATCAGTGCGGATGGTGCTGAGTTAACCCCCCTCTCTGTGCTGAATGACGCCGCAAAAAATGTTAATTACAGCAGTATTTACTCCATCGATCCCCAACACAGCAACGCTCTGATTATCAGCTTTGATGCGGCAATCTGGCGTTATAATTTTGAAACAACTCAACTGCAATTACTGTATAAGCTGCCTGAAGGCATGCAACGAGAATCCAGCTATCTTGAAAGTATGGTAGTACTTGGCGACAGCTTATGGTTGCTATTTTACCAGCAAGCCCTGGTAGAACTAGACCGCGAGACATTAGAAATAAAACAGCAAAAATTCAGCGACGAGTTACCGGCTTACTCTTTGTACGCTATGCAGGCCGACCGCTTGGGATATTTGTGGTTGAGCAGCCACCGTGGCTTATGGCGTTACAATATCGAGGCCGATAACTTCAGACAATTTACAGTCCTCGATGGCTTGGTAGCAAATGAATTCAATGGCATGGTGCACGCGACTCTGCCAAATGGCAAATTAGCATTTGGCTCTATAAAAGGTGTAACCCTGTTCGATCCAATCCAGTTTACCCATCGCCAAAATAAAGTAAGAGAACTTGCGGTAAGTCATCTGAGTTTGATGTCCAGAAAGCTCCCCGACTTGTTGCAACCGCTTAAAAAAGCACATGTTGAGCTTGATCATCAGGACTATGGCCTACAAATTTACTTATCTACCTTTAGTTATAAGCAACAAAATCAAACTCGGTATCGTTTTGAGCTTACCGGCCCATCAGCTATCCCGGCTTTTACCAGCTATCAACCGACTTTATTGCTACCACAGTTAAAAGCAGGTCGGCATTTGTTAACAGTCACAGCTTTCGACCCGTTAAAAGAAAAATATACTACACCAGCATATGTTGAAATTGTGGTAAAAGCAGCGCCCTGGCTCAATAGCCTTGCTAAGAGTTTTTATTTCCTGCTGCTACTGTCTGCTATTAGTTACTGGTTCTACCGCCGCCAGCAACAACGTCAGTTGTTGTTGAATCACAACCAGCAGCTGCAGCAGTCTGAACAACGCTTGATGCTGGCTCTTGATACTGCTGACAGCAATATCTGGCAGTGGCAGGCCGAAAACGATTGCATATTTCATCAGGCCCGTCTGGCCCTGCTTGGCGTCAAGCAACCAGATAACGGTATTGTGTTCAGAGAGTATGTTGAGCTGATCCATCCGGACGATCGCAATGATTTTCAGCGCAGTTGGCTGGAACTGTTACAACAGGAAACAGAGCAATTTGACCTGATTTACAGGATTAAAGATCGACAAGGCAATTGGCTATGGTTTAAAGATGTTGGTAAGGTTACACAGCCCGGTATAAGCTGCGCCAAGCAAATTACCGGCATTTATACTAATATCACCGCTCGTAAGTTAACAGAGCAGGCACTGACGCAGTTAACCCACCACGACAGTTTAACAGGCCTGCCAAACCGCAAACTGCTGTTAACCTTGTTAACGGATGCCTTGCAGGCGCAAGCCATTGTTGCAGTATGTTTTATTGACCTGAACCGGTTTAAACAGATAAACGATTCCCTCGGCCATGAAAAAGGCGACCAGGTATTACAGGTTATAGCCAGCCGCTTAAAAAATGTGCAACGGCCAACTGATATTCTGGCCCACCTCGGTAGCGATGAATTTGTGCTGGTACTGAGCTTGCAGCAGGCTGAGCAACTGGCCGGATTACTACAACAGGTACTGCAGCAACTGGAACAACCTTTAACATTAGATAACGAATTACTTAGTATCAGTTGCAGTATCGGCGTCAGTCGTTATCCGGCCGATAGCAGCACCGCTGCAGAGCTGTTAAAACAGGCAGATATTGCCATGTATCATGCCAAAACCCAGAGCCACCAGCCTTATTTACTGTATCAGGCTACCATGCAGCAACTGGCGCTGCATAACCTGACCCTGGAGCATCAGTTTAAGCAAGCACTCGCTGCTCAGCAGCTGCAAAATTACTATCAGCCGGTTGTAAACATCAACACGACTAAAGTGACTAGTATTGAACTGCTATTGCGATGGAACAACAATGGCAAGATGGTACCGCCTGATCAGTTTATCTTACTGGCCGAACAGTTAGGATTAATTGATCAGCTTACCTGGCAGTCGTTGCGTCAGGCGCTGACCGATTTGCAACAACTGCATAGCAACGGCTATCAGCTTGAATTATCGGTTAATTTATCGGCAGTACAGTTATGCTCAGCTAACTTAGCCAGCAACTTGCAAGCCTTACTGGTTGAGCATCCGGCATTGTTGCCCTGGATTAAACTGGAAATTACTGAAAGTGCCATTATGACTAACCGTAAATTGGCGATCGCTACCATGCATCAGTTAAAAGCTGCAGGATTTAGCCTCTATCTGGACGATTTCGGCACCGGTTACTCGTCACTTACCTACCTGCAGGAATTTCCGATCGATTTGATAAAAATTGACCGGCGTTTTATCCGCGATTTAATACCAACTAAACCTCATGCCATTTTAGATACGATCCTGACTCTGGCTGATAACCTGTCGCTGCAGTGTATTGCTGAAGGCGTAGAAACCCCCGAGCAACTAAGCTATCTGCAACAGCGTGACTGCCAGCTTATTCAGGGATATTTATTCGCCAAGCCTATCCCAGTCGAACAACTTCGGGAGTACCTGAAGGATGCCGGGCAAACTATTGCTGCCATATTGCAGTCTTTGCGCTAACCCGCCAGACCAGATAACTGGCGTATTCGGCAATCAGTTTACTGTACAAATCGTAGTTACTGAGATTAACCGTAACCATGCAATTCCAGCCACAATTAAGAGGCCGGAATGTCTGGCTACTGACAGTGCTCAGTCCAGCGTTTAGCTGGTGATAGTTGATTAAGTTAATCACCCGCCATCCATGAAAATCACTGGTAATAACCTGCAACCGTTGCCGCTGATTCAGGCGCTCGCTTAAACTGTTGAACTCCTGGTAAGTGTTATCACCAGCATCAAAGCAATCAATAACCAGCGGCTGCAGCTGCTGGCTTAACAGGTAATCCTGATACGGCTGACAATAGCGGGTAGTGATAATAACCGGCGCAGTCTGTCCACCCAGGCTTTGTCCAAGCCGGTCCAGCCTCGCCCTGGCACAGGCAGGCAACGCCTCGGCCGAACCACCACACCCCAGCACAACATAGATACTATTGCTTTGTGGTAAACTGCTACCGCTAATTTGCGCAGCATAATGGCTGCGAACCATATTAGCAAAATAAGTATTGCCTGCCAGATAAAAGCCCAGTAACAACAACCACAAACCTTTTTTCCGGTAAACAATACAGGCAACTAACAAGCCATACAGAAAAATATTTTGTGGATACAAAAAAGGTTCAAGCAGATCTTTCATCAGGCCCCCGCGGCACTTCTGCTCTCCCAGCGATCGCAGAAATGGTTAGTCGTTGATTAAACACCGCAGCATTAAGTAAAGCCCATGGCAACCACAGCATGCCAGATGTCATTACATGCCCTGCCAGCATCGCCACACCCAGCAGTAATACGTTAATAAATAACACAGTTGCTGCCAGCGGATGCACTGTTAACTGCGCAAAACTGGTGTAAAAAAACCGGCCAAACGTCAGGCTGAAAATAAGCACACCGGCCAGGCCATAAAATACCATTAAATCGAACAGGTCAATTTCAATAAAGTATTTTTTCAGCAGGACACTGACCCCGGCAACACCTACCCCGAACACCCGGTGGATCAGCTGATAATGCTGTTCAGTTTGCTGCCAGATAACGCTTAAATATAAGTCTCTGGATGACAACAGAATTCCCAGCACACCGCGTTGCTGATAAGCATAAGCCAGTTTATCGTACAAACCGGCTGCCCGTAACAGTGGCTCAGCGTACCAGACAAATAGTAGCAGAGCAGTCAGCGCCAGTAGCAGGCAAACTAACAGTTGCCTGTAGTATTGGCGGTAAAAGCCTGGCCTGGCCGACAGTAATGGTATTAAGGCTACCAGCAGCAAGCTACCCAGCAAGCCGGTTTTGGTCAGCAGCAACAATGCACTGCCAATAGTTAACAGGCTAAGCAGCAAATAGCGGGCTTTATGCTCTGGCCAACAGCGCCACAATAACCAGCCGCTGACGACCAGCAACACCACTGCCAGCTCGTTAGTCGAATAAAAAAAGCCTTTTACCCCTAAAAAAGGCTGGTCAACATTGTCCATTGGCTGATAAGCCGTGTAACCAAAACCAAGCAACCCTAACGCCAGGTTAAGTAAAATAACAGCGTAACTGAGCAGCATCAGCCGATCGGTCATTATCAGAAAAGCATCGGGGTAACGCCGGCAAAACTGCAGGAAAAAGCTGAACGCCAGCAGCGGCGCCAACGTTTTTAATAGCAATGGCAATTCACTGCCAATAAAACCAGCCGCTCCACGCCCGCTAAGGGCCGGGATAGTCAGATGGCTGTAAGCTGGCCCGCCGAGCCCCAACAGCAGTATGCCAAGCAATAGCAGCAGGCTTTTACAACGCCAGAGCACCAGTTGCCACAGCAGCAGACTGAGCAACAATGCTTTAAACAATAAAGACCATGGCAATACCAGCGGCGCCTGTTGCAGGCCACCACTAATACTGTCGATAAGCAAAAACCACGGCGCCAGATAAAACAGCAGAAAAGCGGGCCAGCTGACAGAAGTCAGTTTGGGTACCAGACCGGCAGAAATTGAGTTGGGTAATAGCGCTGACAACATTATTTTTTAAATAACCCCGCCAGGCCTTTACTAAACAGTCGGATCCGTAAATTACTTAACCAGGCCATTTTTTGTTTCAGATAATAGCGCCATTTTAATTTCTGTAAGCCATAGCGGCACTGCCCCAGTAACTCCAGCAAACCCAGCGGCTGTTTTTCCATCATCAGCCGGTAAAACATCTGATTTTGCAAGTTGCGCTCACTCATCAAAGGCCGGTGTTTGGCAACAAACTGTTTATGGGCATCCAGTCGTTTGGGCGAGTTGGTGATCCGGCCCAGTTCATGGCCAACATTTACCTTATAACTGGCATTGCTTATCCGCCGGGCGGGCCCGAATGCTGCCACTACCCTTACCCACATATCGTAGTCCTGAAAAGCGGCCAGGCTTTCATCGAACCCTTGCAGCTGCAGCATCCTATCACGCTGCACCAAAGCCTGATTCGATAACGAGTGCAAATCGAGTAAGCTGCTTAACGTCACCACTTCATCTACCGCAAATAAGGTTTTCCGGAAGCTGCCATAATCCCAGATATAACCCGAGCAAACGCAGCTGTACTGAGGATCGTATGCCTGGTATAAACTGCTCAGGCGCTGAGGTAAAAACTCATCGTCATCATCAATGCCGGTAACAAATTCGCCCTTCGCTTCGCTAATCGCCCGGTTACGGGCAGCACAGGCGCCCTTGCCTTCAGGCTGGCGGAAAAAGCGTACCCGCTCATCATTAACGTATTTATTGGTAAGGCTGGGCCAGGTATCATCCGTAGACGAGTCATCGACCACCAGTAATTCAAGGTTGGGATAATCCTGCGCCAGCACTGAATCAATGGCCCGGGTAGCCATGGCCACCCGGTTAAATGTTGGCATATATACGCTGATTAACGGCCAGTTTTGTTGTGAATTCATGCTTGTCATCCTGTTACACCTTGCCAGTCCAGTACCACCACAAATAGCGCAATAAGCCGAGTTGACGAGCAATCCTGCTTGGCTGCAATAGCAGCCGGTATGCCCATTCCAGATTCAGTTTACACCACAGTGCCGGCGCGCGTTTCACATTCCCGGTGTAAACGTCGTAAGTGCCTCCTACTCCCATATAAAAACAACTGGGGTGAGCCTGACGCAGCCGCTGGATCAATAACTCCTGTCTGGGCGAGCCCATGGCAACGCTGATAATCCGCGGCTCAGTTTGTTTAATTTGGGCTATCAGCGCTGCTTCGTCACTGAAATAACCATCTACCGCCCCTACCAGCTTAGTACCTGCGGCGCTAAGCTTATCGCGGGTTTGCGCCAGCACCTCTGGCTTAGCCCCAATAATAAATACCGGTACCTGAAAACGCGCCGCCCGTAGCATAAGTTCCTGCCATAACTCACAGCCTGGGATCCGCTCTACATGCCGGCCTAAGCGCCGGCGCATGGCCTTAACCACACCGATGCCATCAGCGTACCGAATATCGGCAGCCTCAATAACCTCGCGTAACTGTGGGTTACGGCTGGCCGCCAACACTTTTTCAGGATTAACGGCGATAGCAGAGCCGGCAAATACCGGGCCTTTCGCCGGGACAATATACTCAAGTAGCGCAGCCATATTTTTAAAAGCGGCGACGTCTATTACACCAACTGTTACCTGCTCTGGCATTTTGGTTTGGGTTGCTTCTGGCATAAATCAGATGTCCTGATAAAGATTAATTAGTTTAGCGGCAACGTCGCTGACTAAACATTGCTCTGCCCACGCTCTTGCTGCCAACTGCATCTGCTGATAGTGCGCTGGTGACAATTGCCACACTCTGGTTAATGCACGTTGTAAATCAGCAATAAGCAACTGTTCATTCAGCGGTGTTTGTTGACTGTTTTGTGCCACCAGAAAGCCATTTGTTCCACTTCGCAGCTGCGCCGCGGCACCATCAGTGAAGGTGGCCACTACCGGGGTATAACATGCCATTGCTTCGGCCATCACCAGGCCGAACGATTCATTGCGCGATAAGCTGATAAAACAACGGGCTTGCTGATATAAACCAGCAAGCTCGCTGGCTGTTTGCGGGCCACGGATCCTGACATCAGGGTATGGCTCTGCGGCCTCAGCTAACAGCTTGAGCATAGGGCCAGCGCCCGCGATAACCACTTTCTTACCCGCTAAAAAAGGTAATAATGCAATCAGGCGGTCAATACCCTTGTTATGGTCAAGGCTGCCGACATAAAGTAAATCTATTGTTTTAGCGCTGATATCAAGTTGCGACACCGTAGCAAAGCTATCGGCAATACCGGCTGACAGTACCGTGCTTTGCGGGCAATCCAGACTAAAGCGGTTTTTCAGAGCGTTACTGGTAAAAATCCAATGCTGTACCTTAGCGGCACACCAGCGATACCAGAAGCCGGGCGGCTGATATTTATAAATATCACTGCCATGGCAGGTAACAATAATTTTTGCCGCGGGGTTGCGCAGCGCCTTGTACAGTAGTGCCAGCCAGATAGTCGGATAAAAGAAATGTACATGCAGTATCATGTACTTATGCCGGCTAAACAGAAAACGCCAAATAAAGTCAGCAAAAAATACCGGATATTTTAATAGCCGGTTCAGCCTTGAGTCAGTATGCCAACGCATAAAATGGTAACCAGGCTTAAGTCCGGTAAGCGCATCAACCTGCTGGCGGACAAACAAGCCCTGAAACGGTGCCGTCGGTTTCGGCCCCATATTGGTGATAATTAACACCCTGAGTTTGCTATTCAAAGTTGTGCTATCCAAAAGCCAGTATTCCTGACTACAATAAGCGCAATGGCTATTAAAAACACTTAGTTTATAGCTAATTAGCTGCAACTAACCAGTTAAGTATGTATTAAACCAGATTATAAGCCGATAGCAGCTGACGACAGGCTGAATAAAGTAGATACGGAATGAGTATGCCGATACCTGAATCAACTTACAGCGTATTGTTGGCAACAATAGCCAGCTTGCTTGCTATCTTGCTGTTAAGGCCGTTAGCGCCAAAACTTGGTTTGCTGGACATTCCGCAGGGTCGTAAACAGCACAGTGGTGCCGTGCCGTTAATTGGCGGCCTGGCAATATATCTGACGCTGTTACTGGTACTTGGTAATCATATCTCATCAGATGTGATGCTGGGCTATTATCTGGCCTGTGCGGCGCTTATTGTTATTCTTGGCGCTTTTGATGATGCCCTGGATTTAAGTGTCAAAATTCGCCTGGCTGTGCAGCTTATTGTCGGCCTGGCCATGATTTACAGCCTCGATTTACATATTAATAATCTGGGTAATATTTTTGGTTTTGGTGCAGTAGAGTTAGGTATTCTTGGCATTCCTTTTACGCTGATTGCGGTAATTGCCGCCATTAATGCCTTTAATATGACCGATGGTATTGATGGTTTGGCCGGCCTGCTCAGTATGGTCAGTTTTGGCAGCATCGCGGTCTTTATGCTGCTGTGGGGCCAGGCAGAACAGGCGTTGTTACCACTGGTATTTATTGCAGCCCTGGTGCCCTATCTGGCCTTTAACCTGGGTTGGCTTAAAAATAAAAAAATTTTTATGGGTGATGCCGGCAGTATGTTAATTGGTCTGTCAGTGATCTGGCTGTTACTGATTAGCACCCAAAGTGAAACAGCCAGTTTCCGGCCCGTTACCGCACTTTGGTTAATTGCCATTCCTTTAATGGATATGGTTGCCATCATGTTGCGACGGATCTTAAAAGGTCAGTCGCCCTTCCAGGCAGACCGTGAACATCTGCATCATATTTCATTACGGCTCGGTCTTAACTCAGGCGAGTCACTGATTTTGATCACTGCCCTGGCCTCTGTTTTTGCCTGTGTTGGCATTATTGGCGAGTATTTGCTGGTACCGGAAGTGGCGATGCTATTGCTGTTTATCCTGGTGTTTGCGGTGTATATTGGCCTGCTGCAAAATATCTGGCGAATTATCTCTGCGCTACGTCACAACTTAGCCAACCGGCGAAAATCATAATGTCAGTTAATCGTTCCTCAATGAGCACTCTATGCTAAAGAAACTATTAGTTGCCAGAGCAACCGCGATGCTGGGCGACCGCCTGGTTAAGCTGCTGGCTGCGGCCATACTAACTATTTTTGTGGCCAGAGTATTAGGTGCCAGCGAGCTGGGTATCTATTCCATCGTTATGGCCTGGAGCGCATTTTTAGTACCGTTAACCAGCATGGGCCTGAACAATAATGTGATCCGGCGGATGGTTCAGCAGCAAACTGGGCAGCAAGCGATGACCCTGCTATACAGTGCAGTCAGCGTCAGGCTGGCGCTGGGTTTGCTCGGTGGTAGCCTGATGCTGCTGGGCTTTTATCTGCTCTACCCCGATATACTCAGCGGCAATACCGGTATTGCCATTCCGGTGCTGTTTTTACTGCAAAGTTTTTTTGGCTTTTTGCTGTTTGAATTTTATCTGAACTATCAGGGAACGTTTCGCAGCACCGCCTATCTGAAAACCGCCATAACCCTGGTCAGCTTTGGCGCCAAACTGGCCTTACTATACAGCGGCTTTGGCATTGCCAGTTTACTCCTGATAACCGGCATCGAATTTTTACTGGTAGCTACTGGCCAATACCTGCTGTTCCGCTATAAACAGCAACCCTTTATGCCGGGGGAAACCCGCTGGCCACCATACCATCCCCGCTGGTTTAATAAGGCACAGATAACATCGTTACTAAAGCGGTCCAGTTGGCTATGGCTGTCGGGAATTGTCACAGTCATTTACCTGAAAATTGACATAGTGATGCTGGGTGCGATAGCCGGCACTGAGCAGGCAGGTATCTATGCCGCTGCCAGCAGGTTATCGGAGCTATGGTATGTATTCCCGGCCACTTTAGCGACCCGCTACTACCCTGATATGTTAAAAGCCTATCAACAGGGTTTAACCCCCTATTACTTAAAGTTGCGCCGGTTTGCCCTGCTATTTTTCAGTGCAGCGCTCAGTATCGCGGTGCTAATGACTGTTGCCGCACCCTGGCTGATTGGCTTATTGTTCGGGGAAGATTTCAGCGCGGCAGTTGAAGTGCTGCGTATTCATATCTGGGCCGGTTGCTTTATCTTTATCCGCTATCTGATCAGTCAGCATCTGGTCATTACCGAGCAGGAGCCATTGTCATTGCTCAGCCATGGTATTGGCGCCCTGCTGAATGTTGGTCTTAACCTGTGGCTAATTCCTACTATGGGGATTGTTGGTGCAGCCTGGGCAACCCTGGTGTCTTATGCCTTCGCTTCCTTTTTCTTCTTATTTATTTTCGCCAGCACCCGCGCGCAACTATGGCAACTTATTACCGCGCGCGGAGCCGGCCGCCACTGAAAGGGTTTTACATGAACAAACCACCATTTATCGAAATTAAAGGTGTGCAATTCCGGAATAAAGGCGCTTACCTGATGTTACTGGCCTGTCTTGATGGTTTAAAAAGCCTGCCGGATTATCAGTTAGTTTTATCGCCCGGGCCTAATTTACCTTACCCGGAACGGGCCAGGCTTGGCGCCTGGCAAAAACTGGCGTTCCGGCGCAAAGGCATTGATTTAACCGGCCTGATTGGTAAGTTACCCGGAAGCATTCAACGGTTGTTTAAGCGCTACGGGATGGTTACCGAGCGCGATGTAGACATTGTATTGGAAGCCAGCGGCTTTGCTTATGGCGACCAGTGGCCGCTGCAGTTTTTGCAAAATACTGCCAGGGAAGTAAAACGTTTTAATGCAGCCGGTAAACCCTTTATCTTTATGCCGCAAGCATTTGGACCTTTTGCCAGCGAGCAAAGTAAAGCGGCTATGCGGGACATTATTCAGCATGCCAGGCTTATCTTTGTCCGCGACCCTGTGTCGCTGAGCCATTTGCAAAGCTGTGTCAGCCCGCTGCCAGCAAGCGTGGTACTTACCCCAGATTTTACCGTAGGGCTAACCCCTCAGGCTAACCATGAGGTACCCGATATCGCCACGCCTTACGCTGCCCTTATTCCGAATTCTAAAGTAGTATCAAAGTATAACCACGCCGATGCCGAAACTATGCGGGCGGGCTATGTCGGCGCTTTCGCCGCAGCAGCGGATAAACTTACCGTGCTGGGCTATCAGGTGGTGCTGGTAAATCACGAAGGGCGGGAAGACGCTGAACTGTGCGCTGAAATTGCCAAATTATCACCTTGCGGTTTAGTGCAAATTGAAGACCCGCTGGCGGTAAAAGCTTTTATTGGTGGTGCCGAACTGGTTATCAGCTCACGTTTTCATGGTGCCGTAAACGCCTTAAGCCAGGGAGTGCCTTGCATTGCCACCAGCTGGAGTCATAAATACCATGCCATGATGAGCGACTTCGCCATGGCCGATTTTTGTGTCGAGGAGCTTACCGCTGACAGCCTGTGCCTGCGAATTGATCTGCTGCTGGCAACCAAAGCCGACATTCTGCCCCAGCTGGCCGAGCGGGCTGCTCAGTTAAAGCAGCGCAATCAGCAGATGTGGCAGCAATTACAGCAACACCTTCCCACGGTAAGCCGCGATTAGCGGGTCAAGTGTTTAATCACCAGTGCGGCTGAAATGGATGGCTACGTTTAGGGTGTTGTCCACTTTTTCCGGGCCGCCGCACATTTCGTCGTAAGCTGACTGGTGTACCAGAAATGCCTGGCGCACCACGCACTCTGTCAAAGCCTGTTTTACTTCTTCGACACTATGAAATTGCTGGGGCCGGTTGCTATCGTCAACGATAAAACCTTTGCGGCTGTCGAATACTACCTCAACCAGATACACTCCCATTTCAAAGGAATGGATAGCGATTTCATCAATCCGCACATCCTGCCGGTTCAGGTGGGCAACGCGATGGTAATGCATGGCAACGCTCCGTTGTTATTGGTTATTTACCAGTTGTTATTAATGCATGTCAGCAGTTAACCATTTACGTTACGTAGCAGGATAAAAATCAGATTATTTTTTCTGCTGTTAAGCCATTGCCAGCAGAACCAAGCCACGCAGCTCTCATTACATTCATTACTTTACCTGTGCCTTTAAATAACGCTACTATCAGAAAAATTTTTCGCCTTTTGCGATAACACGCCGCCACTGAGTGCTACCATGGATGCCAGTTTTTTTCGTTGTAAGCAGGTTCTTGTTATTGAAGACAGTGCACCCGTGCGTGCTTCAGTCAAAGCAATGTTGCAAACAATTGGTTTTGAGGCCATTCACTTAAGTCGCGATGCCAACGATGCGCTAAGCCGCTGCCATAATATTCCTTACGATTTTATACTTTGCGACTTTAACCTTGGCGAAGGCAAAGACGGCTATCAGTTATTTGAAACCCTGAAGCAGCAGGCACTGATGCCACCACTATGCTGCTTTATTATGATCAGCGCCGAAAGCCAACGCCAGCTGGTGCATGGCGTTATTGAATTACAACCCGATGATTACATTTTAAAGCCCTTTACCTTTCCTATATTAAACGAGCGGTTAATCCGGTCCGTTAAGCAAAAAATTGCTTTGAGAAAAGTCTATTTGAATTTGTTTGAACACAACTTCACTGATGCCATTAGAGAATGCGACAGCGTGGTGCGTAACAAACCCGAATTCACTTTTCAGGCTTTGCGGATTAAAGGTGAATTACTGCTTAAAACCGGCCAGTATCAGCAAGCCGAGCGTTTCTATAAAAGTGTGTTAACGGACAAAGCCCTGCCCTGGGCCAGGCTGGGCGCCGCTATTGCTGCGTTTTATCTTGAGCGTTGGGATGATACTGAGCTGCAACTGGCTGATTTAACGCAGTATGATATTACTAAGGTAGAAGCGCTCGACTGGTTGTCGCATCTGATGGTCAAATATGGCCGTTATGAGGCTGCGCAGCAAACCTTATATCAGGCAGTATTATTGTCACCGAAAAATATCAGGCGGCAACGCACGCTTAGTAACCTGAATGTTATCATTGGTGACAAGGAAACCGCGGCCCGTATTAATGGTAAGTTGCTGGCCGCAGCCCGTTATTCTGTTGAAGATACTGCTGAGAATTACCTGAATCATGCCCGCAGTTTAATAGATGTTGCTTACAGCAAAAACCCGCTGGAGCGCACCGTTATTCTGCAAAATGCCAGTCAGTTACTGGATAGTGTCATTAAACGTTTCGCCGACACAGACTGGCAAAAAGCCATTAATGTGGTGCGCAGTCGGATCCTGGCAGCAAAAGGCCTGTTAATCGAAGCCCGCCAGCCATTACTGGACAATGGTGTCGCCGACAAAGCAGAGAAAATGACCATCGACAGTTGCATGGATGCTGCCAAAGCCTATTTTGAACTGGGAGATATTCACAGCAGTCAGTTTTATATTGATAAACTGGCCAGTTATCTGGTCAACGATGATTATCTGACTGAAACCCAGAAAATTATGCTGAAGATGGAAAAAATCAGGCATGAGGAGTTAAAAGCAACCATTAAACAGATTAGCGCTGAAGCAGCCGAAGCCTACGAAAATGGCTTTTTTATTCAGGCCGTAAGCCTGTTTTGTGAAACCTTTGATCATATGCCAACAAATACCATCATCGCCCTGAATATTCTGCAAACGGCCAGTAAATGTGACAAGCTGCCGGTCAAATATCTGCGTTACTGCAAGCAAGCGATTAAGTTGCTTAAAGCTTGTGTGCTTGAGAAGTCGAGCAAGGTTAAATTTCAGCACTATGTCGCGATACTGTGTGAGCATTATCCGCAGCTTGTGGTGCGAACCCCGCGACCTAAAGCAAATAGTTAGCTCCAAAAGAGTGGTGATTGTCCGTTTCAGCCCGGCAAGAAAAAATGCAACACAGCCGCACGGCGGCTATGTCAGGTAATCTGAAATATTATAGAGAGGCTAAAAAGCGTTCGCGCCGTGGCAGGTAGTAGTTATCATAATCCAGAGAGAACAACACCTTGCCAGCACGGCCAACAATTTCGTGGCGCGGCACAAAGCCAATTACCCGCGAGTCGGCGCTGTTGTCGCGATTATCGCCCAGTACCAGATAATGCCCTTCAGGCACCCGCACCGGGGCAAAGTTAGCCAAACCACTCGATAGCGGTGCTAACTTAACGGCATGACGGATACCACCCAGTTGCTCGGTTAACAGTACTTCGTTGCCAGGCTCTGATTCCGCGGCTTCAGTTGCCGGATCTGACTCGGTGTACGCCAATCGTTCGCCATTAATACTCAGCACATTATGTTGCATGGCCACCACATCGCCCGGCATACCAACAACTCTTTTCACTAGGCGGTTATCGGCGGCTTCTGAGGCAAAGATCACAATATCGCCGCGCTTCGGGTCAGCCAATTTCAGCATTGACAATGTGCTAAACGGCAGGCGTAAGTCGTAAGCCATTTTATTAACTAAAATCCGGTCACCAATTTCAATGGTGGGCTGCATCGAGCCGGTCGGTACGTCATTCCAATCTGCTACCGCACTTCGAAACACAAACATCAAACTGATAAAAACGATAAGGCCGCGGTTATCGCGCCACAGTTGTTTAAGTTTATTCATAACTTCCCTTGTTGATTACGTAACGCCCAGTATGACCAAAAGCCTGCGACCAAGTTCAGGCCTGCTCACATAAGGCTTTCAGTTTTTGTAGTGCTACAGGCCAGCAGCGTGACATAAACTCATCATACGAAGGGTCAATTTCCTGCTCTACTTTTACTTCAGTGCCCTCTGGCAGCGTTTTAAAATAGTAATTTTCAAAGGCCGGCGCCCAGCTGCTAACCTGCTCACTGCTTAAGTCATCTTTACCGCCAACCACAAAGCCCAGGTGTTTAATCGAGACAAACTTAAGCGGTTCCAGCTCAGCAATGGTGGCCACCATGCCATCACCAGACGGCGACAAAAACCGCATTGGATCGCCCTGCTGCCACTTACCCTCATAGTATGAACCTTCGCAAAAGGCCGCCGTCCAGATCCGAAAACCGGTATCATCAAACATCCGCTGCCATACCAACTCTATTGGCGCGTTAATCACAGTACTGAAGTTTATTTGTTTAACCTTGCGCATATGTCCTCCTTCGCTTTTCAGCGGGTTAAACTGGCAATTTGCTTAAATATGGCCCGAGCCAGAACAACAACAGCAATTAACCCCAGGCCGAAAAAAATGATTAACTGCACGGTGTTAAACTGCTCCCGTGCCAAAAAGATAAAAACCAGGTAAGCAATCGTCATAGCTGCCAGGAAAAAATCGCTTATCCAGCCGACGTATTTTAATAGATGAGATTTCATTATAGTGTCTGTTTTGCTTTGCAAATTAACTCTGACGTTACTTTCAATTGAAAGCCAATACAATAGTCTATGTGGCACTTTGGGCGTCAATCTTACTGGTATATCTCATTACTAAAAATGCGAATTGTGATTAATTAGTTTATTAACAGTTAATATTTATTGATGAATTGAAATACTTTGCCTAAAATTCCGCGTAAAGCTGAAAATAAGGATATTGATATGGCCGAGTTTTATATTGCAACCCGGGCGCAGCGCGCCAGTGACATTTTTGCGTCAGATCCCGACTTACTGGCCCGCTTTAATGAGTTTAACCGCACCAGTACTATGGATATGCTGGTTCCGGGCAAACCTTATTTAACCTCTTGCGGCCCAAACGATACCTTTATTTCCGGGCATATGTCGGCCATGCCTCTCGCCGCGCAGCAGCGTATTGCCCAAACCTATTCTCATTATGAAGAATACACCTTACCCATTGCGCAAACCGTTGATGAACATATTAAACCAGTAATGGAGCGGATTGAGCTACATGGTTTACCAGCTGCCGCGGCTGCAATCAGCTTAGCAGGTGAGCAAAGCAGTGCTTTGCAAAAGGCATTAATAAAATATCAGGTTGCGCTGGAAGATTTACATCAAGCCAGTCAGGCCAAAAGCGCTGTTAGCGGCGCACGTGCCAGAGGCGCCCATAACCCGCTAATTGCTGCCAAAGAGGCGGCAGTTCGTGCGGCGCATGCAGATCTGATTATGCGCTTCCAGGCCCAGTTAAAGCGCTATGCAGCACTTAACAAAGCCAGCAGCACTAAAACAACCTTAGCGAATGTTGATCGCAGTATTAATGTCGCCAAAAGTGGCCGCAATATGCATGGTAATTCAGCGGGTAGCCAGCGCACCGCCAATACCTTGCAGGTCAGCACCTCACAGCAAGTTGTCGCCCTGAATAACTACGCGCGATATAGCCGTATTCTGGGTAATGGCGCTATCCTTGTAGATATTGGTTTCCGGGCAAATAGAGTTAAAGGCGTAAGTGCAAATGGCGGCGATGGTACCAGAGAATTTGTGGTTCAAAGTGCAGGACTAACTGCATCCGTATTAACCGGTATTGGTGTTGGTAAACTCGCAGTTGGCATAGGCATTAAGCTTATTCTGGGGCCAGTAGGCTGGGTCTGCTTAATAGGGGCTGGTCTATATGCCGGTTATAATTTATCGAAGCATGCTGATGAATCAGCACAAGACTTTTTTGGTAAGCGATATGATCAAATTACGAGAACCCGGTTGTGACAGAGAACGAAATTGAGTTTTCACTGCTAAGTAATCTTTTCGGGCTAATGTTGGTTTCATCTGTGATTTCCTGGCTGGTTTTTGCAATGTTCAGCATGCGGCCAATAGAGCGAAAGATGAGGGCCGCGCAGAAAGATACAATTAGTAAGTGGGACGGCCCAGGCTGGCGGGTAATGTGGTACGCCTGGGCGATATTTCTGCCTATTTGCGGTTTTAATAACTCCCGAGATCCGTTTTTAAATCCGGTAGAAGTTAAGAAATACGCCAGCCGCAAAGACTGGTGGCTGGCGGCATGGGTATTTCTATCTGTTTACCTGATGATTAGCACTGTAATTGTTGACTTTATTTTCAGCTAGGAAACTTTCAAAGCCTTAGTCCGCTATGAGCGAATTGCGGACATTGGTCTGGACATTAATTTTGTTAAAGTTCACATTTCGAGTATTACAATCCAACGGTGTTTGCTGGCTTGCCGCCAACTCACTTATCTTTACTCATCTTGATACTCGTACATATCTCGATGATACTCACGCGCAATCTCTTCTGGATCAACATAATCATGAGGGTTTATATTAAAGTGTTCTAGAGGATCGACGTCATCAAATGAACGGTACTCATGAGAAAATCCAGCGGCCATAAGTTCGTCCAATCCTTTTATATCAAGGTTGCAGCATTTACAGGTGAACTGCATAGGGATAACCCTAACCTCTTGAACAAGCTCATCTCCCCTCAGAATTGGAGCACTTCTGCCTACTGGTGTGGCGACAAGTTGTCCAGTTTGTGCACACGCTGGACATTTGACATATATAAGATGATGACCGCTAGCTAAGACTGCGGATATCACTTGTGTCTTTGAGGACTCTCTCATCTGACTCTGTTGTTCATTAGTCAGGGAGAAAAAACGATCCTTACATACTTTTATAAGGTCTCTAACTCGTGTTGTGCGATCTTTAGTTATGGCGTTGGCCGTTTGTTGGGCAAGCTGTGCATCCTCAGGCCCTAACAGTGCAGCTAGACTCTGATCGGCAAACTTTGCGGCCTTAACGAAGAATGAATAGATGCTCGGCATAATACTGTCTGGGTTGATCTGATTCATTCCAGTCTTATCGCCATGAAGCTCTCCATTTCGGATATCAATAAGCGTTCTTACCTTTTGAAGTTCAATTTCTGTTAAATCTGGGACCAACCTTTGCAGTCGCTTGATGACATCGAAGAAATCAATCGTTTTTATAGGTGCTCTGGGTTCTTGCCCACACGCGAAAAGGATACTCTCTAAATCCGTGGCAGCATTTAGCGCGGGATTGACATGACAAATAGTTCCACGGGCAACAAACTCTACTGCAAAGGCTACGTTCAATAGGAAGTCCTCGTTTGCTCGGTCCCTAGATGTAGCCTTCGTCCAGTAAACATAAGCTTTTGCATAATAGCTTTCAGCAGTCCAAGTCATTTTTATTCCTTCCAAATGGCGAATCTATATAATCCAATCCTATCGGGGTCTTTGTAAGTGCTACGAGAATGAAACGTACCCCAGTTATCGATTAACGCAACTCGATGCTGATGCCAGTTTATTCGGCATAAAGGTAAACCTCCAGAATTAATGTAATTGGCTACCTCCTGAGCCTCAGGGTTCTGTGGCGTCATCACTACTTTGTTATAACGGAAACACAGACGACCATCTTTTAAAGTTAGCATTCGGCAGTAGCGAGGAGTAGTCCCATGTAGGAGAAATAAACACCTCGAAAGATAATCATGACCATACTGTTCGATTAATCGACGTGCATCAAATAAAAGTGTCTCGGTGTCGCGTGGGCGAGGCGCAACCAATAAGATATATTTTGGCGGTACTGTTACACTGGCAAAATCGGTGTGTAATGGAAACTCCCCAAGACCAAAGCGAGATGATAATGTATTAGTTCTTGCGGCATCTTTAGTAGTAGGACTCAAACGATGGAAAAGTAACTTCGTAGGTTGCATTAACCTCACAAGATGCTTAACATTTAGTTCATTTCGCCCGCAGCTACGTGGAAAAAGCTTCCATTTTGTCTCATCAGCAAACTGCTCCGATTCATATCCATTAAATAACTTAGAAAAGATGTCGTCTTTCAAGTGAATATCCTAACCTCAATCAATATCAGGGGCTGTATGCCCAGATAGTAATATAGCTATGTGTGACCAACGAGAAAGTTGCTGACAGGCCTTGTTAATCACTGATTGATCGAAGTTTATTCTCAAGCGCCTTTTCCAAGGAATTCAAGCCTTCACCATTTTTAAGGTAGATTAACGCCCGGTGATGAACCATGTCAGATGGGATATCCTGAATAACTTGTGCTAAAGGGACTACTACCTTACCCAAGGTATGAGCTATACCTGTTTCGTACATTACGTTTGGATTTTTGCCAGAAAAGTCAACGACAACAATTTTTGCTCTAAAGATTAAGCTAAAAATGTCCTGAATAATGGATGAACTGTCCCAGATATCATCGGCCCTTAAGCATCTATAGCCAGCAGACGCACAGGCATTTTTAATCGAGTCATATACATTATCGAAACCTGCAAATGGCATCATTACGGCAACTAAATCTTCCTCTATTTCGCCATCAGGTATTGTAAAAACACTTGGTGAAAACGTAATTTTTTTCTCAGAAGGCTTTGCAGAAATATAAGTAATATTCTGGTCTGGATACCATTTATCCAAAAACTCTTCAACCGAAGTAAGAGCATTGGGATTATGATCGTGCATCGCTCTGAGAACACTTATGATATTTCCGCCATAGTCTTCGTCTCCAAAATGCAAACTGCGCAAAAGCCTAGAATGTCCGGAAATTAGATGTGAACAATCAGTGAGAAGCCCAATCTCTTCCCAATTACTTGAAGTGAAGTCTTCTTCAATCCTGCGCTTTAAGTCAAGAATCAACTGTCCATTGTAATTTTTCATTTTATCCTTACCTCAACAGAGGACGAACTCATTAGAAGTTGAAGCGTATTCGCTGAGCCGTTCCGTAATTAAGTATTTATTGATCCGTTTTTGCAAATTTAATGTGTTGAACAATACCCCCCATTTCTAAAACTTACAATAAGTTACAGGTACAACAGATACATTAGTTTGAGACAAATGCGGGGGGGTAAGAGGCTACTAAACATAAAGTAGTATTAAAATCACTGTCTGAGGTTTTCTCGGACATCACATAGCGGCTAATAATTATGTACAATTAATGTCCGATTTTGGCAGCCAGCAGTCAGAACCGCTGTGAGCGTGAAGCGGACGTACAATCAACATCATTTATTTAAAATAAAGTTTGCTTTACCTTGTTAAATTAGCAACGCTCACCATCGCCTAATGGCCTAGGCGCGCCCCCACCAATCAATGTCCGGTGCTTACCAAGCGTACATGGTAGTCGTTAAACTTACTATTGTTGTAAACATTGCCATTGCCGAAACCGACGACCCATGCGACACCACTATCTTCAGCGTACGACGACGATGACCAATACCAAATTGTAGGCGTATTTGGAAAAGCCCACCGGTTAATCGTCGGCAGGGGATTGGAGCCTGGGCACTTTCCATTTGTTTCGCGAGCGAACTTTCCATTGGGACGGACAGAGGGTGTGCGTTGGCCGTTACTGCATAATACCAGCGTATCCAGCTCATCGACCGTTGGTAGCCGCCAGCCGTCTTTAGCCTGCTGCATGGCATCATCCCAAGTAAAGAAAGTCGGCTCGCCGATGCAGGTTTCCTCTGTCCAAAGCTGGCCAACACTGCAACGTTGCCAGGTAAGGTTGGTTTGGATATCTGTTACCGTACCATCACCATTATCGAAATAAGGCACAGGAGTAAACTGTTTAGACTGCGTCGCAGAATGGCAGGAGCTTAATAGGAGGGTTAACGCGCCCAGCTTCATGATTTTCCCGATCCTATTAACAAGCATACAAAACTCCTTTTTAAACTAAAATAACTCAGGCAATTACTGGTTCTATACTAGATGATGGCTCTCGGAAACTTTGATCTGTACCAGCAACAGTGGACACTTCACTAAGCACTGTTCTTCAATTCAAAATTCTCTGGGCTGAGATAGCCAAGAGCACTATGCCTTCTGGTCTTGTTGTAATCAACCTCAATGTATTCAAAAACGTGCTGTCGCATTGTTTCCCTATCCATTATCGGCTCGTCCTGGATTGCTTCAACTTTCAATGAGTGGAAGAAGCTTTCCGCGCAGGCATTGTCCCAGCAGTTACCTTTGCGGCTCATGCTTTGCACCAACTGGTGCTTTTTAATCAAGT